>NZ_MIEQ01000024.1 GCF_001968815.1 Motiliproteus sp. MSK22-1 | reverse complement strand
CGCAGTGCATCACCAGCAAGAAATCAATCGGACTTGGCAGGTAAAGTGCTGGGCCATATGCGGATGTTGCAGAAAAAGCCAAAGAGAGTGGCGAAGTACTTCGAGCATCCGGCTATCCGCTACGCATCGTAAACGTATTAGCCCACCGGGTTAATAGAAGCGGTCTAGAATTAGCGAACCAAAGGGGTAAGTAGACAGAACAAACTGAACGTAAACCCGGTCAATAAGCATTTTAAATTCCAAGTATTCCCTATTCGGCAAGGGCAGTACTTGAAAAGCTGCTTTTTAGGAATCTAAATTAGCATGGAGAATTCTATCTAATGATAGAAGTAAAAAACCAACAGGGAAAACCTGTCGATTGGTGGTTTATTTATAAAACCCCGGAGCATACAGGAAGCGAGACTAACGAAGGGTTCGACTTCTTATACTTTGATCCGGATGTTGGAGCATTGGAACTATCACCAACGGGGCTAGACAAAAGCAACCAGGCATTGAGTCATACTCTGAAAGGAATTTTTAATGCCCCGGAAAGTACGGGCTATCTTGTTTACAATGACGAGCACGTTGACCAGGAAGCAAACAAGTCCGGAAAGGGGCACTGCAAAGGTATTCTGGCCTTTGATAAGAGCAGTGATTCAGCGCTTCTTCTACTGCACTCAACCCCACGCTTTCCCGCCAACAAGGAATTCACTCTTCCTGACGACGAAAAAATCTACGGCCAGACATTTATCTGTATTTCCTTACCCGATTACCAAACGGCCAATCAAATCGCCCGGCAGATGCTAAGCCAACAGAACCCACAAATTCTGACGGAAAGCTCACGTCTTCCCTCTTCCTTACAGGATGAAGAGCCCCTTTCATTGTTATTCCATGGTGCTGAGGAGAGTGAATCAACGAAACCATCGACCTTGAAGTTTAAGTCCAAAGGCGGAAAAGCCTTCTCTCTCATCGCAAAGAGCCGAAAATGGGGAGAAGATTTTTGGTTGGATCTGGTGTCTCCCGAACTGAAGTGCGACCTCGTCGTTGAGACTTGGAGAAGGGGCAAGGTGACGCCCTTAAAAGATGATCGCTCCAGTAGCTACGATGAAGATATCCTCACCCTGGATTTTAAGTTAGCTCCTGACCTAAGCTATCAATGGCACTACACCAAGGATCATGCGAAATGGGCGGTCGCCCTGAAAAACAACGTAAATACGTTACCCTGGGTCTGTATTGCCGATATTAATCGAATGGTTTCTCAGGAAAAGCGCGGCGGTGCAAGCCTGTGCTTTCAGGACAGCCAGTTATGGCAAGCATTGAGAAACGCCGAAGAGCAGCTACATAAGCCAAACCCCACCGTCTCCTGTTAAGGTGAAATCCGGTGTGCAGAATAATATCTGTTGATGCCATTCTACACACTGGCCCTACTGAATGACGCCTAAGGAACCTTCGAATAAGTCCATTATGTTCGCAAGTTCCACAACAAACAGCGGTCGTTAAATAAAGACCGGTAACAGGCTCAGATCCTAAGCATTGTTACTTTCTTTAGGAAAAGACTTGTCGTACGGCGGCGTTAAGGTTGGAGCTGTCTTTCGTGGTTCAGATGCCTGGAAAACCCGTTCAAAGGTAGGCGCTATATCCATACGATCGCCAAGACCCCACAATGGTTTTGGAACCCCGAACCATTCCAGCAGGGTGGCAGCAAACGAGGTGGAGTCAAAGGGAACATCTCCTTCAGCTCTGAATACAGACTGTTCCTTAATCCAGGGAGAGACCATTATCGTCGGAACCCTTGGTCCCATCAGGTCGTAGGCAAAGCCGTTATTCAGATCATTAGGCCAGGGTTTTTTAGCATAGGGTGGTGACACATGGTCGTAGATACCATTATTTTTATCAAAGGTGACAACCAGTAATGTCTCATCCCAACCCGGGCCATTTTTTATGGCCTCATAAATCTCATTAAGAGCCGTTTCTGCTGGCACCAGATCGCCGCCAGGATGATATGAGGTGGCACCAGCAGGAGCAATCCAGGCTGGTTCAAGATAGCTGAAAGCTGGCAGATTGCCGTCCAGAGCATCTTTCTTGAATTGTTCAATATCAGCCATAAACTCAGTTGGATTGGCATCTACGGTGGGAATTTGCCCTTTGAGATAAAGCTGATAAGTGAAGATATAGTCTTCCCAAAGTACTGAATTATAAATTTTCCAATCGGTAATTCCCTGACTCCAGAGCACTTTCCAGATCGACTGACGATGAGGTGAATCTGGCCAGTACTTATAGGCATTACCTCCTTCCCAGGTGCCAAGCTTGTTAAAGGCAGAGCCGGTAACGGAAAAAGCGCGATTAACATCGGTGCCCCCCGGAATAGAGCAAAACCAGCGATCGGAGATTCCGAAATGGCGAGCAAGACCATTTAGCACTGGTAACTGCTCAGGACTGAAGGTTTCCATCACCTGAGGATTGGCATTGTTGAGAATAAATCCTCCCATGTCCGGCTTGGCACGTCCCCAATAACCGGGAGGTTCCGCAAACATTTGCTGTAAATTATCCGTTGTATCGTGGAAGGGGTCCTGATCAAGCGCAATAAGATTCCACTGATCACTAAGCTTACCGTCTTTGAACTGGCTGACATGAACCTTACGGTCCCTATCGAAGTTAAAATTCTCAAAGCTTGCCCCGTCAAAGGGCTCTTGCGAGCCTATGTAATGACAGTCTCTATCCCCCTTTTCGTACAGCCAGCCACAGACGTTATCAAATGAGCGACTTTCCACCATGTAATAGACGACATGCCTGATCTTTGAGCGCATAAAGTCAGTACTACCAGGCCTGTCTGCCTGTTGCTTTTGCACAGGGATACGAGGTTGATAGCCTGTCAGCTTGGTATCAGTGCCGATGCCAGCCGGTAGCTTACCTTCCCGAATAGGATCAATCAGTACATCAGCATGGTTGGGGTCAAACCTCCAGAGCCGATAAGTCCCCTCTTCAGGATTCCAGTCCAGTATATGATCGCCAATAGCGGTTAATTCATGCCGCTCGTCGATCTCATCCCAGTAACCTTCCTGCACAGCGGGGAGCGATAGAGCAGGATGCAGTTGCGGATCGAAGCTCCACAATCGAAAACGTTTCCGGTCTGGCAGCCTATCCAGGACGTAGTTACCAATAGGAATCAGAGTATGACCTTCCTTGATAAGCGGGAAACCACCCTGCCCGGTATAGGGATACGGGATTGGATCAGCATTACCTGGCAAGTTGGGCTGCGGATCAAAATTCCAGAGTTCGTAGGTCCCACGGCCCTTTGCTGGGATCATATTCAGGACAAAACTGGACATCGGAATAAGGTCCAGATTCTGGCCTTCATCAGGGTTGCTGCTGTAATAATCCCGATAGCCCCAGAATTTTTTCTTTTCCCAGTAACCGCTCTGAAGAATCTTACCATTCAAGGGATCGGGTGAATTCGGATTGAAAGTCAAGAGATTGAAATGGTAGCTGGGTTTACCATCCTGTTCGCACAGCGGGCTCCACTGTAGAAGGTAGCCTCCCACCTGAGCTATTTGATAGGAGTGGTCAAAGGATGCATCCGCACTCAACGGAAGCAAACTGAACAGCTCCTCAGCATCAGGATCAAACCGGTAAAGACAATAGGAATCATCATGTTGATTCCGGCTGATTAAAAAATCGTAGGATGATGTTTTCTGAAAATTCGATCTCATAAAGCCACTCATCTTTTATAGTATTAAGGGCCTGACCAGGACTGGCTGTTTCTTATCAGTTAAACCCTGTAGTTAGGTGATATATGGTTGCTATATAAGGTGCTGCCCCACAAAAAAAGTCCGAGAGAAACCATGGCTTTATAACAAGTTAGCGTTTTAAGTGCACGACCTATTTATTACCGGGTTCCAGCAAGAGATAGTCACCATAATGACGATAATCGGCAGAAAAAAAAACCAGAAGCTTAACTCAATAGAGAAAAGCTTCTATCGGCTGTTGTTGATGGCAAACAGGTTGATGAGAATACGTTGATTACATAATCTCAGAGAGAAGATCAGGGTTCTTAACTAAATTTCTTACACCGTGAGCATGATCTTCGTTAAATGTGTTGCCTTCACACCACTTGCCGACTGAGACAATGTTCGCTTTAGCAACTTTGGGTCGAACACTCCATGAAACCTGGAGCGGAGATCCTTCTTCGTTATAGCCCGGTCCCGTGGTTGAGCCATTGTACTGAACGGGATTGCCCGTGTTATCAGGAATATTCAACGCCTGATGTAAACCGTTTTTCTTGGCATGTTTGGTCAGCTCAGCAAAATCGAGAGCATTCTTATCGTTTACCAACACATAAACCTGTGTCTCAACACGTAGCTGAGGGTTTATGATTGAATCACTCAGACATGAGTTTAACGTTGGGCCTGGTTCTATCTGAGCAGTAGAATGTACGTAGTGCACCTCAATCGTATCACCAGGATAGAGATTACCGTGTTTACTCGGACAAATATCATGGTCAACTGAAGCCATTTCTGCTTTGCTCAATTTACCGGAATACTTATAGCCGCTTTGGTAGCCATGTCCATCACCATTCCCGGCATAAGCAGTGAACTCACCACCTTTATGCTCCGCATTCTTGTGGAAATGAATATTACACAGATTCATTTGAGTATAGGCGGGAGCAGCGTTGAATAGCCGGTTGTTGTTACCGTCTTTTAAATCTATATCACGTGGAGACTGGGGGCCGAAACCTTTCCCCTTGGTATTATTTGCAAGCGCCATACGTTGTTTTGCAATAACGCTATCAGCAACAGGCTCATGACCCTCATGGTGCTTTTGAGTATTATCCTTTGCAAAAACAGGCGCCGCCAGTAGTGCAGATGTCGCGATAGTAATAGCTGTAGTAATAATTGTTTTTTTCATAATTAATTTAATCCCTGTGATAAGGCCCGCGAACAAGCCCCTTAGGTTCGCACAGAACCTAACAATCTTATTTGCAAACATCCTAATGAAAATTACCGCAGTGAAAACCTAACATGATGCAGGGGATAAGGGAATTGGATTCCTGCAACGGTAGGCGATAAGCGTGAAAATGAATCTGGTGACGCTTTTCCTGACGGTGCTTTGTTAAATGAACAGATTGAACTCTTTTGGAATTCTAAAAAGATATTTAGGATAAATTGATATTATCAAAATACATCTTCCATGAAATGCTTAACGCGAAACCAAAACACAGGCGTAAAGCAATGGAACTCTTCAAAGCACTTAACATGAACTCGCTAGAGCTGAATAACCGAGTTGTCCTGGCACCCATGACCCGATCTCGAACCCAACAACCGGGAGACGTGCCAACGGAGCTCAATGCCACCTACTATGCTCAACGAGCTACAGCAGGACTGCAGATTACCGAGGCGACTCAGATCTCAGAGCAAGGCAAGGGCTACGCCCTGACTCCAGGCATACACTCTGCGGATCAGATCAAAGGATGGCAAAAAGTTACCAAAGCAGTCCACCAACATGAGGGTAAGATTTTTCTGCAACTTTGGCACGTGGGCCGGGTCTCACACCCATCCTTGCAACAGGATAACCAGCAACCCGTAGCCCCGTCTGCAATAAAACCCAGCGGCACTCAGGTTTACATTATTGATCAATTCGGTAAGCCCGAATTTATTGACTGTGAGACTCCAAGAGCACTTGAAACGGATGAAATCGATGGCGTCATTCAAGACTTTGTTAGAGCGGCAGAAAATGCAATCAGCGCAGGCTTTGACGGGGTTGAAATTCATGGAGCCAACGGCTATCTGATCGATCAGTTTCTGCGCACAAACAGCAATATACGCACTGACCAATACGGGGGATCAATCGAAAACAGAGTCCGTTTTCTAACGGAAGTCTCTACTGCCGTTGCCAATAAAATTGGCCCACACCGGGTAGGAGTTCGTTTATCTCCTTACGTGACTTTTAAGGATATGGCCTGCCCCGAAATTATACCTACGATTCTTCTGGCGGCTAAACAACTGAATGCTCTGGATATCGCATACCTGCATTTATCAGAAGCAGATTGGGATGATGCCCCAACCATACCGGATTCCTTCCGAAAGCAGTTTCGTGAAGCCTTTAGCGGCGCAATAATCGTGGCGGGACGTTATGACCGTGAGCGGGCAGAAAACATACTCAAGCAGGGTTATGCTGATCTGGTTGCCTTCGGTCGTCCGTTCGTTGCAAACCCGGATTTGCCCAATCGCCTAAAACATCAATTACCACTGGCTGACTTTAATCCGGAAACTTTGTTTGGCGGTGGTAAAGAAGGCTATACCGACTACCTGCCAATGAATCACGAATAGTTCGTCAAATCGGCAGCAGAAAATATAAAAATAACAGGAGTCGAAAGTGAATATCGAAAAAGCAACTAGGAAAGTTATCAGTATTTTACCGATAGCAATCGCTGTTGGATGCATGACCTTTATCACTGCCTGGATTTGCGCCTATATGGACTGGACAATCTGGTTGGCGTTCCTTAGCTGGGCTTTGTACTTTTTACACGGTGGCAGCTCTAAGGAAGGGTTCGGGGCTCTGGCGGCGTTCATTTACGGTATAGCGCTGGCACAGGGTGCACTTTTGTATATTGAATGGCTGCCCGGCTATTTTACAGCTGAGTGGCTATCCCAATATATCGTGCCATCCTCAGTCTTTCTGGTCGCCGCTGTGATTACATTAACAATGCGACTTGAGAACAGTTGGGCCTCCTTTATACCCGCGGTGTATATAGGCACTGTTTTCAGGTTTGCATTCATTGATTTGGGCATGGCCCATCAGCATCTGGACAGTATTGTTACTGACTTGCTCTTCCCCATTATATTTGGCCTGGCAATAGGTTGGTGTACGGTTTCTTTACTCGTATGGCTGGACCGAATGGGCCTTTCTCAATGGCATGTCCGCTGGGAAATTGAATAACTGAAGACAAGGGAACCTATAAGCAAGTCCATTCGGCTTCTGGCTTTCAGACCGGTTAGAGAACACAATGGACTTATTCACGGGTTCCCAACCTCGTCGTTGAAATACCACGAATCTTTTAGCCACTCGAACCTTTTTTAACTCTTTAACCCCTTCGCCTTGTTCAGTGAACGATCAACCTCTTTAAGCCAGTTAACCAGAAAATCACTGAAAGCTCTTACTCGATGTGTCATATGGCTGCCAGAGGGTAGTAATAGTTGCAAATCAACACTCTTTGGACAGTAGTCAACAAGCAAGGGGGTAAGCCGGCCATTAATTACGTCATCAACCACATCCCAGGCTGATTTCAGCGCAATTCCTTTTCCAGCCACTGCCCAGTGCCTGAGCAACTCGGCATCACTGGAATCTCGATCTCCCGACACGCGTACACTCTGTTGTAAATCATTGATGGTAAACGACCATTGGTCAAAACAATTCCCCTCATTCGAAAGAACCATACAGTTATGGCTTTCCAGTTCCCAGGGAGTTCTGGGTTCCCCCATACGAGCCAGGTAATCTGGCGAAGCTACCGGTATCCGCCGGTTTGTTGCAATCCGCCGAAGCCTGAGGGAGCTGTCCTGCAACCGTCCATACCTTATCGCAATATCAACACCCTTTTCAGTCAGATCAACGACATCGTCGGTGAGCCACAAAGAAATACGCAGAGATGGATTCTCGTTAAGAAAACACTCCACTGCCGGTGCGATGTGAGTGTGCCCTAAATCAAGCGGTGCAGAAACTCTTAGAGAGCCAGAAACGCCCCTTTCGGTACAGGAAACCTCATCAGCAAAGTCATCGACTTCTGCCAGCACTCGGTTAGCAAGTTCAAAAAGGCGTGATCCAGAACTGGTAATCTTCTGTTTTCTGGTTGTCCGGTTTATTAACTGGGTACTCATCGACTGTTCCAGGGCAGCAAGACGATTCGAGATTGTCGCTGTCGAAAGACCAAGCTCATGGGCTGCTGCCGTC
This sequence comes from Motiliproteus sp. MSK22-1, assembly GCF_001968815.1. Taxonomy (GTDB): domain Bacteria; phylum Pseudomonadota; class Gammaproteobacteria; order Pseudomonadales; family Balneatricaceae; genus Motiliproteus. The sequence continues at coordinate 175,595 of NZ_MIEQ01000024.1, read as the reverse complement.
ATCGACCCCAGCTCCACAATACGTTTGAACAGCCTTAAGTCAGATATGCGGTCAATCATTACTTAGTACCGAAGGTGTTGCACTGATTTGACCAACGCTTCTGCAAGTGCGGTCCTGAGACACTAACCAATCCAGAAATTCTCCTTTCACCCCATGCCGTCCTGCATGACTTGGCCAAACCGCATAGTAACTCTTACCAGTATACAAGCGAAGTTCATCGCCGAAAGGAGCCATTTATCAACCATCCGCAAGGAAAGCATTTACCATCAATGTGCGTCCCATAACTATACTCTGACCGGATAATCCAGCATTTACAGCATAATCATCACAAATCCAGTTTACTCAGTTATCTTTCATCGCTCTCTGATATCGACGGTACAATGCTACAGCAAGAGCTATTCCAAATACCGCCAGGCCTGAAATGAGATACAGCAGATCCACATACTGCTCAGCCCACCTGAAGGATGGACTTACCAGGAACGTAGCGCCCACCACATATACAGTTAATGTTGCTGTACGATAAGCACCGGAACGTACTCCAAGTATGGCGCCAAAGAAAGCTAAAACTGAAAGAAAAATAGCCGGAGTAAAAGGTGCAATACTTAGGACATAGGCAGTTATCGCCACTATCAGGCTAACCCTGCTGACCAAAACACCTATTGATTTGCAGCTCACAGGAACAGGCCTACTCCAGCTCAGATACTATTTTTTTGATTTTGATGGCTTTTTCAAAATGGTCCAGTGTATGGGTCATAATCCACCATTCAGCGACTTCCATCAGAAGCTCAGGGTTATCTTTATACCTTCAGGATGCAACCTTAGGCAAAAAAGAGATATCAACGTGATACTTTTTGGGATTACTTCTTTCAATTAAAACCGTTAGTTCTTCAACATTGATATGATTTGTCGGATCAAACCAGATATTTTCACTCTCAAATATATGTATCTCTGATGTTGCCGGGTTTTTCCATTGGGCACAGATTTTATAGGGACTACGACCGTTAACTCTGACAGACCTGTTTCGATCAACACTGATAAACTTCGCTTTGATCGGCACCCCGGTCTTTTGCAGCTGCTCAATTTTATGTTTATGTCGTCTTTTAAATAAAAGTATTGAAAGTCCGACTAGAAAGAACACTGCCCCCATCCCCCCTAAAATAACGGCACCACCCCAGAGGGAAAAGAATCCATTTATTTTGGCATTTTCAGGGGATGACTCATGAAACAAGACTTCAACCGTCTCGCCCGTAGAGTAACTTGGCGGATTGCTCCCTGCTGATGAGGTAAATTCAACGGCTGAACCGCCCCGGGTTATAAACCTGACAACAGGCCGATAGGTCGTAGAGTCCGTTGACCTTGAGCGAATCAGCTCAACAACGGTACCCTCCGTTGTTAAAGCATCTTTTAAGAATTCATTTGTACTCTGATACAAGAAGAATGCCCCAACCAACATACCAAGGCCAATCAGGGTGAAAACATACTTTATTATTGAAACAGCTTTCATACCAACTCCTTAAAGAAAGCTGCGAAAAGTCCATTATGTTCCGAGCAAGCCTTGCGGCAAAGGAACAATGGACCTGTTCGTAGATTCCCTCACTATCATCCATTTATTTATTGAATCATACGCTAGCTATAATCCATCTAAAGTAATTATAAATCAACAATCTAGCTAAGCATCATCGTCTATGTTCCGCTAACCGGACTTTCTCAGGGGTTATCTCAGCCAGATAAAGCTGCCAACTGTTCCCGGATAACCACAGCTAGAATTCTGGCTGCTGAGGTCATGTCATCCTGACCAATACAACTGAACCCCAGCAATAAACCAGGCGGCCGGGATTCCTTAACACAATAGATAGACAAGGGCTGTACATCCACACCCTTTTGAGCCGCCGCCGCTGATACCTTTTTATCATCCAGACATTCCGGGAGCCATGCCATCAAGTGCATCCCGGAGTCTGTTGCTTCAGGACGCAACAAATCCCCGAGCTCAGCTGCCAGTACTTCCAACAGAGACTGCTGCCGCTCAGCATAGAGGTTCCTCATTCGACGGATATGTTGAGTAAAATGGCCTTCATCGATAAAGTCGCTTAACACGGCCTGAGGTAACGTTGGCGCCGCGCGATCAAGCACTCCGTTTACTGCCGTGAATGTATTGATTAGAGCTTTGGGAACCACGACATAGGCAAGCCTTAATGAAGGAAACAATACCTTACTGAAAGTCCCCACATAGATCACTTGCTGGTAAGGATCAATCCCCTGCATGGCAGCCAGCGGACGACCCACAAATCGAAACTCACTGTCGTAGTCATCCTCAATAAGCCACGAACCCGCTTTGTTGGCAAAGTCCAACAGGTCAAGCCGTCGGGACAAACTGGTTGTAGTGCCCAGCGGGTGCTGGTGAGAAGGAGTCACCATAATCAATTTGGGACTTGTTTCGCGCCTTACGCCCTCCTGTATACTTATCCCCTCTTCATCCACCGGAACCGGAACCAGCTTTGCACCTGCGCCAAATAACGCATCGCGGCCAGAAATGTGTCCCGGATCTTCAACCCAGGCAGGTTCGCCTGGATCTAACAAGGCCCAGGTCGATAAACAAAAAGCCTGCTGAGCACCGCTAACCACCAGAACTTGTTCAGGACTACAGTGGACTCCTCGGGCATCCCTCAGATAGTCAGCGATGGACTGACGTAACGGGTAGTATCCGGCTGAATCTCCATAGCAAAGTAACTCTCGCTGGGCCCGGCGACAGTGTCTGCTATATATTTTATTCCACACCTTAATGGGGAATCGATCAAGTGCGGGAATACTGCCGTCAAATGCGCGGGGCACCTGATGATCAATCTTGGGACTCGCACTCAACCGTTGACTGCGCCTGGACAGTGTGCAGTTGTTCTGTATCACACCTTGTTCTTGATTATTACTCGGCCGCCTCGGTTGTTGATCATTAGAACGTATAGGCTTTACAAAACTGCCCGAGCCGACGGAGGCTTCCAGGTATCCTTCAGAAATGAGTTGCTCATAAGTATTTTGGACCGTTAAGCGTGAAATACTTAACTCACGCGCCAACTCTCTTGTAGATGGAAGCCGACTCCCGGGGACCAACTCTTCTTTGAGAATGGCTTGTCGAATCTGAGAACCAAGCTGGCGAAACTTTGGCACATTAGATTCAGCATCCAAATTGATCATTGCCAACAGGGCACCCCGGGATTGCTTCGACATACATATGGCCTCTTCAGTCGGGTAAATCAGTTAAGGTGCTGTAAAAATTGGACTTACTATACTGACAAATATGGCTGTAAAGCCAGAACCAAAAAAGAGCTAGTATTCTTAACTGCTATCTGAAGAATGCTCAAAGCGAGTACTTTCGACAATTCTGTAACATAGAATAAAATCTCACTGGAGGTAGCGTGCTAATAGCGCAAATTACAGATCTGCACGTAGGACGGGTCATAGAAACGACATCCGGACCTATCGATTTACTCGACCGATTGGTAGATGCGGTGAATGAAATTAATCACTCAGAGAATCTACCAACAATCGTTATGGTAACTGGAGATATTTCTAACCACGGCCACCCAGATGATTATCTTCGAGCCAAAAAGGTACTGGACACACTAACGATGCCCTACTACATCGTGCCCGGTAATCACGATCACCGGCAACAGTTACGGAAGATTTTTGCGGAACATCAGTATTTACAAACCAACAGCCCTTTTCTTAACTACACCCTTGAGCAGTATTCCATGCGTATCATTGCGCTGGATAGCCTTAATCCAGGTACTCATACAGGCCTTTTGTGCGATGAACGTTTGAAGTGGGTGGACGAACAATTAGCTCAACAACCCGAGATCCCTGCACTGGTCTTTCTTCACCATCCACCCAATAAAATTGGCAGCCCCTATGTAGATCGGATGATGTGCACAAACGGCGAAACGCTTGGAAAAATAATAGAACAGCACCCACAAGTTAAGGGAGTCGCCTGTGGGCACGTTCATCGGGATGTGGTGATTAGCTGGCACAGAACTGTACTTTTTATAACGGGCAGCAGCGCGTTTTCTTATGATCTGATGCTTAAGGATGTTGATGACCTGGACCCGGTATTCGAACCTTCGGTCTATCGGCTGTTCAATTGGCAGGAAGAAACCGGCCTGATCTCCCACCTCTGTTTTATCGGACATCACCCCCGAGGCCTGAGTGAAGGAGTCCCGTTACCGCCGAGTTAGTGAAAACCTGTGTCGCAGGACTTTATTTCAACCATTCAGTAAAGGTTCTACAATGGACACCATCTGGAATCTTTATCTAGGAGCCTATAATGAATTCAATGGAACAGATCTTAAAGTTCATTGTAGAAATAGAAAAACTCAAAGATGTTGAGCGAAAAACCCGCCCTGTGGGCCTTGATCGCTATGAAAACTCTGCTGAACATAGCTGGCATGTTTGCCTTTCAGCATTGATGCTCAAGGACTATGCCAATCAAGAGATCAATATTGACCGCGTTATAAAAATGCTGCTGATACACGACCTGGGCGAGATAGATGCCGGAGATACAATTATCTACGCAAGTGAAACTAAGGAGCTAAAATCCCAGGAAGCTGATGGTCTTAAGCGAATTCTAGACATACTTCCTAAAGGTGAATCAGAAGAATATATGGCCCTCTGGTACGAATTCGAAGCCGGTGAAACGGCAGATGCGAAGTATGCCAAAGCCATCGACAGAGTCCCTCCTCTATTGCATAACCTGCATGGGAACGGGCATAGCTGGAAGGAGAACAATATCTCCAAAGAAATGGTTCTTTCTGTTAACAAGCGCATAGCCAAGGGCAGCGAAGCACTTTGGGATTCACTGGAACAAAAACTAGAACAAGCAGTTGAAAATGGAATCCTTAAATAGAGACATTCTCTCAAATATTTCAGATATCGACGGGAAAGAGGTGCAGAGGATAAAGCCAATCGGGGTTCAGCAGTAGAGCGTTGAGATTACCGCAAACTGGAAAAAACGTCTTCGATTAATTCATTAACCTGTTCAGTTTCATCATTAGCCAGCGCATAGGCCCGAATCCCCATCAATTGCATTTGCAAAAAACGCGCTAATCGTCTCGGATCTTTTGAGCTATCAAGCTCTCCACATGCACTAGCCTGATCAAGTAAAACTGCAAATCCATCCTCAACGATGCCTAATAGCTGCTTTGCTTCAATCTGCAGATCCGCATTCTCATCAGTGAGTTCAGAGATTGTCTTAACCAGCATACACATACCGCCCGATGAAGGTTCACGGCAATCAATAACAGCCAGGTTAAAGAAGGTTCTCAGTGCTTCGAGTGGTGATGAAGAGGCCTCAATACAAGCCTCTAATCGTGCAGCACTGGCATTGGCATAACACTTCAGTACCTCTTTGAATAACCCCTCTTTACTTCCAAAACTGGCGTAAATACTGCCGGGCCGCATATCAACAAAATCTTGAAGATTGCGCATAGAAGTTGCGTGGAAACCTTTTTCCCAGAAAAGGTCGGTGGCCTTTTGAATTACCTCCTGACGGTTGTGCTTTGCAGTTTTAACCATAGAGCACTCTCAAAAACTCAATTTGAACGATCGCTCAATTTTATCTTGAACGATCGTTCAGGTCCAGTTAGGATAGTCTTTTTGAACGATCGTTCAATCAGAGAGAAGCCGTTTAACAGGCAGGGAAAACTCTAATGATAATAACCGTTGGATGGTCTCCAGCCCCCTTGAGAGACCATCGGAAAAAAGCAGCCGGTTTAAAAATCACCGGAATTTAAAGAGATTCGGAGCAATATTTGATCTGCGGGGAGCTGAACCGGATTGGACTAAGTAACAAACTCGGGAGAAGAACGATTTATCGGGATAATGTACCCCGCCTGGATTTGCCTTGGAGCAACAAGGGAAAACAGCTGTGCAAAGTGGGTGCTATCTGTGCATTTTAATGAGGAATGATGATGAACGACTACGTTACACCAAGCGTCTGGACATATGATAGCGAAAGCGGCGGTACCTGGGCAAAGACAAATCGTCCTGTTGCTGGAGCGACCCATGAAGTAACGCTACCTAAAGGAAATCACCCACTCCAACTGTATTCAATGGGCACGCCGAATGGTCAAAAAGTAACCATCATGCTTGAGGAGCTGTTGGCATTAAGCGAATCAGGTGCTGAATACGACGCTTACCTCATTCAGATTGGAGAAGGGGATCAGTTTTCTACAGGGTTTGTGGATATTAACCCAAACTCCAAAATTCCAGCGCTGCTCGACTGTTCAGGCGAAAAGCCTGTCAGGGTTTTTGAGTCAGGTGCCATTTTGCTGTATCTGGCAGAAAAATTTAACCACCTATTGCCAACACAACTGGCTGAGCGTACTGAAGCACTTAACTGGTTGTTTTGGTTGCAGGGATCAGCTCCATATCTGGGTGGTGGTTTTGGCCACTTCTACGCTTACGCGCCAGTAAAAATTGAATATGCAATTAACCGTTTTACTATGGAAGTAAAGCGTCAGCTGGACCTGCTGGATAAGCAACTGGCCTCAAATCGATTTATTGCAGGTAAGGAATACAGCATTGCGGATATTGCTATCTGGCCCTGGTATGGAAATCTGGTACTTGGAACCCTGTATGAAGCGGCTGAATTCCTGGATGCAAATAGCTACCAAAATGTCCTTCGCTGGGCTGAAGAAGTATTGCAACGTCCGGCAGTACAGCGCGGACGAATTGTGAATCGAAGCTGGGGAGAACCTTGGGAAATAGTTCAGGAGCGCCATACAGCAGCGGATATAGATAAAGTACTTCAATTAAAGCCTGAGTGCTAAAAAGTACCAACGGGTACAGGGATCAGCTCATATAGAGAGCAGGGAAATAGTCAAATTGTCAGTATAAACTGATGCCAACCCTATCCCTGCCCTTCCGTTAGAGGCCCTGTTTTAGCCGGTTATAAACTTGACTGTTTAGTCTGATTTATCCAGTGGTTGTTCTTGTTACCGGATTTAAAGCCCGATGACTATCAGCTATTGAGTCACAGCTACTGGAAATCCTGTCAGTCGAGTCCATACTCGACTTACTCGAAGGTGCCTTAGGCATTCTGCTGACACAGAACACTCCACCAACAATCATAACGGTGGCTGCCAGCTTCATAATACTTGGAACTTCATTAACGAGTAACCAGGCTAAAAAAACTCCAACCACAGCAGCAACTGAACCAATTTGACTGAGATAAACGGGCCCAGCCAATTTTTGCAACCGAAAGTAGAGGTTATAGAGAATGGCAAATATCAGGATTTGCGAGGCTAACAGCAGTGTCGCCCCGGGTGTCCAGACCTCAGGAGCCACATCTATATCAGCCGACAGAGTTACAATACTAACCGTTAACGCACCAAAAACCATCATTCCTGATGATAGCTGCCCGGAACCGGTCTGGTCAGGCCAGGAAAGGGTACGGTAGATATTTGCAACGCTGATAATAAACGGTGTGCTCATTGCAATAAAAATCCACTTATTGATCTGACCGCTAAAAATCCCTCCATCTGTAGCTAATACAACTGCCCCCAGTAAACCGATAACCACTCCGGCTATTCGCAGAACATTGGGTTTCTCCATCTTCAATATAAGAGAAAAACTGTAGGTTACCACCAGCGTAAAAGCGAAGCACAGCGCCATAAAACCTGCTCCCACGTGCTGGACTGCCCCATAGGTTATTAGGTTAGGCACAGCATATAAAAAACCGGATATCGTCATGTAGGCAATGACTGATCGAGACAGATTTAGTCGATTCTTTGCTAAAAACAGTGAAACTCCCTGAAGCAGCCCACCACCCAACATAGACCACAATAAAAGTGCAACAGGTGGCCAACCGTATAAGGGAGCCAGTTTGGGAAAAATAGTGGCGGTTCCAAGCAGCAACCCAACCATCAGCAGTAATATCAACGCCTGCCATTGTCTGCCAGCCTTTTTCGAAGCACTCGGCATTGGATTATTTGCTGTCAAAGCTCTAGCACTCATCAGGTTATCTCCGAGTAAAACAATACTGATCATCAAAACTTGATATTTATCTTAATGCAAAGATACTTTGTGTCAAGAATCATTTATAAAAGATATTTTTCAGTAAGATTGTCTGTTTCGAGATTCTTGGTTTAAAGGCTTGCTTTTTTAGGGTATTTTTCACTCAGAGGTTCGAACCAAGAGACCTGCTGACTCTGGGTGTCAGTCCGATCGGATTTTGATAGTCAGAGATTCTTATGTTGATGGAGAAAAAATGGACCGCGCACAAACCGCCGCCTCACAATGGGCGAAAGAAATCCCTGAATTGGACGTGCAGTCCATGTTGATTATTGGCCGACTGTCCGAGTTGGCTCATATTCTGATGAAGGATCATATGGCACCGAACTTTGCCGACCACGGCCTCAAGCCCGGTGAGTTCGACGTACTCGCCACGCTCCGCCGTGCCGGAGAGCCCTTTGCATTGATGCCGACAGAACTCTATAACTCAACAATGATAAGCTCTGGAGGTATGACAGCACGTTTGGATCGTTTACAAAAAGCAGGGTTGATTAACCGAAAGCCTCATTCAACGGACCGGCGGGCGATGATGGTGGTGCTATCCGACGAAGGAAAAGCCTTGATTGAAGAAATACTGCCTAAACATGTGGCCACTCAGAATAAAGCCCTTGAATGTCTCTCCCAAGAGGAGCAAAAAATGCTGAAGACGCTTTTAGGGAAAATGACAGAAGCACTCTCGAAGCCACAGTAAATCTGGCAATATAAACTGACTTTCAGCAACGAAACGACAATCTTTAAAACCTGATGGACTCTTGACTGAGGAGTATTCAGACAACTCTTAGATACCGGCTACAGGGGGGCTCCCCCCTGTAACTGGAAACTAACAACGATCAGAGTAACTTTTTCTCAGATAAGCTTTGCTGTGCGTTCCGTTTAAGCCCTCTTTTATACCCACAAAAATACTGGACTAACCGCTCAACGTGCGCGAAGTGTTTCCCGCTCGATCACTTCACCTTTCAGTATGATCTGACTGATACTGTTATAGGCTTCCACTGTTTCGAGAGGGTTTTTGTCTAACAGCAATAAGTTGGCAATTTTTCCTGATGAAACGGAGCCATAATCATCTTCCACGCCCATTACTCGTGCATTATTAATGGTGGCAGCTTGAAGAATAGCCCCCAGAGCAACACCCGCTTGTTGCATACCTCGTAATTCAAGGAAACTATTAAGTCCGGGTTGGTTCGCATAACTGGGATTACCAGGCGTATCGCTGGCTAACAGCAACGGATGGCCTTTATCCGTAAGGTATTTGATAACCCTTCTCCCCTGGCTGATAGGCCGTCGTTCAAATAAATTACGAATAATGTTATCAGGAAGATTATCTAAACCGTCATGACGCACTTCTTCACGAAACCACTGCGCATCTTCCGTCCGATACCAGGACAACAGTTCACCAGGAACCACCTTTTTCATCAATAAATCATCCAGTACAGTACGGTCAAACAAATCTCGAACACCCCCGACAACACGTGTGGTTGGCTGGAATGCGACTCCCTGTTCAACAACCTGATCAAGAAGATATCTTATATCTTCCGGTAAACCCGGGTTATTGGTGTACTGGTTCCAGTTCCACATACCATGGGCCAACACGTCAACCCCCAGGTCAATCGCTATTTTCTGCATGTCAACGGCATTAGCATGAGCATAAATCGGCAAACCTTCTCTTTCCGCCGCTGCCTGTATTCTCTGAAGCAATGCTGAAGATGGCATCGGCCAGTGGGATTGATCACCAAAACCATTCTCCACAAATACCTTGACACAACGACCACCGTCTTTCTTTATTCGTGTAATTGCGGCTTCAGGAGAATGCAGCGCTGGATCGTATCCAGCAGGCACCTGAGCAGAGGTTTCCGCTACAAAATATGGAAAGAAGTCCAGAGAGAATAACTCAGAAAAAACCAGTGGGTAGCCATTAACCGTTGGCACTGCACCACAATGGAAGACATCTGGATGCAGAGGTTGCTTCAGAGTCAGCTCTAAGCTTTCCGGCGAGGCAACTAAATCAAGAACCTGAGTGACTCCAAAGTATAAATAGCTTCTTGGTGCCTGCTTTGTGAAGGCTAGTTGCAGATCAGACTGCTTTGCCGAAGAGGTTAGATCAATGATGCCAATACCGGGAACCATCGAAAGATGAACATGGCTGTCAGTTAATCCCGGAATCAGAAATTTCCCGCTGCCGTTGATCCGTCTCACAGCTTCCAGGGGCGAAATATGATCAGCAACATTAATGATACGGTCATCCCGCAATAATACGTCTTGCTTATTCAGTGTCAGAGTATAAGGATTGATAACCGTAGCTTGCTCAATCAGTAAATCCTGAGCTGCAGCCAACGATTGCCACAAGACTAATGTAATGATCAAACTGAAAGATTTGACCTTCATAAGATGGCTCCATGCATTTATCTGAACCTTGAATAAAAATTGTCTTATCTTTGATCTGAAGCCATAAAAATGAGCAGCACTTCAGTGGCTTCTGGTTATGGGACCGATGACAAGCCCATTCGGTCTCTGGCTTTCAGAGCAACCAGAGACCGATTATCAAAAGTAATCTTAGTGCCGACCCCAACGACGGTATTTTAATTTACGTAATTTGTCGGCCATTTCCATACGTTGTTCAGGGGTTAAAAGTGCATGGAATTTAGCGGTTTCCGCGACAAACAACTCCACCTGTTCATTCAATGAATGATTAATTTCCTTCCAGGCCGCAAGACTCTTTTCTGAATCAAACGATTCAGCAGCAAAAATGTCTGCAATCTGTTCGACTCTTTCTGTCCGTTGGCTTTGAAGCTGGTCCCTTGCTATAAGCAGCACATCTCCCATGACCATTAACTGTGCGGTTTGCTCTTCATTCAGCTCATATCGATCTTCAATTTTTTCGATCATCCAGTGCATATGCCCGTCAGCAGAGCGGAAACAGAACGCGATAAACATGACAATAGCTGCAATGACGGCCAGAAATATCGACCAACCAATAAATCGTGCCAGCTTTGATCTTCTTCGACAGCTATGTTTTGTTCTGTGACAGTGAGAATCCGAATGGGAATGATCCCCTGGAGAGTGCTGATCTGGATCGTCCTTTACATCGGTTTTTTCATTATTATCAGCCATAACAAACCTCTATCTTTTAATGAAAACTGAAGTTACGAACTCCATGGTAGAAAAGAATTGATAAACAGAGTTTTCAGCCCTGTGTCGGTTTGTGACATTGTGTGACAATCTTTCAACGGTGAGTAAAACCTCCGCCATTCCCGCTATACTCAGAGCCTTGGTGAATACGTGCCAGATTGTGGATCTTTTAGGTTGTGAGTCAGAATCGCAATGAGACTGGTATAGAAAAGATTTAGTACGACGAACTGCGGACACAGAATAAACCGAGAGATTGAATGACAAAATTGCTGCTGATTGATGATGACCAAAAGCTGGGAGAGTTACTGAATCGCTATTTTCAACAATACGAGATTCAGCTGGTTCATTGCCTATCCCCGAGCAACGGGATACGAATGCTTCAACAAGAAGAATTCAATTTACTGCTGCTGGATGTGATGCTCCCCGAATTTAACGGTTTTGAAGCTTGCAAGAAAATTCGCCAAAGTTCTGACATTCCCATTATCATGCTAACCGCCCGCGGAGAATTAGCAGATAAGGTCGTAGGCCTGGAGCTGGGTGCTGACGACTATCTCCCTAAACCCTTTGAACCAAGAGAGTTAGTTGCGCGCATACAGACCATTTTACGCAGAGTCACCAGCACAGTTCGCAAACAGGATGTATTGATATTTGAAAAAATTCAAATCCACCCGACTTCACAGCAAGTAGAAGTTTCCGGAACACCCGTTGTGTTAACAACGCTGGAATATCGTCTACTGGAATTACTGGTGAGCCAACCCGGTAAAGTATTCAGTCGTGATGATATATTGAATGGTTTAAAAGGAGTGGACGCAGACCTGTACACTCGTGCTGTAGATACCCTGGTTAGTCGCCTGCGAGCAAAACTCAATCAATGCAGCTATGGCAGTTGTATAAAAACCGTCTGGGGCAGTGGTTATTGTCTGGTATCAATCGATGTTGACTAGATTTATCCAGTCGATTTTCACCCGTCTGCTGGCAATATTTGTTGCTGCCATCTTATTGATGGCGCTGCTTTTTGGGCTCGGCCATCTGATCTTTGACTCCAAGGAAACGGATAACAGCTATACCAAGCATTTAGCTGAATATCTGGATTACCTGATTAAGGATATCGGTGTCCCTCCTGACCTGACCAGAGCACGAGAAATCAGTAACAATCTTGCCATTGATATTCAAATTTCCAGTGAAAATCTGCAATGGAATACTCACCCGGATTTCGCAGCAGTGGAACAGTTCCACTATATAACCCTGGACGATGCCGACATTCAGGTCTCAACCCGTCGTGGACTGAAAATAGCCAAGATTGAAAAAAATGGCTATCAATACACCTTCGTAACCCCTGGGTTTAATTATCAGGACCTTCGCTCAAAACGCGGTTTATACTACCTGATCGTTATCATTGCCGTACTGTTTTTAATTTTTTATTCCGTCAGGCGCCTGTTCAGACCTATTAAACAGATTCGTGCCGGCGCTGCGCGAATCGGTGCAGGAGAGCTCGATTTTCGTATCGAATCAAAACGAACCGACGAGCTTGGTCAATTAACCCATGATATCAACAGGATGGCCTGTGATTTAGAGCAACTGTTAGAAGCGAAAAGACAGTTGCTGCTTGCCATCAGTCACGAGTTAAGGACACCATTAACCCGCTGTGGGGTCGCAGTCGAGATGATTGAGGATTCAGGGCTTCAAACCAGCATCAAAGAAGACCTGGACAGCATGAATGAATTAATTGGTACACTGATCGAGGCGGAGCGCTTAAATACACGTCACGTTGTATTACACAAAGAAACCCTAGAGCTGAATGACTGGATGACCGATTTGATTGATCAGAACTATCCAAAGCAACAAAGCCGAATCTGGTTGCTCCCGTCGCCAAACTCTATCCTGATTTCTGCTGATGTTGCAAGACTGAAACTACTGATAAAAAACCTGATCGATAATGCCCTGCGACATTCAGAGAAACAGCAGTCCATCGAAGTCCGACCAGGCCAATCTGATAGCCACAACCTGATCCAGATAATTGACCAGGGTGAAGGGATGTCCGACGCGGTACTTAAACAAGTAATGCAACCCTTATATCGAGCCGATGAGTCAAGACAGCGTAATACAGGAGGCTTTGGTCTGGGGCTCTATCTGTCATTACAAATAGCAAAAGCCCACCAAGGTAATCTGGAAATCCACAGTGAACTGAATCGGGGCACAACCGTTACAGTGTTACTGCCCAGAGACTAATCGTCAGCGACAATAGAATGGGAGCCCTTAGTGTATTTGCTGGCTCCCTAAGCAGCGCTCTCATGGAGTGCTCGGATAATTTCAAGAAAAAGATCTCTGGGGCGATTCGCTCTTCCATGGCTGCGAGTAATGGCAGCAATCCCCAGAGAATAATGCTTGGTATCCGGCATCAGAGCCTTCAGGGTTCCCGAAACCACATACTCCCGGACATACTTATCCGGCATAAATCCTATATAGGCACCAGACAGAATCATTGCCATACGGGCTTCATAAAAATAAGAGACCGCAGCTTTATCCATACCCGCCAATTGCTCACCCACCTCAGGAGAAGTCTGTACCCCTGCGTGAACAACTTTACTTTTTTGTACTCTCTGTTCAATATCCGCACCATCAGCGCATTGAAATAGTGGGTGACTGTTGCTGCAATAAAGATGACACTCATCCAAATACAAGGGAGTGTAATTCAAACCGTCAAATCGCCGATGGAAAGGAATGAAGCCAATATCTGCCTCATCATTAAGTACCATTCTTTCAATATCAGCCATTGCTTTAACATCCAGCAGTAATTTCACGTCTGGGGCTTCAATGGAAAATCTGGCGATCGCCTCAGGGATTGCTGATTGTGGGTCCATACAGATAGTGTCGCTGGCAATAATCTTCAATTCACCAGTCAATTCAACATGCAGAGCATTAACACCAGCACGGAAGGTTTCCAGAGAGGAAAAAAGCTCTTTCATCAGCTCATAAACGATAGCCCCCTCCTCTGTCAGCGAAAAGCCCGCTCGTCCTCGACGGCAAAGCTTCAAATTAAGCCGTTTTTCCAGATTGGCGATATGTATGCTGATGGTGGAACGACCTACATTCAGCTCCGTCTCTGCTGCGGCAAAACCTCCACATTCGACTACTATTTTGAATATTTTCAGGAGTCGGATTTCATAGTCTGCCACTTGCCCGAGCTTAACCGCCAGTTCCTTTTTCATAAGGCTCTCTTAATGTTTTACAACCATCAATGTAAACAACGACACAATACTATTTATCATACATTGCTTATCACAGATAGTAGCCTTATTAGCATCGCCGAATTTGCGCGACTTAAGCCACTGCTACGATTATCTGAGTGAAAAAACCTCAACACCTGGAATAGCGACAACCTAAAGGGCAGAACGATGACATTAACAATCAAAGATCAATCGCTGTTTAAACAACAAGCTTATATCAATGGAGAATGGGCAGACGCGTCCTCAGGGAATACGCTTTCGGTCACCAATCCAAGCACTCAGACACATATAGCTGAGGTTCCCGATATGGGAGCCAAAGAAACGACAACCGCCATTGATGCGGCCGCTAAAGCACTTCCGGCCTGGCAACGGTTAACAGCAAAAGAACGGGCCAGCATTCTGCGAAACTGGTACAACCTGATCATTGAAAATCAGCAAGATTTGGCTCGAATCATGACCAGCGAACAAGGAAAACCACTGGCTGAAGCTAAAGGCGAGGTAATCTACGGTGCCTCCTTTGTAGAATGGTTTGCTGAAGAAGCCAAAAGGATTTACGGAGATGTGATTCCGGCCCACGGCACAGATAAGCGACTGATCACAATAAAGCAACCCATCGGCGTTGTAGCAGCTATTACTCCCTGGAACTTTCCGATAGCCATGATCACCCGCAAAGTAGCTCCGGCATTAGCCGCCGGCTGCACAGTCGTCGTCAAGCCAGGAGAAGATACCCCGTTATCCGCCCTGGCACTGGCAGAACTGGCCGAACGAGCAGGCTTCCCAGCCGGTGTATTCAATATAGTGACTACTAAGGACTCAGCAACAGTAGGTAAGACCCTGTGTGATGACAACCGCGTGCGCAAACTCTCATTTACCGGTTCGACTCCCGTCGGCAAACTGTTGATGAAACAATGTGCTGATACGGTTAAAAAGGTTTCTCTGGAACTGGGTGGAAATGCTCCTTTTATTGTCTTTGATGATGCCGATCTGGATGCAGCAATCTCCGGCCTTATGGCATCCAAGTTTCGCAACGCTGGACAGACCTGTGTCTGCACCAACCGGATTCTGGTTCAGGACCAGATTCATGATCGCTTTGTCGAAAAATTAGCCGACGCTGTCAGCCAACTGAAGGTGGGAGATGGTTTTGACGACGGCGTAACCACCGGACCTCTGATCAATAACAAAGCCGTTAATAAGGTACAGAAGCTGGTCACTAATGCCATCGAAGAAGGCGCTACCCTTTATCAGAAAAACAATGAGGCGACTCCTTCTCAGGATAGCGCAACAGAACCAGGTGGTAACTTTTACGCTCCCGCCATTTTGACAGGAGTGACAGCTTCCATGGAGATTGCCAGTGAGGAGATCTTCGGGCCTGTAGCAACCGTCTTTCGCTTCAGCACCGAAGAGCAGGCTATTCAGATCGCCAACGACACTCCTTTTGGCCTGGCCGCATACTTCTACGCCAGAGACATTGGCCGTGTGTGGCGTGTCTCAGAGCAACTGGAGTATGGCATGGTAGGTATCAATGAAGGGATTATCTCCACAGAGCTAGCCCCTTTCGGTGGAGTTAAAGAATCCGGTATCGGTCGCGAGGGATCCAAGTACGGTATTGATGACTTTATTGAAATCAAATACCTGTGCATGGGAGGCATTAACTGAAAAGCTGATATCAGGGACCGGCTACCGGTAAAAAACAAAGCACAGGACCCCTTTAAACCGGGTTCGTTAAGCAAAGAGGCATACGTATGAATAACTCTTCTCTGCAACAGCGTAAAGATCAGGCCTTTGCCCGTGGGCAGGGTACCATGACCCATGCTTACATTGAGAAAGCTCGAAACGCCGAGCTATGGGATGTAGAAGGCAATCGCTATATCGATTTAGGGAGTGGTATTGCTGTCGTAAATACCGGTCATAACCACCCCAAAGTACAGGCTGCCGCCCAGTCACAATTAGAAAAATTCAGTCACACCTGTGTCATGGTAACCCCCTATGCCAGCGCGGTTGAACTGGCCGAAAAACTCAATGCTGCGGCTCCGGGAAATACACCTAAAAAAGCAATCTTTGTTACCACCGGTGCTGAAGCTGTGGAAAACTGCGTCAAAATTGCTCGCGCCCACACGGGACGCCCCGGAGTCATTGCCTTCAACGGCGGATTTCACGGCAGAACCAACCTGACCATGGGGCTGACCGGTAAAGTCACTCCTTACAAGGCAGGCTTCGGCCCCTTTCCCGGAGAGATTTTTCACGCGCCTTTTCCAAACAGCTATCACGGAATCTCAACAGAGGATTCATTACAGGCTTTGAATACCCTGTTCACCGTCGACATTGATCCCGCACGTGTTGCTGCAATAATTATCGAACCGGTTCAGGGCGAAGGTGGATTCTACCCGGCGCCACCAGAGTTTATGCAGGCATTACGGAAACTCTGCGACCAACATGGAATTTTACTGATCTGTGACGAAATCCAGACCGGCTTCGCACGTACCGGAAAAATGTTTGCCAGTGAATACGCTGGAATTGAACCAGACCTGATGACGATGGCCAAGGGAATTGCAGGAGGCTTTCCTATTGCGGCGGTGGTGGGCAAAGCGGAGATTATGGATGCGCCCTTACCAGGAGGCCTCGGTGGTACCTATGGCGGCTCACCCATCGGCTGTGCAGCAGCACTGGCTGTACTGGAAGTTATCGAAGAAGAGAACCTTTGCCAACGTGCCAATGAAATCGGTGAAAATATCCTATCTCACCTTAAGGCATTGCAGTCCAAATACCCGAGCAAGATCGGCGACATACGCAACCTGGGTGCCATGATCGCAATGGAACTGGTGCATGAAAGCGACGCCAACAAGCCAGACCCCGAGTTGACCAAAGCCATGGTAGCCGAAGCATCGCGAAATGGTTTGATTTTGCTTTCCTGCGGTATTCGCGGCAATGTCATCCGCTTTTTACCCGCCCTCACTATTTCCGATGCATTAATTGAAGAGAGTATGAAATTGCTCGAAAAAACAATGGATAATCTTATTTAGTCGTTTAACTGCAACGCTGCTTTAGACTCCAAAGACCGGTTTATCACCGGTCTCTTTATTTGATCCTGTCAATAACTCTGGATGATATTCAACAATATATCTCAGTCAGCTGGTTTGAACTCATCCCCATGACAGTTTTTATCAGCATACGTCTATAAGTAACCTTAACTTATCAGAGGGAGCAACTGCGTTATTGAAAGCAAAACAGAGCAAGACAATCAAAATGATGGTGGGGTATGGGCACTGACTATTCGGCAGATCTTTTTTGATCGATTCCGAAAGCGATGAGGAATCTTGGTAGAAAAAGTGTAACTATCACCTTCTTCAAGCACATAAACCTCCCCCCCTACCGTAATCTCTATCTTTCCCTCAATCACAGTACCAGCCTCTTCACCTTCGTGCTCCATTAATTCAGTGCCGGTATCAGCCCCTGGATCATAGGATTCAATCAAGAAGGCAAGCGTTCGTTTCTGATCAGGACTGCCGACCAACTTCCAGACCACGCCGTCGCCACCCATATCGATCAGTTCATCTGCCCGATAAACAACCTGATGTTTACCCTCAATATCGGCTGTGAAAAACTCTGTAACCGTCATGGGAATGCCACTGAGAATTTTTTTTAACGAAGCCACTGAAGGACTGACAGCATTGCGCTCAATCATAGAAATAGTACTATTGGTCAGCCCAACCCGCTTAGCCAGTTCTCGTTGAGAAAGCCCATAGATCTGACGGATTCTTTTAAGCCTATCCCCTACTTCCACAACGTTCTCCTAATTTAACAAACAGTGGTCGATAACTTCAAAACCGATACAACTCAACAACCTGTTTCTACTATTTGCAGACAGAGGCTTATCAGATACAAGCTCCAGCGGATTCCCGGTTAATACCATGAATCGGGAACCTCTGAATAAGTCCTCTGTGTTCTCTGCGGGTCCTAACAGACGGACAATAGACGCAGAGGGATTCTATCACGCTCAGTGTCACTCCATCATTTCCCGCATTTCGCGCAGCGCTTTCTTTTCAGCACGACGGGAAAACCACCAGGCCAGGAAGACAAAAAAGCTGACTGACAGAATGATCAGGGTTGCCAATGCATTAATTTTAGGGCTGACGCCCAATCTGACGCTGGAAAAAACCACCATTGGCAGCGTTGTCGATCCTGGACCAGCAACGAAACTGGCAATAACCAGGTCGTCCAAAGAGAGAGTAAAGGCCAGCAGCCAGCCCGACAGAAGCGCTGGTGCGATAATCGGCACCATAATTTGAAAGAAAACTTTTACCGGTGTTGCACCAAGATCCATCGCCGCTTCTTCTATCGAAAGATCCATCTCTCTCAGTCGGGCATTCACCACAATTGCAACATAAGCAGTACAAAAAGTGGTGTGAGCAATCCACACGGTGGTCATTCCCCGTTCGGCAGGCCAACCAATCATTTGTCCCATAGAGACAAACAGCAGTAACAGGGAAAGTCCGGTAATAACTTCTGGCATCACCAGCGGAGCTGTCAACATACCCCCGAATAGGGTATGACCTCGAAAACGTCCAAAGCGAACCATCACAAACGCAGCCAGAGTTCCCAAAACGACCGCCATGGTGGCTGACATAAAGGCGATGCGTAAGCTCATCCAGATAGCCGACAGCATTTGTTCATCCTTGAGTAGCTCGAAATACCACTTAGTTGAAAACCCACCCCAGACAGTAACCAGCCGGGATTCATTAAAGGAATAGATAATCAGGATCAACATGGGGATATACAAAAACAACAAGCCCAGCCACAGTATCAGATTGGAAAAATCAAATCGTTTACTCATTACTGCGTCTCCATCTCTTTTAACTGATAACGGTTAAACAGCACAATCGGAATAAGCAGCAATCCCAGCATCACCATGGCTACCGCAGCCGCAACCGGCCAGTCGCGATTATTGAAAAACTCCTGCCAAAGTACTTTTCCAATCATCAACGTACTGGGACTTCCCAGCAGCTCCGGTATCACGAACTCACCAACGACAGGAATAAATACCAGCATTGAGCCAGCAATAATTCCAGCTTTGGATAAAGGAAGGGTAACGGTAAAGAATGTCTTCCAGGGCTTGGCACCCAGATCTGCAGAGGCTTCAAGCAAGGAGCCGTCCAGCTTAATCAGATTGGAATAAATAGGCAGTACCATAAAAGGTAAATAAGCATAAACAATGCCCAGATACACAGCGAAATCAGTGTGCAGAAGATGTATGGGCTCATCAATAATGCCAGCACCGATCAGCATATTATTAATCAGGCCGTTATTCTTAAGCAGGCCAATCCAGGCATAAATCCGAATCAGAAAGGATGTCCAGGACGGCAGCACAACCAACATCAACAAGATATTACGGGTACGAGGTTCAGCACGGGCAATGGCGTAAGCCATGGGATAACTGATCAATAAGCAGATAAATGTGGAAATAAGCGCAATCTTTACAGAGCTGAGATAGGCAACAAAATAAAGATCATCCTCCAACAACAGCAAAAAGTTGCCAAGATTGAGGTTAAAGGTCAGAACCTCATCCACATACTCAACAATGGCTGAATAGGGCGGAATAGATATTTCACTCTCAGCGAAACTGATCTGGAATACGATCAGAAACGGCATAAGGAAAAACAGCAGCAGCCAAACATAAGGTATGGCGACTACACCTGTACGAGCATCCGGAATCAGTTTTTTCAGTAATTTATTCATGAGTCCAATACCACCGCACTGTCGGCATTCCAACTTACATAAACCGGGTCATTCATACGGTATTGAACCTCACGACGTTCGGCATTCGAGCGAACAGCCTGAATAACAAGATTTGAAGGTAATTCGACATGGTAGACAGAGTGGCCACCCAAATAGGCTATCTCTGCAATCGTTCCTTCAGTCCAATTGCTATCCGCTTGCGGTCGGGTTTTGCTAAAGGTCATTTTTTCAGGGCGAATAGCGACACTGACATTCTGACCTGAAGGACCACTAATGCCGTGATCAATAAAGATATTTCTCTCCATTGCATGGGCTTGAATAATGACGTGATCAGGCTCCTCTTCAATCACCCGGCCATCAAAAAGATTAACTGAACCGATAAATTCAGCGGTGTAGCGACAATTAGGAAATTCGTAAACATTATGAGGCGTCCCCACCTGAACCAATTCACCATGATTCATAATTCCGATACGGTCCGCCATGGTCATGGCTTCTTCCTGATCATGAGTGACCATCACACAGGTCACCCCAACCTGTTTGATTATCTCAACAACTTCCAGCTGCATCTCATTTCGGAGCTTCTTGTCCAATGCCCCCATCGGTTCATCCAGTAATAGAAGTTTTGGCCGTTTAGCCAGACTACGAGCCAGTGCCACCCGCTGACGCTGACCGCCAGATAACTGGTGTGGTTTACGTGAGCGAAACTCAGACATATGGACCATACGCAGTAATTCATCCACACGAGTACTGATTTCATCTGCAGGCATACGTTCCTGCTTTAAGCCATAGGCAATATTCTTTTCAACCGACATATGAGGAAAGAGCGCATAAGATTGAAACATCATATTGAAAGGAAGTTTGTGAGGAGGAGTCCCGGCAACATCACTACCCTCCAAAAAAATGCCTCCAGAGGTCGGTGTCTCAAATCCAGCCAACATTCGCAAAAGCGTCGACTTTCCGCACCCGGAACCTCCCAGCAGCGCAAATATTTCTCCTCTCTGAATTGAGAGAGAAAAATCTCTGACGGCAACAGCCTCACCAAAAGCTTTGGTAACATTTCGGATTGATAACAATGCATCGCTCAATGCTTCAACAGGTTTTCGACTGTCGTCGAGAATATCCGCATTGATCGCTTGGTCAGTCATAACAGGATCCTTTTATTCTAATATTTGACTCACATCCTGATCTCATGGGGCTCAGCTAATAATTTCATAAAGACCACCTTAGCAGGCAACCCTGAACAGCAGCCCGAGAACAAGCTCCGAAAAAACCTCTGACCAGCCCCCAATCTGTTCTCGTTAGCCTGGTTCAAAGGCTTTCCATCTAGGCAACACCCTGAAGTAATGTCGATGCTCCCTGAAATCCAGACCCGGATCAGCCCAGCACTCAGATCATCCACCCTCAGAACCATTCAACACCAAAACACTTCACTGTTCTAAAAGCAGCCAACACTAAAAACAAAATTTGTTGTTTATATTCTTCACCGACTGTAAGCACCATACCGCAGCAAAAAAACGGATACAACAATTTTATAGACTATTACTTTACACTTACCATTCGTAAAAAATACTTATAGAAAACCTTAGAACCCTTTAAGAACAGGCCCAAAAGATCAACAAAGCGCTTGACCAGAATTAACTATTGATCTAACGTTTACACATATTTTGAGCAATATATTGATCACTCAGCAACTGCAAACAATCTTGGAAAATATAACAATAAATTCTTCACTGAAGAAAATCATTGTCGAAACACTAAAAGGCGATTCCAATGTCAGCGATAGCAAAAAATACCGAAGCAATTGATTTTCTTGCGCAAAACCCGAGCGTTGAAGCGATAGATTTACTGATCTGTGACTTGAATGGCATAACCCGTGGAAAGCGGATTGAAAGAGAGAGTCTATTAAAAAGCTATGAAGACGGCATATCGATCCCGGCTTCACTCTTCTCATTAGATATTACCGGAAAAACTGTCGAAGCCTGCGGACTGGGTTTAAAAATTGGTGAACCCGACCGGTTTTGCCTTCCTCAATCCAATCACCTGAAAGTTGCTCCCTGGCAACAGCGACCGATGGCTCAGACATTATTGAGCATGTACGAAGCTGATGGGTCACCATTTTTTGGTGATCCCCGCCATATATTGACTAGCGTTCTTTCGCATTTTAAAGCGATGAAACTCACACCTGTGGTCGCAGTGGAGCTTGAGTTTTACCTGATTGACCGCCAACGGAACAAATCGAATCAGCCTCAGCCCCCCCTTTCCCCAAAAACAGGGAAGCGCGAACAGCACACTCAAGTCTACGCGACTAATGTGTTAGACGAATACAATGACTTTCTGGAGGAAATCGCCAAAACTACTGCCGAGCAAGGCATTCCTGCCGATGCTGCCGTAGCAGAATACGCACCGGGTCAGTTTGAAATCAACCTCAAGCATCAGGACGACCCCCTTGCCGCCTGCGACAATGCAATTCTGCTTAAACGAGTGATCAAAGCCGTAGCCGAAAGGCATGGTATGGAAGCCTCTTTTATGGCCAAGCCCTACGAGGAAGAAGCAGGCAGTGGCTTACATGTCCATGTCAGTATTATCGATGAACAGGGCAACAATATTCTTGCAGAACCGGGCCAACCTTACAGTAAACTAATGGAATACGCTGTTGGTGGACTACTACAGCAGATGCCGGCTTCCATGGGGCTGTTTTGCCCCAACGTAAACTCTTTCCGCCGTTTGCGCCCCGAATATTATGTCCCTATGTCTCCAAACTGGGGACTGGATAATCGCACCGTATCCGTACGGATACCGGCAAGCACTGATGCTGCTAAACGTATTGAACACCGAGTAGCAGGTGCCGATGCCAATCCCTATTTGGTCATGGCAGCTATACTAGCTTCGATTCACTATGGCATCAGCGAAAAAATACAGCCCCGGCCAAGAACAGAAGGTAATGCGTTTGAACAAGACGGTGTTGGTTTACCTACCCGCCTGTTTGAAGCGTTGGAAATACTGAAACAAAATGAAATCCTGAGATCATACTTATCTTCAGAATTTATTGATCTTTACGTAACCTGCAAGGAAGAAGAGCTTTCGGAGTTTGAGCGCCATATCAGCCAACTGGAATCTCAGTGGTATCTGACCACAGTGTAGTTCCAAGCGCTAGAGTCTCTAAAACAATACATGATTACAAAACAACCACTCCTGAGCGACGTTACCGCCAAAATAGACAACAGGCAAAATAAGTAAAGGTATGCAACCATGAGCAACATGACCTATTCAGACTGGCAATCCCGTGCCGACAGTTTACAAATTGAGGGAAGAGCCTTTATCGACGGCCAATATGTAAGTGCACTGTCAGGCCGTACAAGTGAGTGCATGAATCCTTCAAACGGCCAGAAATTAGCAGATGTTGCTCTTTGCGGCCCGGAAGATGCTGATCAAGCAGTCAAGGTCGCCCGCAAATCGTTTGAATCAGGGGTATGGTCAAAAATGCCACCGATGGAGCGGAAGAAAGTATTGATTCGCTGGGCAGAGCTGATAGAACAAAATCTGCAAGAACTGGCACTGCTGGAATCTCTAAATGCCGGCAAACCCATCAGCGATACTCTCAATAGTGATATCCCCAGTGCTGCCAACACCATTCGCTGGACCGGTGAAGCTATTGATAAAGCCTATGAACAGATAGCTCCAACCGGACAGGACTCTCTGGCGCTTGTTACCCGTCTGCCGCTCGGAGTCATTGTCGCTATAGTGCCCTGGAACTACCCGATGACCACCACCGCCTGGAAGCTCGCTCCGGCATTGGCTACCGGAAACTCAGTGATCCTCAAACCTGACCCCAAGACTCCTTTAACCGCTCTTCGCATCGCCCAACTTGCCAGCGAAGCGGGCATTCCCGATGGGGTACTTAATGTGCTACCCGGTGACGGCCCTATTCTGGGTCAACACCTGTGTCTGCACCAGGATGTAGACGGACAAACCTTCACGGGCTCAACAGCAGTCGGCAAATTACTGACCCAGTACTCAGGTCAGTCCAACCTGAAGCGAACTTTCCTGGAGCTTGGGGGCAAAAGTGCCAATATTATCTTTGCCGACGCCAATCTGGAAAAAGCAGCCAGCCTGGCGGCTATCGCAGGATTTTACAATTGTGGTCAGACCTGCACTGCAGGAACTCGCCTGTTGATTGAGCAAAGCATCTACGATGAATTTCTTGAGCGAGTTGTAGAAAAATCCAAAGGCTGGATACCCGGTAACGCTCTGGACCCGGCAACCCGCATGGGGCCTGTTATCGACAAAAATCAATTTGATACGATCAGTCAGTATGTTTCCCTGGGGCTTGAAGAAGGAGCACAACTGGCCTGTGGCGGAGCTCAGGTTTTAGCCGAAAGTGGTGGTCATTATCACCAGGCTACAATTTTTTCCGGTGCCAATAATCAGATGCGCATTGCCCGTGAAGAAATTTTTGGCCCGGTAATATCAGCCATTCCCTTTGACGATGCAGCAGACGCCGTTTCTATCGCCAACGATTCCCCTTATGGGCTAGCAGGTGCCGTCTGGAGCCGAAACATAAACACGGCCCACAAGGTAGCAGCGGCAGTCCGCACCGGCACCATGGGGATTAATAATTATTTTGGCGGTGATATCACCGTTCCCTTTGGAGGCTTCAAAGAGTCCGGTAATGGTCGCGATAAATCGATGCATGCCTTTGATGACTACACCGAACTGAAAACGACCTGGATCGAATTCGAATAGCCCTCTCGAAGAGCCAATCAAACGCTCAGATCTGTTTGATCCCTGCCGGGCAGGGATCAAACAATCTACCAAGTAGTGATAGTTTGTGGTCTGCTTGACCCTCTATAGCTATTGGTTGACCGCGGCAACTGGCCAAATAACAAAGAGCAACGTAACAGGTTGCAGACTGTAGTAGCTGTTCGTACGGCAATTAGGTTCCTACTCAACAGAAGTCACCATTTTAGCCCTGCCCCAGTCTGATATTCCGTTACCCGGGTTTCAAAAAAATTCTTTTCCTTGCGTAAATTGGCTTGCTCATCCAGCCAGGGAAGAAAATTTTGTGTACCAGCAAACGGCTCTTCAATTCCAAGTTGCCGACTACGTCGATTAGCCATAAAACGAAACTGCCCAATATGCTGATCTGCGCTATAGCCAAGTATTGGCTGAGGTAATAAAAATTTCGCATAGGCCCGCTCAGCAGCCTCAGCCTCTTCCCACATCTGTTTCATTGAAACAGGGTCCAGACAAACGTTTTCCTCTAAGAGGATTTGCTTAATCACACGGATGCCAAAGCTGGCATGCAATACTTCATCACGCATAATGTACTGCAGTTGCTCAGCGCTTCCCCGCATTAATCCTCGACGCTGCAAAGCAAAAATCGGACTAAAACCGTTATAAAACCAGCAACCTTCAAACACAGCAGCAAAGAAAACATATGCAAGCAGAAATTCCTGCAGGTCATCGGCGTTCCTGAGGTTTATATCCGGTCGTAATACCGACTCCAGGCGTCGATTACAAATTTCTATTTTGGCGTAGATCTGCGGCACCAGACGGTAACGGTTATAAACTTCACTTTGATCCAGTCCCAGAGTTTCAATACAGTGCTGGTAGGTCCAGGTGTGCAAGGCTTCTTCGTAAACCTGTCGCGCCTGATAGATCTGCAATTCGGGTGCAGACATTTTTTCCATAACGGCAAGACCAATATTACGCATAGCCAGAATGTCAGAAGTCGTCAGATATGCCAGCACATTCTCATAAAGGTGGCGTTCTTCGGGATTGAGCCGCTGTTGATAATCCTGAATATCCTGATTCATATTAATATCCAGCGGCGTCCAGTGATTACGATTGGCATTGAGAAAATACTCCCATGCCCAGGGATACTTGAACGGAGCCAACTGATTTATATCTGTCTGCCCATTGATAACCCGCTTATCTTCCGCATTAATGGCATGACTGCCCCCACCTCTCGAATCGAGCAGCAAAGAGTCAGACAAATCGCCAGGATAAGATTGACACTCATTCCGGCTCGCTTGCTCTGAGCTGATTTCAGCCCTGTCCAATAGATCATTCCAGGTCTTTAACATTACTTAATCTCCAAGGGCAGGGTTACTGGCACGCTTCACAGTCTGGTTCAAGAATCGAGCAGACTTTTGGCAATAAAGATTCATTGTCAGCTCCCGTCACCTCATCCTCCATATCATGACCTTTTTCTACATGGGTCGCCCCCAGAGTACGTAAGTAATAGGTTGTTTTCAGTCCTCTCAACCAAGCCAATTTGTATAGCTCATCAAGTTTTGACCCCGAAGCCTCAGACAGATACAAATTGAGGCTTTGGGACTGATCTAACCATTTCTGGCGTCTGGAAGCCGCCTCAATCAACCAGCGCGAATCCATCTCAAAGGCTGTTGAATAAAGTGCTCGTAGCGACGCTGGGATGCGCTCAATAGATGCGATTCGACCATCAAAATATTTAAGGTCATTCACCATAACCTGATCCCAAAGACCCAGTTTTTTCAGATCATTCACTAAATATCGGTTGACCTGGGTAAATTCACCGGACAGATTGGATTTTACAAACAGGTGCTGGTAAGTCGGCTCAATGGACTGACTCACACCACAGATATTGGAGATCGTAGCCGTAGGTGCAATGGCCAGGGTATTGGAATTACGCATCCCCTGAGCCTGCACTTTTTTCCGCAGAGGCTCCCAGTCAAGGGTCTTGTTTCGATCCATTTCCAGATATTTTCCACGGCTTTCAGCCAGAAGTTCGATAGAATCCAAAGGCAATATGCCATTGCTCCACAAAGATCCTTGATAGCTGGGGTAGGCACCTCTCTCAACGGCCAGGTCAGCGGAAGCGGAAATCGCAAAATAACTCAGTGCTTCAGCAGAGCGATCAGCAAACTCAACGGCTTCAACCGATCCATAGCTGATTCTCTGCTTGTACAGTGCATCCTGAAATCCCATTAATCCCAACCCGACTGGCCGGTGACGCAGATTGGAGTGACGGGCTTGCGGTACCGCGTAATAGTTAATATCCACTACGTTGTCCAACATACGCATCGCTGTAACCACGGTGCATCTTAAGTGCTCCAGATCAATCCCTTGCTCTTCACTGACGTGGGCTGCCAGGTTTATCGATCCCAGATTACAAACGGCAATTTCCTGCGCCGAGGTGTGTAGCGTAATCTCGGTGCACAGATTAGAGCTGTGTACCACTCCACGATGCTGGTTGGTGTAGCGCAAGTTACAGGGATCCTTAAAACACAACCAGGGGTGCCCTGTTTCAAACAGTGTCGACAAAATTCTACGCCACAGGGTTTGCGCATCCACTCGCCGGCTGATTCGAATTTCACCGGCAGCAGCCTGACTCTCATATTGCAGATAGCGCTTTTCAAACGCGACTCCCACCAGGTCATGCAGATCCGGCACCTCATCAGGAGAAAACAAAGTCCAGTGTTGCTGCTCAAGCACCCGTTGCATAAACAAATCCGGCAACCAGTTAGCGCTATTCATATCCTGAGTACGACGACGCTCATCACCGGTGTTTTTTCTTAACTCCAGAAAGGCTTCAATATCAATATGCCAGGTTTCCAGATAGGCACAGACAGCTCCTTTGCGCTTGCCTCCCTGATTGACCGCAACAGCGGTGTCATTTGCAACTTTCAGAAACGGGACAACCCCCTGACTGCTACCGTTAGTCCCGTTAATATGAGCCCCCAATCCTCTGACCGGCGTCCAGTCGTTACCCAGCCCCCCCGCGTACTTGGAGAGCAAAGCATTATCCTTGATTGCTGAATAAATCCCATCCAGATCGTCTGACAGGGTCGTCAGGTAGCAAGAAGACAACTGCGCCCTGAGGGTTCCGGCGTTAAAGAGCGTTGGGGTACTGGACATAAATTCAAAACTCGACAGCAGTTTATAGAATTCAACTGCACGCAGTTCCCGATCCACTTCATTAATCGCCAATCCCATAGCAACACGCATGAAAAATGCCTGCGGTAACTCAATGCGCAAACTCTGATGGTGAATAAAATAGCGATCATACAGAGTCTGCAAACCGAGATAAGAGAATTTCAGATCACGTTCGGGCAGCAACGACTCTGTTATAGCAGCAAGATCAAACTGCAACAGCTGCGGATCCAATAACTGATGCTCCCCCCCCAGTTTTAGATAGTTGATGAAATATTGGCCGTAACAATGGGCTGTTTCGTCCCTTAATTTATCCACATCACGGGTTTCAAACTTCAGCCCCTGCAACGCCTCCTGACGGGCTTCATCAGTTTCAAAATATTGCGCCTTGAATGCCTCAGCATGCAGCTGATCTAACAGCAAGCGCGCAGCTACCTGACTGTATCCGGGCTCTTGCTCAATCAATGCCCTGGCACTCAGAACAAGCACTTCAAAAAGCGAGGTTTCTTTTATCCCCTGGTAAAGATTCGGTTCCAACTGCTCCATCAATTTCCTGACAGAAACATCTTCCACTCCCCGACAAGCTTCTTCAAATTGTGTTTCCAGCCCGGCAATATCCAACAACACAAGATCCCCTTGCTGGTTGGTAATCTTTATGGGCTGGCTTTGTGACTGCTGAGAGTCTTCAAACGTTTCAGCTCTGCGACGCGCATGAGCTTCACGATAAAGAACATAGGCACGCGCTACCTTATGGTGCCCGGATCTCATCAAAGCTAATTCGACCTGATCTTGAATATCCTCTATTGCCAGTGTTCCGCCGACAGGAAAGCGGCGAGTTAAGGTTGACACAACTTGCAAGGCGATTTCCGAAACCTGACTCTGGATACGCAAAGAATGGGCGCCGTCCCCCTCTTCAGTAGCCAAAAAAGCCCGCGATAATGCCAGAGAAATTTTCTGCTGATTAAATTCAGTGACAGTGCCATTACGACGAATCACCCGAAAAGCCTCATTAACAGGACTCAAGCTGCTGATCCTTACGGCATCAGAGCCAGGGTTCTCAGTAGTATCCTTCTCAAACCGATCATCATCTGACAACCTGGTAATTTGCGTGGTGGTGCCAGTATTAGCGGTGGTGTTGATATTAGCGGTGGTGTTAGTGACGTTAGCGCTGTTATTAACAGTGGTTTGCATGATGCCTCCCAAGTTCCGTGATTGGGTAGGCCGTCGCGTAGCAGAAGGGACAGCGATCCAGCAGAAGGCTTTCCTCAAGACCTTTGACGCGAAGGCTCAGGTTAGACAGTGGTTAAATACAATAGAACCGCTGCCATCTTCAGTTGGTATTCGGACTCGGGAGTAAACCGTTAATCTAATTTATTACCGTATAAACTAAATCAACTGTATTGAGGATCACGGCTTGCCAGCGGTTGAAAACGAATTCTCCCGATGCAGCCTTACTTTTCTGTCATAACCAAAAAAGCCTGTGATCTTTATTCTCCCATACCGTTGCGCGACAGTTCCGGATTCTCACCGGATTCCCCGCCAGAGCTTTGGTTGCTGGTTTTTGAAGCAATCAAAAATCTGGCACAACTACAGTATGTAGTATGTAACTTAAAGACAGGACACAAGATATAGAAAGTAAAATCCTCTTGCAAGCACTTATAACAGCCTGAATTACGATCAGAGCTGAATAACCCTCCTATCCTGGCAGATTCAAAGTTGTTCGGCTTATCTATGTGATCGGTATAAAATCCCCGGACTTTGAATGATGCAGCAAAGGAACTTATACAGTGAACAGGCCAGTAGGAATATTCGATTCAGGAGTGGGAGGCATATCAATCGCTCTTGGAGTTCGAAAAATTCTTCCTTCAGAAGACTTGCTATATGTTGCCGACCAAGAGTTTTCACCCTACGGCTCTAAGTCAAATACAATTGTTGAAGCGCGCGCCGAAATAATCACAACGTTTCTTTCCCAGCAGGGATGCAAAGCGATTGTGGTTGCCTGTAATACTGCAACCGTAAACTCAATAAACAGATTACGGACAATGTGTAGCATCCCCATAGTGGGAGTTGAACCCGGTATAAAACCAGCAGCTCTGCAAAGTAACACGGGGATTATTGGGGTTCTGGCGACAGAAAAAACCCTGAGCAGCGAAAGCTTCCAAGCGCTCAGGAGTCAATTTTCTGCCGCAGTGAATATCGAAATACAGGCCTGCCCACGCTTTGTTGAATTGGTTGAAAAGAACAATCTCAACAGCGTCGAAACGCTAAAAATTGCAGAAGACTATGTTCTCCCCCTTATTGCGAAAGGAGCAGATCATATTGTTCTTGGCTGTACTCATTACTCATTTCTCACTCCTGTGATAGAGCAGATCGTCGGCGATAAGGCGACCATTATTGATACGGCCATTCCCGTCTCTTTGGAATTAAAAAGACAGTTATCCAGACGTGATCTGCTTAACCCTCAGGACCGCCAGGGTCTCACCAAATTCTGGAGCTCCAAGGCATCAGAGCAAGCCTCAGAAAAAATAAGTCAGTTATGGGGCAATAAAGTCGTAGTTGCCGACCTCAATCTCCATAAAGATAAGACGGTATCAAAATCAAACCATATCTCCCTCAAACAACGGGATTGCTGAAACTTATCAGACATAAAGTTACCCAAGGAAACATCAGGCCTCAAAAATTATATACTTGTTAACAGGTTCCTTAGAATAAAGAAGTCAGGGATACTTGGAATCAGACACCAAAAACAGGGAAAGTAAAATATGTCCTATTTAAGAATGAAGAACAAACAAGCCAGACACTCCAAGGTTAATCAAAAAAGTGTCACGGCTCAGCAACAGACGACTCCCCTTAATATTGATCCGCTGGACGACACATCAATCACCAAACCAGCCAGACCGCTAAAAGACGCTGCAAAACAGGAAGCTGAATCAGATTAATTCACTCTGATTCAGCTCGATGGCAGGCTATTGCGGGCTTCACCCGGCCCAGTCTACTGATCTCCCGCTTACCCCATATCCGGGAATGATTTAATCGCGATAGCCCGCCCTTTGTTTTAAGGGCTTATCCCTACCTACTCATCCCCATCTCTTTGCTGGCACAGTTGCTGCTCGGCTGAATCCAAAAGACTATCGATCGAATTGAGCGTGGAATAATCGATCGAAATAGCTATTTCGCTGCAACAGATGGGATATTGATCTTCTCTGTTACGTTTATCCAGCGCCTCATGTAAGCGCCTAATTAATGATTGCGGGGGAACAATGCCCGTTAGCAGTGCTGCAAATGCGTCGTTACCTACACGTGCGTAAACATCAGCATCAGCAAAGATATCACCGAGTACCTGGCTAAACTCTACCAGCATCCGCTCACCCTCGGAGCGGCCAAGGCGGCCGAGGATCGATTTGAAATTATCCAGATCAAAATAGATCAACCAGGCAGGTTTTTGACTGAGGGCACTCTGCTGCAACCCCTTACCCGCCAGAATCCGAAAACCCTGTCGGTTGGAAATCCCTGTCAACTCATCAAGGGTTGAACGCTGATAAGCAGCCAGCTCACTCTCAACCATCTGCGCCACATCTGAAAATGCCAGCAGGTCATTGTCCGTCAACGTTCGCGGAACCTGATCAATCAGGCATAGCGTTCCAAGCTTTGAACCATCACTATGAACCAGCGGGTAACCTGCATAGAAGCGAATATAGGGCTCCCCGGTCACCAGAGGATTATCAGCGAAGCGGTCGTCGGTCATCACATCATTAACAATAAATGTCTGATCCTCCAGAATCGCATGGCCGCAAAAGGAAATTTCCCGGGACGTTTCCTGTGCTGACAATCCCATGCATGACTTGAACCATTGACGATTGGCATCCACCAGGCTGATCAGCACAATCGGCATATCAAACATCCGCTGAGCCAGGCGGGTGAGTCGATCAAATCGCTCTTCGGCTTCGGTATCGAGGATATTGAGATTACGCAAAGACTGAAGTCGATCGAACTCATTATCCGGTATTCTCGGCGGCTGCATTCTAATCTTAAAGAGTGCTCGTTGAGTATGTGGCCAGGACTTAATCCAATCGGGAACATCACTTGCGGGCATTGGCTGGGCAATAAAATAACCTTGAACCTGATCACACCCCAGGGATTCTACCAAGATCAACTCTTCAAACGTTTCCACGCCTTCAGCAACGATCTTCATATCGAGTTTCTTGGCAATATCAACACTGGATTCCAGAATCACCAGGGACTTTCGATCAGTCTTCGCCGATTGAATAAAGCTCTTATCAAGCTTTAACTCATCGAAAGGCAGGTCTCGCAGCTGAGTCAAACTCGAATGGCCTGTACCGAAGTCATCAATCGACAGCGACAGTTTTTGCATCCGCATCCGTAACAGAACATCCAGCGGATCTGCCTGCCCCTCTGCCAGGATACTTTCAGTGACCTCCATCTGATAATTGGCATGATTTTCACCCATCCGGTACAGCAGCTGAGTGATACGGTCGGCAAAACCGATATCCTTGAGGCTCATCATAGAGACGTTAAAAGCCACCTTAAGGTTGATCCCCTGCTGACGCCATTCGCTCGCTATAACAGCCGCCTGCTCGAGCAGACTGAAAGTCAGTTCATCAACCAGCCCGTTTGCTTCGGCAACCGGAATAAACTGATCAGGAAAAAACGGCCCCTGAGGTGAATCAGGCCAACGCGCTAACAGTTCAACTCCAACTACGGCTCGGCTGGCGATATCAACTTTCGGCTGGAACCAAGGCACCAACTCCCCTCTTCGAATTGCACTTTCCAGTTGCTCACAGCTGACCTGTTCCGCAGCAGCAGCCGCTTGTTTTAATCGTCCTCTGTTAGGCTCTCTGATCAGCAGCGCAGCAAGCTCATCACGTTGAACCGGTTTAGTCAGGGTACCCAGCATTGAGAGCCCACGCGCATTGGCAAGACGCTCAGCTGCATCGATTGTCTCTCTATCGGCACCACTAAAAAGGATGATGTCGCCGCCAAATCCCAATGTGGCGAAATCCCGCAATAAATCAATGCCGCCACGTCCTGGCATACTGAGATCAGCCATTACAATATCTATTTGAGGGGAAGAGCTACTGACATAGGCCAGCGCCTTTTCAGCAGTATCAGCCAGCAGAACATTGGGATACCCCATTCCTACAATTGCAAACTGTAGCGCCCGCAGGATAAGCGGATCATCGTCGACGATAAGGAAGGTTTTACTGGTCTGGTTGTCATTCATAGCCTCATATACCCTCTACACCAGCAATCACTCGGACGACACAGCCACAGAGTGCTTGATATCAACAGCAGAGGTTAGTTTAGTAAAATATTGATAAGAATGAACTAAAAAAGCAGATTAGATTTTTTTTTGAGGTTTTTAAGTATCCCAGGGGAACCTAGTTGGAAGGTCAACAAGCTCTTTGTGATGCTGCGCCAACAACGTATAGGCCATTAGCTTAAGGTCGCTCAGTGTTCGCTTTGCCCGCTCCCCTGTTTGATTGACCAGCACCAGAAAAAGGCTATGAGTCATTTCCAGATAGAAACGCGCAAGACGCTCCCTTTCTGTAATGTGCTTGTGAATCCCGAGGCGTTTAAAGACCAGAGCCATTCGAGAAATAATCAGCTCATCATGCTGCATGTCCAGCTCACGCAATTCGGGGACAGAAAACATTGCCTGGACCAGCGTCAGTATCGCTTTTTGCTTTTTATATACTTTAAAATTAAGCGTAATCAGACGATCCACTGCATCTTCAAGCAGCAGCTCTTCCAACGGCCACTTATCGATCTGTCCCAGAATCGCTTCAATGCCATCCAGCCACCGAAGGCCCATCGCGTACAGAATCGCATGCTTGTTCGGGAAATAATGATAGAGCGTACCTACAGAAATCCCCACTTCTTTAGCGATCAAAGTGGTGTTAAGGTCATCAAAACCTACTCGCTCCAA
This sequence comes from Motiliproteus sp. MSK22-1, assembly GCF_001968815.1. Classification (GTDB taxonomy): domain Bacteria; phylum Pseudomonadota; class Gammaproteobacteria; order Pseudomonadales; family Balneatricaceae; genus Motiliproteus. The sequence continues at coordinate 141,590 of NZ_MIEQ01000024.1, read as the reverse complement.
CAACTCCCCGGTAACATCGATGATCTGCTGAGCTCGCTGCCGTGACCGCTGTTGCACCGGGTCACGCCTTGGCGTCAAATATTCTTCGGCCTTCTTATTGGCCGATGGCAGGTTACCTCTAGGCTGATCACTTTCCATTATTATGATTATTCACCATTGTTAAAATACCCGAACAACTTGGGCTTCAATTACCAGGTGAGCAATTATAAAGCAAAACAGTGGCATCAATAAGTCAATACTATCCTGACATTCGCTTATTAAAACCGATCTCTCAGCGCGTAATACAGCATTCCGGCAACTAATCCCGGCCAACGCAACAAAGTACCTCCGGGGAATGTGGGTGTAGGCACTTGAGCAAACTGATCAAACTTCTCAGCCGTTCCTGCTATTGCATCGGCCATAAGCTTGCCCCCTAATGTGGCCAATGCGACTCCATGACCAGAATACCCCTGAGCAACAAATATGTTGTTTTCAATCCGATCAAAGTGAGGCATACGGTTGAGCGTAATAGCCAAGGTCCCGCCCCAGCCGTAATCAATTTTCACATCCGCCAGCTGAGGATAAATATCCAACATGTATTTTCTGACAAAGCTCTTGATATCACTGGGAAAACGGCTGGTGTAGTTCTCCCCTCCCCCCCAGAGCATCCGGTGATCTGCGGACAAACGAAAATAGTTAATAACAAACTTGGAGTCAGCCACCGCCACATCATCACGAATCAATTCCCGTGCGCGATCTTCGCCAAGAGGTTCAGTAGCCAGAATAAAATTATTGATCGGCATAATCTTACCGGCGATCTTCGGTTCTAACTTTCCAAGATAGCCATTACAGGCCAGCAAAATATATTTGGCCTTTACCAGTCCCTGAGTTGTGGTTATTTCAGCAGTATTGCCGGCTTTATACCCGCTGACACGACTCTTTTCGTAAATGCGAGTCCCTGCATTAGCAGCGGCCTTAGCCAACCCCAAAGCGTAATTCAAAGGGTGCAGATGAGCCCCTTCCTGCCAAAGCTCTCCAGCAAAATAGCGCTTAGTACCGAGCATCTCTTCCATTTCCGTCTCGGGGACATACCGGACCCCTTCATAGCCATATTCTTTTCTGAGCTTATCGACATTTTTTTGGTAACCGGCATTAACAGAAGATTTGGCTGCGGCATGTAATATTCCTGGTTTTAAATCACAGTGGATTTGATATTCACTGACCAGTTTTTTTACCAGTTCCACAGATTCAAGTGACATATCCCAGAGTTTTCGCGCATGATCAACGCCAACTTTGGCCTCAAGCTCAGCCTGATCCATACAATGACCAGCCCCGACCTGACCGCCATTACGACCCGAGGCTCCCCAACCCACCCGCTCTGCATCCAACAGAACAACCTGGTAACCTTTCTGAGACAAGTGCAAGGCCGCTGACAGACCAGTAAAACCGCCTCCTATCACGCATACATCGGCAGCCTGCTCACCCTGAAGTATCGGGTAGTCATCTTTTTCGTTGGCACTGTCAACGTAATAGGAAGACTCATAACCGTCTAAGCTCATCACCCACTCCTTGCCTCAACTACAAAAACGATAAAGGCACATAAAACAGAATCTTAAAATCGAATATTAATTCGATTAAACACCCTTATCAAGCACTATTTGTGTAGTTTTTTACAACTTACTATTGATTTGAAAAAAATCATGATATAGCCTTTAAATCGAATAATAATTCGATTAGACAAAAAACAAGGTGATTGGGAGAGGGGAAGCGCTTCACACAACAGCTGGCAGACTAACAAAGTCCTAAACACCGATCGTCATCCTGATGACTCGATCGGCTTGTCCTGTACTATGACAGAAAACAGGTGGATCCAGAGATTTCTTAGAAAACCCGGCAAACTTCCAATGGCCAGCCAAAATAAAGATAACTAAAGCAGAAACCAAACCCATAGGTGACTTATGGAAGCCTTAGAGAGCTTTCTTAGAGAAAATAACATTACTGAAATCGAGTCTACGATTCCTGATATGACCGGTAATGCCCGCGGAAAATTTTATCCAACCAGAAAGTTTCTGGCGGAAGAAAGTGGTCGCATACCAGAAGCAATTTTAGTCCAGACCGTCACCGGCGACTGGGCAGATAATCATGATGAACTGGTACACACCTCTGATCGGGACATGATCCTGGTTCCTGACTTATCGACCCTGCGCCTGGTACCTTGGGCTGATGAGCCGACAGCCCAGATTATCAACGACTGCTACGATGCTGAAGGCAATGTTCACCCTCTTTCTACCCGCGGTATATTAAGGCGTGTGCTGAATCTCTATAAGGAAGCCGGCCTGTCGCCGATTATTGCTCCAGAGGTCGAGTTCTACCTGCTACAACGTAATCTGGATCCGGATTATGAGCTGAAATCCGCCATTGGGCGCTCTGGAAGAAGAGAAACCGCCCGTCAATCCTATAGCATTGACGCGGTCAATGAATTTAATCCGATTATCGATACTCTGTACAGTTACTGCGATACTCAAGGTCTGGATGTGGATACGCTGATCCACGAATCCGGTGCCGCACAGATGGAGATAAACTTTCTCCACGGTGACCCGATGAACCTGGCAGATCAGGTTTTTGCATTCAAGCGGACACTACGTGAAACTGCGTTAAAACACGATATCTACGCAACATTTATGGCTAAACCAATGGAGCATGAGCCCGGCAGTTCAATGCATATCCATCAAAGTCTGATCGATAACAAGACAGGAAATAACGTATTCGCCGGAGAAAACGGTAATTACAGCAAGACGTTTTATCACTTTATGGGCGGACTACAGCGATACGTACCTTATGCGATCAGCTTCTTTGCCCCCAATGTTAATTCCTACCGACGTTTTGTACCCGACATATCTGCACCGGTAAACATGCACTGGGGGATTGACAACCGAACCACAGGGTTACGCTCTCCAGCAAGTGATCCGGCGGCTACCCGAATAGAAAACCGCTTTCCTGGGGCTGATTCCAACCCTTATCTTGCCATCGCCCTTTCTCTGGCATGCGGCTACCTCGGCATGAAAGAGAAGATTGAACCCTTAGCCCCCGTAGAAGGGATGTCTTTTTCACCAGGCGACAAGATAGAAGTGGCAAGAACACTGGTTGAAGGACTGCAACTACTGGATGAATGTGAGCCGCTGAAAGACATTCTTGGCGAGCGGTTCGTCAAAGCCTATATTGGCGTCAAAACCGCTGAATTCGAAACATTCAACCAGGTCATCAGTTCCTGGGAAAGAGAACATCTGCTGCTTAACGTTTGAGGAACCCAGAGTGTCCCCCCCTCTCCAAAAAACACCAATATATACCTCAGGGGGTATATCACCGGAACCTATGAAGAACATACCTTATAAACAGTGATGAGATATGCCGTCAGAATCAGTGAGCCATCACAGCTACATTCGCGGCAAATGATTTAAAGGTGCGGGCTCGCAATCACACCTCGATTGTGATTGCTGAGACCTGTATTGACCCCACTTAAAATAAGTAGAACAAAGGTTAATACTATGACTAACTCAATCACCCCTCGTTTCAGGCTGCCTGTATCGACTTTGGTGTCTACCCTCGCTTTGACTCTGGCAGTCACCGTGCAGGCCGAAGCCAAGCAGGAATTGAAATTCTATAACTGGTCCGACTATATTGCGCCGGAAACGATTGAGAAATTTGAAAAAGAAACCGGCATTGAGGTCACCTACGATGTCTTCGACAGCAATGAAGTTCTTGAAGCAAAGTTACTGTCTGGTAGCTCCGGGTTTGACCTTGTCGTGCCTACATCTTCATTTTTGGGACGTCAGATCATGGCAGGGGTCTTCCAGCCACTGGATCGAAGCAAGCTTCCCAACTATAAAAACCTTGATTCCGGCCTGATGAAAGTTCTTACCGAAGTAGATCCGGATAATCGTCATGGTATTCCCTATCTCTGGGGTACTACCGGAATCGGTTACAACGTTGAGAAAGTAAAGGAAGCCCTTGGAGAAGATGCCCCTGTCGATAGCTGGGACCTTATTTTCAAGCCAGAGAACGTTGCCAAGCTTTCCTCCTGCGGGGTTGCAATCCTCGACGCCCCCACAGAGATTATTCCTCTGGCCCTGCACTACTCGGGGATGGATCCAAACAGTTTTAATAAAAGCGACTATAAAAAAAGCGCCCCTGCTGGACAATTGTTAAAAGGAATTCGCCCTCATATAACTTACTTCCACTCTTCACAATATATTAATGATCTTGCCAATGGTGATATCTGCGTAGCCGTAGGCTGGTCTGGAGACATCATTCAGGCGGCCACACGGGCCGAAGAAAGTGATAATGGGGTTAATGTAGCCTACAGCATTCCCAAAGAAGGAACCGCGGTTTGGTTTGACATGCTAGCGATTCCTGCCGATGCCAGGAATGCAGAAAATGCTCACAAGTTCGTTAACTTCCTTATGCGCCCAGATGTAATTGCTGATATTACCAATTATGTGGCTTACGCGAATGCCAACAATCAATCACTGGGGCTGGTCGATAAAGAAATTGTCAACGATGTCAGCATATTTCCACCAGAGGATGTTAGAGCAAAACTGTTTTCTTTCAAAGTCCTGCCTAAAAAAATTGACCGCGTAATTACACGGCTGTGGACCGACTTTAAATCCGGTCGCTAAGAAATCCAGGCCTGTTTTTAGTTTCAGTATCCTGCGGGTAAATAACCCGGAGACATCCTCCGGGTTTTTTAACCGCATAACGACTAAACAGCGGCCGTTAAAACGGGTTCAAGTGTAAAGGGCGTTTGATTCACGGCCGTGCCTCCAGCCGAAGAACCCGATGTATCAAAGGTTGCCATCGCCCCCGTCAACTTCGCCAGGCTCAGATTATCAACAAAGATATCATTCCATTGCCCGTTAGCATCATCAGGATTGGCAACCTCAATCCGCAAAGTCTCATCATCAGCTGCACTATGAACCGCACCATCAACATCCATGGTCAGCGTATGCCAACTCCCATAACCCAGTTGTTGCTGCACTTGCGTAGCAGACAGGTCCACTGAACCCAACAGAGTCGAACCGGCCCAGAGTCGAACACTCACATCAGAAACCGTATATCTGTAGTTAGCAAGATCGACGGATAACTGATAGTCAGCGGTTGAATCAAAGGTCGCTGCCAGGGTTTGACTGATTGATCCACCGTTATTAATCTGTACCAGATTACTCCCTTCTGATGCGCCACCGTCAACACCAAAACCTTGCTCGTCTTTGAATGATGCTGTGTTACCCCCGCTAATATTCCAGTGGGGTACATCGCGCTCCAGAGTGCGATCAGATGCAATCAGCTTGTCTTCAAATGAGGCATTCTGAATAGCAACATCTACCTTTCCAGATATGGCCCCTCCTGCGTCTCCCCCGGTTGAACCTTCTCCGGCTGCCGAGGAAGCAAGAGCGGTAAGATAACTGAGCTCGTCGGAATAACCAGCTTCCCCCTTGTCTACCAGAGAGACTCCAGACGGCAGTGTATGCCGGGACGAGTCCTGAAGCAGCTGAATAAAATACTCACCGGCTGCGGCCATTGTCAGACTGGAATCTGAAAATTCGATACCGGCCGGGACTTCCATCGCTAAACCAACGGCCAGAGCCCCCAGATCCAGCTCCGTTAGTGTCGCCAGTTCAAGATTGGAAATATGAACGCTATGTAACGGGCTGCCCTGATAATTTAAGCCAACAATAATTCCTTCGGCTCCAAGCTGAATATCCAGGTTGAGCTGATCAGGACTTAACGAAGTAAAGTGCAGTCCTCGTTGTTCGTCTGCATCCAGAAACTCATAATAGTCATAGCCACCTCCGGCACTTCCCAGACTGGCAAAAGCGTCACTCCCCTTAATAATGATTGTCCGGTCTTCACCCTTAAATGCGTAGCTATCAATCACATTCGCAGCGAGGGTTGTTGCGATCAAGCTGCCTTCAACATAAATATCGAATCCACCCTGGGAGCCAGCTACAACATTCAGTTGATCCGGTGTTATCCCGTCAAACACCAGTGTATTCCGATCCGTAGAGCTGCCCCCCTGTCCCAGGCTGATATCAACCTGCCGTTGTTGATTACCGACTATCACGGTATTGCTGCCGCCCTCCAGGTGAACGGCTGTGCGGTTAGAGCTACCGCCGCCCTGAACAACACCTTCATTAACGATAACAACATCATCTCCAGCACCGGTATTCACCCTGGATTCCCCGGAACCTCCCGATAAACCATAGGTGTCAGAAACCAGAACATCATTACCACTCCAGCCTCCAATGGTCTGGGTACCGAGTAACGACGTTACTAAATAGCGGTCCCATCCACCAAAGGCAGCATCAGGGGAGCTTCTGTCCCCCCCTGTTGATTCTGTCGCTTTATGCTCCAATCCAGTACTGACCAGATCAAAGATTTGATCGGCATCCAGCACTATATCTGTTTCTGATAACGCCCACTGGGGGAAACGTTTACTGAAATCCCGCGCCAGATCCAAAAGATCAGTCATTCCTGCCGCGATCGCTTTGCCAAAACCAAGATCGGTGAAGACCAGATTGTCCTGGTCGTCCTTAACCTGTAGGTTCCCATTCTGATCGATATCAAAATGAATCTGATCAGTAGCTGTAAAGTAACCGGTTCTCAGGATATCTGCCTCCAGCCCGCTATCATCCAGAGTGGCGGTAGAGCCCGAACTTTGGTACTGAACATAAAATGTTTGCTGATCGTGTCGCTCCATTCCATCAAAATCACTGCCTGGATCAAAGACCAATTGGTTACCCACAACACTGATAGTGCCCTTGCCTGAAAGGACATTGCCCTCTTCATCAACGATCTGTATTGAATCAGACATAAGCTGCAACTGATTGCGATCCTGAGCCAAGACATCCAGTATCAATTGATTATCATTCCAGACCCCATTCAACCCGCCTGCCGTGAGTTGAATCTCAGCTAAACCGTAAGTTTCTGGTTTGTATTGGGTTTCCAGCCCCTGAGTACCTGTCCAGCCAACATTACCCTGCTCAAAACTGCCATTGGTCACCAGCTCACGGCCCAGATCATTGGTGACGGATACGTTATCAATAAGATGACCCAGTCCATCACTGGAGCCAGTGCCCTCAAAGGACAGCTGGTTACCCCCATCCTGAGCCGTCAGCGTTAGCGAATACTCGTTCCAACCTCCAGTATCGCCATCTCTGGAAAACACCTCAACACCGTTCCAAAGAACACGCATCCCATTCCCGGTCCCACTTCCTACCCGGCTTGCATAATCAAAGCGCAACTGAACTTGTTCACCCGCAACCAGATTACTCAGGTCTTGATTCATTCGAGTGTTCTGCGAGACGTCCAGCTCGGCCACATGGGCCCCATGATCTTTCTCTTTCAGTACATTGATGGCCACCCGTTCAGTGACAACTGAGCCTTCAATGGTATACGCATCAGTGCCGGCACCACCATCAAGATGATGTTGTCCTCGCCTGGAAAACAACTGATCACTCTCCCCACCACCTGACAGATTATCCTGACCGCCAAACGCTACCAGCTTATTGACCTTGTCGTTACCTGTCAGTGTGTCGTTATGCTGACTGGCCAGCACATTATCAAAATTATCCAGTGTGGCACTAAAGGCACCGGTAATCGTGCCGGCAGAAAGATCAACATTGACCCCGGTTGAACCCTTGAAGGGGCTAAAATCCAGTGAATCATCCCCGCCCAGATTAACAAAACGACTGTTATCACCCGCATTAATAACCCTGATCTGATCCGTCTGCCGGGTACTTTCTATCCATACCTGATTACGGGACTGGCTGGTAATGGTCAGACTGGTATCAATCCGGGTAGCATCCAGCTCAATGGGACGTACAGCCAGATTCTGCAAACCTCGATCGTCCAAAACAATGGATTCAATTGAGTTGGTTCTAAGCACATGGTGCTGTCCACCGTTGACCTTTGTAGGATCCCAATCCAGATCCCAGTCGTGCTGATCAACCATTGCGGCATCATCAACGTCGAGCAGAACGTACGAATAGTTATAGTCCTTATCATCACGTTCCCGCCATTGACTCCAGGATTCAGATGCCGGATCGGCGCTGGAAAGAATCAGCGTATCTCTTCCCTCTCCACCGTACACAGAGGTCCCGGACAGGTAGACTGAATATCCGGAATCATCTCCGGTACTCTGTCGCTTTAGAACGATAGTATCATCGCCATCGCGCCCATCTATCACGCTTGGAATAGTATCGCCAAGAATTCCACCGCTAACACGCTCACCAATGTTAATTACGTTATTTTTATCGTCACCGAATAGCGATGCTCCCCCGTAAATATCCAACACGACATTCTCGACATCCTGGATAAACTCAGTACGGGAGAAATACAGGTACAGCAGTGATTCAACTTTTTTACTGGGGTCGTAGAAACCACCCGTCACTCGAGTCAAACCGGGATCATCCTGAGTTTCCCAGGTCACGATGGAATCGGAGATGTCCTGTAATTTCAATGAACTTCTATCAACAATGGCTCCTGTTAACTGCCCCTGAAACAGCTCAATTTCATACAGGTATTCACCATCAGTAAAATAATTAAGTTGATAGGTGGTGTCACTGGCATCACGCCCCAGAAACCACATATTTTTGTCCGCAATCAGCGATTCCAGGTTATCCAGAGTGCCCAGATTGGTTAGCCCTCCACGACGAGCCAGCGACTTTAGCTGCTGCAATTCGCCATTATCGGAAAAGAGTCCACTCTGACTGCCTTGCAGTGCACTCTGAAGCTCTCCTTTTTCCACCAGGTAGTCTGGATCAATCTGAAAACCAGCTGATTTGTTAGCGAGATCAATGTAAGCGCCATTAACAAAGAAACGCTTGTCTTCAGGTATGGTTGATTGCCCGCGAGTGCTATTTTCAGCAAATCTCAAGCCGTGGTCAGGATCATAATAGTTCCAGGAGTCTCCACCATGCAGACCATTTACCACCACCGTATCAATACCGGGTCCGCCGTCAAACCCTGCTGTGATTCCCGGCGTTCCCACCAAAATATCGTCCCCTTCTTCACCGTATAGCTTATGGTAGCCCAGAGGACTGTAGAGATAATCGTTACCCTCACCCCCATAAAGGTTGTGACTGCCATGCTCAGAGGCGTACAACCGGTCATCGCCGTCATGGCCGAACAGGTTTTTACTGCCACCTCCCTGAGCATCCAGCAAATCATCAAGCATACCGCCAATCAGTGGATCATCTCTCCAGGTATTATCAACAACAGCCAAGCGCAGCTCATCCAACCCTGCTTTCGCTTTGTTGGTCAGATCCCTGACATATTCTTTCGCTTCAATTTTGTTGTGAGCGTCTTCTGAGCCATCAAGATCCGCTCCCTTGGAATCAATAGCATATTTGAAAACATCATAGCCCTGGTCTGTGTAGGCAGTTGCCATATTATCCAGATAGCTCTTGAATCCATCTGAGCCTATATACTCATCAAAACTTTCCTGAAGTTTTTCCTCTTCAGTGCGGGTATCAACCATATGGGTAAAGAAACCGATCAGATCACTGAATACCCCAAGCACAGTACTAATAATGTCCACAACAAATGAGATCGCTGTACCAACGCCCGGCAATAGATCGAGTACCCCGCTCACGACATCCAGTACCAGAGCCACACTATCCAATGTTGCCATGACCCCGTACATAGCAGCCCGACCGTGGTTGCCTTGGCGACGGGCCTCATCTGCCGCCATGGCATTAGCCGTTATGGAGTGAACTCCAGCGGCCACACCAACAACCATGCCTGCAACCGGAATAAACCGCCCGGCCTTCTTTAGCGCCGCTTCTCCCGCAGCTGCCCCGGATTTAGCGGTAACCTTGGCAGCATACTTAGTAGCAATTTTTTCGTTAAACAGATCCATGATACCGGTTACACCTGTTGCCATTCCTAACACCCCACCGGCAAGGCGCATATCTTTGTCATGCTGTGAACCAACAGTCGTTCCAATAGCCCCTTGGGCAATACCGTAAAGAGCACTAATGCCCTTGACTCCTTTGCCGGCGGTCTTAAACATACTGGCCGCGCTGGTTACACCCTTGTTTTTGCTCTGCTGCTTTAAAATCTGAGACTCAATACTGGCCAGGGCATTTTCTCTTCGCTGAAATACTGTCAGGCCATTTTTTCTCGGTAAGGAAGCCCACTGCCGGGAAGTAAACTCCGGAAACATCTCTCCCGGACCAACCCGATAATGCTGAAGGGTTCCCGCAACTTCTCTGTTCCAGTACTTATTAGTCTTTTGCCACTGCTCTTTCAGTACATCAACCTTACTCAGCCGTAACCCCAGACTGGAGTCAATAAGCTTACTAATACGTTTGGGAACGTCTTTGACAAAGCCACCAAACCGGGTCCCGGAATCAGACATATAATTGCTGTAACGAAGCAAATCACCCTCTTCTCCCAGGATAACCCGGCCGTTTAAACCATCATCACCGGCGGGCGGCTCTTCCGGTACTGGAGGCTGAACACCCACTGTCGAGATATCTTCGTTACCATTTAACCCTTCTTGAAACTTGTTTATTTCAGCCAGAACCTCTGAATCAGCTGAAAGTTCTTCGATCGCTTCGATCAGCTCGGTATCAAAATTTCCAGCCTCCCGTAAGATCGAAGCCAGGCTGGCAGACATGGCCAGAGGGTCAGATTGACTAGTCCCGGTCTCCATTGATTCTTTGACTTTACCAGTCAATTGTCCTGCGAATTCTTTCCATAATTTGGCCTGTTGATCTGAGTCCAATACGATTTCATCAGTGGCGTCGGTAGTCATAAACACTCTCCAAGTGGGGTCTACTGGTTTTTATCTGCTCTACTGCATTTTTCCTTTTACTGCACTGTTCAATATTCAGAGGATTCGCTACCCCTGCACCTGTAATTTCCACAACCGGGCGTAGCTGCCGGCTTGCTCCAATAGCTGCTCATGACGCCCCTGCTCGACGATCTGTCCGTGCTCCATTACCAGAATTCGATCGGCATAACGCAGGGTATTGAGCCGGTGGGCGATACTGATCACTGTTCGCCCCTGACAAATGGCATCCATATTGGCCATAACTGCCGCTTCCGACTCGTAATCCAGTGCACTGGTGGCTTCATCCAGCAACAGGATGCCCGGGTTAGTCAGCAGCGCTCGTGCCAGGGCAATGCGCTGACGCTGACCTCCCGATAGCCGAGCCCCTTTTTCACCCACCGGTGCATCGTAGCCTTGTGGCAGTTCGCGGATAAACTCATCGGCCCCCGCCAGACCCGCAGCATGAATAACCGCCGCATCTGAGGCCTGGGGGCAACACAGACGAATGTTGTCAGCGACAGAACCAGAGAACAGCAGACTTTCCTGCAACACCACGCTCATGTTGCGGCGAAGGGCAACAGGATCAGCAATGGCCAAATCGATACCGTCCACCAGTACCTGACCCTGTTGAGGGATGTAAAGCCGTTGCAACAGTCGCGTCAGGGTGGATTTTCCCGAACCTGACGGGCCGGTAATACCGACAAACTCACCGGGTTTGATCTCCAAATGAAGGTTGCGCAACACTTCCTGACTATCTTCATGGTAGCGAAAGCGAACCCCCTGAAAGCAGATACCACCTCGAAGTTTGGGCACTGAGGCAAGACCACCACTACCCTCTTCGGTTTCTTCATCAAGGATGTCACCGATACGGCGCAACGAGATCAGGCTATGCTGAAAGTCCTGCCAAACCTGCGCCAGACGCAAAATCGGCTGAGTCACGTGCCCCGAAAGCATATTAAAGGCGACCAGCCCACCCGGTGTCAGCACCCCATCCATAACCAGAGTGACTCCCCACCAGAGCAGTAACGCTGCGGTAATTTTCTGAATCAGCCCGATGCCCTGACCCGCCCAGATTCCCGTGACTCTGGCCCGAAACGAAGCACGCACAAAAGCGGCGATAAGCTGTTCCCAACGCCGCAGAAAACTCGCTTCAGTGGCGGTGGTTTTAATTGTTTCAATCCCCGTCACCGATTCCGCCAGATAAGCGGTGTTATCGGCACTAAGTTCATATTCCCGGGTTACGCGCGCCCGCATTACCGGTCCAATCATCAGCCAGAATAAAAAATAGAGCACCAGGGAACCCAGCACCAGCCAGGTAAGTGTCGGTGCATAGGCAAACATCACGGCAACGAACATCCCGATAAAAAACAGATCCAGAACCATAGTCAGAGCCGAACCGGTCAGAAACTGACGAATCTGTCCCATCTCTCGGACCCGGGCAATAATCTCTCCGGTCTGACGCTGCTGGAAATAATCTAACGGTAGTGCCACCAGATGCTGATAGAGACGACTGGACAGCTCCGAATTGACTTTGCTGGCAAGGTTGGAAAACAACCATCCTCGTAGAAAACCGTACAGCGGCTCGAATACTGCCAGCGCCAACATGGCCAGACCCAGGACCTGAAGGCTGTTCAGACTCCGACTGACCAGTACACGATCAATCACATTCTCAAGCAGAATCGGGGTCACCAGGGCGATCAGCTGCAGCATCAACGACACCAGCAGTACATTACGAAATTGACTGACGTGCTTGCGAATAGAAGGAATAAACCAACCAAAACCGAATTTCTGCTTACCCTTAAGTTCCCGAGCCTCAGCCAGCAACACCGCCTCGCCTCGCCAGTATTTGGCAAACGTAGATACGGGGTAACGGCGACTTCGTGCCGTCGTCGGATGGTAAAGAATAACGCTATCAGCAGACACCGCTTCAAGTACCAACCAGCCCTGTTCCGTCTGCAGCAAGACCGGCAATGGCAGTGTCCTTAAGCGCTCAGTCCGGGTTGAAACAGATCGAGCCCGCAAGCCAATCCAACCGGCACAACGACACAGGTCCTGGCTGTCCACCCGACCTTCACTACGGCCCAGCTGATGACTGAGCTGCTCCGCCTCAATCGACAGACCAAAATGCTCGGCAGCATGCGCCAGCGCCTGCAACGCCGTATCAATAATGGGCGATTCAAGCCCGGCCTGGTCTGTGCCTAAATCATAAGGCTCAATAGCAGACATCAGCGCTCCCTCATTGCTTCGGACTGATATTGCTGCAACGGACTCAGCAAATAGTCAATAACACGACGCTCTCCAGTACGGATCTCAGCAACAATGCTCATTCCGGCCTGTAACGGGACCGCCTGATCTTCCACAAGGATGCTGTTGCGGGCTATTTTCACCCGTGCCGGGAACACCATCCCCAACTGCTCATCCTGGACCGAATCCTTTGAGACATGAATCACCTCACCGGGAATCGTGCCGTAGCGAGTATAGGGAAAGGAATCTACTTTAATTTCCACGCTCTGTTGGGCATTCACAAAACCCACGTCCTTGTTTAATACCATGACCTGCGCTTCTAACGGGCTGTCTTCCGGGACAATCACCATCAGTTGCTGGGCCGGTTGCACGACACCACCAAGAGTATGCACCGCCAATTGCTGGACCACCCCGTCAACCGGTGCACGCAGACTCATCAGGCGACGCTTCTCACGAGCTTTGATCAGCTGCTGCTCCACCACTGCCCTTTCGACCTGCGTACTATTAAGCTTGTCATGGTACTCACGCCGACGTTCGGCCAGATAGCTACGGCGCTGTTCCTGCAACCCCAACAGCTGTGCCTCAAGCACCTTCAGATCCGCATGCTGGCGAGCCAACTCCCGTTCAATCTCCAGCTGTTCCCGCTCTTGCTGCAACAGCTCGACCTTCGGATACATTTTCTTAGCTACCAGGGTTCGACGGGCCTTGAGTCGATCTTCGATATTGCTCGCCAATCGCAGCAGCGCAGTAATCTCTGCCTGACGGGCCTGCTGGGTCGCTCGATTGACCTCCATCTCGCCCTCCAGAGTTTGCAACTGGGTCTGCACCGCTTGCCATTCGCTGATCAGGTGCCTGTTGGCCCGTGCCACCTGATCGGCGGGGATATCCGCTGCAGCCTTAAAGCTCTGCAATGGATGATCGGTCAGCAGGGCCTGTAACCGGAACTGTTCCAGGCGTCGGAATATCAACCGTGCCTGTAACTCCTGAACATCGGCTTCAACACCGATCGGGTTCAGCTCAATCAACGAATCACCAACCTTCACTCGTTGCCCGTCACGGACATCAATAGCAGCGATTTCACCGGCTTCCAGTGACTGAATAACCTTCGAATAACTGGAAACTATCAACCGTCCTGAAGAGCGTGAATGAATATCCAGACGGCCGATAATCGACCAGATCAAAGCGATGACCAGCAACAGTGTCAATAGCATGGCCGTGCGCCGAGCCCAGGGGGCCGGCGGTCGTTCAACAATCTCCAGACGACCCGGCTGAAACTCATACTCATCACGGGAACGTTTCACTGCCGACGGGGCCTGACGCTCAGCCAGCCAGGCGCGGCGTGCGGTATGCCAATGCTTGAGTCCCATCAGACAGCCTCCTGGCGTAAGGCTTGTTGCAGTAGCCAGAGACGGGCATAGCAACCTTGCTGAGTCAGCAGTTGCTGGTGACTGCCCGACTCGGTGATCCGGCCTTTCTCCAACACCACGATACGGTCACAGCGACGTACGGTCGACAATCGATGGGCAATGGTGATCAGTGTGCGTCCCCGGGCAATTTCAGCCATATTGTTCTGAATCAGAGCCTGGGATTCATCATCCAGAGCACTGGTGGCTTCATCAAAGATCAGAACCTTAGGGTCTGCCATCAGCGCCCGGGCAATGGCGATACGCTGACGCTGGCCCCCGGATAATGAGCTGCCTCCCTCAGCCAGCACAGTGTCATACCCCCGCGAGAGCTGCAAAATAAAATCGTGGGCACCCGCTAACCGGGCCACGGCAATCACCGCCTCCAGTGGCGCGGTTGGATCCTGAACTGCGATGTTATGGCGAACCGTGCGGTTAAACAGGTAGTTCTCCTGCAATACCACCCCAATCTGACTACGCAAATACCCTGGATCCAGCGTATGCAAGGGCATACCATCGACAAGAATATCGCCACTATCCTGAGTGTAGAGTTTTTGAATCAATTTGGTCAGGGTGGACTTTCCTGACCCTGAAGGACCCACAATCCCCAAATGCTCACCGGCTTTAAGCTGCAAATCGACCCCCTTTAACACCGGAGGGAAGTTTGGTTGGTAACTGAAAACGATATTACTCAACTGTATTTCGCCCACCAACGGACTGGTCGGTACTCGATTACCCTGCGCTTGCTCAACGGGGAGGTTGAGCATATCCCCCAGCTTGTCCACGGCCACCCGAGCCTGTACAAACTGCTGCCATAGCTCAATCAACTTGGCGATCGGCTGACTGACATGGGAGACCATCATGTTAAACGCAATCAGCTGACCGATGGTCAGTTCCAGCGACATAACCAGATGAGCGCCAACCCAGATCACCAACACCCCGGTGACTTTCTGCAGCAAGCTCACCCCATTGTTGACCAGGTTGTTCAGTGTCTGAGTCTGAAAGCCTGCCGCCACCATATCTTCGGTCTGAGACTCCCAGCGCCGCTGCATCCGGGGTTCAACTGCCAGGCTCTTGATGGTTTCGGCGCCACTAACCGATTCGTTCAGAAAAGAGGTATTAACCGCAGAGGTCTGAAACTGCCGTTCAATCCGGGCCTGAAGCGGCCGGGTACTAAGCCAGGCCAACAGAAAATACAGCGGCAGAGCGGCCAGGACCAGGCCGGTCAACAGGGGTGATAACCAGTACATCACCGCGAAAAAGACAAAGGAGAAAAGCACATCAACACAAAGGGTCAGGATCGAGCCGGTCAGAAACTCACGGATACTATCCAGTTCCTGCACTCGCGTAATGATGGCGCCAACCTGACGGTGCTTGAAATACAGCAGCGGTAACCCCAGAAGGTGACGAAAGAGCTTAACTCCCAGACTGATATCAATCCGATTGGTCGTGTGGGCAAACAGGTACTCCCGCAAACCTTTCAGCAGTACTTCAAAGAGCCCCACTACCAGCAGTACAAACACCAGTACATCGAGAGTTGACAGGCTTTGATGCACCAACACTTTATCCATTACGACCTGAAAAAAGAGCGGTGTAACCAACGCCAGCAGCTGCAGCATCAGGGAGAACAGCAAGACTTCAATCAACAGCCAGCGATGACGGACAAATTCGGGAATAAACCAGGAGACATCAAAGCGGAATGCAGCCCCTTGCAACAATACTACATCACCAGTCCATTGAGCCTGAATCTCACTCAGTGATAAGGTCTGAGGTAGCCGAACATCCGGTGATTGAATAAGAGCCTGTGTCTCAGAGAGACGAACCAGAACAACAAAAGATCCATCTTTTTGTCGGTAGGCTAACGGTAAAATATCCGGGGTGACTTTAATAAAATCTAATCGGCAGAGATTTAGATTTACACCATGGCATTTACCATAGCGTTTCATCATTTTTTTTAAAGGTATATTCTCGGTGGGTTCAGAAGATATTTCCTGCAGTTTAATACCGGTTAATTGCAGCAAAATCTGACTACAGGCAATGGCCGATTGAGTATTCGTAATCTCTTTCAAGATGCCCCCTCAGATACGCTTTCGCCCAATAAAAACACAGGATCAAAAAAGATTGTGTTATCCACAGTTTTCTATGATGAAAGCTATAAGTCTTCCTGCATCAACAGGAGAGTTATTTTATTATTTTTCAAACGCTTAACTAACAAGTACCTAGATACATAATAAGTAAACGTACACCACGGAAATCATGGTATCTTTATAATTATAATTTATTAGTTCAGGCATCAAATACATACTGAAAATATTAAACAGCTATGTAAATAACAGAATGTGCCACAGTTAAAACAATTGACGCCAAAAATAATATCTTTATATTATTATCAGGCAATGACTCTACATTCGGCCCTATAAATAAAAATAAGATCACAGCGAATATAAAATACTATTATGTTATCTATTGGTAGTTAAATAACCCAGCACATGATTAGAGCCGGATTGTTTCTACGCTGTTCCTGCCATCTGAGCCAGTAGCCAGTTACAAACCAGCACTGACTTTTCATCACTTAGAAAACCTGTGAATTAAGTCCATTGTGTTCTCGGTGGTATCCAGCGTGGAATTGAACAATATCAGTACCTCCATCCATGAGTCGATTAATAACACCTTAGCCTAACTTCAGCAGCTACATTAAAGATTGGCAGCTCAGTATCAGATCACAAATTAGAGATAAAAGTACTGATTTATCATTCGTCGTCTTTTGACTAAGCTCCATTAATGCTAGAAGTCATACCATTTTACCGGTAGGTCCAACGCTAAACTTTTATAGAGCCAGTCCGATTATCAGCCTCTCCAGAGACTGCTAAGAACATCATGAACTTACTCGCAGGTTATTTGATTGCTTCAGGATTTATTAAGTTTTCCAAAAGCCCTATAAGGCACTCTAGGTAATTAAATCAAACGGAAAAACAGGCATTCAGCACTTATAGTTTCAAAACTTTTTTGATAATAAATGATTTAAGATCAGTCTGTTACTATTCTAGATGTGCCTGAAATGAATCCATCTTGTTTTTTTTGATAATCCCTTTTTTAGCACAATTTACTCAGAGCAATCATCTCTGCGCTTGTCGCAAAGACCCCAAGGCCCCCGACAACCCAATCAGGTCCCTCTTTCAGATGAAAAGACCAAGAACACCAACAAATTATAAAAAATCAGTAGATAACACTAAAATAGTACTTATCTGTGGATTTATTTGGAGACTAACACTAACTGCTTGGTGATAAATTTCTTAACTATAAAACATAGCGCAACATAAAACATGGAGCAACAGAACTGTCGAACCGCTATCCGTATTCACTGTTCTGTGACCAGTCTACCAGGCTGCTGATAAACATCCTTAGAAGGGATATCCGAAAGAGACTCCACAGGAGTCTCTCATATGCATCTTTATTATGGTTTTTATTACCTGATCGTTAACACCCTTTGGGAAAATCCTATGAACGCAGTTGACCCAACCACCAACCCTATAGACGATGATGATCTGACTCTTGAAAACAGTGAATGGATCGAAGCCCTCGACAATGTGCTGGACTACCAGGGAGAAAACAGAGGTCGCGATATACTCCGGTTGCTGCAGAACAGACTACTCAATAAAAATATCAGTCTTACAGAGGCGACTCTGAACACACCTTATCGAAACACGATCCCGACAACCGATCAGCCAAGGTATCCGGGAAATCCTGAACTGGAAAAAGAACTGGAAAATATCATCCGCTGGAACGCAGCCGCAATGGTACTAAGAGCAAACGATCAGGGCACCGGTGTCGGTGGACATATTGCTACCTATCAATCTGCTGCCACCATGCTGGAAGTTGGCTTTAACCACATTTTCAAGAACCGTTCAGAAAACTATGGTGGTGATCAGTTAATGGTACAAGCCCATGCTGCCCCTGGCCTATACGCCAGAGCATTTCTGGAAGGTCGCCTCAGCGAGCAACAGGCCAGTAACTTCCGGCGGGAGTTACAGCCTGGTGGAGGGTTAAGTTCTTACCCACATCCTCGACGGATGCCGGACTTCTGGCAGGGGCCGACGGCATCCATGGGTCTGTCAACACCTTCTGCTATTTATCAGGCCCGCTTTATGAAGTACCTGGAGAACCGAGGTCTGAAAAAACCTGATGGCGGAAAGATCTGGTGTTTTATAGGAGATGGTGAGTCAGATGAGCCAGAAGTACTGGGCACCATCAATATGGCAACCAGGGATAACCTGGATAACCTGGTTATGGTTGTTAACTGCAATCTTCAACGCCTGGATGGTCCTGTACGCGGTAACGGGAAAATTATCCAAGAGCTGGAACGAAGCTACAGAGGGGCTGGCTGGAACGTTATCAAAGTCATCTGGGGAAGCGAATGGGATGAGTTGTTCTCTCGAGATCATGACGGGGTTCTACAGGCCCGTATGGACCGAGCAGTCGATGGTGATTACCAGTTTTATACGGTATCCGACGGTCCAACAGTCCGCAATCACTGGACCAAAGATGACCCACGACTGGAAGCTCTGATGAAGACCCTGAGTGATGAGCAGATTCGCTGCATTAAACGAGGTGGTCAGGACCCTAATAAGATATTCAGTGCCTTTGATGAAGCCTTAAAAACCAACGGGAAACCTACCGTTATTTTGATGAAAACGGTAAAGGGAGATGGTATGGGGGCCTCTGCAGAGGGTCAGAACACTTCTCATCAAAAGAAGCGGTTAACCGCAGAAGAACGTATTGCTCTGGGCCGACGCTTCGAAATCCCCTTAAGTGATGAAGCCTTAGCTGAGGCTCAACTCTATAAACCAGCTGATGACAGTCCGGTAATGGAGTATCTGCATCGTAGAAGACAGGATCTGGGTGGTTACCTACCCTCAAGAAAAGCAGACACGAAACCCCTTCAAACTCCTGAACTCTCCCTTTTTAAGGCCGCAATAGAAGGGTCTAACCGAGAGCAATCAACAACAATGTCCTTTGTAAGAATGTTGTCAACAATGCTCAAAGACAAAAGTTTTGGTCAGTATGTGGTTCCGATAGTACCGGATGAAGCGCGCACCTTCGGCATGGAATCGCTATTTAATCAATTTGGAATCTATTCCAGTGTTGGTCAAACTTATAAACCGGTAGATTCCAGTAGCTTACTGCCCTATAAAGAGGCCAAAGACGGCCAGCTGCTGCAGGAAGGGATTTGCGAAACCGGTGCCATGGCATCATTTTTAGCCGCAGGTACAGCCTACGCAAACTATAACGTACCAACCATTCCATTCTATATATTCTATTCAATGTTTGGGTTCCAGCGGGTTGGTGACATGATATGGGCCTGCGCTGACAGTATGGCAAAGGGCTTCCTGATCGGAGCTACAGCCGGCCGGACCACGTTAAACGGAGAAGGCCTGCAACACCAGGATGGCCATTCTCACGCCATCGCAGCCACTGTGCCCAACCTGTACAGTTATGATCCGGCATTTGCTTACGAGCTGGCGGTTATCATTCGCGATGGCATAAGGCGAATGTACGAACAGGACCAGAAAATCTTTTACTACATTACTCTCTACAACGAAAACTACTCGATGCCTGCAATGCCTGACGGAATCGAAGACGGTATTCTCCAGGGGATGTATCGTCTCAAGAAAAATGACGCCAAAGGCCATAAGGTACACCTGTTAGGCAGTGGCAGCCTGATGCAGGAAACCATTAAAGCAGCCGAGTTGCTTTCCGACTTTGGCTGCAGTGCCGATATCTGGAGCGTGACCAGTTATAACCAACTTACCCGACAGGCCCTGTCAGTTGAACGACATAATCTACTGAACCCGGAACAGCCCAAACAGAACTATATTGAGCAGCTTCTAGGGGCTGAAAAAGGAGTATTTGTAGCCGCTAGTGACTTTATGAAGTCTTTGCCTAACGGTATTTCACGCTGGTTTCCTGAAGATCTGGTTGTACTGGGTACCGATGGGTTTGGCCTGAGTGAAAGTAGACCAACACTGCGGGATCATTTTGAAGTTGATGCCCGTTATATCGCCTGGTCGGCATTAGCTCAGCTGTACCGCAACGGAATATTATCTGAAGCCAAACTTTCACAAGCACGCGATTCCCTGGCTATTCCTCAAGAGAAGGTTGATCCGACTCTGGCTTGATTCCAGGCCCGTTTGGCAACAGTGATGCCAGAGAGACCAATCTCTCTGGCACTTTCTATCTTGCACTTCCAAACTCTCAGGCACCTCCAAAAACACCAGATCAGATACAGCATCGCATCCTCGGTCGTAATAAGACCGGTATGCAGTGCCTGAAGAGACTAACAGCTCTAGAAACTGTTTTGATCTCCGCTACGCTCGCCCTGGACTAGGGGATTATCCATCGACAATGTTCTGCCCCAGCTCAATGACTCTCTCTTTAAGCCATCGAATAGAAGGACTCTTTGCAAAAAAAGGATGATAAATCAAAGTCATATTAACATCTGGCAATCCCTCCGGTGGCCCGATCAAGCGCACCGGCAACATACTGCAAAATAACAAGGCCATCTGTTTAGGTAAGGTAATGATGGCATCTGTTTGTGCCACAATGCAGGCCGCAGCCGTATAGTTAAGATTCCTGGAAATGGATTGACGGCTACACCCCTGAGATTCTAACCAGACATCAATATTGCTGGTTGCTATTCCACTCAGGTCAGAAAATACAACATGAGTCATTGATATATATTCATCCAATGAAAGCACGTCCGTTACCTGAGTATTATTCGCCCCCACCACGCAAACCTGCTCTTCCTGAACCCATGCTTCACTGATGAGATGGGACGGAACCTCCTGAGACGAATCCAATCCCACCACCAGATCGATATCATGACTTTCCAGGGCCTGTTCCGAAGCTCTGTCAGTAATCAGCTCTATCTCAATACGGATCTTTGGTGCTTCCCGTTGCAGATAAGCGACCAGCGGAGGTAGGACCACCGCCTCAAAGTAATCGGTACTGGCGATGACAAAGGTACGCTCACTTTCTGCCGGAAAAAACTGCTCAGGAGGAGCCAGTGTTCGCTCCAACAGCTTTAACGCCTGGCGGATCTGAGGCAGCATGTCCACAGCCCGAGGTGTAGGCTGCATCCCCCTTTCTGTACGAACCAGAATGGGATCATCCAATTGCTCTCGTAACCGGTTTAGCGCGTGACTGGTGGCAGACTGACTTAAAAATACTTTTTCAGCCGCTCGGGTAACATGCCGCTCTGTTAATAAAGCATCAAAAACAAGCAATAAATTAAGATCAAGCGATCTGAGTTGCGACATGCTGGACTCCCGTTAAGAGAACCCACAAATAAGTCCATCATGCTCTATGCCCCCCTTTGGAGCCCAATAGACTTATTTTCAGATTCCCTGGTTGTTACCAATAGCACTGCTATCCACCGAGCAACATTTGATCTCAAGCAGATAGACCATCTATATCATGCATGATTCATTGAAATTATGCATTTCAATAATAACAATCATTACCCTAACCTGTTTCCAAACAAGAGACAGCCTCCCCCAGATACCATCAGGAATACATAAACGGGGACTTCTGCTGTTCCATCGGTTGAACATTCCTTAGGAGCCCCACAATGGAAAACGATAGTCAGATTAATCAATCAGCTAATGCGGATATTCCGCTGTATGGCGCAGTATCCAGTTTCCTGCAGTTCCCGACAACTACTGATATTGAAGGTAATTGCTCTGATGTCGCTATCACAGGAATACCTTTTGATATGGCCACCTCCGGACGCTCCGGATCCCGTTTCGGTCCCCAGGGAATTCGTAAGGCATCCGCTAATCTGATGTGGGAAGGAAAGCGTTGGCCCTGGCAGTTTTGTTTGAATGATCGACTTCAGGTTATCGATGTCGGGGATGTTCCCTTCAAACACGGTGAACCCCAAACTCTGGTGGAAAACCTTGAAGCCCAGGCGACTCGAATTCTAAATACTGATAAGACCCTGCTTTCATTCGGCGGCGACCATTTCGTTACACTACCACTGCTGAGAGCTTATGCAGCAAAGTACGGCCCGGTTGCGCTCATTCATTTTGATGCCCATACCGATACCTACTCCGGTGGCAGCCGTTATGATCATGGCACTATTTTTCATCATGCTGTTAAAGAAAGGCTTGTGGATACAGAACACTCGATTCAAATCGGTATCAGAACTTCTTATGACCACCAGAATCACCCCTTTGAAGTACTGGACGCAGCCTGGATTAATGATCAGGGGCCGAATGAAGTTATCAAACGAATTAAAGCCCGAGTCGGCACCAGACAGGCCTATGTCAGCTTTGATATTGATGGTCTTGATCCGGCCTTTGCTCCGGGTACAGGAACACCTGTAGCCGCTGGAATGAGCATTGATTGCGCACTAAAAGTAATAAGAGGAATGGTAGGAACTAATCTGATAGGCATGGATATTGTAGAGGTTGCTCCAGCTTACGATCACGCTGAAATCACCTCACTGGCGGCAGCCACCCTGGCTTTGGAATACCTGTATGTAGTCGCAGCCAATAAATCCTGAAGCCCCGTGATTGGCTCCTTCTGCCATTAACGAAGAAGGCCGGCATCAAGCTGACCTTCTCTTTTATAATTCAACGATGTCCCTGTCTTTTACCGTTCAATGATTAACAGCCACCAACAAATATCCTCAAATAACATTGATTAAATAGTGTCTGTAGGGAATTGAGATCAGTAACGGCAACTTATGCAGCCACCTGGCAACCCCTCACTAAAAACTCCGCCATCCACCGAGCTACGGTTAAGGAATCAGTTTCCACTCCTGGCTCCCGAACAGAAGCCAGTCCTTTCTCAGCAAACTCAACCGGTAGGCTGATACCTTTATTTGTCTCAAGCAACGCTTTCTCATAGTCAAGACTGAATTCAGGATGAGACTGCATCGTCAAAATACGATCACCATACGCTAAAGCTGCGTATTTACAGAATTCAGAAGTGGCAATAACTTCAGCATTTTCCGGGACTTCAACAACCTGATCCAGATGAATAGCGTTGATGGTGAACTGATCTGCCTCTGGATCCGGATAATGACTATTACCCATCAGCTGGTAACTCTGAAGCCCTATTCCCCAGCCATCAGCGCACTTCTCAACCCTGCCACCAAAAGCTTCTGCAATGATCTGATGGCCAAAACAGATCCCGACAACCGGCCTGCCCGCTTCGTACGCATCCAGCACCAGACATTTAAGCCGCTTCATCCAGGGGAGGTTTTGATAAACATTAAACTTGGAGCCGGTAATTATCCAGCCGTCACAAACCGTTACTGATACGGGAAAAACATCATCTCTCACATCGTAGGTTTCAAATTCAAATGAAAATCCACTATCTGTAATCAGCTGTGCAACCATGTCGGCATAGGAACCGTGCTGGTCCAGCAGCGAGTCTGGAGTAATGCCTGTCGCTAATATACCAATTTTCATACTCGTCGTTCCTGGTGAATAATTATTTGTCTGGTGCCTCTTTATTGCTGCACTGACTGTTGTATTTTATTCCAGCTTAACGGTTCTGTATTTTCCTGTAACTATCACCCAGTAGGTATTTGAATTCTCAGGAAAGAGAAAATATACCCTATGGGGTATATCCGTAGCAGAAGCCTACTGCGTATCGTTGTCATCATCAGCAACAGATAAATAGTTTGAACAGGTTGATGGGAGAAAGCTAATGCTGCAGGCAATCAACAATAACAGTGATTCAATCACCAAAGATATTCAGGCAACCGATGCCAGACATCACTTACATCCTTTTACTGATTCCGGAGCGCTTAATTCAGCGGGAGCCCGAGTTATAACAGGGGCAGAAGGAGTGTACCTCTGGGACAGCGAAGGTCATAAGCTGATTGATGGAATGGCAGGTCTGTGGTGCGTGAATCTGGGCTATGGTCGTCAAGAACTTATTGATGCCGCTACTAAGCAACTGAACGAGTTGGCTTACTACAATACCTTTTTCCAAACAACCCATAACCCAGCAGCCAGCCTGGCCAAAGAAATCGCCAGCATAACGCCCGGGGATTTGAACCATATATTTTTTGCAAGCTCCGGCTCTGAAGCCATTGACACTCTGATTCGAATGGTTCGTCATTATTGGCAACTAAAGGACAAACCCTACAAGAAAATACTGATCAGCCGTGAAAATGCCTACCATGGCAGCACAATAGGGGGCACCAGCTTAGGCGGCATGACAGGTATGCACAAACAGGGAGGCCCTCTTGTCCCTGATATCCACCGCATCCGTCAACCCTACTGGTATGGAGAAGGTGAAGATCAGAACGAAGAAGAATTTGGTCTTAGCTGTGCCAAAGCACTTGAAGACAAAATCCTCGAAGTGGGTCCAGATAATGTTGCAGCCTTTGTCGGCGAACCCATCCAGGGAGCGGGTGGGGTCATTGTTCCACCAAAATCCTACTGGACGGAAATCCAGAGAATCTGCAGAAAGTACGATATTTTGCTGGCAGCCGATGAAGTTATCTGTGGTTTTGGACGTACTGGGAACTGGTTCGGTTGCCAGACATTTGGCTTTCAGCCAGACATTATGACGATGGCCAAAGGCTTATCCTCAGGATATTTGCCAATATCGGCAGTCGCGGTCGGTGATCAAATCGCCAACACCTTAATGGAAAGTGGCAGTGATTTTAATCATGGATTCACCTACTCAGGCCACCCGGTTGCAGCAGCGGTCGCAATTGAGAACATACGTATTCTCAAAGAGGAAAAGGTGATTGAATATGTCGCTGAAGATATTGGCCCCTATTTCCAATCCCGGTTAAGACAAGTTCTGGGCAATCACCCACTGGTTGGTCACATCGAAGGCGAGGGCCTGGTTGCCGGAATGGCTCTGGTTAAGGACAAAGCCAGTAAAACATTTTTCGAAGATGAACTGGACATTGGTTTGATTTGCCGGAATTTCTGTTTCGAAAACGGATTAATCATGCGCGCCTGTGGCAGTCGTATGGTGCTTTCTCCCCCGCTAATCATCACCCGGGAAGAAGTCGACGAGCTGATAGAGAAAGCGCTTAAATGCCTGAATCTGACACTTGAATCAGTCAGTTAAACGATCAGGAGTCTCCAGGATCAGGAACGAGCATTTCCCTTCTGCAAATAGAGATTCCTAACATCGGTTTTGGTGACCTTTTCTTCTTAGCCTGGCGTATGCCGGGCTTTTTTATTAGTCTCGTCCGTATAAGCGGCATAAATCCCAGGCAAATACAGATGACACCAGGCTACGGAGAAATAGATGAAAGAGAAAGTTAGCCAGATCAGCATCAATGAAAGTTGGCAGAAGAATCTGGCCACTCTGATCAATCATCAGCGACTGCGCAGTTTCCCACTGGCACTTGAAGACTTTCTGGCAACCCTCTGCGCTTTTGACACCTTCCTGATGGTTACCTACAAAAAGTCATTCAAGCCGATCATTCTGAGTCCTGCAGCGCCAGCAGAACAGAGCAAAACGCTGCAAATATATGTCAATCATTCCTACGTATTGGACCCTTTATTTAATGCCATCCAAAACGGCATTTCATCAGGAGTGACCCGTTTGGCAGAGATCATGCCCGATTCCTTTGAAAGTACCGAGTACTATCAAAGCTGCTATCAGGATTTTGGCCTTGTAGATGAGATTGATTTAATCGTCTACCTGGATAATAACGTTACTTGTGCAGTCACTTTAGGCCGCAAGGACAGCCTTGGGGCAATCACCCGGGCAGAACTCAATTCCCTCAATGATATTTTTCCGGTAATCAACGCTCTGATCAGGCAGTTCTGGCTGTCTCAGGCATCGGAATATATTCAATACGAGAAATCTGATGGCCCGATGAAACAAGCGCTTAATAGCTTCGCCAGTGGCGTGTTGACACAACGGGAACGAGAAATAACGGGGCTGATTCTCAGAGGACATTCATCAAAAGCTATAGCCGATATGCTCAATATCAGTGTTGGGACGGTCAAAGTTCATCGCAAGAATATTCATACCCGACTTAACACCTCAACTCACTCAGAAATCTTTACGCTGTTCCTGGCCCATTTAAGCGAGCTCGAATCGACACAAGTTTCTTGAGCATTTTCAATCCCGCTCACTTATGTATCTTCAACATCATCCTTTCCTGGATGCTCAACATCGTCCCATTTATGTACTTTCAACATCAAAATAGCGTCCAGGGGTTTTTCCCAGCGCTTTACGAAACATGGTAATAAATGCACTCTGGCTTTCGTATCCTAAATCCTGAGAAATATTGGATACCGAATCCCCCTGGGCGATTCGGGTAATAGCCGCAAGTAATCGGGCTTGTTGACGCCATTGCCCAAAGGTCATACCGGTTTCCTGTCGAAAATGACGAGCCAGCGTCCGCGAACTAGTCCCCAATTCCATAGACCAGTGATCCATCGAGCGCTGATCAGCAGGGTTAGAGCGCAGCGTTTCTGCGATATGTTGGAGCGGCTTACTTTCGGGATAAGGTAAGTTTAGCGGTGTTTCAGGAATGGTTTTCAGTTGGTCCAAAAAGACATTGACGAGTCGCCCCTCTGGCCCCTCCTCATCGTAAAGGGTATCAAACTCAACCATGGCCAACATCAACTCTCTTAACAGAGACGTTACGGTAATAACCTGACAGTGATTGGGTAACCCATGAGCGGCTTCCGGTGAAAAATAAACGTTTCTCATCTGAACTGCATGAATCGTCTTGGCATCATGTTCAATAAATGGTGGTAACCAGACCGCCCGTTGAGGGGGGACAATCCAGTATCCGGCCCCCACTGCTGATACTTGCATCAACCCTTTGGCCACAAAAAGCATCTGCCCCCAACCATGACTGTGGAATGGTGCATAAAAACCAGCCTCATGATCAGCTTTGCGAACAACCACCAGTCGCGGAACTTCTTCTACCCGATTGACCGGTTTACCATTGAGAGTGGCCCAGTGTTTTGGCACTTCAGGCAACTCTGTCTGTTTCTCGATATATTTTGTCATGTTTTCTTATATACGCCACTTTTCAACTCTTTTAAAGTAGCTGTTCATAGAATGATATTCGAGATCATTGCACAGGATTGCGTTTAGGAGTGTTGTTGTGAAAGTTTTTCGCCGCCCAGAAATGTTACTTTTTTTAATGGCTGCTGCTATGCCAATTTCCTTTGGGGTCTGGCAGGCACTGCTCAATAATTTTGCCATTGAGCGTGCCGCTTTCGGGGGAGTCGAAATTGGAATTCTTCAGTCTTTACGCGAAATACCAGGTTTTCTAGCCTTCGGTGCAGTCCTGTTGCTGGTTTTTATGCGCGAGCAAACTCTGGCTCTGGTGTCGCTGCTATTGTTGGGCATAGGTACTGCCCTGACAGGTTATTTCCCATCAGAAATCGGGCTTTATTGTACGACTGTACTAATGTCTGTCGGCTTCCACTACTACGAAACCATCAATCAGTCCCTATCACTTCAGTGGTTTGAGAAAAAAGAAGCGGCTCACAAAATGGGACAGCTGGTCGCCGTCAGATCCTTTGCCGGATTGGTTGCATTCGGTCTGGTCTGGCTAGCCTTGGATCTGTTCAAGATAGAAATGGAAATGGTCTACTTGCTGGGTGGTGGCATTACCATCGCAATCACCATTTTCTGCTGGTTGATGTTCCCTCGTTTACCGGAAAAAGTAGAGCAGCATAAAAAACTAATTCTGCGAAAGCGGTATTGGTTGTACTACGCGCTCACTTTCATGGGAGGTGCTCGCCGACAGATATTCGTCGTGTTCGCAGGCTTTCTTATGGTTGAAAAATTTGGATTTTCAGCCGCTGAAATTTCGATCATGTTCCTGGTCAATGGCGCGTTAAACATGTATTTCGCACCGAAGATCGGAAAACTGATCGGTTACTGGGGCGAGCGTAAAGCGCTGACAGTGGAATATATCGGATTGATTGCAGTTTTTTCGGCCTATGCCTTTGTTTCCAATCCCTGGATTGCCGTAGGCCTTTACGTTCTGGATCACCTGTTATTTTCGATGGCAATTGCCCAGAAAACCTACTTCCAGAAAATTGCTGACCCGAAAGACATGGCATCAACCGCCGGAGTCGCATTCTCTATCAACCACGTTGCGGCGGTCGTGTTGCCCGCAGCCTATGGTTTATTATGGATCATATCCCCGGCCGCAGTATTCCTGACCGGAGCCGCAATGGGTGGCATATCTTTAATTTTAGCCAGAATGATTCCCCATAAACCCGAACCTGGCCATGAAGTAACCTGGAGCAAAGCAAAAATTACTGCAGAGGCTACTGGTTAACAAATGCTACCCAACAGAGAGAGTAAAAAGCCTCAACACAATATGTTTTGGGTAACAATGTGGATGGCCGGTGCCTTATTGTCCTTTATGGCCATGGCTTTAGGTGGCAGAGAAACCGCAGGGGAACTGAATACGTTTCAAATACTGTTTTTCCGCAGTGTTGTCGGCCTTTTGTTGATTATGATACTGCTACATCGCAGTGGATGGGATCAGATTAAAACACAGAATTTTGGTCTTCATTTTATTCGCAACGTTGCTCATTTTGGTGGACAATTCGGCTGGTTCTACGGGATAGCCTATATCTCTCTGGCAGAAGTTTTTGCTATTGAATTCACTGTCCCCATTTGGACCGCTATCGCTGCCACAGTCTTTCTGGGTGAAAAACTGACCCCACCGCGGGTTGCAGTTATCGTACTGGGTATCACAGGAATCATGATAATCCTGCGACCCGGAGCCGGTTTAATCAGTATTCCTGCGCTCGCTGTTCTGGGTGGTGCTCTTGGCTTTGCCATGACTCATATCCTCACCAAAAAGCTAACCCACCAAAGCACACCGCTATGCATCCTTTTCTACATGACACTGGTGCAGCTGCCAATGGGGTTTATTCCCTCGTTGGAAAACTGGCTATGGCCTTCGACTTATGGCTGGTTTTGGCTGGTAATACTGGGCATCACCGCAATGAGTGCCCACTATTGTGTTACCAAAGCACTGAAACTGGCCGATGCGACAGTAGTCGTGCCGATGGACTTTTTGCGTTTACCTCTGATTGCTTTGGTCGGATTTGTCTTCTATGGCGAGACTATTGATAGCTGGCTAGTGGTTGGAGCAGTGACAATTCTGGTCGGAATTCTACTCAATATTCAAGGTGAAAATCGAAAGTTAAAACTGGAAAACACTCCCAATTAGCCATAAGGCCGACTAATCAGCGAGAGTTTGCAGCCAGTAGAAGCAAAATAGAACCAACCTAGATAAGCCCCACCATTCCCGTTAAATAGTTTCAGAATGATCAGTTCAGTCGCCATATTGACCGTTTACGTACGTCTACTCACCAAAGAAGCCCGTAAGCTAACCTACTCCACAATCATCATTCAGGATAGGAATAGAATATGAGTTTTCCCCGTTATGGCCAACTGTTTCTCAGTACTGCGTTTGCATTAGCGATTTCCGCACCGCTACAGGCGTTCGAGCTGAATAGCTCTGACATATCAGAAGGCAGCACAATGCCCAAGGCGATGGAGTTTGCCGGATTTGGCTGCTCGGGAAACAACCAGTCTCCCGCATTGAAGTGGACTAACCCACCAGCAGGTACCAAGAGCTTTGCTATTACAGCTTATGACCCTGACGCACCAACAGGTAGCGGATGGTGGCATTGGCTGGTAACGGACATTCCGGCCAATGTGACTCAACTGAAAAGGGGAGCAGGTTCCAAAGAAGGTAAGCTACCTGTTGCCAGCAGATCCTTTAGCAACGACTATGGCACAATGGAGTTTGGTGGTGCCTGTCCGCCTGAAGGAGACGGAATGCACCGCTATCAGTTTACAATCTGGGCTCTCGGCGTTGATAAATTATCAGTTCCTGACAATGCTTCTTCAGCATTGGTCGGCTATATGCTGAATGCCAACGCAATTGAAAAGACGCGCTTAACTGCGACATACCATCGTTAAGCAGGTTGGCGGGCAGCTGATTGGCCTGCCCGCCTGATAGCCATTGATATAGGTAGCAGTTAATAGAAAGAACAAATAATAGAGAGAACAAAGCCCTTATGCAGCTAGAGATATCCAGTTTCAGGTCAAAGCGCCCTCAACCCCTTCGTGATGTACCGATTCATTCCCCCTGTATAATGCATGTTGATCAGGGAGTGAAACAGCTGGTCTGGGAAAACAGAACGATTGCTGTCGATAAGAGTAACCTGCTGATTGTCCCCCCGCGACAAACATTGACGTTTGTGAATACACCCGCTCAAGGACAATACCTGGCCAGAATAGTGAGCTTTTCCGGTCAACTTCCTCCCCATATTACTGAACAACTGTTTGCCGCTACAGCTCAAAAAGCGCCATCTCAACCATATAACTATAATCGACCTTTGGCAGATATCAGCCCGGAAGTAAGTCATATCTGGAATACACTGATCACGGCTTCTGAACAAAACCTGGATGAACAGCTTCTGCTTCATTACAGTTACGGGCTATTGTTGATGCTGTCAAAAAGTATCGACTTATCTGCAATATTTCTCAATAGAAGTGATTCTATTATCGATAAGGTTTTACAACAGTTTCGTTGGTCGCCCAGCCATGACTGGAAGATTTCAGATGTCGCACAACGGATGGCCATGAGTGAATCAACCTTAAGACGCAAACTCAGCCAACAGCAGACAAGCTTTAGAGAGTTATTACTGGAATTTCGGCTTTGTTACGGATTGGGACTGCTGCAGAAACAACATCTGTCGCTGACGGATATAGGAGCC
Source organism: Motiliproteus sp. MSK22-1 (assembly GCF_001968815.1). Classification (GTDB taxonomy): domain Bacteria; phylum Pseudomonadota; class Gammaproteobacteria; order Pseudomonadales; family Balneatricaceae; genus Motiliproteus. The sequence continues at coordinate 110,364 of NZ_MIEQ01000024.1, read as the reverse complement.
ATGTGTGGATATTTATCCTATGATCGGTTTGCCCGCCAGTTTACCGGACGTTTTGGACTTAGTCCCAATGCTTATCGAAAAACCAATCAATAACCACGGATTCAGGGTAGCTCCCGCCGCTCTGGTATTTTGATAATCCAGTCTCGCAGGGCCTGAACTTTAGCGCTCCGCATATGATGCTCAGTGGTGACGAAATAATAAGACGGCTGATGGCCCAGATTTGACTCCAGCTCAAAAGGGATGATCAATTCCCCTCGCTGCAGATATTCCGCAGCAAAGATACGATTAACCAGGGCAACGCCCAACCCCTCCAGCACCGCCTGAAAGGTATGAATGGAATTGAGAAACCAGAGCTGTCCGGGAGTCCGGATATGATCATAGCCACCGCTGGCAAGATAGTTATCCCACTGCACCAGCCGCCGCTCTGTATAGATCAGACGAAAATGCTGAAGATCCTCCGGCCCCTGAAGCTGTTTTCCCCCCTCAAGAAGCGCCGGGCTGCAAACAGGACACATGTCCTCAGCAAACAGATATTCACTGTGTAAGCCTTCCCAACCACCAAAACCATAACGAATCGCACAATCCACCTGATCTTTATCAAACTCCAGGTAGCGCAAAGTATCCGCAATCCTCAACTTAAGCTGTGGATGTTGTTGATAGAATGAACTGAGACGCGGAACTAACCAGCTTTTCAGTAACATGGGAGGTACCGCCATCGAAACCATCTCTCCTTCCCCATGCTGAACCAGGTCCCGCGTTGCATCTTCCATATCGTCAAAAGCAAGTCGCAGCCGGGTCAGATATTTTGCCCCGGAATCGGTCAGAGCAACGCGGCGATTAAAACGGCGAAACAGTGGCGTCTTTAATTCATCCTCCAGCTTTTGTACCTGGTGGCTCACCGCTGCCGGAGTCACACAAAGCTCATCAGCTGCTTGCTTAAAGCTGAGGTGACGGGCAGCCGCTTCAAATGCACGTAACGCAGACAGGGTAGGTAAACGCCGCAAGAGAATTCTCCAAAATTAATTCAGACTCAAATATCAGATTAATAAAACTATCCCGACAACCGTAATTTATCTCGTTTGTCAGCGGTTCAATCAAGTTTCATTATATCCATAAGAAAAACGAACACACAAATATTGCTCTTTCCAATGGGTATCCAGATGCAACAACAAACTGTAACAAAACCGCTTGAAGGGCTGCTGGTCATCTCTATAGAACAGGCATTGGCAGCACCACTATGTTCCTGTCGTCTAGCTGATGCAGGGGCTCGGGTAATTAAGGTTGAACGTGATGCCGGGGACTTTGCCCGCGGTTATGACAGTGCCGTCAACGGAGAATCCTCTTACTTTGTCTGGACCAACCGTGGCAAAGAATCCGTGGTGGTAGATATCAAATCTGCTGACGGCCTGGAGCTGATGCATAAGATGCTGGCGCAAGCAGATGTATTTATCCAGAACCTGGCACCGGGAGCGACCGCACGAATAGGCCTGGACTCCGACTCACTGAGAACTCGTTACCCTCGACTGATTACCTGTGATATTTCCGGTTATGGCGAAGCCGGCGAATACAAGGATATGAAAGCCTATGACCTGTTGATTCAGTCCGAGAGTGGGTTGGTTTCAGTGAGCGGAGCGGCAGAAGGGTATGGCCGTATCGGTGTATCTATCTGTGATATAGGTGCGGGTATGAACGCCTTATCCGGTATCCAGCAGGCCCTGCTGAAGCGGGAAAAAACCGGGCAAGGCAGTGCAATAAAGGTTTCGCTGTTCGACGGTGCCGCAGACTGGATGTCAGTACCAATACTGCATCAGAAATATACTGGTAAAGGTCCTGCTCGAGTCGGATTAAAACACCCTTCTATTGCTCCCTATGGAGAATTCAAATCCAGCGAGGGTAAAAGTCTGGTGCTATCAATTCAAAACAACCGCGAATGGCAACGTTTTTGTGAGGAAATTCTTGAACAGCCCGACTTGGTGGATGACCCTCGCTTTAGTAGCAACAACCAGCGAGTTGCTCATCGGCCAGAACTTGATGAGCTGATCAGTCATCGTTTCAATGATTTTAACAGTGCCGAACTTCGTCAACGGTTACAAACCAGTGGCATTGCTTTTGGGTCAGTTAATCATACTGAAGATCTGGTATCCCATCCTCAGCTTCGCTACACCCGGGTTCAGACTCCTTCTGGACCCGCAGATATCGTTGCACCTCCGGTTATCTTCGACAAAGACCCTATCGCTTTCAATCCTGTACCGGCACTGGGCGAACATACTGCAAGCATATTTGCTGAATTTTCAACCAATAAATAGGGTTTATCCATGTCATCCTTTCAGAACTATTCCAACTGGGTTAATCGGACTGAGCATAGTCGTGATCAGCTAGATGCAAACCGAGTCCGGTCTTTGGCAGCAACACTGGATTCAAATCAGTCTTGTGACAATAGCAGCCCACTGCCCCCCCTTTGGCACTGGATTTTTTTTAACCCTCAACATAATACCGCCGACCTGGGCCCGGACGGACATGCTCGAAAAGGTGGATTTCTGCCTCCAATAGATCTCCCCAGAAGAATGTGGGCGGGAGGAAGGTTTAAATTTGTTCAGCCACTACTGATTGGAGATCAGCTGACACGACTGTCAACAATCAGGAAGGTTCAGCTCAAAGAAGGGAGAAGCGGAGCGCTGGCCTTTGTAACTGTTGAACACAAAATACAGGGAAGCGCAGGCGGTGACTGGATCGAAGAGCACGATATTGTCTATCGTCCGGCAGCTGAAAGCCCCTGGCAGAAAGCCAGAGTACCCGAAATTGATTCCGAACCAGCCGATTGGTCACAAGAGATTCGACCTGATCCGGTATTGCTGTTTCGTTATTCGGCGCTGACCTTTAATGGCCATCGTATTCATTACGACCGGGAATACTGCCAACAGCAGGAAGGCTACCCTGGCTTGATTGTCCATGGGCCATTGACCGCAACACTGTTACTGGAACTGCTTAAAAGGAACCTGCCTGAAGCGACAGTCAAAAGCTTTACATTTCGCGCCCTGAGGCCGCTGTTTGATCACCTTCCTTACAGTATACACGGCCGTGTTGAAAACAATGTTGTGCGCTTATGGGCAAAAGATTCTCAACAACAGCGAGCTATGGAAGCTGAAGCCAGCTTGTAATCAGAAAAACATCAGCAACTGACAGGATTCTGCATAGCTCCCCTATCCACTGAAAGAGCCTTTAAGGCTCTGGGTAATCAATTAAAAGGGAATTTTAAAAGCTCTTTATAAAAACAAGTAGGAGATCACCATGAAAAAGCTACTGGCCAGCACGATAGTATGTAGCGCATTAATTATTGGCACACTGGATTCTGCAGTTGCCGCAAATAAGATAACCATCAAATTCTCCCATGTTGTGGCTGAGAATACACCTAAAGGGAAAATGGCTAACCGCTTTAAAAGCTTACTGGAACAGCGGGTCGGTGAGCGGGTGGAAGTTGATATCTACCCAAACAGCCAACTGTTTGGAGACAACAAAGTCCTTCAGGCAATGCTGCTGGGAGATGTCCAGATAGCAGCCCCAACCCTATCCAAGTTTTCCAGATACACCAAAAAGCTACAGCTGTTCGATTTACCTTTTCTATTTAAGGATATGGAGGCAGTAGAACGTTTTCAAAGCAGTGATCAAGGGCGTAGTCTGCTGAAATCCATGGAACGAAAAGGCTTGATCGGCCTGGGCTACCTGCACAACGGAATGAAACAATTATCTGCTAATGATCCACTGCGTATTCCCCAAGACGCAAACGGAAAGAAGTTTCGCATCATGAGTTCAGATGTCTTACAGGCTCAATTTGAGGCTGTTAAGGCTGTTCCCTTAAAGAAGCCATTCTCTGAAGTATTTACCCTTCTGCAAACTAAAGCGATTGATGGCCAGGAAAACACCTGGTCCAACATATATTCGAAGAAGTTTCATGAAGTCCAACCCTATATCACCGAATCCAACCATGGTTTAGTGGACTATATGGTGGTGACATCAGTGGAATTCTGGCAACAGTTGGACAACGAGCTACGTCGGGAAATTAAACAGGCAATGGACGAGGCCATTCAGTTTGGTAATCAGGTGGCACTTGAAAAATCAGTCAGTGATCGCCAGGCCATACTGGACTCTAAGCGCTCAGAACTCATCACAATTACAGACTCACAACGTCAGCTATGGATTGATGCGGTTCAACCGGTATGGAAACAATTTGAAAGTCAAATAGGCAACGCGCTGATCGAGGCCGCAGTTCAATCCAACACCCCCTGATTCAGTTCTTACTAACGCTGGATAACCTAAGGGCGGAACCCGCTTCCGCCCTCTTACTTGTATTCTGAGGCCACAATGTTACGTAATCTCATCAATAGCGTTGAGGAAGGCTTTTTGTCTTTGCTGCTGATATCCATGGTGCTCCTGGTCTTTGTCGAAGTCCTGATGCGCTTTGTTTTCAATAGCGGGATTCACTGGGCTCAAGAACTCACTCTACTACTCTCGGCCTGGTTTGTACTATTTGGCGCATCCTACGGAGTGCGTGTTGGTGCGCATATAGGCGTTGATGTTTTTGTCCGAATGCTTCCACGACCGATCCATCGTCAATTGAGTCTGCTGGCAATTATTCTTTGCCTGTTCTACTGCGGGCTGTTTCTTCTGGGCTCCTGGTCCTATTTGTCAAAATTAGTATTGATTGGCATTGAACTGGAAGACCTGCCGGTACCGGCCTGGGTCGCCAGCAGTGTCCTGTTAATCGGATTCACCCTGCTACTTTTTCGATTTCTGACATTAGGTTGGAATATCGCTCAGGGAAGAAGTGAAGGGTTTCAGTTGGCTGATGAAGCCAAAACATCGATGGCCATTGCCGATGAACTATCAGCCGATTATCAGCATTCCAGCGAAGCAGCCATCCCCCAGGAGCGCAAATAATGACGATCGCAATGCTTTTCATTTGTTTATTTATCTGCATGTTTATCGGCATGCCAATCGCCATCGCTCTTGGTCTGTCATCAATGACCACCATTTTACTTTTTTCCAACGATTCTCTGGCCTCCGTAGCACTGAAGTTATTTGAGGCGACTTCGGAGCACTACACATTACTCGCCATCCCTTTTTTTATACTGTCCTCTGCATTCTTATCCACGGGCGGAGTGGCTAAACGGCTGATAAATTTCGCCGTTGATTGTGTAGGGCACATTCGAGGCGGACTGGCAATGGCTTCGGTTCTAGCCTGTATGCTGTTTGCCGCAGTTTCCGGGTCTTCGCCGGCGACAGTTGCAGCAATCGGAACCATAGTAATCGCAGGCATGGTGCGATCTGGCTACCCACAATCATTCGCTGCCGGTGTGATAGCCAATGCCGGGACTCTGGGCATCCTGATCCCTCCCTCTATTGTTATGCTGGTTTACTCGGCAGCAACAGAAGTCTCTGCCTCAAAAATGTTCATGGCCGGACTAATTCCAGGTCTGCTGATGGGTTTTATATTGATGCTGGCTATCTATATTGCCGCCCGCATTAAAGGACTGCCATCACAACGATTTCCAGGATTCAGGCAACTGGCTCGTTCAGGCATGGTCGCCCTCGGCGGAATAATGCTGATCTTTATTGTGTTGGGCTCTATCTATGGTGGTGTGGCGTCTCCGACTGAAGCAGCTGCAGTGGCAGCAGTCTATGGTTATCTGGTAGCCGTATTCGGCTATCGTGACATAGGTCCTTTAAAAACAATCACCTGGATTAACAAGGGTGAAAGGTTTTACTGTGCATGCACACGTAATTTAATCCCACTGCTATTGGCACTGCCCCGTTCTGTTATTGACCCAGAGGTGCGAAAAGTAGTCCTTGATGCTGCCAAAGTAGCAATGATGCTTCTTTTTATTATTGCCAATGCCATGTTATTTGCTCATGTCCTTACTACCGAGCGAATTCCCCATCAGATTGCAGAAGCAATAATCGCTTGGGGGCTACCAGCCTGGGGGTTCCTGATCATCATGAATCTTCTGTTACTGGCAGCAGGTAACTTTATGGAACCTTCAGCTATTTTGCTGATCATGGCACCAATCCTGTTTCCGATTGCCATCCAATTGGGTATCGATCCCATTCACCTGGGAATCATTATGGTGGTCAACATGGAAATAGGCATGCTTACCCCGCCGGTAGGCCTGAATCTATTTGTTACCGCAGGAATCACCGGCCAGAACATGATCTGGGTAATTAAAGCCTGCTTACCCTGGTTAGGGCTGTTACTTGGCTTTTTGCTGCTGATTACCTACATCCCCCAAATATCGCTCTTCTTACCAGAACTGATGTATCAGTAACGAATGGACAGCGAACAGCTGTGCCAACAACTGAAATAAATCTCTGAATATCATCACTGGAGAACTACCCTATGAGTACATTAAACAAAGCTCGAAGCTATTTGTTTGTTCCCGCCAATCGTCCGGATTTTATTGCCAAAGCTGCCGATAAAAACGCTGATGTCATTGTACTTGACCTTGAAGACAGCGTACCTGATCAGGCAAAGGCAGAAGCTCGCAACCAGCTACCCACCAGTATCACCCAACTGAAAACCCAGGATCAACGGGTAGCCGTGCGGATTAACTCAGAACTGGAACACCTGACCAATGATCTTAATTGCCTGGAATTAGTACAACTAGATTCGGTGTTATTGCCCAAAGTAGAGAGTGCCGGTGTCATTAGCCTGATTGATTCACACCTCAGCAAACTGGAGGAAGAACAAAACATGGCCGCAGGATCAACCCGACTAATCGCCATGATCGAATCCAGCAAAGGAGTCCTGAACGCCCGTGAAATAGCCGCCTCATCACCACGAATCAGCTCACTGGCCTTAGGATCTGAAGACCTTTGCGCCGAGCTTGGAGTGCCACCAACGAATCAAAGTCTTCTGGGAGTCTGCCAGCAACTCGTCCTGGCTGCGGCAGAATCATCAATTTCGGCACTGGGTTTTCCGGGCTCCATTGGCGAATTCAGTCATTCGGAAAAACTGGACACTGATCTCTCAACCGCAAAAGCAATGGGATTCCATGGCGCACTCTGTATCCATCCACTTCAAGTGGCTGCGGTCAATCGCATATTTACCTACAGCGGAGAACAACGGCGATGGGCTAAAAGAGCAATTGAGGCTATGGATGAAGCAACCAGGCTGGGATATGGAGCCTGCCAACTGGACGGCAAGATGCTAGACGCACCTGTCATTGCATTGGCTCGACAGATATTAGCGCAAACAACCCCCTCTCAGGCAGATACCCCCAGGAGTATTTAAGCAATGTTGATATCTCGACTGGATCATTTAGTACTGACGGTTACCAGCATTTCTCGAACCTGTGATTTTTATAACAGGGTACTAGGTATGGAAGTGGTTACCTTTACCGGCGCCGATAACAGGGAAAAACGCAAGGCGCTGAAATTCGGTCAGCAAAAAATCAATCTGCACTCAGTTAAATGTCCACTGGAGCCTCATGCCAGACAACCTCAAGCAGGTTCAGCCGACATCTGTCTGATTACACCACTGGCGCTTCCTCTGGTCATGCAGCATATCCAACAAGAGGGCGTCATCATTGAACAGGGACCTGTTCCCCGTACCGGTGCCACTGGTCCCTTAACATCGATCTATTTTCGTGACCCGGACGGAAACCTGATCGAAGTGAGTAGTTACGATCTTTGAATCGCTACAGCTGTTTGGTATTGGCCTGGCAGCCAATACGCTCTCGGCGCTGGCTGGCGGGGGCACCGGCCTGTTGCAATTGCCACTGTTAATATGGCTGGGACTGCCGTTTTCCGTTGCATTGGCCACTCACAAGGTAACAACTGTCGCCATGGGAACAGGTGCTCTTTTTTATGCATTAAAAAAGAAAAATCTGAATTTCCACATCATCTTACTGCTATTTGGAGCAGGGCTGCCCGGAGTTTTACTGGGGGCAAAAATGGTGCTACTGATACCGGAGACTATAGGACTGATTTCCCTTGGCCTTCTTAATATTGCAATTGCCTGCTATTCAATCGCCGATAAAAACCTTGGCCAGACAATAGCACCAGCGACACTAAACAATAGGCCAAAATCAATAGGGCTCGGAGCGCTTGTATTATTCCTCATCGGTATCATCAACGGATCACTGACAAGTGGTACAGGATTAATGGTAACTCTCTGGTTAGTGAGGTGGTTTGGACTTGATTATCGACTTGCGATTCAACACACCCTGGTTATCGTAGGTATCTTCTGGAATGCAGCAGGAGCCATAACACTGACACTCTATGGAGAAGTCAACTGGCAATGGGTAGCAGTCCTGTTTCCTGCAGCAGCACTGGGCTCCTGGCTAGGGGTTTATATCGGCAGCCGAATCAGTAATCAGCATATTAAGAGGTTATTTGAAGTATCCGCATTAATCGCTGGCGCGCAGCTGATAATGCAGCCGTTTTATTAACAGCTGGAATCAGATTTTGTGATTTTTCTTGGAGTGCTTTCCGGGTTGCTAGAACAATAGTATGTCCCTGTAAAAGCCATTGACTTCCTAGATGGATATTGAGAAAGTTAGCGCGATTTTTTAGTACATAAAGGATTTTGGCTTAAATAAAGGATTTTTTATATGAGTGATTATGTCTTTCCCTTAGTGTTCCCTGATTTTCTTATTGCCGTTCCCAGACCATCTATTAAGGTCGATTTACCTGATTTTTTACCTTTTGATGATGTTATTGAAGACCTTTTGGATGATAAGACCACAAAAGTTCCTGATCTTGGTCATGCTGGAGTATTGTTTATAGGTAATCAAGGAGGAAAAGGTGTAACAAAATATTATGAATATGGAAGGTACCGTTCGGGCTCAGGAGAAACAAGAAGAAGACCAATGCCAGATTGCTCTTTTATAAATGGTAAACCTGAAACAAGGTCATTAACTGATATATTTCATCATATTTCTAAGGTTTCTGGTCAAAACGGACGGATTAGTGGTGTATCTATAGAAGTCCCAGAAAAATACAAAATAATGCTTGAATACTGTAAAAAAAGAGTCTCAGAAAACAGAAATCCTAACAGAAAAAAATATGACATCATAAATTATAGCTGTGTTACGTTTGTACAGGAAGTCGTTGAATCTGCAGGTGTTAAATATGACTCATCTGTTTTAGATGCTAGACCCATTTCTTATATTAATACTCTTAAATCAGAATTCACCGATATAAATTATTTCTCCAATACCCTTGAGATTGAAGGACATTAACCATGTTGATTCGAAAATTAGCATCTATAATGCTTATATTGTGTCTTTTGAATTCATGTGGACAAGATCAAGAGACAGAGTTAACAATTCCTAATCGACCTAATTCTGTCCCTGACAATGCTATGTGGCTAGGTGGAACTGATGGAGGGGCTTGGGTCGTATTATCCAAACTTAAAGATGATCCATCCAGCATCTATCGTGCAGAAGTTTATGGGGATCACGCAGGGGAAAAATGGTATATCGGGCGATTGAAAATAGAACCTGATACAGGTGCAGATATTAAGTTAGATAATCCCAAAATCTTCGGAGTTTGGGACGGTGACAACTTATTACTAAATGATGGTAGAGTTCTAAAATCAATAGATGAATTCGATCCATTTAAATAATGATCAACAGCCACCTGCAGAGCGGCTGGCATAATAAAACCCCATAGAGGCCAAAACCCAAGCTTCACTAACCTTATCCACTCTTGATACTCGCTTCTCTTCTGTTTGTTGATTCCGAATATATTCTCGAAATATATACTCAAAGCCCAATTGTTATTGCGGGTTAAGTACGCCTTTCGGGTGGTATCTGACATTGAAAGCCAGTGCACGATAGTGAAACACCAGAGTGAGAGAGTTTTATATCGCCTAAAACACAATACGAAGTGGATGCACGAGAGTCACGCTAGAGCCTTTATAAAAGTTCTACATTGACAGCCGCTTTTTTTGTGATAACGTACTAGTACATGAATACGGATGAATTATATACGCAGGAACTGATCTCTCATCTGTTGGAGGCCAAGAACCCGGACAGTATGGAGAAAGTACTGCACAGTCTGCTAACCCCTTCAGAATTCCACGAGATCAGCAAAAGACTGCAGATTATTAAACTGTTGCAGGCGGGTATGCCGCAACGACAAATCGCTGAAAAACTGGGCGTCGGTATTGCCACGGTTACTCGCGGCTCACGCGCCTTAAAGGCCCAATAGGTTAGAAACGCTTTATGAACAACAAGCCAGCTAGAATAGAGCTGCCAAGAAAGCCCAATTACGTCACGATCACAGCAGATTGTGACTTCTTTGGTCTATTCAAGAAAATAGAAAGGCGCTACAACAATTGCTTCTACCTCGAATCTCTGGGGGAAGAAAGTCATATAGCCCGTCATTCAATTATCGGGTTTGATCCGGAAAAAGTGCTGTACGCCAACGGAAACACCCTGACCATCGAAAACAGGGACGGCTCGATTGAAAATTATGAGAGCGAAAACCCCTACTACCTGTTACGTGAGATCGTTCCTCAGAATATTATTTCACGAAAGTATGCCGGAGGCCTGACAGGATATCTGGGCTACGACTGCATGAACTACTTTGAGTCGACCCTGAGCCTGCAAGACAGTGAGCTATTTGACGTATTCCGTTTTGGTTTATTCACCGATGGCCTGATTCTCGACAAGATGACCGGTGAAGTTATCTACTTCTACTACAACGACAGCCGCTTAGCCTTGGTGGAACAGCTGCTTGCGGCAGAAGAAGTGATTAGTGGTGAACTGGTGGTGACAGCAACAGGGGAAACCATGACCCAGGAGGACCACCGCGCAGCAGTACTGAAGGTAAAACAAGATATTATTAACGGCAAAATCTTCCAGACCGAAGTCGGATTTAAAAAGAGCTTTCACCTCGAAGGCGACACCATCAACATCTATGAGCAGATGAGAGAAGTTAATCCATCTCCCCAGATGTACTACCTCAAATTTGATCAACAAAAAGTGATCGGCGCCAGTCCAGAGCTCTTATTCCGCTTACGCCAGGGGGAAATGGAAACCTTCCCGTTAGCCGGTACTGCCAAGCGCGGGGCGGATAGAACTGAAGATACGGCTCTCGCCCGTGCGCTGCTGAATGATCCCAAAGAAATAGCCGAACACAATATGATTGTCGATTTACACCGTAATGATATTGGTCGTGTTGCACAATTTGGTACCGTCAAAGTCCGTAGTCTGATGGATATCAAGCGCTTCAGCCACGTCCAGCATATTTCCAGCGAAATAGTAGGCATTATCTCCGACAAGGAAGATATGTTCTCTGGCCTGGCAAGTAACTTTCCGGCAGGAACCTTGACAGGTGCACCGAAGATCGAAGCGATGAAGATCATTAACGAGCTGGAGAATGATGGGCGCGGACCATACGGCGGTGCTGTAGGTCATTTTTCTTTTAACGGTGATTGTACTTTTGCTATTCCGATTCGTACCTTATTTGCTAATGGCGAACAAGCCTATGTACAAACCTGTGGTGGTAATGTGTTCGACTCTAACCCAGAGGATGAGTACGAAGAGATTCGCCGCAAATTTGCTGGCACGAAAAAAGTCTTGGATAAATTCGCTCCCAAAAACCAGGCGCAGCAGTAATGAAAATTTATATCATCGACAATTACGATTCCTTCACCTACAACCTCTATCAGTTTATTGGTGAAATACTGACCGCCGAAAAGAATCAGGGCAATATCACTGATTTTGAGATCATTGTTAAGCGCAACGACCAGGTATCACTTGATGAAATCCGTCTGAGTGATCCCGATCGTATTATCATTTCCCCGGGACCAGGCTCACCTGACGACGAAAATTATTTCGGCATCTGTGCCCAGGTCATTGAACAGTTTGGTCCTGAAACACCGTTACTCGGAGTCTGTCTTGGAATGCAGGGAATTGTGCACGTGTTTGGCGGTAAGGTAGTTAAAGCTCAGTTACCAATGCATGGCAAAATCAGTCCTATCACTCACGATGGACAGGGTATGTTCTGCGATATTCCTGATCAACTGGAAGTTATGCGCTATCACTCATTGATGGCCGAGTCAGAGAGTTTTCCTGACAGCCTCAGACTGACTGCCGTAGTCGGTGACTTACCACTCAGCGCATTCAATCAACTGGAGAAAATTCGTGCAGGTGGCGACTTTGAAATAATGGCTATCCAACACAAACAGCATCCGATCTATGGCATTCAGTTTCACCCTGAATCATTCGCGACAGAAGGAGGGAAAGAGTTAATCAAGAACTTTTTGTTCTGCCAGTGAAGCGAATATACAAGGGGCTTGCACACAGGTCCCTTGCCTGCAAGAAATAGCTCAGCAGATCATCAGGCTAGTTAATCGCAATATTGCATTTGAGTAATGCGCCCATGAAATTGGAGCTAATTGAACAGGATGATTCCCACCAAAGTATTTATTCACTATCTCAATCGTTTAAAACGAATGCTCCGAAAGATGGAGCACTCCCAAGTGGAAAACCATGACCTACTGCACGCTCGTTTGGCGGAAGATATGTTTCCGTTAGTACAGCAGGCCAAAGTAGCTATTGGATTTTCGTTACGGGCCAGCTGCCCACTTGCAGGATTGGAAATAGTCTCATTCGAAGATAAAGAAGACTCTGTCACCAGCCTGATAAAACAGATATCGTTGACCGTTGATTATTTATCTAAGATTCCCTCAGAAAGCTTCAACCATATGGGAGACAGAATCATCCAGACAAAAGCAGGATTCGCAGAACATGAACTGGATGGCGATACCTATTTTTTAACCTATGCGTTACCTAACTTTTTCTTTCATCTGAATATGGTTTACGCGATTCTCAGAAATCAGGGAGTGGCTCTGAGTAAGTCTGACTTCGATGATTTTCATCAGTATCCTGATGATTTTTCGTTTTGAGTATTTTCGTTTTTAGAAATTTGACTGGAAACGATTAACTATCGCAGATTTACTATAGCGAACTGGAGACTAGAATTAGACTGATGGAGTAGCCGGGATACCAGAACCTATGAAACCCTTCACCTCCTTGTTGGCTGAAGTTCGAGCATGCCGGATATGCGAAGCTGATTTGCCCCTTGGCCCCCGGCCTGTTCTTCAATTACACCCTAATGCCCGTATATTGATCGCTGGTCAAGCTCCGGGAGTGAAAGTTCACAACACTGGAATGCCCTTTAATGACCCCAGTGGAAACCGTCTACGCGAGTGGATGGGTGTATCACGAGAACAGTTCTACGACTCTCAACAGTTTGCCATAATCCCTATGGGTTTCTGCTATCCGGGAACGGGAAAGTCAGGTGACCTTCCACCTCGCCCGGAGTGCGCACCCGCTTGGCGAAAACAGCTGTTGGAGCATCTACCTGACCTGGAGCTTACTATTGTGCTCGGCAAGTATGCCCAGTCCTACCACTTTCCCACAGCTAAGCTGTCGGTAACGGATCTGGTGAAATCCTGGCAGAATTATTGGCCAGAACTCCTTCCCCTTCCCCATCCCAGTCCAAGAAATAATATCTGGCTGCGACGAAATCCCTGGTTCGAAGCAGAAGTGCTCCCATTGCTGCAACAACGTGTCACAGAAATTCTCGCGAGCAAATAGTTATCCTGCAAAAGAACCCGTGCTAAATCGCCGGGCTACTGAAAGACTTTAGGTGCCTATAAACAAGGCCCTGATGCAGCCATACAGTATTGGTTTTTTAAAATCACTTCAGATCATCAAACTTATTGCGTAACTTTTTAAAGTTTTTATGGAAATGCTCACTATCACCGAACTCACTGAATTGACTGTACCGGTTATGCATTGTTTTGAGGTTACGGGCATGTTTGATAGGACACCAGTATTGCTCAGTTCTACCAGCGACTTCCTGCACATAGGCGATGACGCCGTTAAAATAGCCGCAGTAGACACAATTGATTTTCTCGATCAGGTTCAGGTATTGCAGATAATGACGATCAATAACAATATAGTCGCTACGCTTAACTTTGGGGATACCGTAAACAGGGAAACAGCTGAATTGGAAGATGGTTACCACCAGATCCATCAGCAGCGCCGGAAACAAGTTTAACCATATGATTGGTGCTGTAGCTATATTACGCAGTCTGGCATGTCTCAGATAGTCCCTTATTCGGGTAGTCTGTTCTCGATGCCTGCTAACGACTTCCTCCTTAAAGAGGATAGCTCGCTTAATCACATCATAGGAATACTCTTTCTTTTTATTTTCTATTTCATTGATAAGCTCTTTTTCAAGGGCTTTTATTTCATTTAACAACGCTTCCAGTCTGTTAGCCATGGGAAATCAAATCCGCCGGTCAAGTGAGTCGAGGCTTAATTCTTTTGTACTTCAGGAGTATAGTTCATCGTCACAAAACAACGATAATAGAACCGAATTCAGATAATCCCTAGCGCACAAATCCAAGTATAGAAATAAAGTGGCTGACCGAACCGGTCAGCACAAACAGATGCCAAATCCCATGGGCATGCCTGAGCTTATGGGCGCTATCCAATACATAGAAGATGATACCGATTGTATAAGCGATCCCACCAACGGTTAACCACACCACCCCGGCTAACGGCATCGCCGCTTTCAGACTGGAAAATTCCAGAGTACAAAGCCACCCCATAATCAGATAAATCGATATCTGTAGTACTTCGATTCGGCGAGGGTTCAAAGTATCAATAAGCAAACCGATAAGCGCCAGACCCCAGACGACAGCCAATAGCAAAGGTCCATTACCATCTACCAGAGAAACGAGCATATAGGGGCTATAGGTACCGGCAATCAGCAGATAGATGGCAACATGATCTAACTTTCTGAAGATTCTTTTCAGACCTGGAGAATGGAAGCTATGGTACAGGGTGGACATGGTATACAGAATAACCTGTGTCAGGCCAAACAGAGTAAAACTCAGCACCATCAACAGATTATTATGAGCGATACTAACGGTTAGCAAGGCCCCCAACCCTACCAGCGCAAAAACTGCACCAACCAAGTGGGAGATGCTGTTGAACTTCTCACCGTAGTACACTTTTTTGATACCGCTCGTTTTCAACGACTCTGAGGGATGCTTAATTATACACCAGTCTTAACAACAGGATGTTTGCACAGATAAACGTTAAATTCTCAGAATAAAACTGATACAAATAAAGAATCTACTGTCATATCAATCTACCTGTCGTTAGCGGAAATCAGCCCTGAACTTTATTTTTAGCTTCAATCCACTGGGACATATACTGGAAGCTTTTCATACTATGATGACGTAGCATAGACCCGGTAAAGTTCTCCAATCGATGCTGCTCCAGCTGCTCGCGTAACTGTTTAATCCGTCCTATCAGGCTATCACCAATAGAGCGTTGATCGTAACACTGGTTAATGATGTTCACTCCTCTTGATTGTAGTTGCCGCCAAAGCTCCTGATCCTGATACAGACTGACCGCCTGTTCTGCGAACAGCTCAGGATCATTTTCAATCATGCCGTTCCAGAGCAGGTCATCATGCATACCTTCAGCGCCAATATCAGTGGTAATACTGGGCGTACCACAACGCATAGCTTCCGTAAGCTTCCCTTTAATACCGGCACCAAAGCGTAATGGGGCTAAACAGACACGGGCCGATTTCATCACAGCCTGGGCATTTTCAGCCCATCCCAGGACTTTAAACCCCTGCTTTTCATTGTGTAACTGAGTGGCTTTAGGAGGTGGATAAGCACCGTAAACATGAATCTCTGCTTGAGGTAGCTGTTTACGAATCAGGGGCCAGATAGTCTGTTTCAAATGCAGTACTGCATCCCAGTTAGGCTCATGGCGAAAGTTTCCGATAGAAATAAAGTGCTGACGATGATTATATTCTGGCCATCCAGCCTGCACTTCGGAATCAATATTTGGCAACATAAAGCGACAGTGATGCAGTAGCGAAGAACATACCTTGAAACGATCTTTGAGAAGCGCTATTTCCACATCAGAGATCATCAGAGATAAGTCACAACGTAAGATGCTTGATACTTCGCGGATAGCCAGATCACCGGCTAAATCCTGTGATGTTAGCGCTCGTTGCTGCTTTAGCGCTTTATGGCGAGCATTTCTTAAACAATGTAAATCTTCGGTATCCAACAATCGTAAAGCTTGTGGGCAGTGTTTCTCCACTCGCCAGCCAAACTGCTCTTCCATCATAAAGCGGTCAAACATCACAATATCAGGTGCACATTGCTGAATAAACTGATCAAAACTACGGCTATTCAGCTCGATACTGACTTTTTCCACACCGAGCTCTGTTAAATCCGCCATAAAGTCGGTATCTGATGCTGGGCTGGCGTAAATCACTCGCCACTGCTGCTGGATAAATCGCTGAATCAATTGCAACATCCGTGAACCCGCTGCGGATGAATTGGGTTCTGGCCACACATAACCGATAATCAGCACTTGAGTCATAATGTCTTAAAAGTCCAGGGTTGGTAAAAACTCATCAGTGAATAGAACAAGAGCCAGCCAGCGGCCTATTCAAACTTGGAGAGATCAAGCTTCTTTATTTCTCCCATCCATATGGCACGCTCGGAATGATCACCAAGATCATTACCCGTATCAGGGTGTATAAAGATAACCAGACCTTGGCGATTAAATGCCAGCCAAGGGACCAGTTGCCCAAACAGCTCCGGTTTAAAGGCCAGTTGGCAGCTCCAGTCAGGGTGGGGACCAATCGGCTTTTGATGGATTCGCCCAACCGAAATGGGGAAACAGCGCCCTGCTGCTTGACAAAGGTTTCTGGCCTGCTCCAGCGTTGTCTTATCAAAATAAACATGAGCATGATAGCCGGAAATCACGGGTAAGGAATCGCTCAATTTAAGTGTTTTCATAGCGGTTTTTCTTAAGCTCTGGATGCTTCTGTCAGAAATTTTGTCGTTAAGCGATTGCAAAACTGCTGGTTATCCAGAATTTTACTTCAGATCAGCAACAATGTAGTGAATTCCTTTGCTAAAGAATGCTTTTATCATCGCCTGCTTTCGACTGGTTCAGAGAACCTGCAAAGAGGCCCGATGGGCTTATTCATCAGTTCTCTAACCGTTGATGATCCAAATAAACCCATCATAAATTGTCAGAACCTCGCTAAAGGGTGTTTTTTTTAAGGAAAAGTAAAAAATAGGACTTTTTCCTATATCGAATAATCTGAAATAGTCTTTAATTAGCTTACTGCAAGGAGAGCAGTGAAATGGACATACTGATACAAAAAGTACATATTTTTCTTTACCTTTCTTTTCTTATTCCTAATTGATTAATATCATCTGTTGATATTAATTTCTTTTGCTTTAAACTTTCAGAAATTACTGAACATTCAAAAGGCCTGAAAGATGACGATATCACCAATGATCGAGTCCTTTGTCTTTCATTTTGGAGAAATGGGTAGCCGCTGGGGCTTCAACCGGACAGTCGGGCAGATGTATGCATTGATGGTCGTCAGCGATAAGCCCATTAATGCTAATGAAATAGCAGAAGTACTGAATATATCCCGTGGCAACGTCAGCATGGGGATTAAGGAGCTGCAATCCTGGCAACTTATTCAGCTTCATCATTACCCGGGAGACCGAAAAGAGTACTACTCCCCCAAAGGTGATATCTGGGATATGGCTAATACTGTATTTGAAGAGCGTCGAAAACGAGAAGTTGACCCGACTCTCTCTTTACTTCGAGATATTCTGTTGGAGCAGCCTGGCAATGATTCTGAGGCCTACGCCCAAAATCGTATGCGTGAAATTCACGACCTGCTGGAAACCCTCGTTGCCTGGACCAGTGAACTGCAAGGCCTGAACCCAGACAAACTCAACCGGTTAATGAAACTGGGAACGGGGGTTTCTAAAGTGATGGACCTGTTGTCCAAAGCCAACAAGAGCTCTTCAGCAAAAAGTAAGTCCCGGAATAAAGATCAGCTACCCTTCAGAGATACATCAAATACCCATTCAGATTCTCCGATGAGAGACGATTCCAATGATTGACGATTCACTGGTTGACCTATCCCGATGGCAATTTGCCATCACTGCGCTTTATCACTTTCTGTTTGTCCCTCTGACCATTGGTATGACATGGATTCTGGTGATCATGGAGGCTGTCTATGTCATGACTGGGCGGGAAATTTACCGGGATATGACCAAATTCTGGGGCAAACTGTTCGGTATCAACTTTGCGTTGGGCGTCACCACCGGGCTGACGATGGAATTCGAGTTCGGTACTAACTGGTCCTATTACTCACACTATGTAGGGGATGTGTTTGGCGCCCCGCTGGCAATTGAAGGACTGATGGCGTTCTTTCTTGAATCAACTTTTGTTGGTATGTTTTTTTTAGGATGGGATCGACTCAGCAAGCGCCAGCATCTGACCTGTACCTTTTTGATGGCTTTGGGTACCAACTTCTCGGCTCTTTGGATTCTAATTGCCAACGCCTGGATGCAGAACCCAGTGGGTGCTGAGTTCAATTATCAGACCATGCGTATGGAAATGACCAGTTTTTCCGAGCTCGTATTTAACCCGGTTGCCCAAGTCAAGTTCATCCATACCGTCGCCGCAGGTTATGTAGCCGGGGCCATGTTCGTGCTGGGTATCAGTAGTTACTACATACTTAAGGGCCGAGACCTTGCTTTTGCCAAGCGATCTTTCTCAGTGGCTGCCGGATTTGGCCTCGCATCAATACTATCGGTGTTGATACTGGGAGATGAGTCAGGTTACGAGGTGGGTGATGTGCAAAAGGTCAAACTGGCTGCCATTGAAGCAGAATGGGAAACAGAGCCTGCCCCCGCAGCATTTACAGCTTTCGGTTTTCCCGACAGCGAACTCAGGGAAACTCACTATGCGATTAAGATACCCTACGCACTGGGAATTATCGCGACTCGCTCTCTGGATGAAGAAGTTACGGGCATCAAGGATCTGGAAGCCCACAGCGAAACACGAATCCGCAATGGCATGATTGCCTACGAATACCTCACAAAACTACGAGCGGGTGACGAGAGCAATGAAAATATCGAGGCATTCAACCAGACCAAACAAGATCTGGGCTATGGCCTGCTGCTGAAACGCTATACAGCCGATGTGGTGGATGCCACCGAGCAGCAGATTCAACAAGCAGCAAGGGACTCCACACCTCCTGTCGCTCCGTTGTTTTGGAGCTTCAGGGTAATGGTGGCCTGTGGTGTAAGTCTGCTGGTGATATTTATCATGGCCTTCTACTACAATGCACGGCGAGTGATCGAGCAAAAACGCTGGCTGCTTAAAGCAGCCCTGTATGGAATCCCCCTGCCCTGGATTGCTATAGAAACGGGTTGGTTTGTTGCCGAATTCGGCCGCCAGCCCTGGGCCATCAGCGAAATACTGCCTACATTTATGGCGACCTCCAGCCTGACTGCCAGTGACCTTATCATCAGCATGAGTGGCTTTATTATTTTTTACAGCTTATTGGCCGTCCTTGAATTCTGGTTGATGTTCAAATTCGCCCGTCTCGGACCAAGTTCGCTGCATACGGGAAAGTATCACTTTGAAAAAGACCAGAATTTGACTGCCTGCAAGACCGACGGTCCCCAAACAGTAAGCAGTATTTAGGAGTCCAGATCATGTTATTTGACTACGAAACACTAAAGCTCATCTGGTGGGGACTCATAGGAGCTCTGCTGATCGGTTTCGCCATCACTGACGGAATGGATATGGGTGTCGGGACGCTACTGCCCTTTATTGGTAAATCCGATGATGAACGCCGCGTGATAATCAACACCATTGGACCGCACTGGGATGGTAATCAGGTATGGTTTATTACCGCAGGAGGGGCTCTTTTTGCGGCTTGGCCCAGTGTTTACGCCACTGCATTCTCCAGCTTCTACTTTGCGATGATGCTGGTTCTGTTTGCACTGTTTCTACGTCCAATCGGTTTCGATTACCGCAGCAAAATTGCTGATCCCCGTTGGCGCCAGTTCTGGGATAGAGCCCTGTTTGTCGGCAGCAGCGTACCCCCGCTAGTCTTTGGAATAGCCTTTGGCAATCTTTTTCTGGGCATTCCTTTTTCATTGGATGAATTTTTACGTGCAAGTTTTGAGGGATCTTTTTTCGATCTCTTTAGCCCCTTCGCTTTACTCTGCGGTCTGGTAAGCTCCGCCATGTTCACCATGCATGGCGCTACCTGGCTACAGCTACGCGCCAGTAATCCCATAACCAACCGTGCAGCATCCGTAGCTGGCTGGGCTGCCGTCATTGTGATTATCTGTTTTACGATCGGAGGAATATGGGTGTATTGGGGATTGGGCGGTTACCTTATTACTGTTCAACCTGATCTGAATGGATTACCTGACCCTCAGGCAAAAACCGTAGTGTTACAAACAGGAGCCTGGCTCACTAACTATAGGGATATGCCCTGGACACAGCTATTCCCGCTACTGGGTTTTGCCGGAGCAGCCTCCGTATGCTTATGCTCTCGCCGAAACTGGCCAGCTTTAGCATTAGCCAGCAGTTCAATCAGTATCATCGGAATCATTCTAACCGCAGGCATATCACTATTTCCTTTTATCCTGCCTTCCAGCAGTAACCCTAATAGTAGTTTTACCGTCTGGGATGCTGTATCCAGTCATTCAACACTGAATATCATGTTCTGGGCTGCGGCAGTGTTACTGCCGATCATTATCAGCTACACCCTTTGGTGCTACATCCGTATGTGGCGACAGGTCACTGTGGATGAAATTCGCGATAACAACCATTCAGCTTATTAGAAGGAAAATACTATGTGGTACTTTGCGTGGATACTGGGTGTATTGCTGGCCTGTGCATTAGGTGTAATCAACGTCATGTGGTACGAAGTGGAACAGCACCAGGACGATGTCGCTGCTGATGAGACAATTGGCCACTAATAAACCGTTGCTAAAAAGACAGTGATTGAGCAGACAAGCGCTACCCGTCAAGCTCCTCAGCGCTCCCCTGCTGCTGGTAACAGTGCAGAACCTAAGGCCGGACCGACTGTTCTAAGATTGAGTGTGCAGATATGACCGACAACGCCGATACAGTCAATTCAGCTGACAACCTGCAGAACAAACGATGGTTAAAGGCTCAGAAGTCACTGGCTGGTTCAACACTCAGCCAGTCAGTGGCCATGGGGGCTATTGCAGGCATTTTACTTATTGGCCAGGCTGCCCTGATGGCCTGGATCGTCGATAAAGTGATGTTCTCAGACTGGTCCCTGAAGCAGTGCCAACCCTATTTATTGACCATGCTGGCGCTGATTCTGTCTCGATCACTGTTTAGCCGCTTCAGCGAAAGGCTTGCATTTGAAGGCGCCGCACGTATCAAGATAAGCCTGCGTGATCAACTTCTCCGCCGTCTCTACCAACTAGGCCCGTGCTATATAAATAATGAGCGCAGTGCCGAGATTAGCAATTGCCTTCATAACGGTATAGATGCTCTGGAAGCTTACTACGCCCGCTACCTGCCAGCAGTCGCTTTCAGCTCTCTCATTCCACTGGCTATTCTGGTTGTGGTATTTCCACTGGACTGGAAGTCAGGGTTAATCTTTCTGGTCACCGCCCCCTTGATTCCCTTTTTTATGATATTGATTGGTAGCCAGGCTGAACAACTGAACCAGCAACGGTGGCGCGCCCTGGCACGAATGGGTAACCACTTTCTGGATCTCATTCAGGGGCTCACGCAACTTAAGCTCTACAATGCAAGTCGTAGAGAGATTGATACCGTAGCGCAGGTCGCCGATCAATATCGCCACTCAACGCTTTCGGTCCTCAAAGTCGCTTTTTTATCATCCCTGGCACTAGAGTTCTTAGCCACTATCAGCATTGCATTGATTGCCGTCATTATCGGTTTTCGACTCTATTGGGGAGAAATGAACTTTGGCATGGGATTAATGGTGCTACTACTGGCGCCTGAGTTTTACCAACCTTTTCGTAATCTGGGGACGCAATACCATGCCCGTATGGAAGGTATCAGCGCTGCAGAAAAAATGCTGGAGATCCTCAATGCCAATGTGCCAGACCAACCCTCTGCCAGTGATACCGACAAAGCATCAAACAGCAATATTCTGCATCAGGTTCAGAGTATCAGTTTAGAAAACGTTCATTATAGTTACAGCCCGGATCGCCCGGCCATTCAGGGAATAAATATTAATATAACAAGCCCCGGGCTCTATGCACTGGTTGGTGAAAGTGGTGCCGGAAAGACCACTCTGGTAGAGATGCTGCTGGGATTTATTTCACCTCAAAAAGGCCACATTAAGATCAACCAGCAACCATTACAACAATTAGGCGTACACCTCTGGCGTCAACAACTGGCCTGGATACCTCAATCTCCCCAGCTATTTTCCGGCTCAATTATCGACAATATCCGCCTTGGTAATACAGCCGCTGATCTCGACTCTGTTAAGCGAGCAGCTGAAAAAGCGGGAGCATCAACCTTTATCGATGCTTTCCCTGATGGTTACAACACTCAGATTGGCGAACAGGGCACAGGACTGTCTGGAGGGCAACGACAGCGTATTGCTTTAGCCCGCGCTTTTCTTAGAAAGTCCACAGTACTTATTCTGGATGAACCCACCTCCCACCTGGACCCAGAGAGTGAACACCTTATTCAGCAGTCACTGAAGCTATATGCGCAAGAGCATATTGTCATAGTCGTTGCACAACGCCTTCATACGGTGCGTATGGCCGAACGAATTTTTATGATGTCTTCGGGGCTACTGCTGGAATCTGGTAATCATCAACAACTATTGGCCAAGAACGGGCACTATGCCCGGTTAATTGCCGGGAAACGCCCTGAATGAAAGACCTGTTGCGCTTACTTGCCCTGTCCAGATCCCGATGGCTATGGATGAGCTTAGGCATATTATTAGCTCTGGTCACTGTGATTGCCAATATCAGTTTGCTGTCTATCTCGGGTTGGTTTCTGGCTTCAATGGCTGTTGCAGGGATTGCCGGCATCAGTATGAATTATTTTACGCCAGCTGCCATTATCCGCTTTCTCGCTATTTTACGTACAGCAGGTCGTTACGGAGAAAGACTGGTAACCCATGATGCTACGTTACGTCTCTTAAGCGATTTACGAGTCTGGTTTTATCGCCGGCTAGAACCCTTGGCCCCCGCACAATTGCAGAATTACCACAGTGGCGACCTGCTCAGCCGTATCCAGGCCGATATAGACACTCTCGATAATTTCTACCTGCGGCTTTTATTGCCATCAGTTGTGGCCCTGATTGGTATCCCACTGGTGGTTATTATTATCGCCCTCTATGACCACACCATCGCCGGACTAACCCTGGCGGCACTACTCTTGGTCGGTGTAGCCATTCCATTACAACTGGCCAACCGCACCCGGAAAAAGGGTAAACAGCTTATAACAGAGTCTGCTGCTCTGCGAACAGCGTTGATAGACGGAGTACAGGGTATGCGCGAACTGATCATCTATGATGCTACCGAGCGTCACAGCGATCATTGCTTGAGCCTGAGCCAGTCTTACACCGACCTTCAACGCCAGATAAACCGGGCCAGTAGCAGCAGCCAGGCACTGACTCTGCTGGTCATCAACATCTGCGTCTGGATATCCTTATGGCTGTTGATTCCACAGGTAGCATCAACAGCAAGACCGCCGGTTGAACTGGCAATGCTCATATTGCTGGTCATGGCCAGTTTTGAAACAGTGCTGCAAATGCCGTTAGCCTTCGAACAACTCTCAACCACCCTGACAGCAGCACGACGCCTGTTCAGCATTATTGATACCAAACCCCGTAGAAAAGAACCAGGTAAGAGCTCCCCAGCCCTACAACGCTGCGATCTGCATCTTGATAATATAAGTTTTGATTACCGGGATAATGACTATCCTGATAATGATCCGCAAACCTGTACTCCCAATAAAAACGGAGTACTCAACCGCTTTAATCTAACCATAGGACAGGGTGAAAAAATAGCGATTCTCGGGCCCAGCGGTGCGGGTAAGACCAGCATTACCCATTTGCTACTCGGCTTTTGGCAACCACAACAGGGAAGTATATCCATCGGAGGATACAACATTGACGACTTCTACAGCGAAGACCTTCGGCGCCATTTCTCAGTCGTTTCTCAACATAGCTATCTTTTTGCCAATACCATTCGTCACAACCTGTTATTAGGCAACCCTCAAGCAGACCAGGCCATGCTCGATCATGCCTGTCGTGTCGCCGGGCTGGATACATTCATTAGCACCTTACCAGACGGCTATGATACCTGGCTTGGAGAAACAGGCCGAGGGCTTTCTGGTGGACAGTCCAGACGTATCGCCATAGCTCAGGCGATCATTAAGCAAGCTCCTGTTTTAATATTGGATGAACCCACGGAGGGACTGGATCCGATAACCGAAGCCAAGGTAACTGAAGCGCTGCTTGAAGCCATGAAAGAGCGTACGGTGATCCTCATTACTCACCGGTTAACAATGCTTGAAGCTATGGACAACATAGCGATTATAGAAAACGGTTCGGTTGTGGAAATCGGGAATCATCAACAGCTGAATAAAACCAGCAAGCGGTACCAGAATCTGCTGAGTTATTTTTAGTTGCAGGAAGTCGCAATTCGATTACAGACCCCACGCTGACAACCTTTTCTACATCAAAAAAAAAGCCCCGATGGCTTGCGCCATCGGGGCTTATTAAAGCAAGCCTGCTAAATTACTTCTTAGCTTTTTCCGCCTTACGTTCTAGCTCAGCTGCAACCACTTTCTCAGAAACAGAGTTCGGGCAAGGCAGATAGTGAGCGAATTCCATAGAGAACTGACCACGGCCAGAAGTCATGGTACGCAGGCTACCAATGTAACCAAACATCTCAGACAGAGGAACGTCAGCTTTAATACGAACACCAGTAACACCAGCCATTTGATCTTTGATCATGCCACGACGACGATTCAGGTCACCAATGACATCACCAACGTGATCTTCTGGGGTAAACACGTCAACTTTCATGATTGGTTCGATCAACTGTGGTCCAGCCTTGGACATGGACTGACGGAATGCACCACGAGCGGCAAGTTCAAACGCGATTGCTGAGGAGTCAACTGCGTGGAAGCCACCGTCGTACAGTTCAAATTCAACGTCCAACACAGGGAATCCGGCAACAGGCCCTGTGTCCATCATAGACTTGAAGCCTTTCTCAACGGCCGGGAAAAATTCCTTAGGTACGTTACCACCCACAACGGTAGAGCTGAATACGAATCCGGTTCCTGGCTCCCCAGGCTTGATACGGTAATCGATCTTACCGAACTGACCAGAACCACCAGACTGCTTCTTATGAGTGTAAGTATCTTCGATCGGCAGAGTAATAGTCTCACGGTAAGCAACCTGAGGTTGACCCACGTCCAGATCAACACCATAAGTACGCTTAAGGATGTCTACCTTAATATCCAAGTGCAGCTCACCCATTCCCTTAAGGATGGTTTCACCGGAATCTTCGTCCGTTTCAACACGGAAAGAAGGATCTTCTGCGATCATCTTACCGATAGCGATACCCATTTTCTCTGATCCGCCCTTATCTTTAGGTGAAACAGCAATGGAGATTACAGGCTCTGGGAAGATCATGGCTTCCAGGGTGCATGGGAACTTAGGATCACACAGGGTATGACCCGTCTGAACATTCTTCATGCCGACAATTGCGATGATGTCACCGGCTTGAGCTGAATCCAGCTCGTTACGGTCATCCGCATGCATCTCAACCATACGACCAACACGTTCTGTCTTACCGGTAAAGCTGTTAAGGATAGTCATACCCTTTTCTAACTTACCTGAATAAACACGAACGAAAGTCAGAGCACCAAAACGGTCGTCCATGATTTTGAACGCCAACGCACGCAATGGCTCATCAATGGATACCAGTGCAGTCTCACCAGTCGGCTCTCCTGCTTCATCAGTCAGAGGCTGTGGGTCAACTTCAGTTGGGCTAGGCAGATAGTCAACAACGGCATCCAATACCAGCTGAACACCTTTATTCTTAAAGGCAGAACCACAGTAGGTTGGGAAGAAGTCCAAAGCAATAGTACCCTTGCGGATGCAACGCTTGATATCTTCCATAGATGGCTCTTCACCATCCATATAAGCCATCATTAAATCATCGTCTTGCTCAACTGCCATTTCGATGAGCTTCTCGCGATATTCTTCAACCTGATCAACCATGTCAGCTGGAATATCAACAATTTCGTAGTTTTCCGGTAGACCAGAATCATCCCAGACAAACGCCTGGCGAGTCAGCAGATCAACAATGCCAACAAAGTTTTCTTCGATACCGATTGGCAGAACCATAACCATCGGGTTTGCACCCAATACGCTTTCTACCTGTCCGACAACACGCAGAAAATCTGCACCCATACGGTCTAGTTTGTTAACGAAAATGATTCGTGCGACTTCAGATTCGTTAGCATAGCGCCAGTTTGTTTCTGACTGAGGTTCAACACCACCAGAACCACAGAATACACCAACACCACCATCCAGAACTTTCAGAGAACGGTATACTTCAACAGTGAAGTCAACGTGCCCAGGAGTATCGATGATGTTGAAGCGATGGTCTTTCCAGTAGCAGGTAGTCGCTGCAGACTGAATAGTAATACCGCGCTCCTGCTCCTGTTCCATAAAGTCAGTTGTTGCCGCACCATCATGTACCTCACCGGTCTTATGGATCTTTCCGGTAAGCTTCAAGATACGTTCTGTAGTGGTGGTTTTACCCGCATCAACGTGCGCGAAAATGCCGATATTTCTATAAAGCGATAGGTCTGTCATTACATTACTCGATAGGTCAGGTAATTCTGGGCGGAATAAATAGCGCGCTAGGGTACAGGATATTAAAGTCGTTTGCACCACTTTTAGCTGACAAGAAGCACGTTTGATAAAGAAGAGTGGACCTTACCTGAATCTGTTCGTCAGTGTCCATCAACAAGACAGGGCTGGATCCTGCGAAATAGCGGGCGCGGACAAAATTAAAGCCTTGTTCGCCTCCCTGTTAAGTTTCCGATAACGGCCGTAATTATGTTGGAAAAAACACGAATAAATCTTGCTTCCTTAACACTCTGGCCTAACCATTAGCAGGGCAGGATAAATATCAGCGATCGCTCTGGAGGTATTTCAGCCCCTTCAAACAGCACTGTCTTAAGTCGCTGAAACAGGAATTCCTCCTTATGACTCTCAGCCATGTTTTTGCTAAAGTTCCTTTTTTGTGACACAAAGCTCTAATAAGGAAGATGCAAAAAAGGACGACCCAAAAACTTGGGGCTATACCGGATAGACATTAGCAGGCCTGCTGTAATTGCCAGAAGGCCAGGGAAAATAGGTAGTAGAAGGTAATGGAAAAAATCCAAAAGACTGCGGTCTTTTCTTTTTATAACACCCCAAGTGGCCGATTTTCCTGGTGGGATAGCTTTCCTCAGCTATTGACCCAAAAACTAGAAGACAAGAATGTTGATCACTTTTGTTTCTATAGAGAGTTCACCGAAGAGAGTACGCACCCCAAAGACGAACAGTTTACCATTACCACTGATGGCCTACCTCATTATTCCTGGCTCCTCAACATACACAGACTGTCCAGGACCTACGACAGTGTGATTTTCCACACTCATTCATTTTACCCTCCACTGAAAATCTGGATACTGACCCTGTTATCAAAAAACAGAGTATGGATTACCACTGAACACCGTATAGGCTCGACCAGTGCCCCTACCTGGAAAATGAAGCTCAGAGCCTTTTTAAGAAAACTGAAGCTCATGCCCAAGACTATAGTCTGCGTATCCAATGCTGTAGCAGAGCGAAACACTCAGCTCTACGGCGACTTTGGCATTGTGAGAATTCACAATGGGATTTGCCTTCCAGAAACCTATCGAAAGCCCAGAAAAAGAATACCTAAAAAAGCTCTATATGTCGGTCGGCTCGACAAGAAAAAAGGTATATGGAATCTTTTGAAAGCATTCAGGTTACTGCACACCCACTATAAAAGAAACGACATTAAACTCTGTGTCGTAGGAGGTGGGGGAATCCTAAACGATTTGAAGGCATATGTAAGAGATAACGATCTTAATGACATCGTTGAATTTGCCGGATATCAACCTGACCCCGAACCCTTCTACTCCGACTCAGACTTTGTCATCATTCCCACCATCGTTAAAGAGGCCTGCCCTCTCGTTGCGCTGGAAGCACGTTGTCACGGATTACCTGTCCTCTATTCCAATAAAGGGGGATTACCGGAAACAGTGGTCGAAGGAAAAAGTGGTATGCCTCTTTCTGGTCTGTCAGCTGAAAACATTGCAGAATCTGTAAATTGGTTTGTTAACGATGAACGATTATATAACTCCATGTTAGAAAGCTGTAGAGATGGATTAGAGTATTTCTCCATTGATCGTATGACTGATGATTATATCGAACTTTATCTAAGAAACCTGAAAACCAACAATAGCAAGACCAGATCTCCGTTCATCAAGGAAGAGAAACAGCAAAAAAGGTAAATGAAAATGCAAATATCTGATCTTTCCTGTCAGGACCAAAGGCATTCAAAGATAGTTTCTGCAAAAATCGACAACAACACTCTATGGTTTAGGTTTCAACATGATATAGACACCGACCTAAGTGATGCTTCTGCTTTCCTCGTCGCAGCACTTGTGCCTGCAATGTTATTAGGTGAAGATATTTATGTTGACGAAAAGTACACAGTATCCTCTCGCTTACTGGACAGTTTGCCTCATATTCAAGAGGTATATAAAAACTGGAATCCAATATTCAAACCAGTGAAAGTTATTTCTAAAAGAAAGGTACTTAAAAGCGAAAACAGCCAAGTCGCCTGTTTTTTTCTGGAGGCGTTGATGCAACCTATACATTATTTAAGAACTTTGAAAAAATTGACAGAGTCATATTAATCAATGGATTTGATTTCACCATGGATGACAACACCTGGTCCTCCATGGTAAATAAAAACAGAAACTTTTCTGAGGGATTAGGAAAACCACTTATTGCCGTTGAGACAAACTTTAAGAGTTTTACGTCTTTCTATGGATTGGTTCGTTTTACAAATTTTGGCTCATGTCTTGCCTGCATAGGGCTGATCCTTGGTTTTGAAACAGTTTATTTAAGCAGTTCTGCCACTTATAGAAAAATAATGTTCTCTGGCTCACACCCTTTGGTGGATCCTTTTTGGTCAACCGAGGTTACCCGATTTATTCATTGCGGTTTGGAGGCTGACAGGTCTGATAAAATCAAATACCTATGCAGTAATAGAGAAGCAATTGATAACCTATGGGTCTGTTGGAAAAAACCTGAGATTAACTGTGGAAAATGTCCGAAGTGCATTCGAACATATGTCGCATTATTAACAAATGATATTATTGACTTCAAATTCCGGGAAAAGCCAGAACCAGGAGATATTCAGAAGGTAGAAATTCACAGTGAAGAAGAACTCTCTTTCTTTGAAGAGTTTTTGATACATGCCAAAAACTATAAGAAAGTAGAATTATCGAAGGTACTCAGTAAAAAGATATTAAGATATAAACTCAAGCAGATATTGATTGAAATAGTGGACACCTATCTTCCGAGAGCACAAGCCTGGAGACTTAAGAGAAGAAGCGATGAAGACCATATGGTAGATATCAACCTGGAACCCAGGTACTCAGATAGAAATGTACTGGAACACGTACGAGGTAAGAAAAACCTCTCACTAAATGAAACAAAAGTTGGTACAATCTACCGCTAAATTTATTCCCCAGCAATCATTATTAATACTCAACCAACTGAGCCCGTTTTCTCAGCGAGAAACTTAGGAAAGAAAATGAACATCACAAGCATCCAGGTTAAAAATGAAGATAATTACAATGAGTTATCTGGTTTTTGTGACAACTACAATCTTTCGTATCGTTTTCCAAAACATATAATTCCGGAACTACGAGCAGATGCGTTTATTGCTGCAAGCCTTATTCCTGCTATGCTTACTGGAAAAAATATTATTATTGAAAAAAATATTCCCGTATCTAAAAAACTACTGAAAAACATTAATACTTTACAGGATATATTTTTTTTATGGGGCCCCTATTTAAAGAAAGACTTTCATAGAATAGAAATAATTGGTGGCATAGAGTCAGAGCCAAAAACAACAAACGACTCTACCGTTTCTTTTTTTTCAGGTGGTGTTGATGGAACTCACACATTTCTTAAAAACAAGAATAATATTGATTATTTATTGTTTTCAAAAGGAATAGATATGCAGTTGTCCAGCAAAGACCTTTATGAAATGGCCTTTGCTAAGAATGAAGCGTTTCTCAATAAGAGAGGAAAGAAACTCTATTCAATAGAGTCTAACGTACGCTTCCTGGGACACGAATATGGGCTCAGTTGGAATATCTGTTTTGGAGGCGGCCTTTCCAGCATAGCTCTGGCAGGAGGATTTAAAGGCTGCTATATAGCATCAGGTCTGAGCTATGCTGATATGTATCCTCATGGCTCAATCTTTGTTTCAGACCACCTTTGGGGGAATGAACACACAGAGATCATTCATGACGGTGCCGAATCAAGACGTATAGATAAAATTCAATCTATCGCAAAAGATACTGACGTTCTCAATATTCTCCGGGTCTGCTGGCATGATAAGGGATACAACTGTGGAGAATGTGAAAAATGCCTTCGAACCATGACAAGCCTTCGTGCACTGGCAATAACCGCAACAACATTCCCTGAATGTACCGATGAGGTTGTCACTCAAAAAATAGCAAAACTTAAACTGTATGAAGAACATGATGGTTCATTCTTGGCAGAAAACCTCAGTGAAGCGAAGAAAAGTGGGGATACTGTTTTAGTCAAGGCACTCACTAAGGTACAGAGAAATTTTCAGATACGGGAGTCGGTGCGGATGCTTGACGAAGCATTGTTAGGTCAGCGGCTCGGAGGATTCAAAAAATGGCTGAAGCGCGTACGCAGTTAAACTCTCAGTCTACACAGCTAAAATAGATCAGTTGCCCGTTATTCTCGCTAACGGGCTCTCCAAGGCTCACTTGATTGTCATCGACAAGCGTAAGCTCTTCATGATGAAGATACAGTTTCTCTCCTGCTCTTGTTTTTACATAAGTGCCATTTGTACTCTGATCCTTTAGCACCACTTTACCGGAACGATATTCCATTTGTGCATGAAACCTTGACGCGGTCTCTGAAACAACCCTGAGACTGCACTGATCACTACGCCCGATAGTACAGAGCTTTTGGGATGAGTTAAGAATGATGACCTGATCACAACATTTAAGGGAAAATGCTTTTTCAACTACAGGTTCTGTCGGAACCACAGAATGGCCAAAAAGTTCAGTATGATCACTTTCTTCCCATAAAACCTCATAGATATTAAACATATCCTGTTTGCCTTTAATTGGAATATGATTCAAATACCTTGCTTTTCTCTGTTTATAGCGGGACAACTTATTATATGCATCTTCCGATAGAATAATTTGATTTTTCTTGGCCAGATTAACCATCCTGGATGCTACATTTACAATATCTCCAAAAGGACGCCCTCCCTGCACTGCCGTAGGACCTGAATGAAAACCCATCCGCATTGCAATAGTACCTTTTCGGTTAAGCCGCTCCTGGATATCACAAGCTGCCTCTAATGCACTATCAGCAGACTCAAAGGAAGCCATGATCTCGTCTCCTATTATTTCGATCACAGTTCCAGAGTTTTCATTAATGATACGACCAGCATCGCCAAGACACATCACCACCATACTATGCGCCTCTGCATCACCCAAGCGCTCGTAAAGTGCCGTACTCCCGGCAATATCGGCAAAAAGCAGGGTTAGGTCTAGCGTATCATTATCGGGCATCTTACTTATCCTGAGAGCCTGCTGGAGCTAAAGGCCAGATCATGCGATTAGTAACCATCACCTGTCTGAGTATAGGATGAATGGAATAGCTTTTCCTTAAAGTCCAATCTTTGTTCAGTCCATCGTCTAAACCACTATCTGTCTCTTCTATCCCCTTCTGTCCATATGCTGCTTTTACTCAACCATCTTGAGCACTTAAGGTCAGCTCGCGTTTCTATAGAGAGCTGTTAAGTAAAACAAGTGTACATAAATTCCGTCTAATCATGGGTTCATTGCTATACTCAGTTTGTTGCCAATAGCAGACAACTACACTATGCAAAAATTAGCAGACTGTGAATTGTTGGACGCTCATCGCCTTTCCCAGGTAGCTTCGCTGCTACAGAGTCTCCATCCTCATAGACATTTCGTATGGTTAACGCATCTTCATTCTGATAAAGGTGGAATAAAATATGGATGCTTGTGGTTACCGGAAACATGTTTCGGCTGGTGCTGTCATATTTGGCGAAGGAGACGCTGGTGATTGCGCTTATATTGTAGATCGTGGGGAAATAGGGCTCGCAACCCGGATAAATGGACTGGATATTCAATTTGCAATAGCCAAAAGAGGGGACCTCATCGGTGAAATGGCACTTATTGATGACGGAGTCAGGTCAGCCACCGCAACAGTACTCGGTGATGCCGAGCTGCTTGTCATTCCTAAAGAATATATCCAGCGCCTCATTAAGGTAGCCGATCCGACCGTTGTATTATTAATCAAACTGGTACTGGAACGCTACCGGGAAATGAGAATCAGGGTCGAGCAGGTTTCCAGAGGAGTTACACTGGATAATGATCCGAACGCTCCTGAAGTAAGGGAATCCCATCTAAAACACCAAACAAGCATCGCAGCCCGCCGGTTAGATGACGAGCATAGCCTCCAAAGTGCATTGGAAAATAAAGAACTGCAACTCTACTATCAACCCATCATTGATCTGACCAATGGAAGAGTATTGGGCTGTGAAGCTTTAATTCGTTGGATTCACCCCCAAAAAGGCCTGATCCCCCCCTTAGAGTTTATTGGATTGGCAGAAGAAACCGGTCTGATCGTACCGATAGGTTATTGGATATTTCAAGAAGCAGGACGAGCCTTATCGGATTTCAAGCGGGTTATTGCTATGGATAACGATCCTGGCTCTTTTTTTGTCAGTGTAAACCTGTCAAGCCGACAGATTGAAACCCAACAGCAAGTCGAAGGTATTAAGAAGGCTCTGACCGATGGCAATATGGATTTAACTAACATGAAGATTGAGATTACAGAATCAGTTTTGATGAGCAATCCACCTCGAATTGCAGACGTGCTGACA
Organism: Motiliproteus sp. MSK22-1; assembly: GCF_001968815.1. Lineage (GTDB taxonomy): Bacteria > Pseudomonadota > Gammaproteobacteria > Pseudomonadales > Balneatricaceae > Motiliproteus. Next base: position 77,207 of record NZ_MIEQ01000024.1, on the reverse strand, counting down.
GAATTAAAACAGTTTGGCATTAAAATCGCGCTCGACGACTTTGGTACCGGTTATTCCAGTTTCAGCTATTTACACAGATTCCCGATAGACACCTTAAAAATAGATCGCTCATTCGTATCAACAATGCGACATAACAGTAAAAGTGAAGCAATCGTTCGAACCCTTTGTAGCTTGGCCCATTCCCTGGGTATGAACACCATTGCCGAAGGCATCGAATCAACAGAAGACCAGCAGGTGCTGGAAGACTTCAACTGTGACTGTGGGCAAGGATATTTATATTCCAGGCCAATTCCTGAACAAGCCTTCATGACTCTGCTGAAGACTTGGCCCCAGCCTTAACCTGAAGAATCAGGCTTAAACCTTCACTGCCTGAATGCTCTAAGCTAATGACTTGAATGTGCTACGTTCATGGCAAGCAGAACTGCTCCAGTAACAGATGAATTCAAACAAAATAAAAGATCAACCCAAAAAGATACCAATGAGCGTCTCACGCTTGCGTAAAGCCTCCTGCTGCAACTCCAGCAGTGTATCAATATCATCATTGATAGCTATTGCTTCCCTGCATTGAGCCAAAGCTTCAGCCACTCTATGCTCATCATTATGGGCCAGAACATTTGCGATGAAGACAGCATGAGATGAATGCTTGTTTATCTCGGCTTTATTTGGCTGATGATGACAACCGGTGGCTTCAACGAGAATTCCGGGCAACCCCCAGCTTTTCATCAACTCTGCTCCAACTTCAGCATGATCAAATCCAAGCAGTTGCTGTTCAAAAGAATACTCAAAGGGGTTATCTTGCCAGTACGGAATCAGTAGTTCCGCTTTATCCGGTAGCACCTGGACAATCACCAACTTACCGACATCATGCAATAATCCAGCAATAAACAGAGCTTCTCTGTCCTCCTTAATCTTCCATTGTTCACCCAGCATTTTGCTACATATTGCGCAGAGCAACGCATGTTCCCAATAGTCCCTCATTGAGAAGGTTCCCGACTGAATTTGCTCAAAAAGCTCAGCGACTGTAGTACCGAGAACGAGGTTCCTAAAATCATTGCGACCGACAATAGAAATAGCTTGGGAAGCTGTGGAGATAGTATTGGAAAAACCATAGAACGCACTGTTAACAATGCTCAACAGTTTACCTGTAATACCAGGTTCTAATTTGACTACCTCCGCAAGCTCATTATTCGTTGTCGTTGGCTGGTCCAGCTTCTCTGATATTTTGTGATAGGCTTCCGGCAAGGATGCAATGTCTTCACACTTTGCTACTGTTTCAGTCACCGACCAACTCATATATCACTCCCGACCAAGCTATTAGAGTCTGTCAACAACTCTTAAGCAGTGAGGGCTTTCCCGCACCTGCACAGAGAGTATGTCAGCCTTTGAAGTATAGGCCTTTGTAGAAGATCTGGAGGAATCTCACTGAACCGAGCAAATTTAATATATCCTCGGACAGACAATGCTCGATCAGGTTTTAAAGAAATGGACTTGCTGGCTTAAACGCTGTGCCAGGTCGTCTAAACGCTTGCTGGAATCAGCAGATATCTTAATAGAGTCGGAAGAACGCTGTGCGATATTTGAAATAGTATCAACGTTGTTGCGAACATCCTGTGACACGGATGACTGCTCTTCAGCAGTCGCTGATATCTGCACATTCATATCACGAATCCTACTGACCGATTCATGTATCGTTGATAAGGCCTCCTCAGCTTGTAGCGCCTGGACAACAACATCTTGAGATGACTGCTTACTGCGGACCATAACCTCAACAGCTTTACTGGCGTCTTCTCGCAGTTGTCCGGTCACCTTTTCTATTTCACTGGTTGCGTCCTGAGTATTCATCGCCAGCTGCCTGACTTCATCCGCAACCACAGCAAATCCGCGTCCTTGATCTCCAGCCCTCGCCGCTTCTATTGCTGCATTCAAAGCCAGCAAATTTGTTTGCTCAGCAATGCCGGAAATTACTCCCAGGATTTTGGAGATACTCTGAGAATTTCCTTCAAGTTGCTCAATAACCTGCGCGGAACCTTCGATATCCTTGGAAAGATTGCGAATCGAATCAATCGTTTCGTGTACCACTTTTTTACCCGACTGTGCAGCAGAATCTGCTTCCTGTGCGGCTTCAGATGCCACCGTACAGCTCTCTGAAGCATGCAACGCAGTACTATTCATTTCATGTATGGCCTGAGCAATATGGGCGGTCTGTTGCTGCTGCTCTTCAATCAAATGAGCAGAATCCTGTGTCACTTCTGCTAGTTGTTGAGATGCCTCTTCCAAATCCTCAGTGGAATGCAGGACGCCATCTATCGTATTGTTCAGTTGCTGAGACAGCTGTTGCATGGCCCTCTGTAGCTTTCCTAACTCATCCTGCCGGTCAATGATGGTATCCACAGACTCCCTGAGATCACCTTCAGCCATTTTCTCTGCCTGCGCTACAGCTTGATTCAACGGACCAACGATATTTCTGATCAATAAAAAACTGGCTGCTATACCCGCCAAAACAGCCGTAAGAGTCGCTCCGATCATCAGTGTATTATCACTTTTCTGCAGTTCTTCCACTTCCACTATGGACTCAGCAGTTGACTGGTCAATCAAAGCATTTAGCTGCTCCATTGCCCCATCAATTTTTATCTTGGCTGCGGTAGCCTTCTTAGTAAATTGCCTTGCCTTAAACAGCCCTCTGCCAGTCCAGAGCTTGTATGCTTCAACAGTATTTGCCTGATAGTCCTGTTGATTAGCGGTAATTTCAGCAAACAGATCATTTAATGAGCTTTTAGTAGAACTGGCAGGGAAGCTCTCAAGAATTTCTACTGCGGAACTTAAAGACTCTTGCAGGTGCTTAGACAAAGCCTGAAACTGAACCAGAGAATTCTCAATATTGTGAGTACCATAGCTTTCGACAGCTTGCGACTTTTGAGCATGACTAAGCCCTCTCTCAACCTCAACCGCTTGAATTAAAAGTGTTTTATTAACATCAGAAACTGCTTTAAAGAGAGGAAGGTTTACATCGGAAAGGTGATGGATATTTGCACTAAGCACGCGGCTACTACTGAGATTATTGACGGTAAGGCCAACCAGCATCAACAGAAATAAAAGTACTAAAAGCATTATCTTATTGCGAACACTAAAAGATTTCATGAGCTGACCTCATAGCAGGCAGAGTCCCTTCCAAGTATCAGAGAGCCCTGGCCATATTATAGTTGTTATGAACAGACCTATGGGATTACAAGCATATCGCCAAAAAATAGTACTTTAGTCGCATACCTTTCGTGGAAGGATAACGAGCCTTGAGGCAATTGACAAGAATATTCAACACCCTGTTCAATACCCGCTAACAATCTCAAAACTAAACCTCACTGAAAATAAGAAAGCGCGATATCAACAGAAACAAAAAAGACGTTGACCTACATCAATCAAACTTCATACTGATCAACTAATGACCGAAGTACCTGCCTGGATCAATTCGATTTATCCACAAATAGAATAGTCTTGACGACAATTCAGTAGCGCCGGGCGAGCGTGACATCTGTGCCCGGCAGGAATAACAACAGTGCTCAGGCGGGAGTAACAACCGGGTACTCCAAGACCCCATAATATGCAGTGGATCACAAACAATGACCGCAGTCGTCAACTCAAAAACAGCTCCTATTAAAGTTCTAATGCTAGACTCTCGGGGGGAATATTTTGATTGGGCTTCCAAGATCAACCAGGGAGGTCGTCACTGGGATGTTCTTCGGGTCGACAACAACAAAGCAATGCTCTCGTTCCTTTCAGAATCAAAATATCATGCAGTCGTCGTTGCTTCCTCAACACGTATTCACGCAGATCAAGACTGCTTAGTCAAAGCCATTAATCTTCAGCCACGAGCACTACGTATTCTTCTCCCGGGAATGCCACTGAGCAGAGGCCAGCAAAACCGTACTCAGGACTTGGTGCACAGAGTCTACTCAGACCAGCAGCCTCTGGAAGAGGTGGCAGAAGGTATTGAAAATCTGATCAAAATAAATCGCCTGCTGTACAAGCAGAAAAACCGTGAATATATAAATTCATTAGGACAGCTACCTTCCCCCCCGAAAGTCTATAAAGACTTAAATGAAGCTCTCAGTTCAGATCAGAGCAATGCTACGCACATCAGTCGTATCATTGGCCAGGACCCGGCGCTTGCAGCCAAGGTCCTGAGTGTAGTTAACTCCGCATACTTTGGCCTGGATCGAAAGATTAGCAACATCACTGAATCGGTCACACTACTGGGCATAAGAATGCTGAGGGCTCTAGCCTTATCTGGACACCTGGTCAGTCTCTATCCACAGCAGCGTAACTGGTCCTATTTTTCTTTCGAGAGTTTAAATCAACGCTCAATGCTCGTGGCACGTCTAGCTCACCAGATATGCCGCGATCTAAAAGCCAGCCAAGCCATTCAGGACCAGGCTTTTATCGGCGGCCTGCTACATGATCTGGGTGTATTGGTGATGGCGTCTCAGGATCCGCAGCTCTATCGAAAGATAATGGTCATTTCAGCTCAGAAAAAAGCGCCGTTATGCAGTGTCGAAAAGAAGATGCTCGGACTTTTTCACGGTGAAGTTGGCGCCTATTTACTGGCTCACTGGAAACTACCCGCTGCGGTTATCGAAGCGGTACTGCTTCACCACACTCCTCAGCTTTCTCCGGGTTCAGAGTTCAGCCCTTTGACCGCCGTACATATCGCTGACTCGCTGTTAGCCGAAGCAGAGACAGAGATCGGAGCCAATTTATCAAATACCCTGTCAATGGACTATTTGAAGCGTGTCGGAGTTGATAAGGAAATACCTCGTTGGAAAATCACCGCTAATCTATATCAAAACTCAAAATAGTCACTGAGAACCACCGGGATCAAGATAGCTCCGAATCAGGATCCCTGAACGACCCCACAGCCCTTCGTTGCTCTCGCATCTGAAAAGCAGCTATACTTTTCGTTATGGCTGTAATATCCAGACAGGTTTCTATGAAATAGTTCAGGCTGTGAGTATGGTCGCCGGAGCAATCGACAAGCAGGATATAATAATTCCCATCCCTGATCCCCAAGTGACAGGATCGCCCGACGCTGGTGCTCGCGTCGGCAAACAGAAATGCGGATTAAAAGTCCTCATGCTGGATACCGAGGGTATTTATTTCGACTGGCAAAGTAAAATTAACCAGACTGGTCGGCATTGGGACATCCTTAGAACTGACGATGTAGAAAGTATGCTCAGTTTTCTTGAGCAATCCCGCTATCACGTTATTGCAATAGTCTCTTCACAACATATTCACCAGAGCTGGCGATGTTTGGTCAAAGCTCGCGCTCTGCAACCCATAGCTGTTAGAGTTCAGCTACCGGGAATGCCGATGAGTGAACAACAGCATGAATTGTCACTGAACCATGCTCATAAGGTATTTTCTGATCACTCAACAATTGAAGAGACTGCGCGAACCCTAGAGTATTTGGTTAAAATAAACCGTTTGCTGAATAAGCAAGCAATAAAGTCTTATCTGCACACCGATAGTCAGCTGCCAACTCCGCCGGCAATCTATGAAAAACTAAACAGCCTGCTGGGCTCTGAACAGAGTAGCACTGACCAGATCAGCCATATCGTCAGCCAGGATCCTGCTTTGGTGGCGACCATATTGAAGCTGGTTAACTCGGCTTCTTTCGGACTTCGTCGTCAGATCAGCAATATAAAAGATGCTGTAACACTACTAGGGATAAGGCATCTTCGGGCACTGGCCCTATCAGGGCACCTTACCCATAAATACCCTCAAAACGGATCATGGTCACTATTTTCATTTGAACATATGAACCTTCGATCACTGTTAGTCGCACGACTGGCACACCAGCTTTGTGTTGAACAAAAAGCCAGCAAAATTGTACAAGATCAGGCTTTTTTAGCTGCCCTGCTCCACAATATCGGTCATCTAATCCTGGCATCCAGAGATCCCGCCCACTACCAGAGCGTAATGAAACACGCGACCGAACATCAAATAGGTATTTGCTGTGCGGAAAAACAGCTCTTGGGAATTTATCACGGTGAAGCAGCAGCTTATCTGCTAAATAAATGGAATCTACCCAATCCTGTTGTGGAGGTGGCGCTACTTCATCACACACCTCAACTTTCAGCTGACACAGAGTTCAGTCCTCTTACCGCTGTACACATCGCTGATGCAGTCATTCCAGCAACCAGTAACGGTATGAACACGGATCTTAGCAATCGATTATCTAAAAGCTACTTGCAGCGCCTGGGAATAGACAAGAGAATCAAGGACTGGAAAGGACTTATCGCTCAATACCGCCAAATGGGGCAGTCCTTGCATTAAAAGGTTTTTCAGGAGGCTAATCTCAGCTTTCCTCACTCCCAGGGTGCTGCCTCCACATCAAATAACAAACGCCGCAGTTAGGGGCTCGAGTCTGATAAACAATGTGCGTACCAAAAACAAGACGTTCTTATCAGGCAGCTTCCCATATACGCTGTCCAGAAAAACGAGACTGCAAATACTCCATCTGATCACCAAGTATCTGACGATTAGCCAAATACATAAATTCAAATAGATTAGGTTCAAAAGGAACAGCTAACAGCTCCATACTCGCTTGTTCGGGTGTGCGCCCACCCTTATGGTGGTTACACCGCTGACATGCCGCTACAACATTGTTCCAACAATCGGCACCACCTTGAACTTTTGGAATAATATGATCTCTGGTCAACTGACTGTCACTGAATTGAAAGCCACAATACATGCAGCGATGACCATCACGACGGAATAAAAAGCGATTACTCAACGTCGGCGCAAACGGATGGCTGCGAACCGAACCATCACAGGCGATGATTGGTGCTACATCTAAATACGAGCGCTCACCACACCGATTGATCCCGCCATGGAGACGAAACTGTTCGTCCCCCAAGCTCCATACTACCTGCTCTTTAACATATAGCGTGGCGGCTTCTTCGCGGGAGAGCCATGACAGGGGAAGCCCTGTTTTATTTAACCTCAAAATACTGACAACCATACCTTTATATAGCATATATTCAGCCACTTTCGCACATTCCACTGAATCCAAGTATAGTAAATCCTCTATTCATCTGAGATTATTGAATTTTCTAAAAGTGCCCCATAACCCCGTTTTTCGAACATAAAAAAGTCATTCCACTACAGAACCGGCTATCGGGATGCTGTTTGAGCTTTGACAACACCAGGCCTTTTTCAACCGTTCCCCCTGATCGATCACCTCTGTGGTGAGGATGAAGAACCGCCAACCGCCACTTTTAATCAACGGGGGTCGACACACAGATAATCTACCAATACCCACACACAGAAACTGTGGGTATCTCTGTGTGTAAATTCTGCATAAAGCCATCCCTGGCCAGCACTTATGGGATTTTTAGATAGTTGATTAAAGTTTGATCTGAAATAAAAAATTATTCAATAAAAACAAACAGATATAATTTTCAATATATTACATGAAGAAATACGCATTGACCTTTAATGGAAAACTCGCTAGCTGTACCTCAACAACCATGGCTTGTGTATAACTTGTTTTATCATAAGAGCTAAAACTTCTATAACTAATGTTGCTGTTCCTTTCAGGCCTACCATTTTTACATATGTATTTTGTAAACCGACAGCAGACCAAGGCACCGGTCAGATCTATCGGCAAGCCTTTTGATTTAAGATTGTACTGACCACGCTTATTAGCGGGGCGCCAACCAGTCACTTACAGGACAACAGCTTTGCAACTGCTTTTTTGTTGGTACGCGTCAGCTTCTGCATAAGGGAAAAAGGTACATCCTGATATCCATAGATTTGCCCGATATCCTCCAACATCTGTAACCAAAGATGCGCTGTCATTTCCGCGTCTGCCAATGCACGGTGAAACACACCGTCGGTAGGGAGTCGTTTGTAAGCAACCAAACTGCTCAATCTATGATTCGGAGCATCCTGATACAGGCGACGGGCAGCAAGCATGGAACAGGCAAACCCACCGCTATAATTACGTCCTATTCGCAGTAGTTCTGCATCCAAAAAACAACGGTCAAACGACGCATTGTGGGCAACTAAATTATGACCCTCGATAAAGTCTGCAAATTCATTCATAACGATCTCGCAAGGAGCTGCGTCTCGCAACATAGCATTAGTAATACCCGTGTATTGCGAAATAAATTGACTCACCTGTCGCCCAGGATTCATTAATTGTTGAAAACGATCTGCTATTCGACCTCCTTCTATCAATACAGCACCAATCTCAATGGCCCTGTCTCCACTATTGGGAGAAAGTCCTGTAGTTTCAAAATCAAGCACAACAAGGGAATCTGCGTTTCTGCTATGGGCTTTTTCTATCATTTATTTTCCAGGTAAGAATTTTATCAGCAAGAGAGCATTGCCGGATTCCTAAGAGATTTCCGGGAAGTTGCTGGTTACAAACAGCACTCTGATGATAATAGTTTGAGTGTGATCCATCGAGACTATTCCTGGACATAATTTAATATCCCCGATCGATTATCGCTCGCACGTCATGACCGGGCAAAATCCAGAAAACCTGTCACAGACATTCGATCCAATCCGCCATTCCTCACCAGTGTTTTATTTAGAAATATCATTTAGAACAGATCTGGATCCTCTGCCTGTCGCGTATCGATAGGTGAGTGTCGCTATAGACTAACCAAGCAGACTCGACTCAATTGATATACTGCTCAAGTCCAATAACAAGGCTCCCAACATGACGGCGAATAAAGAAATGAGCGATAAAAAACACTTGTCCGATATCGAAATAGCCCGCGAAGCAACTGGAAAACCGATCCAGGAAATTGCGGAGAAATTGGATATTCCTCAAAGTGAAATTGAACAGTATGGCAAGGATAAGGCTAAACTGAGCCTCGATTTTATCCAAAGCGTTCAGCACCGCCCTAATGGAAAACTGATACTGGTTACAGCAATAAATCCGACACCCGCAGGTGAGGGAAAGACGACAACCACTATCGGTCTTGGCGATGCTTTAACTCAAATTGGTAAAAAATCCGCTATCTGCCTCCGAGAACCCTCTTTGGGCCCTTGCTTTGGAATGAAAGGTGGCGCGGCCGGTGGTGGCTACTCACAAGTCATTCCGATGGAAGAAATCAACCTGCACTTTACCGGTGATTTCCATGCCATTGGCCTTGCCCATAACTTACTCTCAGCCGCACTGGATAATCACCTTCACCAGGGGAATCAGCTGAATATTGATCCTCGTCGAATCACCTGGCGCAGAGTCATGGATATGAATGACCGTGCACTACGCCAGATAAATCTGGGCTTAGGTGGCCCTGGTAACTCAATCCCTCGTGAAAGTGGCTTTGATATTACTGTTGCTTCTGAAATTATGGCTATTTTCTGCCTCGCTAACAGTCTTGCAGAGCTGAAGCAGAAAATGGGTGATATCGTTGTTGCCCAGACTTACGACAAAAAGCCGGTTACTGCCAAAGAACTGAATGTTCACGGCGCTATGACCGTGCTACTGAAAGATGCTTTCAAGCCTAACTTAGTACAGACATTAGAAAGTACGCCCGCATTCGTACATGGCGGACCTTTTGCCAATATCGCTCACGGTTGCAACTCCGTCAGTGCCACTAAGCTGTCCATGAAACTCGCAGACTATACGGTAACTGAAGCTGGCTTCGGCGCAGATCTGGGGGCTGAAAAGTTCCTCAATATCAAGTGCAGAAAGGCAGGCCTGGTTCCTGATGCCGTTGTTCTTGTTGCCACAATTCGCGCCTTGAAACTTCACGGTGGTGTCGAGCTTAAGGATCTGGGTACAGAAGACTGTGAGGCTGTCTCCAGAGGTGTGGAGAACCTTAAAAAGCATATTGAGAACATACACCAGTTTGGGCTTCCTGTTGTTGTGGCTGTCAACAAATTCGTTACCGATACAGATAACGAAGTTAAGACTGTTCAAGACAAGTGTGACTACCTGAACGTTAAGGTCATCCCTTGTGACCATTGGGCAAATGGCGGTGCAGGAGCAATAGATCTTGCTCACGAAGTGGTTGATCAAATTGAAAATCACACGACTGATTTCAATTACTTGTACGAAGACGATATGAGCCTGTGGAACAAGATCAAGACTATCGCGACAAAAATCTACGGTGCGAACGACATTACCGCTGATAAGAAGCTACGTGATCAAATCCATGCCCTTCAGGAAGGTGGATATGGTCACCTGCCCATTTGCATGGCTAAGACCCAGTATTCATTCTCGACTGATCCTGGACTGCGGGGACGGCCTGAAGGCTTTGACGTTCCGCTCAGTGAAGTTCGTCTGGCTGCCGGTGCGGGTTTCATCGTTGTGCTGACAGGCGATGTCATGACAATGCCGGGGCTACCTAAAAAACCCTCTGCTGAGGTAATTGATATTGACGACGAAACAGGGAATGTCATCGGTCTGTTCTGACAGGCAATTCCGGGAACGACTACATCCCCAGTCGTTCCCTGTTGTAAGTTTGTCACTTGTTAGTAAGATTATCTCTTGCACTCTGCATTGGTGATCTTGCAGCTTTGGTCAGACGCCGAGGGGGATCAGCCTGATTCCCCTCTGATACTTTTACGCTCAGTAGCCCCTATTCAACGTTAGCCAGTACTTCCCTGGCGATTACTTCCACCTGCTCGACCGTAAACCCAAAGTGCTTCATCAATTCTCCAGCAGGAGCTGACTCCCCAAAGGTGCTCATTCCCAGAACCTTACCATCCAGCCCGACATAGCGATGCCAGCTTTCCGGGTGTGCCATCTCAATTGCAAACCTGGCGCGCACCTCTGTTGGAAGCACAGCATCACGATAAGCCTTATCTTGTTTTTCAAAACGCTCCAGGCAAGGTAATGACACCACTCGAACAGAAACCCCCGTCGCCATAAGACGGTCAGCTGCGGCCAGTGCCAGTGAGACTTCAGAGCCGGTCGCCAATAAAATCAACTGTGCAGTTCCGGTACAATCCCGCAGGATATAACCACCTCGACTGATAGCTTGCAGCTGTAATTCATTACGAGGCACTGCTGGTAAATTCTGACGTGAGAGCACCAAGGCACTCGGACCCTCGACACGCTCAAGCGACGCACACCAGGCAGCAGCGGTTTCAGTTTCATCACAAGGACGCCATACCTCCATATTAGGAGTCTGACGCAAACTTGCTATCTGTTCCACTGGTTGGTGGGTAGGACCATCCTCCCCCAGCCCAATGGAATCATGGGTATAAACAAAAATATTGCGAATCCCCATCAGCGCCGCCATCCGCACGGCATTGCGAGCATACTCCATAAACATCAGGAAGGTGCCCGCATAAGGGATAAAGCCACCATGCAGTGACAGGCCATTCATCATCGCGCTCATGCCGAATTCACGGACACCGTAGTGAATATAATTACCACCGCTTTCATCCGCCGATATTGAAACGGACCCTGACCACTGCGTCAGATTAGATGGGGCAAGATCTGCCGATCCGCCAAGAAGTTCCGGTAATATGGGCCCAAGTGCTTCCAACACCTCCTGAGAACTTTTACGAGAGGCCAGGCAGCGACCTTCAGACTGGCAATGACGTAGCAGTTCATCGCGCCGTTGATCCCAGTCCAATGGTAACTGACCTTGCAGACGACGATCCAGCTCCGCGGCTAACTGCGGATAAGCTTCCCGATAGGCTTCAAACCGCAATCGCCAGGACTCCTCCTGCGCAGCGCCCTTCTCTCGCGCATCCCAGTCCGCGTAAATCGCATCAGGTATTTCAAAGGGTCCATAATCCCAATCCAGCTGCATCCGTGTCGCAGCAACTTCCTGCTCCCCCAGAGGTGCGCCATGACAGTCGTGACTGCCAGACTTGTTGGGTGAACCAAAACCAATAGTCGTTTTGCAGCAGATCAAACAGGGTCGAGAAGTATCCTGCTTAGCCTTTTGCACAGCCCCCTCAATATCCTCAGCATTATGACCATCCACATCTTCGATCACTTGCCAGCCATAGGCACCGAAACGCGCCGCAGTGTCATCGCTGAACCAATCCTCAACGTCTCCGTCTATGGAAATACCGTTGTCATCATAAAACACAATCAATTTGCCGAGAGCTAAGGTACCAGCCAGAGAGCATACCTCGTGGGAGATTCCCTCCATCAGGCATCCATCTCCAACAAAGGCATAGGTATAGTGATCAACCACTTCGTGACCGGGGCGATTAAATTGAGCAGCCAGTATTTTTTCTGCCAGCGCCAGGCCAGTAGCATTCGCTAATCCCTGCCCTAGTGGACCGGTAGTAGTCTCCACACCCGGCGTATAACCATATTCTGGATGACCTGGGGTTCTGGAGTGCAGTTGGCGGAAGCTTTTCAGCTCCTCTATGGGCAAATCATAGCCGCTAAGGTGCAACAGACTGTATAACAGCATTGAACCGTGACCATTCGACAGCACAAAACGGTCACGATCAGCCCATTGCGGATTAGCCGGATTATGTTGCAGGTGATCTCGCCAAAGTACTTCGGCGATGTCAGCCATCCCCATGGGGGCACCTGGATGCCCGGATCCTGCCTGCTGCACAGCATCCACACTTAACATTCGCAGAGCATTGGCTAACATACGACGATTTTGTGGCACAATAGTTTCGACAGATTTCATTTAACACAACCCTCCAGGCGCTCTGCTAACATAGCTTCCAGCTGCAACTGATCCCCTTCAAAACCGCGAATACCCTCGGCAAGTTTTTCTGTTGCCATAGCATCCTCGTTTAGCTGCCAGCGGAACTGAGATTCAGAAAGAACCTCTGGTACAGACAAATACTCCCCACAGTCCTTTAGCTGTGACTCAACAGTACCTTCGGTGTTAGCAAGTTCCTCAAGTAGCGCGGGACTGATCGTGAGACGGTCACAACCTGCTAAAGCCAGAATTTCACCGACATTGCGAAAGCTCGCACCCATGACTACGGTTGAATACTGGTGGCGGCGGAAGTATTGATAGATATTAGCAACAGATAACACTCCAGGTTCTTCATCAGCCTGGTAACTTTTCGAAGGATTGTTTTTTTTGTACCAGTCCAGAATTCTCCCCACAAACGGGGAAATCAGGTAAACCCCCGCTTCAGCGCAAGCACGAGCCTGAACAAAACTGAAAATCAGGGTCAGGTTGCATTGGATACCCTCTCGCTCCAGAGCCTGAGCTGCACGAATACCTTCCCAGGTGGCAGCCAGTTTAATCAAAACACGATCACGGCTAATACCAGCCTCCTCATAAAGCCTCACTAAATAGCGTGCTTTATCGATACTGGCATCCCGATCAAAGGACAACCGAGCATTCACTTCGGTAGAGACTCGACCAGGTATGGAGCCAAGAATTTGAGTTCCCATAACCACAATCAAACGGTCACAGGCCTCGTCAATTGCTTGATCCAGGTTACCTCCAGAATATCGGACAGTAGTGAGAACATCCCTAAGTTGCGCTTCGTACTGGCCGGATTGCACCGCCTTTAAAATCAGAGAGGGGTTAGTGGTCGCATCCTGGGGTACAAATCGGCGAATAGCATCAAGATCCCCCGTATCGGCCACCAAGGTGCTGTATTGTCTTAATTGCTCTAACAAACTGGGCATGGTACTTCCTAAGTATTATTCAATGGATTCTGCAGCAACCTGTTGCAAGCTATCCAAACTTTCATAGAGGTTACGATGGATATGATCGGCAATGGAAAACTGTTCAGGCCGAGGGTGAGCTAAGCCCGGCACAGCCACAACTTCCATCCCAGCGGCCTTGCCAGCGATCAGCCCATTCACCGAGTCTTCCCAGATCCGACACTGCCAGGGAAAAGCATCAAGCCTGTGGGCAGCCAACTCGAACACCGCAGGATGCGGCTTGGAGCGAGGAACTTCGATACCAGATGCAAACACCTGCACCGGTAGATCATATTTTTTGACGACGGATTCGATAAACAACAATGGCGATGAAGAGGCTATCGCCAAACCGATACTCTGCTGTAAAAGCCACTGAAGTAACTCTTCAGCTCCCGGCATCAAGGGCGCCTGATGAATTCTTGCCCCCATGGTATCGAAAATAGCCTCTCGAAGTTCATCCGGCTTTATCAAGGCCTCTGGATGGATACGAGCCATTGTATTGGCAAACTCTCTGGTACTGGTACCGCAATACCGTGCAACCTCAGCCAGTTCTAATTCAAGGCCATATTGCTCCAGCAGAATCTCCTGCTCGGCTTTTTGCCAAAGCGGCTCGGAATCAATCAGCAGCCCGTCCATATCAAAAATTGCGTATTTCATACTTACACTCGATAGTTGGCTTGATTAAGGTTCAGCTTGCCTGGAATCATTACTCAGCAAACCCTGACGATGGCTCAAAGCATGCATATTTGGTTTAAGTGCTTGATAAATATCACAGTACTGCTCGAACATATGGTCATACATCACCTTATTCGCTGGATCAGGAACGGCACGGGATTCCAGGGTTCGCCAGTTGTGAATTTCATTAATACTGGCGATTTCACCAATAGCCAGCGCTGCCAGCAAAGCCCCCCCCAGGGGTGCTTCAACCTCCTGCTCAATAGTCAACACAGGGTAGCCGGTGATATCAGCGATAAGCTGCATCCACAGATCAGAGCTTGCCGCACCACCAACCACTATCAATTCCGGGTCCAGACTGATCGCCCCAAGCTTGCCGCATTCCATATTGTGGCGCAGAGCAAAGGTTAACCCCTCAAGTACTGCGCGATACAAATGAGCCTTGCTGTGGTAGAGCGTAAGACCCACAAAAGCCCCGGAAGCTTTTGCATCCCATACAGGGCTGCGCTCGCCCATCAGATAAGGAAGAAAAAGCAGACCATCTGCGCCTGCCGGAGTTTTAGCTGCCCCTAACTCCATAAGCTCATGTACATCAATTTCGGGCAAAAGGCTGGCGGCCTGTTGCTCTGCTGAACAAAACTGATCACGAAACCAACTGACCGATGCGCCAGCCGTAATCGCGCCACCAAAGATATAGAGATCCTCGCTTGCGTTGTGCACGTAAGGCATACTGATCAGACCATTGCGAGCATCTGTCTGTTTGTTGACAAACCCCCAACACATACTGGTTCCGATCATCGCAACATGATTACCGGACTCAACTACACCCGCAGCCAGCGTTGCCATTGCAGCATCGACACCACCGGCGACAACCGGCGTACCGGGCAATAGACCCAACCGGTTTGCTGCATCAGGTAGCAATCGACCCACAATCTCATTGGATTCCACAAGTCGGGAAGGCATCAACTCCGGATCGATACCAAGAGCGTTAAGCATGGATACAGACCAGGTACGAGAGCTGATGTCGTAAATCCCGCCGATATTTCCTGCTGAGCTATGATCTACAGCAAGCTCTCCAGTCAGGTGATATTGCACATAGCTATTGGGTGGCAGCAGGTATCGCGTCCTTGACCACACTTCAGGCTGCTTGTGCTTCAACCAGAGCATCTTGGTATAACCATAATAGCTATCAACGCCATTACCGGTAACCTGTTGCAAGTGCTCCATATCAATATGCTGTCGTACCCATTCCACTTCTTCGTTGGAGCGCCGATCCATCCAAATAAGACAGGGGTGCAGCGCCTTAATCTCCGAATCCACAGGAATTCCTGAACCACCATACAAACTGCTGACACAGATCGCTTTGATGTCTGACGGCATTACTCCGGCAGACTGAATAGCTTCAGCTGTGGATTGATATACGGCTTCCAGCCAGACTTCAGGCCATTGCTCGGCCCACATAGGACGAGGCTGTTCCACTTGATATCCAACTGAAGCCTGAGCCAGAATTCGTCCATCTGTCGCTGTCAGCAGCGCCTTGGTGCTCTGGGTACCGATATCGACACCGATAACGTAACTCATGGAACACCTCCTTTAAGGCTTGAGCAAAACTTTTATCGAATCGGCCCCCGATGCCAACTCAAATGCATTTTCCCAGTCACTTAGCGGATAGCTATGTGTCACGATATTTTTTGAGGTCACCAGGCCACGCTGAAACAGGTCAATCGCCACGGGATAAGTGTAGGGCCCCAAATGAGCACCGCGAATATCCAACTCTTTACGATCACCAATGACTGACCAGTCAGTCGTGGTTTCCGCACCAAAAACACTAAACTCTACGAACCGCCCCAGTTTTCGAATAATCTGCAACCCCTGGGTAACCGCTACAGGAGCCCCGGTAGCCTCGATATAGACATCGCAACCATAACCATCAGTCAACTTTCGAACCTCTGCATCGATGTCATCCCTGGCAGGGTTCAAGACAAGATCGGCACCAAACGTTTTCGCCAGTTCAAGACGCTCATCCACCATGTCAATAACCACCAGTTTTCGTGGAGTCTTCAATCGAGCCACCTGCACCATACAAAGCCCTAAAGGCCCGGCTCCAGCCAGGACGACCACATCATCCAACTGAATATCAGCCCGATTGACTGTATGGATGGCACAAGCCATAGGTTCGATCAGCGCCGCATCTTCCATCGAAACCGATTCAGGGATCTTGTGCAGCCGAGCATTAGACGGGACACGCATGTACTCAGCCATACCTCCTTCAGCAACATCCTTCTGGAAACCAAAGATATTATGTACTTCGCACATCCAGTATTGACCTGACGTACAAAAACGGCACTTACCACAGGGAACTATCTGCTCGGCAATCACTTTGTCACCAACCTGAACACCGAAATGCTCAGCAGCACCTTCACCAAGTTCTGCAACTCTGCCGTAAAATTCATGTCCGGGAATAACTGGTGCCTTAAGCCAGGGAGTGTCACCGCTCCAGAACATATCGGCTCCCGAGCTTGCTTTGCAATCGCTGCCACAGATACCGCAGGCTTCTATTTGAATAATAACTTCGTTTAATCCCGCTACCGGACACTGGCGTTGTTCGAGACGGTAATCATTGGGGGCGTAACAGACCACAGCGGTCATATTTTCTGGTATGTCTCTCATTAATTCTCTCCTGAAACGCTGATTGAGCGAATTGAATAAAGGAAAAGCTGATGTTTGCTTGCAGCGAGTACTGCCCTGTTGAACTGCTTATCAATACCTGTCAGTCTCAGGACAACGGCCTATCATTCCTTTTTGGCAATTTGTTCTTCCAAATGGCTAAGCTAAGGAAAAGTAAGTAGTCAGCAACTGCCAGCTAATTCTCGGCTAGCAGCTCTGTTAATCACCCGGTTTCATCACTAGAGCCAGATTGAAAAATAACTCTCTTTATGCACTGTGCAGTGCAGTGACTGTTCCGGTACATTGAGTAGATAGATTCGGACTAATACGGTTATCGTGGTTATCAAAAACATGACAGCGGTGTCTGGGTAGTGTGAGATATATGGTTTCTCCACCGTGATAGTTTCGTTCACCCACGGCGCGGACAGTGACTGAGCCGACCCCCGGAATCTCAACAATCAGAAAAGCATCACTTCCCAACTGCTCTTCGACAACTATCGTTCCGCACCAGTCACCCTGTTCATGGGAGTATTCGAGATGCTCAGGACGAATACCAACGGTCATGTTGGAAGTCATGTCCTCATGAGCAATACCGGGAACACTGATCAGTGTTCCGTCAACCAACCTTATCTGGTTATCAGCTGCTGGCTGAGCACTGACAAAGTTCATCTTGGGTGAACCGATAAAACCAGCAACAAATTTGTTGACGGGACGATCATATAACTCGACCGGCGTATCAAATTGCTCAATCCTGCCCGCCTGTAATACCACAATTCGGTTAGCCATAGTCATGGCCTCAACCTGATCATGGGTTACATAGACCATAGTTGTCTTAAGAGAATCGTGAAGACGGATCAATTCCACCCGCATTTGCACTCTCAAGGCAGCATCAAGATTGGATAGCGGCTCATCAAACATAAAGGCTGTCGGGTCCCGGACAATCGCACGTCCAATCGCCACCCGTTGCTGCTGCCCTCCGGACAGTTCACGTGGTTTGCGATCGAGCAATTTTTCCAGCCCTAAAGTCTTTGCCGCGTAACTGACTTTTTCTTCAATAAGCTCTTTCGGCGCCTTGGAAATACGAAGCCCGAAACTGATATTGTCCCGAACACTGATATGGGGGAACAGCGCATAGGACTGAAACACCATCGCCAGACTCCGGGATGAGGGCTTTTCATCAGTCATATCCTGACCTTTAATGAAAACCCGCCCTGAAGAAACCTCCTCAAGCCCTGTGATCATTCGCAGAAGTGTCGACTTACCGCAGCCAGAAGGACCAACAAAAACAACGAATTCGCCATCTTGTATTTCAAGATTAATATCCTTGATAATACTGACTTCACCAAAGGACTTGCATACATTTTCTAGAACTATTCCACCCATCTCGAACACCCTACGAAATAACTATTTCTTATACTCAATTTATTGTCACCAGCTATGGAAGCTGCGAATAAGTCCGTTCTGTTCTCAGCGGTTTTACGCTGACGGACGCCATACCCTAATTTTTTACAGCTCCCATAGTGAGGCCGGAAACGATGTGCTTTTGCATCAACAGAGTAAAAATAATCGGAGGGAGTATCTGGATAATTGTCGCAGCCGAAATAAGCTCCCAATATGTCTTAGTAACCGTCGAAAATGATGAAATAACGACAGGAAAGGTTTTTGCTTCACGGCTGGTTAAAAACAGCGCCAATAACAGCTCGTTCCAGGCAAAGATAAAGACAAACGTGGATACGGTTGCGATACCGCTTTTAGCTAACGGCAAAGCGACAGTCCGGAATGTTTGTCCCCAGGTACAGCCTTCAATTCGAGCTGCTTCAATAATTTCCTTGGGTATATTCCTGAAAAAGGACATTGATACCCAGATGGCAAAGGGGAGGTTAAAACCCGCATAAACAATGATTAATGAACCGATGGTATCCAGCATTCCAGCGGTATTAAAGACCATGAACAAAGGCACTGCTGCCGCAATGGGTGGCATCATTCGAGTACTGAGAATCCAGTCTGCAAGAAAATTTCGTCCCTTAAATCTATAGTTGACCAGACCAAATGCGGCAGGCAAGGCAAAAGCCATACAAACAGCAGTTGCTCCTAAAGTCACAATGACCGAATTCAAAAGGTATTGCCAATTTTCGGACAATAACAAGACAAAGTTATCCAAATAGCTAAAGTCCGGTATCCAGACAGGCGGAATAGCATAAATATCTGAAATGTTTTTAAATGCAGCCAATACCATCCAGATAATTGGTGCGGTGAATATAAGGGTAATAAATAGCGCAGCAATTACAGCTAACCGATTATTTGATTTAGTCATTTTGCATTCTCCGCAAGTACCTTACTGCGATGGTCGTTATAATGATGCTGATCAGCAGTATCAGCACCGCGGCAGCAGAACCATAACCTACCTGGAAAAACCGGAAATCCTGGCGATAGGCAAAGAATGTAACCAGCTCGGTAGCGTCACCGGGCCCACCACGAGTAGTGACATAAACCAGATCGAATAACTTAAGATTGTCGATGACTCGAAGAATGATACCGATAAGGATCACATCCTTGATGGCGGGTAGCTCGACCCAGCGGGCAACGTGATACCACTTAGCCCCCTCAAGCTCAGCCGCTTCGTACAAGGAGTCCGGGATCGAAACCAGGCCAGCTAACATCAACAGCATCATAAAAGGTGTCCACTGCCAGGCATTAATCAGAATAACGGAAAGCAGTGCAACAGAAGGATCACCAAACCATGAGAGAGGCTCAACACCTACATTTGAAAGTAAATAGTTGGCAATACCTAATGTCGGATTCAGAATATAGCTGAAAATCAATCCTACACAGATTGGTGTAATCATCATTGGTAAAATAGACATTGAACGCAATACCTGACCTACCCTTTGTTCCCGTAAGCTCAGAAATATCTTTGCACAAACAAAACCGAGAACTATTTCAATTGCCATTGAAGAAACAGTTAGAATCGCGGTATTTAATATTGATTTCAAAAAAAGTGGGTCATTGAGAAGATTCAGGTAGTTTTCTAATCCCACAAAATATTTTTTATCCAGACGTGTTAGTTTAACGTCATATAAACTCAAGTACACTGAGTACAAAAAAGGAAACACACTTAAAAAAATTAAATAAAGAACAGCAGGAAATATAAATAAAAAACCAGCTCGTTTATCTAAATCTATTTTCGAAAGCGGTAGCACCAATTTGCCAAGACTATAAGATATTTGTGCCATCGTATCGCCTAAATATATTTTTACATCAAAAACCACAACCACCCTATTTGAAAAGGTAAGGAGCCAAGCCCCTTACCTTTGACAATCTAGAGGCTCTAGAGTCTAGGGGGCCTAGAGTCACTACTTGTCGATATATCCTGCTCGAGTGAGCATCTTGGTGATATTCTCGTTAGCCCTATCCATTGCCTCCTGGGGAGTAGCATCACCGACTATCGCGCGGTTCACCTGAAGACCCAAAGCATCAATCATTTCGAAAGTCATCGCATGACGAGGACGTGATTCAGCCCAAGCTTTCTTCGATGATTCATAAAGTGTAGGCACCCAGGGCTGAGCTGCAATAATATCCCGATCCTGCATCGCAGAGTGTCGACTTGGCGGACCACCGGCCAGTACAAAACTCTTGTGAATTTCTGGACTGGCGAACCACTTCATAAAGTCCCATGCAGCTTTTTTCTGCTTGGAGTGAGCATTCAGACACATAACCCAGCCTCCCACCGGAGGCACAGACTTCTCACCCTCAGCGTGAGGGAACATAGCTACGTCAAACTTGTCCCATACTTTGGAAATCTTAGGGTCGGTAAACAAGGGAGTACGTACTGACCAGTTATTGATCATCGCCACCTTCCCCTGAGTAAATGCGTTCGCTCGCTCATCCCAGGCAAACTGTTCAACCCCTGGAGGTCCGTAAGGCACCATATCCTTAAAGAATTGAACCATCTCTACCGCTTTCGGGGAATTGAACAGTGGAGTCTGATCCTTGTAGGGGGCATTGGAACCGGGGTAATTGCTTTCCCAGGGTTTTCCACCAGCCGAATAAATCCATTCAAAGAACTGCTGGCCAGCGGCTGATCCACGCTGGAAGTTCATTGCCATCCCGTCAACACCAGGGAAATCGGGACTTTCAGAGAAGAATTT
Source organism: Motiliproteus sp. MSK22-1 (assembly GCF_001968815.1). Taxonomy (GTDB): domain Bacteria; phylum Pseudomonadota; class Gammaproteobacteria; order Pseudomonadales; family Balneatricaceae; genus Motiliproteus. Next base: position 56,108 of record NZ_MIEQ01000024.1, on the reverse strand, counting down.
TGCAGCAGCTTTAAGCTCTGCAAACGTTTCCGGAACCTTAATATTTGCCTTTTCAAACAGATCTTTTCGGTAATGGAGCATGTGCCAATAACCGGCAACAGGTAAACACTGAAGCGTGCCGTTCCAATACGCCTGCCCGGTAAAGGACTCAATATAATCATCCATTTCAGTTACTTCGGGATTAGTTCTTCCCACCCGCTTCTCGATCGGATCAATACAGCCGGCCTCAACAAACTCACCCGTCCAGATACCGTCAATAAAGAGCACGTCGTACTGATCATCACGCTGAGAACAGTTGAGAATCTGCTTTTCGTGCAGCGGATCGTAGCCAAAACCCTCGATTTCCACACTCGAGTTTGTTAGCTTTTCAAAATCCGGGCTAATTTTTTTCAGAGAATCGATAAACGGATCTTGGATGGTTTGAATACGCAGCTTAACGCCGTCATGCTTCTTTAATTCTTTATTCCAGTCTGTTGCACCTGCATCCGCCGCAGCCAGCCCTAAGGCCAATGCGGAGATCATTCCAGACTTCTCTATTAATTTTTTCAAAGCCGCACCTCTTCTTATTTTTTCGTTTTATTCTACTTCCAAGGAGCCAATCAACAGCTCCTCATATCAACACACATCCTGTGTTTGATTCGTTGATTCCATACGGAACCTGATGCCCTCTAAACAGGGATATTCTTAAAACCCCCTGACAAAACCAACGGCATACTTATGAGGTTTTATCCAACTGAATGTTTAAATTCCCGGCAGGACGAGTTGATTCCCTCACCGAAAGAGAACAACGATGGACAATATGTTTGGTGTCCGAATCGTCTCCGTTCATTCTTGCATTAAGACAGTCCCACACAGACTGTGCGATTGCTTCAACGGGCTGACACACCGCAGTCAAAGGGGTCATTCGGGCCGACATCCACAAATAATCATCGAAGCCAATCAGTGAAATATCCTCACCCACCTTGATACCTCGCTGGGCAAAACAGGATAAAATTGCCAGCGTAACCATATCTGTCATCGCACAGATCGCTGTCGGCCGATCGTGACTATCCAGCCAACGACCAAGACGCTCTGCACCAATATGCGGGTTCGCCCCAACCTCAGCAATTTCAGCCACACCACCCGATTGTTCGATTTCTCTGCGCGCTCCCTCACAACGAAGGCGAATAGGCTCCAACTCCAGATCAGATCCCAATAACAGAACACGTTGGTGACCGAACTCAGCCAGACAGTTGGCAACGATTGAACCTGCGTGCAAATTATCGATTGCAACGGTATCGACCTCAGGTTCGCCCGAAAAACGATCAGCGATGACAAAAGGAAGGTTCTTGCGTTCCTCAAGAACGCGACCCGGAACCTCATTAGAACAAGGAAAAACGGCCATGCCGGCAGGTCGCCAGGACAACAAAGCATTAAGCCGACGCTCTTCGGCATTCACATCGTTATTTGAGTTGCCAACAATAATTTCATAACCGCTGGCTCCTGCAATTCGTTCTATCTCAGTAATAATCGATGTAAAGAAATGATCAGAAAGATCAGGAACCAGAATCCCTACAATTTTGCTTCTGCCACTGCGTAGAACAGATGCTGTTCGGTTCACGCTATAACCCAGCTGATCCGCCACCGAGCGAACATGTTTTGCCAGCTCGTCACTTACAGGTTTCTTACCGCTAAAGACATTGGATACAGTGGCGCTGGAAACACCAGCACTCTTGGCCACGTCAATAATCGAAATCGATTTTTTCAAAGATCCAGACCTCTCAGGTACTTAATTCTTATAATCAAAGCATCAGTCAACTGGGCAATTTACAAAATGTTAAACGTTTAACCTAGACTTATAAACGTTTAACTCTTTCTGTTAAACGTTTAACATAGCAAAAAAACTTTAGCACCATGATTGATTTTTTTCAACTTTGAGCCTCAGATTCTCACAGACCAAAACACTGATATGCGCATTAGGAGCACAGATAGACCGCTCTCAAAATATACTTACCAATTGAAATCGGAAGCTTTGGTTCGATCAATAAGGGTTACATTGACCGGAACAACTTCCGGAACACTACTCCCCCACAACTTAGCTAACGCCATTGCCAACCCAAGGCGTACCTGATCGCGAGGATACTGCGCTGTCGTGGCAATAAACCTTGAGTTTGGTTTCAAAATGGCCTGGATAGCCTGCGGGTGCCCATCAACACTAACCAGCTTAACGTTCCGATCATTGGTCTCAATGGCAACCAAGGCACTCAATGCGCCTATATCATTCACACTAAAAATCCCTTTCAAGCCCGGATATTTCAAGAGCATAGCCTCGCTTACTCTCAAGGCAACATCACGCTCCTGTCTGCCATTCCTCTTGGCAACAATCTTAATGCCGGGATACTCTTTCATGGCATCCTGAAATCCGCGAACACGCTCTAAAATAGGAACAACAGAAATCCCATCAAGAATAGCAACCTCGCCTTCTCCTCCAATGTTGTCTGCCAGGTACTGACCTGCCAGATATCCGGCTTCATAGTTTTTTGAACCCACATATGAATCCAACGGTCCTACAGCCTGAGCATCAACGGCTACAGTCACGACGCCTGCTTGCTTGGCCGATAAAACCGCAGACTGTATCCCTACCGAGTCGGTGGGATTAAGCAACAGAATATCGATACCCTTTTCAATCATACCTTCGACATCATTAATCTGTTTAGCAACGTCATGACGAGCATCAGTGACAATGACCTCAGCACCAATAGAGTCAGCAGCTCCCTCCAAAGCCTCTTTCATTGCCACGAAATACTGATTATCAAGTTCCTGAAAGGACATGCCTATTTTCAATCCTTCAGACTGAACCGAGCCGGAAAATCCGATCAGGCAACTGAAAACAGCCACCAATGAAGTCAGTTTTTTACTTATCGAAAACACATCTGACCTCTCACTTTTGGTGAATATAAGAACTTTCAAGCTGCAAATCGGTTATCAACTGATAACTTCTCCTAGAAACAAAGTTAAACGTTTAACCGTCCGGTTACTCTACCACCCTCTGACAGGTATTTCAAATATTTGAATAGCTTGATAACACAAATTCTGTCGCATATAGAATTAACAATGAACAGAGTGATCAACAACAGACAAAGGCACCTAAGGAACCTAAGGAACCTAAGACTGCTATAGTTTTACGGTGGCGGCTTCGATATCGTGCTTGTCTATACAATCACCTCATCAAAAGGCTAAGCACAGATAAAAATTCCTGGCCATAAGTGAAGTTATCCAGAAAGAATAAGCATCCATTAACAACAGGCCCATAAAGTTCGTTTTACAGTGCTGTTGTCTGAGCAATTAACGTCTTCGAGAAATGTCTTGTGCTGAAAAGATACCGTTTAATGTACGTATTGCTAACGCTAATACTGCTTGCCATCCCAACTATTTCTAAAGCCATAGCAAAAGAAGTATCTATTGCGGTATATGAGTACTCCCCCTTCATCGGCCCCAAGCTGGATCGAGGAGGTATCATTATTGAATTAGTTGAAACTATTTTTAAACATGCTGGCTACGAAACCCGACGGGTAACTATGCCACTTGCACGCGCTATTGCGACATCAAAAAATGCGGGCTTGGATGTTATTCCTGGTCTTTGGCGAAGCCCTGAACTGGAACAGCAGTTTTTGTATGGAAAAAGAAGCCTGCTTACAACCCCGCTAGGGCTTTATAAAAAGCGCGCAAATGACGTTCTCCTGGATCAAGACAATTCTGGCCGGATTACCGTAGCCATACCAAGAGGCTACTCTTACACATCTGAAAACGACCTGTCTCACCTGTATCATGTATCCGTCAATAGTGATCTTCAGGCACTCAAGCTGGTACTCAAAGGCCGTGTTAAATTCGCTCTGACCTCTCTAGAAGTGGCCAAACATCTATTCATGGAGAATCTGCACTTAAGTGAGACGCACTTGGAATTAACAAGCCCCCTTGTTGGTGTCCGGGGTTTCTATATCGGCATTTCCCACCAACACCCCAATGGCAAGCGCCTCCTTGACGATTATGAACGCTCTTTTTCAGAATTATTCAGTCGGGGACTGTTGCAGCAAATTGTTCAACGGTGGAGACTAACGGTCAAAGCACCGATCTCCAAGAGTCGCTGAGAAGCCTGTTACCATCTGCTAAAACAAATTCTGTAGCAAAGTCATATTAAAATGATCAAATACTATTTCCTACTCTTACCACTCATAACATTTAATGCCCTGGCTGGTAATCAGGAGGATTGTCTGCGAGGCTTTGGTATTTACAGCTATCCCTGCGAGCATAAAAAAACAACCAAAGCAGCACTGAGAGAGAACCTAACCCTAAGTCAAAGCAGCAACAGTAAAACGCCTGATCAAAGAGGCGAAGACGCCTTAGAACCGGCAATTATTCCATCCACTTCTGAAGCTTCCGAGTCGTCAGAACAAAAAGGGCCCGAGTTGCTCAACTCTGTGCCACCCGATCGCCTGAGAGAGCTGGAGATCATGGGCGCGATGGAAAAACTGGACCGAATACTGACAACTGAAGATGAACGCGAGATAGAACGACAAAAAGCAGAGGCGGCTCGACAGAAAAAATTCCAGCAGCTGATTCACAGAAATTCAATAGGAGTTGGAATGAATCCCCAACAGGTTATCGATTCCTGGGGAAAACCCTTTCGTATAAACCCGTTTAGTGAGAGCATTGAGCAATGGATATTCCAGCGCAGGGATGGTCGCGACCAGATTATTTATCTTGAAAACGGCAAGGTATCAAGCTGGGAATGACCACATCGATGCAACAACAATGCTGTTTTTCTTTCGCTAACGTAACGCCTAAAATAAACGCTAACGCTTAAGCAAGAATATCAAACATAGAACCCTATATATAATCTCCTAATTCAAGTATCAGACTCAGTGCCTCCAGTATGAAACGCCTACCAACCAAAGCACAGATTCGAACCGAGATCGAAGATCAGGTTGAAGAGTTCCTCAAACAAGGAGGAGAAGTACTGGAAGTAAAGACAGGCAGCACAGGCCTGGTAAACGGGGAGTTAAATACCAATAATCTCGGTTTTGGACAGCCCCGCCAGCAACGCACTCCGGTTCAGGAAGCCATCATTGCGATTGAGAAAAAGCGTCAATCGAAGCTGGCAACTAATAAACCTAAAAAACCAAAACCTGCTAAACCCCAAAAGAGAGTAATCTATGATGACTTTGGCGAACCTGTTCGGGTTGTCTGGGAATAAAACAGGCTCCGTTTGAAGTCCTCAGATCTCAACCTATGACAGAAGGAACCCAGGTTCCCGAACCAACTTCCAGGAAAGCATATATGAATATTCAGCTGTTGCTGACGGGCAACGAATTGATGAACGGCGACATTGTCGATTCAAACTCCGCAATGATTGCTCAGCAATTGCTGGAACTCGGCCTGACGATAAAAACTAAAGTCACCATTGGTGACGATCTGAGCTTGCTGGTTGAGCAGTTACAGACTCTCTCAGCTTCAGCCGATATACTGATCGTCAACGGTGGTCTGGGGCCAACCCGGGATGATATGACAGCTGAAGCTCTGGCGCAGCTGACCGCTACTTCGTTAACCGAACACCCTCAGGCTCTGAAGCACCTGACACAATGGTGCCGTAACCGGGGTAGCCAACTGAATAACGCCAACCTTAAGCAGGTAATGTTGCCTGAGGGATCTGGAATCATTCCGAATAATAGAGGTTCCGCAGTAGGCATTCGATTGAATCACAATCACTGCCAGATTCTATGTACTCCAGGAGTGCCCAGTGAGCTAAAGGCAATGCTGGAGCAGACCATTATTCCTGAGCTCGGAACACAATCCCCCAGAGAAAAGTCTTTGCTGCTCAGTCGATTTCAAACATTTGGTATTGGAGAATCGGGACTGCAACAGTGGATAGATGAGCAATTTCCTGATTGGCCCGAGGAAGTAGAGCTCGGTTTTAGAGCAGGAGTACCTACCTTAGAAGTTAAGCTGCAAACACAAATTCAATATTCCGATCAGCATGAAAAATGGTGTCATAAACTACAGGAATTAATCGGAGACTATATAGTCTCGGAAGGAAGCCAAAGCTTGAGCCAAGCTGTAGTAAAAACCCTTTCACAGCTAAAAAAGAAAGTTACAACAGCAGAATCATGCACCGGTGGTTTGATCGCTTCAATGTTAACTCAGGTACCGGGGTCATCCTCGGTATTTGAAGCGGGCTATGTTACCTATGCCAACAGCGCCAAAATGAAAATGGTAGGAGTCAAAGAAGAAGATCTTAAACGTTACGGAGCAGTCAGTGAAACCGTGGTCAGACAAATGGCTCAGGGAGCACTGGAACGCAGTGGTGCAGACTTTACCATAGCCGTATCAGGTGTCGCAGGCCCTGATGGAGGCAGCGACGAAAAGCCTGTGGGACTGGTCTGGTTAGCATGGGGTGATCATAGCGAAATCCATAGTACCAGCCTATACTTCCCCTATGGACGGGGTATGTTCCAAGCTATGGTAGCTGGTGCAGGCTTGGATCTTATTAGACGAATCGCCTGCGAAATAGAGGGAACGCCACGCTACATTACTGAGCGCAAACCACCACAGTTGCTATCAAAGCAAACCTAGTCTCAGTCATAGAAGAGCTCTCCAAATAAAGAACCGGAAACAAGGAGCTCTTACAATATGAATCGAATCAGCCCAACAACAGCGAGTTCAGGCTTTTGTAAGCTATGTATGGCCCTAATACTGTTTTCAGGTACTGACATTGCTATCGCTAATGGAGACCAGCAATCTCTAAAGCAAAATAAAAATCCAGTGATTCGTATCTGTTATGAAGAGCAGTTTTACCCGCCCTATTCTTACCCTCCAGCACGAAACAGCCATCAGGCAACGCACAAACCGGGTCTACTGATAGAGCTGGTAACCCTTGCGGCTGAAGCATCCGGCTTGCAGCCGGAATTTGTTACGTTGCCCTGGAAGCGTTGCATCAGACAGCTCAAGCATGGTCTGGTCGATGGGATTTTCGCCGCTATCTGGCAAAAAGAACGCGATAAATGGGGTCTGTTTCCCAAACAACTGAATCGACCCGATCAAAGCAAAAGTCTCTGGACTGGCCGTTACTCCATCTATACCTACAATGACTCACAATTAACCTGGGATGGTACTCGTTTTGGAAATGTTCGACACGGTCTATCCGCACCTCTGGGCTACGTAACCGAAAAAAAACTGCGTCAGTTAAATGTCTTTTCAAATCAGGCGTACTCTCCTCAGGAGGGACTGAAAATAGTCACTCTGAAACGACTGGACGGCTATGTGGTAGACGAAGCGATCTTTGAGACCCAGTTTCGATCAGACAGACAACTGGGTCAGCTTCGCAAGCTTCCAGTCCCCTTTATCGAAGCTGATTGGTATTTGCCACTGTCCTTTCAATGGGTAGAAAAAAACCCTGAATTGTCAGAACGTTTTTGGTCATCCCTTGGCAAAGTTCGTCAGGACCAGGGCAAAAGGCTATACAATAGTTACATCCCCCATTAAAATCGCTGACCAGAGAACATCCACCAAGATTCCATCTAATCCGATGGGACAGTTGTCAAAACAGCTTTTTACTGCCTATCTTTTACCACTAACGGCTCTTTCTTCACTGATAGAACCACGTATGCTTAACTCCCTGAGCGGCCTATGGCATTTGGCGTCCTCCCAGCGCTATACTGAAACGCTAAAGTAAAAGCTAAAAACACACGAGTGCCTGATTTTTAACGCGGAAACAAAATGAATCAAGGATTTGAAACAGCAGTATTTAAGGCAGCAAGATCGGCCGCTATCGAGACATTGGCTGATTGCAACGGCTTCGTTTTGATCGAAGGCGCTTCAGGCACTGGTAAGACGTTGTTAAAGAAACAACTCGAAGATAAGCTGCAAACCCGATACACCCTTGTCAGCCTGTCTTACTGCCGTTTTGATGTCGAAGAGTTGCTGAACACAATTGCCGACAAGTTAGAGCTCTCACAAAGCCCCGCTCATAGCCCTGCTACTGCTAACGACAGCTGCCTGGATGCAGTGCGTGAATATGCACAGGAAAAAGAGCGGACCGGCAGTCCACTGGCGCTTCTGATCGATGATGCTCAATACATCCCCGAGGAAACATTAACATCCCTTGCCAACGCGATCTCCGGAGACACACCGCTTCTTCCGATCAGGGGAGTACTCTTCGCATCACCGGGGTTCCACAGACAACTGTTACAAAAACATATTGATCGAACACTGCTCAGTCAACACTTACTGCTTAGTCCTCCCACGGAAGATGAATTGAAAAGCTACGTCAAGGGGCTTGTAGCACAGGAGTCAAAAGGAAACCTGAGCATTAAGGAATCAGCGCTGCAATCACTGTTGTTTAATGCCGCTGGAAGCTTTCGAAGCGCTCAAAAGCTGGTCAAACTGGCAGTGATCGAAACCACAATCTCTGGTCAGAATCAGATTAATGAAGAGATCGTTGATCAAGTTCACTCTGAAAACAGTTTTGGCCAGCTAAATGCGGATCAATGGCCTGCGCAAGAGAAACAATTCCAGCCCTCCGAAACTGAAGGAACCAGCTCTCACCAGGGAGACACTCTTGGAGGTCTTCTAACGGCATCCTTATTAGATACCCCAAAAGTACCTCAGCTAAAAAAACGCTCTGATCGTTTGGACACTCCCTTATTTGTTAACGATCTCGCCGCTCCAAAGGTTGAAATCGATTCAGTATTAGAGCCCTCCGATCCAGTTGAGCCGGAAAAAAACCCAGAAGAACAGCCCACCTCATCAACTAACCGGACAGATAAAGCGGAATCCCGCGCAAAGACTACCGTTGAAAGTAACTCCGCACCTAAAAGTGCCGTTATCAAGAAACTCAAACCGACCCTAAAAAACGCCGAATCCCCTTCGAAAAGCCCGGCAATATCTGCAAAAAAACAGCCCCAACAACATCCAGACACTCTGACGCAACCAATAACTGAAAAAGTAACGCCACTCCCGCAAGCAGACCAGTCCTCTGGCAACAGACGCGCTAATGACAAACAGAACAGACCAACACCGATCTCGTCTGAGTCCAAATTGTCAGTTAAAGAGTCCTTAGGTAAAGAGTCAGCAGTTAAACAGCAAAGTCTGTCGCAACAGAGCCCAGCAACCAAAGAGTACCCTGAAGCTAACAACGCTACAGAAAATGCCCCTCTGGCGGTATCTCCAACCCCAGTTTCCTCAGCTCAAAACAAATCACAAGGTACAACAAAGTCAGGCGCTGATGTTCTGGAGTTTTCTCCCGGGACAAGCCGCCCTGAACTTCATCCAATTAAGTCCATTACTGATTTTGATGAGAAGAAAAAGCGCTCAATAGCCTTACCCATGGTCGCTATACTTGTGATTGTCGCCGGAGGGGCAGGCTACCTGCACCTGAGCAAGAATCCGGATTTTGACCCCAAGCAACTTGCCGCTCAAACTCAACAACAGGTCACCGAGTTTATCTCTGAAATGCAGCTGAAGATCCAGTCTTTAATCGATGACCAGCCTCCAAGCCAAGCCATTACCGTAGCAAAAGCCCCAACAGAACCTGCTGCAACAAAACCTTTACCGGCCCAGGAAAGCAGTCAACCGGCCACAGATACAGACAGCATAAGAAATTCCGCTACAACCGCTCAGATTGATGAAAAATCCCCCCCTACAGGTACCTCACCAATTCCGTCCGAGCCAACCAACAGCCAGAGTCAAGAACCAGTAGCCACAGTGGAAGCACCCGCAATCCCGCAGCAGCCAGTTGTCCTGGAGGACAAAACCGCTGCGGCTATTAGCGACATCACGACTAACAGAGACACCACCACGAACACGGATGTCGCTATTAATACAAATGCTGTAACTAATACGGATTCCAGCCTGAGCAAAACGGTTTCCTCTTCACCAATTTCCGAAACCACGATGTCTCAATCAACTGAACCTGAACCCAACGGATCTGAACCAACGACAGCGACTAGCGCAGAAATCAGCCAGAAAGAGCCCCTGTCTGAGAACATCAGCAGACAAATCCCCAACATAGAAAATTCGGCCCCCGTTGGACCTGTTACGTTATCTGAAGAGAACAGCGTTGATAACAGGAATCAAGATGCCTCAGAAATTCCAACGCCCGACAGCAATATTGAAAAGACTGCCCTCACTGCAGAAATAGAAGCACGTCAAGCTCAGATAAAACTATTGTTGAAAAAAGCCGAGATCCACCAAAAAGCGTACCGATTAACGATCCCTGAAAACGATAATGCAGTGCTCACTTATCGTCGTATTCTGGAACTGGACCCACAAAATACCGTGGCATTAAACGGTATCAAAGATATAGCACAACGCTATCAAGCCCGTGCAGAACGCGCTATGGAAGAGCAGAACTGGGGGATCGCTGCGCAAAACTACTCGCGACTATTGTGGATGAGTCCCGACAACGAGCGTGCTCAAGCAGGCGTTGCCCGGCTCAAACAGGAACTGAGTAACTAACCACTAATCAAATGAAAACCCTTAACTGAAATACTCATCCTGAACTGAAACCCTGTCCTGAATGATTCTTTATATCGCAGAAAAACCCAGCCTCGGCCGTGCCCTTGCCGATGCCCTTCCCCGCCCTCACCGTCGCCAGGAGGGCTGCATCTACGTTGGCAACGGTGACTGTGTAAGCTGGTGTATTGGCCACCTGTTAGAACAGGCTGAACCCGATAGCTATGATCCAACCTTCAAGCAGTGGAAACTGGAACATCTGCCGATTATTCCCGATCAGTGGCAACTAAAACCTCGGTCAAGCAGCCGCAAGCAATTAAATATACTCAAAAAACTTGTCAAACAAGCAGAACAGTTAGTTCATGTAGGCGACCCGGATCGCGAGGGCCAGCTGCTGGTGGATGAATTGATAAATTTTGTAAAGGCAACCGACAAAACAGGTGTCAAAAAGGGGAAATATCAACAGGTTCAGCGATGTCTGGTCAATGATTTAAACCCTTCAGCCGTTAAAAGGGCTCTTTCCCAGCTTAGAGAAAATCGTGACTTTATCCCCCTTTCCACTTCGGCACTGGCCCGCTCCAGAGCTGACTGGCTTTACGGTATAAACCTGACCCGTGCCTATACCGTTCAAGGACGTAAGGTAGGCTATCAAGGAGTTCTGTCCGTCGGTCGGGTGCAAACTCCGGTTTTGGGACTGGTTGTCAGGCGAGATAAAGTCATTGAAAATTTTGTATCCAAACCCTTTTATGAGGTTTTGGCCCACCTTATGACAGCCGACGGCGAGCCATTTACTGCAAAATGGCAACCGAGTGAATCCTGTCAACCACAGATGGACGAAGAAGGGCGGGTGCTTTCTCGTAAGCTGGCAGAACTGGTCGCTAAACGAATTACCGACAAACCCGCTGAAATAACCAAGTCAGACACAAAGAAACGTCGACAGGCACCTCCCCTCCCTTTTAACCTATCAACACTGCAAATTGAGGCCAGTAAGCGCTATGGCATGACAGCCCAACAGGTGCTGGATAATTGCCAATCTCTTTACGAGCGTCATAAATTAATCACTTATCCTCGATCAGATAGTCGTTATTTACCTCTGGAGCACCATCAACAGGCTTCTGCTGTAATCCAACAAATCGCCAGGAATTGCAGTACATTCAGTCAGATCATTCAATCAGCAAATCCAGGGATAAAAAGCAAAGCCTGGAACGACAGTAAGGTTGACGCCCATCACGCTATCATACCCACATTAGCCGCCAAGCAGCTAAGCGCTCTCAGCAAGTCTGAGCAGCACCTGTACGAACTGATTAGCCGTCAGTATCTATGCCAGTTTTTCCCCGATCACCGCTTTCTTGAAACACGCGTTGAGCTGGTTATCGAAGGTGGATTATTTACCTGCAAGGGCAATCAGATAACGGACCAGGGCTGGAAGATGCTGTTCCCCAAGAAGCCTGAACAATTCAAGCACCAGAACTCAGAACCCAATCAGGACAAAAACTCAAAGCTTAACTCGACACCAGAACAACAAACCGATGCCCCTTCAACGCTTCCTGTGCTAGAGCAGGGACAACAACTACATTGCCATCGGGGTGAACTTCTGGAAAAACAAACCCAGCCCCCCAAAGCCTTTACCGATGCGACCCTGCTGGCAGCAATGACAGGGATTTCCCGATACGTTGAGGATGCTGAAATCCGGAAGATACTGAAAGAGACTGATGGTTTAGGGACTGAGGCAACCAGAGCAGGAATAATAGAGCTGCTGTTTAAACGGGGTTTTTTAGTCCGTCAGGGGAAACAGATCCATTCAACACCGGCGGGTAAAGGGTTAATTTCCAGCCTGTCAGAAAGCTCAACTAAACCGGATATGACCGCTCAGTGGGAATCTGTTCTCAACGCCATTAGCCTTAGAGAACGCAATTACCAGAGTTTTATGGAGCCGATGATAACCACTCTGACACAGCTGGTTGCGGAGGCCAGTCAAACGTTACCGACCGGGTTACAGGGAGTGGCAACAGCACCGACCAGGAAAAAGCGTAAATGGGGTAAAACAAAACCCAAAACAAGAAAGTAATCCCACTGGAGATTCCCTACCTCCCCTATTGCCGTTTATTCACCCCCCGCACAGGAAAGTACCTGTCAGAAAGTACAAATATGCTGGAAGATTCACTTCCTGTATTCCATATTGCTCTCAATCAATGTATAAGGGCGCTATGAAAATTCCGAAACGAATCCAACCTCTGGTTGAAGATGGTCTGGTTGATGAAGTCATCAGCCAATTAATGAGCGGTAAAGAAGCCACGGTCTACGTAGTACGCTGCGGTTCTGAAATCCGTTGTGCCAAAGTCTACAAAGAAGCTAGCAAACGCAGCTTTAAACAGGCTGTGCTCTATCAGGAAGGTCGTAAAGTCCGTAATAGCCGCCGTGCCCGTGCAATGGAAAAAGGCTCTAAATTCGGCCGCAAGCAGCAAGAAGATGTCTGGCACAACGCCGAAGTTGACGCTCTGTACCGACTAGCCAATGCCGGAGTACGAGTGCCACAGCCTTACGGCTGCTTTGACGGGGTATTACTGATGGAACTGGTTACTGACGATGAAGGTGAAGTCGCCCCCCGCCTGAACGATGTAACCATGTCTGCCGAGCAAGCTCGTGAAGACCATGCCACTGTGATGCATTATGTGATGCTCATGCTCTGTGCCGGACTGGTACACGGTGATCTGTCAGAATTTAATGTGCTGGTTGATGATTACGGCCCGGTTATCATTGACCTGCCCCAGGCAGTGGACGCAGCTGCTAACAATAACGCCAGGAGCATGCTGGAACGAGATGTTAATAATATGACCCATTATTACGCTCAATACGCCCCTGAGCTGCTGGAAAGTAAATACGCTAAAGAGATGTGGGCGCTCTATGAAGATGGAGAGCTACTCCCAGAAACAGAACTGACCGGCCTCTTTGAAGAGAGCGCTGAAACAGCTGATGTAGACTCTGTTCTGTTAGAAATCAAAGCGGCTATGCAGGAAGAGCAAGACCGCATTGAGCGCCAGCGCGAAGCAGAGGCACTGGCCTAGTTTCACAAGATCTGGCAGCGATGTCCCTTATGACTGCTGCCAACCCCCTATTTATACGATAAACCGGCTAATCAACCTCTTTGTCTATCACCAGACGAATCGTTTGATTTGCCCCTTCAGTAAAATCAATGGGTAAGGATTTAGCCAATAAATCCCCCACCACCGTTTTGTGCGGCGAACCATGTCGGGTAACTTTAGCAGCCACGGTGACTTTATCTACTGAAGCTAAGGTCAGATTTTCCAACAGAAAGTTCTTTTCTTCCAGAAGTACCCTCATCGGAACCTGATTAAGCGTTAGCTTTTTTGAAGCGACAGGGACCTTAGAATCCAGAGGCTTGGCAAATACATAAACCACCCAGGGTTTATCAGCATACTGCCGCAGTGATTGGTCCAGAACCAAATCAATGCTGATAGATCGCTTTTCAACCTGACTGTCGGCATAGATATTCAATGTCACTGCCATTAAAAGCGGCAGCATAAGCCAATGGGCCAGCTTCATAAATAAGAGCCTTGTTGTTGATCGTTTCATTTGATACACCTGCATAAAAAGCCTTTACTAACTGATCTCATCATTATCCAGATACCTGAAGTCGACAATCACTAGCATCCAGTCAATTGATCTGCATTAGATCAGGATTAATTTATAGTAAAGCCTGCCCATGTAAGTTGTTTTATCAATGTAGGCAGTTTTATCCATCTAAAGGATCCTACCCTTGCGGAAAATCGCTTTTTCCGACTTGCCCCTCCCTGGGCAAGTTTATTTACAGCATTAACTTTCGGGACTTCAGACTAGCTCCGGGACCACTCTCTGATCCGGCTGATTTCCTCATCCTCAATACTCAATGATTCGAGAAATTCCTGATGAGAATCCGGTTCCATCTTTTCAAACTGCCGATGCCAGTTGTGCATGGCCTCATCACTCATCCCAGATACTTTCATTATCTCGACCCAGCGTTCTTTACTGACCATTGTTTCCTCCAATACCATTGGGTTATCCAGAAATTTTAAGATGGCGCGTTGCTGCTGGCGCAGCTTCTTTATTTCCCGTTCCAGATTATGAAACTGGTCCCAGAGAAGCTGTGCACTGCCAACATCATCTTTTCGTTGCAATAGCCCATTAAGTTCAGACACGGGAACACCAACAGAACGGTAGGTCAAAATGCGTTCCAAGCGCTCAATCTGATCACTTCCATACCAGCGATAACCATTTTCTGATCGTCTGGCTGGCAGGAGTATATTTTCCCGCTCGTAGTAAAGAATGGTTGATCTTGATATTTGGAACTTTTTCCCCAACTGGCTAACTGTCAGCATATTCTGTGCTCTTCTCCCAATGAGTTCAGGGACAGCATCCACCCTGCACCCATAGACAGGTCAAGTAACTTCACTTTAAAAATTTCCGTAGCTGTTTAAAAGCGGTTATGGGACCAGAATAGATAAGCAAATTCACTTCGTCAGTAACCCTGGAGATTAACGGTATCGTCGTGATCGGTTTCGATTGACCTTTCCCTGAGCGGTAATCCCATCCATCAGTGCTTCTTTACTTTTTGCATAGCGGGTCTGACGTTGATACCGC
This sequence comes from Motiliproteus sp. MSK22-1, assembly GCF_001968815.1. Classification (GTDB taxonomy): domain Bacteria; phylum Pseudomonadota; class Gammaproteobacteria; order Pseudomonadales; family Balneatricaceae; genus Motiliproteus. The sequence continues at coordinate 40,982 of NZ_MIEQ01000024.1, read as the reverse complement.
TGTAACGACCGTACCAGTTGATGCTCAAATTCACGCTTCACTACAGAATTTGCAGATATTTCATTCAGCGCCAGCATTTGTGCTCTGAGATAGTCCCCGTAAGCCCCTTCCCGATGCTCCCTCCAGGCAAGATCAATGTCTGGTTTATTTAACCTGACCCATTGCTGAACCTGACTTCGAAGCAGTTCCGTATCCGTACTGAACTGCTGCACTTGTTCCTGCAACTCAACACTGGAACTCAAAACATTATCACGTAACTGAAGCCCAGCCTGCTCCAACAACCCAGTGATCAACGCGAAGGTTTTCGGTCCAATACGGCGTGTGTTTTTTAACCTGGATCGAGATAGATTGTCTGCAATATCCTGTAATGTCTCAGCTCCCAGTTGTTGCAATTTTTGCCGGGGAGCGGCTGCCAGGGCAGAAATATCTTCCAACTTAGTTTGCGCCGAAATTTCGTCTTTTTTCATAGTGATATGTCTAAAAAATGCTTATGTTCCTTTAGGGGTTTCTTAATGCGCATTTCTGTCAGTCACTCTTTTTATAGGTTAATCTGTGTCGCAATTATCTCAGATTCTCAAGGGAGTATGACCTTACTGCTCTCATTACTGAGCAGTTGGAATACCTACGGAAACTACTATTTTTAGCGCCTGATCTTCGCTAAAGCCCTCGCTAACAAGAGCATCAAAATAACTTTTAGAAAATCGGGCAAGTTGTTTTGTGACTGCCGGGTCAGCTAATGCCTCAAAACGCCCAGACATCATGCTTTGCACCATATTCCCAAACATAGGTGCCATTTTGTTCATTTGCTCTTCCATATCGACCTCCGACACCTTCGAATGAGCCGTGTTCCCACAAGGGTTTTTCGCAGAATCACAGGCAAAAACTGATATCGACATCAACAACGAACTGAAAAGTACTACTGTTTTTAACATTTTGATCTTCCACTAAAAATTTCAAGGATATCCATCAATAAATCCGTCATAATAGCTCTCTTCGCCTTATCCAAATTATTGCTCCTACAATTAAAGATATTTCGGCCCGCCCCTTTGAGCCATCTGTTTCCCAATCGCTCAGCATAGCGTTTCAAAGACCAACGATCTCTGAAAATCATATAGCCAGCCTCCCATAGCCCTAATGCTCAAATAATAAGATGCCGAAACATAGCGAAGCGGCGAGTAGCCATTCCCTTTGAGCTTCTTGTTGAACGAAGTCGCTTACAGTATGGGCTTACGCTTGGCTGAAACCCTGTACCTGACCGTCGCAGATATCGACAATCACTAACCGTTTCACCAAGGGCAACGAAGGGCGTCCTCAGCTCAAGCCAATGGGAGAAAAAGGGGAAGCTATACTCAGAGCTTAGATAATGACTAAATCAAGGGCTCGCAAGATCATATCAAAGCCATCGAGGTAAGGCATCTGCAGAATATCGGACAAATGGTGGTTGATGAAAATTCGATTAAAAATCAACCAAACGGATATTTATTTTCAGATGATCACCAGGATTTATAGGGCTTTCAGACGCTATTGGCAAACATATTTTCCCACTAGATTAATAAAACCTAACGATTAGGATACTAGAAAGCTTGATGTTATCGTTACTATCAATCCGAAAATGAACCACTCAATAATATTTTTACTAGTGGATGCCTATTGACCTCGGTTAGCTAATGGGCAACACTGTTTTTCTTATGGCTTCTTTAACCGTAGACAATCATTATAGGGAAAATTAATGAAAAAATTGGCATTCCTCTGTGCACTCTTTCTTTCAGGCCTGTCCAATGCTGGGACAATATACTTGGATATGGATACTAATCCTACGGGGCAAAATTTAGGAAACGCTCCTCTGATTACATCCGAAGGAACTATTACCTTTCTAGGTGCTGTATCAAGATCAACAGATGTCGATTTTGAAGCATTGGGAGCTACAGGAAATAATCTAGATATAGCTTCCTTCGGAAGCGGAGCAAGTCTACGATTCAATTTCGATGTAACTTCTTTCGAATTTATATTCGGCGGTAACTCTGGTCAATTTGATATGGTCGCCAAAAATATTTTTAACAATACTGTTGATTCTTTTTTTCAAGCCAGCACTGGTTCAGGAGAATTTGCCGGTCCAGTGACGCTGTCGGGAGTAGGGATACGAAGTATCAGTTGGAATGATCCAGCTGGTGGTTTTGCCGCTATAGACAATGTTACCATTACAGCAGCCCAGGTCTCTGAATCTACATCTATCGCTTTACTCGGCCTTGGTCTAATAGGCCTCTATTTTGGACGAAGAAAAGACTTCACCTAATGCTGTGAGGTGACCAACTAATTAGATTTCCAATCACTAAACTCAAGGAGATTTAAACACCTGGTTAAAGCAGATTATCGACTCTTAATCAGGTGTCCAATAAATCGGGATAAAACCACACCTGTATAAGGCATCAATTAAACGCTTGCTATGTTTTCCAACCTTCAATCGACCCAATAATAAGTGTGTACTGGAACGGCTTTAATGCGAGTGTTGTGCTTTTCCCACATCTACACTTAAACTTATGCCACCGTGCTCTTCTCCTGATAGAGCTTGCGACTCAAAATCCGTAAAAGTTTCACGCATATACATTCTATTGTCTCCAGAGAGGCCTGAAAATCATATAGCCAGCCTCCCATAGTCCGATATCGGAGTAGGCTGGTAGTGCGCAAACTAACTTGCCGCTACAGGAGGATGCCATGAACTTATTTTCCGCCATTGACCTGCATTCTGGCAATAGTGTTGTCGTCGTTATTGACGAACAGGATAGGTCCTCTTACAAAAACGCTTACCTAATAACATTGATATGATTCTCGGAGCATTGCTACCTTTTCGCCTTGAGCTAAAGGGCGTTGCCGTTGAATCTACATTTAACTGGTATTGGTTAGTTGATGGGTTACAAGATGCAGGTTTTAACCCTTGTTTAGTCAATACCACCGCTACTCAGCAATATAAAGGACTGAAGCATACCGATGATGCTTATGATGCCTTTTGGTTGGCACATCTAATGCGTTTGGGAATATTGCCCACTGGATATATCTATCCTCAAGCCGAGCGCCCTTTACGTGATTTATTGCGAAAGCGTCTCCAGCTCGTTCGTCATCGAGTGACTCTCTTGCTTAGCGCACAAAGTCAAATTTGGCGCTGTACAGGCGTTAAAGTAAACTGCGCCCTAATCAAACAGATTAACACTCAATTGGTCAGCTACCTTGATCATGCCAACCAGCGGTTGGTTTTACAGTGTAGTTTGAACTTGTTGAAGGTTCTGAATGAGCAAATCAGCGCCATAGAACGCAGTGTCGAAGCACAGGTCGCTCCACGCTCCGATTTTCAGTCGCTGCAAACAGTTGATGGAATTGGACCTATACTCGGGTCCACTATTGCGTTGGAAACCGGTGATATAAAACGCTTTCCAACGGTGGGTCAGTTTGCTTCCTATTGTCGTTGCGTTGACGCACACCGTTTCAGCAATGGCAAAAAAAAAGAGCCAAAATAACAGTAAAAATGGTAACAAATACTTAGCCTAGGCCTTTGTCGAAGCTGCCCATCGTATTATCTGTTACAACAAAGCCGCACATCGGTTTTACCAACGAAAGCGAGTACAACGTAATGGGGCGGTTGCCACGAAAGCACTGGCACATAAAATGGCGCGAGCCTGCTATTACGTTATGCGCGATCAGGTTCCATTTCAGTCAAGTCGATTATTTGGCTAAACAGTATGAATGTATCTGATAACCAATATGGGGTTTGGTTGAAACCATGGGTCTGAATGGAATCAGATACATTCTCCTTAAAATAATGGTTTAACTGATGCGCCCTTACCTTGAACCACTTAGAGGATGGGAACCAATGACCTTCTGGGGCTAAAAGCCAAGGGAGGCCGCAAAGCCTCCTTAATTCTGATGGGTGACTGGAGCAGATCAGTCCGCATCCACTAACTGAAGGCTATGGGTGCGTATTAGTCGCCGTTATTGAAAAATATACGGCTTCCCACTGCTGTAGAATTTAGTGCTGCTTATTGACCTCTACTGGCTAATGGGTGACCCTACGGCTCTAAGTCCCATTTTCTGATAACCAAATCACCAACGATGCGTAGCTCACCTGTTTGAGCCAGACTCTCTGGTCGAGATAGAAAGAATACTAAACGACGGCAGTCGCACCGATAAATTAAAAAATTGTGAACTTCGAAGTAAAACTTTCTACTCAAGGATATAAAATTCGATTTATCCTTTGAAAAAGAGGCATGTGCAATTGTGATTGGTTCCACCTCCCAACCTGAAAATTCACCAAATAAAATCAACTTTACTCCGAGTAGTAATACAACCCAAAATAACGCAGTAAGCGCCCAGGTTGCTGCTGATCCTCCTTTAAGTGATATTGCTTTCTATCAAAATTCCAGAATTGTTTATGAACTAGCTTCCCAAATGGAAAGAAATCCAAGTATTGCTGCAGCTTTTAAGGATGATGCTCACGGTAACATCAATGATTTAGAACCAAGAGAAATACTTAAAAAAATCAACCGAACTCAACAGGAGTTGATTAATGCAGTGGGAGGTCGTAGCGCTGCAGTAGCGATGGGAATTCCTTTAAACGAAAGGCCCTTAGCTCCTGTATGTGGCGAATCAGCTAACTTTCTCATTCATGCCTTTGTCGATCAACCGGGAAAAAAACCATTCAATCCTGAAAACATAACCAAAGAAGGAGGCTTCTCAAGTTTTTCTTCACTAAAAGAAACACTCAAAAATCTTGATTCAACTAAAACCAATATTATACGTGTTCAAGACTCCCGTTTAGGACATGCCTATGTAATTGACATCCCACCACAAGAAAGCAAGTCTGATCCAGGTGACATGTCTGTATTTATGTACCAAACGGATATGGGAGATGGAGTGATGCCCCCTCTTAAACTGAAAGAATGGATGGATTCTTCCGGTAAAAGTCCGGTTAAGTTATCCAGCTTTGTAACCTATTGGGATAAATCAGAATCAGGACAAAGTGGTGAAACACTGAAAAATGAATTAACAGAGCTTTTTGAAAAAGATAAGGATTCTAAAAAAGTCGATGAAAAAAGATATCTAAGAGCAGGTGAAAAAGGCCTAAGATTTAACTTCCATACTGTAGATCCAGATAACTTTAAAAACAATATCGAAAATATACGAAAGAAGTCCGAAATAAGAAATCTTCCGGCCTCTTCTAGATCTACTTAACAGTCACAATCTATTGATCAACCTCAGACAGATAGGCTGTTGTGTAATATTTACTCTTGCATTTAATGCTTCTAAACCCATGGACATTTTCGCTCAATCCTACCTGTCGTGATATCTACAGTAAATCGCCAATCAGTTCGTTCATTTATTTTATGATCTTGATCAAAACATACAATCACACATGGACCGTCAATCTCAGTAACAACAGGGAAATAAAATCCAGAGTTATCTGGAGGTTCAATTTCATGCAAAACCTTATTGCTATCATCAATTATTAATAGTTTTAAACCATCGGTTAGAACTCTTAATGTGAAATTTTTGTAGGTAATATCATTCATTATTTATTTTAGATAACAAGACTGTCAGATTACAGGAAAACGTATCTCCAGGGGGGCTGGCCCTACGGCTCTCTAAATAATTACCAGCAACAATCAAAAACAAGACAATCTATTGATTTTATGGATTATTTCATTACTACCGAGACCAATCAACATTTAGTGCGAACATAGCCGATTAACTGCTTATTGCCATTGCATTTTTAAGTCCCGATGTGACTGTGCGCAATCTCTTAAATACAAGTTGATTAAGCTTTGATATGGAATACCCTTATCCTCAGCCAGCTCTTTGAAATATACGATTGTGTCTTCATCCAATCGTATAGTGACCTGTTTTTTAAGCTTTTTTGCGTAAGGGTTTTTAACTGAATCTGAAAAATCATAATGATCACGCATGACGATACCTCTCATAAATATTACGTTCTTGTTTGTCAGCTTTACGCGCAGAAATTATGCGTATACTTTCTTGTTCTCTGATGCAGTGACAGACAACCAACAAACGAGAATCAATACTCGTACCTAGTAGAATAAACCTGTCTTCATCTTCAGAGTGGTCAGGATCTCCAATCATTCGGGCATACTCGTCAGTAAACACGGTCTTTGCTTCCTCGAAGGAGATCCCGTGCTTCTTGATGTTTGACGTATTTTTGCTTGAATCCCATTCAAATAGTAACTGAGCCATGGAATACATTGTAATTACAGTGTAAGTATAGTCAAATTTTTGAAGGATAGCTGACTCAAGGTGCTATCAACTTGACCCGGCTCCCTTCCCTGTCCGCGATAACATCCAAGCGAACCGGCATCTGCTCTTTCAGTTCAGTCACGTGAGATATAACTCCAACCATTCGACCCGCAAAGCTCAAGGACATCCATCAAATTGTTATTTTTCTGGGGATAGCTTTCAATGTTTGGGTCTCCCCGATTTCGTGAACATCTCTCGACCGATCAATCCCATCTGGTTGAAAACCATCAAAACATGAGTAAATAGCGGTGCTATCCCCTCATCCATCCGGGTAACAAAGTCCGCGATGGTACTGTGGTGAGGTTCGCTGTCGGCGGAAAGCGCCATAAAAAGCACATTCTCGCGGCACGCCTGAGCAATACATCGACTGGACGTGATGCCTCTTGAATAGGCAAATAAGACGATCTTTAGCAGTATGGCTGGGTCATAAGCAGGCGCGCCGTTTGTATCATTACGATAGCGCTGCTCGAAGATACTCAGGTCAAGATCATTATCAACGACATGATTGAGGGTATGTTCAAATGTACCGGGCTGGATTTGATCTGCAAACCGCAATGGAATCATTTTAGTCTGGTTGTAATCGTAGTGTTTGAAGCGTGCCATCCCTTGCCCTATCTGCGATTAAATTCTTTTTGCCGAGTTTAGCGAGAATGAACTCCATTCGCCAGGGGCTGGAGGACTTTTCCGACAGCCTCAACGCTTCAATAACAGGCCAGAAAAATGCGCAGCGTTTTGGAGGTCCGAGCCCGAAGGGCGATCGTTGATTGATTTGTTGAACGAAGCCGCTTCGCGGCAGAGGGATTGATCAACCGTACTTCTTAGACCCTTCAACGTTGAAGGCTGTTTGAGGAGTTTCATCATGAACATAGAAGACCAAATCCGTTTCGACTCTTTATATCAACGCTGTCTTAACGAATTAACCCTACAAGGGAAAAGCCTTAAAACCATCAATATGTATTCGCGTTGTTTGCGCCAGGTTGGTGACTTTTTTGATTGCTGTCCCGATAACCTGACTGCTGAGCAACTCAAAATCTACTTTCTGGATCTCGTGGACCGCCGTTCCTGGAATATGGTCAAGGTCGCTCGTAATGCCATCCAGTTTTTTTATAAGCATGTGCTTGAGCGACCTTGGGTGTGGATTCATATCGTCAAGCCGCCGAAAGTGCAATCGCTGCAAGACGTCCTCTCTCAAGAAGAAGTCTGCAACACCATTAACCACTACAGACTACGCCGAACGCGAGATTACGGCTTCTTGCACGGTAATGCTAAGCGAACCCTCAAGCGGCTACAGTTCATACTGAAAATGAAGATCGCTGAGCAGGACTACCTTCAGCATAAGAAAACACAACGACTTTGTCCCTGTTGCGCTCTTCCTATGCTGGTCATTCCATTCATTAGGCCCTGAGCCCGGATCAAGCTCCGATCAACCGACTGAAGGGAAAAAGCTCCGAGGATAAGTGCACTAAAACGAAGGAAAAACAGGATCTATGTCATAGCGCCAACACACCAGTCGAGCGGCTGCGGCCTCATTCGGCTTGGATATAGAGCTCTTCAGACTAACGCTCAAGCACCAGAAAAACTCACCGAGATAATTGCTTAATAAGATACGGGCTCGTACAACAATCGGATTAAGTTGCGGCTGCGCGCAACCTATCCGTATTAGTTATGTGTTTATTCTGGTAGATGTTCATAAGAAGTTACTCTGTCCATATTTTTTGCCCAAGAAGCTGAGCTAGAGGTAAAAATATGAGCTGTTGGTTTTATAGATATATCTTGGTCTAAGCTGCCTGCCGGCACAACAACTAATTGATTGTTCATTTGTAAACTTGGTAGTGCCGAACCACAATTTGAGCAAAAACTTTTTACATGCTTAGTTGATGGTAGCTGATAAGACTTAATTCTGTCTTCGCCCGTTTTCCATATCAACTTTGCCGAAGAAGAAAACAGGTTTGATCCGTGTGCTGAACCTGTATCTTTTTGGCAGCGTTTGCAATGACATAAATATAGACTTTCAAATTCGCCATTAACTTCAAAGCTAACGGCACCACATAAACATGATCCTGTAACATTCATCCTAAATACCCGTATCTGACTCTACACATAACATTTGTATATCGCGCACGCTCGGTTTGTCGGTCCGATTAATCGGCCGATATCCATGTAAGAAATTGAAACTATAGAAATTTTTCAGACATTCACAGCCTCCGTTCTGCGGCATAACGCGCATGCGCGTTTCCATGCAGTGATATGCGCGATATTTCCACCTACGCACTCAGATACTCTTGATATTGCGCCAATTTATTCTTTGGGTCCAGAGCAAAGCGAGTGTAAAAACCGGGGAAGCGAGCCAAAGGGATCAAGCTTTCAAGGACCTCAACTCCTGGATGGCTGTTTTCAAGCAGCTACATTTTACAAATTGATCCAGATTCAAGCTGACTCAGGGGGCGACTAACTTGACCCGGCTCCCTTCCCTGTCCGCGATAACATCCAAGCGAACCGGCATCTGCTCTTTCAGTTCAGTCACGTGAGATATAACTCCAACCATTCGACCAGAGGCCTGAAGATCGATCAGAGTACGAACCGCTAACTCCAGCGACTCAGGATCGAGACTGCCAAAACCTTCATCGATAAACAGCGTATCCAAGCGGATCCCTCCTGCGTAGGCTTGAACCACATCTGATAATCCCAAAGCCATGGACAGCGCTGCCATAAAGCTCTCACCACCGGAAAGCGTTGCGACTGATCTGACCTTACCGGTATAGGCGTCTTCCACTTCAAGCTCCAGCCCTGACGCTTTGTTGCCTTTGGCCCGGTCTTCTTTACGAAGCAGCTGATAGCGGCCTTTACTCATTAAGTTAAGTCGTCGACTGGCTTCGATCAGAACATCATCCAACAACACACTCAATACAAAGCGCTGTAAGCTGATCTTGTTCCCCGTTTTTCCGTTGGCCACATCACTCAGCGTTCCAACCATGCGGTAATGGTTTTCAAGATCAGCTTGCTCTGCCAGATATTGTTGTACCTTCTTTTCAGTATCTGATAACTGAGTTATCCGCCGATCCAACGCTTGCCATGCGGCATCACTGGCTCGTTTAAGTTCTTCTGCCGCCACCAGACTCTGTTGATAGTGTTCCAGGTCGGGTGGTTGCTGCTCTTTCAACGAAACTTCCTGCTGCGTCACTGCCCCTTTTAGTTCAGCGCTAAGACGATCAAAATCTGTAATTGCCTGCTTCAGTGTCAAAATCTGCGTGTCATCAAGTTGCGCCTGCTGAAACGCCAGTTCTGAGTCAAACAGACTGGCAGCCAAAACTTGCTCCCAGGTCACGGAGGCAATTGCCAGCTTTTCCTGCAGCTGGACTTTTCGTTCCTGTAAAGATTTCAACGTCGCTTCATTAGCATGCCACTGCTCGCTATATTGCTGAAACAGCTGTCGTATCTGCTCAATGTTGGTTTGCCGGTCAGCGATTTCTGACTGCACCTGGGATATAGCCTTTTCCAGGGCTCCCGAAAGGCGATAGGATTCCGGCAGCTCTGCTTCGGCCCTTTCCAACTGGCTTTTAGCCGCAGCTAACTGTGCTTGTTGCTCTGTCTGTAGCTTCTGGGTTACATCTGATTGTTTGCGTAAATCAGCTTCAGTCAGTTTTAGCTGCTGCAGCTCAATCAACAACTGTTGAGCCTGCTGCTGTTGGGCGAACAGAGTCTTCACTTCCCGTTCCAAAGCTGATTGCTGCACAATTAGCTCTGTACTGCTGATATCCGGTGCCTGTAATTCCGTTAAGCGCCCCTGCAACTGCGTGATTTTTTCACAGAGATGCTCATAGTCCTTTTTCATTCCCTGATAGGATTCCCGCGCATCAATCAATTGTTGGTGCGCAGCTTCAACCTGGCTTCTGGCCTGATCCAATTCATGTTGGCTTGGTGTCAACTGATCATCTGTTGTCGGATCAGGATGCTCACGGCTACCACAAACCGGACAAGGCATTCCGGTTTCTAATTCCAGAGCCAACAATGCCGCCTGCCCTTGATGCCATCGCATCTCCAGCATTTTTGTCTGATTTCGCTGCTGTTCATAGCCAGCTTTAAGTTGCTTTCCTTTTACTTCCGCCTGCTGCAACCTTTGTTGAGTTTTGCTTTGCTCGCTAATGACCTTTTCAAACTCAACCCTGATTCGAATAACCTCATTTAATTGATCGAGGCTACGCTGTTTATCCGTCAGTGAAAGAAGCTGTTCCTGCAACTGCTGATGTTGCCGCTCCATTCGTTCCTTGTCAGCCAAACTTGCTGCAAGGGCGTTTTGTTCTTTTTCCTGTTGCTGAGCTAGCGTATCAACCCCTGACTGCTGTTGCTTAAATCGTTGTTGAGCCTGATTCAGCTCCTCGGCTCTCGCTCCATAGGACTGGAGCAATGCCAATTGTTGCTTATAGCCATCCAGCTGCTGCTCCAGCCCAGGACAATTATCCAGCGACACCTGAGCTTTCTGCAACCGTCCCAGACTTTCTTGCAGCCGCTGCTCCGCCAGTTGACATTGCTCATCAATCTGACTTTGCTCATGTTGACAGCGCTGCCATTGGGTAAACTCCGGGCTGAGTTTTTGCGCTTGCTCTGCCCGCTCCAGCTGCTGGCGTTGGGCGTTGATCTGCTCGCTGTTACTTAACAGCTGCTGATATTCCATCCGAGTACTGTTGAGCGCCTGAAAGGACTTACTCAGTTGATTGGCTTTTTGTAGCGCTTCAGCGGCCTGTTGAAACTGACGCTGATGACGTTCCTTATCCGCATTCGCCAATAACAACTGTGGTTGCAGCTGTTCCAGCTCTTTGACCAGCTCCTGCTCAGATTCCACACCAGTCCCTTCCAGCAACCCTTGCTTGCGCTGGCGCTGCTTTTCAACTTGCTGACGTATCTCTGAAGCTTTGAACTTAAGCCGTTCTTCCAACTGCTTATAAACATGAGTCTGAAATAATTGACTAAAAATCTGCTCTCTTTCCTTAGAGTCGGACATTAGCAGTTGTCGAAATTTACCCTGTGGAAGTACCATCACCTGACGGAACTGGTCTGCATTAAGACCCGTCAGGTTTTCAATTTCCCGGGTTGCTTCCGTAACTTTGCTGGAAACAATCAACTGCTCTTTTTCAGACTCCTGAAGCAATACGACTCCATTCACCTCAGCGCTGCTTGCAGAGCATTCCAGCTTCCACAACTGAGCTTCAGGAGATTGATGCGTCACCCCCTCTCCTCTTGCCTTAGGCTTGAGCTGTTCAGGAACTCGTCGGATACGATAATAATGGCCTGCCAGTTCAAACACTAAAGTAACTTCTGTCAGTTGCCCGGCTGTCGCCAGATCTGCCCGCATCTGACTGCCTTCTCTTTCATCCCCTGTGGTTTTGCCGTAAAGAGCAAAACAAATAGCGTCCAGTATGGTCGTTTTTCCAGATCCCGTAGGGCCGTTGATAAGAAACAGAGGGTTCTCACCCATGCGATTAAAATCAATAGACTCCTTTCCCGGAAAAGGTCCAAAAGCGGTCATGGTTAGAGATATCGGGCGCATCGTTACACGTTGTCCCCGTCACTCTTGAGCTGCTGCTGATGAATCGACTCCAGCACCTGCTCCACCATTTCAGACTGCTGCGGGTCTAACGGATCACCACTGACCTGCTGAAAAAAATCCTTGAACATTGAAAGCTCACCTTTTTTTAGCTGATCTTTTCGGACAGCGGTCAGCGTTCCCTCAGCCATTAACCCTGGCCGCTCCAGATGCAGCACATTTGGAAAAACCTTACGTAACTTTCCCATAACATCGAGAATCGCGTGTTTGTCTGTCAGTCGTACCAAAAGATAGTCTTCTCGTTCAGGATCATTTTCACCCGCCGCTAACAGCTCAGTCAGCTCGCCCTCAATCACCCGCATATCTTTCAATGGTGTCAATGAGACTTGCTCAATTTCACTTTGCCCTTGTTCATTAATATCAACCAACACCACAGACTTATGTTGATGCTGCTCAGAAAAGGAATACTTTAAAATAGAGCCGGAATAGCGAATCGACTCAGAGCCCTTAAACTGTCTGCCATGAAGATGGCCCAGCGCAGTATAGTTAAACGTTTTGAAGTGTCTTGCCGAAACCCGATCAGCCCCTCCTATGGACAGCGGCCGCTCCGACTCACAGGATTCGCCACCATCGATAAAGCAATGGCTTAACAGAACGCAGGGAGAATGAGCGTAATCACTGTTTTTGTGGTGTTGATCTACCTGCTCGCAAAGAAAAGCCATCGCCTGATCGTGAGTCGAAACCTCAACGGCAAAACAATCTCTGACCATCGCCGGATCAGCGTAAGGAATACCATAAAAAACAACCGGGGAGCTGGTTTCGGTTTGAATCACCACCGGTGTTAACATTTGCTCCAATGGTCCAATAATATGCAATCCGGCTCCCAGCAACTGTCGGGCACCGAAACCCAGGCGTTCAGGGCTATCATGATTGCCAGCAATCATGATTACCGGTACCCCCAGCTCTCGACAAATCTGATCAAGTACATCATCCAGCAATGCAACGGCTGCCGCTGGAGGAACTGAGCGATCATACACATCCCCGGCAACCAGCAGGACATCCACCTCGCGTTCGGCAATAATCTTAACGATCTGGCTGAGCACATGTCTCTGATCTTCCAGCAGCGAAACATTGTGAAACTGACGACCGATATGCCAATCGGAAGTATGAAGCAAACGCATATAATTAGAGTTCCGCAAAATGTTATGTATTGGTAAGGAAATCGACAAACAAGTCCCTCGGACCTCAAAGGATTCGCTGTGAATATAACCGACTTATTTCACAGACTCCTTAGCAGAAAGGGCACAGTGTAGCGTTTTAACAACCACTCTGTGAAACAGATATAATCGGTTTTGAACCATCCGCCGAAAGATAACCCTTTCTCATGGACTAAGCTATCTACAGGGCCAGTAATAAAAGATTTATACCGATCAGTAGAGCGAGAAGGAGAAGCTGATGTCTATTAGTGTTTTCGATTTGTTCAAAATAGGCATAGGCCCATCCAGCTCCCATACGGTCGGGCCAATGAAAGCAGCCAATAGCTTTGTCACTGCATTACAGCAGTTGGCGTTGCTTACTCAGACTGCCCGAGTCACCATCGAACTCTATGGATCATTAAGTGCAACCGGCCCTGGCCATGGTACAGATAGAGCAGCAATTGTCGGCCTCACCGGCGAACAGCCGGAAACAGTTGACCCTGAGCGACTGCATAAGTGCCTGGATGAGCTGAACAGTTCTCCTGAGCTGATGCTGAACGGTACTCATAAGACTAAGTTTGATGTAGTCAATGACCTGAAGATGAATGATACTGCGCTGGCGGAGCATCCTAATGGTATTCGGTTCAGTGCCTTCAACAGCCAAAATGAATCATTGTTAGAACGTACCTATTTGTCGGTTGGCGGTGGTTTTATATGCGAGCTGGGTGACACAAGCGTTAAAGAATCAATATCAGCCTCTCCACCTTTTCCGTTCAAATCGGCAGAAGCATTGCTGGCACAGTGCAAATCCCAACAGATAAGCATCAGCGAACTTATGTTAATAAATGAACAAAGCTGGCGCAGCCGAGGAGAAATATTCACAGGCCTGCTACAGATATGGTCAATAATGAAAGCCGTTGTACAAAAGGGAATCGAAACTCAGGGAATATTGCCAGGAGGACTCCGGGTAAAGCGTCGAGCTCCGGATCTATACAAAGCACTGGAAAGTAAAAGCAAGTACAACATGATCACCAGCAGTCTTGAAGCTATGGACTGGGTTAATCTTTATGCATTGGCAACCAATGAAGAAAATGCAGCAGGAGGGCGGATAGTCACAGCCCCTACTAACGGTGCCGCCGGTATTATTCCTGCGGTATTACATTATTTTGAGCGCTATAGCTGCCCTGCCAATAATGACCAGATAGTCCGGTTTCTTCTGACATCAGCTGCGATAGGCATACTCTGTAAAGAAAACGCCTCTATCTCAGGAGCTGAAGTGGGTTGCCAGGGGGAAGTCGGCTCAGCCTGTGCGATGGCCGCAGCGGGTTTGACAGAGGTTCTGGGCGGAACCCCTGAGCAAGTTGAAAATGCAGCTGAAATTGGCTTGGAGCATAACCTTGGACTCACCTGTGACCCCGTGGCCGGGTTGGTTCAGGTCCCCTGTATAGAGCGAAATGCTGTTGCGGCAATGAAAGCGATCAACGCAACTCAGATCGCCCTGCGCGGCGACGGCAGCCACTTCGTATCCTTGGATAAAGTGATTAAAACCATGAAGGATACGGGGGCAGATATGCAAGCCAAATACAAAGAAACCTCACAAGGGGGTTTAGCGGTTAATGTCATTGAATGCTAGGAGCTTTCTCACTATTGCAGCCCCTGTGGATAACGACTTAAACCGCTTCAGCAGATCATATTTTCCAGTTACTCAGATTACTGATCCACTGCTCCACCATCTGTTGGGCATCATCTATGCCGTACTCAAATAAAAACAGGCCGGTAATACCCAGTAAAAAAAGCAGTATGACCATGACAGCAGTAGCAAAGCGCCTGCCTCCATGGTTTTCTTCTTCATAGCGGACCTGACGCTGCCGGATACCCGGGTTTAATCGATCAACTTCAGCACCTGAAGAAATCGTAGCTCGCCCCTGCCGGATGCCAATCAAACTGACAATATCGACCCGTTTGCCGTCCAGTTCAGCCCCCAACTGATCAAAATCCATGGACTGGGCCAGGTGACGATACACTGAACGATCCTGACGACAAGCCGGAAGCACGGGGTTTTGAAAATAGTAAAGGGCCTTAAAACGGTAGCTATCCTGCAGCAAGGCATTAAGTTGGTCACCCCCTGCGTCAGATCCAAAAGAAAGTCGATTCAGGAAATGACTGAAATGGAGATGATAAGACATTGCCAGCGTATAAAGAATCAATCCTCGAATAAAATCATTTTCATTTTTACTGCCGGTAATAAACCCTTGGGGATGATTCATAATCCAGCTGTCGGGAGTATCCAAACGTGGCATATCTGCAAGACTGATATTAGAAGCGCCGCTGAAAGAAGTGAGCAAATTGGTAAACTCCTGCTTTTGTACTCCTCTTGGTAACCACATCGCCCGGTTCTGGTAGTCAGGGTGGAAGAAAAGACTGTCGTTGGTTACTTCTAAAATTTCAGCTGCTTGCTGACGGCAAGTTTCAGACAGATTGCTACGGCCCTGATGATCAAGATCTTTCACTACGATGACCAGTTCAGTATTAAAAGGTTTTTTAAAGAAACGTAAGCAATACGCGGTAGAATCCGTATAGGCAAGTTTAGAAAGAGCGCAATCCTTTAGAACCGAATCATAGGTATGAACAAATTTTTCGACTGCCATTTTCATTCCGAAATGTTCTGGCAGTTTGGCTTTAGATGAATCAAGGAGGTAAATCAACGCTATTTTAGCCATGCTGTATTCCCAACAAGTAATGTACTGGCAATTAAAGACTTGCGCAGATAGTTGACAGCTGAAGATAGTGTAGCTAATTCTGAACTATATTCCCTGGAAACAAACAGGATCGGTAATACTGAGGGAAGATTTATCAAATTGGAATGGGAAAACAAAAAATGACACCTCTGGCCCGTAGTATATTCGTTGCTGTCCTGTGTTTTATCCCTTTTAGCACCCATGCCGACGGCACCTATTTATTACAGCGATGCCAAGCCGCCGTTGCATTCTCCAAAGCTCCTGAAAAATTCAATCGCAAAGCAGAAATGGCCTATTGTCTCGGTTTATTGCAAGGGGTACGGGAGACTAATCGAATGTATGAGGATAAGGACAAGAAAAATGCTTATTTCTGTCTGGAAGGAAAACACCTGGGTCATACAGAAACAGCACAGTTAGTCGTCAGTTATCTTGAAAGCCATCCAGAACGACTGTTTCAGAACGAATCGGTACTCACCGTCCAAGCGTTAAGGCAGGCCTTTCCCTGTAAATAGCGCGATCATCAGAAAAACCATGACGTAACCAAAAGCCGAATAAACTTGTTCATGGGTACCCTGACTAGTTATCTCTTTGCAGAACCAGAAATGCGCGGGCAGGACAATTCCCGTCATTGATAATACTGTGACTCACATCGGCGGGATACCGCAAGGTCCCCAGGTCTTCAATGGTTTGTTCCAGATCCTTATTCAGGCGAACTTTCAACTCCCCTTCTACTAATGACAGGTGCTCTACCGTTCCCATTGCATGAGGCTCTGAGTGTAATGCTCCACCAGGCTCGAAAACCAGTTCATACCATTCAAACTGAGTTGCGGTGGATAACGGATTCAGAGCCCTGAGCTGACACCCCCCATCATCACTGACCATTTTCGGGGTTTGCTGGCCACTGAGATACTCAATGAACTCTAAAGGTCGATTGTCACATCGGCTTGCCAGTTCATCGATGGAAACCCCCAATGCCTGAGTAATGTTCCACAAAGTAGTAAAAGTAGGGTTAGCATTTCCCCGCTCAATCTCGGAGAGCATTGAACGGGAGACACCACACTGTTCCGACAGCTGAGCCAAATTATAACCCTGCTGCTTACGCTCCTGTTTTAGTGCTGCGCCAAGATTAGGTGTCGAACGCTCCATTAGTTTTTTACTCACTCTGTATTTATTACTAATATTTAGACAGTTACCAGGACGATACCCTGTACACCAGCCAACAGATTCCCGGAATCCGCCTAGTTTATCGTACTATTCACAGCGGGGGGATCATCCTATAAGTTTTTAGACGAAAACTCAGGTAACCTAGGCGGCAATTTTCATACCCGAATCAAACCGGGCTGTTTGTTAAGCTGCCTGTATCTTACCGGAGTATTATCAGTTTGATTGATGACCCCTATTTTTATCTGGCTGCCATTCCCGCTGTGCTTATCGTTGGCATATCCAAAGGAGGAATGGGAGGGGGCTTAGGCATTCTTGCTGTGCCAATCATGGCCCTGGTCATCCACCCATTTCAAGCGGCCGCTATTATGCTACCAATCCTTTGTGTCATGGATCTGGTGGGTATGTGGAGCTTTCGGGGCAGTTACGACAAAACCAATCTCAAGATAGTTCTACCCGCCGCGATTCTGGGTATTACCTTCGCGGCGCTAACCTACCAGTATCTGTCGGAAGCCCATATCAAACTAATGGTTGGTATGATCGCAGCAGGCTTTACCATCAACTACTGGTACAGAAAAATACGAAAAGTACCTGAAAAAATCACAACTCCAGATCCAGTCACTGGCGGCTTCTGGGGGATGCTGGCGGGATTCACCAGTTTCAGCGTGCATGCCGGAGGCCCCCCGATCAATATCTACCTGCTACCCCAGAAGCTCAACAAAACATTGTTTGTAGGCACAACGGTTGTTTTCTTCACGGTGGTCAATTATGTCAAACTCATACCTTACACAATGCTCGGATTGCTAAATTACAGCAATTTAACGACCTCTCTGGCGCTGATTGGATTAGCGCCAGTTGGTGTTTATTTAGGCATCTATTTACACCATCGAATCAATGAATTCTGGTTCTATCTGCTTTGCTACAGCCTGCTATTTGTGACTGGAATAAAATTGATTTACGAAGGGGCTCTGGGGCTCCAATAACAAAAACGAAGGATAAAAAAATACCGAAGAATATGGCACCCAGGGCTTGGATCCCTGCCAACGATCCCCATATAGTAAAAAGCGGTCGCCGTTAGGGGCCACTAAGTTAGTCGTAAACAACGTTTTATTTACTATGTCCGTTCACTTGAAGGGCATTAACCACATATTGCTCGAAGAGGATATGATTATGCATATTGATTTCGCCCCACTATACCGTTCATCCATTGGTTTCGATCGTCTGGCCAGTCTCATTGAGAATGCTTCTAACAGTAACAGCCAGAACGGATACCCTCCTTATAACATAGAGCTGCTGAACGAAAACAAATACCGTATAACGATGGCTGTTGCAGGTTTTGCCGATGCAGACCTGGACATTCAAAGCCAGGCCAACACTCTCGTGATTAAGGGTAATAAGCCCAGTGGCAGCGACAAGCGCCAGTTTTTATATCAGGGTATTGCTGAACGGGGATTCGAACGTCGCTTCCAATTAGCTGATTATGTTCGTGTTGTTAGCGCGTCTATTGAAAACGGCTTACTCCACGTTGATCTGGAAAGAGAAATCCCAGAAGCAATGAAGCCACGCAAGATCGAAATCAGCAACGGAACAACCCTGCTCGATAGTTAGCAAGTTGCTGTGTCTCTTTCGTTATAACAGGTAGATCTGTTCTACCTATAGAATCTGGCCAGGCAGCTTAATTCCCTGAGTTGCCTGGTTTGTTTACACCTTCTAAATGGATCATTATCACGGAACCTACCCGTTAGGTTGAACTCAAAGCCTCTTTAAGCTTATTAAGTCCACAGCATTGGGAGATTAGTTAATGGGCCTGATTCGTATCCTGCTATTGGTTTTACCGCTTTTATTCAATCCGATCCTCAGTCAAGCAGCCCTCCCCCTCGCAGATGCTCAAGGTAGAGAGCTTCCCTCATTAGCACCATTGCTGAAGAAAGTTACACCTGCCGTTGTCAATATATCCACATTCACCACTCAGAGAATCAGCAATCCACTGCTCCAGGACCCGTTTTTCAGACGTTTTTTTAACATACCTCAGCAACAGCGTCAGCAGCAGACCCAAAGCGCCGGGTCGGGAGTTATTATTGATGCGAAAAATGGACTGGTTATCACTAATCACCACGTTATAAAAAATGCGGATGAAATCCATATATCTTTAACAGATGAACGTCAGTTTCAGGCAACACTGATCGGCAGCGATCCGGAAGTCGACCTTGCGTTACTGAAGATAAAGGCGGACAACCTTAAAGCCTTACCGCTGGCCAATTCGGATCAAATGGAAGTCGGTGATTTTGTTATTGCCATCGGTAATCCATTTGGCCTTGGTCAAACAGTTACCACAGGGATTGTCAGCGCCTTGGGCCGCTCCGGTTTGGGAATAGAAGGGTTTGAAAACTTCATTCAAACAGATGCCTCTATCAATCCGGGAAACTCCGGAGGAGCGCTGGTAAACCTCCGTGGTGAGCTGATAGGTATCAATACCGCAATTATTGCCCCAGGCGGTGGAAACGTTGGTATCGGATTTGCCATCCCCAGCAACATGGCTCAGACCATCACCAACCATCTGAAAAAAGATGGCCAGGTAAAGCGAGGGCTACTGGGGATCGTCATGCAGGATTTAACCCCCGAACTTTCAGCTGCATTTAACCTCAAAGCCAACCAAAAGGGGGTACTGATTACTCAGGTTGTTCCAGATTCTGCTGCCGACAAAGCAGGCGATATTGTTCTTCGTATCAATAACAAACGAGTGAAACAAACAGCGCAACTGCGCTCCCGTTTGGGTGTACTTTCAGTGGGAGACGCCGTTCAACTACAGCTACTCCGTGACGGAAGCAGATTAACAATATTCGCACAAATGGAAGCATTGGCTTCCCAGCTCGAAGACGGCGAAAAACTGCATCAACAACTTGTCGGAGCCCGTTTAGCCAACAGCCCGGAAGGTGTCGTTATAGCAGAGGTCAAACCTGGCAGTCGCGCAGCTAAGGCGGGATTCCAAGAAGGTGATCGTGTCATTTCGGTCAACCGAATACCCATTAACAACCTTCAGCAGCTGAAGCAAATCACCAATAGTCGATACCGTCGTATCCTGTTACTTATTGATCGTGACGGAATTCCTCTCTATCTGGCACTATCCAGATAAAACCTGACTATCTGACATTCGTTTTTGATGGTTATTCTGATCATCGATAGCATGAAAAGGGGCCTGATACAGACCCCTTTTTTACTACAATATGAGCTACTGTAAACGCTAGCTACACAGTGACCGGCCATAAAAAGACCGCCATAAAAATAATCAACGGCCACATAACCAACGGACAAATAGCAGAGCAGCCAGCTTATAAGGCTGCCAGCATGGTTTCCGCATCACTTACAGCAAAAGCTTTAGGTTCTTCCACATTCAGCACCTTCACCACTCCATCTTCAATCAACATTGCATAACGCTGAGACCTTAAACCACCAAAATCTCCAGTGTTCATTTCAAGCCCCAGGGCTTTGGTAAAGACTCCTCCGCCATCTGCCAGCATCGTAATGGCTTCTGCATTCTGAGCATTACCCCAGGCTCGCATGACAAAAGCATCATTAACAGAAACACAGGCGATGAGATCAATACCTTTGTCCCGAATCTTATCCGCCAGGACAACATATCCTGGCAGGTGGGATGCAGAGCAGGTCGGAGTAAATGCACCAGGCACAGCAAATAATACGACCCTTTTTCCGGCAAAGTATTCGTCAGCTTTTACAATAGTCTGATCATCTCCAACCACACAAGTGATTGCTGTGCTGGGGATTTTTTCTCCTAACTGGATCATTGGTGCTCTCCTGATTGATAATCTTTGTAGATCTAGTTCTTTAGTCAAATATTGACTAATATCACATACTCGATGTATATAACTACCCGCTGTATTAATTTACACTGGCGCCTAAGCCCAGTTCGCGGTCAGTTGCTACTTCTTTCGAGCGCTGTCGGAAACCTTAGATCATTCACTTATTGAGGATAGTCATATAATTCTATAAATCCTCTCGGCTAAATCAAACAGCGATGTCTCCTATTCGAAAAACTAGACCTATACTGTTTTATGCCTGAGCACAATTGGCAGGTATCAGCTGCCGTTGAGCATTCAAGAATTCCTTTTGGAGCAAGTAGACTGTCGGTTTAGGCGTTGCTGCAAACGCCTACACTATATGCAACTCAGTACCATAGGGCTGTATTTCAAGGACGGCCTGTATGAACGACTTAAATGGAGTAGCCGCTATGAGTATCATTAAAGATCTGTCCTTTCGTTTTAAGCTGATTTTACTGGTGTTGCCAGCGTTGCTCGGATTGCTCTACTTTGCAGGCCTGAACATGCTGAACCTGACTGAAGTCAGAAGCAGTTCTGCCGATATTCAGCAGCTTGTATCGATTTCCTCTTATAACAATGGCTTGGTTCACGAACTGCAGAAAGAACGTGGCGCTACTGCCGGCTTCTTAAACTCCAGGGGTGCAACATTTGGTGACCTGCTGAAGGGCCAACAGCTGCACACTGACAGTGCACTGACCGACAGAGAAAACTTTCTTGGTAGTCTGGAAAATTCTGTTGAGCACCCTCAGGTCAATAACCAACTAAAGAACATTCGCTCTGAGCTTAATAAACTCAAAAATATTCGCCAGCAAGTTAATAACCAAAACATCTCAGCTAAAGATGCCATCGATTATTACACTGCCCTCAATACCCGGTTGCTATCGGTGACAGCTGTTATCGCTCAGCTATCTGAAGATGGACTAACGGCCAATCAGCTTCAGAGTTATTACAACTTTCTGCAAGGAAAGGAACGGGCCGGTATCGAACGGGCAGTGCTCAGCACAGTCTTTAATATGGATCAGTTTAATCAGCAGACCTACAAGCACTTTATCGAGCTGGTCACTGAACAAGACACTTATTTTGATACATTCAGCAAGTCAGCATCATCAGAACACCTGCAGTTTTTTAATACCAGCATGAACGATCAGTCTGTGATAAATACCTATAACATGCGTGCTAAAGCGTTGGAGAAATCATCCACTGGGCAGTTTGGTATCGACAGTAGCACTTGGTTTGATCAGTCAACGGGACGGATAAACCAACTCAAACGGGTGGAAGATCAGTTAACCGAAGATGTGCTTTCGCTGACTGCCCGACGATACAGCAATGCAAACCAGGCAGTGATAGTGAATGGAACCAGCGTCCTGGTGTTGATACTTATCGTTATTACATTTGGATTCGCCCTGGTGCGCGGACTCACTCGTCAACTGAACAGTCTCAGCAAATCGATGATGGAGGCCTCAGAAGAGAGGCTGCTGTCAGCACGTGCAGAGGTGCTATCTCAGGATGAGCTGGGGAAAATTGCGGAACAATTTAATAGCATGATCTGTATTTTCGAAGGAATCATTCAGGAAATTGGCAGCAAGAGTGACCAGCTGGCTACGATTTCCGAAGAAACCTCATCATCGGTGGATAATAACCACAGAAATCTCGAAAGCCAGCGTGCTGAAACAACAATGGTAGCCACCGCAATGGAAGAGATGACAGCGACAGTGCAAGAAGTGGCCAGCAGTACTTCAGCCACAGCAGATGCCGCTAATCATGTTGATAAGGTAACCGAAGATGGCGTTGAAATCGTAGCAAATACAATTGATAAAATTGACACTCTGGTTAAAGAAATGAACCACGCCAATCAACGAATTTCGGAGCTTAATGTAAGTAGCAACAATATCTTTGCTGTTGTTGATGTGATCAAAAGCGTCGCGGAACAAACCAATCTTCTCGCCCTTAATGCGGCCATTGAAGCCGCAAGAGCGGGAGATCAGGGCCGAGGGTTTGCAGTAGTCGCCGACGAAGTTCGTTCTCTGGCACAACGGACTCAGGAATCCACCACGGAAATAGAAACTCTGATCAGCAAATTCCAGGATGATTCCGGGCTGGTATCAACAGCTATCAACAATTGCACATCAACAGCAACCAGTACAGCTCAGAAAGCCCATGATATGGAAGAGAAGCTTAGCGAAATTCAATCTGCAGTATCTTCAATCAAAGGAATGAGCCAACAAATCGCTGCGGCAGCAGAGGAGCAGGTTGCGGTAACAAATGAAATTGCTCAAAATATTCGCAGCATTAACGATCTTTCAGACGAAACGACAGAAGGAGGCCAGCAAATATCCCTGGCCGCCAATGAACAAGCTTTGCTCGCTTCAGGCCTGCATGATTTATCCCAAACCTTCAAGCTGTCAAACTCAGCCTCGACCCGCTAAAAACGACTTTCAAATCGGATCGGGATGGTGATAGTCGAAGCGGGCCCCAGCCCCGAAAGCGACTGCGGGGCTTTAGCCTTTGGAAAAGCCGTTACTCCGTTCCAGCAAAGAGGTCAACTCGCTGGCTGGAACGGGCCGACCAAAGTAATACCCCTGCAGCTCTTCACAGTCATGATCACTTAAGAAGTTCTGCTGTTTCTGGGTTTCCACCCCTTCGGCAACGACCTTTAGTTTCAGTTTGTGAGCCATTTCTATAATTGCCAATGTGATATCAGATGACTCCTCACTGGTACCAATATCACGTACAAATGAGCGGTCTATTTTAATACGGTCTATCGGCAATCGTTTGATATAACTTAAAGATGAATACCCTGTACCAAAATCATCGATGGATAACCCTACCCCCATTTTTTTCAGCGCAGCAAGCGTATCCGTTGCGATATCCAAATCCCCTATCAATGAGCCCTCTGTCACTTCAAGCTCCAGTAGCGAGGGTGGCAGCGCGGTAGAATTCAGGATCTGCCTGACATTCTCTACCAGGTGCGGATCAACAAACTGAACTGCTGACAGGTTTACAGCCATTCTGATTGAACCGATTTTCTGATCTCGCCATTGCTGCCCCTGAATACAAGCCTGTTCCAGTACCCAGTTTCCGATAGGTATAATAAGCCCGGTTGCCTCGGCAACCGGAATAAATTCGTCAGGGCAAATAGCCCCAAGTCGACTATTCTTCCAGCGAAGCAGTGCCTCTACTCCAACCACCTGACCCTGCTCTGCCAGCACTTGTGGCTGGTAATAGACTTCCAGTTCATTATTGCCAAGGGCCTGACCCAGCGCCTGCTCCAAATCATAGCGCTTTAAAGTTTCCCTGCGAAGGTTGGCAGAGTAAAACTGTAACCGGTTATGGCGGTCCTCTTTAGCCTGTCTCATCGCTGAATAAGCATTACTGACCAAAGACTCAGCATCCTCGCTGTCCGAAGAGCAGAGAGTCACACCGATACTGGGAGGTATTAAGAACTGTGATTCTTCGATCAAAAAAGGACGCTGTAACAATTGCACTAATTGCTTTCCCAACGGTTTCATCGATGTAGAAGTACGATGCCGTTCAACCAGAACACCAAACTCTCCACCGCTTAAACGCGCAACCTGGCTGTCAGCCCCTGCAATATGCTTAATACGTTCAGCTACCATTTGCAGGAGTCGGTCACCGCAGGCAAAGCCCAGACGATCATTAACTGTTTTAAGACGTCCCACATGAATGACCATCACGCCGAGTGTATGACCTTTTCCTCGGCCTGCACGGATTGCCTCCTGAACTAATTGATGAAACATCGTCCGATTTGGAAGTTTCGTAACCGGATCACACTGTTCATGCTGTTTCAGTTGCTCACTCAGTTGATGGGTTGAACGGGTAGAAGACTGTAAGTTGAACCAGACACCGCAAAAATAGCTGAATACCAGAACAACCAGGACGGTAACTGGTGGAAACCAGAGATGCCAGAAAGTAAACATCAATACGGAGGTGACAATGGCAACGGCAAGGGAAACAAGTAGACCAAAAGGAGCAAATCTTGCCGGTGGAAGAAAAATAAACAGAGCAGCACTCAGAATAAGTACGACTGTCAGAAAGGTTTGCTGATACTTGTCCAGTGTCGTTATTCCTGCACCAGAAAGAATTGTATCGACTGCATTAGCGTTGACCTCAACACCATGCATACGCACGTGAGAACCGGTTGAAGGAGTTGAGAGCGCATCACCCAGTCCGGTAGCTGTGGAACCCACTAATACAATCCGATCCCGGAATACCTCAGGATCAAGCCGTTGCAGCAATACATCGACGAAGGATATATGTTGAAAATGCCCCGGAGGCCCCGCAAACTGAATCAGCAATGGATCACTACGCACCCAGCCATGGGGGCGTTGAACCAGAGACTCTGCTGCGTCCTCCATACCAATAAAATCAACTGAACTTTTATTTGACAGTTCTGGACGAGCCAGACGCACCAATGCCAAAGCCATTGCAGGCCAACGCGCATCACCTAACCCTGCATTAAGGAACAGGCTGCGGCCAACACCATCCTCATCCAGCTCAAAATCGACATGACCCAGAGCAGCGGCCGATTCAGCTAACAGCGGCAGGGGCAATGATTCCTGTATATCATGCTCGACTGCGGTTGCCTTTGGGGCAACAGCCAATACGACTTTGCCATTACGCTGAATAGCGTCCGCGAGCATTGCATCAGCTTCAGGATCAGTTTTCTCTTCTTCCAGAAAAAGAATATCAAAACCCACAGCAGCCACGTCACTTTGCGTTAGCACATCCAGCATTACAGCATGAACTCTGCGGGACCAGGGCCAGCGCCCCAGTTCCGACAAGCTCTTTTCGTCAACTGAAACAATCACCACTTCATCGACTGAGTGAGACTGAAATGCCATAAGAGAATCATAAAATATCAGGTTCAGTCGATTAAAAAGCCCCAGAGAACCCAACGTCAGTGCCACAACAATTGATATGGCGCCCCAGATCAGCGGGCCTGAAAAACGATGTATCCAGTCGATGAACATGACTAAAACAGCAAGCCAAAAATTCCTGGAACGACGACAAACAGCCAGCCTTTATCGGGGGGTGGATAAATACGCTGACGGGTTCCCCAGGGGCCCTGATAACCATCGGGCTCTATAGCACGGATACGCATAAAACGTAGATTACTGTATTCCCGTTCGAGCCATATGCGAGGCTCGGAAACAGTTTCATCCTGCAACAACGGATCAAATTCCTCGTTCGAGGCTACCTGAACCTGGTAAGTTTGCCCCGGTCCTCCTTTACTCCAGGACGCCAGTACCGAATCGCTGTTAACACTGAGTTCAGGCTCTGGTTTAACCGGAACCGGTTTCACCACGACTGTTCGGAAAGGCGCAAAGGGTCCTTGCTCGCCATCCTCAGCAATAGTAGCAAGTCGCCAAAAATAGGTTCCGACCCGGGCCGTATCCTGAGATTGCAATGTTGTCCTATCCAGGCTGTCATCATCTATTAACAGCTGCTCAAACCGCAGATCAGAAGCAACCTGCAATCGATAGCGATGCGCTCCGGTAACGGCAGTCCAGCGTAATTCAGGAACAGTTCCGCGTATCACTTCACCATCGGCAGGCTGAAGAGGGACCGGAGGTTCCGGATGAGCATCCAGATGAATTGTCCGCTGAGCATTCAACCCTTCAAGCCCCAACTGATCAATCGCTCTCAGTCGCAGGAAATAATGTCCATCGGGAAGGTCTGGAAATTGGATTCGGTTCGAAGAGCTGGCTCGCTGCCAAAGCAGGGTATCAAATGTACTTTCAGCCGAAACCTCCACACGATACCCTTTTGCAAGAGGGTTAGCCTGCCAGGTAATGGGCCAGGAAATACGCTCTAACTTATCGGGTACTGCATCAATGACCGGCGATTGCAGCAGTTTCTGAGGCTGTAAGGGAGCCTTTCCCCGCTCTACAACAGTGCCAAAACCGGCAGAGATCAGTTCTCGTTTCGCTCCAGCAGATACACTGACCTGCCCCCCGATAACTTCGACTCTGGATGTCGCACTGTTATCGGCAGCGGTCCGATAAACGGTGCCCCGCACTGCACTGATGGCCGACGGAGTGTGAATTTCAAAGCGGCTTCCCGGGCCGCTGGCCCGTTTGGCTTTGGTATCAATACGGCCCTGCTGCAAACGCAGACGCGAATCCACCATTCCGGTGTCGCCATAGACATTGAGGTGATCCAAAGAGACCTGGCTTTTCTCGTGAACAGTAACCGTCGTCCCATCGGCAAAGCGTATTGTAACAGTCGTCGAGTCACCGGTTTCCAGACGATCCCCCAGATGAAGCAGCGTATTGGCAGCTACCGGAAAATATTGATCAGCGCCCGATTGAAGTAATCGTACCTCCCCGATCACAGCGGTAATAACAGCAGGGGCCGGTTCCACCCGAATCCAAGCCAAAGGGATACGTAACCTCGTACCCGGTTTGATCATATTCGGATTCTTGATGCCATTGATTTTCTGTAATTGTTTCCAGTAACTAAGCTTATTCAGGTAGGTCGCACTAAGAGTCCATAATGTATCACCATCACTAACGGTATAGACCCACTCCGACGCAGAATTCGCCGGATTAACATAAGAGATTCCAAACAGTAAAGTTACTAACCAAGTACGCATTGAGCGCCTGAAACAGGTCAGCATCATATCCCCTTCCTCCGACTCCATAGAGTTGCCAATCAGTACCAGGCTTCCTCATTGATTAGAGAACCAACATATTTCAGTGCACTATCTTCCTGGCTGGCAACAGAATGCCAGCCAGGTCAATCCAGCCTCAGCAACATGACAGGTCCTTTCCTGTAATTTAGCCAGCATAAAAAATCGAGCGGACAACCACGATAAAACCCGCCCTTCGGGACCTTCCGTGGTCTAACTGTTTGTTTTCAGTTTCCTGAACTACCGGTATCCACAAATGTACCTACAATCAGCGTAGTTGTATCTCCAGCTATTTGCCCGTTTTCAATCCGACAATTGCACACTGAAAAGACAGCGCTTTGATCAGTCTGCTGCCGGAAGAATATCCATTATCACTGCTGACACCTGTTCAAGACCTTGCTGATCAGCAGTCGCCAAATGAAGCCTCCTGATGAAAGTAGCAAATTCACGCAAAATTGATGATTGTTGGACAATCT
Organism: Motiliproteus sp. MSK22-1; assembly: GCF_001968815.1. Taxonomy (GTDB): domain Bacteria; phylum Pseudomonadota; class Gammaproteobacteria; order Pseudomonadales; family Balneatricaceae; genus Motiliproteus. Next base: position 13,084 of record NZ_MIEQ01000024.1, on the reverse strand, counting down.
ACAAAAACATGCTAAAGTTCAGAATCTCTGAATGAGATCCCATCGAAGGCGATGATGAATACACAGCTTTTCAGATCGCCACCGAATAAAACAAAAAAAGAGGTATATACAATGGGCGTCCGTACTGATTGGCCGACCTTTAGCGCCACACTAGTGGTTCTTCTCGGCATCTGTGTTCCATTGCTGGTTATGCAAGAGCAGGCGAATGATTTTATAAACGCCGCATTTGGAGTGATGACTTCAAAGTTTGGCATACTTTATCTTTGGGGAGGTATTGCCGCTGTCGGCCTGCTGCTATGGCTGGCTATGAGCCGATTCGGAGCAGTAAAGCTGGGAAGCCCGGAAGACCAGCAAGAGTTCACCTCCTTTAGTTGGGCAGGTATGCTGTTTTGCGCAGGAATCGGTTCCGGTATTCTTTATTGGGGCACCATCGAGTGGGCCTATTACCTGCAATCCCCTCCTCTGGGCCTGGAAGCCAACTCAGATAAAGCTGCCGAATGGGCCGCAACTTATGGCATGTTCCATTGGGGTATTACTGCCTGGGCCTTTTATGGTGTACCTGCCATCCCCCTGGCCTATCTCTACCATGTACGCAAACAGCCAACCCTTAAGTTAAGCGCGGCCTGCGAAGGCGTATTGGGAAAACACGCCCGCGGCCCGCTGGGTCGAGTGATTGATATTCTTTTTATGTTCGGTCTGCTGGGAGGTGTCGGAACCAGCCTTGGTTTGGGTACTCCGATGGTTGCTGCCGGTCTCAGTGAAGTATTCAGTATTGAGAACTCGTTTGGTCTGAGCATTTTTGTCATGCTTCTGTGCACCGTCATCTTCGGAATCAGTGCCTATTCCGGCCTGAAAAAAGGCATCAAAATCCTAAGCGATATCAACGTCTGGCTGGCGATTGCACTGCTTGTTTTCATTGTCGTGGCAGGTCCTACCTTATTTATTCTTAAAACCACCACCAACGGTCTTGGATTGATGTTCCAGAACTTTATCCAGATGAACTTCTGGACTGATCCCATTACCAATTCCGGTTTTCCTGAGGGTTGGACTATCTTTTACTGGGCCTGGTGGATCGCTTACGGACCTTTTATGGGGTTATTTGTAGCCAAGATCTCTCGTGGTCGCACCATCCGTCAAGTCATCACTGGTATGCTGGTTTTTGGCAGTCTGGGTTGCTGGGCCTACTTCGGTGCGTTAGGCAACTATGCCATGCACCTGGAGCTGAACGATATTCTATCGGTCACCAGCCTGCTCAACGACAATGGAGCGCCCGCAGCAATCATCGCGGTGATTAACTCTTTGCCGTTATCCACCATCGTATTGCCACTGTTCTGTATCCTGGCTCTTATCTTTCTGGCAACTCAATTTGACTCTGCTGCCTACACCATGGCCGCAGTCGCCACCACCGAACTTCAGGAAGATGAGCATCCAGCTCGCTGGCAACGATTATTCTGGGCTTTTGCTTTGGCCGGTTTGCCATTGAGCCTGATGTTTGTCGGAGGTTTAAAAGCATTGCAGACAGCAGCGATTACACTGGCCCTACCGCAACTGTTTATCACAACAATTATGGCTATATCACTTGTTCGCTGGTTACATCATGACGAACGCCATGGAATTCCTGCTGTTGGAACCTCCAGCAGTGAAACTCCACCCACCCTGACTGCCTCCTCTGTAGCCACTGCTCAGTAGGCCTGCCAGGACGGCAGTCTGATGCAACAAAGATTGTCGTCCAAAACTCATTCAGACATCTATAAAGAGTGGAATCTGTTGATGAAAGAACTTGTAATCAATAGCGCTGAGTTATTCGTCGTTGGCCCTGACGTAACTCGCTGCCGGCTGGCAGCAGATATGGGCGAGGTCTATGAAACCCTGACCCTGCTTCGACTGAAAACTCGCTGCGGACTGGAGGGCATGGCTGGAATCACCACCTATTCGGAGCACTGTTTCGACGAGGCTCCGGGCGCAGCACTGAAGCCTTTACTAGCGGATTTGATCGGTGTTAACGCCTGGGACACTGACGCAATCTGGGGCCATTTAATGACACGCTACAACAGTATGACACCTAAGCCTCAATCGGCCATAGATATCGCATTATGGGACCTGAAAGCCAAAGCCATGGATCTGCCTCTTTACCAGTTACTTGGAGGTAGCCGGGATCATATCCGTTCCTATGCAAGCACCCCGTTTCTGGATACTACGACAGCCTATGTAGACTTTGTCCATAACTTACAACAGCAGGGCTTTAATACCGTAAAGTTTCATGTCTGGTGCGATCTGGATCAAGACTTGGCGCTGCTGGACACCATTGACAGAACATTTGGTCATGATCTGGCCTTTATGATCGATCTGGAAGAACGCTATAGCCGGCAGGATGCCCTGGTGATTGCCAAAAGACTGGAGCGGATGAATTGTATCTGGCTCGAAGCCCCCATGGTCGATACAGACCTCGCGGGTTACGCGGAGCTACGTCGACACACCAGAGTACCGATACTTCCAGCAGGTAATACACTGTTATCACCCGGGTTAATGACCCTTGGAATAGAACAACGGTCCTGGGATGCCCTAAGAACAGATGTTACCTACGCAGGAGGCTTCACTGCTACTCGTACAATCGCAGCGCTGGCCCAGACCCATGACTTACCGCTGGAACTGCAATCCTGGGGCTATACCCCAACACAGGCTGCCAATCTGCATCTGATGCTGTCCATTCCTAATGCAACCTACTTTGAGCAACCCGTTCCCCAAGCCAGCCATGAAGCCTTTTGTCTGACCCCGATTCGTACTGAAGATGGCATCGCTAAGGCCCCTGCTGGAGCCGGACTCGGAATTGAAATGAACTGGTCGCAGATAGATAAACAGGCGATCTGGCAATATCAGATCGGTGGATAGCGAATGAAAATCACCAATATTGAAGTCATTGAACTCAGAGTACCTGGCAGACGAAAACTCGATCTGGATCCGACAAATAACGGTTGTCTGGTACAGGTCTCAACTGATGCTGGAATCACCGGAACATCTGAAGTGGATAGTCTTCCCTCCGTGATTAAAGCGATCGTCGAAGCTCCACCCCGGATCAATACGCTAATGGGTCTTAAGTCCATTCTGCTGGGTGAAGACCCCACTGATATTTGCCAACTATGGCATAAGATGTACCACCAAACCAGCTACTGTGGCCGTCGTGGTGTGGTTATGCATGCAATCAGCGGAGTGGATATCGCTCTCTGGGACATACTTGGAAAACTGGAAGGTAAACCGGTACACCAACTGCTGGGATCTGTCCAACGAAAAAAGTTACCAGCCTATACCACAATTTATCCGCTCGGATGTACAACAGATGAAGTGCGACGCTCCATCGACATCGGACTCGCATACCCGGTTAAAGCGCTGAAAATTGCCATCGATCCCTTTTGGCGGGAGCAGACTGATCTCGCTATTGAGTTGCTGCAGGCAGCCCGTAAACATGTCGGTCCAGACATGCAGTTAATGCTGGATGCCACTGCCAGCTTTAGTCACTATGAGGAACTGGAACCACTACTACCAGCCCTCAGAGATTGCAATGTACACTGGCTGGAGGCTCCTTTTCCTCTAGATGCCATCCATCAGCATCGACGGCTCAGTAACTGCGGGATTGCCATTGGAGCTGGTGACACAGGCCTGACCGCCCCTGCCGAATGGGAATCAATGTTTGATGAAGGGAAGATCCAGATTGCTCAGCCGGATATCAGCTGGGTAGGTGGCTTTACCGGACTCCAGAAGATTGCTGAAATGGCTACAGAGCGTGATTGCCGACTGGTCCCCCACGGTTGGAATACCGATCTGACCCTGGCCAGCAATCTACACTTCCTGGCACAGCATGAAACTGAAGAATGGGCGGAGTTTTCCACGTCCAGCTCTTTGTTACGCTGGGAATTAACCGAGGAGAACCTGCAGATCGATCCACAGGGAATGTTATCCGTGCCGGAAACACCAGGTCTTGGTATCAATCTCAACCAGAAAACCATTGAGCGCTACCGGGTCAGCTAAGCTGCCGACCCGTCCGTACCAGCGATAAACGAACCAAGCTTAAAACCTAAGCAGATCAGCTCCCAGATCACTTCCAGTGTTTTGTATGGGATCAGCTATGGAGGGTCAGTTCTTCCTGTAATTGCTCAAAACCCGTGATGTTCTTAACCGCTTCCTCTTCAGCCAACTCACCATCACCGTTGCAGATAGCCGTTACCAATGCCTGATGGCTTTTGCCAACCAGATGCGGATCAAAGGTACGGTTAGCGGCTGCTATATAGGCTAGAAACTGGTTTTCAACCAAACGATATTGCTGAGCCAAACGCTTATGGCCCGATAAATCGATGATCGTTCTGTGAAGATCCAGGTCTGCCCGGGTTATCGCCTGCAAGTCATCTCCTTGACAAAGAGCTAACAGCCGTTGAAATGAGAGCTGTAGCCGACTGATACCTTGATCACAGATTTTTCCGGCAGCCAGCCGGGCAGCCATTCCTTCCAATGTAGCTCGCAAGGTATAGAGTTCCCAGATATCCTGATCATCCAAACTGGAAACAGACCACCCCGCATAGGGAACCTGAGTAACCAGCCCTTCCGAGCCCAGTTGATGTAGCGCAATACGAATGGTTCCCCGAGATAACCCATATTCTTTTGCGAGCGCTGTCTCGATCAGTCGGGTCCCCGGAGTCAGATCACCATTGGTAATATCCTGACGAAGCAAGTCCGCAGCCTGATCCTCCAGGCTGCGTTTATTAATTATTTCTGATTTTTTCATCTAAAAGAAAAAAGTCCGATTGGAGTTGTCAGATTGATCGACAATTGTATCAAAACTACCGCGCTATAACGGCAGAAAATCACCCTGCCCTTGGGCAATCATTTACGGCTGGGCAGTATCAGATTCTTTCTCAATGGTTACTGTCAGTTCCTTAGCATCCCCTGCAAACCATTTTTGAACATAAATTGACCCTACAACCGGCGCTCGACCATCCTCGACAACTTCCTTATATCGAACACTGTGCTTCACTTCTTTTTCTATCTCGAATTTAACCCGAATGGACATAGTCTATTTCTACCCTAAGCGACAAAATGCAAACTCTACCCTATCGTTGAGGGAAAATACTACGGAGATGACTGCAAGTGCCTATATTCTGAAGCAAGTACCGATATTCTGAACAAGGGAACCTGCATCGTTGCCAGGCCCCTGAAATTTTCCCTGTAAAATCAAGGAAAATTATCTCGACGGTACTACAGTTTATAACAACAAAAGTTGAGAGCATAAATAAACTGAGGCAGGCCACGCAGAGATTACGAAATGAGTGAAAAAACGGAAGTACTGAATGCGATAGAAAAGAAGATGAACATCCCTTCTGATGCGGCACTTTACTGGTACCAGAATAAAATCCTTCAACCGCTGGGAATGACTGCAGAGCAAGCAGTTGATGCGGGTCTGACACAGACAGTCCTTGAGCATATTCAAAGAATAACGGAAAAGGGATTTAGTTGACGCCCTTGAGCAATCCTCTGGGACCTCAGGCTTTCAGGCGAGGCTTACGACACTGAAAAGAAAAACCGCGGCTGCTGCAAACAGCCGCCAACAGAGCGGGAGGAATCAGCCTAAAAGGTCAGTGGTCATTAACACCACGAACCCCCTCTGAATCCTACTTCAGAAACACAATATAGTTTTCGGTTACAGCTATTGGCCCCCAGCGAGTCAGCCCAGTAGCTTTAGTATTCTCAGGGCATCATCTCGAACATAGGGCATCGCTTTCTTGATAAAATAAAGGCGATCAAACTGATCGGGCTCTTCATTCATCAGTCGACGAAGATTGTTACCCATAGCCATACGTAGTGAAGTACCGATATTAAATTTTGATACTCTGGTCTGCTTTAATCTCAACAGATCTTCTTCTTTTATGCCCGTCGTACCATGGATGACCAATGGAATATCGCCCACCACATCCGCAATACATTCCAGCCGCTGATAATCAATAACCGAAGTGGGCGTCGTCAGACGATGAATATTACCCACTGCGATAGCCATCGCATCGAGGCCACTTTCTTGTCCGTAGCGCCGCGCCTGTTCAGGTTCCGTATGAATAGACTTGATATGATCACGCCCTTCTTCATAGGGTACCGACCCGATCTCACCTTCAACTGAAACACCAACCGCCTTTGCGACATTCACCACTTGTCGGGTACGGCGGATATTTTCTTCCAGTGGAAGTTGCGAACCATCAAACATCACTGAGGAAAACCCATAATGGATCGCCTGATAAACGATCTCCTCATCATAGGTGTGATCGAGATGAACACAGACCTTGGCTGAGCTGTCTTCAGCCAACCCGGTCAACATTCGAGCAAGAAGCTTTACTCCCATGAAGTCGGCCATGTCTTTATTAGCGGCAAGAATCACCGGTTGACGTAACTCTTCAGCAGCCTCAACAATGGCACGAGCATCTTCGTAGCCAAATATATTAAAGCAAGGCACCGCATAAGTTTGACCTGCCGCCTGAGGAAGCAGATCGTTCAGATTTACCAACATAGAAACATTCCCTACTAGAGGTGAAACAACCCTTACTTAAATTTAGCCACCATATCTTTGATACCGGGAATCGTATGCACTTGATATTCATGATGAGGATCAAAGTGCTGGCGTAACGACTTAGAATGTTCACCGACAATGATGGTAAAGTAATACATCTCATAACCCGGCGCCGCCACACAGGGGTGGTAGCCCTTATCAATGGCAATCACACTGCCATTCTTAACATGATAAACAGGACCAATATCGTCTTCATGTTGATAAAGAAACTGGGCTCCAAACCCTTGCCCGGGGTTAAAACGAAATTGATACACCTCCTCATAACGAGTCTCTTCGCTACCTCGCTCTGTATCGTGTTTATGAGCCGGAAAACCAGACCAACCACCCGCACCCACCGTAAATAACTCGCTCACCAATAAGCGCCCTCGCTTATCAGCGTTTTTCTGACCCAGAATATGCTTGATCTTACGGTGGGTTTTGGTGTCATCACTACCGTATTGGACCTGGTCGCTCTCTTCTGGGGTAATGGCAAAAGGAGCCAGCTTTTCCTCGTAACGACCACCGGCTACCAGCACATCAGCCTCTTCAGACTCACAACGGACTTCCACCTGAGCACCGACAGGAGCATAAACTGCAGCGGCATTGCCATCCCATACACTGGTTCGCTCCCCCATATGTTCAAATGTTTCTCCGTCAACAACAATAGTGCAGGTGCCAGCAGCCATCACTATAACCGACTCATAGTCATTCAATTGGTAACTATGGTTTTCGCCTTGCTTCAACACCAGCGGATTAAAATAGATCAGTGGTACCGTGTCATCGTTAACGTTGATAACAGGTTGGTTATTATTTTGGTACGCAGGAATATGTTTACCCATGCTTTTATCCTCTGGTTCCATCATCCACAGTCACCAGGACAGAGGACGAAAAATATCGATGATGCGGCGAATTCAGCCGGTTGCTGTCAGCACAGGGCCATTTCTTGTTCATGCCGGGCAATAAAAGTTTCCAGCTCTGGCAGCGTTGGCATAGCCTCTGTGCAGCTGTCTCCGCTGACATTAATAGCAGCCGCAGCGGAGCCCATCCTCACCCCTGATTGCAGATCAAGACCATTCAGCAAGGCATAAAGGAGAGCCCCGGCAAAGGAGTCACCAGAGCCAAAAGGTTTTTTCATCTTCACCGGAAAAACCCCCTGAGAAAACTGCTCACCCCAGCGGGTGTATACCTTAGAACCTAACTCACCAGCTTTAATCACCACCACCTGAGTAGCAGCAGCCAGAAAGCGATCTGCACTGCGATCATCATCCCGGTTGTCTGGATCAACCAGGCTTTCAAGCACATCGAACTCTTCCCGGTTACCGATCAGAATATCAGCCTGTGCAGCAGCCATCTGACAGTAGACAGCCGACTCTTCAACCGACGACCAGGAGTAAGCCCGATAATCGATATCCAGTACCACCAGCGTTCCTGATTCCCGCGCATAGCTGATCGCTTGTAAGGATGCTTCACGAGAAGGACTGCAAGACAATGCTGTGCCGGTGATCACCAATGCTCTGGCGTCCGCAATATAGCTTCTGTCGATATGGCCGATGTCCAGTGAAAGATCTGCCGCGTTATTCCGGTAGATAACCACTTCACATTCACTGGCTTTCATCTCGGTCACCGCCAGACTGGTTCGAGTACCGGCCCCCAGGACCTGCATTCCTTGCAGATCAACACCCTGTTGCGCAAGATAATGCCTGACGTAGCGCCCCAGACCGTCATCGGACACACAACTGATAATTCCAGCTTTACAACCCAGTTTGGCCAGCGCTACTGCGATGTTAGCCGGAGATCCTCCCACCTGTTTCTGAAAACCGCTGACTTCAACCATATCGGTATCAGCTTCCAGCGCATAAAGATCAACACCGGCCCGCCCAAGGCAGATAGCATCGATCCGGCGTTGCTTTGGAATAACTAACCCTGACATCAGAACTTCACCCATTTGCAGCCGTTATCAGCAGATTCAACGCAACGTTCCAGCAACCGGACCCCTTCAATCCCGGCATCTACATCGGGATACCAGAGATTGGCCAGTGTTGCCTGATCATCCCTGTCCGCCGCATCCATAGCCATACCAAAACGGTGATAGATGTTAGCCCAGGATTCAAAGAAGCCCTCTGCATGGCCACCACCAATACGATGACTGCCAACCCCTTCTGATTGCTGATACAAATAATCCATACCCCGCTCCAGAATACCTACCGGCTCCCCCTGGACTTCATACCGCAGTTGATTGGGGTACTCATCCCACCACTCAATACTGGCAGTTTCACCAACAATGCGAATCTTCTGTTGATGCATTGAACCGGCATTGATACCGCTGGCCCAGAGCGTCCCAACGGCACCATTGCTGTAATGCATCAGTACGTGGGCGTTATCTTCCAGTGGCGCACGGGATTTAACGAAGCTCTGGCGGCTGCAACAGAGTTCATCCACTTCAAGACCTGCCATTAACTGAGATAAATAGAAAACATGAGTGCCAACATCTCCCAGCACATAGGCTGATCCGGAAACCTCCGGGTTCATTCGCCACTTAGCTCCAGGACTGTTTTTTTCAACTTCGGTATTATGAAAACCATGGGCAAACTGCATATTGATGACCCGGACAGCCCCAATATCTCCCTGCCGAATCATTTCCCGGGCCTGATGGATCATCGGAAAACCGGTGTATCCATACATCACTCCCAGAACCCTGTTCCCCTTCCGGGCTATTTCTTTTAACTCCTGCGCTTGAGCCACGGTGAAAGTGATCGGTTTCTCACAGATCACATGAAGCCCGGCCTTCAACGCGGCCTTGGTAATTGCATAATGAGTACCATTTGGAGTGGCTATGGAAACAGCCTGAATGCCGTCCTGCCGTTGTGCTTCCTGCTCAAAGAGTTCTTTATAGTCGTTATAACAACGCTGCGGATCCAATCCAAGGTTACTGCCAAAGTCCCGCCCTCGTTGAGGATCAATATCAAAAGCCCCTGCCACCAACTGAAACTGGTTATCTCTTGCCGCAGCCGTTCGATGAGCATAACCAATTTCACTACCACGCCCGCCACCCACCATGGCCCAGCGAATGGGGTGCTGCAAACGAATCTCTTCATTAAACATCACTAAAACCTCACAAAAATGCCCTGTAAAAATACGCTAGACACCTGGACGCTGAAATCCACGACCTTCTTCAAAATTAGCCACTGCCTCAGCGGTTCGTTTATCACGACTAACCGCTGGCAAACCGACCTGCCACCAACAATCACACTCTGACCATTTATGTGGATCAACATCGACAACAATGACATAGCTCCGATCCGCTGCCTTGGCGCGACCGAAAGCCGCATCAAATTCCACCATCGAACCGATTTTTTCGCTGAGTGCTCCCTGAGCTTCAGCATGTTTAGCAAAGTCCACCCGAGGGACTTCTTCACCGGGACGTCGGCAATCTTCCAGCAGATTGTTAAAGGACTGGTTGCCGGTGTTATTCTGCAGCTTATTAATGACCGCGAACCCGCCATTATCACAAACCACTACAATAAGCTTATGACCACTCAGCACAGAGCTGTAGATATCAGAATTGAGTATCATGTAAGAACCATCACCCACCAGGACCACCACATCATTGTCTGGATTGGCTATCTTGGCGCCCCAGCCACCGGCTATCTCATACCCCATACAGGAGAATCCAAATTCAATATCGAACTTACCCAGTTGTTTGTTCTGCCAATTCATATTTAACTCAGCCGGTAGCCCACCGGCAGCCGTCAGGACGCTATCACCCGGGGCCATCAATCGATTAACCGCGCCCACCACCTGAGCATAAGATGCGGTTTCACCTTCCGCTATAGCACTACGACCAGCGCAGAGATTCTTCCAGATATCAGCTAACACCTGAGTCTTGCGACTCCACTCATCAGGCCCTTGCCAGGACCTCAGCAGCTTATTGAGTTTGATCAAGGAAGCCTTGGCGTCCCCAATAACGGGTATTGAGCGGTGTTTAATGGCATCAAACCTGGCCACATTGATGCTGATTATCTTTAAATCGGGGTTGCGAAATACCGACCAGGAGCCGGTAGTAAAATCCTGTAACCGCGTACCGATGGCCAATACCACATCTGCTTCTCTGGCCAGACTATTGGCGGAATCTGATCCGGTTACCCCAATAGGACCACCATTCAATGGGTTCTCCTGCAGCAGTGTTGCTCGTCCTGCAATAGTTTCGACAACTGGAATATTGTGCGCCTCTGCAAGTTCCTTTAACTCCTCACAAGCCAAAGAGTAATGAACACCACCGCCACTGATAATCAGTGGCCTTTTCGCCTGCTTTAAAGTGTCAGCAGCGTGCTTCAGAGCATGCTCTTCAGGTTCTGGACGACGAATACGATGAACAGTCTCGGCGAAAAATACCTCGGGATAGTCAAAAACCATACCTTGAACGTCCTGGGGAAGTCCCAGAAATACCGGTCCACAACTGGCTGGGTCGAGCATGGTATCCAACGCCTGCGGAAGGGTATGGAGCAATTGTGCCGGATGGACAACACGATCCCAGTAACGTGTTACAGACTTAAACGAATCATTTACGGTTAGTGACGGATTATAAAAATGCTCAGTCTGTTGCAGCACCGGATCAGGTAACCGACTTAGATACGTATCACCGGAAATCATTAACAAGGGTAGACGATTGGTATGCGCAATCCCCGCAGCAGTCACCATATTAGTTGCACCGGGACCGATAGAAGTAGTTGCAATACCGATACGACGTCGCTTATTTGCCTTAGCGTAGGCAACAGCGGCCATTGCCATAGACTGCTCATTTTGCCCTCTCCAGGTAGGGATCTGCTCTTCGATATTTTTTAGCTGCTGACCGAGACAAGTCACGTTACCGTGACCAAATATTGCGAAGGAACAACCAAACAGGGATTCAACACACCCATCAATTTCAACTTTTTGCGCAGCCAGATAACGAACCAAAGCCTCCGACAGCGTCAGGCGAACAGTATTCATAGATGCTTACCTTTCTTATTTTTTATACGACGATTCAGAGTTCGCCACATCCCCATCCCTTGTCGGGATTTGAAATACTATAAAATTCATCAAATACTTTTGCAAACGTTTTCAATTAAATTACTTAAATGGACTATTTACTTCGCACATCCTCTAATAATCAGCCAAATTATCGATTGACTTATTGAAATCGTTTTCATTAGTATAGAAAAATCTGAGATAATTTGTACTGACAGCAGGAATAATAAAAATGATGATCCGTCTCTCAAACGCCCCCTGCTCCTGGGGCATAGAGTTTGCCGACAATCCAGAAAATCCTCCTTATCATCATGTTATCAAGGAGATATCAAAGTCTGGATACAAAGCAACAGAATTGGGCCCGCTGGGTTACCTGCCGACGGACACACAAGAGTTAAGCGCCGCACTGGCTCCGCTTGATTTGAAATTGATTGCAGGAACTATCTTCAAACATCTGCATGATTCCAGCCGCTGTCAGGAAATTCTCGATTACACTCTGGCCACATGCCGGGTACTTGCGCCCCAAGGCGCCAAATATATGGTCGTCATCGACCATGTTTCCTCACCTCGCACGGATCAGGCAGGTCAAGCAGATAACGCCACCCGACTGACGAACAGTCAGTGGGATGAGATGATGCTAACCATCACCGAGCTGTCAAAGATCTGCCAACAGTACAACATAACACCTGTACTACACCCCCATACCGGAACCTATATCGAATACCGGGATGAAATAGACCGTGCCATGGCGGACCTGGATCCTGAACAGGTAAAGCTCTGTGTCGATACCGGCCACTGCCAATATGCTGGGATTGATCCGGCGGAATTGATCCGAAGCTATGCCGACCGGGTGGAATACCTGCACTTTAAAGACATAAAAGCTGATATTCACCATCAGGTCGTTAGCAACTCCATTGATTTTTACAGTGCAATTGCGCAAGGAATTTTCTGCCCATTAGGCGATGGTTGCGTAAATTTCAATGCCATACGCTCAACCCTGATTGACATTAGTTACGATGGCTGGGTAACCGTTGAACAAGATGTCGACCCTAAAGCCAACAACAGTGCGCTAGAGAACGCAGAAGCCAGCCGATGTTTTATTGAGGATCGAGTGATCAGAGCTGACATGACTTCTGATTAAGTGACTCCTGATCAAGAGCTGATATGACTCCCGATTAAGTGGCTCTTGATTAAGAGCAGGCATGGCTCCTGATTAACTGCCGCCAAACAGATTCTGACAATTAAAATCAGACGCTACAGATAATAAAAACAATGAGGTTTTAACCATGTCTACGACAACCACACTAGACAACGACTCAAAAGCGACCGATGAGCGCCTACGCAGCGTCTCTCTGACCCGGACGCTCCTCAATCGTCCCGAGCTGGGCTCCGCCTCGGGCGTTCTGCTGGTGTTTATCTTCTTCGCCCTGGTAGCCGGTGACTCCGGTATGTTCAATGCTGACGGAATCATGAACTGGACCACCGTTTCCGCCCAAC
>NZ_MIEQ01000023.1 GCF_001968815.1 Motiliproteus sp. MSK22-1 | reverse complement strand
GCGCACCCCTGATAAGGGTGAGGTCGGTGGTTCAAGTCCACTCAGGCCTACCAATTATTCGATAGAATGATTGAAGTAGCTCAGCTGGTTAGATCGCACCCCACTCTTTATCGATAAAAAGGGGTGAGGTCGGTGGTTCAAGTCCACTCTGACCCACCAAATTACGCGATTCGGCGTTATGAAAGTACTTGCATAGCAGGCTATGCTTCGCGCTTTCATGTCTTAATTCACGAAATTTGGCGTAAAAAACTGACTCCGAAGTTTCCAGCACTGATTGATGGAAACGCCAGGGCGCAGAGGTTTTTTCAGCGGACCAGGCGTGCGTAGAAGCGAACGACGGCCGATGAAAAAAGATCAGGCACTGGGGCTATAGCTCAGCTGGGAGAGCGCCTGCCTTGCACGCAGGAGGTCAGCGGTTCGATCCCGCTTAGCTCCACCATTCTCTGGTGAACCTTGAGAAACCAAAAGCTAAAGAATGAGGGTGTCGAATGACATCGTGATGACTTTACCTTTTGTTTTCTTACAAACAGCGGTAAAACGCTTGGAAAACACGCTCTTTAACAATGTGGATTTGTGATTGAAGTAAAGTTGAAATTTAAGTTCAATTTTTTGAAGTTCGATCAAGCGAAATAATATCTGGCGAGCTCTTATTATCGTAATACGATAAGAGCAAGTGTTAGCAGAATCAACTCCGGTTGAAGCTGCTGACAAACGTCTTTTCACTTAACCCGTGGAAAGACAGTGTCGTACAGTCTGCGATCGCTATAACATCAAGCCGGTGCGCAAACACCGTTTTGGGTTATATGGTCAAGTGACTAAGCGTGCACGGTGGATGC
>NZ_MIEQ01000022.1 GCF_001968815.1 Motiliproteus sp. MSK22-1 | reverse complement strand
GGCATTCACATTGCCGTCATCACTCAGTGCACTACCGACTAACGCATTACAGTCATTTTGCAGCTGAGTTTCAGCAACACCCTGTGGACAGATCGTCGCAATACTCTGTGCGACGGCCTCTCGCTGAGGATCACCATTAGCAATCCCTTTCATCGCTTCCTCAATCGGATTCAAGCCAGAATCATCATCCTGTATGGTCAGGGTTGAACTGCTGATAGCCCCCACTGACAAGCCATCACTGGGATTCGACAGGTTTAGGGTTAGGGTTTCATTCTCTTCAGCGCTGTCATCATTCGTCAGTGAAACCGTAAAGCTCTTACTACCCGACTCACCATTAGCCCAGCTTAGCGTTGTACCGGAAAAATCATAATCCTCTCCGCCAGCCGCAGAACCTCCCGTGACAGAAACGTCTACCGAAGCAGCCCCCGAAGAGCCGGTGCGATTCACTGATAGAGTCGCAGTCCCATCGCTCTCATTGACGCTTACAGCAGCCGCGTCAAACTGAACGGAACCCAGATCAATTTCATTATCCAGAATGGAGATAGTACCCGATGCTGGAGATCCGAGATCGGCTCCTTGAACATTACTGAGTTGAATCTCCAGGGTTTCATCTCCTTCGAGTTCAGAGTCATCAACCAGTGTAATAACCAGATTTTTAACACCGGATTCACCGTCAGCCCAGCTAAGTAAGGTTGTATCAGTACTGTAATCCGATCCGGCTACTGCGCTACCGGCAGTGGTAATCGAAACCTGTGCAGCTCCTTCACTGCCACCCTCACGACTAACGGAAACAGTGAAGGAACCATCACCCTCAGCAACATTATCAGGGATACTGCTGATCTGCAGAGTACTGACTTCATCATCATCGCTAATGGTCACTGTGGCTGTTGTGGGGGTTCCAAGGCTTGCTCCGGTAACGTCACTCAACTCCAAGTTGATAGTTTCACTGCCTTCGATCAGCAAATCATCAAGAACAGAAATCTCCACCGTTTTTTCACCAGACTCACCGTCTGCCCAGGAAAGCAGAGAACTCACGGATGTATAGTCGACATCAGCAGTGGCGCTACCCGCTACTGACGATACATTAACAGTAGCAGCCCCTGTACTTCCATCACTACGAGAGACCTGAATTGAAACGGTTCCAGCAGCTTCATTCACTGATGCTTCACTACTGACAAACTGTATGGTCCCGGGAACGGAATCATTGTCGACGATGGTCATAGTGACATTGCTATCAGAGATCTGGAATTCAGCAACATCAAACAGCAGCGGGATGGTTTCGTCGGCTTCCACCTGATTATCATCAACTATTCCAATAGTAATGCTCTTGGAGCCCTCTTCTCCATCAGCCCACTGTAATACTCCACTTGAGAACAGGTAATCAACACTATTTGTTGCCGTTCCTCCGCTCACAGCGGTGATAGTCAGGGATACTGTTCCAGCAGAGCCGTTAACACGACTAACCGTTAGCGTTGCATTACCAATATCTTCATTTACCGTCAATTGGCTATTTTCTACTCTTATTTCTCCTGGAGGGGCATCATTATCCTCAACAGTAATTATCGCTTGAGCAGGGCTACCGAGGGTGGCTCCCTGAGCATTGCTAAGATTGACCTCTAATCCTTCATCGGACTCACTGATACTGTCGTCAATAAGGTTCACCTGTACACTTTTTGAACCAGATTCTCCATCATTCCAAGTCAGGGTTGTACTTGTCGCTGAATAATCACTACCGTCAACTGCCGTTCCATCAGCTGTCGCAATATCAATCGAGGCTGAACCAGCATCTCCGCCGCTACGAGTCACTGTAACTGAAAACGAACCATTACCTTCATTCACAGTAAGCGACTGACTACTAAGGGCAAGAACTCCAGGTGAAGGATCAACGGCTTGAGTGGAAGTTGAAGTGGTACCACCAGTACAATCGGACTCATCAGTGTGTTCACAGAAAGCTTCGAACTCTATATTTGAAGTACCGACGGGAGCATCCCAGCTAAATCGATAAACTTCATTACTAAAAGGGGAAAGACTTTGGCAAGTAAAGAACGGGGAAGTGAATGTACAGTTCGGATTCTCACTGGCAAAGGAAGCAGTCTGGTTACTGCCATCGACATTTATAAAAATATCAACCTTAGTAACACCGTTGCCATCGGCCACTCCCTGTAGGGTATAAATTACTTTGGTTCCGGTCTCTACTGGATTAGCAGGACTCTGTGAAGGTGAAGCCGTATAAGAGAAACTAGCCTGAGCAGTACCAGCAAATGCAAATAATGCTGCAACTGCTGCAACTGCTGCAAAGAGAGAGAATAAGGACAGAAAGCGATATTGAGGAGTAACCAAACTTTCCGATAGATTTTCTGTTGATGATTCAATCTGAACTAAATTCCGTTTACGAGAAAAACGACTAACAAACGCAGCCCGCAGCCGACGAACCGCGGTGAAACTCCGTGGAAATGACATTTTATTCCCCTTCAATATTTTTCTGTAGAAATTCTATTTCAGAGAAATTTGGTGCCTGTGCCCTTCCATGAAATAGCCCACAGCGTACAGTGACTAAATATCGCAAACACTCTCCAGATAAGCAAGGAGATCTTGAAACATAGGAGATTGGAGAGCATAGTCCAAGCATCAAGGAAATCACCATCCCTAAGTATTGAACACCCAGAAAATGGCTAAAAAACACAACACACATAGGGTTTTCACCCATTTTAAAACTTTAGTGAAATTAGCATCATTATTCGAAATAGCATTAATATTGGGAGCTTGCTCGACGCCGAGCGAGTCCCTGAAGCAGCTAGCTTGGACATTAGGCAGCAACGAAGTCCTACTAACCGGAAAAAACTATCAACTTCGTAGCTACACACAGAGAGGGAACAAAGAGCGCCTGCATGTCTATTTAGAAGGTGATGGAATGCCTTGGCTAACCCCCACCCTTAAAGCCTCAGATCCTACGTCTTTGGACCCGATAATGCTAAGAATGATGATGAAGGATTCTTATTCGTCTCTCTATCTGGGTCGTCCCTGCTATAACGGAATCCAGCCTGCCAAAAGCTGCTCAAAACAACTCTGGACTCATAAGCGCTATTCAGAAGTTGTTGTCAGCAGTATGACAGCAGCCATCGAAAATTACTTAGAACACAACCCCCACTCTGGAGTTGTTCTTATTGGTCATAGTGGCGGAGGGACTTTAGCAATGCTAATCGCCATGAAGTTAAGCACCTCAAAAACGGTCCCTGTCATTGCCGTTGCCACACTCGCAGGCAACCTGGATATTGAGCTTTGGGCAAAGCATCATAACTATACACCGCTTGCTGGCTCCATGAACCCAATGACCAAACCAGCTCTTGATCCCAAAATCGCCCAGATTCACTTTGCAGGAATAAAAGATAGCAATATTCCAATATCATTAATTGAAGGTTTTGTCGAAAAACAACACCAGGCTACTCTGATCAGCATCAGTGATTTTGACCATCATTGCTGTTGGGAATCACAATGGCCAAGCCTGTTAAAAAAAATAGACCAACAGATTAAACTCCATTTAAATAACCAATAAGCGGAAGTCAGCCATTTTTTTCAAAGGTCTGATTTATCCGCTCCAAGGCCGGATGATTTGGAAAATACTTGAGTCCCTCAGTAATCAAGTCCTGTGCTTTATCCTTTTTGCCATCTTTTATTAATTGCTCTATCTGCTGCTCAAGTTTTACTGAAATTGTGCGGATACCGTTGGCAGCCTCCTGATTTCGCGGATCAATCTGCTGAACCAAATTAAACGCATAGTAAGCATTGCTTCCCATTGGAGAAACCAATCGACCAACAAGTATATGAGTCTTAGCCACTCGTAACAGGCGAGTGACTTTCTTTTCCTGCTCTGGGCTTAAAGGCTCAACTTGCTTACTGGTATCGATAATAGCGGCTGGCGGTACATACTCCCCAGTCCCCTGCTCCATCCAAAACCAACCCGACAAACCAGCCACCAGTAGCACAGCAGCACCCGCAGCCCAACGCCAAGGTACATTGGCACCAGAAGGCCGCCGACCTGGGGCGGCAAAGGATCTCAAAGCATCAACAAACGCCTCCGCGCTCTGATAGCGGTCGTCAGGCTCTTTGGCCAAAGCCTTCTTTAGTACTCGGTTGTAAAGATTAAGGACCTTGGGATCGTCTGTTTTAGGCGCAGGAGGAATCGGGTTTTGCAGACGTTCTGCCAGATTGTGGGCACTGCGCCCGGAAAATGCTTTAGTGCCGGTAACCAGTTCGTAAAGCACCAGGGCTGTGGAGTACAGATCAGACCGAGGATCGACTTCCCGCCCTAAGCACTGTTCAGGAGACATATAACGAGGACTGCCTAACACCATTCCGGCCTGAGTCAAATCAGGATTTTTTAAACGAGTCTTGCCCAGCTGTGTTGCATCAAGATCCTGTACCCGAGCAATACCAAAATCTGCTATTTTTACCCGGTCATTCTCCAGCAGGATAATATTCGCAGGTTTAATATCCCGATGAATAACCCCCAATGAGTGTGCATAACCTAAGGCTGACAATACCTGCTCAATAATCCCGATTGCCCGCTCTAGACTAAAAGACTCACCTTCCCTAATGCAGTCGTTAATCTCTCGGCCTTCAACAAACTCCATGACGAAATAAGGAGTTCCATCTACCTTCTCTTCGTCATATTCATAAATGGCAATGATATTTTGATGAGTCAGACGACCAACAGCTCGAGCTTCACGCCGAAAACGATTTCTTAATTCATTCCCTAGCGTACCTTCCAGCAGATTATTATGGATAGTCTTGATTGCAACAACACGAGCGATTAGAGGATCATAGCCTTTATAGACAACCCCCATACCCCCTTCACCCAGAATGCTGTCAATTCGATACTTGCCAAACTCACTGCGGCGATCTTCCATAAAGCTCCTCTAAATGCCTGAATAGCTATAGTCACGGATATCTAATGATATCTATGTTACTGATACCTAAGGAGCTTCTCGCATTCAAAACTGATCTGCCTGTTTGAATTCTGGCCTTGTCACAGCTGCTATTTCAAACTCCATCATCCATAACTTAGATTATAAAACCGGACGGAAGAAAAACTCTCCAGCTTCATGTCCGGCCAGGTGAATAGGAGCATACTGTGGAATTTGTGATTCGCCAAGCTGAGCCGCTTGTCCGGGAACATTATCAAGAATTTGAGAATAAAGATTAAACCCTTCCATAATTTGGTCGTTAGACTGCAGCGCCTTAATAAACGCTTTAGCGAAAACTGAGTTTTTACCTCCACCGCCATCCAGTACCGGCTGCACTCCTCCGGAAGTTAGCATAACCCTTGCTCGAGTATCCGCCATCGCCTGCATCCATTCCTTGCGGATTTCAGGAGGCAGTTCCTCCTCGACACGCGCAACGGAGGTCTGAGTCATACTACCCGCATAGCAGGAGTCAGCCACTACGATTACGTGCTTTGCTGCCATTGCATTTAGCATATCTGTAATGGAAGAACTGGATATCCAATTGGCGCTGTTATCGGTTTCTGCCTCCACCGGCAACCAATAACTACGGTTATTAGCATTATCAAGCTTTCCATGGCCGGCATAGTAGATTAATAAATTGTCATTTTCTTTCAAGGTTGTTCTAAGTTCATTCATTGCAGATAAAATCTGATAACGATCAGCATCAATCAAAAGCTTAGTGCGAAAACCATATTTTGTGCGTAAAACCCGCTCAGTATCCTTGGCATCAGTGATTGCTGTTTTCAGCGTGGAAAGGTTGGCGTAGTTGTTATTTCCAATCACCAGTGCAAAGTAGCGCCCAAGATTCAAACCACTTGTGTCAGCCACAGGGGCGACACTGGACTTGGCAACAGAGTTACCCGGTTGCGGGTTTATAATCGAGAAATTAAGCGCGACTCGACGACCAGCCTGGTCAATTGCAACAATATCCACCGGATTCTTGTCTTGCCCCAGAGGCACACTGACCCGAAATAGATTATTACCTGCGAGGTTATATTTTTTTCCATTGACGCTAAAGGAGAGCACTCCAGCCGGTGCTGTGACCTTGCCGATAACTTCACGTTCAGGCAACTTTGTCCGCAACTGTACAGTGGGTACACTCCGGGTTAACACAACAGGGGGGTCAATTATTTCAATTGAAGGCACTTCACCAAGTGCTGCTGGTTGCTCAGCCGCACCGGTCGATGCCAGAACCGGCTCCTGATCTTTAAATGATTCAATCTCCCATTTCAATTGATTGATCTGTTGCTCCTGAGCAAGGCGTTGACTTCGACTGGATTCTAATGATTCAGCCAATTGCTCAATCTCACGCTGGCTTTCTTCAAACCGTTTTTCTCCTTCCTCAGTTAACTGCTCTACACTCTTGAGATAGGCAAGATGAGCCACTTCCAGAGTGGCCTGGTTGACCAAAAGCTTTTCTTCCACAGCCTTTAGCTGGCTTTCCTTGTTATCCAGAAGAAACTGGAGCTTTGCGGTTTCCCCTAATGAAGCGTCTGCCTGTTGCTGAGCCAAGGCCTGTTGTTGCTGTATCCGCAAATTGGTTTCTGCCAATTCACGTGAAAGCTCCTTATTAATCCGCTGAAGATCGTTGAAGTCATCAATCTTTTGTTGATGCGCCAGCTGACGCTTATCCAGCTCTGCCAGCAGCCGATCAACTTTTTGCTGTTGTTCAGCTGAGCGGTTAAGACTTTTTTGTAACGCTATTTCCGCCTGAAGTTTCTCTATCTCTCGCTTAGAGTTTGTCAGCAATTCCCTGTTTTTATCCACCTCCCGTTGTGCTTCAGCCAACTGTATTTTATTCTCTTTAGCCTCTTTTCGACTGGCCTGAAGGGATCTGTTTATTTCTTCCTTGTCCTGTCGAGTCAGTTTTGATTGTGTACCCAGGCTCTTCAGCTGGTTTTTAAGGTTGGCACGTTCAGCCAACAGATTATCCAACTGCTGCTGCAACGCCTTCTCCCTGCGACTCACCCGATTATCAGTTGGTGCCGCAGCGGGGCTAGCCGCGACACTTGCACCAAGCGCCTTAACTTTTGCCAACTGTTGTCGCAGTCGTTGTTCATTACTTTGTTGCCGTTTTGCATTGGCAGCAAACTGTTTACGATTTTTATTAAGCTCGTTTTGCAACTCAGCATTTTTTTGACGATGTAGTTCCAGGTCTCTTTCCAGTGCCTGATAATCAGAACGGGGCACATAAGAAGCACTCAGAGTTGAAGCGTAAAGCAACTTGTCGTTCTTTAAGCCTGACGCCAGGCGATATAAATCCAGTGCTCGCTTTTTATCCTGCTTTACACCCAGTCCTTTTTCATAAAGATGGCCTAAATTAATCTGTGCCCGGGAATAGCCCTGTTTTGCTGCTTTACTATACCAATTAACAGCCATTTGATAATCAGCATGCTGTCCCAGCCCTTTCTCAAAAATTTGCCCAACATGAGTCTGTGCCTCAGCATTACCCTCTTGCGCCAAGGGCAACCAGATTTTAAGAGCTGTCGCATAATTCGCCCGATCGAAGGCAACATACTCACCACCACGAATTTCACAATCAGAACCGGAAGTACGAACAGCACGACGAGCTGTTAAAAATGTCAGCTGAGAACCCATTTTTCTAATTTGTCCCGGTAAGAGACAATCAACGATAAGAAAATCATCGGCATTTGCAGACACAGCTGCCAGCCTGGTGTCACCCGCAGGTAATGTTGTCGCTTCCCGACAACCGGTAAGAATAATGCTGATAAAAAGCAATATGGTTAACGGAGATAAGCGAAATCTACGGTATCCCATAGACTTTACATTTAGCAATTTAAAATCTCGCATAGACCATACTCCATATTGTCCTGAGTTCTATACTCCATCTTAGCGCAAGATGTTGCAGATTCCATCACCTAAACTTTCACTGGCAACCAATCATTTGTACTTCCTATAACGAGTTAGACTACGTATAAGCAAATTAGCAGGCACCGAGTGCAAAAACAGAGCAACAACTATTAATATCAAGAAATAATATCAAGAGACTCTTCTTCTGCCTGTAATTTAAGATACCGATAACTTCTGATGATTAGGCTTGCAATATTAATAGAACTTCTGCCAAGAGGGTCGCCACAACCTAGTTAAGGGATATATACTAGTTGTCTATCAACACTTTCTAATCAGTCTTGCCCATTGCCATTCTGGAAATAAACAGGCAAGGTCAGCTGTGACGTAGACCTTTCAATGCACATAGGATTAAAGGAATTTAGTAGTGAATTCAGCATGGATTTTGGTGGTATCGATTGTTGCGGTTCTATCCCTGACAGCTTGTGTCAGCAACGAAAGCAAACCGCAACCAGTGGCTGTTGAACCAGAACCCACTCCAGAACCTGTCATACCAAGCTATTACGCCAAACCAGGACTGAGCCCTGGTAAACGCTTCGTACTTGCCGTCGGGTACCTTGAAAAAGGAATGGCAATGGAAGCCAAGGTAGAGCTGGAAGCCTATCTGGAGGAGAAACCGAAGAGCAAGAGGGCAAAAGACTTAATTCAACAGATAGACACCCCGGTAGAAGATTATTTTCCACAATCCTTTTTTGAAGTCACATTAAAACGTGGAGAGACTCTTTCCACCCTGGCCCGGGATTATCTCGGTGACCTCTACAAGTTTTATGCTTTAGCCAAATTTAACGGTATTGCAGACTCCTCGAAACTGCAACAAGGTCAGTTGATCCGAATTCCTGAAACAAAAGAAACACGGGACTTCCAATCAAAAGCAGCACTTTCCCAAAGCAGCAAGACTGAAGAAAACAAGTCAACAGTTGAAGAAGAGTCCATTGAGATTTCAGCAGATCTCTCAGATGAACAAAAAACTGATTTAGAAGAACAAGCGCTGTCAAAACCACTTTCTGCTGACACTGCAAGCTCTAATGAGGGGATAGTCGACGACACTACCACTGAAGAAATAACCGCCGACAATGCCGAAGAGTCGACGGAGATTTCAGTCAAATCTACAGCGCCTGATGATGAAGAGGCAGTGATAGCCGCAGAACAGGAAGATACCGAAGTTGCCATGGTCAACGAGATGACTCCCGAGGAGTCACCGCAAAACAGCCGGGGCGATGCGCTGTTTAATTTCTATTCAGACCTGGAAGCGAATAACTTTTCTTCTGCAGCAGACAACCTCGACCAACTGCGTGAAATGAACGCAATGACTGCTGACACCAACGCTAAAGCTATAGACGTTTATCAGCGCGCTGCCCGGGAGCTGGAAAATAGCGATCCGACACTGGCTGCCCGATATTATTTCTCTTCTGCTGAGCTGCAAATTAAGCAAAACAATGAAGAAGAAGCTCTTCCTGCTTTAAAGCGCAGTGTCGATCTAAATCCAGCCAACAGCTCCGCCGCTGAACTCTACACTCTTCTACAGCGAGACATAGCCGATCGCTACCACCGTCAGGCATCAGTGGCATACAGACAACAAGAACTGGATAAAGCTATTTCCTTATGGCGGAGGGTATTGAAGGTAGATCCCAATCATAGCGCGGCTCAAGCCTTACTCGTCCAGGCAGAGGAACTAAAGGCAAAACTATCAAAACTACAGGAATAAAGATTAGTTAACCCAGAGGCATAACGATACCATTCGTTATGCCTTGGAATTCCAGCCCAATTTTTCAACCTTAAACTAACTGCCTTCCTTACCAATCCGCTTTAAGTTTGTCCGAATGCGGTACGCTTTCTCCAGTTCAAAACGAAGCTCAGAGGCCTCGGCATCATAGCTCAATCCCTGCTCCCAGAGTTCTATAGCATGATCCAGATCCCGATGAAGTATTGCCTTACCTTCAACATATAATTCCTGCGCCAGTTGTTTACGTGCCTGAGACTTAATTCTGGTAAGCCTTCCCAACGGATCTGGGTAGTGGCTCGCCCGCTTCAATAGCCGCAAAGCACCTCGATACTGCCCTGCGGCGTTCAAATCCTGAGATAAGTACGCAAATGAGTTTAATAACCAGACTTGCAACTTGAGGGGTATGGGGCCGTTCCAGTCTTCAGCCTCGACCTTATCAATCAGGTTCAAATAGCGCTTCTGACGATAAAGCGCATGATAACTTTCCAGATCTTTTACTTCTGCATCACCCAGATTGGTTGTTTTCTCAGCGCTTAAAGTCTCTGTTGAAGGTGATCCAGCATCGCCTCCTGATCCAACATTTTCCCTTACATTACCGCTGATCCTGGAATCGTAAACATTCTCGGAACGACTAAGCTTCACAGAGCCACCTTCAGACTCTTTGATACCCGCCTTGACTGATTTCTTTGTCCCGGAATTAATCACTCTGTTCGCTGAGGGCGAGGGTAGAGCCAGTCTAGTAGCGGTGTCTAGCGAACCTCGATTCTTTGTCAGCTGCTCATTGTTAACCTGAATACCTGAAAGCTCTCTTAGTAATTCAATAGCCTGCACATTTTGTGGATTTGCTTTTAAAACAAGCAACAACTCCCGCTGAGCTTTTTTGAATTGCTTTTTGCCTAAAGCCAGCCTTGCTCTTTTAAGCAATGGTTTAGTCTGCCTGGCAATCAGCTTATCTAGCAGCGCTATCTCCTTATCAACCATTCCTTCCCTGAAATTCATGGCAGCCAGAATTTGCCAATGCGTACGGGCCTCATATAAACGCCCGGCTTCAACATGGGCCACAGCCATCGAATGGTGGTAGGTGATAAATGCCTGAGTCGCCTGCCGCTGTCCATCGCTCGATGGAAAAGATCCACAGCCCGTCAACAGAAGCAACAAACATGCTGCCAGAAAAAACCGAATTCTCATCAGAGTTTTGTATCCACAAAAACTTGTAGCTTCTTCTTGAAACGAGGCAAATCATCATCAGAAAATATCATTGTCCGCCGCAACCGAAGAGGATCCGCAAACGCTGGATTTCCCCCCTTTTGAACGGTTACTGCTAATTTAACCTTCTCCTTGGCAAGCAGCTCGACCATCTGATTAGAGCTATCGCCGTAAGGATAGGAAAATAAATCTACAGGATGCCCTAGTTGCTCTCGTAACAGCTTTCGTGGAACTCTGATCTCCTCAGTAGCCCATGCATTAAAGTCTTCTTGATTATCAGTTACCGACTCATCAGCCATTGCGACAAATGAAGCATGACTTTTTGAATGCGATTGAATATCGATCAATCCAGATGCATGCATTTCCTTCATCTGTGACCAACTCAGCGCAGCAGAACCGCCCAAGAAGTCCGTGTAGACAAAAACAGTAGCAGGATAGCCAAATTCTTTTAATAGCGGGAAAGCCACCTTATAAACAGAACGATAACCATCATCAATGGTAAGCACTACTGATTTCGGTGGGATTTCTTCTTTCCCTTGTAGATAGGCTTCCAGCTCTGACAGCCGCAACACCTGAAACCCGTTATCTTTAAGGTACTGAAGCTGGTTTCTGAATTGATGACGAGCAAGATCAAGCCGATGCCGGGCAACCGGTTTATCAGTAAACTGGTGATAACACAGAATAGGAATGGTTCTGAACCCCTGCGAATACACAGAAGATTGGTTCATTACCTGAGTAGGAACAGCCACCAGATCTCCTCCACCAGCAGAAAGCGGAGGGTTTAACCGTTCAATACGATGCCCGTAGTCAGCACTACCTAAATAACGCTCAGCGAGACTGGAAAAATCATCTCCAGGCCTTGCCGTAACAATCTTGAACTGGCGACTACTGTACAGAAGTGTGCTTGAATCCTGCCCAGTATTGTCAGATAGCGAAAGTTTGGGCTGATACCCCGAAGCGCATGCACTAAGAAACAGACACAGGGAGACAACTCCCCCTTTCAAATTCTTCCCGTTGAGCATACGCCACCAAGAACAACAGCTCTGTTGCTCGCAGCCAGAACGCCCTTCGCCAGACCCCATCGACCTACCGCCAGGGAGCCTGTGCGTCAATTGCTTCATAACGCCTACATCTCTTTCATGAGCTTCCAACGCAAAGGAACCCTCATTTAGTGCTTGTTTTTTTACATCATAACCCTCCGTGGCTAAATTTATCTCAATCTTTGAAGTTTTCCTCTGAAACAGATGAAGCAACCGCTCCCCCAGCGTTAACGCGTCTGGCGGCAACTGAGCTCAACAGGACCGTTTTATCAGGATCCGGCGCCGGTTTTGAGCTATCAGCCATAAACCTCGTCGACTCAATCAATTGAAACTCTGGCTTGTCTGCTTCAGCAGAGGCTGTATCAGGGCTGTCAGCAGCTGAATCCTTTTCATCAGAGTATTCCTTCTCAGCACAATCTAACTCCGCACAATCCAACTCAGCATTTGCCACCTTTAACTCATTGACATTACCGCTGCAAATTTCCGTAATATCTGCATCGACTCCCTTTAACCTGACCTCCTCTAGCTTGGCCTTAATCAGCTTAGATCCTCTAGAATGCTCTTCACGGGCATGAGTATCCTTTTGCTCAGTATCCAAGCCAGAAACCTGCTGTTCCTTTTGAGAGTCATTCACTTGTAGAGAATCGTTAACTTGTTTTACGGCATCAGGTGCGACTGTGCCAGCCTGGGCTTCCCCAGCAAGATCTTCAGAATTATTATGTAAACGTTCCTGTATTTGATCTGCCATATTATTGTACATATGGAACAGCTCTCCAATTTCATCTCTGCGAGTATTGGAGATACGACGATCTACGCTACCCTCTTTGAAATCCTTCATAGCATTCTGCAGGATTCTAAGCTGCCCGGCGAACAACCGACCAATAAAAAACAGCAGCACTAAAACAGATGCAAGTATCACTAATCCGACCAGAAAAACCATACCCAAGGTAAGGCTCTTTATTTCTTCCAAAGCACTTTGTTGCAAGCCCAATCGAATGTGTCCGACTGCCGTGTCGTTAAACAGGATAGGCGTAGTAAAATTAAATACCGTGGCTCCACTTTCAAGGGTTTCCTTTGTAACCTCAAGCTGCTTCTGTCGCTGCACAACTTCGACCATTTCAGGAACCGCCAGCGGAAGTCCAATCATATTCAGATCGGTAGCCACTCGCACAATTCCCTTGTGATCAGCTACCGCCAAGGATTCAAATGTATTTCTCTCACCAGCCTCAGCAATCAGGGTTTCCAGGGTAATCCAATCTTCACCCAATACCGGAATGGAACTTTCAGTTGCAATAAACTTGGCCAGTGAAACACCAGAATCGACAGCATATTCTGTCAGAGCATCACTTTGAATACGCAGCACAGCATAAAGACTGACAGCCATGATCACACTGAGAATGGCGCTAATCATCAACGTCCATTTGACGTAAAGAGGAACATACTTGTGCTGCTCTCGTGCCCTCTGGGCCACAAGAGCTTCGGTTTCCCAGCGGAGCACATCAACCACTTCCCTGCCACTGGAAGGCCTTTTAGCAGGGTCCTTCTCTAACAAGCGCCGCAAAATATGCCTGACTCCACGAGGAACATCAGATGACAGCTTGTCGATCAGTTCCGGCGGATGACTGGTAACCTGGACAATAAGGCCGGTAATTGTGGGTGACTTAAATGCCTTCTCGCCCGTTAACAGCTCGTAAAGGATAACTCCGAGGGAAAACAGGTCTGAACGCCCGTCCAGCTGTTCACCTGCAGCCTGTTCTGGAGACATGTAACGTGGAGTCCCAAGCAGCATCCCGAACTGAGTTTTCTCTGAGTAATGATTATCCTCACAATGGGCGATACCGAAGTCTGTCAACTTGACAGTCTCCCCATCCGGGCTGAAAAGAATATTGTCAGGCTTTATATCGCGATGAACGATACCATTTTGATGTGCATACTCTAAGGCAGCAGTCAGCTGCATAAAGATATCGAGGATATGCTCAATGGTGAAGTTCCGCCCTTTACCAAGCATCTGCCCCAGAGTCTCCCCTTCCATCAGTTCCATAACGATATAGGGCCTGTCCTGATGAACACCTACATCATAGACAGTAACAATATTAGGGTGTGAGAGTATTCCGGCGGCATTCGCTTCTTTCAAAAAACGATGATAGTACTCACTATCATTACAATTCGCTTCCTGAAGAATTTTGATCGCCACGACTCGGTGAATTTTGGTGTCGTAAGCCCGATAGACATCAGCCATCGCACCTGAACCCAATAAACACTCAACCCGATAGCGACCAATATCTTTTGATGTAAAATCCATTTCTCCTTCCCTGTACCCACTCCAAGCCAGCTCTTTTATCCAAGAGACATCCAATCCCGAACCCCAAGAGCAGCGCCGTAGCTAATTGATTAATATCACCCGTTGATTAATGCTGGGTTCACTCGAAAATGGCACCTACTATAGCATTCCTCTTCACGAGGGTCCAAACCTTCGCTATAACTAATTTAGTGAACTGCTCTAAGCAGGCTATCTGCCAAAAATCCCTAAGGCTATTCCAGTCAAGCAATGAAAAACCGGATATTAACAGCCAACCGATCTTCATAGAGCATCAACAAACAGGCTTAATAAAAAAGGAAAGCTTACCCCTTACTACCTTCTTCTTTCTTCGATTCGGGATCTTCTGGAGGAACTTGCCATAAACGAGTTGCGTCATCATCATCGTCTTCAACCATCTTATCTGGTATCAGAGCTTCTCCTTTATTCGCTTGTTCATCCGAATCACTGTTCTCTGCTACTGAAGCCTCGGTTTTTTTCTGTGGCTGGTGCTGGTCTACAGCGACTTCTTCTGGAGCAGCAGCGACCTGATCCGAAACATCAATACCGGTAAACAACGCCGTCCGATCGGCATCTTCATCAGCCTCTCCACTCCAGACCTGAGTTGAGTCATCTTCTACTCTTTCAACTTCATCCGCCGATTCAGCTTCATTGGAGTTGATGGCATTGAAATGATCTGTATCGCTTTCAGGCACGGCATTCTGTCTGCTGGTCGCCTCTCCCTGCCTGCCATCTGAGCCCAGATGCAGTCGTTCCTGAATCAGATCTGCCATCCCATTGTATAGCTGGAATAGCTCCCCGATTTCGTCCTTACGGCGGCTTGAAATTCGTCGATCCAAGCTGCCTGATTTAAAATCCTGCATCGCGCGACGTAGAACCCGCAACTGTCCAACATATACACGTCCAAAAATAAACAATAGAACAACAACTGACACGACGATCACTAGACCAACCATCAATACCAATCCAGCGGTCACCTGCTTTATCTGCTCAAGCGCTGCCTGATGCAGACCAAGACTGATGCTCCCGACCTCTGTATTTTTAAATAGGATAGGAGTGCTGAAGTTGAAAACAATATCACCATCAGCCAATAACTCACTACTGACTTCCAGTTGCTGTTGCCGTCGCACTATTTGAGCAGATTCAGAGATTGGCTGTGGCTGACCAATCATCTTGGGATCAGTAGCAGCTCGAACAACACCTTCATGATCCATCACCAGAAGTGACTGGAAAGTGTTCCGTTTACTCGCGTCATTAACTAAAGACTCCAGTGTAATCCAGTCCTCTCCCAAGACAGGAATCGCACTCTCAGTGGCAATAAACTTTGCCAGAGAACTTCCTGAATCAACGGCATATTCAGTAAGGGCATCAGTCTGAAGACTCAGCACAACAGTAAGACAGAGCGCCAAAATCACTGTGATTATGGTGCCGATCATCAGTGTCCATTTGACATAGAGCGGCAGGAACTTTTGTTGCTTTCTATCCTGCTCAGCGATTAACGCCTCCAATTCCCAGTTAAGAACATCAATCACTTCTTTGCCGCTGGGAGGCCGCTTTGCAGGATCTTTTTCCAGCAAACGACTTAGAAGGTGCTTGACGCCCCGGGGAACCTCTGCGGGTAATTTATTCAACAATTCAGGTTGTTCACTGGTTATCTGTACAATTAGAGTCGCAACGGTTGGGGACTTGAAGGCTTTTTCACCTGTCAGTAATTCGTAAAGCACGACACCGAGAGAAAACAGATCAGAACGACCATCCAGACGCTCACCAGCAGCCTGTTCAGGTGACATATAACGAGGCGTGCCCAACAACATCCCAATCTGGGTTTTTTCTGCATCCTGTCCACCTTCACGATGAGCCGTACCAAAATCAGCAAGCTTCACCGCTCCACCATCAGAGCTGAACAGTATATTATCTGGCTTAATATCCCGGTGAACGATGCCATTTTGATGGGCATAATAAAGCGCGTCTGTCAGCTGACGGAAAATATCGATAATCTCACGGATGCTGAATTTCTCTCCTTTTTCCAGTCTCTTGCTTAGAGTCTCTCCTTCCACTAACTCCATAACTATATAAGGCTTGTCCTCGAAAACCCCCACATCGTAAACCGTAACAATATGTGGATGAGTGAGAATACCTGCAGCCTTGGCTTCTGTCAGAAATCGACTGTAATATTCATCATCCTGACGGTTGGCTTCCTTCAATACCTTAATCGCCACAACCCGGTGAATTTCAGTATCGTATGCCCGATAGACATCGGCCATTGCCCCTGAGCCCAATTCACCTTCTATGCGGTAGCGACCGATATCGCTCAGTTTAGAATCCATGGCCTAGTCCTAGTCATTCGGTTTATCAACGCCAAGTATCAGCGATATATTTATAGCAAGTGTACCGAAATCAGCACTTTTATCGTAACAAGATCATAAATGTAAAGCACCGGTATCAATATTAACAATCACTGGAAACTGATTTATCAAGAAATTTCTCAATACTGTTATTAAATCACTGCCAATATTAAACCACTGTCAAAACACCAACATTTAGCTCAATTTGAAGTTAATACAAGAGTTCGTATCTGTATCCGGTAAAAAACCAACACCGATGTCACCCGCCCCATCAAGCACAACCGCATCGCGATGAACAAACACTGCTGGCGATCCTTGCTTAACGATATAGGTCCCATTGGTACTCTGATCCGTAAGCATAAACTTACCATTCAAAAGCTTTATGAAAGCGTGGCGACGGGACGTCGATGCATGAATGACTCGCAGATGAACGCCAAGCTTACGCCCAATCTCACATGTGGGGTGCGTCTCATTAACCGTAAAAACCTGATCACCAAGGCTCAAAAACATTTCATTGGCCCTTGCAGGCAAGATACCATTCGCCCCCGCTGCAATAGAAAACAAAGTTGTCGAGTCCAGCTCATCAGCCCAATCCAACCGATATAATGTTATCGGCTCATCAATTCCCTTTAATCGAATAGGCTTCAATTGGATTGCCCGACTTCGGTAAACGGTCGCTAAGCGCTCTACAGTGGGCCCGGTTGTCATGATTTCTTCTGTTGCAGCTAATGCAGCAACCCGCGAAGCAATATTGACAGCACTCCCATAAAGGTCACCTTTATCGGAAATAACTGAACCGAAATGAAACCCTACCCGAATAGAAAGCTGAGAACTAATCTGTGCCTCCTGCATATCCCTGGCCGATTGAAAAGCATCATCACAACAGTTAAAACTGGCAAGCACGGCATCCCCAACTGTTCGTAATAATTTACCGCCGTTACGCTGGATAACCTGTTCCATCGACCCTAAACATTCAATAATCAGCCGATAAGCCTGATCATCCCCTACTTTTTCGTAAAGGGGCGTACTGTCACCAATATCAGCAAACAGTACGGCCAGATGTTCACTCGATTGATCGCTCATAAAAAGCGCCTCACTATGATAACGGCTGGAACGGCAAGCACGGTCATATCTCGTCAGCACGTATATTGGTCGGGTAAAAGCACGACCTAATAGCATATGATAGTAGATCCAGGTAAATAAGGGGTAAATAGAATCGCGGCGATACGGCAGTCATCAGGGAACCTTCGAATAAGTTCATTATGTTCTCAGCGACTTCGAAACAGCATTCATATCACGTACAATGCGATGCTCATTTTATTTAATTCATTAGAAAACAGACCGGATTATCCATGGCAAAGGCCGAGAAAAAACAAGGCAGTACTCTAACTCCGATGATGCAGCAATATTTCCGTATTAAAGCGGAGCATCCCAATGAGCTGGTGTTCTACCGCATGGGTGATTTTTATGAGCTGTTCTATGATGATGCAAAACAAGCTTCTGAACTGCTGGATATTTCACTGACCAGCAGAGGCCACTCGGGAGGTGAACCAATCCCGATGGCCGGGATACCCTATCACTCTGCCGATGGGTACATCGCTAAGATAGTCCGCGCCGGTCGCTCCGTCGCAATTTGCGAGCAAGTGGGTGATCCTGCAACAAGCAAGGGGCCGGTCGAGCGCAAAGTCATGCGCGTCGTTACCCCAGGCACGATTACTGACGAAGCTTTTTTAGACGAAACCAGAGATAACCTGCTGGTTGCGGTAACGACCCTGGATCAAATTTATGGTATCGCTTGCCTGGATATCAGCTGCGGACGCTTTGTGGTAACAGAAGTGAAAGGGGAGGAAGCGTTTCACAGTGAACTGGCCCGATTAAAGCCAGCAGAGCTACTGTTTAACGATGAAGAAAACCTAGAGAACTCTTTGGAGGAATATCAAGGCCTTAGACGCCAACCACCTTGGAATTTTGAACTGGACACCTCATTGCGATTGCTAACTCAGCAATTTCAGGTTCGAGATCTCAGTGGATTTGGTTGTGACCACCTGGAAATCGCCTTGAGAGCCGCAGGCTGCCTGCTTCAATATGCCAAGGAAACACAGCGCACAGCGCTTCCTCATATCAGATCCATACAGGTTGAGCGCAGAGATGACTGCGTAGCTCTGGATGCAGCAACACGCCGTAATCTGGAGCTGGATCAAAATCTAATGGGCGGCGTGGAAAATACATTAGCATCAGTGCTGGATCGTACCGCAACACCAATGGGTGGGCGACTTCTGAGGCGGTGGTTACACCGGCCGTTAAGGGATCTAACCACCATTAAGCAACGACAGTTTTCTGTTCAGTGTCTTATTGAAGACTATCGCTACGATCCATTGACTCCCTTATTGAAACAGATTGGCGATGTCGAAAGAATTCTGGCACGGGTCGCATTACGCTCTGCCCGCCCCCGGGATTTGGAACGACTCTGCAGAGCACTGACGGCGCTACCCCTTATTCAACAAGAACTGAAAGAGATTGACTCTCCTTTACTGGCTGCATTGAGTGACTCCATTAGCGATTTCCCCGATCTGCAACAACTACTTTCCAAAGCCATTATCAACAACCCGCCTGTAGTCATTCGTGACGGTGGTGTCATCGCCACTGGCTATGACAGCGAACTGGACGAGCTTAGAGCCCTCAGTGAAAACGCCGGGGACTACCTCATTGATCTGGAAAAGCGAGAACGCGAACGAACAGGAATCACAACATTAAAAGTCGGTTATAACCGGGTTCATGGCTATTATATAGAAATCAGCCGGTTACAATCAGATCAGGCACCAACTGAGTATATTCGTCGGCAAACCCTTAAAAATGCTGAACGCTTTATCACTCCCGAACTAAAGGAATTCGAAGACAAGGCTCTCAGTGCAAAAAGCCGCGCCTTAGCCAGAGAAAAAGCACTCTATGAGGCACTACTGGAAACCTTAGCCGAATCACTATACCCGTTGCAGGAATCTGCCGCAGCCCTTGCCGAACTTGATGTCTTGCACAATCTGGCTGAACGCGCAGAGCAACTGAATTACTGTGCCCCCAAACTCTCTGAAGAGTCGGGAATAGAGATTACAGGGGGGCGACACTCCGTCGTCGAACAAGTCACCGACACTCCATTTGTCGCCAATGATCTGCAAATGCACGCTGAACGCAGAATGCTGATAGTGACAGGTCCTAACATGGGTGGTAAATCCACCTACATGAGACAAACCGCATTAATAGTCCTCCTGGCACATATCGGCAGCTATATTCCAGCCAGCTCAGCCAACATAGGCTTGGTTGATCGTATTTTTACCCGTATGGGCTCCTCAGATGATCTTGCTGGCGGCCGCTCTACCTTTATGGTTGAAATGACGGAAACAGCCAACATTCTTAATAACGCAACATCTCGCAGCCTGGTGCTGATGGATGAAGTCGGCCGTGGAACAAGCACCTTTGATGGCCTTTCACTGGCTTGGGCCTGTGCAAACTACCTGGCATCAAAAACGCAAGCGTTTACTTTATTTGCTACTCACTACTTTGAACTGACCGGGCTGGCAGACAATAGCAGTGGTGTCGCTAACATACACCTCACAGCCACCGAACATAATGATCATATTATATTCATGCATAGCGTTCATGAGGGGCCTGCCAGTCAAAGCTACGGCTTGCAGGTGGCCCAACTGGCAGGCGTTCCCCAATCGGTCATCAGTGATGCTAAGCAAAAGCTTCATCAGTTGGAACAAGCGCCGATCACGACTCAATCTTCCCAACCGGATTCAGCCTATCCAATGCAGGGAGATATGTTCAGTCAACAGCCCAGCCAACTGGAAGAAGAGTTAAAGCAGGTTGACCCTGACAGCTTAACACCCCGTCAGGCCCTGGAGGCACTTTACCAATTAAAGCAGCTGCTGGACTGATAAACAGGGACTTTTATTGAGGGTTCGACCTTAACTCAGGAACCTGAAGTGAACCCTGTCTATACTAAACCCATATGAGCTGCTGGCAGTTTCAGACAAGGGGAATGTAATGGCTTTTGTAGTTACTGAGAACTGTATTAAGTGCAAATACACTGACTGTGTCGACGTCTGTCCGGTCGACTGTTTCTATGAAGGACCAAATTTTCTGGTAATTCATCCCGAGGAGTGCATTGATTGCGCTCTTTGCGAGCCGGAATGCCCGGCGGAAGCCATATTCGAGGAGGACGATGTACCTCCAGATCAAAAACAGTTTATCGCCTTGAATGCTGAGCTGGCGGCTCTGTGGCCTAATATCTCAGAAATGAAAGCGGCTCCAGAGGATGCTAAAGACTGGGATGGGAAGCCCGATAAAATTAAGCTTCTGGAGCGCTAGCAACCAAGAGCTTTATACAAAGGAGACTATAAACAAGTCTATTCGGCTTCTGGCTTTCAGAGCAATTAGATATTCAGGCAACAGTTACGGCATACTGGTCGTCTGTCGAAAATCGTTGACGCTGATATTTGTGTGCTCTGAAAGCCCTTAAGAGTCGGTTCCAGAACGGTCTTTACTCTAATAGATCAGGTCCTGACAAACCGTTATTTTCAACGATTTCCCGCAGACGCTTCAGTGCTTCAACTTGTATTTGGCGCACACGCTCACGAGTTAAACCAATCTCACGCCCGACTTCTTCCAAAGTACTCATTTCGTACCCTCTCAGACCAAAACGACGGGCAAGCACTTCACTGTATTTCTCGGGCAAGGTATCGAGCCACTCATCGAGTCGCCCAATCAAATTGGTATTTTGTAGCCAAGACTCTGGATCAGCCGCATCAGTGTCCGGAATAGTTTCCAGCAGTGACTTATCAGAATCCTGCCCCATGGGGGTATCCACCGAACTCACTCGTTCGTTAAGCCCGAGCATTCTCTTGACATTATCCACCGGCTTGTCGAGCATCTCTGCAATTTCTTCACAGGTAGGCTCATGATCCAGCTTCTGCGCTAATGCACGAGCAGCACGGAGATAAACATTAAGTTCCTTTACCACATGAATAGGTAGACGAATAGTCCGGGTCTGATTCATGATCGCCCGTTCAATCGTCTGACGAATCCACCAAGTGGCATAAGTTGAGAAGCGAAAGCCGCGCTCTGGATCAAATTTCTCGACTGCTCGAATCAACCCCAGGTTACCTTCTTCGATAAGATCCAAGAGAGTAAGACCACGATTGATATAACGACGAGCAATCTTCACTACCAAACGCAGGTTACTTTCAATCATGCGCTTACGAGATGCTTCATCCCCGCGCAACGCACGACGAGAGAAATAAACCTCTTCTTCAGCAGAGAGAAGTGGAGAGAATCCTATTTCATTGAGATAGAGTTGAGTCGCATCCAGGTGTTTTGCGTGCAATAAGTCTTCATGAACTTCGCTGCGTGCGCGATCCATAACAGCCTTATCCCGGCTACTTTCCTTAGACGAGCCTGATGCCTTACTTCTTTTAGTGCCGCTCATAATTC
Source organism: Motiliproteus sp. MSK22-1 (assembly GCF_001968815.1). Classification (GTDB taxonomy): domain Bacteria; phylum Pseudomonadota; class Gammaproteobacteria; order Pseudomonadales; family Balneatricaceae; genus Motiliproteus. Next base: position 295,877 of record NZ_MIEQ01000022.1, on the reverse strand, counting down.
TCGCTTTCGATTCCAAAAGTTCGAGTGTTCCCATATGGCTGTCACTTCCAATTACCGCCCCGGGGCCTGATGTTTCTATCCACTTGCATGTGGCCTTTTTAACTTAGGCCTACGTCAGTCCGGCTGATTATGTTTTGTTATTTTCTTTTTGGTAAATAGTGCAACGGATTTACCGGCTTACCATCCTTGCGAATCTCGAAATGTAACATGCTCCGAGTCGCTCCGCTATTACCAGCTAGCGCTATTTTTTCCCCTTTGCTTACCTTATCTTTCTCTTTTACAAAGATTTTGCTGTTATGTGCGTAAGCACTTAAGTACTGCTGGTTGTGGTTAATAATTATCAGATTTCCGTAGCCTAGTAAACCACTTCCGGCATATACCACACTTCCAGTAGCCGCTGCATAGACCGGATCTCCCTTTCGGGCTGCGATGTTAAGCCCTTTATTTAGATCGCCTTTCGATTGGTAATATTGAATGATTTTCCCCTTCGCAGGCCATTGCCAGATAATCTTTTGACGATTTTGAGTGGTAGATGTTTCACTCTTTTTTGAAACAATTTTTTTAGCGGGGCTCACTGCTACCTGACTGGATGCGGAATTTTCCCGGTTAGCCGCTTGTGCAGACTTAGCAGTATTACTGGATTTTACAGAGCTGTCAGGCTTTTTCGGTTTACCCTTTGAAAGAGATTTGTTTGATGAGGTATTTTTTGAAGACACTCTATTGGATGCATTGGAGCTTGGAGCTTCAACCAAGCGAATTTTTTGTCCAGGATAAATCCGGTAGTGGCGGCCAATGCCGTTGGCACGGGCAAGCGCTTGCAGATCTTTGCCATATCTGAAAGCGATTGAATACAGCGTATCCCCCTTACGAACAATATAAGTGCCGGAAGAGCGAATCGGCTGACGAGAGGAATACTGGGCAGATTGTGAAACAGTACGCCCCAGAGAACGATCACTCACAGGGGCATAACTACCGCTGCTACAACCGGCGATAAGCAGCGCCGACAGGCAACAGTAAAGTATCGGTATTCGAAGCAGTCCAGGATAAGCATTAAGTTGCTTCCCTGGTGAACAAAATAAATATCTATCTGGACTAGACAGTCTGAACCCCGCTAACCACTTACCTTTAACAGATGACTTGCAGTAAACCGAACCCTTTCATTTATCTCTCGGTTAGCATGCGAGACAAGAAACTGTTATTTCGAATTCATCTTCAGCTCCAGAAGATATACCAGTGCAGCGCCAACCAGCATCAGTACGATGGCCAACACCAAATAAGGCTCATTTCCGGTTAACGCCTGGTAACTGGCAGGCAACACATTGTCCTGCACCAGGGGCACCTGTTCACCGTGGCGATCGATACGATACGAGCTGGTATATTTCCAAGGCCATACCTTATTCAAAGACCCGAGCATAAACCCGGTCAATAAAGCTACAGTCATGTCATGATAATTGCGAAACATCCAGGATAACAAATGGGAAAAACTGAGCAGCCCTAGCACACAGCCCGCGAAGAAAAGGCCGATGATATCCCATTCAAGCCCCTTAACAGCCCCCATAATAGGCCCGTACATTCCCATTAACAGCAGTATAAAACTTCCTGAGATACCCGGTAGAATCATTGCACAAATCGCAATAAAGCCCGCTAAAAACACTGATAAAAAGGTGATTTCTGACTGAGCAGGAGTAATGACCGTCAGCACCAGAGCCACGGCCCCCCCAAGAACCAACAGGGAGATGTTCTTAGAATCCCATTCCCTGACCTGCCCCAGCATCCATACCGCTGAGCTTAAAATAAGTCCGAAAAAAAATGCCCATAACATTTCAGGGTAGTTTTGCAGTAAATAGATAGCGACACGTGCCAGAGTAAACAAGCTACCCAAAATTCCCACGACTAATACCAGCAGGAATGTACCGTTGATATGCTTCCAAAAAGCCAGCGGCCCTTGCTTAAGCAACAGCATAAATGCAGCAGGAGTAATCATCCGTATTGATTCAATCAACTCCTCATATATACCTGTAATAAATGCTACCGTGCCCCCAGACACACCAGGAACAGCATCAGCCGCCCCCATAGCAACACCTTTTAACCACAATGAAATCCAGTCCTTTAACTGCCTCACGTCATAAAATCCCTGATTATTTACTTGATAGAACCACTTAACATGGGAACAAACTTCGCTTCTTCCAGCACACTTTGAGTATATTCGGTTTCACTCTGGCGAATAACCAATCGTAACTCCTGTGCCTTACCACCCACAGGTATGATAAGACGTCCGCCCACAGCCATCTGCTCAAATAGCTCCGGCGGAATTTCTTCAGGTGCAGCGGCACATATAATTCCATCAAACGGACCTTTTTCCGGCCATCCAAATCCACCATCAGCATGCTTGAACTGCACATTATGCATTTTAAGTCGCTTAATACGAGCCCGCGCTTTTTCTTGCAATGGCTGAATACGCTCAACACTGAAGATTTTTTTTACCAGGCAAGAAAGAACAGCAGTCTGATAGCCAGAACCGGTACCTATTTCCAGTACTCGATTCAGCTCCCCCCCATCCAACAAGGTTTCTGTCATTTTAGCAACGGTATAGGGTTGAGATATGGTCTGGTTATACCCAATAGGCAGCGCGGTGTCTTCGTAGGCCTTATGTGAGAGAGCCTCATCAATAAACAGGTGGCGAGGCATCTGCCTTATCACTTCCAGCACTCTTTGATCCTCAATGCCAGAATCGACTAATCTGTTTATCAAACGATCTCGAGTACGCCGGGAAGTCATCCCGATACCTTCTAAAGAAATAGAATTCACTCTAATCCCTCAAGCCAGGCTCCCAAATTATCGAAACCTGAATATTGTGTCATATCCGCCTGCAGAGGAGTGATTGAAACATAACCATCAGCTACAGCGTAAAAATCAGTACCAGGGCCAGCATCTTCGGGTTCTCCGGCACCCGCAATCCAAAACCGTTCTTTTCCCCTCGGATCGACAGAACTCACAGGTTGATCCGCCAGATTCCGATGTCCCAGGCGAGTAATATGAGTGCCCTTGATCTGCTCGACAGGAAGATCAGGGACATTAATGTTTAACACTGTTCGAGGTGCCAGATTAAGCTGTGAAACCTGTTGAATCAGCTGCAGGGCGATCTCCGCCGCTGATTCAAAATGCAGGCTGCCCGCCAAAGAGACCGCAATCGCCGGACGGCGAAGATAGCGCCCTTCCATTGCAGCAGCCACAGTTCCCGAATAAAGTACATCATCACCCAAATTAGCACCGTGATTGATTCCTGCGACAACCATTTCCGGCGCTGTCTCAAACAAGCCGGAAATGCCGAGATGAACACAATCAGTCGGAGTGCCATTAATACTAATGAAGCCATTACTCAGGTGCTGAGGCTCCAGGGGGCGATCCAAGGTTAGGGAATTACTGGCGCCACTGCGGTTCCTGTCCGGCGCGACGACATGAACTTCGGCTATTCTGGACAGGCTTTCAGCCAACACCGCTAAACCTTTCGCATGCACGCCATCATCATTAGATATTAAAATACTCATCTGATTTTTAAGGATCTCTCCAGCTTAACTCAAATAACGTTATTTAATCGAGCCCTGTTTAGACAGGCATGGATTCTGCTACCCTGTAGCGACAGCACTCCCTCAATACACTGGTAGCAAAACAACCGGAAGGTAGTTCAAAACTTAGCTGTAAACACCGATCATCCAACATCTCCCACTGCAAAGATGGTAACGCCAAGCGCACAGCACGGCGCTCCCGACGAAGCCCGGCCCGCTCCAGCCCCTTACACCAAGCGCTGTTGGTAGTCAGTATACCAGCTTCAAGATCCAGGCTGTCAGCTTCAACCAGAGCCCTCCCCTGTCCGTAAAGCGGTGCTGTGGGGTGCAGCTGCAAGGAATCTAATTGTTCTGTAACGATTGAAAGCTCCTCTTCCCGGGAGAGATTGGAGGTTCCTTCAATCATCAATCGATCCCCCTTCAGGTAGCGACCCAGAATACTTCGCCTGACCCGCTCGGCTACAACCTCATTAAACAAAAATGAACGGGCAGCCGACAGATAAATACCTCGACGCTGGCGGTCTTTAATTCGCACTTTCCCTGACAACAGCGCATCCGCCTGCTGCAAATTACCGCCGTCGTGGCCAAAGCGTTGCTCACCGTAGTAATTTGGAACCCCTTTAGAGCGCAGTTTCTGCAGTCGGCTCTCCAATTCACCAGACACCTCCAATTCCCTGATTTTCAGCAGAAAACGATTAGCTTTATGGATACCGCGCTTAAGCTTTCGGCTGTGTCGAGTTGTAACGAGAATATTTACCGACGGGGACTGCAACTGATTCCAGTCAGGTTCAGTATTACCAGGAAGCCAAACACTGAACCACTGAGTGGTCACAGCATTACGGTCTTTTAACCCGGCATAACCAACATCGGAAACGTTAACTCCAGCCAGACAAGCCAGTTGCTTTGTCAACCATAGGGTATTTTCCCCTTTTTTGCGGATCTTCAGGTATACATGCTCCCCGTTACCACTGGGTTCAAACCCCAGCAGCTCATCAACCTGAAAATCTTCAGGCTGTTGGCGAATCACGCCACTACAAGGAGGTTCACCATGGTATCGCGGAAAATCCAAAGAATGGTCTACAGATTGATTCATCAATTATCTTCTGGAAGCAAAAAGAATGTTTCACCTTTGCGAATCATGCCAAGCTCACTGCGAGCTCTTTCTTCAATCGCAGAAAGCCCCTGTTTCAGATCTTTCACTTCTGCCTTCAAGGCCTGATTTCGAGCATTAAGAGCTTTCAACTCAAGCTGCTGAGATTTGATCGTGCGCTCCAAGGCCCAAACGGAAGGCAGATTCCCTTCACCAAACCAGAGTCGATACTGTAGCCCCGCAAGTAAAACAACTAACAGAGCCAGCAATCCACGCATCACCTATATCCTCAAGTAACTCGCACCTAAACGATCTATATAATAGCGTTGTAACAATGATCGTTAAATGCAGGAAATCAAAACAGTGATTGTTAAAACAACGAGGGGGAGCCTTCCTTGCTCCCCCTCCATTGCTATTCTCTTACCGGACCCACATGAGGTGGCGTTCGAAGAAAGCAGTTAGCCCTGCCCCTTAATTTCAGACAAGCCCTTATATGGAGCCTTGCCTAACAACTCTTCCTCAATACGCAGCAGACGGTTGTACTTAGAGACACGATCAGAACGACACAAAGATCCTGTCTTAATCTGACCAGCCTTAGTCGCTACAGCCAAATCTGCAATAGTGGTGTCTTCAGTTTCCCCTGAACGATGGGAAATAACAGCTGTATATCCTGCATCCTGAGCCATCTTGATTGCGTCCAGAGTTTCACTCAGACTACCAATTTGATTGAATTTAATCAGAATGGAATTGGCGATACTCTTCTCAATACCTTCACCAAGAATCCTGGTATTCGTCACAAAGAGGTCATCACCAACCAATTGAACCTTGTCACCAATCTTATTGGTTAAATCAGCCCAACCATCCCAATCGCTTTCATCCATGCCATCTTCAATGGATACAATAGGATAACTGCCAGACAAAGTAGCCAGATAATCTGCAAACCCTGCAGAATCATACTGCTTGCCTTCACCTGATAAATCATATTGCCCGTCTTTATAAAATTCAGAAGCAGCGCAGTCTAGCGCCAAAGTAATATCTTTACCAAGCTGATAGCCAGCCTTGTCAATTGCTTCTTTGATAACTATCAGCGCTTCTTCATTTGAGGCCAGGTTTGGAGCAAAACCGCCCTCATCACCAACAGCTGTATTCAAACCACGACCAGATAATACCGCTTTCAGTGCGTGGAAGATTTCTGCACCAACCCGCAACGCTTCAGCAAAGTTAGGCGCACCCACGGGCTGAATCATAAACTCTTGAATATCAACATTATTATCTGCGTGCTCACCACCATTAATGATATTCATCATGGGCACGGGCATAGAATACTCACCCGCGTTACCATTTATTTCTGCAATATGAGCATATAGAGGCATACCCTTTTCAACAGCAGCAGCTTTGGCTACCGCCAGGGAAACAGCAAGAATTGCATTAGCTCCCAGGTTCGCCTTGTTATCAGTACCGTCCAGCTCAATCATAGCCTGGTCAATTCCGCGCTGATCCAATGCATCTTTTCCCAGAAGCAGATCGCGAATCTGATTGTTAACAGCACCAACGGCCTTTAACACCCCCTTACCCAAATATCGTGACGAATCGCCATCGCGCAATTCAAGCGCTTCGCGAGAACCGGTAGATGCACCAGAAGGTGCACAAGCAGTACCAAAGGCTCCAGATGCCAGAATTACGTCTGCTTCGACGGTAGGGTTTCCGCGCGAATCCAAAACCTCACGCGCTTTGATATCTACAATTTCAGCCATCTCGACAATCACTCCAAAAGTTAACACTAAAAATTCAAAATAATGTAAGGAGAACGCACTCTAACTACGTTTTAAAGAATGCAGGAGCAGCTTCCTGCTCATTCAACCCTGGATATAAAAACAGCCAGAATTACTGGCTGTTTTTTTACAAAATTACTTGCCCAATTTCTCAAGCGCGGCCTTAACAAAGCCTGAGAACAGTCCATGGCCATCCCGTGGAGTAGAGGTGAACTCCGGATGGAACTGACAAGCCACAAACCAAGGATGATCAGGAACTTCAACCACTTCCACTAAAGCGCCGTCCATTGAGCGTCCGGCAATCACCAAACCAGCCCCTTCAAGAGCTTCGAGGTAGTTATTGTTCACCTCATAACGGTGGCGATGACGCTCAAGTACCACTTCTTTCTGGTAGCAGTTAAAAGAAGTGGTATCCGGCTTCAAACGGCATTCTTGCGCACCTAAACGCATCGTTCCACCCAGGTCAGTGTCTTCATCACGAGTCTCAGTATCACCTTCTGCGGTGGTCCACTCTGTGATCAAACCGACAACCGGATGCTCCGTATCAGGCTTAAACTCGCTGCTGTTAGCCCCTTCTATCCCAGCAACATTTCTGGCATATTCAATAACAGCAACCTGCATACCCAGACAAATTCCCAGGTAGGGTACCTTATTTTCACGAGCGTACTGTGCGGTTAAGATTTTGCCCTCAACGCCCCGCTCTCCGAAACCACCAGGCACCAGAATAGCATCAACATCTTCCAGTCGAGCAGTGCCGTGGCGCTCAATGTCCTCGGAATCAATGTAACGAAGGTTAACCTTCGTTCGGTGTTGTATTCCCGCATGAGTCATCGCTTCAATAAGTGATTTGTATGCGTCCAACAGCTCCATGTATTTACCGACCATGGCGATAGTGACTTCGCGGTGAGGGTTGAGCTTGGCATCTGCAACACGATCCCACTCATCCAGCTCAGCTGGACCACACTCTAAACGGAAACGGTCGACAACAATATCATCCAGGCCTTGCTCATGAAGCATACGCGGGATTTTGTAGATAGTATCAGCATCTTCTAACGCAATAACGGCTCGCTCTTCAACGTTGGTGAACAGCGATAGCTTACGACGAGAGGAAGCCGGTATTTCATGATCAGAACGGCATACCAGGATATCGGGCTGTATACCGATGGAACGAAGCTCTTTTACTGAATGCTGGGTAGGCTTGGTTTTGGTTTCACCCGCTGTAGCAATATAGGGAACCAGCGTCAAATGCATAAACATTGCCCGGTTACCACCCAGCTCTACTTTAAGCTGACGGATCGCTTCAAGAAATGGCAGGGACTCAATATCACCAACCGTACCGCCAATTTCAACCAGTGCGATATCAGCATCACCAGCCCCTTCAATCACACGACGCTTGATTTCGTCTGTAATGTGAGGAATAACCTGGACCGTCCCCCCAAGGTAATCCCCCCGGCGTTCTTTACGCAAAACCTCTTCATAAATACGACCGGTGGTAAAGTTATTACGACTGGTCATGGTGGTGCGGATAAAACGCTCGTAGTGACCAAGATCAAGGTCAGTTTCCGCACCATCTTCGGTAACGTAGACCTCACCATGTTGGAACGGGCTCATCGTGCCTGGATCCACATTGATATAAGGATCGAGCTTAAGCATGGTGACCTTGAGCCCTCGGGCTTCAAGAATAGCGGCCAATGAAGCGGAAGCAATGCCCTTACCCAATGAGGACACAACACCGCCCGTGACGAAAATAAAGTGCGTCATTCGGAACCTGTTAGCAAGATATAAAACTGTGGCTGTACGGAGAGGCGCGAGCACCTCAGGATGGGGCTACAGGGTAGCAGAAAACGACTACCTCGACAATTAGCTTTAGCAAGGTATTTAAGATTCATTCCATCAACCAAATGAGTGCTCGGAAACCTGTAAATAATCCCATTACCTTCTTAATGATGGATACTGAAGTGGTCAGGTACACAAAAAGCAGCGTAGCGAAATAACGAATGCTTTCCAAGCGATCTGACAAAGCAGTTATGTTATAACTCAGGCTTCCATGAGAAGCCCAATGCCTCCTGATTCTGGTCGGCCTGAAACCCCTCGACAATCCAGAAACCCGCAACAGCCGCCAGAACACCATCAACAAAGATCAAGGGTATAAACGAACGCTGCCAGGGAGGAACCCCCGCCTCCTGCAGCAATTTTTTCAGCGACCGGCTACCTTGTCGCCCTGCAATGACTAGACGCTCTCCTCCTTGACGAAAGCCTATCTCAACAGATCCCAGCATTTTCAAAGGAATACCACGACCATCATCTCTCTGCGCAGATAAAGTCCCGAAAGGGAACTCAAAATCTAAACCGCTATTCAAAGCATTGTTCTGGTCACCCTTTCCTATCCGAAATCCGGTTAAATCCCAGTCAACCTTGCCTTTGGGTAGCTGCCAACGATTATCAGTCAGGTAGAGCTGTCCCTGATATCGACGGATCTGATAATGCCCCCAGCAAACCATTGGCTGTGCATCTTCACGCGCAGTAATAACCTCATCCAGAATGCGCAGGAGTTGGGGTTCTTCAGGTAATGATTCAGCTTGATCAGAAATCCAGAATCGCAACAGGTTACATTGCCGATCACGACTCAGGGATAACATGCCGTTATAGTCCAGCCCCCGGCCTGCGTGATCTGTATTAGACTTAACTGCAGAACAGCGCTGCAGATCTTCTGCCGCAAGCTGCTGATTCAAAGACTGTGCTTCTGCACAAAAGCGGACCGAGCGCCCTAATGCCTGAACCGCATGAGGCCAGCGCTGGAGAAGTTCAGGCAATACCTGATGTCGAACATAGTTCCGATCAAAATCGAGGGAGCTATTGGATGGATCTTCTATCCAATTAAGCTGATTTTGTTCTGCATATTGCTCCAATTCCCACCGGGGTAACGATAACAGCGGGCGAAACAAGCGCCCCTTACCTAACGGTCTTTGCTCAGGAATTGACGACAACCCTCGTACACCACTCCCTCTCATCAGGCGCAGTAAAATTGTTTCTGCCTGATCATCCGCATGGTGGGCTAACAGTAATCCATCACCGTCAGACATTAAGTGTTCAAACGCCTGGTAACGAGCCTGCCTTGCCTGGGCTTCCAAACTGGCGCCCTCATCAACAGCGACCTTTAAAACCTGCAGAGGTACACCAAGATTTTCACAAACAGCAGAACAATGCTCCACCCAGACCCCGGCCTCAGGCTGGAGGTTATGGTCGACATGTATAGCTGTTAAATTATGGGTTTGGTTAAGTTTCGCAGCGACAGCCAAATGCAGCAGCACGTGTGAATCAAGCCCACCACTGAAACCAAGCCACCAGCGTCTCACAACGCCTGCCTCTTTACGACAATCCGGGGTTAAAAACTCAAACAGTTGCCGATCTTGGAGGGTCATAATATCAGGGAGCTAAATCAAATAATTTGCAATAAGTGGGAGACAGAGAAGCGGAAGCATCGCCATCCGTTAAAACGATTATAGTAGCAGCTCATGCAAGCGCAGCGAAAAAGATCAAAACACCAATCAGTGCACGCAATACGGAAGCATAATTTCAGACTTGCGGTAAGTACAGGCTCCGGCATAAACCGAAGCCTGGCAATCAGTTTATCCCGTAAGACATTAAGCGCTTATAGCGCTTTTGTACCAACTCATCAATAGATAGGCTCTCCAACCGATCCAATGTTTCGAGAAGGTGCTTTTTCAGGGTACTGGCCAATAGTTCCGCGTCTCGATGTGCCCCCCCCAGTGGCTCCTGGATAATTTGGTCAACCAAACCTAACTCGTGAAGACGATCAGAGGTGATACCCATCGCCTTCGCCGCATCAGGTGCTTTATCAGAACTCTTCCATAGGATAGAGGCACAGCCTTCTGGGGAAATAACGGCATAAGTCGCGTACTGAAGCATCAGCATCTCATCACAGACACCAATGGCCAAGGCTCCACCGGAGCCTCCTTCACCAACAACAGTTGAAATAATAGGAGTTTTCAATCGCGACATAACCGCCAGATTATAGGCGATGGCTTCACTCTGCCCCCGCTCCTCTGCATCGATCCCAGGATAGGCTCCCGGTGTATCGATAAAGGTCATAATTGGCATCTTGAAACGTTCAGCCATCTCCATCAGACGCAACGCCTTGCGGTACCCCTCTGGTCGCGGCATACCAAAGTTACGCTTTACTTTCTCTCGGGTTTCACGACCCTTTTGATGCCCGATTATCATTACAGGCTTGCCCTCTAAACGGGCAATGCCACCAACAATAGCTTTATCATCTGCAAAGTGACGATCACCACTCAGTTCATCAAAGTCTTCAAAAATAAGCTCAGCGTAATCCAAAGTGTACGGCCGCTGAGGATGACGAGCGACCTGGGCAACCTGCCATGCGCTGAGATCACTGAATACCTGCTCAGTCAGAACTACATTTTTCTCTTGCAGACGCTCAATTTCATCACTGATGTTGATCTCGCTGTCTTCACCTACCAGTCGAAGTTCTTCGATCTTGGCTTCCAGTTCAGCAATGGGCTGTTCAAAATCCAGATAATTGGGGTTCATTTCTCTTCGCATCCGCGGTGTTCAGCTCGGTATATCCCGAAGCCCGGCAAAATTAATGGCGAAGTTTAACCCGTCCGGAAAAGTGTTTCCAGATAAACAACCAGTCGAAAGGTGCAATGCAGTTTTGAAGAGCAGGCATAACAGCCTGACAAAGCGACAATTGGCGATCAAACTTTGTCAGGGAGCTTGATAGCTATCCATTAAAAACGGGAAAAACTTCCTTTCCCGTAAATAAGGATGGTAGTCCAGCGCTGCCTTGATATTTTGAATAGCCAGTGCCGAATCCCCCTGCTGAAGCCGGATTATGCCCCGACCTGCCATTGCAGCAAAATGACGAGGCTCCAGCTCCAGCGTTTTGGCTATATCTTCCAACGAACTCTCAAAGTCACCTCGTTGGAAATGTACGGTTGCTCGCTGGTTCCACGCCTCTGAATAGTCAGGCACGATGCTGATCACTTGATCAAGTAACGCCAATGCCCGATCAAAATTATACCAACGCCGAGCTTCAATCGCCTCCTGCAACAGTTGGTCAGCCTTACCGTTGCCAGACTGAAGCCAAAGAAGCCAAATGGCTTTTTCAATGCGAAGTGCTTCTATTTGGTCCTTGGCAAGACTCAATTGCAGAAATCGATATTCCAGTGTTTGCTGTCGAATTGATTCAGGTTCAGCAGCGTAACTGGTGGAGACTGAGCAGGACACGAACGATAACAAGCATATGGTAAGCAAGATAATGCAGTACTTCATTGTAAGACCCTCCCTCGCGCTTCGTTCAAAACAGAGCTGCGACTTCAAGCCTGCTTTGACTTCGAGGATTCTTTCAGTATAGACAAGGGTCGTACAAATTATCTTTCAGCAATGATCTGAAACCCAGTATCGGAAAACGACTGATGATCACATTATCTAGTACAGAAGCCGAACCTGCTGCTTACCATATAACCGTTGAAGACTCAGCATCAACTCATCGGAGACCAGCACCTTCCAGTCAGTCCCAAGATTGATATCAGCAACGGCATCGGTGCGTTTATACCTTATCCTGACAGGCACTCCTTCCCCACGACTGCTTTCCAGCCAGGTACTCAGATCAAACAACAACTTTCCTTGAGAATCCTCGTATCCTCCCGCTCCTATCTCAACTTCAAGACAATTGGCAAAACAGCGCCGAGCACCAACGATGTCAAAAATCCGACTGGCACGGACTTTAACCATGCCGGAATAGTCATCATGAGCGACCTCTCCTTCAACGATCAGGACAGTGTCCTTAGCGACCAACTCACGATACTGCTCGTAAATATCTCCGAACAGAGTTACTTCCATGCGTGCACTGCGATCATCAAGGGTAACAAAGGCGAGCGTATCTCCGCGTTTTGTCTTACGCAGGCGCACATCAATGACCAAGCCTGCCATTTTTTGTGTTTGCCGGGGAGCAGGTTTAAGATCAACCAGACGATTGGGAACGAACTTTCTCAGCTCCTTCTCATATTCTTCAATAGGGTGCCCCGTAACGTAGAGCCCCAACGTGTCCTTTTCACCATTAAGACGCTCCTTGTCACTCCATTCAGGAACTCCAAGATAGGCTTCGTAGACATTAGAAGTATCCTCTTCAACAGAATCGACAATACCGCCAAACAGGTCAACTATGCCGCTGTCCTGATTGCGGGCATTCTGGTCCGCAGCCTTAACAGCATCAGGAATGGCAGCCATCAGAACCGCACGGCTCTCCCCCAACCGATCCAAAGCCCCACAACGAACCAATGCTTCCAGAACTCTTTTATTGATATTTTTGACGCCAACACGGTCACAAAAATCAAACAGATCCTTAAACTCAGGTCCGTTTGCCCGCGCAGCAACAATGGCGTCGATAGGACCTTCTCCCACCCCTTTTACCGCACCCAGCCCATAAACAATTTCACCGGCATCGTTAACGGTGAACATATACTCACCATAATTAACATCCGGCAATACCAGAGGTAATTTCATGGTGCGGCATTCTTCAATAAAGATCACCACTTTATCGGTGTTCTGCATATCCGATGACATAACTGCCGCCATAAAAGGCGCTGGATAATGCCATTTCAACCATGCTGTCTGATAGGAAACCAAAGCATAGGCAGCAGAGTGGGATTTGTTAAATCCGTAACCGGCAAACTTTTCTACCAGATCAAAAATATTCCCGGCCAGGTCCGGATCAATTCCATTGCCTTTACAGCCTTCTAAAAAGCCAACCCGCTGCTTTGCCATCTCCTCGGGCTTTTTCTTACCCATGGCTCGACGCAACATATCAGCACCGCCCAGGCTGAACCCCGCCATAACCTGAGCAATTTGCATGACTTGCTCCTGATAGAGCACGACCCCATAAGTGGGCTCCAGAACCGACTGTAGCGGCATATACTCATAATCGGGATGTGGATAAGAGAGTTTGGCTCGACCATGCTTACGGTTGATAAAATCATCTACCATCCCGGATTGCAGCGGTCCAGGGCGAAACAAGGCTACCAGTGCGACAATATCCTCGAAACGGCTGGGCAGTAGCCGTTTCATAAGGTCTTTCATACCACTGGATTCCAACTGGAATACCGCCGTTGTATCTCCACGCTTGAGCATCTCGTAAACAGCAGTATCTTCGAGATAGATCGTCGTGATATCTAATAGATCTTCACCTCGCTTAGCCTGCTGTCGATGAATAGTCTTCAGCGCCCAGTCAATAATCGTAAGCGTGCGTAATCCGAGAAAGTCAAATTTAACCAGGCCAGCTGCTTCAACATCATTTTTATCAAATTGGGTAACCAGTCCATGACCGGCCTCATCACAGTACAGCGGTGCGAAGTCTGTCAGCCTGGTTGGCGCGATCACCACTCCACCGGCATGCTTACCCACCCCCCGAGTGACCCCTTCCAGCTTGTAGGCCATCTCCATAATTTCCTGAACTTCTTCACTGCCGTCAATAAATTCCCGTAACGCGGGCTCTTGCTCAACGGCCTTTTTCAGGGTTATACCAATTTCAAAAGGGATCAGCTTGGACAGTTTATCAGCCAGGCCAAAGGCTTTACCCTGCACCCTGGCCACATCTCGCACCACCGCTTTTGCAGCCATTGTGCCAAATGTAATAATCTGAGATACGGCATCTCGACCATAGGTTTCTGCAACGTAATCAATGACTTTATCACGATTATCCATACAGAAATCGATATCAAAGTCAGGCATGGATACTCGTTCAGGATTCAAGAATCGCTCAAATAGCAAGTCATATTCAAGTGGATCAAGGTCAGTGATTTTCTGACAATAGGCCACCAGAGAACCTGCACCGGATCCTCGTCCAGGCCCGACTGGAACCCCGTTGTCCTTACCCCACTGGATAAAGTCCATAACGATAAGGAAGTAACCCGGAAAACCCATCTCTATGATAATTTTCAGCTCAAAATCCAACCGCTCATCATAAGGTTTACGCTTTTCCGCATAATCCGGGTCGTTTTTGTCCAGAATAACGTCGAGCCGTTCTTCCAGGCCTTTTTTCGAAACATCGATAAAGAACTCATCCATTGTCATCCCATCTGGGATGGGATACGCAGGTAGATAATACTTACCCAGTTCAATTTCAATATTGCAGCGCTTGGCTATTTCCAGGGTGTTCGCAAGGGCTTCTGGAATGTCTTCGAAAAGCTCGACCATTTCCGCTTGGCTGCGAAAGTACTGCTGGTCGCTATAATCTTTCGGCCTTCGGGGATCAATCAGTACCCGCCCCTGATTGATACAGACCCGCGCTTCATGGGCAGCAAAATCTTCCGGATTCATAAACACAACATCATTGGTTGCCACAACCGGAATCTGCAACCTGCTCGCCAGCTCTAAGGAGCCATGCAGACATTCTTCATCATTAGCGCGGCCTGTTCGTTGAAGTTCGAGATAAAAGCGTCCAGGGAAAAGCGCCTCCCATTCTTTAAGAACCGTCTCAGCCAATTCAGGCTTATTTCCCAGCAATGCCCGACCAACTTCACCTTCCTTAGCACCCGACAGAGCAATCAGCCCGTCCGATTGACGTGCAACCCACTCCATTTTTACAACAGCCTTCTCTGGCATCATTCCCTGACCGTCCTGATAAGCGCGGGCAATCAATTCCGTCAGGTTGCGATATCCCTCGGAATTCATCACAAGCAAAGTCAGCCGAGTAGGGGCTTCGTCTATATCCTGTCGATTCTGAATCCATAAATCAGCACCGCAAATTGGCTTCAGACCAGCTCCCATAGCGGCTTGGTAGAACTTGATCAAGGCATAAAAGTTCACCTGATCTGTCAACGCAACGGCTGGCATCTGATCCTCAGCGGCGGCTTTAACCAATCCCTTTATTCGTACCAGACCATCAACAATGGAGTACTCTGAGTGGGTTTTAAGGTGCACGAACCTGGGTTCTGATGATGTTGTCATCTGTTAGACCTGTTGATACTTATGGTTCAAGAACTATTTGACCAGTAAATCATTCACTGTTGGGTCAAAGACAGAAAATCTGCGCAAAACGGATTGGTAATGCAAAGTGGTATAGAACATTACCAGCCAGGATCTTCAGA
The DNA here is from genome assembly GCF_001968815.1 of Motiliproteus sp. MSK22-1. Taxonomy (GTDB): domain Bacteria; phylum Pseudomonadota; class Gammaproteobacteria; order Pseudomonadales; family Balneatricaceae; genus Motiliproteus. The sequence continues at coordinate 280,315 of NZ_MIEQ01000022.1, read as the reverse complement.
ACCTTCTAACAGAGTTCTGACTGGCCCAAAGGAGCGACGATGTAAGGGTGTAGGCCCTAAGCTCCGCAGCGCTTCAAGATGCCCAGCAGTAGGATAACCTTTGTGCTGTGCCAACCCGTAGCCTGGGTACTGCAAATCAAAGTTCTGCATTTCTCGATCACGGGTCACTTTGGCTAGAATGGAAGCCGCGCTGATAGCAGCGACGCGACTATCTCCCTTAACAACAGGCTCTGAGGGGCAGCTTAGCTCTGGACAGCGGTTGCCATCAATTAAAGCAAATTCTGGTTGGACAGAAAGACCCTCAACTGCACGCTGCATCGCCAGCATCGTCGCATGTAAGATATTAAGCTGATCAATCTCACTGACCGAAGCTCTGGCAACAAAGCATGAAAGCGCTTTATCCATTATCTCATCATACAAAGCATTTCGGCGCTTCTCGGTCAGTTTCTTGGAGTCAGCTAAACCAGCAATTGGATTCTCAGGATCAAGAATGACCGCCGCGGTAACAACATCTCCGAATAAAGGCCCACGCCCGACCTCATCGACTCCTGCCAGCAGATATCCCTGATAACTACAAAACTCTTCATTCATGTTCCGATACTCATAATCTGATGGCTGCTAATTGTCCAAAAGCGATCAAGATCTATCAATTACCTGCAACAGAGCCCCAGCTAACAAGAGTTACTTTTGCTGGTAATCAGTTCAAGTACTGCTTTTGCTGCCTGCTGACTGGCATTCAACCGCATCTGCTCATGCAACTGGGTAAACCGCTGCAACAAATAGTCTCTATGCTCTTTGTCATCAAGTTGTTTTAACAAAGCCCGACCGAGAGATTCAGCAGTTGCATCATTCTGGAGCAACTCTGGAACCAGCGGCTCATCAGCAAGCAGGTTTGGCAACGAAACATAGGGGACCTTGAGCATGCGGGAAATAATTGCAAATGTCAGAGGAGCCATACGATAAGCCACGACTAACGGCTTTTTCAATAGCATACCTTCCAAAGCAGCAGTACCAGAAGCCATCAACACAGCATCACTCGCCTGCATAACCTCACGAGAACGCCCTTCAATCAACTGCACCGGAAGATCCTGGCCACTCAACAGCTCCCGTAACTGTTCAAATCGTGCTCGGTTTGCTGCCGGCAAAATAAATTTCAGTGTTGGTTTTTGTTTGAGCAACCAGCGTGCAGCATCCAGAAAAAGAGGTGTGAGCTTCTCAACTTCTCCTGCCCGGCTTCCTGGTAATAGCGCGACCCACGTTTGCTTGTCATCTAAAGCTAATGCTTTCCTGGCTGCTGGAGTATCAACTTCGACGGGCAATTCATCAGCCAGCGTATGGCCTACAAACCGAGCGTCAACCCCGTGTTTGTCATAAAACCGCTTTTCGAATGGAAGCAAGCAGAGCATCAGATCTGTAGACCTGGCAATTTTAAGGACACGCTTCTCACGCCATGCCCAGACTGAAGGACTCACATAGTGAACGGTTGGAATACCGGCATTACGAAGTTTAGCCTCCAAGGGCAAATTGAAGTCCGGGGCATCGATACCAATAAAAAGGTCTGGTGGGTTTTCCAGCCAACGCTGGCGGAGCTGCTTACGAATTGACAGCAGCTCCCTCAATCGCCCCAGCACCTCAACAAGCCCCATCACAGAAAGCCGGTCCATAGAGAACAGGCTTTCCATTCCTTCTGCCATCATCAAAGGTCCGGCAATACCTTCCAACTGGATTTTCACAGTCCCTGCTACGATAGTGTCAGAACCTTGTCGGCCATCAGGATTATGCCCAGAAGTTTCTATCTCAGAGTTTAATGCCACGGCGGTCTTGTCGATGGCAACAGAAGACAGCTGTTCCTTGAGAGCCCTTATCAACCCGGCACCAAGGATATCCCCCGATGCCTCACCGGCAACGATAGCAATACGAATCGGACGCACCGCATCAGCCTTAACCGTTGCTGCATTATTTTTCATCATAATTAACTATAAAATAACCGGGACCGTCGAACTGTTAGCACTACAGGCTATGGCTGCCGTCGAAATGTAGCCATTGCGAACTGTTAGTATTGTCAAACCATAGCAACTATCGAACCACTGCTGTCAAGCTACGGCTACTATCAAGCAATGACCAATAACAAACAGCTCTATGGCAGATATCTACCTGACCAATACGTACGTGACAAACCGGTTCATAACAAACAAGAACGGCTATCGAATGATACCGCGGTTAGAAGATTTCAGAGCATTAATCATGAGCTGAACAGCAGGCTGCTGTTGCGTCAATAACTGCAGTTGCTCAATGGCCTCGTCAACCTTAAGACCTTGACGATAGATGATCTTATAGGCTCGTTTAATTGCTTGTATACTATCGGCAGAAAAGCCGCGACGACGCAACCCTTCTGCATTTATGCCATGGGGTTTAGCAGTATTACCATTTGCCATGACGTAGTCGGGTATATCCTGTAGCAGTACCGTACCGGTCCCGCACATGACATGGCTTCCCACCTGGCAAAACTGATGGACAGCCGTAAAGCCACCAAGAATACTATGGTCACCAACCCGTACATGCCCAGCCAAAGCTACATTATTAGCCAGCACCGCATGATCACCAACAATGCAGTCATGGGCCACGTGGACATAAGCCATCAGCAAATTATCATTACCAATTTTGGTGATTCCTTTATCCTGGATTGTACCGCGATGAATGGTACAGCCCTCCCGGATAACGTTGTTATCACCAATTTCAAGCCGCGTAGGCTCACCTCTATATTTTTTATCCTGACACTCATCACCGACAGTCGCAAACTGAAAAATGCGATTGTTGCGCCCAATGTGGGTTGGTCCCTTTAACACCACATGAGAAGCAATCCGACACCCTGATTCAATAACTACATCAGGACCAATCAGCGTCCAGGGGCCGACCTCTACATCATCAGCCAATTGGGCGCTAGGGTCGATATCGGCACGACTATCAATCAAAATCAGACTTTCCTATCGGCACAAAGAATAGTAGCGGAAGCAGCTAACTCACCATCAACAGATGCTTTGCACTCAAACTTCCAGATACCACGCTTTTCAGAAACAACCCTGGCTTCCAGCTGCACTCTATCACCGGGCACGACAGGTCGCTTAAAGCGCAACTTATCAGACCCGACAAAATAATAAATTGACCCGTCCTGCGGTTTTTTATCCATGGTTTTAAAACCAAGAATACCCGCAGCCTGGGCCATTGCCTCGATAATCAGAACACCAGGCATTACCGGATGATCTGGGAAGTGACCGTCAAAAAAAGGTTCATTAATCGTGACATTTTTATAAGCAACTATTGAATCCCCCTTTTCAAGCTCAACCACACGATCCACCAATAAAAACGGGTAGCGGTGGGGTAGATATTCCCGAATTTCCTTAACATCCATCATTTAACACTGACCTTTGAGCTTTTCTGGAGCTGTTAATCTGCAGAATTTTTTGTTTTTGCCATTTCAATTGATTTCTCCAGTTTGGAGACTCGAGTCGCCAACTGGTCTAACTGTCTGAAACGTACCACGTTTCTCTTCCATTGCTGATGAGGAGAAATACCTGTACCAGAGGAATAGACACCCGGTTTTTTCAAGGATTTTGTAACCAGTCCCATAGCCGTGATATGGACATCATCCGCCATTTCGAGGTGACCCGCTACAACAACCCCACCGGCAATAGTGCACCGACGGCCAATCTTTGAGCTGCCGGCAACTCCGACACAACCAGCAAACGCCGAATCTTCGCCAATTTCAACGTTGTGAGCTATCTGAATCTGGTTATCAAGCTTCACTCCGTTACCAATTAGAGTATCGTCAAGCGCCCCTCGATCAATCGTCGTTCCGGCTCCAATTTCTACATCATCGCCGATAACCACCCGTCCCAACTGAGATATTTTGTTCCACCGGCCTTTATCGATAGCAAACCCAAAGCCATCGGAGCCAATGACCGCACTACTGTGGACCAGTACTCGCTGCCCTATCGTAACACCATGATAAACAGTTACATTGGCAGCTATCAGACTATCTTTCCCGATAAAACTTCCACAACCAATAACAGAATGCGCCCCAATGGCAACTCCTGCTTCGATCTCCACATCCGCTTCAATAACAGCAAAAGGACCAATTCGGGCAGAATCAGAAATCTTAGCCGTTGCATCGACAACAGCTGAAGAGTGAACTCCGACCGGTAGCATAGGGCGATTTTCAAACCAGCCACTGATACGGGCATAACCTAGATACGGATCATCCAGTATCAACGCATCAACGGGACACAATGCCAGATCAGTTTCAGTAACAATCACGGCTGCAGCTTTAGTTTTCTCCAGATCGGCCCGAAAGGCTGGACTGGACAGAAAAGAAATCTGATTACCCACCGCACTGCGAAGCGACTGGATGCCGCAAATTTTCTTGTCTGCATCTCCAACAAGTCGCGCGCCAAGCGTTGCCGCAATCTCGCCAAGTGTCAATTCAGTTACCATAAGGCTACTTTTTATTTAGCGCTTCAATAACCTCGGTGGTCAAATTTCTCACTGTTTTAGTATTGATGTAGGCAACCCCTTGTTTTTTCATAATCAGATCCAAATCATATTTCTCGGACAGCTCCTGAAGAACGGCATCTACTTTTGGACCTAGTTGCTGCAGAAGTTGTTTTAGCTGCTGCTGCTCGGCAAGTGCAAGGTTTTGCTGAAGCTGGTTAAAAGCCCCGCCTTTTTTCTGGACTTCAATAATCAACGATTTTCTTTCAGCTTCACTTAAAAAATCTGCTTCCTTTTTTAAACGCTCTTTCAACGCCCGGCCTTCATCCCGGATTTTCTTCAAACGTTCAAATTCAGCCTGGAACTGCTCTCTAAACTGCTGCTTTACTTCCAATACTTGTCTGGAGCCTTTAATTATTGCTTCTTCATTAATGACAGCAAGCTTCTCCGACGCGGCGAAAGCCAGTGCTGGAACCAAACAAAGTACTGCCAGCAGCGTTTTTACCAATTTCATATGTAACTCCTTTCCCTATAATTAGAACGTACGACCAAGCGCAAACTGGAAGGACTCCGTCTCATCGCCACTCTCTTCAATGATTGGCGCTGCGATAGAGAATGACAAAGGCCCGATAAAGGTAATCCAGGAAACCCCAAGCCCCACCGAAGCACGAAATTCATCCAGCTCAATACCGCTGGTACAGTTGGGGTTACTGTCAAGACAGCTCGTATCAAAGACGTTACCAACATCCAAAAAGACTAACGAGCGTAATTTACTGTCGTCTTCTACAAATGGGAACGGGAAAATCACCTCAGCCGAGCCTTCGATCAATACGTTCCCGCCCAACGGGTCCGTATCGGCATTATTTGCTCGAGGACCTAAGCTATTATTCTTGAAGCCACGCACCGAGTTAAAACCACCAGAGAAGAAATGCTTGAAGAAAGGTAGCTCAGCCGTTCCACCATAACTATCCCCATACCCAAGCTCTGCCTCAAGTTTTAATATCCAGTCATCCGTTATCGGGAAATAACGCTGCCCGCGATACCTTAACTTGTAATAGCCCAGATCACTGCCGGGAGCCGATGCTTCCAACGACAAAGACTGGGAATAACCATCTGTGGCTAAAAAGCCCTTGTTGAGATGATTGTCACTCCAAGAAGCGGTTATCGGTAAAAGATTATACTGACTGCCTTCTTCTGCAATAAAATCAGTAATTTCCGTAGGCACATCATTACCCAGATTGACTTCCAGGTTTTCATATCCAATACCAAACTTCAGTCGCTGGAAGCTGTCGATCGGATAGCCAAAGTTGACGCCACCACCAAATGCATCAGTGGAGTAATTACTGGTGTCATCTTCGTCAAAGTTTTGCTGTCGATAAAACAGGTTAAAGCCGCGACTGACGCCATCAACGGTGTAGTACGGGTCAGTGAAGCTAAAACTGTATTCGGTGTCTGTATCACTATTGTTGGCAGTGAAGGACACGTGCTTACCTGTACCAAGGAAGTTTTTCTGAGAAACCTGCACAGCGAGCAAAATACCGGAACTTTGCGAGAAACCAATACTGGCGCTCAGGTTACCTGATAGCTGTTCCACCACACTGTATTCCAGGTCGATTTGATCATCAACGCCTGGCACCGGTGTTGTTTCTACATTGACGGAGGTAAAGTATCCGAGTCTCTCAAGCTGGCTTTTGGACTTCTCAATATTTTTACTGGATGCATAGCCGCCTTCCATTTGCCACATTTCCCGCCGCAGCACCTCATCAGCACTGGTTGTATTCCCTCTGAAGTTGATTCTGCGAACATAAAGCCGACGTCCAGGATCAACGAAGAACTTCAGGTTTACGCGCTTATTTTCCTCATCAATGTCAGGGACTGGATTTACATTAGCCTGTAAGTATCCATCAGCACCCAAGTGACTGACGATTTGCTCGGTGGCATTAACCATCACTTTTCGCGAGAAAACATCTCCATTGCTCAACGGTATCAATTGATGCAATTCCTCAGGGTCAACCGCCAGGTTGCCAGCAAATTCATAATCACCGAAGTAGTAGAGATCACCCTCGCTTACATTGATGGTGATATAGACGTGCTTGCGATCCGGGGTTAGGGAAACCTGGGTCGATTCAATATTAAAGTTAATATAGCCTCGGTTCAGGTAATAGGAGCGCAGCCGCTCAAGATCACCACTGAGTTTTTCCCGTGCATAACGGTCATCCTTAAAGAAGAATGACCAGAAAGTTGGGGTTTTCAAATCAAACTGCTTCTGCAACTCTTCGTCGTCAAAGACTTCATTACCAACAATATTGATATGCTGGATGGAAGCGGCCTCGCCTTCCTTGATATTAATCGTAAGGCCCACTCGGTTCTCCGGAAGGTTTTCTACGGTTGCATCAATCCATGCCCCGTAACGCCCTTGTGCTGCATAAACACGAGCAAGATCAAGCCTGATTTGTTCAAGGGTCGCTCTTTGGAATACCTCACCTTCACGCAGACCGATACCAGCCAACCCTTCGGTTAGTGCTTCGGTCTCAATGACGTCGTTCCCCTTGATCTCGATCTTACTAAGGGCCGGGCGCTCCTGCACTCGAACAACAAGGACAGCATTGTCGTCACGAACCAGTTGGATATCGTTAAAGTAACCCGACTTAAACAATTCCCGGGCCGCATCGGCCAAACGATACTCGTCGACTTCATCACCGATTTCTACGGGAAAAGCTCGAAACACAGTACCAAGATCCAGGCGCCGAAGCCCTTCTACTCGAATATCAGAAACAGTGAAGCCTTCAGCCCAAACAGTCACAGGAAGTGCCAGTGTCAGCGGGAATAGAAGGCTGATCAATAGGTGTATCAGTCTACGTCTCATTCAGCGTTACAAATCCGTTCCAGAACAAAGTTTATAGCGTCACGCTTAAATTAGAGACGCGCTAGGTCATTATAAAAAGCCAAGAACATTAACGCCATCAAAAGCGCCATGCCGATCTTCAGCCCCACGAGTTGTGTTTTCTCAGAGACAGGCCGACCACGAATAGCCTCGATGACATAATAAAGAATATGTCCTCCATCCAACATAGGAATTGGCAATAAGTTAAGAATACCCAAGCTGATGCTTAAGTAAGCGAGAAAGTTCAAAAAACTCTCAAGTCCCGACTCTGCCGAAGCCCCCGCCACTTTAGCAATCGTTATTGGCCCACTCAAGTTTTTTACTGAAATCTCTCCTTGAATCATCTTCCCGATAGACTCAATAATCAGTACGACAAGCTGCTGTGTTTTGTTTAGAGCCGCAGGTATAGCTTCCAGAGGCGAATAACTAATTTCGCGTAACAGCCAATCAGGCCAGACAGGCGGCTCAACGCCAGCCCCGATGTAGCCGTACTCTCGACCATCACCCGCAGACTGCTTGGCAGGAGTAATATTCAGCTCGACTGGTTGCCCGTCACGAACCAGAGTTAATACAACCTGGTTTTCCGGATTCGCCTGAATCTGGGACACCAGTTCATACCAGTCATTTACCGGTTGATTATCCAGTTGCTGCACCAGATCGCCAACACGAAGCCCAGCTGCCTCAGCTCGCCCCCCTTCAACTAGCTGGCCGATAATGGCGGGGACAGGCGGCCGAAATGGTGCAATCCCCAAGCTGTAAAGCGGACCTTTTTCCTCATCCACCTTCCAGGAATTAATGACAACGCGATAGCGCTGCTCACCACCAAGATCGACTGATCGTGTCGTAATCTGTAACTGTCCTGTCTCACCAATACGTGCCGCCAGCCTTAACCCAACCTCTTCCCAGCTACGAGTCGGATATCCGTCAACCGAAACAATTTCTTCTTTCGATACCAAACCAGCTATTTCTGCCGGAGACCCCCCGGTAATGTCTCCTATAACTGGCGCAACGGTGCTGACACCGTAAATAAACAGAAACCAGTATGCCAAGACAGCAAAAGCCAGATTAACCACAGGCCCGGCAGCAACAATAGCGATTCGCTGCCAAACGGTTTTACGATTAAAAGCCTGGTCAAGCAAGGAGTCAGGAACCTCTCCCTCCCTTTCGTCCAGCATCTTTACGTAACCACCCAACGGGATAGCAGCAATCACATACTCTGTTCCCATTTTGTCACGCCAACTGAAGAGCCCCTTGCCAAAGCCAACGGAAAAACGAAGCACTTTGACACCGCAACGTCGGGCCACCCAGAAATGACCATATTCATGAATGGTAACCAAAATACCAAGCGTGACGATCGCAGCGAGAATGATCTGCAAAATACCCATCAAAAAAACCTGTGTTTAAGCCTTATATCGCTTAATGTACAACCGACTCAGCATTAAACATCTAGCGCAAGATCGCTATAGTTTTTCTGAGAACCACTCTATTGAGCCAAACCAACCAGGGAAATACCAAGAGCAAAAACGGGAGCCGCAGCAGTCAGGCTATCGATTCGATCCATTATTCCACCATGACCTGGTAGAAGCTGGCTGCTGTCTTTGATTCCGCGGTGACGTTTAACCATGCTTTCCAGCAAATCACCCAAAACTGAGGCCAGCGCCGTAACCAAACAGACAAGCAATAGCGACAATAGTGCCAAAGGTTTTAACTGCCAATAAAGACCAATCACTAATGCAATGACCAGACTGGTAACCAGCCCGCCATAGAAACCTGCCATGGTTTTTCCTGGACTGACTGCGGGAGCCAGCTTCGAACGCCCCCAGGTACGACCGGCAAAATAAGCGCCAATATCAGCTCCCCAGACCAATAGCATCAGCAGTAAAAGAAGCCCCCCCGCAGGAGCCACTGCCTTTAGGAAAACCAATGCATGCCAAGTGGGAATTAGTACCGCCACGCCCATCAGGGTCCGCTGAAGAACTCCACCCCATTGATCACTGGAGCCAGGATATCCTCTTACCCAAATGAGTCCCAGGAGCCAAAACAAACAGGCAATAAACAACAGCACGCCACTTGGTAAGGGAAACAACACCAGAACAGGCAAAAACGCCGTCAACGCCGCAGCATACAGCCAGCGCTGAATCATATCCTCAAGACCAGAAAGGTTTGCCCACTCCCAAGCCCCAAGACACATAACCAAGGCCACAAACCACTGAAAATATTCAAGAGGAAACCAAAAAACACAAATGAGTACTATTGGCGCCAATACTGATGCGGTAAGGATTCGCTTTTTAAGCATCCGAGCCCTCGCCTTGCACCTCGGACTCGACCTGTTCACTCGTTTTACCGAATCGACGCTGCCGGCCTACAAATACCTCAAAGGCAGCTTCCAATTCGTTACAATCAAAGTCAGGCCAGTATTTAGGGGTAAAATAAAATTCTGCATAAGCAAAATGCCAGAGAAGGAAGTTACTGATTCGCTGCTCGCCACCCGTACGTATGCATAAATCGACCGGAGCTTGCCCTGCCAGAGTCATATGATCTTCAAAACAGTCCACAGTAATCTGACTTGACTGGAGCGCACCATCTCTAACCTTTTCAGCCAGCTTCTGCGCTGCCTGAACAATATCCCATTGACCGCCATAATTAGCAGCAACATTCAGTGTCAGCCCCGTATTTGCGGCGGTCAAAGCCTCAGCCTCGACAATTTTTCGTTGCAACCCGTCGCTGAATCGACTCTTATCGCCAACCACTTTCAGGCGGATATTATTCTTATGGAGTTTTTTAACCTCCCGCTTGAGCGCGAGCATAAAAAGCTCCATTAAACCACGTACTTCTAATTCTGGACGTCGCCAGTTTTCACTACTGAAAGCAAATAGAGTAAGCGATTCAACACCATAACGGGCACAACCATCCACAGTTGCACGGACCGCATCCACGCCAGCCTTATGACCAGCCAGGCTAGGCAGTCTTCGCGACTTTGCCCAACGGTTGTTGCCATCCATAACGATAGCCACATGACGCGGCACCTTAGGAAAGGATTTCAGTTCGACCATATCATCCTTCGGTTCAGCCGGAGCCCAGAAGACAGCCGGGTTCAACACTAGTCATCAGTCAATTGAACCCGACAAAGCCTGGCTCAGATTTCCATCAAATCAGCTTCTTTCTTCTGTAGATGCACTTCGACTTCAGCAATACACTTGTCGGTTAACTTCTGAATGGCATCCTGACTACGACGTTCGTCATCCTCAGTAATTTCCTTTTCTTTCAGAAGCTCCTTAACATCATTATTGGCATCCCGGCGGATATTCCGAATAGCGATTCTGGCAGCTTCAGCCTCCTGACGGGCCTGACGGATGAATCCCTTACGAGTCTCTTCTGTCAATGCAGGCATCGGCACCCGAATAACAGTACCCGCTGTCGAAGGGTTCAGGCCAAGATCGGATTTCATAATCGCTTTTTCGATATCAGGCACCATAGGTCGCTCCCATGGAGTGATAGATAGGGTACGAGCATCCTCAACACTAATGTTGGCAACCTGACTCAAGGGTACATCACCACCATAATAAGAAACTCTTATGGAATCTAAAATGCTGGGGTGGGCACGACCTGTTCGAATTTTTTTAAAATTACCAACCAATGACTGTACACTCTTGAGCATTCGCTCTTCAGCATCTTCTCTTATTTCATTGATCACTGTTATCTCCTTCTGACTCACCACTATGGATCAGCGTACCTTCGTCACCGCCTCTGACGACTGTTACCAAGGCGCCAGGCTTGTTCATATTAAAGACCCGAACTGGCATATCATGGTCACGAGTAAGACACATTGCAGTCAAATCCATAACGCCAAGCTGCTTTTCAAGCACCTCATCATAACTCAGACGATCATATTTAGTCGCTGTTGGATCTTTGACTGGATCTGCTGAGTAGACACCGTCTACTTTTGTCGCTTTGAGCACCACATCCACTTCTACTTCAATTCCCCGCAGACAAGCGGCCGAGTCAGTTGTAAAGAAGGGATTTCCGGTACCTGCTGAGAAGATTACCACGTCACCTTGATTGAGGTAACGCATGGCTTGGCGACGGTCATAATCATCAACCACACCAACCATGGAAATTGCAGACATGACGCGGGTGGTAATATTACTTCGTTCCAGAGCATCACGCATCGCCAGAGCATTCATTACCGTCGCCAGCATTCCCATGTGGTCACCGGTAACTCGATCCATCCCGGCCTTACTCAAGGCCTCTCCCCGGAACAGGTTACCACCACCTATAACGATACCAACTTGAACACCAATACCGACCAGCTGGCCAATTTCTAACGCCATTCTATCCAGAACCTTCGGATCAATACCGAAGTTTTCTGAGCCCATCAGGGCCTCGCCACTAAGCTTTAACAAAATGCGCTTATAACGCGCCTTGTTTTTATCAGTCACTGATTATATCCCCGGAAAATTTTGGTTGGCAGTTTAGCATCTGACCCAGGGGGTTGCACGAGCTGACTCTGATCGATATACAGCCAACCCATGCAGAGAGAAACACTTACTTAAGTGCAGCAGCAACTTCGTCAGCGAAGTCAACCTTCTCAACTTCGATACCTTCACCCACTTCAAAGCGAACAAATGAAGCGACTTCAGCACCAGCATCTTTAACCAGCTTACCAATCTTGATTTCAGGATTTTTAACAAAGTCCTGCTCAACAAGAGAGTTTTCTGCCAAGAACTTCTTGATACGACCGCCGACCATTTTCTCTGCAATTTCAGCAGGCTTTCCAGCCATATCAGGCTGTGCAAGAATGATTTCTTTCTCTTTAACCAAAACTTCTTCTGGCATATCTTCCGGCTTGGCAACACGAGGGTTAACAGCAGCAGTATGCATAGCAACATCTTTTGCCACAGAGTTCTCACCACCAGTCAAGGCAACCAGAACAGCAATCCGATTGTTACTGTGGGTGTAGGCACCTACATTAGCGCTTTCAAGCATTTCGATGCGACGAACACCGATATTTTCACCGATCTTTTGGACCAGCGCTTGACGCCTCTCTTCCAGGTCACCTTCCATCAACGCAGCAACATCGGTTTGCTTTGCTTCAAATGCAGCGTCCAGAACAGTGTTTACAAACCCCAGGAAGCCTTCGTCACGAGCAACAAAGTCAGTCTCAGAATTAACCTCTACGATGATACCGTAGCTGTTATCGTCAGCCACTTTGGTAGCAACAACACCATCTGCAGCAGTACGACCAGCTTTTTTGGCTGCCTTCATACCACTTGATTTACGCAGATTTTCAATCGCCAGCTCAATATCACCATCAGCTTCTGCAAGTGCTTTCTTACATTCCAGCATACCCAAGCTAGTGCGCTCGCGTAGCTCTTTAACCATAGAAGCAGAGATTTTTGCCGCCATGATAAATCCTCTTAAAAATCAAAATTATACGTTTAAAAAAGGGGAGCAACGCTCCCCTTACTGAAGCCTTCAAGAGGCCAGGAGAAGCGCTTATTCAGCAGTTTCAGCCTGCTCTTCAACTTCTACAAATTCGCTCTGGTCAGCACTGCTTCCTTCCAGGCACGCATCAGCAACGGCTTTTACGTAAATCTGGATAGCGCGCAATGCGTCATCATTACCTGGAATGATGTAGTCAACACCGTCAGGGTTGCTGTTGGTATCTACGATACCAATTACAGGAATACCTAGCTTGTTAGCTTCGTTGATAGCAATACGCTCATGATCAACATCAACAACAAACAGTGCGTCAGGCAGACCGCCCATATCTTTGATACCACCAATAGAGCGCTCTAGCTTAGCCATCTCACGGGTGTTCATCAGCGCTTCTTTCTTGGTCAGCTTGTCAAAGGTACCGTCCTGAGACTGCTTTTCCAGATCACGGAATCGCTTAATAGAAGCACGAATGGTTTTGTAGTTAGTCAACATACCACCCAACCAGCGGTGGTTGACGTAAGGCATGTTAGAACGAACGCCTTCATCACGAATAACCTTGCTGGCAGCACGCTTGGTACCAACGAACAAGATTTTGTTCTTGTTGGAAGCCAGACGCTGAACCACGCCCAAAGCCTCGTTCATGGCTGGAACAGTGTGCTCAAGGTTGATGATATGAATCTTGTTACGTGCGCCGAAAATGTACTTACCCATTTTCGGATTCCAGTAACGGGTCTGATGACCGAAGTGCGCACCGGCTTTCAGCAACTCACGCATAGATACTTTAGACATATGTATTCCTTAATATCGGGTTAGGCCTCCACACACCCCATCGCTCACCCCAAAGGGGCACCCAGAGCGGATGTGACGGTGTATGTGCGACGTTAATAATTTAATTTCTCTACTTTGAAAACCGAGCTGACTTCCAAAGAGCGCGACTTTATACCACAACAAGGCGATATTTTAAAGAAGAACTGACAACAGCCGTGTGATTTCACCTGCTTTCAATCAGGATCAGCCTACCCACAGACTCTTGCCTTAAAACAGCCAAAAACAACCTCTGTTAATTCTTATATTCTACAGGGATTTTAAACACAGGGACGACTGAATTCATGCACCATCTTAGGTCACAGCTGAGGATAATTTACGCCTTCAAATCTCATTGCTTCCAACTTGCCGACAGGCGTGTACAATGGCGGTTTGTGGTTGATGCCGTTTGTGCCTGGACGTATTGTTAGCGCGAATACTGCTTTACAACTATTAATGGGGGTCTCAGGCGGCATGTTAACGGGGCTCCAAGTAATATATTAATAGTGCTTCAAGCAATAAAGCCTCAACTCCCAACTTTTAACCATTCGCTTTTATCATTAGTTCTAGCCCTATGACTGTTACTATAAAAACCCCTGAAGAAATCGAAAAAATGCGCGTTGCGGGCCGCCTGGCGGCAGAGGTGCTGGAAATGATAGAGCCTCATATCGCCGTTGGCGTAACCACTAACGAGCTTGATCAGATATGTCATGACTATATTGTCAATGAGCAACAATCCATTCCGGCACCGTTAAACTATCACGGTTTTCCAAAATCTATCTGTACATCAATCAACCATGTTGTCTGTCATGGTATTCCCAATGACAAGCCGTTAAAAAATGGCGATATCATTAATGTCGACATTACCGTTATCAAGGATGGGTATCACGGCGACACCAGCAAAATGTTCTACGTTGGCAAAACGCTCCCCCATGCGAAACGGTTAGCTGAAGTCGCTCAAGAGTGCCTCTATCTGGGTATTAAAATGGTCAAGCCCGGCGTAAGACTGGGGGATATTGGTCATGCAATCCAAAAACATGCTGAAGGTAACTACTATTCAGTTGTTAGAGAGTATTGCGGACACGGAATAGGCAAAGAATTCCACGAAGATCCCCAAGTGCTCCATTACGGAAAAAGGAACACCGGCGTCGTACTTCAGCCCGGCATGTGCTTTACCATTGAACCAATGATCAATGCAGGTAAGCGCCACACCAAACTTTCCAAACGCGATGGCTGGACGGTGGAAACCACGGACAAACGCCTGTCTGCCCAGTGGGAACACACCCTGTTGGTTACTGACGAAGGCGTTGAAGTGCTGACACTTCGCAATGAAGAAAAGGGCAAGCTCTAGGAGACCCATCTGATCGTTTCCGCCTTGTTGGAATACGGCCAACCATTGCTGATGGATGCCTTATCGCAACAACCGGCGCCTAACCACTCAATCAGTCGCGCATGTGGAGAACCTATGACCGATATCCTGAGCCATTTCAAAGCAGACAACGGCTTGTTTGATCCCACCAGTTTTGAGAAGGAACTGGAGAATTCAAGCTCGTTTCTGGCAGTATTCAAGAAAGCGCTTAAGGAAGGTCAGGAAGAGCTGGACAGACGCTTTCGCGAAGGCGTTGATATCCGTACACTGATCTACGGCCGGGCCTGGATGCTGGATCAGCTTTTACGTAGAGCCTGGCAACAATACGATTGGCCCGAGGGGGATCGCTTAAGTCTGATCGCGGTAGGAGGTTATGGACGAGGTGAACTGCACCCTCACTCTGATATCGACCTGCTAATCCTGCTAAAAGATGAAGACCCGGAAAACTTCCGGGACAGTATCGAAGGGTTCATTACCTTCCTCTGGGATATTACCCTTGATGTCGGCAGCAGCGTCCGCACCATCAGTCAATGTGTTGAAGAAGCGAGCAAAGACATCACGATTGCCACCAACCTGATCGAATCACGTACCCTGGTTGGGGACGACAATCTTCGCAATGCAATGTACGCTCAAGTCACTGAAGATGATGTCTGGTCCAGTAAAGAATTCTATAAAGCCAAGGTTGAAGAACAGCGGCAGCGTCATCACCGCACCAACGATACCGAGTACAACCTTGAGCCCAATATCAAAGATTCGGCGGGGGGTCTTCGGGATATCCAAACTGTCGGCTGGGTAGCAAAACGGCACTTCGGTGCCACCTACGTGCACGACTTGGTAGATCATGGCTTTCTTACCGACAGCGAGCTGATTGCTTTGGATAAAGGCGAACTTTATCTCTGGAGCATCCGCTATGCACTCCACATGCTCACCAACCGCTGTGAGAATCGCCTGTTGTTTGATCATCAGCGCACCTTGGCCGAGTTTTTCGGTTACCAGGACACTGACGGTGCTCTGGCTGTCGAACAGTTTATGAGCAAGTACTATCGCATTGCGATGTCCCTGGCCGAATTCAACGATATGCTGCTACAGCATTTTGAAGAAGCAATTCTGGATAACGACACATCTGAAGAAGTCAGGCCGCTGAACAACCGCTTCCAGGTGCGTGCTAACCATATTGAAATCACCAGCGATGATGTCTTCGAAAAGTCCCCCTTCGCAATGATGGAAATGTTTGTACTGCTAGCCCAGAACCCAGGACTCGAAGGGGTTCGATCTTCAACCATGCGCCTGCTGAGAATCCATCGCCACCTTATAGATGACAGCTTTCGCGAAGATATTCGCAACACTTCATTGTTTATGGAGCTACTGCGCTCTCCTGAAGGAATCACCACAGAACTCAAGCGTATGAATCGCTATGGTATTCTGGGTCGCTATCTACCGGAGTTCGGCAGAATCGTAGGACAGATGCAGCACGATTTATTTCATATATATACGGTTGATGCCCATACCCTCAAGGTAATCACCAATATGCGCCGCTTCCGTCATGGGGATCAGCAAGAGAAATTCCCGATTGCCAACCGTGTTGTCCGCAAAATCCCAAAAATGGCACTGCTTTACATCGCCGGCCTTTATCACGATATCGCCAAAGGTCGCGGCGGCGATCATTCTGCACTCGGCGGAGAAGATGCCCGCGATTTCTGCCGACGCCATCACCTGGGTAAATGGGATACCCTGCTGGTGGGCTGGCTGGTTGAGAATCACTTATTAATGTCTATGACGGCTCAACGCAAGGACATCACGGATCCGGAAGTCATTCATGAATTTGCCTTAAAGATCAGAGATATTACCCATCTGGACTACCTCTATGCATTAACGGTGGCAGATATCTGCGCCACCAACAACACCCTCTGGAATAACTGGCGGGCCTCGTTAATGCGCCAACTCTATAATCAGACCCAGCAGGTCCTGCGCCGGGGTCTCGAAAACCCCAAAAACAGAGAAGACAAAATTGAGCAGGTTCAAAAAGAAGCACTGAACATGCTTAAGCACAACGGCATCAGCGATTACAGCGCTGAATGCCTGTGGGCGACTCTGGGTGATGACTACTTCCTGCGGGAAGAAGCGGACGATATCGCCTGGCATACCGAAGCTATTCTCAATCACAGCGACAGAGAGCAGCCACTGGTTCTGGTCAAAGGAACCAGTGCACAACTACACGAAGGTGCAACCCAGATATTTATCTTCATGCGCGACCATGAAGGTCTGTTTGCAGCCTCTGTAGCGGCACTGGATCAGCTAAATCTAAGCATTCAGGATGCTCGCATCATTACCAATGACGATGGTTTCAGCTACAACACCTATATCGTACTGGACGAAAATAACCAGCCTATCGGTGATAACCCCGATTACATAATGAAGATCAAAAACACCCTGGTAGATGAGCTGGACGATCCTGCTGACTATAAGGATATCGTACAACGGCGTATGCCCAGGCAACTGAAACTGTTCGCCATGCAGACAGATGTTGTGCTCAGCACGGACCCCGAACGCAATGTGACCACCATGGAAGTTACAACTTCTGATCGCCCTGGCTTGCTGGCACGTATTGGCCAGGTATTGCTGGAATGCCAAATCCACCTGACGAAAGCCACCATTGTGAATGTCGGGGAGCGGGTTGAAGACGTATTCTTTATTTGCGACCACAACGGCCAGCCAATAACCGATCCGGCGCTGGCTGAACGACTTCAACGTCGCATTATCGAAGAGCTTGATCGGCAGATGGAAAGTGCCCTGGGGTAATACATAACCGATGCAACGGGCCCTATTTGATGCACCAGGGCCGATATCACTGGCCTCATATCGCTGAAGCCAGCTACCTGATCCATTAAGGTGAAAGACAGCGTTCGGCCAGACTTCAAAATAACAATCGAACAAACCGCAAGATTACCTGCGAGGAACACCCATGAATCCGGATTTGAACAAGTTACAACCCTATCCTTTTGAACGGCTAAACCAGTTAAAGTCCGGTATTACGCCACCTGCGGAGCTGAACCACATAGCATTGTCAATTGGTGAACCTAAACACCCGGCACCTGCTTTTGTTCGTCAGGAAATAACCGATCAATTGGACAGTTTATCGGGTTACCCCAATACCAAAGGGATTACTGAACTTCGTAGTGCAATTGCTCAATGGGCAGAAAAACGCTTCAACCTAAAAGCGGAGAGCCTCAACCCTGAAAGTAATGTTCTTCCCTGTAACGGCACCCGAGAGGCCTTGTTTGCTATAACCCAGGCCATTATCGATAGAACCGCCAAAACCCAGCCGAAGGTAATCTGCCCCAACCCTTTTTACCAGATTTACGAAGGAGCAGCCTACTTAGCCGGCGCCAAGCCCTATTTTCTCAATTGCATGGCTGACAACAATTTTTTGCCAGATTATGACTCAGTGCCTGAGCACGTATGGCAACAGTGCCAACTGCTATTTGTTTGCTCTCCGGGCAACCCTACCGGCGCTGTAACATCCCTTGAGCAATTCCAGAAGTTGATAGCGCTTGCCGATAAATATGACTTCACCATTGCTGCCGACGAATGCTATTCAGAAATATACTTTGATGAAGCCCGACCGCCTGTCGGGCTTTTAGAAGCCTGTGCAGAATTGGGGCGCCACGACTACCGTCGATGCCTGGTTTTTCATAGCCTTTCAAAGCGCTCGAATCTACCAGGGCTTCGTTCTGGATTCATCGCAGGAGATGCTGAAATTCTGTCTCGCTTCCTGCTCTATCGAACCTATCACGGCTGCGCTATGCCGCTGTATTCCCAACATGCCAGCATCAAAGCCTGGGCAGACGAAGAACATGTTGTAGCCAACCGTGATTTATACCGGGAGAAGTTTGATGCGGTGCTGCAACGCCTAAATGGAGTGCTGGAAGTAAGCCGCCCTGACGCAGGATTCTACCTCTGGGCAAAGACGCCAGTGGACGATGAAACCTTCGCCCGCGAACTCTTCGCCCAGCAGAATATTACTGTCCTGGCAGGTTCATATCTATCCAGAGAACAGCAAGGAAAAAACCCTGGGGACAATCGAATACGAATGGCATTGGTTGCCCCCCTGGAAGAATGCATTGAAGCAGCAGAGCGAATCAGCAGATTTGTCGCAACCCTCTAACAGCATGAATTTCTGAAAAGACAAAGACACTGAACCGAACAACACTGAGGCACTCACACATTATGATCACGCTATATGGTATCAATAACTGCGACACCATACGTAAAGCCCGTAAATGGCTCCAGGAAGAAGGCATCGACTACAGGTTTCACGATTATCGTAAAGATGGCCTGAACGCTGCACAATTGAATGGCTGGGCCGACGAACTGGGCTGGGAAGCACTACTGAATCGCCGTGGAACCACTTGGCGCCAGCTTCCTCAGGAACAAAAAGATGCTGTTACCCGTGACAGGGCTATCGACCTGATGCTGGCACAACCGGCAATGATCAAACGTCCACTGCTTGACTTGGGAGAGCAACGCAAACTTGGCTTTTCAGTAGCAGACTATAGCCTTCTGTTTGAAAAACAGGCAGATTAACCCCATAGTCTGATATCCATAGGATTCTAACTAAACACGAACCAGTAAAAGCACGACTTTCAGCTAATTCCAGTCCAGGGCTAAACAGCATTTTGGGCTAACGACTGTATTGAATAACAGATAAGCGTCTATCGGAGAATGATTCCATGAGTGGTAATAATTTCAGCCTCGGGCTAGGTATCGGTACAAAATCCTCCAAGGGTGACTGGTTAGAGGTGTTTTACGCAAAACCAGTTTTCGAGCCTTGCAACAGTCTGATCAAAGCACTTGCGGATGCTATTGGTTATGAAGGCGGCAACCAGGCTATAGATATCAATGCCAACCAGCTGGAGGCATTATCATCAGCTTTCTCTTCGGTTAATGCGCAAGACCAGATCGCTATCGTTGAAACACTTAAGGGTACAGAGCAACCTCTGGTTCTCTGTATTTTGCAGGATGATGACAAACCAGCTTCGACTCCTGAGGTTTACCTGAAGTTACAACTCATCTCTCAGCGTATTATCAAGCCTCATGGAACCTGCCTGGACGGGATGTTCGGTCTGCTGCCAAATGTTGCCTGGACCAACGAAGGAGCAGTAGCACTGGAAGACTTACCACAGCGTCAACTTGCCAGTCGGGCAGCCGGCAAGGTTCTGGACGTACAGTCAGTGGATAAATTTCCGAAAATGGCTAACTATGTTGTACCAGCCGGGACTCGCATCGCCGCAACTTCACGTGTTCGCCTTGGTGCCCACCTGGGAGAAGGCACTACGATCATGCACGAAGGCTTCGTTAACTTTAACGCCGGTACTCTCGGCACCAGCATGGTTGAAGGTCGCATTTCAGCGGGTGTTGTAGTAGGAGAAGGCTCTGATCTTGGCGGTGGCTGCTCTACCATGGGTACTCTTTCCGGAGGTAACAACGTAGTAATTTCTGTCGGAGAAGGTTGCCTGATTGGTGCAAATGCAGGTCTTGGTATCCCGCTGGGTGACCGCTGCACAGTAGAAGCAGGTCTTTATGTGACCGGTGGCTCTAAAGTGGTTGTCCTGGATGATCAAAATCAGGAGGTCGAAGTCGTTAAAGCGGGCCAGCTGGCAGGCCAAACGGATCTGCTTTTCCGTCGTAACTCTCAAAATGGCCGAATTGAAGTCAAAACCAACAAATCAGCCATCCAGCTCAACGAGGAACTGCACTCCAATAACTGATCACAGATGATCAGAAAACTAACAGAACCCGCCGCTTGGCGGGTTTTTTATGCGCCCCTTGAGCACCGATAGAAAAGCTTGAGATAAAAACCAGTATTGCCACTTATACCGGGCGTCTTTCTAACGCTTTGGTGCCAGCCCCATATCATCCAGCTTCATCAATATTTCCGTCTTCCGGGTCCTGGAAACGTCCTGCCAATGTATATTTTCCTGAGCACCAATGATTGCGTAGATCGAATTCATCCCTGTACCTTTTACCGTCTTTTTCAGTTTGGCATAGAGTTCATACGGATCGATAGCCATAAACTCCTCAACGGAATTAACATCAACCCTGGCCAGAATCTCTTCACTTTTAGGGCCGAAACCTTTTAAATCACGAAGCCTCATCAGGGTACTTCTCTGCCTCCATAGAATTTATCATCGTTGAAATAAACCAGATGTCATATAACACACTGACGGTATCTATCCGAGAACCATTTCGATCCACGTTGCCATATTCAACACGCTTAGCGGCTCTCACTCATCAGCGTTATAACATTCCCGCTGGTATCTTTTAGATGTGCCAGAACGCCTCCCCAGGGTTGTTTTTCTGGAGTTGCCGTAAACTCAACACCCTTTGCGATCAGCTGCTCATAGGTAACCTGAACATCATCAACTTGTAGGGAAACCCCGACAAAACGACCCACTAATGACTTGTCCTCATTACTGGCATCAGAATCAACTCTCTCTATTCCAAATTTTGCCCCACCAACATCGAATTCAGCCCATCCGAATGACTCATCCTTAAACTCAAGGACAAGTCCCAGCTTATTTTCGTAGAAATCACAGGCTGACAGCCAATCATCGACCAGAATTCTCACAGCATAAAGTCTCATTATCATTCCCTTTATTGTTACGACAGGCTATAGAAAAGATCAATCGCGATACTACTGTCTCAGCGTAAACACTTCTATCTCAGTCAATAAAGCAGCCCTTGTCGGTCTCAACACCTGCTCTGCAAATAGGACAGAAGCGGTATCCCGTAGGGCAGCAGTCATTGCAGGAATAAAGCACCAATGCGCTCATCTGTGCGCATTGGGCACACTTTATGACGGTTTCACCCGGCGCTACTAAAAAAATATTACCATTACAGTTAAGGCAGCTGTATTTCATTTTTCGACGTTCAATATCTGGGTGCGCTTGAGTTCCTGTCTCCGTTTCTGTAGTCATAATAAAACCTCATAGATCTAATTCATTAAACAACAGAACCGCCCATACCAGGAATCCAACTTTAAACGACAGTAAAACCCAAAAATCAATATAAGTATGCTTGAAATAAAACTTTAAAAGATCACCAGCCCCCTGGCTGAGAACCGCCGCCGTCCACGCCCAGTATGGAATGATATACGCCCAAAATGACAAATCGGCAACACCCTTGGCAGCGCTGATCAAATAGAGAAGACTCACACCAATCAAATGAATGCCGACCCATAGGGTTAATGTGGTTGGGATAAGTAGAAACAACACACCAGCGGTAAAAGACAACCAGGTTGAAATGGTGAAAAAGGCTTGATATTCGGGAAATTTCTCCAAAACACCGGAGAAGTTTTCAAGCAAATAGTCCTGTAGCCCTAATATAGAGACTGAGCCTGATGTGGCAAAGCTCGCACCAGAGAAACCAATCAAGAGGGGCTGCCCTTTTCTGGGCCGCTCATCACCCAACATCGACACGCGCTTTTTATGGTTCATCGGATATCCTTAAGAGTAAACGCGACTCCATCAATATGTAGACCAAAATTCCACTCGGCGCCACATTGATCGGTTAAGAACCATGCCAGAATAAACTGAAACCAGTGCAAACCCTATCTTGCAGATCTCACCCTGTTATTTGCTTCTGCTATAAATTTCTACGCTGCTGTTCTTTGGGTTCCAATATTGAAGACATATCAACATACTTTTCAAATGCTTTGGTCGCTGTAGAAACAGTTATTGCGACAATAATTCCCGTAAACATTATTCCTATAAATGCTATGGCAATTGAGACAACTTTCGATATTTTCCTCAATGGCCTGATATCACCATAACCAACCGTCAACGCCGTAATAAATGACCAATAGAATGCATCGAACTTAGTCCAGCCTTCTATACGACCAACGACTTGCCCTAAGATGAGTACCTGAAAAAACAGAAACAACAATAGCGGCATGGCAAAGTAAACACCGATGATAAAAAACTTAATAAAAGCAATTGTAAAATCCATAAATAACCGCCCTGATAAGAACTGAAAATTCAGGAACCGATCTTCCCGTATCGACTATGTTGCGAGAGATGTATTACAACTGTTCCATTATCTGTTGTTACCGGGTAATAAACTTCATACCTTCCATCATTAGAGGAAAAGTGATAATCAGTGACATCACCGTCAAATACTGAGTGCAAATATTTCCGCTCTTCACTTGAAGTACTCAGTATATAGTTTTCTTTTAAAGCTTCTTCATTCTTACCTAAGCCAGAGTAGTTGCTAAACCCTAACAGCAGTGGTTTTCCATCCAGTCTATCCCTTGCAATTACAGTTACTCTCGGAAACTTTTCTTCTACTCTACTGAGTACCTTAATGTCCTGACTGGTTTTTTGGATATACTCTCGAGAAAACGAAAATGCGCTTAACCTGGAAATTATTTCTGACTGTTCTTCTAACAAGTCTGCAGCAGAAGAAACAAGATACTTTTCTTTTTGCTTCGATGTTAAAAAATCACCTGTATACAAAAGAGTAAAGATAACAAGCAAGGAACCTAAAAAACAGGAAGTAACAATTTTATAGTGAGTCTTAGATTGTATTTCAGCCGTGCCACCTTTCTCTGCAATAGCTGTAAGATTGAACATAATATTCAATACAATCGCACCAGCCAGAATAGAAAATATACCAAAAATACTTAACAAAAACATTTCTGTCATATTTTCTCTAAAAACTTTGAATCCAAAAACAGTAGAGCAAATAAATATAAAGACCCAATACATTAATAAAAAAACTGTAACCAAAGCAATTTTGTTAGTTATTTTTACAATATTCAAAGTTTAGCCCCCACATCTAACTCCGCTGACATCAACAAATACTTTTCCCGCGCTTTAAACCCGGCCTTTTCATAAAACTTTTTCGCTGCGACATTGCTCCGGGCCACTTCCAAGTGCAATGCGTTGATTTCAAGATTTTTGGCTTCCTTCCTGATAGCCTCCAAGACCTGAGTGCCCACTCCTTTTCCACGGAACTCAGTGCTCAGATAAAATTCATCGACAAAGGCATCAAAACCATTGAATTCAATACTGTACCCTCGACAAATAGCAATATATCCCGCTATTGTGTTGTCGCAATAGATCAGCCAGATACCACCAAATTCAGGATTCATTATCAGCTTGCGTACCGCTGATTCACGCTCTATTTGAGTACTCTCCAGTTGCTCAAACTCATGATATGCACTCACAAATGGAAGAAGAAGCGTTACCTCCTTTAACGACGCCTGATGTAGTTGTATATTCATAGGGTTTGCATCCAATGTGTTAACCTGAATTTTTCACGAAACTATAAAAAAGTAAATTTTTTATTATCAGCACCAAAAACCCAAGCAACCTAGACCCGGAGATGCTGTAGCGGTTACAGCACTCTGGTTGTTTTATTTTCTAAGCTGTTAATGACCCATAATTTTTAGAGCAATATAGGGTGCGACGATAAAAACTAAAGTCATGATTTTATAGTTACTTAAAAATTTAAAATACAGAGAGCCCAATTCTTTTTCGTCGACACCCAGTAACTTGCTATGGATTGAAGAGATAGCCCCTCTCATAAAAATCATGGTTAAGGTCGCTAGAAGAAGGTATGCAATATTGACTACAGCAGCCCAGCCCAATAATTCAGTTAATTGTGAAAGAGTGATCATAACTTTTCCTCCCTGTTATCAGCGCATTTCCATAGGCTCGCTTTACTCAGCAGATAAGCGTCAATCTCCTTGTACAGATGGAGATTCAATGCATCTATTGTATAAGTAAATAGGTAGTTTGCTGTTTGTAGATCTCGCAGACAATCGTAGTGTTTTTCTGTTACAAAGGTGTGTGAACAATGCCCCCAGTGAACGTAAGTACCTTCACGGTTTTCCGCGACTTGCCAGGCAATAGTGCCAGCTTCGGCTTTATATAGATTAGCAGCTGAAGGGAGAGTGGCTAATGTAGCAGTTGACTCCAAAATTCTAACTGCAGGTTGGCCAATCATCACATAGAGGGCCTGCTGATGGCTTTGTTCTCCGATAAGGGTTTCAGCCAGGTATCCAGGCACAGCATCAGCGAGTTCTTTAGGCGGTAAGTAAATACTTACATCAGCACTATCGCTGTCGGGGTCTAATTGTGTTGACGGCAAAGCACTATTTCGCGTTGTTACTGCATAATTTATTGGTATGCAGAGGGAGGGGGCAACTCTTATATAGTCTTCGTTTGCACCGCATGATGCAGCCATTAGCGACAGGGTAACAACATACGTCAATGTCTTTAAATTATAATAACGCATTATGCCAGATCACAGTCATGACAATACAGATGTCCATATGCTTCTAACTCTAGGCTATCCGGTATAATAAACAGCCAAGTGCCTCCGTAGAAATTTGAGGGAATACCAAATTTAGCAAACGCAATGTGATGATATTTGGCAACTTGACTCAAACTGAGCAATCCAGCGACCGAACCAATCTTCTGTTTTCTGTCTATTTCAACGAAAATAGCATGCTGACGAGCGACTTCAAGACCTACCTTTTTTATTTTGGCCCTCATTTCCGTAAAGCTACCGTGAAATCCTGATTTCTCAAGTCCTGCAGCAAGGTTAACTACAGTTGATCTTGCCATGCCTTCCCAATACAAAAAACCTTTATGATCCCAGTAAGCGCTATTTCCTTGTGCTATCTCCCTTTTAAGGTCTCCGCACTCTTACACCACAGCGCATAGCCTATTCTGGCGATAGGATCTTGAACTTTAAGGCGAATTAACCAAAATTGTGTAAGGTTTTTTTGAGCTAGATATGTTTGCTCCATTTGGGTTATAGCAAGGTTTCGCATAAGCACATCCGTGTTTAATAAGGATTAATTTTTAAAGAAAGAAAAGAATTTTATAGAAATATAAGTGGTAAATAAACCCACCTACATCCAAAACTTACTCTCTGTCAAAATTTAATTTTAATTTGTTAATTTTTTTCGTAAAATTGTATTTTATTTAGTTTATAAACTTTAATTATTAAAAAACTAAATATCAAACTTGGCACCCAACCAAACATTAAGACGAATAAGCTTGATGCCCCATCCTCAGGTTCGTGGTTTCGCACTCCTTCTGAAAATTCAAGCCAAGCTAGTTCATTATAAAATTCCACCCTTATTACTTGAATATGCCACCCTATCAGCACTGAAGTAATCATAAGAATAATTAGGAAAATCCGCTTGCTTTGGTTTATCCCAATTACTGTCATGATTATTGACACAGCAATAGTTGTTACCAGATACGAATCCATATTCTAAAGATTAAGCATTATATTATACTCAACGTTTCCCAAGCGAAATAAATCACATCAACAAGACGCATACCAAAAAATACAACACACGTCCTTCATTATCAATTCCTTACCCACGATCAATCACTACTGAGGCGTTAAGTCACATCAAACCTTGACTCACAATCAATAATGATTATCATTTGCCTTTCATTAACCATTCGGTAGATGCTGTTATGTGCCAATCCTCTGACTCCGTCAATAGCATTCCGGTCAAGCCCTTATCACGACGCCTCAAGTTGTGGGAGATCCATCACCATTTCCATTGTTCTATTCTGGGGACCTGCTTAACGATGGCTGAGCTTCGTAAAGTCGCTCGGCAAAGTAACTACACTGTTGATGCCAGTACGGATGATTTTCTGCTGCATTCTCATATGGTCGCTGAATCAGCGAAAAGAAAGCGCACTGCCCGTAATCTTCAGCGGATGTTGGATCGTAAATATCATCGCTGGATACAGCAGTTGAAGGGGGCTGACAGTAAATCCTTTGTGCCGATGTGGGAACAGGCGCTGCAAGGTGGGGATATGGCTGGACTGTTATGGGCTCTAATGACGCACCCTGAAACAGATGGAAATCTGATTACCCGGGTACATCAGCAGGTTCACATGCTGTCTCATATTCAGGGTTCTGAAAATCGTGCTGATTTGCATACCAGGCAACAGCTTCAAAGCCAGGTAACAGAACTGCAACAGAAACTGGATGAAAGCCAAATTGCTCAGCGACAGTATCAAACACAGCAGGAGCAATTATTTCAAGCTCAGGAAAAAGCCCTTTCGGCATTACGTCAGCAACAAGAGAAGCAGGCCGAGGAGCCTTCTGACAATATCAGCCATCTAAAACAGCAGATGCGGGAAAAAGATAAGGATTACCGACAATTACTAAAGCGATTGGAATGGACAGAAAATCGCCTTACTCAACGGGAAATGCGCTTAACAGAACTCGAGCAGGGCTTAGAAGGACTAAAGGATCAGCTGCAGGAGGCTCATTTGGAGCGCCAAGCTCTGGAGCTCAACATGATCGCTCTATTACCAGCAGCTAATAATCATTCAGATATAGAAGAGCCTATAGCCAGCCTGGACGGTCAACAACTTATCTATGTAGGTGGTCGCAGCAAGATGTTGCCTCACCTGCGAGCATTAACGGAAGCCCATAATGGCCAGCTAATTCATCATGATGGTGGCTTGGAAGACAGCCGAGCCGGTTTACAGAACAGCCTGGTATCTGCTGATCTGGTTTTCTGTGCCATAGACTGTGTCAGTCACGATGCCTGTCTTAAGGTAAAACGCTACTGTAAAAAGCACAATAAACCGTTCATCCCGCTACGCAGCTCAAGCTTATCCGCTTTTTCCGGTGGATTACGGACGGTGCTAGAACAAAACAACAACTCATAAAAACAATCGGGTGAAACTTTACGAGTCCGTATGAGTCAATAAGGATTCCAGCTGCGGCCATATATTGTCCAGCAGTTGGTCTTGGGCTTTATCATTGGGGTGGATTCCGTCGGCTTGCATCAGTTCTGGTATACCGCCAACCCCTTCTAGAAAGAAAGGATAGTAGGAGACCTGGTGACGCTGAGCAACTCGAGCATAGGTTTGGAAGAATCCTTCGGCATAGCGACGCCCATAGTTGGGAGGTATCCGCATTCCCAACAGCAGGACCTCAGCACCAGCTTCCTGAGCTTTAGTTATCAATCGTTCAATATTGGACTCCATCGCCTTCAAGGGCGTACCCCGCAGTCCATCATTCCCACCCAGTTCTATAATCACCCAACGAGGTTGATACCGCTCCAGCAACGTTGGAAGACGTGTCAAGCCGCCACTGGTTGTTTCTCCACTGATGCTGGCGTTGATCACATTAATCGATGCATGTTGTCGTTTCAACCGCTGCTCAAGCAACTGCACCCAGCCGGACTTGTCTTCCAGACCGTAGCCAGCACTGATACTATCCCCAAGAACCAACAGCTCCATAGCCGTTGCTCGCACAGGCATAGCCACTATCAAGATTGCGACAAAGGCGACTAACAGCCACCATGACAGGTTTGAATAACGTGACAATTTTGACACCACAGACTTCCTCAGATCAGACCACCAGCATTTTGGCTGCTCGTAACCTCGGTAAAGAGGTCCAGGCGCAGCAGGGAATTATCTCCATTCTCAGCGGCCTTGACCTCGACGTCAACCGGGGGGAGAGTGTGGCAATCCTTGGCGCATCAGGAGCAGGCAAATCAACATTGTTAGGGTTACTGGCTGGTTTGGACACTATCACCAGTGGAGAAGTTCTACTGAATGGCCAGGCTCTGAGTCATTTGGATGAAGACAAGCGCGCCCAGGTCCGTAGTGACAGCGTCGGTTTTGTGTTTCAGAATTTCCAGCTGTTACCAGCCTTAACGGCCTTAGAGAACGCCATGCTGCCCCTGGAGCTGAAGGGAATCAACAACGCCGAAGCTGAAGCACTTCAGATTCTGGAACGCGTCGGCCTAGCGAGCCGAGTGGAGCATTACCCTCGCCAGCTTTCCGGCGGAGAACAGCAGCGAGTTGCTATCGCAAGAGCCTTTGCCAGCCGCCCCCAGTTGCTTTTTGCCGATGAACCCACCGGCAATCTCGACCAGCATACCGGCGAAAAAATTATCGATTTGCTGTTCCAGTTAAACGAAGAACAGCACACAACCTTAATCCTGGTTACTCATGATATCCGCTTGGCAGAACGCTGCCAGCGCCGACTTGAACTGACTGACGGTCGTCTGGAGCCGATGTTATGAGCACGATAACGACAACCCGCTCACCCACCGTTTCTCTTGCCCTGAAGCTACTTTGGCGAGAGTGGAGAGGCGGAGAACTCAGATTATTACTGATCGCCTTGATGATTGCGGTTACTGCCAGTTGCGCCGTAGGTTTTTTTACCGATCGGGTGGAACGAGCCCTGGTTCGCCAGGCAACAGAGTTTCTCGGCGCAGACCTGGTGTTAAGAACATCCCGAGCATTTCCAGAAAACCTGCGAGCTGAAGCGACACAACGAAATCTGCAATACAGTGAACAACTGGTATTCCCCAGCATGCTGATCAACGGTGAAAAAATGTTGCTTAGCAGCGTCAAGGTTGTTGACGACCATTATCCGCTTAAAGGTGAAGTTAAGGTCAGCACTGGTCGCGATCAGGTAGCTAAAGTGATTAAACAAGGCCCCAGCAGCGGCGAACTCTGGCTGGAACCTCGGGTACTGGAATCCCTGAATATGGAGGTTGGAGACTCCGTCGAACTCGGTGCATCGGTTTTTACCGTCAGCCAGATGCTGATACAGGAGCCAGATCGGGGAGGCGGCCTGTTCAGTTTACAGCCACGAGCAATGATGCATCAAAGCGACATCGCGGCCACTGAAGTGATTCAACCCGGTAGCCGGATACGCTACCGCTACCTGTTTAATGGCTCTGAAGCAGACCTGGAGCCTTTTCGCGATTGGCTGGAAGAGCGACTAAAACCAGGTGAACGGATATTGGATATTCAGCGGGAAAGCCCCAGCCTCGGTACAACTTTGACTCGAGCCCAGAGCTATTTGAACCTGTCCGGCCTTATGGCAGTAATCATGGCAGGTATTGCCATCGCCATGGCAGCTCGTCGCTACAGCGAACGTCATTATGACACGGCAGCATTACTGCGTTGTTTTGGGCAACCCCAGCGCCATATTCTAAAACTCTACAGCTTGCAGCTGATGATGGCTGGGACGTTAGCTTCGGCCGCCGGTGTTGGTTTAGGCTGGATGGCCCAGTACATTCTGGTAGAGCTACTGTCAGGATTGGTACCCGGTACTTTACCGGGTCCCGGCTTAGTACCTGCCTTAGTTGGATTTTGCACCGGTATGCTGGTTTTGGCAGGCTTTGCCCTGCCCCCACTGCTACGACTCAGTGATGTCACGCCGTTACGGGTTCTACGCCGTGATCTAAGCCCCTTACCCAGAAGTGCCTGGCTGGTTTATGGGCTCTCGGCTTTGCTGATTTTAATGTTGCTCTGGGCTTATAGCCGGGATTTGAAACTGACACTGGTAATCGCCGGTATCGGCAGTATTGGCGCCTTGATTTTAGGGGTTCTGGCCTGGATTCTGCTCCGGTCTCTGGTAAGAATACCAGGCCCTCTGGCCTGGCGCCTGGCCAGTAAAAACCTCCTGCGTCACCCGCGGGACAGTCTTAGCCAACTGTTTGCTTTTGGAATCACCCTGGCGGCGATGGCGTTAATACTGATAGTACGCAGCGACCTGCTCCAGAGCTGGCAGGAACAACTTCCCGACCAAGCACCGAATAATTTTCTTATCAATATACAGCCCTGGCAGGTTGAAGAACTGGAAGGCTACCTGGATAACAAACAAATCCCCCATAGCGGTGTATACCCAATGGTCCGAGGTCGGTTAAGCCATATAAACGGCCAAGAGGCCGCTAAGACTATTCCAGAGCAATCTCCAGGTCGCAGGGCAATTAGTCGTGAGTTAAACCTGACCTGGAGCGATACACTGGCTGCTGATAATCGGATTCTCGAAGGCCGTTGGTGGCAACCCGAAGATCAGGGGAAACCCTATATATCCCTTGAAAGAGACTTGGCGAGAGATCTCGGTGTCGGAATTGGTGACAAACTAAGATTCAGTTTTGGTGATCGCAGTGTCGAGAGTGAGATCATCAGCCTGCGGAGCTTGGATTGGGGCTCCTTACGACCAAATTTCTACGTAATTTACCCTCCTGGAGCGCTTGAAGGACTACCCGCTAATTTTATTACCAGTTTCTATCTGCCCAACGATCGCAGCGCTGAACTGAATCAACTCATACAGCAGTTTCCAACCCTGACCCTTCTGGAAGTGGACCGTTTACTGGCACAGATCCGTAGTATTATCGAACAGGTTAGCATTGCCGTGGAATATGTGCTGATGTTTGTTCTCGCCGCTGGAATCACCGTGCTGTTCGCAGCGCTTGCCACCAGCATTGATGAGCGGCTGCAAGAAGGAGCCCTGCTGCGTACTCTCGGAGGCAACAGCAAAACACTGCGGCGCATGTTAGGCCTTGAGTTTCTGCTTATGGGGGCACTTGCGGGCATACTGGCAGCACTGTTGGACGAAGCTGTATCTTTCTGGCTGTATCAGCAATTGTTCAAATTGGAGTACAACCCCAACCTGGCGCTATGGCTTTGGTCCCCTCTGGCAGGAGCGGCATTGGTGGGCTGTTCCGGCCTGCTCGGCACTCGCAA
Source organism: Motiliproteus sp. MSK22-1 (assembly GCF_001968815.1). GTDB lineage: Bacteria > Pseudomonadota > Gammaproteobacteria > Pseudomonadales > Balneatricaceae > Motiliproteus. The sequence continues at coordinate 248,787 of NZ_MIEQ01000022.1, read as the reverse complement.
AGTCATCAAACAAAGTCCATTAAAGGTGTTACGAGAGCTGTAACTCCAAATTCATGGGCATTCCCATAAAAAGGACAGGGATATACTGATCTGGATCAAGTGCATTTATCAAACAATCGTTCAAAATCCACCTTGAAAGATTGGCATTCGTATTCTCCAGGTAGCCGTCTGTTTGTCCCTGAATGTCATACCTAATGTTATTAATAGTCTTCTTGAGATCCCTTGCCGCAAACATTCACTGCGGGAGGATTACATTAACTTGAGGTTAATTCGATGTCCGAACAAACAATAAGCAAGAGCAAAGGCTCTATCAGCCTGAAGATTGATATTGCGCTGATACTGTTGTTTGTCACAATGCTGGTAGTCTCAGCCGTTTATCAGTTTTCCAGCCAACGGGCGATGGTCGAGGAAATGGTCGTTGATCAAGCCAATGGATTAGCTGAGTCCTATTTTGATAACGTAAATACTCTGATGTTAACCGGTAAGATGGCACAAAAGGAGATTGCACGCAGCAAACTCACCTCTCGTGAAGAAGTGATTGACGCCCGAGTATTGCGTAGCGAAGCCGTCTCGAAAATTTATGGACCGGCAAAGGGTTCCGCCATAGCTGCTGATCAGTTCGATAAACAGGCACTCGCTGGGGAAATGATCAAGAGTATTTACCAAGGAGATGAAGGACGCCGTCTGACCATCGCCTTTCCCCTGGTCGCATCTGATAATTTTCGCGGAACCAATTGCCTGACCTGCCATGCCACCACCGAAGGGACAATTCTGGGTGCCGTTCGTCTGGACTATTCGTTGCAAAAGCTTGACGCCCATGTCGAACGCCAGATATGGACTAATATCGGCCTTAATACTTTAATGCTTGTCATCGGTCTTATTGTTATCAGTTGGATTCTTCGCAAACTGGTAGCTCGCCCACTCGCTTCAGTTATTCGTACCCTCAGGGATGTAGAGAGCAGCGCCAATCTTAATCACCGTATTAATATTCGTAGCAATGATGAGCTGGGGGAAGTGGCTGAAGGTTTCAATAAAATGATGGAAAAATTCAGTCATATCATTCATCAGGTTCTTGGCTCTACAAAACATCTCAACGAAGAATCAAAACAACTGGAACTGGCCGCCGACGCCAATATTGAAGGCACTCGCAGACAACACCAAGAAACAGATCAGGTGGCTACAGCTTTTACGGAGATGGAACAGACTTCTCATGAGGTGGCAAGTAATGCCACAACCGCTGCACAAAGCACAGAGGAAACCAGTCGTCGAGCGTCAGAGGGACGCATCAAAGTCAAAGAGTCCATCGACAGCATAAACTCCTTATCTAAAGATCTGGAAGATTCTGCCCGGGTAATAAAGCAACTGGAGGAACATAGCGACAGCATCGGCCAAGTGGTCGAAGTCATTTCAACCATTGCCGGTCAGACGAACCTTCTCGCCCTGAATGCCGCTATCGAAGCCGCTCGGGCTGGTGAGCAAGGCCGCGGGTTTGCCGTGGTTGCGGATGAAGTTCGGGCTCTGGCAACTCGAACTCATGAGTCCACAAATGAAATACAAACCATGATAGAAGAGCTACAGAGTAATGCCCGTGAAGCAGCTGAAGTGATGAATCTGAGCTGCAAGCGAGCTGAAAACAGTGTTCAGCATGCTGCTGACACGGGACAGTTCCTCAGTGATATTACCGATGCGGTTGATACCCTGAATTCTCTTAATATACAGAATGCGGCGGCAGCCGAAGAGCAACAGGCAACAGCCAGTGAAATTAACCGCAATATTCTCAGTATCAATCATATTGCCGATCAGACAATGCAAAACTCCAATCAGGTCGCACATGCCACTCATAATCTGCTGGAATTGTCAGAACACCTGCAAAAAGTGGTAGGGCAGTTTAATCTGGAGGAGTTACCAGAGAGAGGCAATCGCAAAGAAGCTAGCCCTCAGAATTAGAGGGCACGCTGACAGCAAAGCGGGCACGCTGCAATTAAAAACAGTCTGCTTTAATCAAACAGTCTAAAGGGTCTGACATGCAAAAAACCAGAAGTTTGCCAGTCGGACTCAGGACGCCCTACGGCTAAAAATCCTGGTTGTAGGGCTCATCAGCAATCAGTTGCTGAAGATCCTTGAGGATTAGCTCCACCTGTTGACGACCAGCACGATTAAAGATGTAGCGACCAATACCCGAAGGGTAAGGAGGATGTTCTTCATCCCCTTCACTCAGCAATGCGCAGCGACGCCGAATCTCGTCCAGTTCTGGATCATGCAGGATCGGATAACCCACATACAGGTCCCAGGTTTGACTCTGAGCCTCACCATCAATAACTTTTTTTAAGAGGTCTTCCACTTTACGGCGATCTGGTCGGTAACGGGATTTTTCAGAACGCATTAATGCCCAAAACAAACCACTGAGCACAAGGGTAGTCAGGAGAATGGTCACCAGTAATTCCACGCCTACAGCCCTACCTCTATCACTTGTATATGATTATTGTAGCGCCTGAAAACGCTTATGCTCATACCCCTACTGCTCAAAGCGATAGCTGACCAGTTTCTTTGCGGCCGCCAGAATGGGCTGTCGATACTCTCGCTCTAAAGCCTCGCGCTCTTTAGTGAACTCAAATCGCTGCTTGATCTTCAGCTTCTTCCATTCATCCAGAATGGGCATGTGCTTAGTGCCCTCATACATCTGATTGATAACACTGAAATCCTGGTGTTCATGCAAATAAGGAGCTAAGTGATCCAAAAGCATTTTTAAGCGGATACAGCCTTCAGCCAGCTCACATTGCTCATCTTGCATCGCCATAGAGATGACCCGGACACTTTCAACCAGATGATCACGCTGTTGCTGAGCTTTGGCTTCAATTTCAGCTATTCTCTCTTGCTCGGCCTGCTTTCTCTGCTGCTGAGCTTTCAGCTGGCTGCGAATAATATATAGCAGTCCGGCAATTACACAGAGGCCAAACAGGATCAGTGCTATTTGCAACTCCTGATTCATCTAATACTCCTGATTCAAATAGTGCCTCTGGGTCCCTGGCGCTGGTAAAGAGAGGTCATTGTACAGCGACAACAGCAAAATCGCAGCAGTTTGTCTATCTGCTAGCTGGCTTAAAATTACTCTCCTGACAGCTGTCAGTATACAACCCGTCACTGAAAATCGTGGGCTCCGCATCCTGGCATCCCCCTCATCCTGACTCATTTCGACATACAACCCGTCCCCGGCGCCGAACCGCCATCCATGGCTCATTTCGACATACAACCCGTCCCCGGCGCCGAACCGCCATCCATGGCTCATTTCGACATACAACCCGTCCCTGGCGCCGAACTGCCATCCATGGCTCATTTCGGCATACAATCCGTCCCTGGATATAAAATAGGAGTTTTTCCTATATCCAATATTTGTGCTGTAGACAATAATGTAAACCATACCAAGGAGGACAGAGGGATCTGGCAATTACAGGGAATGAGTTGAATCTCGGGAAGAGAGTCAGGACGAAAAAGAGGGCTTAAGGTCGGATACCTTCAAGCCCTTTGTTTTTATCTGGGGTCTATGAATAAACTGCAATAGACCTTTCTAACTGCTATATGCCTTACTTCAAAAAAGCTATTTCGACTGCAGCCATAAACGACTCAATCAGTCCTGTCCAGCACCAGGCTTTTACTTTCGCTATTCCAGCCAGCCGCCAACGACCTGCAATGGTTTCGAATTTCCTGCTTCACTGACCCAAAGTGCCATCGCCTTGCGACGATTTTTGTCCTCACCAGAAAACAGAACTTCCGGCATATCAAATTTCCATTGTTTTTTATTGTCTGAATCAGTGCTTTCCAGAGAATCTTCTTTCATTTCTTGTTTATTCAACACCACAAACTGGTGCGATAAATCCAGGCCACGGTTTTCTCCTCGCTTAACCTCAGTTATATAGTCGAACCCCATCACCGTCATATAAGCGACTAAAGGTTTATCAGTGCCCGCTGGCGGCAGATAGTCAACAGTTAGTCGCCTGCCCTGGCGCTCAACGCTTAGCTGACCACCGTCTCTAGCGACAGCATCCGGGATAGCTCTGCCTCGAAAAAAGCCTCGCCACTCATTGCCATCAACAACCCAGCCCGGTGTATAAACAGCCCGCAACTGACCATCTCTTTTCAATTGCCGCTGTCTGGCACTGAAAGCAGGTTGAGCAAATTGATCTTTCCAACCCAGGTAATCCCAATAATCAACATGGAATACAACAGGAACAATACCGGTCCACAGATCCTTTCGACTTAACAATTGGCCTGCCTTCTGGTCAGCAGGAGGACAACTCGAGCAGCCTTCCGACGTATAGAGCTCTACTAAGAGAGGCGGTTGCCCCTTAGACTCAAACAATTGCTCCGCCTGCACCCAAGAGGCTTGAGTGGCCAGTAATACTGATATCAGAGCCGCTAATATTCGTGCCATCGTTCTCATACTCTCTTAGATACTAAATCTATTTATCAAACGCTGTTGGTTAGAGGCCTATTTGCTTCGAAGGTTGCGCGTAAGATCAAATTATTTTTTTGCATACCGACTGCACCCTGCCGGTCATCATAACAGAGCCGTATTTGTCCGTATCTTTCTAATCGATATTTTGACCATCCTGAAAAGGGATACCAAATAGGTGCACCGCAACAGATTTCAATCCATTTACGCACCAGCACATGGCACCAGCAATACTTTTAAAACCTCGTTTTAGCACAATCTCTCGCCAGAAAGACCGCTGCATCCAATTGATTCGAATCAATTTTAACTTACTACAAACAGACTGGCATAGCTTGTGCTACAGGCTGATTACACTATTTTGGATATGAGGTTCTACCCCATGAATGTTCAACCGGATAAGTTCAGTTTGCTTTCCTTTAGCGGGAAGATGAAAACCCTGCACCTGAGCTGGATGGCTTTTTTTATTACCTTTTTTGTATGGTTTAACCACGCCCCATTAATGGGTGCAATTGCCGAAACTGTCGGCTTGACTGTAGCGGAAATGAAAACCCTGCTTATTTTAAACGTCGCATTAACCATCCCCGCACGGGTGCTGATCGGCATGCTGACTGATAAATACGGCCCACGGATCGTCTACTCGGCAATTCTTTTTGTATCCGCATTTCCCTGTTTTATGTTCGCGATGGCTGACAGCTTCGAACAGCTGGCCCTGTCCCGCTTCTTGCTGGGTTTTGTTGGTGCTGGTTTCGTGGTTGGTATACGTATAGTCAGCGAATGGTTCCCGGCAAATGAACTGGGTACTGCCGAAGGAATTTACGGCGGATGGGGGAACTTCGGTTCAGCAGCGGGTGCCATGTCCCTTCCCGCTCTGGCCTTAGTGTTTGGTGGCGATGAAGGCTGGCGTTACGCGGTTGCACTCACCGGTGCCATCAGTTTGGTATTCAGTTTTATCTGGTACCGTAACGTAAGAGATACTCCTCAGGGCTCTACCTACTTCAAGCCTAAGAAAATTGGTGGACTGGAAGTTACCAGTAAAAGTGATTTTGTCTTTTTACTGATTATGAAAATACCAATGTATGCAGCCCTTGCATTGTTAACCTGGAAGCTTTCTCCTGCGGGAGTTTCAATGCTTAGTGAAATGATTGCCTTTGCTCTTTATCTAGGATTATTCGTACTTTATATCTATGACTGCTACAAAGCCTACAGCGTCAACAAAGAAATCTTCGTCAAGGAAGTCCCGGAAATTCACCGTTACAAATTCAAACAAGTGGCGGTTCTAAACATTCTCTATTTCGCAACTTTTGGTTCTGAGCTCGCAGTTGTTTCGATGCTTCCGCTCTTCTTTGCCGAAGTGTTTGAACTGGATATGGTCTACGCAGGACTTCTGGCTTCTGCTTACGCCTTTATGAATCTGGTATCACGCCCAGGAGGCGGCTGGTTAAGCGATAATTTTGGCCGTAGAATCACCTTGCTGGTGTTGACTGCAGGTTTAGCGGGAGGCTATCTGATGATGTCAATGATCGATAGTTCCTGGCCACTATTCCTGGCTGTTCTCGGTGCGATGGCTTGTTCGTTCTTCGTTCAAGCCGGTGAAGGTGCTGTATTTGCCGCTGTGCCCTTGATCAAACGTCGCCTAACCGGACAGATTGCAGGAATGACAGGAGCCTACGGCAATGTCGGTGCGGTAGTCTACCTGACCGTTCTATCGATGGTTGATTATTCCACTTTCTTTCTGGTCATTGCAGCCACTGCGGTTGTCGGCTTCATCACACTACTGATGATGGAAGAACCTCGCGGGCAAATGGCAGAAGTCATGGAAGATGGCAGTGTCCAGATGATCGATGTGACCTGAGCATCGTTTGTTTGATTGCAACAAGGGCAGTCAGTTCGGTGAAGCTGACTGCTCATTGACAATCCCCTTAAAGACAGCCTCCCTTCAAGAGCCGGAAACAGCTATGGCACAGCAATTAAAAGTCCGTATTGGCGGCCATTCTATCGCTGGCATCAAGGAAGAGAACCAGGATGCCTTTGCTGCCCATATACCCGATGGCCCACAACAACAGATGAAGGGCATTGCTTGTGCGTTGGCGGATGGAGTCAGCTCCAGTAGCGACTCCCAGATCGCCAGTCAAACAGCAGTCACCCACTTTCTTAACGACTACTACAGCACCCCCGACTCCTGGACCGTTAAAACGGCAGCAGCCAAAGTGCTAACAGGGCTTAATGGCTGGTTATATCAGCATGGAAATCGGGGCAACAGAGCAAAGGACTCTCTGGTCACCACCTTTGCCAGCCTGATTGTCAAATCCACCACAGCCCATCTTTTTCACGTGGGTGATTCACGTATTTATCGCTACAGAGACAACTCACTGGAACAGCTAACCCGTGACCACAGTAGCACCTATGATAATCGCTCGGTATTGACCCGTGCATTAGGTATTGATCCCCACCTTGATGTGGATTATCGCAAGGAGACTGTTGAGCAAGGTGATATTTTTCTGTTCAGTACCGACGGACTACACGAATTCCTCAGTAACAAACACCTAAAGCATCGCCTGTCTGGGATAGAGCGTTCTACCCTAGACAAGTCTAACAATAAGAATCTGGAAGCCGAAGCCAAACAGTTGGTCAACGATGCATTGGAAGCTGGCAGTGACGACAATATCAGCTGTGTTCTGGCCAGGATCGACCAGCTACCCGCAGAGGAGCTGGAGGAGGCACACCGAAAACTAACAGAACTGCCCGTGCCCCCGGTGATGAAAGTTGGTAACTCTATCGACGGATACCAAGTTCTGGAAGTCATTTTTAGTGGTACCCGCAGCCATCTTTACTTGGTAAAGGACGAAGAAACCAGTCAACTTTATGCGCTGAAAACGCCTTCACTGAATTACGCCGATGACCCACTGTATCTAGATGGATTCATTAAGGAAGAATGGGTCGGTAAGCGAATTAATCACCCTAGTGTGATGAAGATATTTAATCCAATCAGACGAAAGAAATTTCTGTATTACCTATCAGAATACATCCCGGGACAGACTCTGCGACAATGGATGTTAGATAATCCGAAACCCAGTCTGGATAAAGTTCGTGAGCTGATAAAACAGATCGCTGTCGCTGTGCGTGCATTTGGCCGTATGGATATGGTGCATCAAGATCTGAAACCAGAGAATATCCTGATCGCTCACAATGGTCGCATCAAAATCCTCGATTTTGGTACTGTGCGGATAGCAGGAATCGATGAAATCAGTAGCCCGCTCAACAACCCACGACAAGACAATGGCTGCGCGCGTCAGGGCAATAACAATACGCCTCAAGGCTCGGTGAACTATGTCGCTCCAGAGTATCTGCTGGGAGAAAAAGGCACGCCTCGCTCAGATCTCTATTCACTGGCGGTAATCTGTTACGAACTGTTAACAGGAAGCCTTCCTTACAAACCCAGAAGTACCAACGAGTATCAGATCAAGGGATATGGAGAGCTAAGCTATATCCCAGCTCGCTTGCAACGCCCGGACCTGCCCGAATGGATTGAAGGTACGCTGCGAAAAGCCTGTGCTGCAGATCCTGAGCGCCGATACCCAGTGCTATCCGAATTTCTGTTCGATCTTAATAATCCGAATAGAGCCTTTCAGATTAGTGAGCGCAATAAACCTCTTATCGAAAGAAACCCTCTGCTATTTTGGAAAGGTCTCTGTGGGGTCCTATTAGCCGCGCAATTAGTACAGCTTATCTTCCTGCTTTAGAATAAGCTGTTAAGAAGATAAGTACGAGACACTGCGCCACTGATGATGCAACGCACCAATAGGAGCCTTATAAGTGCACCATCAATTAACACAGTCCAATATTTTGCCCCATGACAACACTCTATAAATTTGTAGAAAAGTTATAAAACGCACTAAAAACGATCATAAAAGCACGAATACATACTTTAATTTCAAACAGTTACCATAAAATTATCACTCCTGGCACGGACTCTGCATTACTTAAATCATCAGGCAATACCACTGCCAAAAGAATTATGACTTTATCCAGGAGTTCTTAATGAGTAAGCAAAAAATTGTCATTGTTGGTAATGGCATGGTTGGCCATAAATACATCGAAGCTCTTTTGGCCAGTGAGCAACGCAATCAATTCGAAATAGTGACTTTTAGTGAAGAGCCCCGCGTTGTTTATGACCGCGTCCATTTAACGGAGTTTTTCAGTAATAGCGACGCTGCCGACCTGGCAATGACGACCTTGGAATACTATGAATCAAAGGGCATTCAGGTCTATCTGGGTGAAAAAGTAATCGGCCTAAACACCAGTGACAAATCAGTGACGACCGATAAGGGCACTGAACTGGCCTACGATAAATTGATTCTGGCAACGGGATCCTACCCTTTTGTACCACCCATTGAAGGCAACGATCGCAAAAACTGTTTTGTCTATCGCACTATCGAAGATTTGGAAGCAATAGCGAAGGCTGCGAAATCGTCTCGTATTGGTGCCGTGGTAGGTGGCGGTTTACTAGGACTGGAAGCAGCCAAAGCGGTGGTCGACCTGGGGTTGGAAGCCCATGTTGTCGAATTTGCCCCTCGCCTGATGAGCGTGCAGGTGGACGAAGGGGGCGGCAAACTCTTGCGCAAGAAGATCGAAAACCTGGGGGTCGGCGTACACTGCTCCACCGCAACCAATCGCATCGTAAAAGGGAAGAAACACTTGCATCGCATGGAGTTCGCCGACGGTGAGCACCTGGAAACCGATATAATTATCTTCTCAGCCGGTATTCGCCCTCAGGATGAGTTAGCGCGACAATCCGGACTGGAAATCGGTGAACGCGGCGGTATTGTTATTAACAATCAGTGTCAGACTTCTGACCCTGACATCTATGCCATTGGTGAATGCGCCCTGTGGAACAACCGCATTTTTGGTCTTGTAGCCCCCGGCTACCAAATGGCCAAAGTTGCCAGCGGTCATCTGATTGAACAGCATGCTAATACCGGAGAGCTGTTTTCATTTACCGGTGCTGACATGAGTACCAAATTGAAGCTGATGGGTATTGATGTGGCGAGTATCGGTGACGCTCAGGGCACAATGCAAGGCAGTCAGTGTTACACCTATTCCGATGAACCAAACCAAATCTATAAGAAAATCGTTGTCAGCGAAGATCACAAAAAGCTGATCGGCGCCGTGCTTGTCGGTGATGCCAGTGAATATGGACAGTTGCTACAGCTTGCCTTGAATGGCATCGACTTACCATCCAATCCAGAAAATTTAATCCTTCCTGCCAACGATGGAGCGGATACCGGCCTGGGTGTGGATGCATTACCAGACAGCGCACAAATCTGCTCTTGCTATGACGTCAGTAAAGGTCAACTTGCGGATGCAGTCGCTGCCGGATCTATCGACCTGGGCAGCCTTAAGGCCGAGACCGGAGCAGCCAGCGGTTGTGGCGGTTGTAGTGCTCTTGTAGGACAGGTCTTAAACTCTGAACTCAGTAAATTAGGTATGGAAGTAAACACAGACCTCTGTGAACACTTTCCCTATACCCGTCACGAACTTTTTGATTTGATTCGCGTTGAAAAGATCAGAACTTTTAATGAATTGCTAGAAAGGCATGGCACCGGTTACGGCTGTGAAATCTGTAAGCCAGCGGTGGGCTCCATGCTTGCAAGCCACTGGAATGACTATGTTCTGAAAGATGAGCATATCGGACTTCAGGATACCAACGACATCTTCCTGGCGAATATGCAAAAAGACGGAACCTACTCCGTGGTTCCTCGTATTCCCGGGGGTGAAATCACCCCCGACAAATTGATTACCTTAGGAGAAGTGGCCAAAGAGTTTAACCTCTACACCAAAATAACCGGTGGGCAACGAGTAGACCTTTTTGGCGCACAACTACACGAATTGCCTCCTATCTGGGAACGCCTGGTGGATGCAGGCTTTGAAACAGGTCATGCCTACGGTAAATCTGTCCGTACAGTAAAATCCTGCGTCGGCAGCACCTGGTGTCGCTACGGTGTAGATGACAGTGCGGGCTTAGCTATTGAACTGGAAAATCGCTACAAGGGTCTACGCTCGCCTCACAAACTAAAATTCGCTGTATCCGGCTGTACCCGCGAATGTGCTGAAGCTCAGAGCAAAGACGTTGGGGTCATTGCTACCGAAAAAGGCTGGAACCTCTACGTTTGTGGTAACGGTGGTATGAAGCCTCGCCATGCCGATTTAATCGCCACAGAGCTGGACAAAAAATCTTTGATTCGTCTGATCGACCGCTTCCTGATGTATTACGTACGCACCGCTGATCGCCTGCAGCGCACCTCAGTCTGGCTCGATAATATGGAAGGCGGACTTGATTATCTGAAACAGGTTCTGGTCAAAGACAGCCTGGAAATTGGCGATGAGTTGGAAGCCGAGATGACCAAAGTACTGGAAGCCTATGAATGTGAGTGGGCAGCGACTCTGAAAGACAAGAAAAAACTAAAACGTTTCCAACACTTTATCAACACCAGGGAAGTGGATAGCGACATTCAGTTTGTCAAAGAGCGTGACCAGATTCGCCCGGCTACCGTTGAAGAAAAGTCTCAATTAATCGCCAAGGCCAGCTAAGAAAACGAATGGATCTGTACCTGGGCCGTTAGCGCTTGGTGCTAACAAAACTGTTGATCAGTAGATTGAAGTCGACTCGTTAACCACGTAACCCCGTGGAAACTGAGTCGCTAACAAGAACATCGTTTTGAGGATTAGACAATGAATTGGACTCCTGTTTGCGCTCTGGAAGATATCGCTCCAAACACCGGTGTTTGCGCACTGGTAGAAGGTAAACAAGTAGCCATTTTCCGTATTGATAAAGAAGAGCGGCTCTACGCCATTGGCAACTACGACCCTGCCGGCAAGGCCAACGTCCTGTCACGGGGATTGATTGCCCAGCTCGGTGGCAGTGTTAACGTCACCTCCCCCCTGTATAAACACCACTACGACCTGGATAGTGGTGTGTGTCAGGAAGATCAAACACTGAAAGTCCCCACCTATAATGTTCGCCAACATGGAGGTATGGTTGAGGTAGCGGCTTAACTTCTGGAAATAGGCCACAAGCCTAGACGGTGTGGGCTGAGCTGCAATGAACTCAGCCCATACTGTAAGACAGCCATAACCCCATCGGTGGCAAGCTATCCCTCTCGAGCGACAACCTCTTTCTTCCAGCGGCGGACCTTAGTCCTTGCTGATTGGTAGGGCGCGATTGTATTGACCTGAATCCATTTAACCATTGCCCATTTTTCCCCCGTCCAACAACGCTGCTTCGGCACAAATAATTCTTCTTCTGTTAAAGCACAAATCCACTCGACCAGTTGTAAGTACAAATATTGAAACTCAGTTCGTAATTGTTTCAGCGACTGCTGTGAATACTGTTGATAAAAGCTATCCGCCAACTCTCCCAGCTGATTCCATTTAAAATCCGCAGATGGCATATGAACAGCTTGGCCGGCCAATTCGCTGTTATCCCAGCTCATAAGCAATTTGCCCCAGCCAAGCTGATAAGCAACAATGTCACAGCAAGCGAGGCCTCCTTCAATGCCTTTATCCCTTTCCAATCCGGAATCAACCTCATCAAACTCAGCATCAAGTTTTTCATAAGCCTTTTTTAGGTTAGCGAGTAACTCATCCCGAGTCGTTGGTAAAGGCATAGGGTTGTCCCACAAAAAAGTATTGTTGATTAGCGTTAGGGCTCAAGAAACCTGTGATGGAACAATCCGTTCAGGAATCCAGGACACATAAAAGAACGACTCTAAAGATTACAAGCCGACATCGGACCATACTGCAAATTCGTTTCCACTGGGGTCTTTAAAATGAAAACGACGACCTCCCGGGAAAGAATAGACAGGCTTAACAATAGTCCCCCCGGCCGACTCTACTTTTGCCTGAGTCTGCTCAAGCTTGTCACTGTAAAAAACGATGAGGGCACTGCCATTATCCGTAGATGCAGATAACTCCGATTGGAAAAAACCACCATCAAGACCTTCATTTGAAAACGCTGTGTATTCAGGCCCGTAGTCAACAAAAACCCACCCAAAGGCATCAGCAAAAAATGCCTTTGTCGCTCCTATGTCCGTAGCTGGAAATTCCACATAATTAATTTTCTCATGCTGATTCATTTCCTTTTCCCTTTAATTTTCAGCTTTTATTAATGATCGACTTCTGGCCATCTTAATCCAGCTTCTTACGAGCAACAATTCGGTAAGTATGCCAATGTTTCTTTTGCCCTATCGCTGTTTCGCCTTCCCCGTCATACTCATCCCAGTGAAGAATATCAAAGCCTGTAAACATTTGAGCTAAGTCGGACTCTCGATGCCAGGTTAACGGTGGGCGCTTACTGTTGATCCAGGAGTCATTGGCGCCCATCAAATGCCCTGAAAAGATGCCACCTGGTAACAAACTCTTAACCAGACGAGACCAAAACTGATCAAAAGCCGAAGGAGAACAAAAATACAGGCAGGCACTGGCATTAATCAGTCCTGCCCGGGGGAACTCAAACTGCTCAAAGCTCTGCTGACTGCTTATCAAAGACGTTTGTCCAGCTGATGCTGTTGAATGCCTTAACTGCTCCAAAGCCTTAGAGTTTCGATCAAAGGCATGTACGACAAAACCTTCTCCCAGCAGATACAAAGTATCTCTGCCTGTCCCACAACCACAATCAACAGCAACTTTTTCGAGACTATCATCTAACAACCCAAGCGCTAATCGCAGATGCTCGTTGACACCAAGCTTGGCTACCGCTTCATAATATCTCTCTGCGGGGTCTTGCTTAACGCCCCCTTTCCTTGATGCATTGTCAGTCAATGACTTCACTAACACCTCCTATGTGCGAATAAAATGTTCGACAGGCAACCACTGTTTTTGACCTTCAAACCCAGCTCCCAGGAGCTTAGGTTAGGGAACCACTGAACGTCAATTGACAGAGCAAGACAAAGACCGGCTGAAGTAGACCGCTAAGATCCATTTTACTGATTGAATATTATTAAGAAAGACGGATAATGCTTTATCAACGACAGTATGGAAACTCGGTGAAATTTGGCATCAAATGACGTATTCAGATTGGTTAACAAGGATTCCCCTGAAAGTATTGTTTTTATCTACGGTACTGAACTTCTTTTCGATATCGGCACAGGCTCAGAATATTCAAAATAATCTGAACAATATTGAGCTGGTGGAAGCGGCACAATTAGTTATCGACAACCAAACGAAAAAAAGTGAGATTACATCTTTAGTCCCTGCCAAGGATAAGCCCTCAAAGTTTTATTTTCCAAGTAAAGACGGCCGTATATTCGTTCTAAGTAAATCGGGGCAAAGCAATCTATTTTTAGACATGTCCACTTTATTTCCAGATCAGTTTATTTACGGCAATGGTCTGGGGTTATACGGGTTGAGCTTTCACCCCAATTTCACAAAAACAGGACAACTGGGTTTTCGAAAATTTTATACAGCCCACGCCGAACAAGCGAATACTGATGAGGCAATTGCTGATGATAGTATTCTTGGCGATAGTCTCGCCGCTCATCACTTTGATGTGATATATGAATGGTCTGTTGATCCCTATAACCAGGTTCTGACCGGGTCCGCCAGAGAAGTGCTTAGAATTGCCAGGTACAGTGCTCAACAAATCATCGTATCGATGGGCTACGATCCCAATCTAAAACCCTGGAATAGCGATTTTGGTAACCTCTATATTGGCTTGGGTGGAGCAAAAGAAGAATCCACTCCCGCTGATCCGTCGAACGCCAGGACAGCAGACTTATCCGGTACGGTACTACGTATCAATCCACTGCAGGAGGGAATGAACTCCTATAAACCTGCGGATAACAATCCCTATTCCAGCGGAGGGAAATACCCGCCAGAAGTATGGGCCTTTGGCTTCGAAAAACTTCAGGGATTCAGTTGGGACAGTTCCGGAAAAAGATCAATGTATGTGGTTGACTTGGCTGAAGGAGTGATGAAGCTTTATGAAGGGGCACCAGGTATCAACTATGGAGCAGATCAGCAAACACCAGAAAGCCCGCTTTATGGGACAGAGACTACTGATAATTTGAACCGTCGCTCCCCCAGAACCCCTTTAGCCATTTATAACCTGAAAACCGGAGATAATTCCTCTGTCGGGGCTGTGTATCGAGGAAAGCTGGTGCGATCGCTGGTGGGTTCTTATATTTTTGCCGATTTAAACTCTGAAACGTTGCTCTCAGTTCCTTCTTTTTATCTGACTCCACAAGAACACACAAAAGTACTGCCGGTAGAGGTGTCTAACTTTTATGAAGTAGCTGAGAAGAATTCCGGTAACGGTATATTGATGTCTACAGATAAGAAAGGCGATTTATATCTATTCAGTACAAAAAACCAGCGCTTATATACACTGGCCCCTACTCATAACGCACTTATAGACAACCGAGACATTAATGAAGAAAAAGAATCGGAAGAAGATAACACAAGCTATTTTTGGACATACTTTTTTCTAATATGTGCTTTATTAATACTCGCAGCAGTAATAGTACTAAAATTAAGAAAAATTCGTAATCTGGAGAAGCTAAATAACAAATATGTAAAAATAAGACTCTGTGCTGAAAAAAATACTCTGGCCCTCTTCAAAAAGGGTGAGAAAGAAAGCGACTACGAAATAAGCCTGTCTGATATCACCGCCTGCCAGCTACTGCTGAATGGAGAAACAGTTCTCATACTAAATGATCAACCAGGAAACGGCCTCAATCAACAAAAAGAAAAACAGCTAAGAAAAATACTGAACAGTGAGACGATTGGTAAAATGGGGAGTGATCGAACTCTTCATCTTGAGTTCGCTATAATCACAAGAGAAAACAATGAAGCAACTCATGTCAGCGTTTATTACCGTAAGGGGAATCGTCGCCTGACTCGACATTCCTATCAGAACAGTGCAGAAGAATCCCTGAATTTATGCTGGTTATTTTCACAACAAATAAACCCCCAGGCAACCGGTGAGCGAACTGTTGCCGAACCTGTTAATAGAGACCAACAGCCAGGCCCGGATCAGCCAGAGAGCAAACAAGCCATGGGTGAGCAACGCAATCCAGCTAAAAGTAGCGAAGAAGCAATCGAGCAGAGCTTCTCGACAATTCAGAATACGGGCCCGTTAAAGACTCCTTCAAACGCCGCTAATAAATCAGAAGCGGCATCCGCCACCAAGCTACCGGAAAACAACAATTCCCGATCGTCGACTGCCATAACAAGCCCTAAGGAATCAGCATCCATCGTATCCGAGCTTGAAAAGTTGGTAGAACTCAAACAACAGGAATTACTAACAGAGCAAGAATTCACCCAGGCCAAAAAAAGATTGCTTGGTAACTAAGGAACCTGACTTTTGAATGGTTATATTCTGTGTTCGAGTTTTTTTATACACTATAAAAAATCGACGAAGCCTAAATTCTTATAGTTATCAGCTTCAGGGATAACACCGATCACTTCATAACTTGACCCCAAAATACTTGCTTACCCGCGGAAGTCGGTTGAATAGAAGATCTGCTTCTGCCCTTTGCTCATGCTGAATAAAATTTTAATCCGGCTGTAACAACGATGCCGTCTGTTTATACAGCTCATCAACACCATACTGAAGCTCCAAGTGTTGCCTTTCCACTTTTTTCAGTCCTTTTACGACCAAGCAGTAAGAGCAATCAATCATTCTGAGTATTTCATTCGGAGGAATAGAGCTATCTAAAATAACCGTATTCCAATGCTTTTTATTCATGTGATAGCCAGGGATGACCGCTTGAAACATATCTCTGAGAGCAAATGCTTCCTGCGGATCACACTTAAGGTTCATTTGGGCAATGCCCTTCTCCACCCCAAGCGTAGCGAACATCTTACTTTTTACTTTATAAACAGCCACATCGGGCCCGAAAGGAAAGTCTTCAAAGGCTTCTGGCTTGCTTAGCAGGTAGGTTTTTGCGCCGTTATAATCCATGGCATCTCCGCAACACTTGACTATATATCAGGGCTCTTAATTATACGTCAGGGCAATAAACAATACCCCAATCAATAGCTAGAATAAATCGTTGCCGTCAGATCCCTGGAATGTCCATATGTTTTGTCAGACAGCTTGGAAAGGCCCGGTCATTCCACTGCGCTGCCTTTGGCGCACCGAGCCATTCCAGGACTCGCTGAGAACATAAGGGACTTATTCGTGTTCCCTAACCTGAGGAGCTGATGTCCGAGGGATCCACTGCCACCATTGATGCTGACCTTCATCTGCGGATTCCCTGGTCTGATGAATATCCCAGGTCACCAAAAAATCGGGATTAATACTACTGATCTCGTTATCAGACCCTCGATAAGTGCCAGCCGGTGCATTAAACCAAGGCGATAAATCTGCTGGAATGATAAATACAGGAGGTTCGTCAGCAAGCCCACTTTCAGCCACTCTGGATGAGTTTGGAGTTTTAAGCCGAACGGATATCCCAACCTCTGCATCCGCGCTCAGCACAGTGCCACAAAGCTGTGATTGTTTGAGCACCCGTCCGCTGCTATCGAAGTAGGTCAGACCGATTAGACAGGTTTTGTTGATCAGATCATTTAAAGTCATAACAGCGCTGCATTGGATTTATTGACCAAAAAGAATAGTGCCTTCTTTCAAAACAGAGGGGCAAACAATGACCTCTGCCCAGAGCGCGCCGCCAGCCTGACACCGCTCCCTGAGTATCCCCATAAACAATCATCTAGTGACCATCTGGAACAACCCCGACTTGTGGCATATCAGCCAATCCTATATCCCGGGCATGGGCCTCAAAGCCTTTGTTCTTCCAGAAAAATGCTCCCGGCATCGTGGTCGGAATGACAAGGACATAAAACAGGGCACGTCCGATGGTACTGCTGAGCAGTTGAGTCAACCCGATCAAACACCACGCCAGCAAAACAAGGACACTGTCAACACCAGTCAAGAGTAAACTACTCGCAACAATCAGGTTCAGGCCAAGCAGACAATTGCGCAAGTAATAAGTCTTACCGAAGGTGGTACACTGAATATAGTGTGATGCCGCTCCTTCATGACTCTCCCGATTCATTGCCCGGTTATGAAAAAACAGACCAATTGCTTCGACAGCCATTCCTGATACCAATATTGATCCTGCCACAACGACTACCGACAGGTACTCTTCTCCACTGAGTGCCAGGGTAATTGCGATAACCAGACCGCCAATAAAAGCCCCCAAAGACAACATATTACCGAAGAACGAAGCAGCCACCTGCCAATGATTCCAAAACGGACGCGCTTTAATACGGTAACAGCGATTCATGTAATAAAGACCTATCAGGCCGGCTGGAATCGCCAGATAACCAAAGAACGCAGCAGTAGCACCAAAGCTTCCCAGCCCCGCTCCGAATACTGTTGTAAACAGACGGTTATCCGGTAACGAAAAAACAATGTGCAAGCCCAAAGCCCCCATAAATACAGCGATTCCCAAACCTTCCCGACAGACAGGAGAATGTCGTAAGTTGTTAAAGCCCCGATAAAAGCGATGAGGCTTGCCAAGGTGCATCGTGGACATAAACAAACCAAACCCGACGAGACCAAAGCACAGCATCATCAAAGGAACGTACATAACACTGGCCTGAAACCTAAGCAGGCTGTCAATGCCCATTTCTGCTCCCAGGAAGGCTAAGCCATAAGCACCTATTGCCGTCTGAGCAGACAAGGTAAACAGGACCAATGGATTCTCCCGCGAACTGAGACGAGTAAGATTCCAGTGCTTAGCCTTACCTTTTTTCTGATCAAGCTTCTTATTTCGATCAACAACAGGCTGGTAATTACCCTCTTCATCCCGATGATATTTTACTGGCATGGAGTCGGTACGAGTCATCTCTTCCGGCATAGAACGGGTTTGCTGAAAACGAATGTTGGGGTGAGTGATTTCAGGACTTGGGAATCCAGGAATGGAGCATTTGGCTTGCTCACGATTTTCAGGAATATCTTCAATCACACCAAAATCCAGCGCGTTACCGACACAGGCAGATACGCAGGCGGGTTTAAGCCCCTCTTCAAGCCGGTCAACACACATATTGCACTTGGAAACCTGCCCTTTGATTGGATCTAACTGAGGGGCATTGTACGGACACACCCAGGTACAATAGCCACACCCGAAGCAGGTTTCCGGATCCTGTAATACTGCACCGTACTCCACATGCTTGGTATAGGCTCGGGTCGGGCAGCCTTTCAGGCATACCGGATCGTCACAATGATTGCAGGCCATGGAAATATTCATGCGCTTGTAGTCAGGATAACTTCCCCCTTCAACGTACCCCACGGAGCGGAACGCCAGATGAGCTGGATTCTCATT
This sequence comes from Motiliproteus sp. MSK22-1, assembly GCF_001968815.1. Classification (GTDB taxonomy): domain Bacteria; phylum Pseudomonadota; class Gammaproteobacteria; order Pseudomonadales; family Balneatricaceae; genus Motiliproteus. The sequence continues at coordinate 230,010 of NZ_MIEQ01000022.1, read as the reverse complement.
CTTCTCACTACAGGCCGCTTCGCAGGCATGGCAGCCGATACAGTTATCAGCGGTAAAGAAAAAGCCGTGCTGCTTGTTCCGGTTGGGATTTTCACCCACTGCCGGATTTTCGTTGATATACATCGAGCGACCTTCCGGTAGCTGATGATCGGTCAGGTCCAGTAGATCAATCTTCTGTCCATAGGTATTGGTTTCTTTCGCTTCCACATCGCGCAGAAAAGCATAGGGGCGCTCTTCAGTACGCACCTCCCAGAGACCAACACTCCCTTTGGCGCCCGATTTCTCTAGGGCTACACCCTTATAAGCAGTCCCAAGATCGTCGCCAGGAATACCTTCGTACTTATTGTGAATTTTTGTATCTAGTGTGCTCATGACAACACCCTCTTTCTAACAATCTGGCTAGCAGGCTTTGATTGGCTTCAGCAATAGCGTTCAAATAATCAGAATGCACGGCGCTCAGCATTCAGGCGGGCAGCTTCCAACTGATCGACAGGCTCAACCCGAACCGCACACTGTTTAAATGCGGGCTGACGGGAATAAGGGTCCAGTAATCCGAGCGTTAATCGATTGACACAGTCGTGAAAATGAAAGGGAATAAACACCATATCCCGAGGGACTCGTTGCGTTAACTGCACCATCACAACGGCATCACCCCGGCGGGAAGCCAGCCTAATGTAGCTTTGGTGCTCGATACCCAAAGCCTCGGCAGCATCTGGATTCATTTCCATATACGGAGTCGGGCTGAACTTATTACAGTTACCAATTTTTCCAGTGCGGGTTCGGGTATGAAAATGCTCCACCACCCTGCCGCTGTTCATCCAGAACGGATAGTGCTCATCAGGACGTTCGTTATTATCGACAAAGTCCACACAGATAAGATTGGCTTTACCGTCAGGCGTCTGAAATTGTCCATCAGTATAGAGGCGTGAATGTCCCTTCAGGCCCATTTGACCTTCCCGAAAAGGCCACTGAATACCCTTGGCTTCTTCAAGCTTGTCGTAAGTCATACCGGAAATATCAAGAATACGACCATCACCTTTGGACAGCTCTCGCATCTCATTAAAGGCTTCTTCGGCGGTTTCAGGAAAACTGATAACATGGCCGTTTTCAAACCGCTTTGCCAGCTGATTAAAGATCCAGAAATCCGATTTTGATTCAGCATACGGAGGTAATGCATTACGAGTCAGATTTACCCTACGTTCCGTATTGGTATGACAGCCCTCTTTTTCAGCCCATACCGAAGCGGGGAAATAGACATGGGCATACTGATTTGTCTCCACATCCTGATAGCTATCCTGTACCACCAGAAATTCAAGCTTTTCCAGGGTTTTACGAATACGAGAAGTATTTGGCATTGAAGTCATGGGGTTGGTTGCAACCAGCCACAATCCTTTGATCTGGCCGGTTTCGATAGCCGGGAAGATATCCGTTTCAGCCAGACCTCGCTTTTCGGGAAAAAATGCCTGATCAATCCCCCAATAATCGGCAACTTCCTGTCGGTGTTGTGGATTTTCTAACAGGCGATATCCAGGCAGACCGGAACATGATGACCATTCGCGCGTCCCCATCGCATTACATTGCCCGGTAATCGACAGACTAGTCCCTCCGGGCTTACCGATATTACCGGTGACCAGATTAAGATTATTGATATTGGAAACACCATCGGAGCCATGAGTACTCTGATTGATACCCATCGTCCAGATACTCATCGCAGCACCAGCATTGGCATAAAGACGAGCGACATGACGAATAGTGTCTTCGTCGATTCCACAAATATGCTGTGCCGTTATGGGATCATAATCGTTGATAAGCTCTTCCAGCTCCGCCAGACCATGGGTATGCGCTTCCAGATAGGTGCGATCTTCCAGTCCTTCCTTGAAAATCACGTGCATCATTGCATTGATCAGCACGCAATCAGTGCCAGGGGTGATGGGTAAATGAATATCCGCAAACTGGGCCAGCATCGTCACTCTGGGGTCCACTACAATCAGCGGAAAACTGCGCTTCTCACGGGCTTCTTTCAAACGCCAATAAATGATGGGATGCTGCTCTGGAAGATTGGATCCGAATGCCATCAGGCAGTCTGTGTGTTCAAAATCATCATAACAACCCGGAGGGCCATCAGAACCGAAAGAGCGCTTATAGCCTGAGACTGCAGAAGCCATACAGAGGGTCGTATTGCCATCGTAGTTATTGGTGCCGATGCAACCTCGAACCAACTTACCAAGAGTATAAAACTCTTCTGTCAGCAACTGGCCGGTAGAAACCACAGCAAAGGAGTCGCGGCCATATTGGTTCTGAATTTCTTTGATTTTATCGGCTGTATGATCCAGGGCTTTGTCCCAACTGGCCGGAACAAAGGCTTCATGAAAGCGTTCACGCATCAGTGGCTGAGTACCCCGACCGGAAGAGTTAAACAGCTCATGCTCCAGCAGCCCCTTGATACACAGCTTTCCTCGGTTAACATCAGCGCCGGCATGCCCACGACTGGTAATAACCTTTCCTTTATCATTCAGCCCTAATTCGATGGAACAACCGGTTGAGCAGTAATTGCAGGTCGAGTATTTCCACTCTGTCACCTGCTTTTGGGGAATTGAGATCGGTTTCCTTTTTTTGCGACCAAACAACATACATCTACCTGCTGGATAAAGCTAAATCGTTAATTACCCTGATTTAGCAAAAATCACACCAGATCGACTAATAGAGCACCAATAAAAATATTATCTGTTTTTATTCAACGAGTTAAAAGATAAACAAAAGAGAAAAAGGAAAGGAAATAATCTTATTATTAGAATAGTCTAATTGACTTTTCGCACTATTTACGAACAAAAGCGCCCTATTTGAGAGCGCTTGTTAGCTTCCTGTAAACATTACTGCAGTCTGGATAAAAAATTAAAGGCAGTCAATGACACCCACAAGTGTCAGCTTTTTTAACACCCTCGATAATACAGTCGTTTGTATAACATATAACTCATTGATTAAATTTATATTAAAAATCGTAGTACAGTTTATGCATGTGCTTTTAACAGATAAACATGAGCTTGATAGTGCTAAGTCAGCTAGCGGCTCACAGAAAGCTTAACCTCAACTTGAAAATCAATCTGGTGAGAGTTGAGTAAGTTATAAGAAGGTGCATGCAATGATAAATATCACCAACAGCACAACCTTCCCACTCCGTTCCATGCTTGTAAAAGCTCTTGTACCCGTAGCACTTGTTATCAGCCTTGATGCAAAAGCCATCATCGACGATGTGCCATACTTTGAGCTTTATCCGGGAGCGACGGGGGTTAACAGTAGTGAAACTTCGGTCAGCCTCTGTGGTATTTCCGGGTGCGACTCCAGTTTGGATATGACCATCAGTGTCTTTGCTGAAAAAGGAGCGGGGTCCGGTAATCGTGATACTTTTCTTCGCTTACAAAATGACAACGCCAATATCACTACAGAAACTGCCTACAATACGGACGGTGGATTTAATGGGGGTACGACAGTCGATCCAACCTTTCTACAGGATGATAGTTTTTATGTAAATGGCGCCAAAGATACGACGGCAGGCAATGGTGATGATTTTAACAACGCTGTATTGCTTAGCGATCTAATGATTGTCGACGGGAAGTATCAGATAGTCTTGGATATTAATGAACCCGGTGGAAATAAGTCCCTAATTCGTCTGGATGAATTTGAAGTCCATTTATCGACGAATGGTATTCTTGAGCAATACCGTCCTGATGAAGACAAAACAACGCCGACCGATGACTCAGGAATGAGCACCTTTGCCGACTCGTCTTGGGCTGGGCTAGTCTACGATATGGATTTTGATCGTTTTGGTGGTGACCGCGATAATGATGGTACAGCCGGTAACGGTGCTCCTAAGCAGGATGATGGATTTGGAGGGCTGATATTGGATAGTCGTGCCAGCTCTAACGGCAGTGGTGATGAAGACTACCTGTTTGAATTGCCAACCAGTTTATTCACCAATGCCATCGACTCTGGGGGCATGTATCTTCATTTGGTAACCACTTTTGGAGAAGCCAATACCGATGTTGATCCAAATACCGACGGTTTTGCCGAATCCGGGTTTGAGGAGTGGGCTGCCGTATTAGGTGAAAATACATCTGGTGGAGACATACCCGTTCCCATACCCGCTACCGCTATGTTGTTGGTACTTGGATTAGCAGGGCTTATCAGATACCAGACACACTGAAACAACATTTAAGAAAAACCGGCAGATCGCCGGTTTTTTTTATGCATCTTCAATTTTGTCTGGGAGTCACAGCAAACAACCAATCACCTAAGGAACCTAAACTACAATAATCATTAACGACTATCATTAATAACAACTGTCATCAATTACGGTTGCTTAAGAGATTCGGTAGCTCGGTGAAAAAACTAAAACTTTCGACTCAAAGCCTCTTAATACTAGTTGCTATATGTAGCATTAGCACACTATCTTTTTTCACTAACAGTACTTTAGCCTCCACCGGCAACAATTATGAAAATGCGGTGCTTCAATACAACCTGAAACGCTATGACGAAGCCAAGATCCACCTCAAGAACGCCCTCAAAGATAACCCTGAGCATCTGCCTTCAAGACTTCTGATAGCACAGATTTATTTTAAAACAGGGAACATTCGGGCTGCTGAAAAAGAAGCTCAATTAGCATTTACCTTGGGTGCCAGCCCCGAGAAAGTGCAGCCATTATTAGGAAATATTCTTCTATCTCAACGAAAATACTCAGAATTATTGACAACAATCCAGGCAGTCAATCCAAGGGATTCCCTGGCAAGTGTTATTTACAATTTACGAGGTAGAGCCTATCTGGAGTTAGGTCAGTTAGAAAACGCAATGGAGAGCTTTAACTTTGCGGCGCTTAATTCGCCTGCAGATATCGAAGCTATTCTCGGCATTAGCGCAACACTGGCGGCGGGGGGTAACCTGCAAGAAGCAAAAACAAAACTCGCTCAGGCCATTAGTTTAGCTCCGGACAATTATGCGGTTTGGTATGAAAGTGGGAATATCAATGAAGCAATGGGGAGTTTCACAGCGGCCCTGGATAACTTTAATCAGGCAATTACCCTCAATCCTAAATCACATAAAACTCAAATAGCCAGGGCTCGGGTAAATCTAAAGCTTGGCAATCTGGATGAAGCTTTATCAGGTATCGAAATAGCTTATGAAAATAAACCCTATGACCTTAATGCCGGGTTGATTCTAAGTCAGGTCCTGGCCCGTCGAGGAGATCAGGAAAGAGCTGTTTTTATTCTCAAATCAATGCATGAACAGGTAGGGCGCATTCCACCAAACGTACTGATGAACGAACCGCTATTGCTGCGGGCAGCGATTATTATCAAGTACATGTCAAAGGAACTTGAGCAGGCAAGTGTACTGGCCACACAGTATTTAACAATTCAACCAGACAGTCCTGAAATTGGAAAATTGCTGGTCACAATAAAACTAGCGATGGGCCAAACGGATAAAGCCATCGATATCCTCTACTCAATTATAAAAAGTAGTCCGAATGACGCAGAAGTCTACTATCTTCTGGGTGAAGCTTTACTCCGCAAAAAAAGATTTGTTCAAGCGTCGAACACCCTTGAACAGGCGGCGGCATTAATGCCGGACAACCCCCGCATCAACACTAGCCTCGGCCTCAGCAGGTTTGGGATGGGGTACGTCGACCAAGGATTTGAAAACTTAACCAAGGCTTATCAAGCGAACTCTCAAAAATCAATTGGGGCGGGAGTAATACTGACACAAGTTTTTTTGAGGAAAGGCGAGATTAAAAAGGCCCAGAACATCGCCAATGAACTGATTCACAAGCAGCCTGATAACCCAATCCTATACAATTTGCTGGGAGCTACCTATCTCAGCAGTCATCAGTATGGTGAAGCCAGACTTTCTTTTGAGAAGGCATCCCGTGTATACCCTGGATTTCAGGGCTCTGAATACAACCTTGCGTTACTTGACATCTATGAGAAAAAATATGAGGAAGCCGGGCAGCGATTAAAATTACTACTGAATAACCATCCAGAGTCAGTGCTTGTATTGACAGCCCTTGCAGAATTGAGCCTTGCGCAATCAAACAGAAAACAAGCACAAGAATGGTTGGAAAAAGCAGCACGACTGAAAAACGCCTCTCCTAAAGCTATATCAGAACTCATTAAGCTCTATCTATATTTTGGTCAGCATAAAGAAGCTTTGAATCAAGCCTTACACCTCAAAAGAAAGCATCCAGATTCAAATCTGGCACTTTTCTTTTTAGCCAAAGCACAAATCAGGAACAATCTGATAATAGATGCGAAAAACAACCTCAGTAAGGCAACTCGTCAACACGAATATCCTTCCGACATGTTAATGGAAATATCAAAACTACAGATTGAAATCGGTGATTATTCAGGAGCCCGTTTTACCCTCTACAATTTGTCAAAAACGGACCATTTACTAGAGGCACGCGTTGCACAGATCCGTCTCAATATACTTGAAGAAAACTACGACTCAGCATTAATTAAAGCACTTGAGTTAAAAGCGACTGAAAACGATACAGCCATCGCTGATTTGCTGTTAGGTGAAATATCCACCAGCAAAGAACATTTTCCGGAAGCTTACCTGTCCTACAAAGCAAGCTTTGATCAGGAACCATCCTCAGCAGCGGTTATTGGCATGGCTAATGCCAAGTACAACTTGGGCGATAAGGCCTCAGTGATAAACCTGCTTCAGCTCTGGCTGGATCAAAACCCTAATGACGCAAAGGCCAGGCGCTATCTCGCACGAACATTCTTGTCCATGAATCAGTTTGAAAATGCTCAAAGACATTATGAAACCCTGTTAGCACAAGGTCGTTCCGACGCTCTTGTTTACAGTCGGCTATCCAGGATCTACCAGTTGCAGAATGACCACAGAGCCCTGGAGACCGCCGCAAAGGCTCTGGAAATCGCGCCGAAATCATCTGTCGCTTTGGATTCATATGGGTGGATTCTGGTTACAAATGGTGAGCTTCAAAAAGGGCTGGAATATCTCAGAGAAGCCTCATCAAGAAGCAGTGATCCAATGATCAAGTATCATCTTGCATCAACCCTGATAGAACTGGGAAGACAGCAGGAAGCCATCCACGAACTCAAGCAGATATTGCATACCAATAACAAAAAGCCATGGATGTCGAAAGTAGAAACGCTTTTGCGGGAATTAACTCAAGCAAAAACTCAATGAGTTCACTGAGTACAGCCAGTATTCAGCATAAATAACCGACGATAAACAGCCACTACTTCAGCTTGTTCTCCACAGCCCAGACAGCCGCTTCCACCCGAGAACGAAGATTCATCTTCTTTAACAGGTTTTTGACATGAACCTTGACGGTGCCCTCAGCTATATCAAATTTTCGGCCAATCTGTTTATTACTCTGACCCGCCGCAATTTGTTTGAGGATTTCTTTTTCCCGTTTGGTTAAGTTACTGATTTCGGGCTCTTTCGGGACCTTTGGATCATGGCGTAGTTCAGATGCAAGAATATGCATCAGCTCCGGGCTCAATACCATCTGTCCTGAGATGGCGCTTCTCAGGCGCTCCAGTAATTCTTCCGGCTCCATGTCTTTTAGTAGATAACCGTCAGCGCCACTACGCAGGGCATTGATTACATCTTCATTTTCGTCTGAAACGGTAAACATGATGATTTTTGCGCCGACATCATTTTCCCGCAGCAGCTTTAAACTTTCGATGCCATCCATTCCTTTCATATTCAGATCCATCAAGACAACGTCTGGATCCTGTTCAAGCACAACCTTAAGTGCATCTTCGCCGTTACTCGCTTCTCCTACAACACTAAAACTCTGCTCCAGGGCCAGTAGCTGAATAATTCCTTGTCGCATTAGAGGATGATCATCAACAACAACTATTTTACTCTGTTCGGTCAATTGTTATTCCTCAAATATTTGAAAACTTCAATTGGAGCAGTTAACTATTCCAGTTTCATTGATCTTCATTTTATCCAGTCGCTTTAGCCACTGAGCGTCTTTAATTCTGCAAAGGCCTGAGGCGCAAATTCAAGTTCAACACAGGTTCCGGTCGGTTCGATCCGTGAAACAGTCACACGCCCTTTCAGACTTTCTGCTCGGTCCTGCATTATTGCCAAACCATAATGGGCTGTTTTGCCTGGATTGTCCTTGATACCAATGCCATTGTCGCGTACCTGGACCAGAATTTTATCCTGATTGTTATCAAATAAAGAAATAGTAACCTGGTCCGCTTGCGAGTGGTGGAAAGCATTGGAAAGAGCCTCCCGTACAATCTGAATGACATTGACTTCTTCATTTGGGCTTAGTGCTTGCTGGGAAAGTGAATAATCCAGGGTCGCAGTAAAAACCCCTTTACGATTAAATTCTTCCACGGTACTACGTAAGGTTGGTTCCAGGCCAGAGCCATCAGTGGTTAACCTGAAGGTGGTCAGCAGCTCACGGAGCTGACGGTAGGCTGAATTCAACCCGTTACTCAGCTCGTCCAACACGGCTTCGGTTTTTTCGGCAGGCGCATCGTTACGCCAGAGGTTTTTGAACAGAGTAACTTGAATTTTCAGATAAGACAGTGCCTGGGCCAAAGAGTCATGAAGTTCCCGGGCAATCACCGTGCGCTCTTCCATCAGCACGATACGGCGCTGCTGTTCAGTATGGGTGCTGAGACGCAAACGTGTGGCAAAGGATTCAGCAACTGTTTCCATCAGCCGCCTCTCCCAGGCTTCAATCCCATTGGCAGTGCTGGCCTGCAAAGTACCATAGCGCTTTTCATTGTCACGGATCGGAAAATAATGAAATTCTCTGGAGCCACTGCCATCCGGTTTTTCCTCACAGGTATCGCAGGTATCACAACGCAGCAGTGAATCGCAGCTACTGGATATTCCTGATTGCTCAGAGGTCGTAATTAGCAACGCATTCTTAATGCTGGGTTTTTCAATGCATAACTGAATATCCCGCAAAGATGTAGCCGTTTCCAGTTGAGCCAGAATTTTGGTGAATTGGCTCTCTGGGTGCTGTTCATAGCTCAGCCGTTGAGTAATATCGTAAACCAGCGCCAAGGCATTATTGGCCTGGGTCAGTTTCCTGGTTTTAGTCACGACCCGTTGTTCTAAATCATCATAGAGCCGACTTAACTCATCGGTCATCAGATTAAAGGATTCACCCAACAGGCCCAGCTCATCGTCTCCCTTATAGGTAACACGAGCCGACATATCTCCCTTTCGAATTTTCTCAGCCGCCAGCACCAGATCATTCAATGGCGCAACAATGGTTAACCGTAAGCCATACATGGCGATAACCATAACGATGACGACGCCGAACATGCTGATTCCGCCAACAGCACGAAGCAACGTTATTTTATCCTCGGCTTTGTTCTGAATGAGCAGTACGACCTGGTCGACATCATTTACAAAATCATCAACCAGAGCCAGAAATGCCTGCCGATTCTCATCAATCTGTACGCTGGCGGGGTCAAGCAACGGACGCATTTTGTTATTCCACAAAGACGTCACATTCTGATATGCAGGAGTCAGCTCATTATGATCACCGGCAATACGAATATACTGAGTAAGCACAGGACTGTTTAAGCGAGCCTCGAAAGAAGCCGTTTCTGCTTCCAGCTTATTGAGGTCAACATTGGGTGCAGCCAATACCGTAGCAATACGATACGCCTGCATGCGCAAAGATCCGGAGATATTAATCGTGGCGGCATCACCGTCCGTACTCTCAGTGACGATCACCGATGCCAACCAGCTGAAAAACACTAACATCCCGACACCGAACAGAATGAGCGCAGCCCGAAACACGATGGAATGGTGTTTAGTGGAGCCTAATTCTTCATTCTGCACACGAATACCTCCAAATATTTCCGAATACTTTCAGAATCTGTCAAAACATCAAAAAGATATACTTTTATCTTATTTATCAAGAAATTAAACAGCATCAAGACACTACCACCATAGAGGTAGATGGAGCCCGATTGCCAAAAGCCGAATGATCTAGATCAAGTTTCCATATCACTGATATGGGTACCTTACACATCCATAACCATACCGAGCATTTTATCACGGAGTTGTTAAATGGCATCATTTCGAAGAAAGCAGCTGTCGGTGTTGACCATGAACACCTACGCCTTCACTGCTTGCTTTGCAGTCTGGGTGATGTTTTCGATTATCGGAATCCCAATCAAAGAGCTGCTAACACTGACCGAAACACAGTTTGGTCTGCTGGTCGCAACCCCTATTTTGACTGGTGCCATCTTTAGACTTCCTGCGGGGATGCTGACCGACAAATTCGGTGGCAGAGTGGTATTTATGTTACTGCTGTGCACCATGCTGGTGCCCCTGTGGTTGATTGGAGAAGCCACCCAATACTGGCAGTTTCTGATTCTGGGCCTTTTTGTCGGCATTGCAGGTGCATCCTTTTCCGTCGGTATCAGCTACACCGCCAAGTGGTTTGACAAAGATACCCAGGGACTGGCAATGGGTATCTTCGGTGCCGGAAACGCCGGAGCGGCTGTGACAAAGTTTATTGCCCCTTCCATCGTCGTCGCTTACGGTTGGACTGCCGTTCCGAAGGTCTATGCGGTATTCATGGCAGTCACTGTGGTGCTGTACTGGATGTTCACTTACTCCGACCCGGACCACAAAGTTTCTTCCAACGTAACCTTCAAAGAGCAACTTTCAGTCCTTAAAGATCGCAACGTCTGGCGCTACTGCCAATATTACTCCATCGTATTCGGTGGTTTCGTAGCCCTTTCTCTATGGATGACCAAGTATTACATCAACGAATATGGTTTTGAAATCCAGCAGGCTGCGCTACTCGCCAGCATCTTCGTTCTACCATCGGGTATCATCCGCGCTTTGGGTGGTTGGTTTTCCGATAAGTACGGCGCTTACAAAGTCACCTGGTGGGTGATGTGGATTTGCTGGGTCTGTTTGTTCCTGCTTTCTTATCCGCAAACAGCCTTCACTGTTCAGACCGCCGATGGTGGCAGCGCCACTTTTGAGTTTGGTCTGAATGTCTGGGTATTCACAGCTCTACTGTTCATCGTTGGTATCGCCTGGGGCTTCGGTAAGGCTTCGGTATTCAAATTCCTCTCTGAAGAATATCCGGAAAATCTCGGCGTCGTCTCCGGTGTGGTTGGTCTGGCCGGTGGTCTCGGAGGCTTCCTGCTACCGATCATGTTTGGCTTCTTCATCGACATGTTCAACATCAATTCCGCGATTTTCATGATTCTTTACGGTGCAACCTGCGTTTCATTGGTATGGATGCACTGGTCATTCGCCAAAGAAAAAGGCGCTGAGGAAAACAACTTTAAGGAGAACATGGCCGCTGAGCTGGAATAAGCGTGGCAGCTGAATTTGTAGTTAGTGTTTATGGTTTACGTTTTTTGGTTTGAAGTACTTTTTGCTCATTTGGAGGCAATTCAATGTCAGATATAAAAAACTGGGACGTCGAAGATCCCAAGTTTTGGGAGAGCGAAGGAAAGAAGGTTGCTAATCGCAATCTCTGGATCTCCATCCCAAGCTTGCTTTGTGGCTTCGCCGTATGGCTGTACTGGGGCATCATCACCATTCAGATGCTGAACCTCGGATTCCCATTTGCCAAGTCAGAACTCTTCACTCTAATGGCTGTGGCCGGGCTTACCGGTGCAACCCTGCGAATACCGAGTAGTTTCTTCATTCGTCTGGCCGGTGGTCGCAACACCATCGTCTTCACCACAGCCTTGCTGATGCTTCCAGCAATCGGTGCCGGTATCGCTTTGCAGGACAAGAATACTCCTCTCTGGGTGTTTCAGATCCTGGCCCTGCTTTCTGGTTTCGGTGGTGGTAACTTCGCATCTTCCATGTCCAACATCAGCTTCTTCTTTCCTAAGAAGCAGCAGGGTTTGGCTCTGGGTTTGAATGCGGGCTTAGGTAACTTCGGTGTTACTACCATGCAGATCCTGGTACCTCTGGTTATGACCTTTGGTATCTTCGGTGGTGAGCCGATGGAGCTGGTCAACACTTCCGGTACCCTGATCGGTAAGATTCCTGCCGGGTCTGACGCCTGGATTCATAATGCCGGTTACGTATGGCTGGTGTTCCTGATTCCACTGGCCCTGATCGGCTGGTTCGGTATGAACAACATCAAGGCTGACCATGTCACTCCTGATTTGCCGTCTCCAATCGCTTCCTTCTCAATGATCAGCGGCATGCTGGGCATAGGCTTCATTGCTGCGCTGTTCGGCTTATGGCTGCTGCTTCCTGAGAAAGTCGGTGGTTCCGGCTTTGGTGTCAGTAAGTGGATCGTACTACCGATCGTTATTGCCCTGACTGTATTTATGCTGAAATTGCTGCCTGGCCAGATCAAGCAGAATCTTAACCGTCAGTACAAAATTTTCAATAACCAGCACACCTGGGCCATGAGTGTTATCTACACCATGACCTTTGGATCGTTCATTGGTTTTGCTGCTGCTTTCGGTCTTTCCATCAAAGTAATCTTCGGCTACCAGCACGTACTGGTTGACGGTGTAATGAACCATGATCTGGCCAATCCTAACGGTCCAAGTGCCTTAATGTACGCCTGGATGGGCCCCTTCATCGGTGCTCTTATCCGCCCTGTGGGCGGTTGGATTGCGGACAAGGTTGGTGGTGCCAAGGTTACTCAGCTATGTGCCATCGTTATGATCGCAAGCGCAGTAGGCGTTGCTTACTACATGAAGCAAGCATATGCCTCAGCGACTCCTGAAGAGTTCTTTGTACCCTTCCTGATTCTGTTCCTTGTGTTGTTTGCAGCAACAGGTATCGGTAACGGTTCCACTTTCCGCACCATCTCAATGGTATTCGACAAAGAGCAGGCTGGCCCGGTACTGGGTTGGACTTCAGCAGTTGCCGCTTACGGTGCTTTCATTATTCCTAAGGTTCTTGGTGAGCAGATCAAGCTGACCACTCCAGAGAATGCACTTTACGGCTTCGCTGTTTTCTATGCCCTGTGTATTGCTATCAACTGGTGGTACTACCTGCGTCCAGGTGCTGAATTCAAGAATCCTTAATTTGTAACTCTTAACCCCTCCGCTTAACTGGAGGGGTTAATTACGACGCGCTTGTTACATGATTTGAGGAAGATCCACAAATCAGCCACCTGAGAGAGCGCTTTCAGGTGGCATTTTGGTCAACGGTTTACCGCCGTAATCATGGAAGATAACTAATAATAATCATGCGCTGAGGGGCCGAGTCCCTAAAAAACTCAATCCATTTGGAGTTAAAGGCAATGAGTCATTTTTTAGATCGCTTACAGTTCTTTAAGAAAAAACAGGGCGAGTTCGCAGATGGTCACGGTGAAGTGACCAACGAAAACCGCGCCTGGGAAGATAGTTACAGATCCCGCTGGCAGCACGACAAAATCGTACGCTCCACTCACGGTGCAAACTGTACTGGTTCCTGTAGCTGGAAAATTTATGTTAAAAACGGCCTGATCACCTGGGAAACCCAGCAGACCGACTACCCTCGTACTCGCCCTGATCTGCCAAACCACGAACCTCGTGGTTGTCAGCGTGGTGCCAGTTATTCCTGGTACACTTACAGTGCCAACCGTCTTAAGTACCCTAAGGTGCGTAAGCCATTATTAAAGCTATGGCGCGATGCCCGTCGCAGCATGTCTCCAGTAGATGCCTGGTCATCAATTGTTGAAGATCAGGCCAAAGCCGACTCCTATAAGACCAAGCGTGGCATGGGTGGCTTTATTCGTTCTTCCTGGAACGAAGTTAACGAAATGATCGCCGCCGCCAACGTATACACGGCGAAGAAATACGGTCCTGACCGTATCATCGGCTTCTCGCCAATTCCTGCGATGTCCATGGTTTCCTATGCAGCAGGTTCTCGCTACCTTTCCTTGATTGGTGGTGTCTGCATGAGTTTCTACGACTGGTACTGTGACCTGCCTCCATCTTCTCCAATGACCTGGGGTGAGCAGACTGACGTACCAGAATCTGCAGACTGGTATAACTCCAACTACATTATTGCTTGGGGTTCCAATGTTCCTCAGACTCGTACTCCGGATGCTCACTTCTTCACTGAGGTACGCTACAAGGGAACCAAGACTGTTTCCATCACCCCGGATTACGCCGAAGTATCCAAGCTGACCGACATGTGGCTAAACCCCAAGCAAGGCACTGATGCTGCCCTGGCGATGGCGTTCGGTCACGTTATCCTGAAAGAATTCCACCTCGACAAGCCTAGCGAATACTTCACTGAGTACGCTCGTCAAACTTCCGACATGCCAATGCTGGTTATGCTGGAAGAGCATAAAGACGGTGTCCTGAAGTCCACTCGCTTCCTTCGTGCAGCAGACCTTGACGGTAATCTGGGTCAGGACAACAACCCGGACTGGAAAACTATCGCTTTTGATGAAAAGAGCGGTGAAATGGTTGCACCAAACGGATCTGTCGGTTTCCGTTGGGGTGAAGACGGTAAGTGGAATCTGGAACAGCGCGAAGGTCTTAAGGGCGCCGAAACGAAACTGCAACTATCCCTTATTGACGGTGAAAAGAACGCAGTACCTGTTGGCTTCCCTTACTTTGGTGGCCAGGAACATGCTTACTTCACGGCTAACAACCAGGATGATATCCAGGTCCGTAACGTTCCAGCCCGCACCATTAAGCTGGCTGACGGCTCTGAAGCCAAGGTCGCTACCGTGTACGACCTGATGATGGCCAACTACGGCCTTGATCGTGGTCTGGGTGGCGGCAACGTGGCAACCAGCTACGACGACGATATCGCTTACACTCCGGCATGGCAGGAAAAGATCACCGGTGTCAGCCGTGACAAGGTGATTCAGGTAGCCCGCGAATTCGCAGACACCGCCGACAAGACCCGGGGTCGCTCGATGATCATCGTTGGTGCCGCCATGAACCACTGGTACCACATGGACATGAACTACCGTGGCCTGATCAACATGCTGATGATGTGTGGTTGTATCGGTCAGTCCGGTGGTGGCTGGGCTCACTACGTAGGTCAGGAAAAGCTGCGTCCGCAGACGGGTTGGCAGCCACTGGCATTCGGTCTGGACTGGAGCCGTCCACCTCGTCACATGAACTCCACCTCCTTCTTCTACGCGCACACCAGTCAGTGGCGCCACGAGAAGTTGAATGCCAAGGAAGTTCTTTCTCCACTTGCTGACGAAAGTACTTTCCCTGAGCATATGATTGACTGGAACGTTCGCGCAGAGCGTATGGGCTGGTTGCCATCTGCTCCGCAGATCAACAAGAACCCACTGGAAGTCACCAAAGCTGCTGAAGAAGCAGGCATGGATCCAAAGGATTATCTGGTACAAGAGCTGAAGAGTGGCGGTATCAAGTTTGCCTGTGAGAATCCAGACAGCCCAGAGAACTTCCCGCGCAATATGTTCATCTGGCGTTCCAACATCCTCGGTTCTTCCGGTAAAGGTCACGAGTACTTCCTCAAGTACTTCCTGGGCACCAAGAACGGCGTGATGAATGATGACAATGGTGTCGACGGCGTACGTCCGACAGAAGTCGAGTGGGTTGAAAATGCACCGACCGGTAAACTGGATCTGGTAGTCACTCTGGACTTCCGCATGTCCTCTACCTGTGTGTTCTCTGATATCGTACTGCCAACAGCAACCTGGTACGAAAAAGACGATCTCAACACCTCTGATATGCACCCCTTCATTCACCCGCTGACCGAAGCTGTTGACCCTGCTTGGGAAGCGCGCAGTGACTGGGAAATCTACAAGGGCATCGCCAAAGCGTTCTCAGAAGTTTCCGAAGGTGTTCTCGGCGTAGAGAAAGATATCGTTACTGTTCCATTGCTGCACGATACCGCAGGCGAGCTGGGTCAGGCTTACGGCGCCAAAGACTGGAAGAAAGGCGAATGTGACCTGATTCCAGGAAAAACAGCTCCTAGCATGGTTGTCGTTGAGCGTGATTACCCTAATACCTACAAGAAGTTCACCTCCGTAGGTCCTCTACTGGAGAAACTGGGTAACGGCGGTAAGGGCATCAGCTGGAACGCCGAAGAAGACGTTAAGCTGCTGGGTGACCTTAACCATCGCGTGACTGACGAAGGCATCAGTGAAGGACGTCCAAACCTGGAGTCCGCAATAGACGCCGCAGAAATGATTTTGACTCTGGCCCCTGAAACCAACGGTAACGTTGCAGTCAAGGCCTGGGACGCACTGGGTAAATTCACTGGTCGCGACCACACTCACCTGGCTAAGCCAAAGCAGGAAGAGAAGATTCGATTCCGTGATGTAGTGGCTCAGCCTCGTAAGATTATTTCATCTCCTACCTGGTCCGGACTGGAAGACGAACATGTGAGCTATAACGCGGGTTACACCAACGTTCACGAATTGATTCCATGGAGAACCATTACCGGTCGTCAACAGTATTACCAGGATCATGAGTGGATGCAGGCCTTCGGTGAGCAACTATGTAGCTACCGTCCACCGATCGACACCAAGACTGTTAGTCCGATCATGAACAAAAAGTCCAACGGCAATCCTGAGATCGCCCTGAACTGGATCACACCTCACCAAAAATGGGGTATCCACAGTGTGTACACCGACAACCTGTTGATGCAGACCCTGTCTCGTGGTGGACCAATCATCTGGATGTCTGAAGTAGACGCACAAAAAGTTGGCATCGAAGACAACGACTGGGTTGAAGTCTTTAACGTCAACGGCGCAATTACCTGCCGTGTTGTTGTCAGTCAGCGCGTTAACGAAGGTATGACCCTGATGTATCACGCACAGGAACGTATCACCAACATTCCAGGTTCTGAAACAACCGGAACCCGTGGTGGTATGCACAACTCCGTGACCCGTGTTGTGACTAAGCCGACCCATATGATCGGTGGTTACGCACAGCAGTCTTATGGTTTCAACTACTACGGCACCGTAGGTTGTAACCGTGATGAATTTGTTGTCGTTCGTAAGATGAGCAAGATTGACTGGCTCGACGGCGAAGACGATCAAATTCCACAGCCACTGCCTACAGAAGTTTAAGGAGCCAGCATTATGAAAATTCGTTCACAAGTCGGCATGGTGCTGAACCTTGATAAGTGTATCGGTTGCCATACCTGTTCCGTAACCTGTAAAAATGTCTGGACCTCCCGGGAAGGCATGGAGTACGCGTGGTTCAACAACGTTGAAACCAAGCCAGGTATCGGTTATCCGAAAGAATGGGAAAACCAGGACGTCTGGAATGGCGGCTGGCAGCGCAAGGCAGACGGTAACATTGAACTGAAGATCGGTGGCAAGTTCCGTATTTTGTCCAACATCTTTGCGAACCCTGATCTGCCTCAGATCGACGACTACTATGAGCCGTTCGACTTTGATTACCAGCACCTGCACACCGCGCCGCTGGGAGATCACATGCCTACTGCACGCCCTCGCTCGCTGATCAGCGGCAAGCGCATGCAGAAGATCGAATGGGGTCCAAACTGGGAAGAAATTCTTGGTACTGAATTCGCCAAGCGTAGCAAGGACAAGAACTTCGACAACATCCAGAAAGAAATGTATGGCGAGTTCGAGAACACCTTCATGATGTACTTGCCACGTTTGTGCGAGCACTGTCTGAACCCAGCCTGTGTTGCATCCTGCCCATCAGGTGCAATCTACAAGCGTGAAGAAGACGGTATCGTTCTGATCGACCAGGACAAGTGCCGCGGCTGGCGTATGTGTGTTTCCGCCTGCCCGTACAAGAAGATCTACTATAACTGGAAGTCCGGTAAGTCTGAGAAATGTATCTTCTGCTACCCACGTATCGAAGCGGGTATGCCGACTGTATGTTCCGAGACCTGTGTTGGTCGTATCCGTTACCTGGGCGTATTGCTCTATGATGCGGACCGTATTAAAGAAGTAGCCAGCACACCTTCTGAGACTGATCTTTACGAGAAGCAACTGGAAGTATTCCTTGATCCGTTTGATCCACAGGTTATCGAGCAAGCTCGCAAAGATGGCGTTCCAGACTCTGTCCTCTCTGCAGCTCAGAAATCTCCAGTTTACAAAATGGCGATGGACTGGAAAGTGGCTCTGCCTCTGCACCCTGAATATCGCACACTGCCAATGGTTTGGTACATCCCACCCTTGAGCCCGATTCAGTCCGCTGCAGAAGCTGGCCACGTAGGCATGAACGGCGTTATCCCTGATGTTGATTCGCTGCGTATTCCGGTCAAGTATCTGGCCAACCTGCTGACCGCCGGTGATGAGAAACCTGTAACCCTGGCTCTGAAGCGGATGCTGGCAATGCGTGCCTTCAAACGTTCAGAAGAGGTCGATAACGTTGAAGACCTTGAAGTGCTGAAGGACGTTGGTCTGACTAAGAAGCAGGTCCGTGAAATGTACCGCTACATGGCGATCGCTAACTACGAGGACCGTTATGTGGTACCGACCGCCCACCGCGAAGACGCAATGCATGAAGCGTTCGACGAGCGTGGCGGCTGTGGATTCAGCTTTGGTAATGGTTGTTCAACAGGTACAAGTGATCTCAACCTGTTTGGCGGCAAGAAAACAAACAGAAGGGATATCATCGACACCGTTCAAATTTGGGATTAGTCATGAATATTCTTAAAGTTATATCAGTGCTAATGAACTACCCCACAGAAGAGCTCCAGCAATTTGCAGGAGAACTCACTGAAGAAGTCCGCTCCGCTCGGGAAATTCCTCCCGAGCTGCGCGAGCAGATGGTCGGGCTGGTAGATTCCGTCTGCCGCCGTGACCTGATGGAAGTTCAGGAAGAATACGGTGTTCTGTTTGATCGAGGCCGTTCGGTGTCTCTGCTGATGTTTGAACACGTTCACGGCGAAAGCCGTGATCGTGGACAGGCGATGGTAGACCTGATGTCCAACTACGAGCGCAATGGCTACGACATTGCCGTTCGTGAGCTGCCTGATTACATCCCTTTGTATCTGGAATTCCTGGCTCAACGGCCAGAAATTGAAGCCCGCCAGGGTTTGGCAGATGTAGGTCACATCTTTGGTGTGATCAGCGCTCGCCTGCAGGAACGCCAGAGTCTTTATTCTGTGCTGTTTGACGCACTTCTTATTATCGGTGGCACCCAGGTGGACATCGAAAAGCTGAAGGCGGAAGCCGCAGCTGAAGAGCGCGACGACACCATGGAAGCAATGGACAAGGTTTGGGAAGAAGAGCAGGTCACCTTTATGGCGAATCAATCGCCCGAGGCAGGTTGCCGTCCACAGACGCATCGACCACCAACAAAAAATGATGAAGCAGTTCCAATCACTTGGATGCCTTCTGAATTAACAAGCTCTCAGAACCACTAATAAAGAGTGCGGAGATAATTATGTCTTACTCAAATATGCTGTTATTCGGGATCTATCCCTACGTTGCGATCGTTATCCTGCTACTGGGTAGCTGGGTGCGTTTTGATCGCGAGCAATACACCTGGAGATCTGGTTCCAGTCAGCTGCTTCGCAACGATTTACGCGTTGCCAGCAACTGCTTCCACGTTGGTGTTATTTTTGTACTACTGGGACACTTTGTCGGTCTGCTGACACCCGCAGCCATTTACCATCACTTTATCTCAACCGAAGCCAAGCAGCTGCTGGCTATGGTTTCCGGTGGTATTTTTGGTCTGATCTGCCTGTACGGTCTGGTTGGACTGCTGAAGCGTCGTATGACTGACCCACGTATCCGTGCGACCAGTTCTATGTCCGATATCGTTATCCTCTGGTTGCTGTTAATTCAGCTGCTTTTAGGTTTGGCGACTATCTTCGCTTCTGCCGGGCATATGGACGGTTCAGTGATGGTTCTGCTGGGTACTTGGGCCCAGAGCATCGTCACCTTCCAGATCACTGACGCTGCAGTCGCCATGGAACCTGTAGGACTGATCTACAAGCTTCATGTATTCTTCGGCATGACCCTGTTGCTGGTATTCCCGTTTACTCGTCTGGTTCACGTCATCAGTGCCCCAGTCTGGTACCTGGGTCGCAGCTATCAATTGGTTCGTCAAAAAACTCACCGCTAGTATCAACAGGTTGAAACAGCTGGATTTCATACCGATGAGATCCAGCTTTTCCGCCCCAGATGAACAACGTAAAATGTTCATTCTGATGATAGGTTAGTGGAATTCTGAAGATTGAAGCAGGCCCTTGTTTTATGACTCACCGGGTCCTGCTCTTCTCTATTAGTCTTACCAAGTCAGCATCTTTGCTTTTATTGCAATGTTGCAAATAGCCCTGTATCCAGATAAAACATATTTGAACGACAGCCCATTCTTCAGGATACCGACGTACTGACACGGAGGTTACCCGATATGAAAAAAAACCAATGAATACTCTTCAAATGAGATCCAGTTAACCGAACTCAAGTTGTTTAAACAACTCGGCTGAGATAATTAGCAAGTCTTATTCGAAGAATAGTTATTGAACAACTGTTATTGAAGTATCACCTCGATTTAAAGGTCGCATTATGTCTTGTCCAAGCATCCCAAAAGCTCCTGAAGCTCCCGAGACACCCACAGCTGACGTACCTGCCATTAAGGTCAACGGTGTCGTAATCAGTGAAGAGGCGATTTCCAAGGAAGTTGAACACCATCCGGCTGAATCCCTCCAGTATGCTGTCAACAAGGCAGCTGAAGCGCTGGTTATCAGAGAACTATTACTTCAGAAAGCACGGGCTGAAGGGCTTGGCGGTGACGGAGATATAAGCTCAGAAGACGAGGAAACACTGATCAGCACTCTGCTTGATCAACAGATCAGCACCCCTAAAGCCAATGAGAGTGACTGCAAAGCCTACTTTGAGGCCAATCGGGAGAAATTCAAAAGTCCGGTTTTGTTGGAAGCCAGCCATATACTGCTCGCAGCGGCCCCCGACGACGACGAAAAGCAAATAGAAATGAAAGCTCTGGCCGAAGAACTGA
Organism: Motiliproteus sp. MSK22-1; assembly: GCF_001968815.1. Taxonomy (GTDB): domain Bacteria; phylum Pseudomonadota; class Gammaproteobacteria; order Pseudomonadales; family Balneatricaceae; genus Motiliproteus. Next base: position 209,128 of record NZ_MIEQ01000022.1, on the reverse strand, counting down.
TAGCAACCCTCAAGTCCCAACCAGAGCAATTCGCAAGCCTGGCGCAACTTCATTCTGCCTGCCCCTCCAAGGATATAGGCGGTAGCCTTGGTCAACTCAGTAAAGGCAGCACCGTACCAGAATTTGAAAAAGTCATGTTTGCAGCAGCTGAGGGACTGTTTGATAAGCCGATTAGCTCCCGCTACGGCTATCATGTATTGAGAGTCGATCATCGGGTGGAAGGAGAACCTCTACCATTCGAAGCAGTAGAAGACAAAATATCTCACTACCTCGACCATCAGGTCTATCGCAGAGCAATCAGCCAGTATATCGGTATTCTCGCAGGGGAAGCTGAAATCGAAGGATTTGATATCAACGCTGCCGATTCTCCTCTCGTTCAGTAATGAAGAAACACAGAGAGTAGCTATTGATTCCGAAGAACTCAATCTCAGGATACAAACACCTGTAAACCCATACCATGAAAGCAATCAACGCCATCAGGACTCAGAACGACAACTCTACCGGAGCACTCCCGCTGATATACTCCTGCTCCGGATGTTCTAATATTGCTCAACTGGCCAATCAAGTGGCTATTGAGCTCTTTCGTGAAGGACAAGCGGAAATGTCCTGCATCGCAGGCGTTGGCGGAGGGGTAAAAAACCTGGTGAAGGTCGCCAAATCAGGGCGACCCATCATTTCACTGGATGGCTGCCCCCTCCACTGCGTTAAGAACTGTCTTAACAATCATGGAATCGAATCAACATACCACTACACCCTGACTAAATACGGGATAAAAAAACGGCCAAATCTGGACTTTGATCCCGTAGATGTGAAAAGAATCAAAGCAATAGTGGTGGATAACCTGGTCGGTAGCAGTGCTTAACGGGCTGTTTTACTATTGATTGTCCGGATATGAATAACCCGGATACACATAGCCCGGAAACCAACTGTCATCCAAGCAGGTCTTTAATAGCAAAGAATCAGGAAGAACAGCATTATGAGCATTAATATTTCCAACTATGAGAAACTGCTGGAAGCCGCGGGACAACAGGCTGAACCCCAGCGAATACTCTTCGTGTTTACCAAAGCGGAACTTCCAGAGGATGCTGACGAAGAGGAAATCGCACGATTTAAGGAAGGACAGGGTGGTGCCTTAACTCCGGTAATGTGCGTAGACAAGTCATTGAATGAGCTCAGTGACTTCTCATCCCTGATAGAGGAATCAAAGAAAACAGGCCAGGAATGGGATGTGATTTTTGCTGCCTGCCAGGCCGGACGGAACGGTGTCATGCCAACGACCGAAGAAGCGCAGCAGCCTATGGCCATGATGGTCGAATCAATACAGCAAGGAGGGGTTGCACGTTTTCTGGCCTTTGATCGAGACGGTAATACATTACACATTGATACCCCCAGATAGATCCGTTGAAAGATTCGTTGATGGTGAGTGGCTGATATCGGTAAATTCTGAAAAATGCTCCGGTAACAACAGCTGCGTATTAACATTTATGTAACGACATTTGTGTAATAAACAGTCGCGACCAGATCTCTAACGGATATCAGCTTGTTGTGAACCTGACCTGGATAGACAATCATCTATCGCACGTGACTTAGTTAAGAATTTCAGCACGGTTGTAGAATTTACCTCTTTTGGTTTAGGTCTCCTTTTGCCCCCTTCCTGTTAGCTCTGGAGGCCTGAACCACCCTTCATCCCACTGTGTTTTGCTGCTAACCTATTTCTTGTACCACTAACCTAACCAGGTTTTATGTTTAGTTCTTATTTTGAGTTGTTCCCCTACCGACGAAGGAGGTTCTATGACCACAATGGGTTCCAAAGAGCTGACTTTCTCAATAATCGGTGCATTTATCAGCACTTTGATTGCTTCCTTTTTCAGTCTTTCCATTCTGACTGAAGAAGGGCTGCCGATGATCCTGGCTTCCACCGGTGCTTCTGCAATGCTCATATTTGGAATGCCTCACGCCAGCGTATCCCAACCTTGGAACCTGATAGGAGGACATTTGATATCTGCCGCTGTCGGGGTCAGCTGTTACCTGTTTATCAGTAGCGAATTATTGGCTTCATCTCTGGCAATCCCCCTGGCAATGCTTTTCATGCACTGGTGTCGTTGCATACACCCTCCCGGCGGCGCAACAGCAATTACGGCCGTAATCGGCGGAGCCAACGTACATGCCCTTGGCTACGGCTTTCTTATTCTCCCGGTTTTTCTTAATTCTATTATCTTACTTTCATTTGCTATGGCCATTGGCACCTTTCGAGCTCAAAACCCCTTCGAAACCCGCTAGGCTCCTCATCGTTCCACTAAAGCAAGCACGTAAAATTGACAACCCTGCCGCTTCCAGAAAAACCTGTTCTGCAATATCTTTACAGTCTCTCTGTTAGCTCCTATAACTAATACTGTCCACAGGACCGTTAGACTTAAGGTCGAAGCGAATCCTCAGTTAGATAATTGCCCTTTCCTTCATTGAGGAAATGGCAGACATCCTAGGAGGCAACATGAGTAATCAAATTTCACAGTATATCAGTGAGCTACTGGCAAGCGATGGAACAGGTGATTACAGCTGCGATATGGTTAGCTCATCTGTACATCAGGTACATGCTCCTATCCCCACAGAGTTATTTCACGAGTTAAAAGCCCTGTCGGCAGTCTACAAGCGAGATTCAAACTGTGTAGCTGGAGACCTGCTGACTATTGCGCTAAAAGAGGCGCTGTCGAGCCTGCCTGATAAAGTTAGAAATAATATTCGTAAAGCCAGAGAAGAATACGAACAGGATGAAGTCGCGCACTTGATGGAAGCTGCCGAATATGATGCGGGAGGCACCTAGTCTAAACATAATATCAGGGGTAGCTCCCTCACCGACTCACTTGTCACAGACGCAAAAAGGACTTCATAGTGCGACTGAATTCAGCCCTGCTTTGGGCGTTTACTACGGTTTTTATTTCAACATCCATAGCGGCTACTATCGTTCCGCACAGGACCGGGGCAACTGACTTTGTAGTAGAGGAAATCGCCAACAATCTCGGCGTCCCCTGGGGAATGGCCTTCTTAAGCGCTGAGAAAATACTCATTACAGAGCGTAATGGAAGTATTAAATTGCTGAACCCTGAGACCGGATTGCTCACCCCCATACAGGGTAATCCCAAAGTACTTGCGAATGGCCAGGGAGGGCTGATGGATGTGGCCATTCCACCGGACTACAGACCCGGTGGTTGGATCTATTTTACCTACACTAAAAATATTCAGGGTCAGGGTGTCACGACCCTTGCGCGATCTCATTTATCAGGAGACAGATTAAACAACTGGCAGGATATAGTCATTTCCAGTTCAGCCAGCTCTGCTGGACGACACTTTGGCAGCCGAATTACCTTCGATGGCCAGGGGCATCTGTTTTTTACCATTGGGGATCGAGGAAAACGAGCCAACGGACAGGATCTCAGTACCCATGCCGGTTCAGTACTCAGAGTTAACCTTGATGGTAGCGTAGCGACGGATAATCCTTTTATCGGCCAGAGCAACAGCCTACCGGAAATATGGAGCTACGGTCATCGTAACCCTCAGGGCATCGCCTACGATAGACAGAAGCAACGGCTTTGGTCAATTGAGCACGGTCCACGGGGAGGAGATGAGATAAACCTGATAGAACCGGGCAACAACTATGGTTGGCCAGTTATTTCCTATGGAAAAGAGTACTGGGGACCCATAGCTGTCGGGGAAAGCACTGAAAAAGAAGGAATGGAACAACCAATTAAGGTCTACATACCTTCCATCGCCCCAAGCAGCCTGATTCTTTATTCAGGCAAAGCCTTTCCTGACTGGAAAGGAAACTTGCTGGCGGGCGCTTTAAAACTCCAGCACATCAATCGAGTTGTCGTGGATGACTCGGGGAAAGCAATAGCCGAAGAGCGCCTGCTGACATCCCTGAAAGAGCGTATTAGAGCATTAGCAGAAAGCCCCGAAGGTTGGATTTACTTTTCAACCGACAGTGGACGCATTCTGCGGATTCGCCCCTGATGTACCGCATATAATTACTCATTTCTCCAGAACACCGTTAAACTCAGCAGCCTTTCGTTCCACCACAGGACAGAAAGATAGAGAAATCGAGTCTATGGAGATATCCTTTTTCAGTGCTATTCTTCTGGTTTTCGTTGGTCTGATTGCTGGAGGCATCAATACCTTGGCAGGAGGCGGTTCAAATCTGACCCTCCCCGTATTGATGACGCTAGGAATGTCACCAGAAATAGCCAATGCAACCAACCGGGTTGGCGTAGCTTTGCAGTCAGTAGCTGGAGCACTGGGATTCAGGGCAAACGACAAACTGCCGAGCGAAGATATAGGCCCCATTCTTCTGCCGACTCTGGTTGGAGGCTTAGCGGGTGCTGTTGCAGCCTCTTTTGCTCCAAGCTGGGTATTAAAGCCGCTGTTGTTGGGTAGCATGCTCACCATGGCCCTAATCATCCTGGTTCGCCCTTCTGTTGTTTGCCCTCCCGCTGGAACACCCTCTTACAGAGTGGCCGAACGTCCCTCATCCTGGTGGTGGCTTGGCATCGCTGGCTTCTATGGAGGGTTTGTACAAGCCGGGGTTGGTTTTATTCTTTTAGGAGCGTTAGCCGGCACTCTGCGATACGACCTTGTAAGAGCCAATGCACTGAAGCTTGTCTGCTCTCTGGCATTTACGGTGGTGGCGCTAATGGTCTTTGTCGTACGTGATCAAGTCTTGTGGCTGCCAGGATTAATACTGGCAAGCGGAACAATTATTGGAGCCCGGTTAGCAGTCAAATTCGCCCTTGTAGCAAAACAACAGACCCTAAAGTGGTTTTTATTTGTAATGACTCTTTGCGGCTGTATTGCTGCGCTGACCTTCTAATCCGCTGAAAAATCACCCGATCAGATGCATACTTATAGGTATCGGTCTTACAGGGGCGAAAACCAGTGACAAAAGAAGCTCAATCCCCTCGCTATCAACCTCTGCAGTCTTATGCACTGTTTGGTGGTGTAAGCGACGATGAACTGCCAGTCATTGAATCATTGCTGAAAACAGAGCACTTTGCTACCGGTGAGTATCTTTGCCACCAGGGAGATCCGGGAGACCGGTTGTTCCTGATCCTGTCTGGTTCAGTAGAAATACTCAGCGAGTCTGCCAACGGAGAGCTTACCTGCCTGGCAGTCAGGAAACAGGGCGAAAGTATTGGAGAAATGACTCTGATTGATATACAAAATCGCTCTGCATCAATCAGAGCCCTGGAAAAAGTGACCGTGCGGTCACTCTCTCATTTTGATTTGCAACAGCTTTATGAAAGCCATCAACAACTGTTTATCCTGATTATTATGAATATCGCCCGGGAAATCAGTCGTCGCTTGAGAACAATGAACGCTCTGCTTTGTTCCGCGCTATATGATCAAAAAATCCCATAGCTGCCAACCTTCAGTTTATTCATATCAAATCTAAAGCGGCTCGCTTACCCATATAAAAAATTCAATGTTGAACAACTGACATATTGATAATCACTGAATCAAAAACACTTTTACATATACACCGGGGCTCACAAGGATTTCATTTTGGATATCTACTCACCTTTCCCCCGATCACCTCGCTGGGTTTAAGATGATAAGTACAGTACTTATTATCTGAAACTACGCTCAATTACTCAGATTTTTGATCTATGTCTAGCGACGACCAATAGTCATCCGAGTTTGTTCTGGACTTTTGTATTGCAAATATAAATAATAACCATTCTTATTATACTGTTGCCTGTGCACACACCTGTAAACTATGTCAGTCAGTTCACTTAATGCGCTACCACAATCTCTCGGTAACTACTGGCGCCAACTCGCTTATAGAAACCGTGCAGCAGAAGTCTGTCTGTACGTTCTGTTAGCCAGTGGTTTACCACTGTGGAGCGGTTTTGATCTACCTTGGTTTGCCGCTCGGGTTTTACTGTTTCTTCACTGTTTTTCGGGCCTGATTCTGTTCCCGGTGTATGTTGTGCCATTCTGGTTCAGCCATCGACGCCTTCTCCGCAATAGCAATAAACCTCTACTGAAAGTTACCGGTCAGTTACTCGATCTACTGTTACTGCTCAGCACAGTCAGTGGTTTCTTTCTGCTACTGGTTGGTAATCGCGGGGAATTTATCGGTTGGGTTAACCACTATACACACTTGATTACCGCTCTTCCCCTCGGGCTCTTATTAATGCGCCATGCTGCCCGCTGGTCTGTATTACGCCCTTTATACGGCCTTCCTTACAGACTCCTCTGCCGCCTGTTTCTTAATCGCTGATGTATTGCCAATGATCATTACCCGAATTCCCATTTTCTTTAGTCTGCTGGCCCTGCTGATTCTCTCTTTGTGGGTAAACCAAAGCAGTCTTGCTGCAACCAGCAGCGGATCAATCCAGGCTTCTAGTGATGGTAATGTTCTCTACACCGCCAACTTTGATGCCGGTAGCCTGACGCGCACCAACCTCTCCGAGATAGAGGATCAGATTGAAGTCCAACTCGGAAAAGATATCCGCCGTCTGGCAGTGAGTGATGATGGAAAAGTACTCGCCGCCTCTGATTACCTGTCAAAAACAATCTTTTTACTGGATGCACAAACCCTTGAAATCCGTGCACAGGTGGCAACAGGTCGTCGTCCCTTCGCGATCGCCTACGATGGTAAACACTCTCTCTTTTGGGCCACCATCTTCGAGGACGGACAGTTAATAGGCTTTGATCATAAGGGCAAGATCCAACACCAGCTGCAAACAGCAGAGACCCCTCGCGGCCTCGCCTTGACCGATGACAACAGGTTGTTGGTAACCCATGCTCTGACCGGTGAACTGTCGATTTACGATATCAGCGCCACTCCCCCCCGGCTGACTCGAACTATCGAACTGAAATCCACCCAGAAAGAGGATGAATTTTCCTCTCAGGGAGTCCCTCGCCTGCTGGACGATATTGCAATTAGCCCGGATGGTTCAGAAGCCTGGCTACCTCACTTGCTATGGAATCTGGACCATCCGTTCCAGTTTCAATCAACAATTTTTCCTGCAGTCTCAGTTGTTGATCTGACCCCCGGAGCAGAGGCAGAAAAAACAGACCTGCGCAAAGAATTATTCCGTCAGATAAATATTGTCGATAATGCTAATCATACCCGCATTGTCAGTAACCCTCACGATGCGGAATTCTCTGCCAACGGCAAGCGCCTGTACGTTACTCTTGCTGGTAGCGAAGACCTGATGGTGGTTGACCTCTCACGTCGATCCAGCGGCGACAAAAAGAAACGTAGCAAACGACGAAAGGGTAAAAAATCCAAAGGAGGGGCTCAGGTTACTCAAATCCTCCGCCACCTTCCCGGAGATAATCCCAAGGGGCTGGTTGTCATCAACGACGACATCTATGTTCAGAATGCTGTCAGTCAGGATATCACCAAAATTGATAACGGTGGAAACAGCACCTTTGCCCGCGCAACAGTAAAAAACCACCCCTTTTATAAGACGGTTAAGAACGACCCTCTGAGCCCGCAGCAACGTCTGGGGGTTCAACTGTTTAACAACGGCAACAGCGATAAGTTTGCTGACGGCCCCATGGCCGGAGATTTCTGGATGAGCTGTAACAGCTGCCATCTGGATGGATTTAACTTCACCAATCGTTTCCTTATGGCTGATGGCCGCACAGGGAAAAATAAGTTCGAAGACGCCGTAACTGGTCACAGAGATATTATCAAAATGTTTGCCGGAGCCCCTGAAAGCGCACTGGCCGATGTTATTCAGAAAACTCAGGGAGGCATGGGAGCCGATGATGGCAACCAGGAACTTGACCCCATTAATCCCCAACTGTTGTCGCTTCCACTTCAGGAGCGGATGCAAGCTCTAATGAGCTACATTACCGCTGCTGAAAACCTCCCCTTTCTTTCAACCTGGTTAAGATTGGAAGGTAATGGCAAAACAGCCCATAAATCAGAATGGCTTAACTCTGCATCCTGTGCAGAATGCCATCCAGCTATCTTCGATCAATGGGCAAATTCAAACCATGGAACGCTGATGGACCACCCCTACTACCGCTTTCAGGAAAACTATGCCGCGCAGCAGGAAGGAGAAGAGTTCCGTAATCTTTGCAGGGGTTGCCATATGCCCCAGGCCCTTCTGAGCGGTGAAGCAATGCCCCAGTCTGCCATGGCCAATATGCATGAAAAAGACGGAGCAAGCTTAAAAACAGCATTGTCACAAGGACGCCCCGTTGTTGAAGCAGGAACCGGGTGCCTTTTTTGCCACCGTATCGTCAATGCTGAGAACGCTGGCGGTAACGCCGATTTAACGGTAAACATTGAAACAAGGTCTGACTATCTGTTCGAAGGTAGCAACAATATGCTCACGGAATGGCTGGCAAATCGAATGATCAATGCCAAGCCAGCAGCTCACAAAGCTACTTATAGCAATCCGGAGCTCTACCAGGATTCTCTCTATTGTGCGACCTGTCATAACGAGTTTACTTCTGGCCCTGGAGCTGAAGTCAATGACAACTATGGTGAATGGCTCGCATCATCATTTAACAATCCCCAAAACCCCGAGCAGCATAAGAGCTGTATTGACTGCCATATGCATGCGGACATTGAACGCATCGGCGACCCTATCCCCGGACGTTCAACAACCGGTGGGTCCATAAAGGAAAATGTACGTACGCACCATTTTGTCGGAGCAAACAATTCTCTAGTAGGCTTGCGCAGTGAAGAACATAAGGGGCTCAGTGAAGCCTTACTGAAGTCGGCGGCCAAACTGGAGACTAAGATTGAAAATAATCAGCTGGTTGTCACCGTCAGTAACGTAAATGGCGGTCATAAACTTCCCGGAGGCGCACGGCGTCAACTATGGCTGGAAGTTACGGTAACCGACAAAAATCAGCAGACCGTTTTTACCAGTGGGCACCTTGACCCAGATAACCGGGTGCCCAAAAACGCTCGGAAATTCCATAAGGTCAGTGGTGATCGACACGGTAATAAAGTGGGATTGAGTTTTTGGCGTTACGAAAAGATGCTCAAAGACACCCGTATCCCGGCAGATGGCAGCCGAGACGAACGTTATCTCTTACCCGATAATTTGATCTACCCGCTGGATGTCAAAGTTCGATTACTGTTCAAAGCATTCTCCAAAGGTCTGACCGATAAAGTACGGGCAGCTTTTCCCGATGAGAATATTCCTTATGCTCCCATTGTGGAAATGACTGCGATTACAAAGCGTATTGAATCCTCGGCAGTTAAGCTTGTTGCCCACCAGCCAAAACAATAAATCGATTTTAAGCTGTAAAAAGCGACCTGAAAAACCGGCCCAAACAGAACCGAAATACCGCAGCAGAAGTCATTTATTGATTTTTATGGAGCAAAAATGAATAAATGACTTAGATCATGAATCGTATCAGTGGTCTAGACAGCTAGAAAAAGGACTGATAAAGTCGAATCTAGTAGCTCAGATATAGAGCAGTAGAATTAATGTAAAGGTAGAGGGTGGTATGGATACCCCATTGAAATCACTGCAGAGAAAAGTCATTGACGCCTATTCAGAGGGTCTGGACTTTAATCAGTTTTATACTCAAATCGCACCAACCGGTACGTTACCAAAGAACGAATATCTCGCCTTGGAATCTAACGGTTTTGGCCATATTCCTGAAGCCGCAGCAAACGTCCTTTGGCAAACAACCCTAGGGGTTACGGTGTCCAAAGTTCGTTAGCCCCCCCGTAACACCTCAACTGAGAAGAAGACCTCTTTGGCAAGATATTTGGAGACGTTGTTATGGAAAACAGAGCTATGGAAAACAGGTACTTGGAAAGCAAAGTTACGGAAAACGATGACTTAGAAGCCAGGGTTATAGACACCTTGAAGTCGAATTCGTCACTACGCCCCTCCCCGCTCGTACGTGCCCTAAAAGATCGTCTTGAGTATCAGTGGATTGTCGCAGACGATCACGAGCAATGGGAACTTCGTTTTTTATTTCAGCTGGTTGAATTCAGTAAAACCCGCTTCAGAATCAATATCACAATGGTCGCCAATCGTGATGGAAATCCCCAGGACCAGCAGCATTCGGCCTACCTGGAGCTTAACAGCGATGACGGGGAATTATCTCTCAACTGGTCTTCCTCTGTAAAAAACAGTATTACGGAAGCTTTTTTTCAACTCAAGGGCATATACCCCTTAAATCAACTAATTACAGATATCGTAACCGCCTTAAACCCTCATAAGGTAAAAGTAATGTTCCCGGAAATAGGTACACTTCTGCTAAAGTCTGCCGCGCCCGTTTCAACACCATCAAGCAGAATTGCCTTTAGAGGTGCTCGCTGAAACCCTGTCCTGGCACCCCGCTTACTTATACTCTGCAATTGTGTTTCAATGAGGTTCATTGAGGTATATCATTTTTTGGACTTCCGATTTTACCATCACCGCACGTTTTACATCTTACTTATGAGCGAGGCTTTATGCGCCCTTTCACTATATTTCTACTGAGCTTGTTTCTTTACGGTTGTCTGGACAATGACAATGCAGCTCAGGGTCCCTGGGAAGGTATGCTGGTTAGCAATGGCACTGCGGTAAGCATCGGTACGGTGTATATCGGGGACAATTACATTGATCTCTCCAACATTGGCGAACGATACAATCAACTGTCCTTTGAAAGTGAAGGGAACAAAGTATTGTTTAGCCGAAAAGCCAGTATGCGAACTGAGGGCGATGTCGCTCTTTCAGGCAACTCCCTTCGCTATCCTAACGGTACCATTAAGTTCTCAACAAAAAACGCTGCCAGAATGGAAATTAACAAAATTCAGGGCTTTATTGAGCTAACAAGATCATGACAGTGCAGCCGCTGTATTAATCCTGATCGGAAAGAAACTACTGATGCACCGAAAAGCACTCGAATGGATCGTTAACTTACTAGAAAGCAAGCAAATACCTTTTCAGGTTTGTGGTGGTTTGGCTGCCATAGGCTATGGTTCAAAACGCCCCTTGAATGATATTGACCTTTTTGTGCCCGGAGAACGATTCCAGGAAGTGGCAACGGCTGTTAAGGAACGAATATCCAAACCCGCTGGCCACTATTGTGAAGAAGGCTGGGACCTTGAATACCTGCAGTGTAAGTACGAGGGCTGTAAAGTAGAAATTGGCAATGCTGACAACACCAAAATACTCAACTCAACCCATGGCAGATGGGAAACACTGAGAATAGACTTTTCTGACACGCAACATAAAACCATCTTTGGACTGGAAATACCTTTGATGAGCCAGGCCAACCTGATTCGCTATAAAAGTGTTCTAGGCCGCCCGGTCGACCTTCAGGATATTAAAGCCATGAATGCTTATACAGCTCTCTCCATACTCCCCTGAAGACAAGCAAATCTCTTACTTGGAATATATCCAAACCCTTCACTTAAGCTTACAAACACCCTTACTAATCTCAACGATAATACCAGGCGAACATCGCTTTTTGTGCCCACTCATAATGATCAAAGTTAGAGTCCTGTCGGAATCAGCAGAGAGCAACTGCTTGAAGTTCAGATAACAAGCCTGTATTGTATTAGATATTACTTATTTAGGTAATTCTTTTATGAGTTCTATGATCGTACGCTGGGCCATCCGCGCCCCTCTTCGAATATACAGCGCTGTACTCCTATTGGTGATCGCAACGGCGTCGATGATTCCTTCAATCCAGGTCGATACTGACCCTGAGAACATGTTGCCGATAGACAACAAGGCTCGACTGTTCCACAACGGAGTAAAACAGCGATTTGCGATGCATGACGCCATTGTTGTCGGTGCGCTGAACGAAAATGGAATCGCTACACCGGACTCTTTAAACGCATTACTTCAACTCACTGAAGACATTCTAAGCATTGAAGGTGTTATAGATCAGGATTTGATGGCCATTAGCCGTAGCGACAATATCACACAAGAAGAATCAGGCAGTATCCGTTTTGAATGGCTTCAGCAACAGCCCTTGAAATCAATATCTGAAGCGCAAAACCTGAGGGAAGCAATCAAACGATTACCCCTCCTTGATAATACTCTGATGTCCGCTGACGGTATCTCCGCCGCTATCTACGTACCGATTACCGACAAAGATCAGAGCTATCGTATTGCTGAAGAAATTCGTCAGAAAATAGCTCGATTGCCCGGCGAAGATCAATATCATATTACCGGTCTACCCATTGCAGAAGATCAATTTGGGGTAGAGATGTTTATCCAAATGGGCATTTCTGCTCCCTTGGCCGGTTTAATGATTTTTGCGGTCATGTGGTGGTTTTTCCGCAACCTACAGCTCATTGTTGCTCCAATGCTAGTAGCAATGGCCACAGTAATCATCACCATGGGGCTGCTGATCGGTATGGGTTTTACGGTGCATATCATGTCTTCGATGATCGCCATCTTTCTAATGCCAATTGCCGTTGTTGATTCCGTACATATCCTTTCTGAATTTGCTGATCGCTATAAAGCAGGCAAACAAGCAAGCCAGACTGTGAAGGAGGTGCTTGAGCATCTTTTTGTTCCAATGCTATTCACCTCCATAACGTCTACAGTCGGTTTTCTGTCCCTGTTATTAACCCCAATCCCACCCGTACAAATATTCGGCGCCTTTGTCGGATTCGGAATCATGCTGGCATTTCTGATTACAATTTTTCTGGTACCTGCCTACATCTCTCGAATGAAACCGGACACATTGCTGGCGTTGCAACATACCTGCAACAGCCGGTCAACAGCTCATTCCGGTGGCCCGTTTAATCGGGTAATCGCAGCCCTGGGCGGCATATCTACTCGTCACGCGAAACCAATCCTTGTGATCTTCTCACTGTTGCTCTGCATTGCCGCTGTCGGAGTGATACAGATTCAGATCAATGACAATCCGATCAACTGGTTCAAAGCAGATCATGAGATACGGATTGCCGATCAGCAATTAAATAAACACTACGCAGGGACCTACAACGCATACCTGGTATTGGATTCACAGCCTGATAAAACAGATCCCAAACAATTTGTAGAACCAGCAATAACAAAGCTGGAAGGCCTTAATATCGATACTACCGAGCTGATAAAGGCACTGGAACAGGCACCATCCATCAGTGATGCCATTGCGATAGCCGATGATGCGCTGTTTGAGATGCCTCCTTCAGCCCAGCCGGAACTTAGCCGTCTACTACAGCAGCTAGAACAGCTGCAGGCGCAACAAAAACGTTTTCTGCAACTTGATGTACTGCAATGGATCAGCAACCTGCAAGATTATCTGCAAGAAAGCGGTATAACAGGCAAGAGCAACAGTCTGGTTGATATCATAAAAACGGTTAATCGAGAGCTGCTTAGCGGTGAGGCTGTCGATTTTAAACTGCCTGACACAGCCAACGGTGTCGCACAAACACTATTACAATTCCAAAGCTCACATCGACCTTCGGATCTGTGGCACTTTGTAACGCCTGATTATCGCTCCAGTTTGATCTGGTTACAGCTTAGTAGCGGAGACAATCAAGATATGGCTCAGGTCATTGATCTTGTAGACAGCTTCCTGGAGACGAACCCATTACCATCAGGACTGAACCTGAACTGGGCAGGCAAAACCTTCATCAATCTGGTATGGCAAGATGCCATGGTGAGCGGCATGCTGCACAGCCTGCTATCAGCCTTCATTATTGTGTTCCTAATGATGGCTCTGCTGTTTCGCTCATTAATCTACGGCCTTTTGGCAATGTTGCCACTCACTTTCACCATAACGCTAATCTATGGTCTGATCGGCTGGACTGGAAAAGATTACGATATGCCAATCGCCGTTCTATCAGCTTTAACATTAGGGTTATCAGTAGATTTTGCGATCCACTTTCTCGAACGGGCCCGTGCTCTGTATCAAAAAACCGGAAGCCTGGAGAAAACAGTTTCCGCATTATTTCAAGAACCCGCCAGAGCCATCAGCCGCAATGCTCTGGTCATTTCGATAGGTTTTACCCCTCTGCTGCTGGCTCCCCTTGTACCCTATATTACCGTCGGTGTATTTCTCGCAAGCATAATGATCATATCAGCGCTGGTCACACTTCTGCTATTTCCGGCACTAGCGCAGGTATTGAGAAAGCCTCTGGTGCAATCCTCATTCCCGTCAAAACCCTCACCAGGAAATCCAGCTTCAGCCAATTCTGAGCAAAGAGGTTAAAGCAAACATGTGTAATTGGAAGCCTGATAGAAAAACAGCCCCATTAGTCTCTAATTTGCTAACCCTGAACTCCCCGGGTTTTAGCGCCCTGTACCTGCTTTTAATCTCCTTCGTATTGCTGGTAAGTCATCCCCTTATCGCACAAGCCACGCCCACCCCGAGAGCCATTGTAAACAAAGCTAATTTGGCATCTTTTTACCCCGGAAATGATGGACGTAGCGATGCGCGAATGACAATCACCGACAGTCAGGGTCGTGTGCAGCGTCGCCAATTCACACTATTGCGAAGGAATATTAGTAACTCTGGCGACCAGGATATGATGATTTTCTTCTCTCGCCCGGCCGACGTAAGGGGAACGGTTTTCCGCGTAGCCAAGCATCTGAGCACAGATGATGATCGGTGGATCTACCTGCCAGGATTAGATCTGGTCAAGCGTATTTCGGCTGGAGATAAACGAACCTCTTTTGTGGGTTCACATTTCTTCTATGAAGATGTTTCCGGCCGTAACCCCGACCTGGACAACTTCAGCCTGGTAGAGCAGACAGAGGCACATTGGTTGATTGAAGCCACTCCCAAACAACAGGAAGGTGTCGAATTCAGCCGCTATCAGGTGTGGATAAACAAAGCCAGTCATCTGCCTGTAAAAGTCGATTTCTATGACCATGGGGATAGCCTTTACCGTCGCCTGGAAGTACTCAAAGTGGAGACTGTTGACGGCTTTCCAACAGCCATGACTTCGCGAATGAGTGATCTGAACAGCAACGCCAATACCCTGTTGGAGTTTCGTTTCGCGGCCTACAACCTCGGATTACCGAAGGATATTTTTGGCGAACGCAGCCTTCGCACACCACCAAGACAATACCTGAAACGTCCAGAACGCTAATCAAATAATGCGCGAACCCAGTAATGACCAGATAAATAATGCCAGATAAATAATGAAAGTATCAGCTGTCCAGAAATACAAAATCAGCCTGAGTCTTTTGATGATAGCCGCTGTTGCCACTATCGATTACGCCTCAGCCAGATCCTATGAAAGTGGCACGCTCAAAAACAACTATGGACATAAAAAGCAGATAGAAGTATCAGACAGCAATTCCGATTGGGATGACGGCTGGACTGACGACAGTTGGGATAACCAAGACTCCAGATTCTGGAAGTGGTCAGGATACACCGAATTGGCCTTTGGATATCGATTGCAGGAGGACCCACTGATAGGTGATAGCCGTAACAGCCTTGGCGAGTTGCGACAACAGATCGAACTGACCCATTCTGCAATTGTTTGGCAGTTCAGCGCTAAGGCCGATTTAATTGCAGATAGTGTTACTGAAGAGTTTGAATTAGATCTGCGTAAGGCCGAATTTGCCTGGTCCCCATCCCCGGCCTGGGATCTCAAACTGGGTTCCCAGGTGTTAACCTGGGGAACAGGTCAGTATCTGTTTGTTAATGACCTGTTCCCTAAAGACTGGCAAAGCTTCTTTGCAGGTAGGGATGACGAGTATCTAAAGGCTCCGGCAATCGCGTTGAAAGCCAGTTATTTTAGTCATCGATTCAACCTGGATCTGGTATGGCTGCCTGAATTTACCAGTGATCGTTATATAACAGGGGAACGTTTTTCGTTCTTTAGTCCAGATACCAACATGCAAGTTGCACCAGAGCCCCACTTTGATGCCGATGAACCAGACAACAGCGAGCTGGCGATCAGATTGTTTAAGACATTTGATACGATTGAGGCAGCAATCTACGGTTATCGTGGCTACTGGAAAACCCCCTCCGGCTTAGATCAGGTTGGAACCGCTTATCATCCTCGGCTGAACGTTGTTGGAGCCAGTCTTCGCGGTCCTGTCAGCAGAGGTATCGGTAACGTCGAAATGGCCTGGTACGACAGTAAAGAAGAACCGGGAGGAAACACCGCCAGAACACCTACTAACCAATTTCGCTTGTTACTCGGCTACGAACAGGAAATTGCCGCCCGATTAACTGCAGCCGGACAATTCTATCTGGAATGGCTACAAGACTATGAGCAACTGGAACAACCCCGGCCTTCCCTCTACAACAGCGACGAATATCGTCAAGTACTTACGTTTAGCTTGCGTTATCGAACCTTGCAGGACCGACTGATCCTGCATTGGTTCAGCTTCTATTCCCCCAGTGATCGGGACTATTTTCTGAAACCCAGTGCTCACTATCGAATCAACGATCACTGGCAGCTGACAGCTGGACTGAATATCTTTGGCGGCGACAGCCCCCATACAACGTTTGCACAGATGGAAAAATCCAGTAACAGCTATGTCCGTGTCCGTTACCAGTATTGATTGCGTTATCTGACCCGTTGCACTTGTTGTGTGACTCTCGCTCAACTCAATGAGGAAAAAACAATGCCTATATCTATCGAACGTGCCATTCTTATTTTTGCCGGTAGTATGATTCTGATCAGCTTGATCCTGACCTGGTGGGTCCATATATACTGGGCGGGATTCACGCTATTTATCGCATTGAATATGATCCAGAGTGCTTTCACCGGGTTCTGTCCCGCAGCGCTTGTCATGCGTAGATTTGGACTTCGTTCAGAGTCCGAACTGTCAATAAAGCAGTACAATTCTTTAAAATCAGGAATAGCAAACAACTGAGAAAATAAAGAAAACCAATGAATATCAAAATCTTACAAACCAAATAAAACTATCAGCTTTACATTCCGGTAGGATAAACTAGGTTTATTACATCAACAGTTTTTCCTATCGGGTTTCGGAATGAGCACCTTTCTCCGATTTATATCGCTATTTGTTTTACTGCTGGGCAGTTCCTGGGCTCTCGCCGCCGAATCAATCCGTTTCGACTTCTGTTATGAAGATCGGGAGCTGCTGCCTTACTACCGCGGAAACGGTTCCGAGATACCCGAAGAGAACCCCGGAAAAACGATAGAGGCCGTTAGAAAGCTGGATGAGCGTGTAGATGAAGTCAATATCCACTATCAGCGTGCTCCCTGGAAACGTTGTCTGGCGCTGTTGGAAAAGGGCGTTGTCAGCGGAGTCATCGCCAGCTATAAAGCTCAGCGGGAAGAAATTGGAGTTTATCCCAAGAAAAACAACAGAGACGATCTGAAGCGGGCATTTTCCCTGACAGGTTATTGTCTGTTTGTTCGGCAGGACAGCAATCTAAGCTGGAATGGAAAGGCTTTTATCGGAGATCTTCGTAGCAACCTGGCGGTACCCCGGGGTTATTCCATTACCAGCATGCTAACTCAGCACAAAATATCTTTCGACGAAGTGGATTCTACGGATCAGGCACTCTTTTTACTTCATAATCAGCGTGTGTCCGGAGTCGTGACCCTCTGTGATTCGGGACAGCAAGCGCTTAGCAATAATCCCCAATACGCCGAAATAAACACCATCGCTCCACCTCTGGTTGTTAAAGGAGGATACCTTCTGGTTAGTAAACACTTTTACCAAGCTCACCAGAAAATAGTTGAGAAAATGTGGCTAAAGCTGGTCCAGGTTCGTATTGATATGAATCTTTAGAGCGTTTAATACGCAATAGCGACTATGGTAAAAGGTGATTAACCCAGGGGGAAAAAGGTGATCATGGCAGAGAGAAAGGAAACACCCGCCGGGCAGAACATCAACTCTGCCCGGCCAACCAGCATTATCCTGGCTTTACTATTTAGCCGCTACCTAATCCTTAGGCAGCGGCTTGGCTATCCCCCCACTCCCTCAGGCTCAGCGTTATAAGCCAGCTTCTTTTCAGAAACAGGTTCGAGAGTGGCAGCCGGAGCTGTTTTTGCTTGCTTGGATGAGCTATCTTCAGGAGCGAGTTCATTGACACCAGTCATCGGAAAAACACGCCCCTGCTCAAGTCGTAATCCGATATCCCGCAACAAACGAGGATCCAATTCACGCAAATCCCGATAAGCGGAACGCGCAGCAACAGCTTGGCGGGTACGGCTATATGTCGCAGCTAAAAGGCCTAACAAAGTCATCATTAATCTCCAGATATTAAGCCGGGGATCAATTCGCGGAGAGGATTGCGTTTTACAACTGGACGCTAGAAGCCGCGAAGAGATCCGCGGCTAGTGGGCTTAGTTATTCACTTAACACGCAGACAGGAACACCTCGATCCCAAATCGAATTGGGCAGATGTTTTTGGGCTGTATATGCCATGGAGGTTGTGCACATGGTCTAAATACCTGTCAGTTAAGCGTTTATGCGTCCGCAATTGGACCCAGCCATTAAAACCTGATCCTTAATGGCAAGTCAACAGTGTAGATTAAGAAAAATATAATATATGTCATTATTTTCAAATAATCGCCTTGTCATCCCATTGACATCTTTACGTCATCAAACAGACACAGATTCAATTTAGTCTCAAAAAGCTGACAACAAAGGCCAAAGAATAAAAAAATAAGAAGCCAAACAACCAGCTTTGCCAGGCACTTCCAGTGACTTAAGGCTTATAAAAGACCAGTCTGTAAATCCAATTGCGACAGAACAGCCTTATCAGGGCTGCAGCAAACAAGATAGGGGGAAAACCAATGAACAGCTTTGACCATCAACAAGAGCCCAATAAGCCAATGGACGATGCAGCAGATAATAGACTCTCCAGCGATACCACTTCTGAATTCAGCCAGTTGATCGACAAAGCCTTGAGCCGACGTCAGTTCATGGCCGCTTCAGGTGTTCTTGGTCTAGGCGCATTCTTAGCAGCAAACCCCGTTAACAATGCCTTTGCAGCGATGTCAAAAAATCAGCTGATGGGCTTTGAAGCCATTCCTGCCAGCACTGAAGACAACGTAACTGTTCCCAAAGGTTATCGGGCAGAACCCCTCATATCCTGGGGAGATCCATTGTTTGATAATGCTCCTGCTTTTGATCCTTCGGGGACCTCTTCATCCAGTTCCCAAGCCCTCCAGTTCGGCGACAATAACGATGGTATGAGCCTGTTTCCATTATCTGACAACAGGGCCATTCTTGCGATCAACAATGAATATACCAACTACGAATATTTATTTGATCACAAAGGAAAAATGTTGACAGCTGATGATGTGAAAAAAGCTCAGGCAGCACATGGTGTCTCTATTTTTGAAATAGAAAGAAAAGGCAGTCGCTGGTCGGTCATCACCGACTCCATATACAACCGCCGTATTACCGCTAACACCGAAATGGAGCTGACAGGTCCCGTTGCAGGCCACCCATTGATGAAAACAGAAGCAGACCCCAGTGGCCGTACTGTTTTCGGAACCTTTAACAACTGTGCCAACGGCGAAACGCCATGGGGCACTTACCTCACCTGTGAAGAAAATTTCAACGGCTATTTCGGTAGCAGTAGCGAAATAGCACAAACTAAAGACCAAAAACGCTATGGTATCCAAGCCAAAGATCGCTATCAATGGCACAAATTCGATGAGCGTTTTGATCTGGCTAAGAACCCAACAGAGCCAAATCGATTTGGTTGGGTTGTAGAAATTGATCCAATGGATCCCAGCTCCATTCCCAAGAAGCGTACAGCTCTGGGGCGCTTTAAGCATGAAAATGCAGCCTTAACAGTGAATGCCGACGGTCATGTCGTTGTTTACCTGGGAGATGATGAGCGCGGCGAGCATCTATACAAGTTTGTTTCTAAAGATAAATTCAATCCCAACAATAAGATGGGCAATCGTGAGCTGCTGGCAGAAGGCACAATGTACGTCGCCAAATTCGGTGCAAACGAAGGCGAAATGAAAGGTACTGGTCAATGGATTGAGCTAAGCCACGGAAAAAACGGACTGACCCCTGAGAACGGCTTTGCAGATCAGGCAGAAGTTCTGACATTTATTCGCCGCGCAGCGACCCAGGTAGGCGCTACCACCATGGATCGTCCGGAATGGGTTGCGGTTCATCCTGGCGGTAAACACGTATGTTGCACCCTTACCAACAATAAAAACCGTGGCGTTAAGACTAACCAGCCAGTTGACGCTGCCAACCCTAGGGCTAATAACAAATACGGGCAAATTGTCCGCTGGATGCCCGCGGGTGGTGATCATACAGCAAGCACCTTCAACTGGGACCTTTATCTGATAGCCGGGAATCCAGGCGTCCACAGTGAAGGCTTGAACGCGGGGAGCGACAACATAAACATCGATAACATGTTTAACAGCCCTGACGGAATAGGCTTCGATGCTGCAGGACGCCTTTGGATTCAAACCGACGGTAAGTATTCCAACAGGGACGACTTTGCCGGCATGGGCAATAATCAGATGCTTTGCAGTGATCCTGATACAGGTGAAGTGCGCCGCTTCCTGACCGGTCCTATCGCCTGTGAAATAACGGGGTTAGCTTTCAGCCCTGATTATCGAACCATGTTTATAGGTGTACAGCATCCAGGAGAGAAATCCAAGCCTTCACACTTCCCTGATGGAGGTAACAGTAAGCCCCGCTCTTCAGTGATGATGATTACCCGTGAAGACGGAGGCATTATTGGAGCCTAACAAACCCTCCCAGAGATAAGCGATAAGCCCCCGCCCAGACGGGGGCATTTGTTTGTAAACGGTCCTCTCCATTTACCTTTATCGCCATTTAATACTGCAACCAATACTGGGAATTTGCATATCACTGATCGGATTTCCTGATAGCAAAGCTTCAAAGGCGGCTTTCAGGTCTTCTCCAGTGACGGGCTGGCCATTTCCTGGGCGAGAACTATCAAATTGGCCCCGATAAACACACTTCAGATCAGCATCAAACAAGAAAAAGTCCGGCGTGCACTCCGCCCCGTAGTCCCGAGCGAC
This sequence comes from Motiliproteus sp. MSK22-1, assembly GCF_001968815.1. Taxonomy (GTDB): domain Bacteria; phylum Pseudomonadota; class Gammaproteobacteria; order Pseudomonadales; family Balneatricaceae; genus Motiliproteus. Next base: position 188,229 of record NZ_MIEQ01000022.1, on the reverse strand, counting down.
TTGCTGAGTCTGATCAAACAGATAAGGAAATGGATAGGCTTTCAACGCCATTTGTTCAGGCCCGTCCTGTGGATAAGTTTCAGCATCGTTAGCACTGATCGCAACAATGTTAATGCCGCTTCCCTCATAAAGTCGCCCGAAATCAGACAGAGCTGTTTCCATATGCTTGACGTAGGGACAGTGGTTACAGATAAACATCACCAAAGTGCCTTTATCCCCCTTGAGGGACTGGAGGGAACGAACATCTCCCGTTTTTGGATCTGGTAGGGCAAAATCGGGAGCAACTGTCCCCAATGGCATCATGTTAGATTCAATTAGCGCCAATTTGGTACTCCTTATTGATCAAGCGAACAGTATCTTCAGTTCGTTCACACAGGTGACGGGTTATTATCATTGAACAGGGCCGTCAGTGTAATCAGCATAGTTGAAAAAATAAATGCTTCTGCTTCCTGATAATCCGCCCAGTACTGAATAACAATTATGGTAAGACAGCAGGTCCAGTATCGATGGACGAAGCCTTGAGAAAAGGTAAAGTATCGGTATTGGAGCCCACAAAGACTATATCCGGCAGGGAGTCTCTATCGGCACAGTCCCTGAATACTATCATCTGGGACGGGTTGCTGCGGGCTACATTCACCGTCAAAAAAGGGAGTTATTGGCTGAAATTCCAATCTACCGGGTAAAAAACCCGCAACAGCTGATTAACGAGACCCATTTATACCGCTAAATCAATCTGCTGAACCGATCCCTGACCACCATCCTCTGTCAAAAACACTCCTGTAGACCTAACGATCCCCTGCAACTCGTTATTGCTGTCTTTTAACTCAAAGGATGTCTCTGCCGACCCCAGATAAATGGCACCAATGTTCTTGTCACCAAGAGCAAGCAGCTGATCGGTACCGTCATCCTGTTTAACCCAGATCCGCAGCCGATCGTAAATCTCATCGCCCTCATCAATAAATCCGTTGCCATCCTGATCAAACTCCGCCAGTTCAGCAAAACCCTGCCCACTAAGTGCACCAAATAATTCGCTGCCATCATTGATAGAGCCATCGTCATTACGGTCCAGGGCCAGAAACCCACTGTGGCTTTTGACAAAACTAATCTGATCATCAAGACCATCTGCATCAATGTCGAAGCTGTATTTCTTCTCTGTCAACTCAGTGGCGGGTCCATCAAAATTAATCACTAACGGGTCTTTTAATCGTGCCCCGGCATCAATCTGCAACTGACTGTACTGGACAAAACTGCGAGACATATTCACTTCAAGATCAATCGATATGGTACGGCCATCACTCGTACTAACCTGCCCTTCAGCAGAGAAGCTGGTATGTTCTTCTTCTCGGTACATTTCCACATACCGATAACTCAAACCAAGCTGACTGGAAGAGGAGTTTGAAGGCTCAACAGAATCGTCCGTTTCCGCAGATTCGGTCATGACCGCAGATTCGATACCGGAACTTTGCAGATTAACGGGGTCAATAAATGAAAAGCTCTTACCAGAGACAAACTCAATAATCTGCTTAATCAATGACAATCGGGAATCAAGACCCAGGCTTTCCTGAACAACAGAATTCTTAGAAATAGGGATGATACCCTGGGTTACCTCTTGATCCTCAGTCTCGACAGACTCTTCTTCAGCCTTTTGGGCGGCAAGCTGCTCTTCATACGCTCGTTGTACATCCCTGTCTAGTTCGGGATCATTTTGTTCAATGCGAGCTGCCAACTCTAAGGCTCTTTTCGATAAACTGACCTCATCGCGTTCGATGTTAACAGATTGCTGAGTTTGCCCATCTGCTGAGACACGAAAAAGCCGCAATGATTCCTGGCTCTGTGTGGATTCAGAACGCTGATGAGAAGCAGTCAAATCCAGTTGACTGTGATTGATAATCATAGATAGACACCTCGGTGCCGATACTCAAGCGGACAGCTATAGAAACACGCATCATCGACAAAAAATTTAGGCTGGGGTAACTATTGTTATCGGCAGGCTTTACTATTATTTAAGCGAATTTATCTATCGAGAGTGCTTTGTACAGAATGATTCCCATTGATACTCAAAACTTATTTGAGAACATCCCGGAACAGCTCCCTGATGAGTTGATCTCCATTCTTTTAAACCAGGCTGGACTGCGACTAGAACGAATTGTCTCAAAGGGCCATTCATCTGCTACTGATTTCTGGTATCAGCAAGAGCAGAACGAATGGATGTTGTTAATTCAAGGGCAAGCCAGACTGGAGTTCGAGACCCCTTCCAGAAAGCTGCACCTTAACGCCGGAGATTATCTCAATATCCCTGCAAATATCCGCCACAGGGTGGACTGGACCAGTTCTGATCCAGAAGCGATCTGGCTGTGTATTTTTTATTCACCGATCCAGGAGCCATAAACCAGTCGCGCTAAGCAAATGCTATGGCAATAACCGTAACAGACTCCTGGCTTTAGCGATGTATCGTTGTGGATATATAGCCCGTCATTCAGACTGCTGTTAATTATTAACTATTTTGGCATCAGCAATGGAGCTGCCATAGCGATCAACCAGTGCGGGATTAATGAGAATTCGAGTGTTAAGGCGCTGCGTTGAGCCCGCAGCTAACACACCGCTAATACGTCGTTTACTACTTCTCATACGCCCTTGCTTATCGGGATATTCTATCTGGACAATCACAGAACTGACATCTTTCGGTGTAGGGTTGGATATCTCAATCAACCAACGCCCCAAGCCGTCACTGATATTCCTGAGTTTGAGGTAATTCTCAGGGTTTTCGGGCAGGTCAATTTCAACCAATGAGGCATAAGCTTGCTTTCCAGCCTGATCTGAATTCTGCGCCGCTTTGGCGAAATAGGCCTTGGCTGCTGCCAGATCCCCCGAGTCACGAGACAGATTCCCCAACGCATTGTACGCACTGGCCGTGGGCAACAACTGGGTACTGCGCTCCAGATCCATCTTGGCTCTGGTATCATTGTTAAGCTTCTGATTTACCAGCCCTCTACGTAGATGGTAGTAGAAAAACTCCTCATTCAGTTTTATGGCCCTGTCGTACTCTCGATGGGCACTTTTATAGCGTTTTTCACCGTATTCAATATCTCCCAGAAGTGAGTAGAAATGGCCCTCTTTCGGCTCAATGGAAATTGCTTTTTTTACCAGTGAGCGCGCTGTTTTCTTATCTCCCTCATTAAGGGCTTTTTGAGCCTTATCATAAGCGCTGTAAGCCGCCTCAGTTTTGTTCAGATGAGCCATCACTTGCTGATATCGGGCTTTGCCTACTTCCCCTCCTCCAGGCAGCTGAGCCGCCATCCTGATATTATTTTCGACCCGTTCCTGAGAAGCAGGGTGACTGGACAACATACCTTCCAACCAGCTTTGCTGCTTGCCTTCGGACATTTTTACAAAGGTCCTTTGCAACTCAACAGCCCCCAGGGGAGAATAGCCCGCACGAGACATGTATTGCATGCCGTACTGATCAGATTCCCGCTCAGCATCACGACCGTATTTGGTGTTTACCAATTGAGCCCCGAGAGTTGCTCCCATTTGAGCAAGATTGGCATATTCTTCACCTTGAGTAGCAATACTGGCTCCAACGACCGCCCCCTGTAGCAGCAATCCCCGCTGCATACCCTGAGCACCGTGCTTAGCTGCTGCGTGGACAATTTCATGACCGAGTACCGCAGCCAGTTCTGCTTCTGATTTAAGTTCAGTCAACAGCCCCCGGTTAATGGATATCTTTCCACCCGGTAACGCCCAGGCATTAGGTACAGAATTGTTAAGGACATTAAATTCATACGGCAGCTTACGGTCACTCACTGCTGCTAAACGCTGGCCAACTTCCTTTACATAGGCTTCCACTTTGGGATCGGCAACATAATCCCCCCCCTGAGACTGTCGCATCGGCAGGTATTGTTGTTGGCCGGTTGTAATTTCCCACTGCTCAGAAACAAGGCTAAGCTCCTGTTTTCCGGTAACCGGGTTGGTGGCGCAACCTGTTGTCGCTATGATGGCAAACAGTACCAGAGCAGAAATCAGTTTCGTTTTTATGGAGTTTCCTTGAAGTAGATATAACTTTAGATCCATGGGATTTACACTCTTTTTGTTCATAGGTTCCTTAGCCTCGACCACCCTGATATCCATGAGAATAAGCACTATAAGGATGGCAATGTTCATTCGTTTTAGCCAGTATCCTGTATCCACCGACAATCACAAATTAACTTCTGCAGCTCTGCTTAAGCTAGTAGATGGGACCGATCAGCTCCTTGCAGGTAAGGTACAACCGTAGATCAAATTCCAGCTGATGGTAACTCGGTTCCATATACTGACAAAGCTTATAGAAGGCTTTGTTATGAGATTTTTCCTTAAGGTGTGCAAGCTCATGCACCACAATCATTCGTAAGAATTCTAAGGGCGCCTCTTTAAAAACAGAGGCTATTCGAATCTCATTTTTAGACTTTAGTTTAGCTCCCTGTACTCTGGAAACATAGCTATGTGTGCCCAACGCATTTTTTATAACGTGAATTTTATCGTCATAAACAACCTTGCTTAATGGGGCCGACTTTCGCAGGTATTCGGATTTAACCCCATTAACATAATCATAGAGCGAGCGGTTAGCTTTCAAGTCATGAGTGCTGGGATAACGCTGCAACAATAGATCTACCAGTTTTCCAGAGTTAATCAGAGCCTGAACCTGCTCCAGTGTCTGCTCTGGATAGCCTGAAAGGTACTTAAAATCAGTCATTTGACAACTAGCAAAAAGGAGAGATGACTTATTATTTTATAATGCCAACCCTAACATGTGAAACGATAAAACAATCTCATCGCTAAAAAGCACTCAAACAAATCCCCAGAGTCTCTGGCTTTGGAAATGCCCACTAGATTCTCTGGGAAACTCTAAGAGGCTCCAGATTCTTGACTGTAACGACCTTCAGCTCTTCTTTATGCTGTCTGAGCAACTTTAACGCATTACCGACATATTCCCCCGATGTTAATTTATCCGACGAATAAAGCCCCAGCAAAGTGAGCCATTTCTGATGAACAGAACAATGATTATGTTGCCCGTTGAGATTTAAAGGACAGTCGTGACACTGACGGTCTGAAGCTCGGCGATGAATTGTTTTTTTCTGCCATTGACGCCGATAAAGTTCGGCGTGCTGCTCAATCCACTGTAGCGCCTTCGCTTCTTGCTGATCTTCCGGGAGGTCCTGAATGTAGCGATTGAGAGTACGGATCTGATCCTGACAGAAGGCTTCATCATCACCCTCAATCTCTTCGTTATTAACCACAAAACGAACAATCAGCGCCAGTAAGGGATCGTCTACGATGGTCATTGATGCATTCTCAACCTGATAGACTCAATTTGAGACAATTTGATGGACACCCAAGCAACGGTCGATAATGGGCACAGACTTACAGATTATCCCAATACCGGTTCTTATCAACACCTTCCAGTCCTGGAGTCCACAGAACAGAGAACTGGTTCACCGGTTCCCTTAACAAACCAAGTCCTGTTTGCCAGATGTACTCTATTTTCTGCTCTAACTTTTGCGGGGTCAACGCTTTAACTTCCCCATAGCTTCTGAATTTGAATTTCTGCCTCTAGCTTTTGCGCCAGCCCATTGTCCGCTTCCAGGAATTATAACGGCCGAAAGGATAAAACTTATAACCAACGTCTGTCACAACCTTTCCACTGCCGGTTAACGTTCTGACGTGTAAATATAACCAGGTTCGGCGTAAAATATGGAATTGGATAAAATTAAGCCAACAATCAGCAGTATTGCAGCAACTACTGGTATATTGATAATTGGCCCACTATTAAGTTTGATTTTTATCAATTATTACTAATACAGAAGTTTTTTACTTTTTATTAATAACAGATTAATTAAATACCGCCTTTGGATAAAATCATTCCAATACGGCCTTTATCATTAGCGCCATCAGGTTTATTAACAACAATAAACTTTTCAACTGTGAATCCAATTTTATCACAGAGTGCAATCAATATATCTGGGGTATACGAATCATAAAAAAATTCGACACCAAACATAAAGTCAGTAAATGGAGGCTGGTCAATGTCGCTTCCTCCACTTGAAAGCATAAGAAGCCCTCCTTTCGGAAGAGTTTGATATACTTTTTCCAATATGAGTCGGTGCTGCTCACGAGGCAGATGAAACAGACAGTCCCAGAGAACAACTCCACTATACTCGGTGTCTATATCATAGCTTTCAATTTCAGCTGTTAAGAATTCCCCCTGAGGTACATTCTCTCTAGCTTGTTCCAGTAATTTTTCAGACCGATCAATACCCACAACGGAGAAGCCTGATTCTGTTAACCTTTTCGCAATGGGTAAACCTGATCCACAACCTAAATCCAGCACTTTGCTAGGCCTGGGTAAACCATTTAAGAAGAAATCAAATAACTCGCTATCTTTCCCAGGCATTTCGTTCCTAACAGCTTTCCATTGCTCACAGATTAAATCATAGTTTGCTTTCATAAGAACCCGCCTTATCAGACTGAGAAACCTTCGAATAAGTCCATTATATTCCCAGGTTCCTTAACAACATCTCTGGAAAAAAATCAATAATATCAAAATACGGTCTGGTATAAATCTCAGTATTCCTTAAAGCATCAATCAAGAAGTAATTCTGTCAGTTTCATACACTGAAATAGCACTGCTTTTATGGCTAAAAGATTCTACCTCATACAAACGAACAGAAACACTGGAATACTTTTGTAAAACGACGCGAATTCAACTCTAAAGTACGACACTCTCCTATTACAGCCTGAGACATCTTCTTTGAACATAACTATGAGTACTGATGTCATCCTGATGTCATCCCTGTCTGTCAAAGTAGTCCTTTTGAATATTGTTCCCCGAACATTACTTAAGCAGAGAGGAACCAGCGTGAAGCAAGAGCTGTTGGATGTAAACGAGTTAAAGATTGAGATTAACGAGATAACAACGGTGCCTGCCAGTCCTGCTGCTGAGCAAACCACGGTCGATCAAACCATCGAAGTCGTCTCCCCCTTTGCACCAATAGCAGACGATTCGGAAGAAGCAATCGATCTGAATGACAGCAAATACTATATAAATCGTCAGCTCAGTCACCTGGAGTTTAACCGTCGTGTACTTGAGCAATCACTGGATGAAACACATCCTCTACTTGACCGCTTAATGTTTTTGCTTATTTTTTCCAGCAACCTTGATGAATTCTTTGAGATTCGCGTGGCGGAACTCATGCATCAGATCAAATACGGCAGAGAAAAAGCGGGAGTCGATGGAATGCATCCTCAGGAGGTGCTTTACCAGATCCGTGCACGCTGTCACGAAATGGTTGATCGCCAATACAAGATACTAAATGAAATTCTGTTCCCAGCCCTCAATAAAGAAGGGATATACTGCGCACGTCGCAGCGAATGGACCGAAGTACAACGGAGTTGGATCAAGCAGTATTTTATCAATCATATTCTGCCGGTTATCAGTCCGTTGGGGCTTGATCCATCCCACCCATTCCCACGCTTGGTCAATAAAAGTCTCAATTTTATTGTCTCACTGGAAGGCAAAGATGCCTTTGGACGGGACAGCGGCCTGGCGATTATCCCAGCTCCGCGCTCGTTACCCAGGTTGGTGAAATTGCCCGACGAACTGGTTGAAGAAAAAGGAGACCAGCTGGTATTCCTGACTTCAATCATTCATGAATTTGCCGATGATTTATTTCCGGGGATGACAGTACTGGGTTGTTACCAGTTCAGACTAACCCGTAACGCGGATCTGATCTTTGATCAGGAAGAGGTCGAGGATTTAGCGCGCACCTTGCGTGGAGAGCTACATAGTCGTCATTATGGTGATGCAGTGAGACTGGAAATCGCTCACAAATGCCCTGAGCCTTTGGTGTCATTTCTACTGAAGCAGTTCAACCTGAGTGAGACGGAGGTCTATTGTGTCGATGGCCCTGTCAACCTGACCCGGATGATGGCCATCGACGAGCTGATTGATCGTCCGGAGTTATCCTACGCTCCTTTCAGTCCAGGCTTACCAAGACGCCTCCTGAATCAGAAGAACATTTTTGACTCTCTGAAACAGCAGGATTTCATGCTGTTCCACCCGTTCGAATCTTTTGCCCCGGTCATTGATCTTCTGCGGCAATCGGCAAAAGACCCAGACGTTCTCTCTATCAGACAAACCCTCTACCGGACCGGAGCCGAGTCAGAAATAGTCAGCGCTTTGGTAGAAGCCGCTCGCAACGGAAAAGAAGTGACGGCAGTGGTTGAGCTTCGTGCCCGTTTTGATGAAGCCAACAATCTGGCCCTGGCCAGCAGATTACAGGAAGCCGGAGCCTTGGTGGTTTACGGCGTTGTCGGTTATAAGACACACGCTAAGATGACTCTGGTCGTTCGACGAGAAGAGGGCGAATTTCATCACTATGTCCATCTGGGTACGGGTAACTATCATGCCGGTACCGCGCGGGTATATACCGATTACAGTCTGTTAACCTCCGATACCGCAATTGGTGACGACGTGCTGAAGTTATTTCAGCAGTTGACGGGAATGGGGAAAATTCGCCGATTAAAAAAACTGCTGAGTGCACCTTTTACATTGCATAAAGGAATTATTGAACTGATCCTGAAAGAGGCACGCTATGCTCGTGAAGGAAAAAATGCCCGGATCATTATCAAGGCAAACGGACTGACAGAGCCTCGTTTGATCAGGGCTCTGTATAAAGCCTCTCAGGCAGGAGTACAGATTGATTTGATTATTCGCGGTATGTGCTGCTTGAGACCCGGAGTTTCTGGCGTATCTGAGAATATTCGGGTCCGCTCTGTTATTGGCCGGTTTCTTGAGCACAGCCGCAGTTACTATTTCAACAATAATGGTGCCCCCCTGTTTTATAATGCCAGTGCTGATCTGATGGAACGAAATATGTTGCACCGGGTGGAAACTTGCTTCCCAATACTGAATAGCAAATTGCTGCAAAGAGGCCTGCGTGAGCTTGAACTCTATCTTTCAGACAATACTCAGGCTTGGGAGCTTGAACCAGACGGCCACTACCAGCACCTGCAACCAACAGCTGATAACGAACCAACCAGCGCCCAGCTGAGTTTGCTGGAGCGCTACGCTAAGTAACAAAAAGGCTGAAGACAAAGATTTTAGCGGTGAGTAGCAGCTTTAGCGGACTGATATATCGATATTAACCGACTGTAGGTAACTGGCTTCCTGTTCCAGATCCGCTCGAGTCAGCGGGTGCTGGTTCAGCCAGTTGTCCGGAAACACAATCCTGATCAGTCGGTCGTCACCAAAGGAAAATTCAAAGCAGGGGACTGATTGCGCCTGACGGCTGCGATGAAGCAGCACCGCCAAGCGCAATAAAATCATCAAGGTTAACAAATCCTGTTGCCGATCGGATGGCATTAATTCCAGCTCAGCTACCGGTAACTTTCTACGGTGTCCGCGAATCAATAGCGCTAGTATTGCCTGATCCGATTGATTGAACCCCATCAGATCTGAGTGCTGCACGAGATAAGCACCATGCTTCTGGAACTGGCTATGAGAAATAGACAAACCAATTTCATGCAAGCGCGCAGCCCAACTGATTAGATCGCAGTTTTCATCTGTATTGAGATTGATCTGACACAGACAGTTCAGCGCAGTACGCTCGACAGCATCCCCCTGTTCCAGATCAGTGTGGTAACGCTCCATCAGCGCAATAACAGAACGTTCTCGCACATCTTCATGCTGCAACCGGCCAATATGATCATAAAGCAGCCCTTCTCGTAAGGCTCCATCTGAATAACTCATACTCTCAATATTCAACGCTTCAAAAACAGCAATCAGGATAGCAATGCCGGCCGGTAATACGGCCGCACGCTTATCTTTCAGCCCTTCTCGATGAATCCCATGAATATGTCCGACCTCTATCAGCTGCTCTCGAAACTGAGTGAGCGCCCTGAGGGTAATAGGTTGGTAAGTATATTCATCTGCGGATAACAGCTGATAGGCGGCCTTGATGGTTCCGGACGAGCCGACAACCTCCGTCCAACCGGCCTTGCGATAACGATAACCAATATTAAGCAGCTCTCGGTGAGCACTATTAGTCGCCATCGAAAAAGCCTCTTTTGTTAACAACCCTAACGGGAAAAATCGCTGGCTATAGGAAATACAGCCCATTTGCAGGCTTTCAAGTTGTAACGGTGAAAAATGTTTGCCAAGAATAAATTCAGTACTACCACCTCCTATATCAACCACCAGCCTCTGCTCCTGATCATCAGAAAAACTGTGGGCGACACCCAGATAGATCAGCCGAGCCTCTTCCCGACCAGAAATAACTTCTACCGGACAACCGAGGATACTCTCCGCACGCTGAATAAACTGTTGACGATTTCTGGCCATACGCAGCGTATTGGTACCAACGACTCTAATCAGCTTTTTTTCAACGCCCTGTAGTCGCTGGGCAAACATACGTAAACAGTTAAGTCCCCGCTCAATGGCCTCATCAGAAAGCTCTGAACAATGATTAAGTCCAGCAGCAAGCTGTACTTTTTCAGCCAGACGATCAAACAGTTGCAGCTCTCCCTGGACTTCTCTGGCAATGGTCAGGTGAAAGCTGTTGGAACCAAGATCAATGGCTGCTAGCTGAGTATTGATTGACGAATTCATATGTTGACACCATTCCGACAACAGCAACCTTAAAAGGACTGCCGGGTCCGGTCCCCGTCGACGCCAGCACCGATAGAATACGCAGGTACTCTTTTCGGCAGATACTCCTGCGTATCGGGCGTTATTCTTTGCAGACGCTGAAACGCTGATTGCTTTCGCATAAAGTGCTCGGATATATGTTGACGACAGACCAGGGATTTTTCGGTCGTTGCTGCTTTCGTTTTAAGTACATTCCAACCGGTCAGGTCCTCTACTTCCCGAACACGACGTTTAAAGGTTTCAACGAAACGATGATTCCGCTTGATATCTGAAATGTCAAAACTCCCCTTTAACAGCATAATTTCATCATTTTCTTTACAGAAAATGCGAGATTCACTGAACTCAAACAGAAAATTGGCATATTTTTCGTCAAAGCTGATGGGCAGGTCCACATCCTTTCGCCGACCTTCAGCAATACGCAAACGACCTTGTGACCCTTTGATAGCAAGAACGTAAGTGGGAATGTGCATGACTGATCTCCCTTTGATCGCCGTGAATTTCCTAGTGGAACATAACCAACTGCGCCAAGCCTTAACCGGGCTCCCGCCATAACGCAGCAACAGCCAGCACTGGACTTCAACAGAGTAGCCAGAATAACAGTCCAATATGACGATTTATTGAATGCGGAAAATGGAATATTCAGGGATCAGAGTTTTCAGGAAAGGCTCTTTTTCAGGTAGAGAACCGACGAATCAACAGCTTTTTCACAGCACCGGTACAAATCGGCTAATACCGCACTCCACAGATAAGAAATACTCAGGATCAACGTCCTTAACACTGACAAGATCTTCTCCATTTTGGTTGAGAATTCGATCCCGCCCAGCTCGCTGGCGCAGTTCTCCTACAAGATTGTTATGGGCCGCCTTAAATAGCCAGGCAGAGGGGTTGTCAGGCCCCCCTTACCTGTCCACGAGGAAAGCACAGCCATCAGCTTTCCGTACTCATGCCGAAAAAAGTGTTCAGCTAAATTCAGCGGTGCTCAAGAAGTACTGATCTCTCTGATTTCAACACTTGAACCGGGCATTGCAACACCCGGACTTTCGCGGACCACTTCCATCGCCTCTTCCATGTTCTTTGCTGAAATAATCATAAAGCCACCAATAATTTCCTTGGCTTCGACAAAAGGACCATCAGTTGCTGCCTCATGGGTCAGGACCTTTCCCTCTGCACTCAACTTCCCTCCCATATCGATAATATTTTTCCCAAACTTTTCTTTCCACGCATGGAACCTGGCGTACATCTCTTCCATTTGGGAGGGAGAAGGAGGCTCACACTTTCCGGTTTGACTGCGCTGAATACAGAGATACTTGTGGTTTGACATAACTATTCCTTATTTTTGACTGTTTGTGTGCCAAAGTTACATCGATTAACACAATCGATACCTATATGACGGATGGGCAATCTCCTTTTGGACACCTTTAGTTATTTTTTTAAACCTTAGCTTCAGACACCTTTCTGCCACCAAAACACAGATTCTTTAAGGCCCCAGACTCTTACCGTTTCAGAGCATTCTGCAAAGCCGGAAGGTAACGGGGATCAGCTGATATGGAATTATGTCCAACCCCCTCAAACAGAATCAATGACACTACATTCCTGGAAAAACGAGAAGAAAGCATTTCCGTACTTTGACGAGGAATAACCTGATCATGTTCCGCCATAAGTATAGTGGTGGGGATCTTTATGTCCGGTGCATATTTTCCAGAATTATATTTGTCACGTAATAACAACCCGACGGGGATATATGGGAATTTATTCGAGGCTATGGCTTCGATACTGTCGTAAGGAGTTACAAGCACCAGGTTCGTTGCAGGAAACTGGCTAGCCAGCCTTGTAGCAATCCCTGTCCCCAGACTTCGGCCAATGATTGAAATACTGGAATGATCTTTTTGAACGGTTTTAAACAGGGCAACGGCATCGCTGTAGTTAGCTGCTTCAGATGGAGTTCCAGAGCTACCGCCGTAACCTCGATAATGCATAAGATAGACAGCCTGATTGGGGAACACCTTGTCGAATACAGGAAGGTTCTGCGACACATCTTCGCTGTTGCCACCAAAATACAGAATGGCTTTTGATCCGGAATGTGGCCTGGTCGAAATGACAATTTCTTCACTCTGAACAGGCAAAATCAACGTATTTTGAGGAGAAGATAAGGCTCTTGGTTGAGGAAAATAAATCAAGGAATCTTGAATAAGGTATAGAAAACCACAGAGTGCGACGTAAGCTGGAACAGCAAAAGAAATAATCGTACATGTGGCTTTTATCATAGAATCAGTATCATCTCCGGACATACCAGAGCCAATGCCCGGGCCGTTCATTGAGCCATCTATTAAGTATTCTAATCTAGTCGATCCTACAGTAGTCAACCACCTGAGGAAGCTAACTCCCCCTGGATTAACTCTCCTAAGGTTTTCATCGCGTTCAAATAGCGCTCTTCTGGTTGAAAAGCTGCATAGTTCAGTCGCAGACAGTGCCTGAAGCTGTTATCACTGGAAAATAGACTTCCCGGGGTAATACTGATTTTACGCTCATGAGCCTGTTGAAATATCTGATCACAATCCGTTCCTGCCGGAAGGGTAATCCAATTCAGAAATCCCCCCTGTGGAGTAGAGGACGTGAGTTCACGAGGCCAGTACTGACAAATTGCTTCTTGCAGTAACTCATAGCGCTGGCGGTACGCACGCCTCGCTGTACGCAGGTGACGCTCGTAACGGTTATCATCAAGAAACCGGGCTGCACTCTGCTGAAGCAATCCCGGAGAGGCCATGGTAGTCACATACTTAAGATAGTTAATTTTATCAAAATGACGTCCGGCAACGACCCAGCCAAGACGAATATCAGAGTGAAGCGTTTTGGACAGAGAGGTGCAGTAGATTACCCTGTCCTCGGTATCCAGGCTTTTTAATGTAGCCGGACGAGTCTCAAAGTACAGTTCACCAAACGTATCATCCTCTATGATCGGCACCGAATATTGATTGGCCAGTTGCAGTAGCCGCTTTCTGTTCTCCAGCGGCATGCATGAGCCTGTAGGATTGTTATGACTGGGGTTAAGCAACATGGCCTTGATTGGCCATTGCTCCAGGCTCCTCCCCAGCAACTCAAGATCAATACCATCTTTGGCGTTGGACGGAATTTCAAGTACCTTCATTCCCAGAGCTTCAATGCACTGCAAGTTGCCATAGAAACAGGGAGTCTCAACCACAATGATGTCGCCAGCCTGCGCTAATGCCAGCAACCCCAGACTGATTCCTTCCTGAGCCCCGTTTGTAATAATAATATCCTCAGCAGATACCAGTGTATCCAGTGCCTGAAATCGTCGCGCCAGCTGTCGCCGTAATTCAGGCAGGCCAGGAGGCTGGACGTAGTGGCTGTTCGGTTTATCGCTACCAGCAAAGCGATAAGCATCCCGGGCCACCTGTTTATAGAAGTCACGGCAAGCTGGAAACTGGATAGCAGGATGCGCGCTCCCCAGCGGAACGCGAGTCTGATCAATTGCCGCCGCGACCACTTGCAGCGATGTAGCTCCGAGCTTAACTTCTCTCGGCTCAGGCTGAAGGTTTGCCTCTCCTGCTGAACAACGACGAGTGACGACGAAACCACTACGACTCCGGGGTTCTATCAGACCCTGATCCTCAAGCAGCATATAGGCCTTGATCACCGTATTTTTGCTAACATCCAGCTGCTGGCTGAGACTGCGCAATGATGGCAGCAGGCTACCGGGTCGAAGCTGAAGATCCTGGATTTGTCCGCAGATGTAGTCCACAACCAGTTGATATCTTTTCATGGGTACAGTTTACAGATAAAACCATCAAGCAAGCCAGTATCCATATCTGTACCCATAAACTAACCGGCGTTCTGGGCCTGTTGCTAAGCATTCAATTCCGTCACATTAACCAAACGCTCCCTCTCTTTGTTTATTAGTCGCTTGAGGGTTCTGTGTAACCTATATCAATCTGAGCCCTGTATATCGTTATAAACCCTTTTGCTGCTATCGTTAACTCTGCTGCCGCAATCAGAAAATGGCAATCGCTATGGTGAACTCTGCATCTACTTTAACCCGATGGGTCCCATTGATATTTGTCGTGCTATGGAGCACTGGATTTATCGGTGCCAAATACGCTCTTCCTTATGTGGAACCCTTTAATCTGCTACTTATCCGGATGCTGATCACTTTGGTAGTTTTTGCAGCCTTAATGTTGTTTTTCCGTTCCAAGTGGCCATCTCGTCAACAAATACTTCATCAGCTGGTTGTCGGATCTCTGGTCCACGCCGCCTATCTTGGAGGAGTATTTGCTGCAATCAAGCTGGAGATGCCTGCTGGAATTGCAGCCTTACTGGTGGGTTTACAGCCTTTGCTTACCGCCCTGATGGCCTGGTCTACATTGGGAGAACGCTTGCATCCCAGACAGTGGATAGGATTACTGCTTGGGCTGGTGGGAGTCGCAATGGTATTGCTGAGAGGCCAGGATCTGGGTCAGTTTGATATCAGCATGGGAGCCTTAATGGCAGCAATGCTGGCATTATTGGGAATATCCATTGGCACTCTCTACCAAAAGCGTTTTGGAGCCGGTGTTGACCTGATCTCCGCTTCTTTTTTTCAATATCTTGCCACTGCACTGTGGATGGCGCTGTTAAGCTACTTTTTCGAAAATCAACAGGTGGAGTGGCACCCTCAGCTTATCTGGTCGCTAGCCTGGCTGGTATTTGGCCTCTCGGTCACAGCCATCCTGTTGTTGATGTATATGATCCGTGAGGGCGAAGCCTCTAAAGTCGCGAGCTATTTTTACCTTGTTCCACCTCTAACAGCTCTGGAAGCCTGGTTACTGTTTGATGAAGTGCTCAGTATCGGCGCTATCGCAGGCGTATTGGTCACCGTCGTTGGTGTTTTCCTGGTACTGAAAGCACCAGGAAACCCAGCCAGATCAGTCAAGCTCAATGAAAAACGAGGCAACTTGTAAAATCAGCTCCTGAACCAACAGGTTTGATATGACTCAAAACGACAAGAAGGCCTCGAATCATCCTATTTTAACCGCCACGATATAGGGTATAAGTTACCTTCATAATCCATCCAGGCTGATCGATAATGATATCGACCAGCCTGGACAACGGTTACCCCTGCAAAACCTGAAGAACCTCCCCCGCGAATTCAACCTCCAACCCCGTCATTAAAAAGTATATGGATCTATACTTTCCAGCAGGGATAGAACTTAAAACGAAGCAACCTCGGTATCGATGGTTTTAAATGGAGGCCCCCATGTCAAACAAGAACACCCTGACATTAACCGACAATCGCACCGGAAAAACCATCAGTTTACCGATCCAAGCAGGCACAGCCGGACCTCCTGTGGTCGATATTCGCGGGATTTACGGCGATTTCGGACTCTTTACTCTGGACCCTGGTTTTAAGTCTACCGCCTCCTGTACCAGTAATATCACCTTCATTGATGGGGAAAAAGGGGTTTTACTCTACCGAGGCTACCCCATTGAGCAGCTAGCCGATCAAAGCAGCTTTGTTGAAACCTCCTATCTACTGATGAAAGGTGAATTACCAAATCAGTCACAACTGGATGATTTTGACCAATTGATTACCCGGCATACCATGGTTCATGAGCAATTGCTGAACTTTTATCAGGGTTTCCGGCGAGATGCGCACCCGATGGCGATCATGGTCGGTGTAGTCGGTGCATTATCAGCGTTTTATCATGATTCACTGGATATTCATGACCCCCGACACAGGGAATTATCAGCTATTCGACTATTGGCAAAAATACCAACCATCGCAGCTGCCTGTTATAAGCATTCGATTGGTCAGCCTTTTATCTATCCTGATAACAATTTGGATTATGCAGCCAACTTCCTGAAAATGATGTTTGCAGTACCGGGACAAAATTATCAGGTCAACCCGGTAGTGGCCAGGGCACTCGATAAGATTCTCATTCTCCATGCAGACCATGAACAAAATGCCTCCACATCCACAGTACGCTTAGCAGGCTCTACCGGTGCGAACCCGTTTGCAGCAATATCTGCGGGTATCGGTGCACTTTGGGGACCTTCTCACGGCGGTGCTAATGAAGCAGTGCTGAAAATGCTGTATGAAATAGGAACCGTTGAGAATGTTCCAAAGTTTATCAAGAAAGCCCAGGATCCGAATGATTCCTTCCGCCTGATGGGCTTTGGTCATCGAGTCTATCGCAATCACGACCCTAGGGCTCAGGTACTGAAAAAAGAAGCTAAAAAAGTCCTGGAAGCGCTGGATCATCATGATGACCCACTCTTCAAACTGGCTTTGGAGTTGGAACGAATTGCATTGGAGGACGAGTATTTTATCGAGAAAAAACTCTATCCCAACGTGGACTTTTACTCGGGCATTATTGAAAGTGCGATGGGCATACCCACAAACATGTTCACGGTCATGTTTGCCATGGCTCGTTGTGTCGGTTGGATTGCCCAGTGGAAAGAAATGATGGTCGATAAGGATCTGGTCATTGGTCGTCCCCGGCAACTATACCAGGGACCGGCTCAACGAAATTATAAAGCCGTTAATAGCCGTTGATGTAACGGACTCAAAATACCGGTTTCAATTAGCT
Source organism: Motiliproteus sp. MSK22-1 (assembly GCF_001968815.1). Classification (GTDB taxonomy): domain Bacteria; phylum Pseudomonadota; class Gammaproteobacteria; order Pseudomonadales; family Balneatricaceae; genus Motiliproteus. The sequence continues at coordinate 170,964 of NZ_MIEQ01000022.1, read as the reverse complement.
CCGGTTTACATCAGTTGGTGATATCTGTGTCGTTGCCAATGCAAATAGTTCAAGCTCGGAACCAACACCTCGAAGAGCATGAGAGCCTAGTGAAACCCAATCGCCCCGGGTTTCATCGACAAAGGGTTTTGACGCCAAAACACGATAGCCTAATTGCTTGGTTAAATCCTCAATTCGAGCTGCTTCATTGGCTGCGGGACCGGTTACCGAAAAGTCCAGCCTTTCTGGCACTCCTATATTGCCGTGCATCACTTCACCAGTATGCAAGCCCAAACCATAGGATAGAGGATCTAAACAGTCGGCTTGTCGCTGTCGATTCAATCGCTTAATTCTCTCCTCCGCTTCAATTGCTGCATTCAATGCCCGCTGACAGGTGCCCTCGGCTATCGGAAAAATTGCCAGAATACCGTCACCAATAAAGCGCAGTACTTCCCCCCCGGCATCGATAACTGCTCCAGCGGTACAGTCAAAGAACTGATTGAGAGTCCGCAGATACTCAGGTCCAGTCAATACTTCAGCCATGCCCGTCGAATTTCTCAGATCACAATACAGGATTACCGCGGGTATCAGATCCCCATCGCCTCGACGAATTTTTCCACCCAAGACTTGCTTTGCGGTTTTTTCTCCCAAATAGGCGGTAAGTGCATTCAGAGATGCCCGCTCTCTCAGGGCCAATTTGATAGCCACGCCAAGGTATGTCGAGATATATTTTATCTCGACAATTTCCTGTTCACTAAAACCCTGAGTAGCATCAGCGCACCAACTCATCAGAACACCTTCATATACGGGCTCCATCTCAGGAGGAGGTCCAAAGCCAACAGCCGTAATAAGATAGTCCGTCGCTCCCCGGTCCCGAAACTGTTCCAAAACGGGGTAATCAAGACGGGCCTCAGGCCCTGTCAAATGTCGTCGGAAAAATGGCAGTTGATTATCAACTACGTACTTAAGAGGACTTAGCTGCCAATCCAGATTCTTCGAATCACTCGAAGAACCATGACCACGAAACTGGATATCCTCCATCCCATGATTTTTAAGCCAACTGAAGCTAAGTCCTTCGATGGTTGGGTGCAGAGTGCGCCAGGAAAGACTTACCCGATAAAGAGGAACCCCGGCTTCCACCATCTTTTCACAGATAATCCCAAGGAAGTCTGAAGTCAGGGCCGGCCCCAACACTCGCTCTATAAGGCAATGGGCTATCAACCTAATCTCTTCCCTGATATTTTCAACGCTACCCATCTGCCTCTCACAATAAATGTATTCAATTTTAATATACGGTATCTTAAACCATATTATTCAAAACACTTATTCGTTCTTGGCGGAATAATAATTTACTTATCAACGAGCCTTGTTAGCGGTTAGTGTCAACTGCAGCTAGTTCCGACCAGCCATCACTCCACCATCAACATCCCAGATAGCGCCGGTAACCCAACCGGCCTGATCTGATAATAAAAAGGTTATCACGTTAGCCACATCTTCTGGCGTACCTATACGACCGATCGGATGAAAGTCATTAAAACTATCGAGTACTGCATCAACCTCAGAGGGATCAATAAAAGACTCATAGATTGGAGTTTTTACTACAGCAGGGGAAACACAATTAACACGAATACCGACATCTGCAAGCTCCATTGCCAAATGTTGTGTCAAAGCATGCAAACCCGCTTTCGCCATTGAATAAGCCGATGAAGGAGTCGCTTTGATTGCCTGCTTAGCCCACATCGAGCCAATGTTGACAATACTGCCACCCCCTTGCGCTTTCATTTTTTCAGCTACGGTCTGGGTAACAAAGAAGATCGCTCTGTTGAGTCCCATATAGGCTTCATAATCACCAACCTCATGATCCAGAAAACCTTTTGGATGAAAACATCCCGCAGCATTCACCAACCGATCAATATCGACACCGGGCTCGGCCAGACAACGACAAAGCTGCTGAACCTGTTGTGGATCATATAGATCAGCACGCAAACTACTGACATTTCCGTATCCCCTTAGCTCTGTTTCTGCGGCAAACAACTTTTGCTTGTCTTTGCCCGTTATGATTACCTTCTGTCCTGACCTCAATAACTGTCGTGCAACCTCAAACCCCATACCGCTGGAGCCACCGATAACTAACGAACTTGCAATCACTTGAGTGGTCATACATTCTCCTGATAAATATCAACTTCAGTAGTAGCCACTTTAGTTTCGCTTCGACTGCTTGAAAACCAGGCACAAACAGGTACCCCAGGTACTTTTTGGTACATCTTTATGATTAATAAAGAGAAAAAATTCTCCAGAAAATCAGCTCCTGAGCAGACCGCCAGAATGGTGGAAACTATTTTTGGCTGTAAATGGTCTCTTACCCTGTTCAATCTGCTCGCTCATGGTATTAACCGACCCGGAGAGATGGTTCGTAATGTCGAAGGTTTGTCCACTAAGGTGTTGAATGATTGTCTGCGCAAGAATACTGAATTCGGTATTCTTGAAAAACGTAGTTTTGCAGAACTTCCTCCACGAGTGGAATATCATGTCACCCCTTTTGGAGAAAAATTCATTGCCGTGCTCGAACAAATTGAACAACTGCAAAAAGAAGCTGAGAATAACGATGACTGATGGTTAAAGGTCAGCATCGCCAGCGACATTGATAGCCAGCTATTATATATAGCCACTCAATATTAGATTTTGAAATAGGATAAGTACTTTGGAAACCTTGATAAACCTGTCAATACTGGCAGTTTTTATACCCACTTTTTTTTTCGTATCGATCACTCCCGGTATGTGCATGACACTGGCCATGACAATGGGTATGACGATTGGTCTGCGACGTACATTCCTGATGATGATTGGCGAATTGCTGGGCGTTGGTCTGGTGGCCCTGCTCTCAGTCGTTGGGGTAGCAACAATCATGCTGCAGTACCCTGCTGTTTTTCTGCTGTTCAAGTATTTAGGAGGGGCTTACCTGTTTTATCTGGGTATTCAGCTCTGGTTATCTCGCGGAAAGATGGCAGTAACAGAGGAACGGTTGGACGGCAACAATGCAACAGCGATGGAATTGGCTACTCAGGGATTTGTTACCGCCGTAGCTAACCCTAAGGGATGGGCATTTTTTGTTGCCTTACTACCTCCGTTTATCAGTGATGACTTACCGATGGCACCGCAAATCAGTATATTGCTAGCGATGATTCTGGTGATCGAATTCTGCTGTCTGGTCATTTACGCCAGTGGTGGCCGTACAATGAGTAAATTTCTGCAAAAAAGTGGAAACCTTCAGCTGATGAACCGTATCGCAGGAACATTGATGATGGTCGTGGGTATCTGGCTGGCTTTTGGTTGAAATGGTTGTCCAGAAAGAACAGCCATAAAAATACAGCCTCAGCGCCGGTTTCTTAACTTCGAGAGCTATCTATGATTTACCGAGTTGCCTGGATTCTAATTTTTGTACTGGTTCTGGTCTGGTCTGCGATAGAACCCAAGGATCAATTCACCTGGTTTCTTGAGGTACTTCCGGCGTTAATTGGCGCTGGAGTGTTGCTGATAACCCGCAAGAGCTTCCCGTTGACCCCTATGGTTTACCTGCTCATTCTTATTCATTGCGTTATTTTGATGGTAGGCGGGCATTATACCTATGCAGAAGTCCCACTCTTCGATTGGATTCGAGACTCCTTTGATCTACAGCGGAATAATTATGACAAAGTGGGCCACCTGGCTCAGGGATTCATACCTGCGATGATTGCCCGGGAGTTACTGATACGAAAGCAAGTCATCAGTACATCCGCATGGCGCAACTTTCTTACCGTCTGCTTTTGCTTGGCGTTCAGTGCATTCTATGAACTGATTGAGTGGTGGGTAGCTATAGCCAGCGGGGAGTCCGCCGAAGCATTTTTAGGGACTCAGGGCTATGTCTGGGATACCCAGTCAGATATGGGTCTGGCTCTGTTAGGCGCAATCATGGCGCTGGCACTTCTAGGGCGCGCTCATGATCGCCAAATTTATCAACTAAAAACCGATAATTCGGCTAAATAAACACCTGGTTCACTCGAATTAACTAACATATGTTAGTTTATTGGCTTTAAACTCGAAATAATTTCTAATTAGCATACCAGTTCGCAGACATACGCTAACAGTCCATTGATACTCTAACTGCGGATGGTGAGGGCTCTCCTGAACAAAGCCCTACAGGCCTGACCCCGGCCAAATAACAGTATGCTCAAAAGGCAACAATGGATAACCCACAAGGTTATCCATCTATTTGATTCAGAGTCCTCACAAAGTACTTTATGGATCAAATAAAAATTTAGCAGAATAGGTTTAGAGACCACCATCCTTTTCATTTTTCCGGTAACCCTATGTCTCATACTCTCGACCGTATCGACCGCCACATCCTGGAGATTCTGCAACAGGATGCACGTATCAGCATTAACGAGCTTGCCGATAAAGTTGGCTTGTCTCCCACTCCCTGTGGGCGGCGGATCAAGCAACTGGAACAGTCCGGCTTAATCGATAAACAAGTAATCTTACTGGATCAAAGACAGGCAGGGTTACCAATGACCGTTTTAGTACAGGTCAGCCTGGAAGCTCAAACGAAAGACAAACTGGAGGCCTTTGAGGAAGAGGTTTCAAAGCTACCTGAAATCATGGAGTGCTTTTTAATTACCGGGAGTGCGGCTGACTACATCCTGAAGATTGTCGTTCCAAGTTTGGATCATTACCAACAACTGCTACTCGATAGGCTGACTGCGATGCCAGGTATCAGCTCAATAATCTCGAATTTTGTACTTCGACAGCCCGTTAAGAAAACCGCTTTACCACTGAGTCAGCTAGGCAATAAATAAACTACTGCTCGTCATAAACCGCTAGCGCCTGATTCGCTCTTCCAAGACGGTGTGGGTGACAATTCGAGTCAAGCGCGGAAGCGCCTCCAGGCGGCTACGTAGATTATTTAGTTCAACCATGCTGGCTGCTTCAGCAAATATCATCATGTCCACATCACCTGTGGTGCTATGGCAGCTTTTTATCTCAGGATAGGACATCAGGATTGCTGAAATCTCATCGCAACAACCTTGATTGAAGGTGAGCTGAAAATAGGCGGCTACCAGACTTTGAGGTTGTTTTAATTCAACTCGATAACCAATGATATGCTGCTGATCTTCCAGTTTACGGATTCGCTCAGAAACAGCTGAGCGGGACAAGCCGACATGACGCCCAATTTCGGCATTCGACTGACGCGCATCCTGACTCAGGCAGGCAATTATTTTTTGATCAAATTTATCCGTCATTGTGATCAGAAGCTCTCTAGTGTAGCGGCACAAAAATATAACATAGCGGTGGTAAAGATCCCTGACGATTCGACGGTATAAAAAGCGAATCGCATGCAAAATCTGGCGGTTTAGCAATCTGCTTCCAGCAAGCATCAGAGTAAGCTTTGACGACCTCGATAGAAAAGCCGGTGCCGTATCAGTGCACCATTGAATGACAGAATAAAGTATTGATTCACGGAATAGAATAATGAGCGGATTTCACAAGCAGATATCATTACCTCAGGGCATATCTCTGCTGCTGACAACACTAATGGGGACCGGTGCATTTGTGGTTCCCTCGCTGGCGGCTACCATTGCCGACAAACAAGCGTTATGGGCCTGGGTGCTGCTTATTAGTCTGATGCTCCCCATAGCATTGACCTTTGCCATGCTTGGCGCTCGCCACCCCCATGCAGGGGGAACTGCCTACCTGTTATCCAAAGCTTTTGGCTCCCGTTGGGAAAACTTCACCGGCTGGCTCTATCTTTCGGTAATACCAACAGGCTTACCCGCTGCAATCACTATCGCAACAGGATATCTCGGAAACTTTCTCGGTATTGAAAGTGCATACCATGGTTGGCTAGCAGCACTGACACTGACACTCATCCTGCTGATCAACTTGATGGGAATCAAAGCCTCTGGACACATGCAGACTCTTATCGCTATCGCTGTGGGAGGGACCTTAACCGTACTCTTACTGGTCAGCGAACTGGAACTTAAAGACCTGCAACCCCCCCCGTTTGCCCTCCCGGAATTAGGTAATATCGGTGAGGCTATGGCAGTGATTTTCTGGTGCTTTGTTGGCATTGAAGCAATGACTCATTTAGGAGCCGAATTTAAAAACCCACGCCGGGATTTCCCTTTGACGATTATTATAGGAGTGGTTTTAACCGGCCTGTTCTACTACCTGACAGCGGCACTGGTCATCCGCTACAGCGCCTATGGAAATGAAAGTATTGACAGTCAATCGGTTGCGTTCTTGGCTGGACAGTTAATTGGTCCGGTAGGCGAAAAAGTTGTCAGTCTAATCGGTTTTCTGGCTTGTCTGGCCAGTATTAATCTCTATAACCTGAGCTTTACCCGACTGATCTGGAGCATGGCAGAAAATAGTGTATTACCAGCCCCGCTAGGGCAGCTAACCAGCCGCGGAGTTCCTGCCAGGGCCGCTATTCTGGTATTCATTATTTCAATGCTATGCCTGACCATTAAGTATCAGCTAGACGTAGGGCTGGATGAGCTTATCAAGTATTCTGATGGGGTCTTTGTCGTGATCTATTTGCTCGGTGTGCTGACGGGCCTTCGATTACTCAGTGGCTACCGAAAACAACTGGCCGGGTTGTCGCTAATACTTTGTCTGCTAGCGTTGATCACCATTGGCAGCTACGCAATATATGTACTCTTGGTATTGGCATTTTCCGTCTGTTGGGACAGATACCTTGAGCATAAAACCCTATCCATCAAAAAAGTTACAGACGGTTCATAACCCCCGGGTTGTCAGAATACGATTGTCATCCAACCGAAAAGTACGTAAAGCCCCTGTGTTTGGACAAGTGATCTTCAATAAAAAGGACTGAAGCTGCAGATCTACCGCATCATTGCTGCCGGCACCATAGAGTCGGTCTCCCAGTATCGGATGACCCAATCCCGCCAGGTGCTGGCGGATTTGGTGTTTTCTTCCCGTCTCCAACAACACCTCGATCAGAGAACACTGGCGTTGCTGATCAATGTCCAGCGTTGTCATTCGACTCCGGGCAGGCTTACCATTGAGTGGTTGGTCGATTAGCTGATTGTCCAGCAACAGCTCACCTCGAACCAGTGCCCGATAACGCTTCTCTACTTGTCGATTTTCAAACTGACCAGCCAGGTCGGCCGCCGTTGTTTTATCATGGGCAAGCAGAATTAAGCCTTCAGTCGCTCGATCAAGTCGATGTACCACAAAGGCCGACCGTTCAGGCTCCATATGGGTTTCAGCCCAACGGTAAAGTGTGCAATGGTCACCGTATTTGGAGCCCTGACAGAGCATGCCAAAGGGCTTGTACCAAACGGAATAATTGCCTTCATCCACCATCAATTCTGCTGGTTCAGGCTGCGTAGAGAGCACCTGAGCATCGTAATAGAGATGCAACTGATCGCCGTATTTCAATGCACTGCTACCACGCCGCAGACGTTTCGTCGTTCCCCGGGTTAACCAAACGGCCCCTGAGTGCATTACCCGCTTCAACTCACTGCGGCTGAGATCACAGTTCTCCGCCAACCATTCAACAGCTTTCTTTCCACCTTCCCGAATGTCAATGTGACGCTCATAGCGTAGTTGATCTTTGCTGCTCATATCGCACTAACCTTATGAGATTTACAATCCTTACTTTCAGAAACCATCACTATTAGTGATCTACAGTTTTTGACAACAAAGCCAATCAACGTTCTGACGGAGTCGGATTTTTTGCTCACAGTTTAAGGAAATCACTATAGATTCAGTGGCATAAACTTAGTTTTATTGCCTCTAAGCTGCACACCGGATCCAAAAAAAAACGGGCCGCAGCCCGTTTTTTCTGGAGTTGGAATTAAGATTCCACCCCTTCATCTTCACGCAGGTCTTTCATGCTGAGCTTAATGCGACCACGAGGATCAACATCCAGCACCTTAACATTTACCACTTGTCCTTCTTTCAGGAAGTCAGTCACTTTTTCAACACGCTCTTTGGCAATCTGAGAAATGTGCAGTAGACCGTCTTTACCAGGAAGGATATTTACAAAAGCGCCGAAATCAACGATACGTTCGATCTTGCCTTCATAGATCTTACCGACTTCAGCCTCAGCAGTAATCGCCATAACAGTATCGATAGCAGCCTGTGCAGCGGCTTTGTCAGCAGCAAAGATCTTGATGGTACCATCATCCTCAATATCGATAGACGCACCGGTTTCTTCAGTAATGCTACGGATAGTTGCACCACCCTTACCAATAACGTCACGAATCTTATCAGGATTGATTTTAAGCTGAGTCATCGCAGGAGCATTGTCGTTCAGCTCTGGACGGGCATAACCTATGACCTTGGCCATTTCCCGAAGTATATGCTGACGTGCTTCCAAAGCCTGCTCCAGCGCCTGTTCCATGATCTCCTCAGTAATACCCTCGATCTTGATATCCATCTGCAATGCAGTGATACCATTCTCGGAGCCAGCTACTTTAAAGTCCATGTCACCCAGGTGATCTTCGTCACCCAGTATGTCAGTCAGTACCGCAAACTTATCGTCTTCCTTAACCAAGCCCATTGCAATGCCGGCAACCGGACGCTTAACAGGAACACCTGCATCCATCAATGCCAGAGAAGCACCACAGACCGATGCCATGGAGCTGGAACCGTTTGATTCTGTGATTTCAGAAACAACTCGAATTGTATAAGGGAACTCTTCCTGGCTTGGCATCATGGCCTGAATACCACGTCGTGCCAATCGACCATGACCAATCTCACGACGGCCAGCACTCATCATACGGCTGCATTCGCCAACAGAGTATCCCGGGAAATTATAGTGGAACAGGAATGGATCCTTCTGCTCGCCTTCCAACGCATCGATGATTTGCTGATCACGGCTGGTACCCAGAGTTGCAGTAACGATTGCCTGTGTCTCTCCTCGTGTAAACAAGGAAGAACCGTGAGTCTTGCCTAACACTCCGACCTCAACATTAATCGGGCGTACAGTCTTAGTGTCACGACCGTCAATACGAGGCTCACCGTTAACGACGCGGCTGCGAACAATGTTCTTCTCAACAGAAGCAAACAGTGCACTCACTTCCTTAGCATCATAGTCAGAGTCTTCAGCGCCGGATAAAGCGGCAACTGCTTCGTTTTTAATTTCACCTAAACGACCATAACGGGCCATTTTATCGCTAATCTGGTACGCTTCAGTAATTGCATCACCATAGTTACTAACGATCTTTTCTTTCAGTTCGGTATTCACCGGTTCTGGCTGCCAGTCCCAGGTTGGTTTAGCGTTCTCTGCTGCAAATTCAGCCACAGCGTCAACAACAACCTGCATTTCATCGTGAGCAAACAGTACTGCACCCAGCATTTCATCTTCGCTCAGCTCGTCTGCTTCAGATTCAACCATCAGTACAGCGTCTTTGGTACCTGCGACAACCATGTCCAGCAAAGAGCTTTCAAGCTGTTCAAAGCTTGGGTTCAGAATGTAACCATTCTCTTCGTCGAAACCGACTCGTGCCGCGCCGATTGGGCCATTGAACGGAATGCCTGAAATGGCCAGAGCAGCGGAAGTTCCGATCATCGCAGCAATATCCGGATAGTTTTTCTTATCCGCAGATACGACAGTACAGATCACCTGTACTTCATTCATAAACCCTTTTGGAAAGAGCGGACGAATTGGACGGTCAATCAGACGGGAAGTCAGTGTTTCAAATTCGCTTGGACGAGCTTCGCGCTTGAAAAAACCGCCAGGAATTTTACCAACAGAGTAAGTCTTCTGCTGGTAATGGACAGACAGTGGGAAAAAGCCCTGGTCAGGACGCGCTTCTTTAGCACCCACTACAGCAACCAGCACTTGGTTTTCACCCATAGTGACCAGTACAGCACCAGAAGCCTGGCGGGCGATACGCCCTGTTTCCAGAGTGACTTCCTGGCCACCGAACTGGAATGTTTTAATCTTTGGATTCACAGTGAATTCCTCTAAATGAATTTTCTCTGTGCCCCGATGTTTAGCGGTTCAAATGAACTCGACCAAATCTCTGTTGTGCCTTTACAAGCCGTACTCTTTTGCACTCTCAAAATATCTTTCCGGGTATGGAATTAAAAATGCAAAAAAGTACGGGCTGATCAACAGATCCGAAGCACCTGTTTTCTACCTACTATGTACGGTTTTTACCATTCATAGTTTTTACTAAATATAACTTCCTATCTATTGTATCTAGCCAATGACTGCGTCCAGCTATCTACAAAACGTCAAAGGCCATAGCAAATGCTATGGCCTTTGAACTGATCTACTTAACGACGTAGACCCAAGCGACCGATCAACGTGGTGTAACGCTGAGCGTCTTTGGACTTCAGGTAATCCAGCAGCTTACGACGCTGGTTAACCATCCGGATCAGACCACGACGAGAGTGGTGATCCTTCTTGTTATCCTTGAAGTGTGACTGCAGACCAACAATGTTAGCAGTCAGCAGAGCGACCTGAACTTCAGGAGAACCAGTGTCTCCCTCAGCTGTTTGATAGTCTGCAACGATGGCCGCTTTGGCTTCGGCTGTTAGTGCCATGGTATATCTCCATTTCCAATATGCATGTGGCTTGTCGATTAGACTTATCCACACTGGTTAAACAAACGTCAGCACCGTGCATATTTACAGTACTACGCGACAATCCCGGTTCTCCTGGAAACCAACGGGTAACTAGCAGGATTACTGGGTTTTCATCAAACGACGAGGGATCAACACCCCATCTTTCGAAACTTCTCCAAGTCCAAGAAACGTACCTTCGGACTCGGCAACAATTCTAACTAAATCAGCAGCAGATTGAACCTGCTCCAGCTGCGCATCAGTTAATCTCAACTTACGCCCATTCTTAACAAATTCGACTTGTTGGTCGTCAATAGTCAACACAGGGAGATATTCCACTGCTGTCCAGGCTGGCAATAATAACTCATCCAATGCCCTCTGTACGACCTGATTTTCACCTGCTGATTCCTGCTTCCCTTCAGCCAGATCCGCTATTTCCTGGATTTGCTCCGGAGTCTTCATCATCACAGCCTTGTAGGGGCCGGAATCGAGACGTCGCAAGACGCTGACATGCGCACCACAACCCAGCAATTCACCCAGGTCCTCGACAATTGAGCGCACGTAGGTACCCTTGCTGCAGTGGATATCCAGATCAAGCTCGTCACCACGAACGTCAAGCAGTTCGATATTATAAATGATCACCTGACGCTTTTTGACTTCGACTTCAATGCCTTTACGTGCGAGCTTATAAAGCGGCTGTCCTTGATGTTTAAGGGCAGAATACATTGAAGGGGTTTGGGTAATCTCACCATCGAAATGTTCAGCCAATAACTGACAGACTTTTTCTGAAGTGACACCTTCGACCGGCCGCTGTTCCAAAACATCACCCTCAGCATCACCAGAAGCTGTTTTGATGCCAAGCTTAGCAGTGGTTTGATAGTGTTTATCGGCATCCAGAAGAAACTGGGAAAATTTAGTAGCCTCACCAAAGCAAATCGGCAACATGCCTGTCGCCAATGGATCTAACGCCCCGGTGTGGCCTGCTTTAGCTGCACCGTAAAGGCGCTTCATTTTCTGAAGAATGTAGTTGGAGCTAACCCCGGCCGGTTTATCCAGCAGCAGCACTCCATCTACATTCCGTCCCTTTCGACGTCTTGCCAACTCAGTCGTCCTCCGACCCCTCAGGGTTCGCGTCGGTGTTATCTTCCTGGCGCGAACGATCTTCATTTACCGCTTTATTGATTAGTGAAGACAGGTAATTGCCTCGAGAGACACTGTTGTCATAGTGAAAACGCAATTGCGGCATCACTCGTAGCTTAATCGTTTTAGCGGCTCTCCCACGCAGAAAGCCTGAGGCACGATTAAGTATTTGAACATTAGCGGCGATCTCTTCTTCAGTCTCAGCAATCCCCATAATGGTGATGTAGACATCGGCATAGTTGAGATCTCGGGAGACTTTAACTCCGTTAACCGTTACTAAACCCAGCCGGGGATCTTTAATCTCCTGCTGGATTAATTGAGCCAGGTCGCGTTGCAGCTGCTCAGCGACCCGTTGTGTACGACTAAATTCTCTGGCCATGTGAATGCTACTCAGCGATTAAAGCTGACGTGCTACCTCGGTGACCTCAAAGACTTCAATCTGATCTCCGACTTTAACGTCGTAGTTCTTCACACCGATACCACACTCCATTCCGTTGCGAACTTCTGCAACGTTATCCTTGAAGCGGCGCAAGGAATCCAGCTCACCTTCATGAACAACAACGTTGTCACGCAGTACACGAACCTTCTTGCTACGGTGGACCAGCCCTTCGGTCACCATACAGCCGGCAACCTGTCCAAACTTAGGTGAACGGAAGACTTCACGTACTTCAGCGATACCAAGAATATTTTCTCTTAGCTCTGGTGCCAACATGCCTGACAGGGCCTGCTTGACATCATCGATAATGTCGTAGATAACGCTGTAGTAACGCATATCCAGACCTTCTTTCTCCACCAAGGCCTTGGCTGGAGTATCGGCACGGACGTTAAAGCCAAAGATGACTGCGTTAGAAGCCATGGCAAGGTTGACGTCGGTTTCGCTTATTCCACCAACACCACTGGATACCACGACCACTTTTACTTCGTCGGTAGACAGGTCGGCCAACGCACTGATCAGCGCTTCCAAAGAACCACGAACATCCGTTTTCAGAATAACGTTAAGAATAGAAGCTTGACCGGAACCAATATTTGCAAAGACATTGTCCAGTTTAGCAGCCTGCTGACGAGCCAGTTTCACCTCACGGTATTTTCCTTGACGGAAAAGGGCTACTTCACGGGCTTTCTTATCGGTTTCAACAACTGCGAATTCGTCACCAGCATTAGGCGTGCCGTCAAGTCCAAGAATCTCAACTGGAATGGACGGACCAGCAGTTTCAACAGGTCGACCATTTTCGTCCAGTAAGGCACGGATACGACCATAGTTCTGGCCAGCCAGAACAATATCACCCTGACGAACAGTACCATTCTGTACCAACAGAGTAGCGACAGGACCACGACCTTTATCCAGACGTGATTCAACAACTACCCCCATACCCGGAGCGGATGGGACAGATTGAAGTTCTAAAATCTCTGACTGCAGAAGGACGGCATCCAACAATGCGTCAATACCTTGCCCTGTCTTTGCAGAGACTTCTATAAACTGAACATCACCGCCCCACTCTTCAGGCACAACTTCTTTGGCAGCAAGTTCGTTTTTAACACGGTCTGGATCTGCTGTTTCTTTATCAATCTTGTTGATTGCAACAACCAGAGGTACACCGGCTGCTTTAGAATGCTGTACAGCCTCTTCCGTCTGCGGCATAACACCATCATCAGCGGCTACAACCAGAATAACAATATCAGTAGCCTTGGCTCCACGGGCACGCATCGCAGTAAAGGCCGCGTGTCCAGGAGTATCCAGGAAACTGATCATACCGTGACCGGTTTCCACATGGTAAGCACCGATATGCTGGGTTATACCACCCGATTCGCCATCGGTTACCTTGGTGTTACGGATATAGTCCAGCAAAGACGTCTTACCATGGTCAACGTGACCCATAACGGTAACAACAGGGGCACGAGGTACCAGCTCACCTTCATAACTGATACCTTCCAGCACTTGCTCTTCAATATTAAGCTGGCTGGCCAGGCTGACTTTGTGACCCATTTCTTCAACAACAAGCGTTGCCGTGTCCTGATCAATTACCTGGTTAATGGTCGCCGCAGCTCCCATCTTGAACATCACCTTAATAACCTCTGCCGCTTTCACTGACATTCTCTTTGCCAATTCAGCTACGGTGATGGTTTCAGGAATTTCCACTTCATGAACAGTGGGTTCTGTAGGGCGCGCAAATGAGTGTTGAGCCGCTTGTGCTGGCGCTTTCAACTTAGTGCGTTTACCGCCCCGGCGGCGACTACCTGATTCATTGAAGCTAGGATCAAATCCTTGTCCTCGGCGTACTCCACGCCCAGGCTTCGCAGCCTTTTCAGTGCGCGGTGATTCCGATTTCTTGGAAGCTGATTTACGCTTGCCACCCTCTTTTTTATCACCGGACTCTTTCTTTGAGGGGCCTTTTTCAGCAGCCACCTGAGCCTGTTCGACCTTAACCCGATTCTCATCCGCTTGCTTACGGACTTCTTCTTCAGTTTTGGCTCGTTCTTCACCGGCTTTCTTACGAGCTTCAGCAGCGGCTTCCCGCTCAGCAGCGGACTTTGCTTCCGTCTCAGCCTTGGCCTGAGCCTTTAACTGTTGCTCTTTAGCTGCTTTAGCTTCCTGTTCAGCTTTTTCTTCCGCAGTAGGCTCATCGCGCTTAACATAAGTGCGCTTCTTTCTCACCTCTACATTAACCGCCTTCTTACGGCCACTACCATCCACTTTGAGCGTGCTGGTCGTCTTTCTGCTCAGCGTAATTCGCCGAGGGGCTTCTGAGCTGCCGCTCTCGCCATGACTACGTTTGAGATGAGAAAGCAGGGCTTGTCGCTCCTGTTCAGTCACCATATCCGCGCTGCTGCTGTGGGACAACCCGGCATCTTTCATCTGCTGTAGTAAACGATCCTCGGGAACGCCAACCACATCGGCAAGTTGCTTTACTGTAACTTCTGCCATTTTGGTTCTCCTGTTATCCGTCCCCGTGATTACTCTTCGAACCAGGGAGCTCGAGCGGTCATGATAAGCTGACCCGCTTTCTCTTCATCCATATCATCAATTTCCATCAAATCATCGATGGATTGTTCCGCCAGATCTTCCATAGTGACGATATTCTTGCTGGCCAGCACAAAAGCCAGATGACGATCCATTCCTTCCATCGTCAACAGATCTTCTGCAGGCTCGGCTTGCTCCAGCTGCTCTTCAGAGGCGATAGCTATATTAAGAAGCGCATCTTTCGCTCGGGTACGCAACTCATTGACGATCTCTTCATCGAGACCTTCTATCGCGAGCATTTCCTCCATCGGTACATAGGCCACTTCCTCAACGGAGCTGAATCCTTCCTGTACCAGTAACATGGCAAACTCTTCATCAAGGTCCAGGTGCCTGATAAACTCGTCAGCGACACTCGTAACCTCTTGTTCTTGCTTACTGGCAGCATCCGCTTCGGTCATGACGTTCAGGGTCCAACCCGTCAATTCACTTGCCAAACGAACATTCTGACCATTGCGGCCGATAGCCATTGCCAGATTGTCTTCTTCTACAGCCACATCCATGGAATGGGATTCTTCATCGACAACAATGGAAGCCACTTCAGCGGGCGCCATTGCATTGATGACCAACTGAGCAGGGTTGTCATCCCAAAGAATGATGTCCACCCGCTCATTATCCAGTTCACCGGAAACTGCCTGAACACGTGATCCACGCATCCCGACGCAGGCACCAACAGGATCGATACGCCCATCATTGGTCTTGACTGCTATTTTTGCACGAGAGCCGGGATCACGAGCAGCAGAACGAATCTCAATAACTTCTTCAGAGATTTCCGGAACTTCGATCTTGAACAACTCAATCAACATTTCGGGACAGCTTCGACTCAGAAACAGCTGAGGTCCACGTACTTCACTGCGAACTTCCTTCAAAATAGCTCGAACGCGGTCACCCATGCGGAACGTTTCACGGCCAATCAATTGATCGCGGCCCAACAAAGCTTCGGCATTGTTACCCAGATCAACGATGACATTATCACGAGTGACCTTTTTAACGGGACCACCAACCAGTTCACCCACACGGTCCAGGTATTCCTCAACCACTTTAGCGCGCTCGGCTTCACGAACCTTCTGTACGATGACCTGCTTAGCCGTCTGCGCAGCTATACGGCCGAAAGCGATAGATTCGACGGCCTCTTCATAAATATCACCAGCCACAAGCGAAGGATCTTTCTCATACGCCTCTTCTAAGGTCAGCTCGGTACCCAACAAAGCTAACTGATCATCAGCCACAACGGCCCAGCGACGGAAGGTATCGTACCCTCCCGTGGCCCGATCAATAACTACGCGAATATCCGCATCCTCTTCGTAGCGTTTTTTGGTGGCGGTAGCCAAGGCCAATTCGATCGCTTCAAAGATGACTTCCTTAGGAACGTCCCTTTCATTGGATACCGCTTCTACTACCAGGAGAATCTCTTTATTCATTCCACTGCCTCACCTTTCAACCAGGCCCGTTGTTCAGAACTGGGGAACAATATTCGCTTTGTCGATCGAATCGATCGGCAACAGATATTCATGGCTATCGACTTCGACCACAACTTCGTCTTCTTCTACGCCTTTAAGCAATCCGGAAAACTTACGGCGCCCATCAAAGGGAACACGCAGTTTAATCTGAACCTTATGGCCGATGTACTGAAGGTACTGCTCCAGGGTAAACAACGGTCGGTCCATTCCGGGAGAGGAAACTTCCAGGTTGTACTCACCTGATATGGGATCTTCAACATCAAATACCCCACTCAGCTGTCGACTGACCTCTGCACAATCATCAATCTGAATACCATTTTCAGACTCGATGAAAACCCTCAGCACCGTGTGGCGCCCTTGTGAGAGATACTCAATCCCCCAAAGCTCAAATCCCAACCCGGATACCACCGGGGCTATTAATGATTCGAGTTGTTCTAATTTGGTTGCCACAGCTACCTCTCGCTACAAACAAAAAATGGGTCTAAGACCCATTTCTATCCACCTGCACTCTCAATTTATTCGAGTACAAGCGCAATCCATACAGGCAAGTGCTGCCTGCTGTAATGCATTACACAAAACATCCACCTAACAAAAAGCCCCTAAAAAGGGGCCTCTCTCAAAATCCGGTATTAAATCTCGGGTCTAGCCTCAGATTCGGATCCGAATTATAGGTCCTTGACTACTTCTTATCAAGAGAAACAGCCGGTAGGTATGGTGCAGATGGGGAGACTCGAACTCCCACGTCCATAGGACACTACCCCCTCAAGGTAGCGCGTCTACCAATTCCGCCACATCTGCAAATCTTCAACAACTGCCTATATTAAAATAGGGCTGAGTTTTAATATTCTCGGTCAACACCTGAGGATGAGTGCCGAACCATTTCAATCTTTATTGAGCCGGAGGTACATCACCGTCAACAGCTGGCTTTGAAATTTCTTCCAAATCAGGAACCTCTACAGCTTTGGACTCTTCAACAACCGCTGTAGGTATACCCTGATCGCCTATGGAGTCTGCCTTTTGCTTTGCAAAAACAGCCAATGTAAAACTGGTCAAAAAAATCCCAGTTGCAATAAATGCAGTGACACGACCAAGAAAGCTACCACTACCCTGGCTGCCAAAAACTGTCTGGGAAGAACCGCCCCCGAAGGAAGCTCCTGCCTCGGCACCTTTACCCTGCTGCAGCAGCACCAGTGAAACCAGAGCAACTGCCAGAATAACGTGTGCAATAAGCACTAATGTTTCTGTTGTTTCCATGACTGACTTCTTTCGCCCTTACCAAACTTTTACTAACTAACGACTAGCCGCCTGGCAAATCGTCAAAAAATCCTCTGCCTTCAATGATGCACCACCAACCAGGCCACCATCAATATCCGCCATTGCCATCAGTGACTGGGCGTTTTTGGCATTCATACTACCACCGTACAAAATCTGCAATTTTTCAGCAACCACTTGGTTAGAAGCGGCGACCTGAGATCGGATCTCTTTATGTACTTCCTGAGCCTGTTCCGGGCTGGCTGTTTTTCCTGTACCAATAGCCCAAACCGGCTCGTAAGCAATGACCGCGC
Source organism: Motiliproteus sp. MSK22-1 (assembly GCF_001968815.1). Classification (GTDB taxonomy): domain Bacteria; phylum Pseudomonadota; class Gammaproteobacteria; order Pseudomonadales; family Balneatricaceae; genus Motiliproteus. The sequence goes on along the minus strand of NZ_MIEQ01000022.1, from coordinate 153,226 downwards.
GATCGAATGCTGATTGACCCAGATGATCGATTACGGCATTAATCTGGGCGGAGACAACATCAAGTGTCTTACCTGATTCCCGCTCGTCCAGTGTTTCACCAACACAAAGAACAGGAACTAAGCCGCTCGCTTTCGCGGTTTCAAATTTTTTGGCAACCTGTTGATCCGTCTCTGAAAACAGCGCCCGACGCTCAGAGTGGCCGAGAATAACATACTGACACGCTAAGTCCACCAGCATCTCTGCCGACAGTTCACCAGTGTAGGCCCCACTGCAATATTCACTGCAATTTTGAGCACCTAACTTTATATCACTACCTGCGACCAACCCAGATACTCGATCCAGATAAACAGCAGGAGGACATATTGCCACATCCGCTTGCTTACCTAAAGAACAGGAGCCAGAAGAAAAACCTTCGATCAGCTCTTTAACAAGCGCTTCAGCCTGTTCCTTTGAGCCATTCATTTTCCAGTTACCAGCAACTAAAGCCTTACGCACGGACTTCTCCCATCCCTCAAGCGGAGCGGAATTTTAAACAAGTTACCACTAACTTACAAGCTCCGCTCCCAAATAAATTCCCTATCTGACTGATTGCTCAACAACCCCTGCTAACTCTTGCGCCAGTGAGTCAACCAGATGAACATCCTCTCCCTCAACCATAACCCGAACAACCGGCTCAGTACCGGACGGCCTCAACAGAACACGTCCCTTACCCTTTAGACGCGCCTCAACAGAACGAACAGCCTCTTGCACCTTCGGCAGCAATGTTGGATCCCCTTTTTCAACCAAGCGCACATTAACGATGGTCTGAGGAAACTTACTCATCTGACCTTTAAGTTCGGCAAGCGTCTTTTCCTGGGTGATCATAACTCTCAACACCTGAAGCGCTGCGACTATTCCATCCCCGGTACTGTTCAGGTTACCGCAAATAATATGGCCAGAAGCTTCACCACCTATCAACCAGTCATTTTTAACGAGTTCTTCAAGTACATAGCGATCGCCCACTTTCGCCCGAACAAAGGGTATTCCATGTTCCTTTAATGCCAACTCCATTCCGAAGTTACTCATCAACGTCCCAACCAACCCCCCATTGATAAGTCCCTCTTCTTTCATCGCCAGAGCAATAATCAACAGCTGCTCATCTCCATCAACCACTTCCCCCTGATGATCAACCATAATCACCCGATCACCATCACCATCAAAGGCAATGCCTAAATCGGCCTTTTCAGCCGTTACAACACGCTGTAGAGCTTCAGGCGCAGTCGCACCATGCCCCTCATTAATATTGATACCATCAGGCGAAACACCGATTGAAATCACCTCGGCTCCCAGCTCAGAAAACACCTTGGGAGCAATATGGTAGGTAGCCCCATGAGCACAATCCAGAACAATCTTCAGCCCTTTCAACGTCATATTACGCGACACAGTACCCTTACAGAATTCAATGTAGCGCCCGGCCGCATCATCCACCCGTCGCACCTTACCAATACCAGCTGAATCAACAGTACTCATGGGCACGTCCATCTGAGCTTCTATCGCCAGCTCAATCTCATCTGGCAACTTGGTACCATTGGCAGAGAAAAATTTAATACCATTGTCTTGATAGGGATTATGGGAAGCACTGATTACAATTCCCGCATCGGCTCGGAATGTTCGAGTCAAATAGGCTATTGCCGGGGTTGGCATAGGGCCTAACATTAGTGAATCAACACCAGCAGCAGACAAACCAGCTTCCAACGATGCTTCAAACATGTAGCCAGATATACGCGTGTCCTTCCCAATCAGTATTTTGCTTCGTCCTTTTCGGGAAAACACCTTGCCAGCCGCCCAGCCAAGCTTTAAAACGAAATCAGGAGTTACCGGATACTTTCCCACTTCACCACGAATACCGTCAGTTCCAAAATACTTTCTACTCACACCGCTCTCCCTTTGTTCAATTGCATCCACCCAGTAAGTGATACCGACAATCCATCAAACACTAACCTTAGCTATGGACACTCTCATTCAGTACAGCTGAAGTCATGGCAACCGCGTCATGAGTCGCGGCCACATCATGTACTCTAATTATCCAAGCACCCTTTGCAATAGCAAGCACCGCAGTGGCAAGACTACCAAAAAGGCGCTCCTCTACAGGTTTGGTCAACACCTGACCGATCATTGATTTGCGAGAAGTACCCACCAGCAAAGGCAAGCCTAATTCTGCCAACTGCGGCAACCTGTTTAATAACTGAAGGTTATGCTCAAGGGTCTTCCCAAAGCCAAACCCTGGATCCAGTAGCAATTGTGCCCGATCAATCCCAGCCGACTGACAATGTCTTACTCTCTCCTGTAAAAACGAGGAGACATCCTTGACCACATCAACATATTCAGGAGCAGCCTGCATTGTCTTCGGCTGCCCCTGCATGTGCATCAGGCAAACCGGCAATTTTGTGGCTGCGGCAGCCTTCAGCGCCCCCTCTCGAGTCAAGGCACGAACATCATTAATCATGCCACAGCCAGCCTTCGCTGCTGCCGTAATCACCTCTGCGGAGCTGGTATCCACGGAAATGACCACATCCAACTCCGAAGAAATCAACTCCACCGCAGGGATAACGCGATCCAATTCTTGCTGAATACTGACCTGTTGCGCCCCCGGTCTGGTAGACTCCCCGCCAATATCCAGTAAAGATGCACCAGCAGCAACCATTTCAGCAGCTCTCTGAAGCAGGTTCTGTCTATCCAGCCCTCCATTTTTCAAGAGCTGCCCACCGTCGGAAAATGAGTCCGGCGTAACATTCAGAATCCCCATTACCTGAGGACGGCTCAGAGCCAACCCTCTATTTCCACATTGCATCATTTCATTAGCCATGAGTTTTCCTAAACCTAGACCTGACAACGGCTACGCACTGCATACACCTTGAAAGCACTTCATTGCTGAAAATCATAAACATACAGTCACGAGTCGAAAAAGGCAGACAAAAGGATGTGACTAAACGTTGACTTTCCCACCCAACCCCAGATACAAAAAAGGCCAACCATTAGCGGTTGGCCTTTTAAAATATTACTCAGCTATCTCAATGCAACGGCTTGTCTGTTGCGTTGGGATCAATATCATACCCCCGATCAGACTCATCATCGCTTGCTTCAGGTACGTCTGGATCAATACCATCATCAGAGGATGCCTTAGAAGCTCCATCTTTATCATCGTCATCACCCCAGCCATCAGGTGCACGGACCTCTCTGCGCGCCAGCAAGTCATCCAGCTGTTTGGAGTCGATGGTTTCGTACTTCATCAAAGCCTGCGTCATTGATTCCAGAATATCTCTGTTTTCTTCCAGAATAGCTTTGGCCCGAGCATAACAACTATCAATGATTGCACGAACTTCTTCATCTATTTTTTTGCTGGTCTCTCCAGAGACTCCCTTACTCGGAGCCCCAGCCCCTCTTCCCCAAGGGTCAGCATCTTCATCATCATAAAGCAAAGGCCCCAATTCATCGGAAAGCCCCCATTTTGTGACCATACTCCGGGCTAATTGGGTAGCCCGCTGAATATCGTTCGAAGCCCCTGTCGTTACACCATCGCTTCCCAACGTCAATTCTTCTGCAATTCGACCACCATACAGACTACAGATCTGGCTAAGCAGCGCCTGCTTACTGTGGCTGTAACGATCCTCTTCAGGTAGAAACATCGTTACCCCGAGTGCCCGACCTCGGGGAATTATTGAAACCTTATAGACCGGATCATGATCAGGCACCAGACGACCAACAATTGCGTGCCCCGACTCGTGATAGGCAGTATTCAATCGCTCGGCATGAGACATCACCATCGAACGCCTCTCGGCCCCCATCATCACCTTGTCTTTGGCTTTTTCAAACTGCTCCATACTGACCACTCGTTTATTTTCCCGAGCAGCAAAAAGAGCAGCCTCATTGATCAGGTTAGCCAGATCAGCACCGGAAAAGCCTGGCGTCCCCCGAGCAATAACATCAGGCTTAACATCATCTCCCAGAGGAACCTTGCGCATGTGCACTTTTACGATTTGCTCACGGCCACGAATATCAGGTAAGCCAACAACAACCTGGCGGTCAAAACGCCCTGGGCGTAACAATGCCTTATCGAGGACATCCGGACGGTTGGTTGCGGCGATAACAATAATACCTTCGTTACCTTCAAACCCGTCCATTTCAACCAGTAACTGGTTCAGCGTCTGCTCCCGCTCATCGTTTCCGCCGCCCATACCAGCCCCACGATGACGACCTACGGCATCAATCTCGTCAATAAAGATAATGCAAGGCGCCTGCTTCTTGGCCTGATCGAACATATCTCTGACTCGGGATGCACCGACCCCGACAAACATCTCAACAAAGTCTGAGCCAGAAATAGAGAAGAAGGGGACCTTAGCCTCACCGGCTATAGCTTTTGCAAGCAAAGTTTTACCGGTACCAGGAGAACCGGAAAGCAGAACCCCCTTGGGAATATGACCACCCAGGCGCAAAAACTTACCCGGGTCCTTCAAAAACTCGACCAGCTCCTGAACTTCTTCTTTTGCTTCCTCAACACCAGCAACATCAGCAAAGGTAGTCTTAATCTGGTCTTCGCTAAGCAATCGAGCCTTGCTCTTGCCGAAGGACATCGGGCCGCCCTTACCGCCTCCGCCTCCCTGCATTTGCCGCATAAAGAACATAAACACCGCAATAATCACCAGAATAGGGAAGCTGGCTACAAGCAACTGACTCCAAATACTTTGCTGCTCAGGCTGCTTTCCTTCAATGGTCACATTGTGGTTATAAAGATCATCAACCAATTTAGGATCCTGCAATGCCGGACGAACGGTTTCGAAACGCTCTCCTCCCTGCAGCTCACCTTTAATTGTGTAGCCTTCTACCAGGACACTGGTAACCTGATCACTCCTGACTTTTTCAATAAATTGGGAATAACTCAGCTTGTTCGCGTCCACCTCGGTATTAAAGTTATTAAACACCGTTAACAATACCGCGGCTATAACCAGCCAAAGCACCAGGTTCTTTGCCATATCATTCAAGAGATGTACCTCTGCAACCTCATCATCGGTAACGGTTTACTGGTGATCAGTCACCATCGCACCGCCCGCCTATTTTTCTACCCGGATTTAAGATCTAAATCCACGGCAGAGCTGATAAATTTCTCGTGACCGAGCACGAGAGGAGTCCGGCTTTCGAGACTGAACCTTGCTGAAACTGTCCTTCATCTCAGCCAGCAAGCCGTCAAACCCTTCCCCCTGAAACACCTTAGCCAGCATTACCCCCTCTGGCTTCAGTACTTGCCTGGCCAAATCCAACGCCAACTCTACTAAATACATTGCCTTTGGCTGATCTATTGACGCCATTCCACTCATATTGGGGGCCATATCAGAAATTACAAGATCAACAGGACGCCCATCTACCGCTTCCAGTATAGATTCATACACTGAAGCCTCTGTAAAGTCTCCCTGTACAAATGTCACTCCAGCTATAGCGTCCATAGGAAGAATATCAGACGCAATCACTCTACCATCATCGCCAACAAGCTGCGCAGCTACTTGAGACCAACCCCCAGGAGCCGCTCCCAAGTCAATAACAGTCATACCTGGCCGAAAAAGGCGATCTTTCTTATCAAGCTCCAGTAGTTTGAAACTCGCTCTAGAACGATAACCCTCATCCTTCGCCCGTTGGACATAGTGGTCGTCGAAATGTTCCTTCAACCAACTTCCGCTGCTCTTTGATCGTGCCACTATATTTTCCCGGTCTCTAGTCGTTGCAAAATTTCTCGGCCTCTAGTCGCTCCAAATGTCTTTATGCCAGCCTGCCAAACAGATTGGAAGCGCCTGCCAACCGTAGCCAATCATTGAAAAACAAAGGGAAACGGGATGCAAATTTAGCCTTTTTAGAATGAATAGCCAGCTAATCAGTAACAAAAAGGCGAAAATATGACCAAAATTGGCTTTCCACACCAGATCAGTATTAAGTCCGACAGCCTCCTAAGGTAGAATACCGTATTTAAGTAACAGGCAACGGGCTGTTCCGTTCCCATCAAAAGGTTGATTATTCTATTATGAGCTTAACAGCCACGCAAAAAAAGCAATACCGAACCATTGGCCACAATTTAAACCCTCTTGTTACAGTCGCCGACAAAGGACTTTCAGAAGGAGTTCAGCTCGAAGTTGATCGCGCCCTCGAAGATCATGAACTCATTAAGATTAAGTTCAACGTCGGAGATCGTAAAGTAAAAAAAGCACTTATCCGTGAACTTTGCGAGCAGGTACAGGCCGAATTAATCCAGGAGATTGGCAATATAGCGCTGATTTTCCGTGAATCGGATGATCCAGACCCTAAACTTTCGAACCTGCTGCGCTAGGAATATTTAACCCTTTCCCCGCCAAAAGACTTTTTCATTGCCAGCCTTAATAATGGAAAAGTCGACAGCAGTACTTCCGGTGACCACACTAATAATGATCGGTCTCGATCTGGGGCTAATGTAAAACCCACACACTGACCCAATGGATCAGTATCCAAATATCCGGCTCGCCCACACCCTCATACGGACGCACGAAGACTCATGCAAAATACTTCTCCAACTCTACAACTGGCAATGGATTTAATAGCTCGCCGCTCCGTAACACCTGAAGATGCCGGCTGCCAGGATCTGATGATCGCACGGTTAAAATCTCTTGGTTTTGAGATAGAACTTCTGCCCTTTGCCGATGTAAGCAACTTCTGGGCTAGACGCGGAACAGAAGGACCGCTCTTTTGTTTTGCAGGTCATACAGATGTAGTCCCCAGCGGCCCTGAAGACAAATGGCAACACCCCCCGTTTACGCCGACACTGGAGAACGGCAATCTTTACGGTCGTGGCGCCGCTGACATGAAAGGCGGTATTGCCGCCTTTATAACAGCACTTGAAAGGTTTATCTCCAACCATCCGGACCACCAGGGGTCAATCGCCTTACTGATTACCTCAGACGAAGAGGGTCCCTTTATCAATGGCACCACTCGCGTCATCGACGTATTGGAAGCCCGTAATGAAAAAATCGACTGGTGTATTGTCGGCGAGCCTTCCAGTACCAGCCTTACCGGGGATACCATTAAAAATGGCCGCAGGGGCTCCATCAGCGGAGACTTAACGATTCACGGAGTTCAGGGACACGTTGCTTACCCACATCTGGTAAAAAACCCCATCCACCTGGCAGCACCCGCATTAGCAGCGCTATCAACCGAAATCTGGGATGATGGTAACGAGTTCTTTCCCCCCACCAGCTTGCAGATCTCAAACATTCATGCCGGTACCGGTGCAACCAACGTCGTACCGGGAGACCTGAAAGTTCAATTCAACTTGCGTTTTTCTACTGAGATTTCAGCGGAGCAAATCAAAGCCCGAACACAGCAGATCCTTGAGGCTCACGACCTTGATTTTGCACTCACATGGATACTCAACGGCAGCCCCTTCCTGACCAGCGAAGGCGCTTTGGTAACCGCCTGCCAGGAGAGTATTAAAGTAATTACCGGGAAGGAAACCGAGCTTTCAACCGCCGGCGGCACCTCTGATGGACGGTTTATCGCTCCAACTGGAGCCCAGGTTGTTGAACTGGGCCCCTGCAACGCCACCATTCACAAAGTAAACGAGCACGTCAAAGCAAAAGATCTGGATATACTGTCAGAGCTCTACGAAAACATTATGGCTCGACTACTCACTTAAAAGACGACTCTGACCAAATATGAAAGCCTCGACGCTATTACGCTGCCCACTATGCCGCACGGTGCTCAGACCCGATGGAAACAGCCTCAGCTGCACCAACAACCATTGCTTTGACAGAGCAAGACAGGGTTATTATCACCTGCTTCCGGCACAGAAAAAACGATCTCGCGCCCCAGGAGACAGCTTGCAGATGGTGCAGGGGCGCCGAAGCTTTCTTGACCTCGGCCACTACCAACCAATCGCCGACGAAATAAACAAGCTAGCGTTATCTGCTACCGAGAAGACAGACTCGGACCAGGACGATCAACTGCATATTCTCGACTGCGGCTGCGGGGAAGGTTACTACACCGAGAAGCTATCCAGAGCCCTCACTGATAACAGCACAACCAGACCGGAAACCGATATCATCGGACTGGACATATCGAAAGATGCCGTGCGCCTTGCCAGTCAACGCAGCAAACAGATTTCCTGGATTGTTGCCTCAGGAGCCGACACCCCTCTCCCCAACAACTGCCTGGATCTGATGACTTGCCTGTTCACTCCCTTGTCTCCCGGCGAGTTTCACCGCCTGCTAAAACCCAAAGGGGCGCTGGTTGTAGCCAGCACAGGACCGGATCACCTGATAGAACTGCGAGAACTTATCTACACTGAGGTCATCCGCAACAGCTTTGACCCGACCCGCAAGCTTTCTGAATACTTTGACCTAGCAGAGAAAACAACGGTCCGACACCACTTCAACCTTTGCAACAATCACAGCATCAAAGAGCTGCTGGCAATGACACCTCACCAGTGGCGCGCGCCAGCCGAAGCGCGGGAAAAGCTAGACCACCTCGAACATCTAGAGCTAAGTATCGATATTCAACTTTCTGTATTCAGCCCTCACCCATGAGCAATCAGAAGAAAACCAGCAACCAGACACCTGAAAACAGGAATAACCAGGAGCACAAAAGCCCCCCTGCAGAGAAAAACACTTCATCAGCAAAAAGATCAAACCAGAAAACCACCAATCAAAACACCAACAAGCCAGGAAGAAGCCTTAGACAGTTCCTTCTTGAGCAGGCAGGAAAGGAACGTCAGAACCTGAATATACTGCTGTCTGGCGCCAGCCTGTTTTTTTTAGGCATCGGCCTTATCTTCTATTCAGAGCATTTTCTGAACAGCTCTCTTCTTCAGGAAATAAGCGCACTAATTGGGCTACTGTTTAGCGCAGCAGGCGGTATACTAGCAGCCGTCGGCTATATCTGCCTCAGCATTCTCAGGATTTTTAAGTTTATCAATGATGACTAAAACCAGCCCCCAAAGTAACCACCCGGATATCGAAATCTATCTAAAATCCGTCCCTATAGAGCAAATAGAGACTTGGTTAAAACAGCGATTCGACTCTATTGAAAACCTAAAACAAAGCCGAAAAGTTAAGCACTACCTTATCACCCACAGCGATCAGCAAATTCCCGTCATGGTTGTAGAAAATGCATCCAAAGCATTCAGCAGCATACTTTTTGAGTCAGACGCCAGCCCTTGGGCACAGGATATTGATTGCGCTCGCGAAGCCTATCAGTATTTTTCCAAGGAAACTCGTTGCATTGCATCCGGCTGGAATGACGGAGATGAGCCTGATGAATGGATCGCGATTGATAGCGAAGGTGAAAAAAATATCATCTGGAAGACTTAAAAAACCAGCGGAGGAACTTTACTTTAAGATTGGCTGACCTTTCACCATTCAGGCCGCAACACGAAGCCGAGAGTCCTTGATCTCTTCCAGCATACTGTAACGCCCGGCCAACACTGCCGCCTGACTCAAAGGCACATTCCCTTCTCCAATTTCAGCCCCCCTTTGGACAGGCCTTTGGCGCCCCTCCAGGGGGACCGTATCCAACCAGCTGATCAACAACTGTAAATCCCCCATGTTTCCTTTGCGCAGGGCATTGTTCAAACGCCCAACCACCTCAGAGGTATATAACTCATCACGACTCTCGACCTGTTCAGAAGGCAGGGAATCCTGAGAAGCGGCCTCTAAATGAGAAACAAGGTGCTTAGACTCCGAGATCATGCTCAGCATCAGAGCAAACTGCGCCCCGTCCGTTTTACGGATCGCACTACCGAGCCCTCCCGTCAGGGCATCTATGCGAGCATGAACAATTTCGTTAGCTTTCAATAAAACTACCCCAAAGTCATAAAGGATCTATAAAACCAATGCCAGCAAGCCGATAGCAGATTATAGACAGTGCAAAGATCGGCCAGCAGTTCGATTTCTTTAACCCCCAATCTGCGTATCTGGCATCAGCTCGCAACACCCGTACCACTGCTTCATTCAGTCTAGTTCAAGAGCGAGCAGCCTAAAACACAACCTCATCGCTTTAAACAACACCGTAAGCTACGCCCCAAACAACCGCTTATAAACAACAGAGCATGAAAAATCACATTGATTTTTTAGACAGATACACCAACACTAGCGCGCTGAAGCGACAGCTATAAACGCACTTTCGCGTTACCGGACAACCTACAACAGACGGAGCATAAATCAACATGGGCAGATATCGTCCACCCAGAAGCAGAGGCTCGAACTACATCACCAGCGAAGGAGAGCGCCGCCTTAGAGAAGAACTGAAATACCTCTGGAAAGTAAAGCGACCCGAAGTAACGCAGTCAGTACAGGAAGCCGCCGCCCAGGGCGACAGATCCGAAAATGCCGAGTACATTTACGGCAAGAAACAACTAAGGGAAATTGATCGGCGAGTTCGTTTTTTAGATAAACGCCTGGAAGAGCTTGAGGTTGTTTACCGCCCCCCGACAGACCAATCGCGAATATATTTCGCTGCCTGGGTAACCCTTGAAGACGAAAACGGCAAGGAACACCGCTACCGGATTGTAGGCCCTGACGAAATCGATCTGGAGAACGGAATGATCAGTATAGATTCGCCAATGGCCAAAGCATTACTGAAAAAATCCATCGACGATGAAGTGCAGGTTATAACGCCTTCAGGCACCAAGTACTACGAGATTGTTGCAATCGAATACAACACCGACAAGAACTGATAGCGACTAAGAACCTGACCTCGACTTATTCAACATCAGATCACAATCCATAATCTCAAACTCCACCTGCGTGGACATATCAATACAAACCAGATTCTCATCATCTGCCACCTCTACGCTTTGACATGCATCCGCATAGATCTCACCGAAATAGCAGATATTAACATCCTGCTTTACCTCCATCACTGACGCACACCCGCTCAACAGAACAGCAATAACAAGAAACATGCCCAACTTCATAGCCTTCCCCTTACAAAAAAACGATCCTTACGCGATAAAACAACTTCAGCATGACGATAAACAACCCAAGGGCACCACTCCTCATGCCACACCCGGTCAGCAACAGGAGATCACAACCAAAATAAAGACCGGTCACGAAAAAAGGCATCCAGAGAATGCTTAGTTTATGGATAAGTAGGATTTTTTCAATCAAACAGAAAACGGATGAGTGCTTTAGTAAAAACAACTCAATAACAGCGATGCCAGATTTCAGCGAGAGATATCAATGATATGAGAGTGGTGGGTCGTGGGCGACTCGAACGCCCGACCAATTGGTTAAAAGCCAACTGCTCTACCAACTGAGCTAACGACCCGCCCAATTACCCTGTGCACAAAAGAAGTACAACCAAGGCTACAAGTGAAATTCGATGGTGGGTCGTGGGCGACTCGAACGCCCGACCAATTGGTTAAAAGCCAACTGCTCTACCAACTGAGCTAACGACCCATATTAACCGAATTTCGCTTTCGACGACGTTGGTATGCCGTCTCACTTTGATGGCTCCTCGAACAGGACTCGAACCTGTGACCAATAGATTAACAGTCTACTGCTCTACCAACTGAGCTATCGAGGATCAATCAAAAAATGGCGGAGGAGGAGAGATTCGAACTCTCGGTGGGCTATTAACCCACGCCGGTTTTCAAGACCGGTGCATTCGACCACTCTGCCACCCCTCCGCGAAGAGGTCGGCATATTACCCCATCCAGCGACGGTGTCAACATGTCCGTCTCAGTTTTTCGCTACTTTTGTATTCTTTCCACTATGAAGTGACTTTTTTCCTTATCTCCATCATTTTTTCCTTATCCCTATAGATAGAAAGAACACGGTGGGTAAATACCGAAGCAACGGAACCGGTAAACATCAGACTCAAAAAACTGAGACCATATTTACACGTAGATCAATGTATCTGTGCGAAAAATCAACCTGCCGAGGATTATATTTAACACTCGTCAATATTACTCATCACAAGCGATCATTATAATTGACAGCTGTAAAAATATTTGCTTTCCCCAATCGGAAGAAGTTAAGGTTACAGCCTATTTCTGGTGACAGGTTCTATTCAACTGTTTACAGACGGACAGTCACCGAAAAAATAAGCGCAGGCAGCACCAAAGCTTGCCAGATAACAATCAGAATATGACGGGAAAGTCGAGAATGAAGAACTTAAAAAAAACGATTCTGGGTCTTAGTGTTTCCGCTCTGATGCTAGGCGCAACCGTAGCCGAAGCAGATATAAAAATTGGCCTCGCTGGACCTGCAACGGGCCCTGTTGCTCAGTATGGAGACATGCAAAAAATTGGTGTAATGGCCGCCATTGAACAAATCAACAAGGCAGGTGGTGTTAACGGAGAGATGCTGGAAGGCGTTATCTATGACGATGCCTGTGATCCCAAGCAAGCAGTAGCTGTTGCCAACAAAATCGTCAACGATGGTGTACAGCACGTAGTTGGACACCTATGTTCCTCCTCAACCGAGCCTGCTTCTGATATCTATGAAGAAGAAGGCGTACTGATGATCACCGCAGCCTCCACTTCTCCAACGATTACTGAAAAAGGCTATCAGATGATCTTCCGGACTATCGGTCTGGATAGCCTGCAGGGACCCTTTGCAGCCCAGTACGTAATCGATAAGATAAAGCCAAAGAATATGGCTATTATTCACGACAAACAGCAATACGGTGAAGGCCTGGCGACTTCTGTCAAAAATGAAGTAGAAAAGGCCGGCATCAAACCGGTCATGTTTGAAGGTGTAACTGCAGGTGATAAAGACTTCTCTGCGCTGATCGCCAAGCTTAAGAAAAACAACGTGGATTTCGTTTATTACGGTGGCTACCACCCAGAACTGGGCCTGATCCTGCGTCAGTCCAAAGAGAAAGGCTTTGATGCCAAGTTTATGGGACCTGAAGGTGTCGGCAACCCGGATATCTCCAAGATCGCTGGTGAAGCTTCTGAAGGCCTGCTGGTTACCCTGCCACAAAGCTTCGATCAGGATCCTGCCAACCAGGCTTTGGTTAAAGCTATTAGTGATAAAGGCGAAGATCCAACCGGACCTTTTGTCTTCCCAGCTTATTCAGCCATTCAGGTTATGACCGATGCAATGAAGGCAACCGGATCTACTGATACTCAAGAACTGGCTGATTACATCCGTAGCAACACCTTCAAGACCACCACCGGTGACCTTGACTTCGATGATAAAGGTGACTTGACTGAATTCTCCTTTGTTGTTTACAACTGGCATGCTGACGGTAGCAAAACTGCGGCAAAGTAATTAAATAACAGGACGTTAGCAGTCGTTCCCTACCTCCATTGAGAACGGCTACGGAACTCCCCAAACACCCTTACCTTGTGATCCAAGGTTTAAGGGTGTTGTACTATCTGGTCCCCACAAATGACAGAAACAACTCTCTATGTGATACAGCAGCTTATCAACGGGCTGACTATCGGGTCCACCTATGCCCTGATTGCAATCGGCTACACGATGGTTTACGGCATCATCGGTATGATCAACTTTGCCCACGGCGAAATCTATATGATCGGCACCTATGTGACATTTATCGTCATCGCCGGCTTGATGGGAATGGGGATGGTCAGCCTACCCCTCATTCTGGTGGTTGCCCTACTATTAGCCGTGATTATCGCCAGCACCTATGGCTGGACGGTAGAGCGCGTAGCTTATCGACCCCTTCGTGGCTCAAATCGCCTGATCCCTCTTATATCTGCTATTGGCATGTCCATTTTTCTACAGAACTATGTGGTATTGTCCCAGGGTTCTCGCGATGTAGCTCTACCTCCTCAGATTTCAGGCGGCTGGACCTTCGGCGACCCAAGCCTGTTTGAAGTCTCATTCTCCTATATGCAATTGATAATCTGGGTTGCAACCTTCGTCGCAATGGGCGGACTGACACTGTTTATTTCTCGCTCCCGCATGGGACGCGCCTGCCGAGCCTGCTCGGAAGACCTGGGCATGACCAACCTGCTTGGCATAGATACCAACAAGATTATTGCCTTAACCTTTGTTATTGGTGCCGCTCTCGCAGCTGTCGCCGGGTTATTGCTGGGATTATATTACGGTGTGGTAAACCCCTTTGTTGGCTTTATAGCCGGTTTGAAAGCATTCACAGCAGCCGTGCTTGGTGGTATCGGATCAATACCGGGTGCCATGCTTGGAGGCTTGATACTGGGTGTAACAGAAGCCATGACTTCAGCCTTCTTCCCTTCCGAGTATAAAGATGTAGTCTCCTTCAGCCTTCTGGTGCTGATTCTACTGTTCCGTCCTAGTGGATTGTTGGGCAAGCCGGAGGTGGAAAAAGTCTAATGACTAAGAAATTCTATAATGCCGTTTTTGCCGCCGGTATAGCGTTGGTACTTGCCTGCCTGATGATTGGGGTCAAACTCAACACTGAAGGCACTCAACTGACCGTTACTGGAGCCACTACTGAGCAATGGGCCTGGATTGGTCTGGGTATCGCCATTGTATTTCTGTCTCAGTTATTTGCTGGTCAGATAGATCGTGCTTTTGGCAGCCTGCCCAAACCTAAAATTGGCCACCTGCTGCCAGAAGAAAAGAAAATGGCAATACTAAAACCCTGGCTGTTTGCAGCCCTGGTTGTTGGCTTGCTGGTCTGGCCGTTTATGGTCTCTCGGGGTGCTGTTGATCTTGCAACTCTGACGCTGATCTACGTTATGCTGGGGCTGGGCCTGAATATCGTCGTTGGGCTGGCAGGACTACTGGATCTGGGCTTTGTCGCATTTTACGCTGTTGGAGCCTACACCTACGCACTGTTATCCCAATATTTCGGACTGTCTTTCTGGGCGTGCCTTCCTATCTCTGCGGGCTTGGCAGCCTTATTTGGCTTCCTGCTGGGATTCCCGGTATTGCGGCTGCGGGGTGATTACCTGGCGATCGTGACTCTGGGCTTTGGCGAGATAATTCGTATCCTGTTAAATAACTGGACTAATCTGACAGGTGGTCCAAATGGGATTTCCGGAATTGCCAAACCAACACTGTTTGGGCTGGAATTTACCCGCCGCGCCAAAGAAGAAGGAAACATGACCTTCCATGAATTCATGGGGATCGATTACTCAAGCTCCTATAAGGTGATCTTCCTTTATCTTATTGCTGTTATCCTGATGCTTTTTGTCGTCTACGTAATCAATCGACTGATGCGAATGCCAATAGGCCGTGCCTGGGAAGCCCTGCGAGACGACGAAATAGCGTGCCGCTCACTAGGCTTGAACCGCACCGCCATTAAGCTTTCTGCCTTCACTCTCGGTGCTTCCACAGCAGGCTTTGCCGGATCATTTTTCGCAGCTCGACAGGGTTTTATCAGCCCGGAATCCTTTATCTTCATCGAGTCTGCAATCATCCTGGCGATAGTTGTACTGGGCGGGATGGGATCTCAGGTCGGTGTTATTCTGGCAGCCATTGTATTGACCATTCTGCCAGAATTGGCTCGTGAATTTTCTGAGTACCGAATGCTGTTATTCGGACTGGTCATGGTGCTGATGATGCGCTGGCGACCCGAAGGCCTGGTTCCCATGAAACGACCGCACCTGGAGTTGAAACAACAATGAGTCAGCTACTGCTTGATGTAAAAGGTCTGACCATGCGCTTCGGTGGCTTGGTAGCGGTAAACGGCGTCAACCTGACTGTTAAAAACCGACAGATCGTATCCGTTATCGGCCCGAATGGCGCTGGTAAAACCACTGTATTCAATTGCCTTTCAGGGTTCTATATACCCTCGGAAGGCAGTGTAATGTTTAAGAACAAACAGATTGCCGGAATGAAAGATTTCCAGATATCCCGACAGGGACTGGTCCGTACCTTTCAACACGTGCGTCTGTTCAAGAAGATGACGGTTATTGAGAATATGCTGGTTGCTCAGCATCGTCATCTGAACACCAACCTCGTAGCTGGTCTGTTTAAAACTCCGAGTTATCGTCGTCTTGAAGAAGAGGCGATGGATCGAGCAGCCTATTGGCTTAAAGAAGTAGACCTGCTGGAACATGCTAACCGGGAGGCTGACAACCTCGCCTATGGACAGCAGCGCCGCCTCGAAATAGCTCGCTGTATGGTAACCCAACCGGAGTTACTGATGCTGGATGAGCCCGCTGCAGGCTTAAACCCTAACGAAACCAAAGAACTGGACGAGCTGATCGTCAAGCTACGGGACGAACATGAAATATCAGTGCTACTGATTGAGCACGATATGTCGTTGGTCATGGGGATCTCCGACCACATTTACGTGATTGCTCAAGGCACGCCTCTGGCCGATGGTTCGCCAGAAAGTGTGAAAAATAATCCTGACGTAATCAAAGCGTATCTCGGGGAGGAATAAGATGCTTCGAATTGAAAATGTAAATACCCATTACGGGCAGATTCAAGCACTTCATGATGTCTCTGTTGAGGTTAAGAAGGGTGAAATCGTAACGCTGATTGGTGCCAATGGCGCCGGTAAAACGACCCTGATGATGACAATCTGTGGTGATCCGCAGGCATCCTCTGGAAAAATCGTATTCGACGGTAAAGATATCACCGGAATACCTACCGCCCAGATCATGCGTGAAGGGTTGGCAATTGTACCCGAAGGTCGTCGAGTCTTCTCTGGTCTGACAGTCGAAGAAAATCTTCATATGGGGGCTTATTTCAGGAACAAGCAGGAGTCCGATGAGATTCAGGCTCACGTTCTTGAGCTGTTTCCCCGTCTTCAGGAACGTTTTCTCCAGCGAGCCGGGACCATGTCGGGAGGCGAGCAGCAAATGCTAGCTATAGGAAGAGCGATGATGGCCAAGCCCCGGATGATTCTATTAGATGAACCATCCCTTGGACTTGCTCCGATTATCATTCAACAGATCTTCGATATTATCCAGAAGCTACGTGACGAAGGTGTCACTATCTTTCTGGTAGAACAGAACGCCAACCAGGCTTTGCGTATTGCAGACCGAGGTTATGTTCTGGAAAATGGTCGTGTTGTTCTTCATGATACAGGCCACAGCCTGCTGACTAACGATGAAGTCAGAAACGCTTACCTCGGCGGGTAATCGAGGTTAACATTCAATCCAAAGGCGGCCAATGGCCGCCTTTTTTGTAACAGCCATACAGCCAGTATAAGTTCTTGCTTCTTACCAAAGATATCCAATAATAGAGTGACCCGAGATTCTTCTATAACGGAGCGCCAATGAAACTGCTGACCTTGATTCGTCACGCTAAAGCTGAGACTCCTTTTGACTGTAGCGATTTTGATCGTCCTCTGAGTCCCCGCGGGGAAGCGGATATTATTCGTGTAGCCGATCGTTATAATCCTGCGAAGACGCCGCAAAAGATCATCGTCAGCAGCGCAAAAAGAGCCATGTCAACCGCAGAAAGTCTGATACGATCTCGACATTACCCGGATAACATACTGCACCCTGATCGATCGCTGTACAGCGCAGACAGTAATCAGTTAATTCAACTGTTAAGCAGCCAGGAGGAACACATTGAACACCTCGCCTTAATCGGCCACAACCCCACCATAAGCGAACTGGCCACCTCTCTGAGCGGGGAAATAATTCACTTTACTCCTGCAACCATCGTGACTTTTGAGCTGAATATCGATGACTGGCTGTCAGTGTCCGCACCCTGTGGGAATAGCTGTTACCAAGATTCACCATCTAATATTTGATTTTCTATTTATACTTTTGATAAGTCAAAAATCGAAAACAAATAATCTAAAATTAATATAAACACATCAAATCAAAGTATTGATGTGTTTATTTATGATATAGATCTATCATGTTTTATTATCTAATCTCAGGTAATATGGCCATTCAACACAGACTGCTTATCAATCAGGCCAGACATTGAATTTTTATCTACAGACACTTTCTGAGACGGCACAGATTGTCTTACCTATTTTTCTTCTGCTGATCAGTGGTTTTTTATTGCGTCGTCTGAAGGTTATTGACACCACCTTTGTCGATCAGGCATCACGACTGGTATTTAGCCTGACCTTACCGATATTAATCTTTCTGAGCGTCGCTCAGGCTGACTTCTTCCAGTTGTTCAGCGCCAGACAACTAACCTATGTCTACACCAGCACCTGTCTGGCTGTACTGTTGATATATTTCTGTACCCGCAAGCTGATTACAGCACCAGCGGATCAAGGTGTGTTTACCCAGGGAGCATTTCGCGGAAACTTTGGCATTATCGGTCTGGCAGTAGTATTTAACATGCTAGGAAGTCCAGGGTTACCTCCGGCCGCTTTGCTGCTTGCTCTGATCATCCCTCTCTACAACGTGCTTTCAATTATCGTCCTAAGCCTGTCAAATGAAGGAGGCTTAAACCCGAAGCAGCTGTTGATCTCGATTATCCGTAATCCGTTGATTCTGGCTGTAGCCGCCGCCCTTCCCTTTTCAATGTGGAGTCTACCGATGCCCGAGCTGCTGAAAAGCACAGGTAGTTATTTTGCAGACCTGACACTTCCACTGGCACTGCTGACAATAGGCGCTTCACTTGACCTTAAATATTTAGGTACCAGTTCAAAACCCGCGATACATGCCAGTCTGCTGAAGTTGGTGACCCTCCCCATACTACTGACCTTTGGAGCTTATCTCACTGGATTCCGTGGTAATGAATTAGCTATTCTCTTTGTTCTGTTTGGCAGCCCTACCGCAGCCGCCAGTTTCGTAATGGCAAAAGTCATGGGAGGGAACGGTACGCTGGCAGCGAATATTGTTGCCCTGACGACCCTTGGATCGATACTGACTTTGGGAACGGGAATCTATCTGTTAAAAATATTATCTTTGTAGCTCAATCATATAAACAACTCCGGACCGGATTCACTCACTCTAAATCAATGAAGTACTGTGTTGCACCAGGCTTGCATTGTCTGAGGTATTACTATGGAACATTCCGTCACACTTCCTATTCGCTGGGGAGATATGGATGCTTACGGGCACCTGAACAACGTTAACTACTTCAGATTGCTGGAAGAAGTAAGAATTCAATGGTTAAAAGAACTCGGAATAAACCTTAATGAGCAGGCAACAGGACCCGTTGTTATCAGCGCCAGTTGTGACTTTCTTAAATCAGTTGTCTATCCGGCCTCAATAGAAATCAGGACTCAGGTGGAACACCTGGGCCGTAGTAGCATTGAAATTTCCCATAAGCTTTATATCGCCGATTCTGAGCGTCCATTATGTGGCACAGGTAGAGTAAAGATGGTCTGGGTTGACTTTGCCACTGAGCAATCAACCCCATTACCTGAAACGCTACGATCTCACCTTAGTGCTGGCTGACTTATTAAATCCACCTGTTTGACTAAGGCGTCAATGCAGGAAAAGCAGTTAACGCAAGTACTGCAGGACCTCCTTAAAAGGATAGATACCGTTGCTTACTGAATTCAGACAAAAAAGGGCAGACCATGCACTTAGAAAGGCGTTAGGCAACAATAGTCCTGGTGAGCTGCTCAAAGCAATTCGAAAAGGAGCAAATACTAATCAGGCCTTTTCCCTGACAGAGGATACTTCCCCTCAGCTCCCGATTATCTGCGCGCTAATAAAGCAGGATCCTGAATGCCTTGCACTATTGCTCGAATCCGGAGCAGAGCTGCCCACAGCGGATGCCGATCAGCTGTCACTGATGTCCTTAGCAATCCAGTCAAAAGAAGCTCCGCTGGCCCTTCTGACAACACTATTGTCACAGGGTATAAATGCTAATGCCAAAGCAGGCTCTGCTTTTTTCTGCTGCTTGGATATTGAAGATGACAACCTGAAGTTATTGCTGATAACCCGGTTAATAGAGCATGGCGGTAACATCAATGTTCGAAACAGCAACAACAGCTCTCCTCTTGAGGTATTGCTGCAACAGGAAAAAACAGCTCTTGTTGGTGCGCTCATCAGCGCCGGAGCACAACTTCCAGAGAGCCTGGATCAACTTTCCTGTTCAGAAGAAATGAAAGTCTATGCCCGCCGCAAACAACAGGATCTGGCAACTCAGAAGCTTTTACTAGGCTCAACCTGATAAAATTAAACAGTTCAGCCCATGATCTCTACAGCGCCTTCTTCTATCAGCAACGACCACATTAGTACTCTTCGCCCCATGAACCCAATCCATCAACAGCACATTCCAACGGGACATATACGTATTATCATTCCTCTGAGAAAACTAAAATCCCTGTACTGTTATTGCCTTCTTACAAAAATGGAGCGATTATTTTAGCCTCAAGCTCAATACAACAGACATTCAGACAGGAACAGAATATGACCATGGTGCAGCAAGGAATTATGGAACCACTTCCGGCCAATGCCCGGTACCTGTTTTTCACTTTGCGGCCAGATAGTCCTGCTGATCAGCTAAGAAGCGCGATAGAAAACCTTCCCCAGCAAAAAGATCTTGTTATCGGTTTAGGCCAGTCCCTTATACAACAACTAGGGACCGATCTACCGGGCCTGCATCCGTTCCCGGCATTAACCCATCAGGGTATCGATGTTCCATCAACTCCCGCAGCCCTGTGGATATGGCTCCGCGGTGTAGACAGAGGTGAACTGCTGCACCGAAGCCGAATCATTGAATATCAACTGGCGGAAGTTCTGGAACTCGAACAGGTTACAGACGCCTTTGTCCACGAGGGTGGAAAGGACCTGACGGGATATGAAGATGGCACAGAAAACCCTGAAGGAGAAGATGCGGTACAAGCCGCCATCGCTCACCAGCCTGAAGCCCTTCAAGGCTCCAGCTTTGTCGCCGTACAACAGTGGCTGCATGACCTCGATGCTTTCGAAGCCATGCCCCAAACTCAGCAGGATCACACCATTGGGCGTCGTAAAAGTGATAACGAGGAATTAGACGATGCTCCTGAGTCCGCCCACGTCAAACGTACTGCTCAGGAGAGCTTTGTCCCGGAAGCCTTTATGCTAAGACGCTCGATGCCCTGGGTGACTGAAACAGGCTCAGGGTTAATGTTTGTTGCTTTTGGCCGATCACTGGAAGCTTTTGAAGCACAGATGAGGCGTATGCTTGGATTAGACGACGGTACTGTTGATGCACTGTTTCGTTTTACTCGGCCGATTACTGGTAGCTATTTCTGGTGTCCTCCAATCAAAGATAAAAAATTGGATCTCAGTGCACTCGACCTGTAAACAGCTCTCGTACTCAATAATTTATACACCTCTTATATCGCCTGGATGAGCTGCTCGTCTCTGACAGAGCTCATCCGACAGGCTTCGATAACCCAACCGTCACAGGAATACTCAATGTATATTGCTATGAACCGCTTTCGTATCGTTCCTGGCCAGGAGAGTGCTTTCGAGGAAATCTGGCGCCAAAGGGAGTCATATCTGGACACCGTTCCTGGCTTTTGTAGCTTTCACCTGTTGAAGGGACCGGAGAAAGAGGAGTTCAGTCTCTATGCGACTCATACCGTCTGGGACAGTATTGATGACTTTGAGTCCTGGACCCACTCTGAACAGTTTCGTAAAGCTCACGCCAATGCCAGAACACAAAGCCAACAAACCAAAAGCATCTATCTGGGACCACCACAATTTGAGGGCTTCGAGTCTATTCTTGCGCAATCCGCCCGCAACTCCGGTTAAAAACCTTCCCAGTAAAGAGATCCTCAGCTAGAGAGAATTAATCAAAGTTAAACAGCCTGATCCACAGACTTGAGCCAGGACAGGTTGTTTCCACCTTCATTACCTTAAACTGCCAGGATATTATCAAGCAGCTTTGTTACGCCGACGATGCTCAGAATGACATTTGCGCCCCTTTTACAACGGATTTATCCTGATGATCCCTAAAGCAAACACCAAGATGGCTCTCTCAAGCTCACCCACTCCCATAGAGGGTTCCCGTATTTTAAACGCTCGCCGTTCCCGCTGGAAAAAGCAAACAAATTCAATATGCTTGCCAGCAGCCGTGATGACGGCATTACTGCTTATTAGTGGCTGTAGCGGGCATCCAGGAACAGGCATCTGGGAAGCTAAAAGCACTAATCCCTCAGGATACTGGATGCTAAAAGTTCAATATGATGGTACAGCCACAGTATTAGCAAAAAATCAGGAAGAACCTTTGTTAGGCTGTTTCTGGCAAGCCACCGCCGCCGATATCATGAAGATGCAGTGCGCAACGGCCAATGATCCTGAAAACCCAGACACCTACCAACTGAGTATTACAACGGATCAAGCAACCTTCAGCAAAGAAGGGAAACAGCTGGCGTTGTTTCAGCGCAAACCATAGAGCGCCTTGTAAAGGATCTATAATTCCGCGGCTTTCCAACCAGTCAGCAAACAACCTCTGTTGTCAGATGGTCGGATAATAAGGAAAGTCTTTAGCACAAAGAGCGTATCCCCTTTCCCAGCCCTAAGCATATGCCTGACAGTTTCTGCAGCCCCCTCCACGACCGTGGCTATCGCCCAAAAATATAGTTACAGAGCAACCTTAGAGATAAGCAGAAATTGTTTTTTCCCAACAGAGTGTCGCGGATAAATATCGGTTTTAAGCCCTAGTATTAGCATTTCTAATACTAGGGCTTCGCTGGAACTGATTGTGTTTGCAGGGATTTTTCACCCCCCCTAGTATTAATTCTGCCAGGGTATAAAAGTTGATGAATATCCTTGGCAGGCGAATTCCAATAAAATTCATAGATCATTTTTCAGAACTTAATTTTTACGATTTCATAGGCAATAGAGCAACAAAGCTCCAGCCGAAAGAGAAGAATGCTGAGCCTTTTTATAGATGACAGACAGAGGTTCACACTCTGCGGCCATAGATCTTTTCCTGGGCATCTAAAGATCAATGAAGAGAGCCAGAGCTTAGAACAATAACCCAGTTAAAACCTGGCCAGCTCGGCTTGGAACTAACAGGGCCAGCTGCCATGCTAATCACAGACAGCAAAACAAAAAGAGTCAACGAACAGCATTTGAGGATGGATCATGTTAAATCCAAGAGACGTCAAATCCATTGAAGACGCCAAAGCCATTGTTGAAGAACGCGGCCTGACCCACGTTAAAGTCGGCGTTTTTGATAATGATGGCATTATGCGCGGAAAATATATGAGTAAAGCCAAGTTTTTTTCCTCTCTGGAAAACGGCTTTGCTTTCTGTGACGTAGTTTTGGGATGGGATTCTAAAGATCAGCTCTATGATAATGTCAGCTATACCGGCTGGCACACAGGCTTCCCTGATGCACCAGTACGGGTGCTACCTGAAAGCTGTCGGGAAATCCCCTTTGAAGATGGCATGCTGCTGTTTATGGGCGAATTCGAAGGACCAGCTGAATCACTCTGCCCTCGGGGCACACTCCGAAAAGTCGTTGATAAAGCAAAAGAACTGGGCTTCGATGCCTTTGCAGCCCTTGAGTATGAGTTCTTTATGTTTAATGAAACGCCCAAGAGTATTCGAGAAAAAGGCTATAAGGATCTGGAGCCGATCACCCCGGACTGGTTTGGCTACTCCATGCTCCGAAACTCCGTCCATGCCGAGCTTTACCAACAGATTCTAGCCATGTCGGAAACCATGGACTTCCCCATTGAAGGTTTACACACGGAAACCGGTCCAGGCGTACTTGAAGCTGCCATTACAGTCGATAGTGCGGTGAATGCAGCGGACAAAGGAGCGCTGTTTAAAACCTTTATGAAAGTCTTAGCCCAGCGTAATGACATGATGGCTACATTTATGGCCAAGTGGTCTGCTGATTATCCGGGACAAAGCGGCCATATTCATATATCTCTGCGCAATAGTGACGGTTCCGGTTCATCTTTTTACGACCCTAGCCAAAAACACAACATCAGTAAGATTCAGCGTCATTTCCTCGCAGGCCAACAGCGCCTGATGCCAGAATTTCTGTGTATGATCGCTCCGACTGTCAATAGTTATACTCGTCTGATCCCAGGGTTCTGGGCGCCAACGGACGCCACCTGGGGAGTGGAAAATCGAACTACCGCTCTAAGGGTTATTCCAGGAAGTGAAAAATCACAACGCGTTGAATATCGCCTCGGTTCTGCAGATGCCAATCCGTACCTGGCCCTTGCTGCGGCGTTGGCAGCAGGGATTTATGGAATCATGCAGGAATGGGAACCTGAAGCCCAGATTAAAGGTAACGCTTACGATCAGTGTCACCCGGAAGAACTGGCCTTACCTCGTACTCTTTGGGATGCTGCCCAACGTCTAAAATCCTCTGAAGCCGCTCGAACAATGTTCGGAGATCCCTTTGTTGAACACTATGCAGCATCCAGAGAATGGGAAGAACGAGAATTTCGCAAACACATCTCTGACTGGGAGATGAATCGCTACTTTGAAATTATTTAGCAGCCCTGAAGCAATCTGATCACCGTCAGAACCGATTGCTGTCGAGCTGTTTAAGTTACAAAACAAGTAATTCAAGACTGTGAGGCAGTGCAGGAACCCTGTGAGTCTCGGCACCTTGAAAAGAGAACCTGATATGTCCGAAGTACAAAAAACCGTCAGCCCTATTGATAACTCTGTCTATGTTGAACGCCCCTATGCAACTAAAGAAAGCATACGGCAGACTCTGGAACGTGCCAGCCAGGCGCAGCAGACTTGGAGCCAAACACCTCTGTCGGAACGGGCGGCGCTTTGCAGTCGCGCAATAGATGCATTTGTCGCTAATTCCGATGCGATTGCCGAAGAGCTGTGTTGGCAAATGGGGCGCCCTATTCGCTATGCCGCAGGGGAGGTTGCTGGTGTCGAGGAACGGGCTCGCTTTATGATTGAAGCAGCAGAAGAAGCACTAAAACCTGTACAAGTTGCTGAAAAGCCAGGATTTTCCCGCTACATAAAACGTGAACCATTAGGAGTGGCCTTCATTATCGCTCCTTGGAATTATCCCTACCTGACCGCAGTTAATGCGCTTGTTCCTGCCATCCTGGCCGGTAATACCGTGGTATTGAAGCACTCGGCCCAAACCCCTTTATGTGCAGAGCGCTTCGCTGAAGCCTTTACAAAAGCCGGTTTACCTGAGGGGGTATTTCAGTATCTGCATTTAACCCATGACGATACCGAGCAGTTGATTCAATCCCCGGAAATTAACTACGTAGCCTTTACCGGTTCAGTACCTGGTGGAGCCATGGTGGAACGTGCTGCAGCGGGGCGCTTTATCGGTGTTGGTCTCGAATTAGGGGGCAAAGATCCTGCTTATGTGCGGGCTGATGCAGATTTGGACCATGCGGTAGAAACCTGTATTGATGGCGCATTCTTCAATTCAGGCCAATCCTGTTGCGGCATTGAGCGTATTTATGTGGATGAATCAATTCACGATGCTTTTTTAGAGAAAGCGATCACTCTGGTTAAGCAGTATAAACTGGGCCGCTCAGATGATCCCGAAACAACCCTTGGGCCACTGGTTCGAAGCTCTGCTGCGGACTTCGTTCGTAATCAGGTTACAGAAGCGATTGAGCAGGGCGCCATTGCCCATATTGACCCCTCAGACTTCCCACAGAATAAACCTGACACCGCTTATCTGGCCCCACAACTGCTCAGTAACGTTAACCACAGCATGCGCGTAATGACTGAAGAAAGCTTTGGTCCGGTAGTCGGTATCCAAAAAGTCAGCTCTGATGAAGAAGCTATCAAACTGATGAATGACAGCGAATTTGGGCTGACAGCCTCGGTATTTACCCGGGATATTGATGCTGCAGTCTCTTTGGGTGAGCAGTTGGAAACGGGGACATTCTTCGTTAATCGCTGTGACTATCTGGATCCTGCTTTGGCTTGGACTGGAGTCAAGAATTCGGGAAGAGGCTGCACTCTGTCAGCACTCGGATTCGAATCTCTGACCCGTCCCAAGTCTTTCCATATACGTACTGAACTTTAACAGCGCCGTTCGTCTGATGAAACTATTGAGCAAAAACACTCAGACGAAAGACAAAATAGTGCTTCAGAGAGAAACAACATGAGCCAACTAACCTCAAACTGGAACTATCCAAACAGCATTCGGGCAGGGGCAGGCCGTATCAGTGAATTGCCCGCTGCTTGCAAAGAACTGGGCATAAAAGCGCCCCTGCTTGTTACCGATCCCGGGCTGGCCGCTCTGCCAATGATTAAAGCAGCGTTAGATCTTTGTGCAGACGAAGGGCTGAAGGCCGGTCTGTTTTCAGCTATTCAGGGTAATCCGACCAGTGAGCACGTAGAGGCAGGGGTTGCTGCATTTCGTCAGGGGAGTCACGATGGCGTAATTGCCTTTGGTGGTGGCTCCGCGCTGGATGCTGGCAAAGCCGTAGCACTGATGTCTGGCCAGACACGGCCTATCTGGGATTTTGAAGATATTGGTGACAACTGGACCCGTGTGATCGAGTCAGGTGTCGCTCCTGTCATTGCTGTTCCGACCACAGCCGGAACCGGCTCAGAAGTGGGACGCGCCTCCGTAATTACCGATGCCGCCAATCATGTTAAGAAAATAATATTCCATCCAAAAATGCTCCCTGGACTGGTCATTCTCGACCCCGCATTAACAGTGGGTCTTCCTGCCCATATAACAGCGGCAACCGGTATGGATGCCCTGTCTCACAATCTTGAAGCTTTATGTGCACCTGGCTACCACCCGATGGCGGAAGGCATCGCCATGGAAGGAATTCGATTGGTACATCAACACCTGCTTCAAGCTGTCGAGAATGGTAATGATCTTGATGCCCGTATGCAGATGCTCAGCGCTTCCAGCATGGGCGCAACAGCCTTCCAGAAAGGCCTCGGTGGCATGCATGCGCTGGCTCACCCTCTGGGTGCCGTCTATAACGCCCACCATGGTCTTCTTAATGCCATACTGATGCCCTACGTATTGAAAGCCAATAGGGAACAGGTTGAGGAGCGGATGCACCGCCTGGGCCGCTATCTGGGTCTTGAGCAACCAACTTTCGATGGCGTGCTGTCCTGGATTTTGGAGCTACGCAGACAGTTAAATATTCCTCACAGTTTAGCTGAGATCGGAATCAACGCCGATCAAGCAGATGAAATTGCCGCTATGGCTGTCGTTGATCCTTCAGCTGGAGGCAACCCCATTGCTTTCAGTGCAGAACAGTATGGATCAATTTTCCACAACGCTGTCAACGGCTCATTGTAAGACCCTAGAGAGGTATTTATGAAAATTGGCATTCTCCAGTGTGACCATGTTCAGGAAGAACTGCAGCCGGAATTCGGTGATTACCCATCGACATTCATCCGGTTATTGGGGGAGGCCGCACCGGATTGGGAATATGTTGTTTATCCGGTGCTTCATGGTGAATTCCCTTTATCAGCTGATGAATGTGACGGCTATATCACCACAGGCAGCCGTTATGGCGTAAATGACGGCTTTCCCTGGATTGACCAACTGGTGGATTTTGTCCGCGAAATAGATCAGCAGGAGATAAAATTTGTGGGGATTTGCTTTGGCCATCAACTGCTGGCAAAAGCCTTGGGAGGACGGGTAGAAAAATCTCCCAGAGGATGGGGGGTGGGAGTCTCGTTTAATCACATCACTGATCGCCGTGACTGGATGGAACCATTTCAACCAGGCATGGATCTGGTGGTTAGTCATCAGGATCAGGTTATAGAACTTCCAGACAATGCAGAAATTCTGGCCTCTAGCCAGTTCTGCCCTAACTATATGGTACAGATAGCAGACCATTTGCTGGGGGTTCAGGGCCATCCAGAGTTCAGTCGATCTTACTCAGCTGCCTTGATGGATCGGCGTCGAGATCGAATAAGCGCCAGCAGAATCAGGGAAGGAATGACCTCATTGCAGGCGGACGTAGATGACAGACTTATGATTCAGTGGATCGTGAATTTTTTTGCAGGCAGGCATACTTCAACGCAATAGTCCTTAATAACAAACGCCCCCAATGGTGACAATCCCTCGATGACAGCAAAGCCTTTCTTTTTTTTAAACTTTGTGATCACGCCACCTTAAACAAGGACTGGAATATCCAGTCCTCACTTTTTGAATAAAAACTCACATAAAGAACCTTCTTAAATTAGAAAACCATTGACAACCAAAGCGCAATTTTAGGATAGTCATTGTGAAACTTCATTTACTAGGTAAATTGGGGCAATTGACCGCCACATTCTGCGATCCATTGTTTTTCAGGTTGGAATAGTCAGCCATTGCTTTCAACAAACGATGAGAATAATTGGTCGCCTGTTTTCGTATGCAGGTCTCCAGCCCCTCGCTTTACCCGGATAATAAATAGTGCACAGATACCAGACCGGCAAATAAGTCCGCGATGTTCTCTGTGCTTCACAAAGATTAGAAGGACGATAATGATAAGCGCACAAAAGAACATCGTCAGTGGTGCTGTTATTGGCGCATTGCTGTTACTCGGCGGATGTATTTCCAATGAAACAAAACCAGGAGGAGAATCAGCAGTAGCTAACGGCTCTGGTGAAGTTGCAGGCATACAGGGAGAACCTCAGGAATTAGTTCTTTGTGAAAAACCGGTAGGAACTGCGGCTTTACTGGACGCAGAGAACAGCTCTGACTCCCAGTATCAACTTACCAGCCCAGTCCCTCTGGTAAAGCGATTTATAGAGCAAAGCCGATGCTTTAGCATTGTTGATCGCAGCCCGGCCTCTGCAACACAAACCAACAGTCAAAAAACGGCTGCTGACTACATCATCACTCCCACTATTACCGACACGCGAAACACCTTTGGGAGCGCTAGTGCCCAAGTGGCGTTATCGGTGATAAATGTACAGACCGGCCATCAAGAGACGATTGCTGAGGGTCTTGCCAACAAATCCAACGTTGGCTTTGCCTGGGGAACGGGCCTGGTGGGTAATTATGGCACCACAGATATCGGAAAAGTCACGACAGCCGCTTTTCTGGATGCTCATAATAAACTCATAGGCCAATTGGGAGCCTCTACTTCAGGCTCCATCTCTGCAATCAACAGTAAATATCAGGCAACAACTACCGTCAATTTCCGCAGGGGCCCTTCGACCTCTTCGGTAATACTAGGCAAACTTCTGGCAGGTGCCACGGTACATCCCACGGGCACCAAAGAAGGAGATTGGTGGCAGGTTGAAGCAAACGATAAAACGGGCTGGGTTCATTCAGACTACCTGACTCAGTAGTTCAGTTGAAAGAACCTTCTCAGGGTCGGCAGCAGCCGGCCCTTTTTTTTCTGTTAGCAGCCCAAAGTGAACGGGCCCACCCCTTAGGGAACCTTCAAATAAGTCCATTATGTTCTCAGTTTCCCTGGCCAATAATCATCGCCAGCTCTTGCCGCTCATTTGGGCCAGGTCAATTCCTCTTCATTAAAAGCATTCTATGATTCGCAGATACAGTGGCTGTCAACATGTCACTGGCAGCAGCAATCAGAGTAGATACAACTTTCAGATGGGGTTGCTTTAAGGATGAATTGGAAAACAATTCTGGCCGGGGTTGTCACTACGGTCATTATCAGTTTGAGCTTTCAGCTGGTTTTTGTACTGGCAGCTTCCTTTATTGGAAACGCTGGCAGCGGTAGTGGGTTTATTTCAACCTATCGTCAGGAGCTCTGGTACGCCAGTGCGATGGTTTCCCACTCGATTAGCATGGCTGTCGGTGGCGCAACTACAGTACTTTTATTTTCTCACTCTCAGCATATACGCCACGCCGCCATCGTTGGTGGGCTAGCCAGCAGCGTATTTCTAGTACCCCTGTTACTCGTGGGAACTCTTAACCTACAAAGCCTTGTTTATGTCATATTAGGCAGTGGTTGTGCGGCTTTGGCGGCATTAGCAATTACTCGATACTGTGCTGAAGAACCGTTGTTGGATCAGAACTAAAACACGCTTTTTCTGACCCACTATTCCCCCACCTCAATTTGCTCAAGCAACCAGGGTAACTCGACACCAATCTCCGATAAAAACTTGTTCCTTAAGATATCAATGCTATCGCTGGCTATTTTTTTCGGTAAATCACCTAATTCATCACGTCTGGCTACTAATGTGATAGTACGATGGAGCGGTTTTCCCGGTAGCGGAAGACACTGAACCTGATGCAATTTGATACCGGTTTGAAACAAACACAGCGGAGTTGTCAGGGTCCAACCCATGCCTGAAGACACCGATGAAACAATCGCAAATGAATTATCCAGCTGAAGGCGTTGTGGAGGCTCCAATTCAATACGGCGAAGATAACGCTCAATAGTTTGACCAATCAGTGAATTTTCACTGTAGCGAATAAAATCCAGTTCCGATTGCAGCCGTTGAAGGTCCGTGACATTACCCTTGTAGCTGTTAGGCAGGGCAAGAATGAATGGCTCTCGAAGGATCAGACGACGACTCAGGCCGGGATAATCTTCCAGAGCATCATCCGATATGATGATATCAGCATTCCTGGACAATAATGCATGGCCGTGCTGGTGAGACAGACCGGTACTGACGGACCAGTCTCGGGTCCGCTTCTTAACGGCCTCGATCAGATTTTTACCAACAGCCGTAGCAATAGAATCAACCAGGGCAATCTTTACATGCTGGAGTTGGGTAAAGTCCGCATGCTGGATTGCCTGATTGGTTTTCAACGCTTCTTTCAATAACGACATACTTCGATCATAAAGAAAGCGACCCGCAGTGGTGAGTTCCATTGGCCGCACAGAACGATCCATAAGCTCAGTATTGAGATTATTTTCCAGATTGGAAAGAGTTTGAGAAATGGATGATTGAGTCATACCCAAGCGTTCTGCTGCCGCAGTCATATTGCCGGTTTCAGCAACCCGGGCAAAAACCTCCAAAGATCTCAAATCAAACCCAAAGTTAGCAGCCATTAACTTTCTTCCCTTGATCCTTTCTGCGCTTCACCTTCTGTCTGATGACTCGCTTCCAACCAGACCTTGGTATCATGAAAAACAGCTCCTCCATTAGGAGCAGCGGCTTCGGCACTCACCAGCACGTTAATACCAACACCATCAATAAAATCAGCATTTGGCCAAACGCCTTCAACAATCACTACACCTCGTTGCAATCCGTCAAAAGGCCTGACATGCACTCTAACCTGCCCGCGGGAGTTCCCGATCAATACTATTGAATCAGGCTCAAGCCCCAACTCCAGACAATCATCCGGGTGAATCATAGCCCTGGGCCTCTGCTCCTTCTTTCGAGAGCCTGGGGTTTCAGTAAAACTACTATTAAGAAAGGTCCGGGCAGGAGCTGTTACTAACCGAAAGGGATGCTGCTGATCAGCCTGCTCCAGCAAAGTACAGTGATCTGGCAGCTGCGGTAATACGGCCCCCAACGGCCCCAGTGCCAGCCAGTCAGCGCGAAAATGAAAACGTTCATCTGGATGACCAAAGCCATCTAGAAAATGAGCTTTTTCAAAACAAAGAGCACAATCAACCCCTTGATCCTGATGCATTTTCTCCGCTGTCGGCAAGGGACCATGATCAAGCGCCTGCTCTATCACTTCAAAAGCTGATTTGCCTGTTGTCGAATGACGGCCTCCCAGCCGATGAATCAATTCACAGACCAATTCATAATTACTGCGACATTCTTTATAGGGCTTGATTACCGCCTTACTGACCTGCAGATGAGTGTGTCCACTGGCTGTGTAAATATCGTCATGCTCCAGAAACGTCGTCGCAGGCAAAACAATGTCTGCCATAGCCGCCGTTTCTGTCATCTGCTGTTCATGTACCACGGTAAACAGGTCATCACGCATAAACCCCTGGCGAACTTTGGCTGATTCAGGTGCAACAGCCATTGGATTACAATTCTGAATAAACAGTGCTTTAACGGGTGGACCATCTCCCAGATCCCTTGGATCACCGGTTAATACCGGACCAATGCGGGACATGTCCAGCTCTCTGGCAGCGGATTCTCCCTGATCCTGACCTTGACAGATTCGAGTATCAAGCCCTTTGTAGAGTTCACTATGACCAAACAGGGCCCCTCCTCCCGGATATTGCCAAGCCCCGGTCAGCGCAGGTAAACAACTTACTGCATGCATATTTGAAGCCCCGTTCCGAGAACGGCTCATACCGTATCCCATGCGTAAGTAGCTGCGTTGACTGCGTCCATAAAGACGAGCAAAAGTAACAATCTGCTCAGCATCAATACCGGTAACTTCAGCTGCCCATGCCGGTGTTTTCTGCATCAGATGAGTACGAATCTCAGCGTCAAAATCCGTGTATTTGTCCAGATAGTCCTGATCGACAAACCCTTCTTTCAATAGAACATTCATGACCCCGCAGGCTAAAGCTCCATCCGTGCCTGGTTTAGGCATCAGGTGGATATCAGCCTGCTGTGCAGTCGCCGTCCGATAAGGATCAACAACCACCAGCTTTGCTCCTTTTTTGCGGGCTTTTGCAACCTGAGTCATCACATTGATTTGAGTATGAACAGGATTTCCCCCCCAAACCACGATGAGTTCGCTGTCCGTAATTTCCCTGGCATCAACGCCTCGCTTCGCCCCAACACCGGCCAGCCAGCCCGCATTCGCGATCGATACACAGATGGTTTCTTTCTGCCGCGCATAACCCATTGCATGGCGAAGCCGATTTGCAGATCCCCGTTGCACCCAACCCATCGTCCCCGCATAGAAATAGGGCCAGATGGACTCGGGGCCAGATTCTGCCTGGATTGACTGAAATCGATCAACAATCGTAGTAAGGGCCTCTTCCCAGCTGATCGGTTCAAAAGCAGAGATGCCTATACCTTTTTCACCCACTCTTTTCAGCGGACGGCCAAGTCGGTCAGGATGGTGAACCCGCTCAGCATAGCGAGCAACTTTGGCGCATATTACACCAGCTGTATAGCTGTTGTGCTTACTACCATGAATTCGACCGATGTGGTGATCATCCAGTTTTTCCACCTCCAGAGCGCAAGTGCTCGGACAATCGTGAGGGCAAACCGCATAACGGCGTTCTAGAGACTGTTTCATTGGCAAATCCTGTCACTTCCTCTGACAACTCCACAAAGGTTCCTGAGAATGAATAAGGGCAACAATATACCTTACTTATGACCTCAGCAGCGCTGAAATTGTATTCAGCAGATTAAATATTAGGATTCTGCTTCCAACGCCTTAACCTGTTCGATCAACCAAGCTATTCCAGCATCGGCACTACGGTTTTTTGACCACACCAGATTGACGGAAAAGGGTTGTAATCTTAAAGGAAAGGATCGGCTCCCCATCCAGGGTTGATCCATCATCAGTTCTGCAGCTTTAAGGGGCACCACAGCCATCAGTTGAGAGCCTCGGATAATCTGCGGCAATGTCGCCACATAAGGAGTAGTCAGGTAAACTTTCCTTTCCAGACCCAGACTCGCCAGCAATGCATTAATCAGTAGGGGCTCTGTTTCTCGCATTGAAACAGCAATCTGCGGATAACCGACAAATGCTTCTACTGTCATGGCCTCGTCGTACAAGGGATGCTGTCGATCCATGACCACGACCAGCGGATCTTCATATAAAAAGCAATTCTGCTCAACAACCGGGATACGATCAAATACAGCTACCGCCAGGTCCAGATCAGCAGCAATCAAACGATCATTAACATCATCTTTGTCTGAAAGAGGGCAGTGAACCACCTGCAATCGAATTTCTGGTGCAATCTTTTGTAAGTGGCCCATGAGTTTTGGCAACAGTATCTGTGAACTGTAATCATTGACTCCTAATCTGAAACGGCGGGTACTGTTTACAAAATCAAAGTCCGTCGGCTCAAATAAGGAAAGATCAAGCTGCGACAAAGCATGTTGATTGAATCAGCAATACTCTCTGCGAAAGGTGTTGGATGCATACCTCCTGCCCGCTTGATAAAAAGCTCATCAGAATAATGCTCCCGTAACTTTTTTAGAGCATGACTCACCGCTGGCTGGCTTATGCAAAGCACTTTTGCCGTCTGAGATAAATGGCGATACGTCATCAGCGCATCAAAAATAACCAGTAAGTTAAGGTTCTGCCGGGCAAGGCGAATAAGCCGACGGTCATGCATAACAGAACCTCCCATCATTCTTCATTTGAATAACAAGTCATTCTAACAAATCATTTCTATCCTGGCGGCTTTGATCTTACACTTATGGAACCTGCGACTAAGTCCATTATGTTCTCAGCGAGCCCTGGAATGGCATAGCGGAAATGATCCATGAGCAACAAAAAAATTAACGCCAGTAACATCAATCCTGACATTTCTAGTGTCATTGAGTTTTTGGCTCCTCATTTCGGAGAACGGTTATCAACCGCAACGGCTCTGCGCGTACAGCACGGCCAGGGGGAGGATAGTCATGGATGTATCCCCCCGGACGCGGTGGTCTATCCCAGCAATAACGACGAAGTGGCCTTAATCGCACGCATCTGCAATGAATATAAGGTCCCTCTGATTCCTTACGGTACCGGCACATCCGTTGAAGGACACTTGCTGGCCTTGCAGGGAGGTATTTCAATCGACCTTTCACAAATGGATCAGATTCTTAGCGTCAATGCAGAAGACATGGATTGCCGGATACAGGCAGGTGTTACTCGAGAGCAATTAAACACAGATCTTCGTTATCAGGGACTGTTCTTTCCCGTAGACCCTGGCGCCAATGCCTCACTTGGAGGAATGGCAGCGACTTGCGCCTCAGGGACTAATGCCGTTCGTTACGGAACCATGAGAGAGAACGTAAAGGGTCTGACTATCGTCACCGCTGATGGCCGTATCATTGCTACCGGAACGCGAGCCCGCAAGACATCAGCAGGTTATAGCCTGACACAGCTAATGATCGGCTCTGAAGGAACACTCGGGATAATCACCGAAATACAGCTCAAACTCCACCCGATACCAGAGCTAACCAAAGCCGCAGTCTGCAGCTTCAAAGATCTGGAAGGAGCCGTCAATACGGTTATCGAAGCTATTCAGCTAGGTATTCCTGTTGCCCGTATTGAGTTACTGAATAGCTTGCAAATGAAAGCAAGCATTCAGTATTCCAAACTGAGCGCCTTTGAAGAAGCCCCAACTCTGTTTTTTGAGTTTCATGGCAGTACACAGGGGGTCGCTGAACAGATCGGAACCATTCAGGCGCTCAGTGACCATCACGGCGGTTCTGCCTTCCGCTGGGCAGAAAATACTGAAGATCGAAATACGCTCTGGAAAGCACGGCATCAAGCCTACTTTGCGGGCATGAGCTTACAACCCGGGTCCATGAGTATTCCTACTGATGTCTGCGTTCCTATATCAAGATTGGCAGACAGTATTCTTGATGCTGAACGCTATGCCGAATCTCTGGGCCTTCAGTGCCCGATTGTCGGCCATGTCGGTGATGGTAATTACCATATCCTTATCATTTTTGATGAAAACAACAGTGAACAAAAAAACAACGCAAAGAGATTATCAAACTACGTTGTTGAACAGGCGCTAGCGATGGGTGGCACCTGCACCGGCGAACACGGTATTGGCTCAGGGAAAAAGGAATACCTGTTGAAAGAGCATGGTGAGGGAGTAGAACTGATGCGAACGATAAAACTTGCTCTGGACCCTAATCGAATACTCAATCCCGGCAAGGTCTTCGACTGATCAGAAAACCAAGAATGCCTGAAAATTACCAATAGCAGTAACTTTCTCATGTTGTTATTCGAGACCGCTACCATCTGTGGTAAGTTGTTCGGCCCGATCCAACCCCCTGGCTTGTAATTCCTATGTCTGATCTTCTCTGGTACCAATATCTATTAATCGGTTTGGTTTTCAGTTGGAGTGGT
Organism: Motiliproteus sp. MSK22-1; assembly: GCF_001968815.1. Taxonomy (GTDB): domain Bacteria; phylum Pseudomonadota; class Gammaproteobacteria; order Pseudomonadales; family Balneatricaceae; genus Motiliproteus. The sequence continues at coordinate 117,607 of NZ_MIEQ01000022.1, read as the reverse complement.
TTCGTCCGCTCGGGCCTTGGCTTTGGTGGTGCGGTACTGGCGCTACCCTTTATGCTCCTGATACACAACGAGCCTTTGGTGTTTTTGCCAATCATCGCCATTCACCTGCTTATATTCTCACTATGGATTACCTATGGGCCACAATTCAAAGAGTTTGTAGGTCTCAATCGCCCCAGTGCTAACAAAAGCCCATCTGCCGCCAACGAGCCAACCATTGATTGGCCTTATCTTAAAAAAGCGTTGGCAATAATGATCATCCCCAAGCTGGTAGGGGTGCTGGGCTTACTGACCCTCCCTGCTAATCTGATGAGCGGTATTATTTTCGCCATCGTTTTTGTTTACGCGATAGGCTATACCCTCAATAAACCCTTTAAAAGCAATCACCCGGCGCTGGATATTATTTTTCTGATGCTAGGCGGTTACGTGAGTGGTACATCCTTAATCGGTGCCCCTTTAATCGTCGCTGTATTTGCAACACGCGTTGCAAAACACCAGCTCAGGGATACTCTGTTCGTACTCTGGTTTATTCTGGTGTGCATAAAAATGGCGACCTTTATTGCTGCTGGAGTCGATCTGCAACTCATCCATCAACTATGGCTGCTTCCTTGTGCCACCCTGGGGCACCTGATTGGCATGCGCTTCCATCAGCATATGGTTGAAGCAGAAACACCTCTGTTTTACCGCGTGTTGGGAATTGTTCTAATAATCATCAGCCTATTTGGCCTCTGGAACGCATTGACCTAAGGAGCCTGCCTGGTTCAACCCTGACTACCTGCACCAGAGACGGAACTTATCCTGTTTTTAGAGGACGTATGACATACAGGTAAAAAAGTCCGTCTTTGGAAGCATAAACCAAGGGATAGTCCTATGCTGATCACTCCGTTATACGCTGGCCTTGCGGCTCTGGTATTTATATTTCTCAGTATCCGCACACTGATGTTGCGCCGACGCTTAAGAGTTGCCATAGGGGATTCTGATCAGCCCCTGCTGTTGCGCGCAACCCGAGTACACAGTAATTTTGCAGAGTATGTACCGTTAGCCATCATCTTACTCTATTTCCTTGAAGTACAGGGTGCAGCAGATGGGCTAATCCATGGATTGGCGATCGCACTACTTCTGGGTCGGCTACTCCATGCTTACGGCGTTAGCCAGGTAGAAGAGAACTATCGGTTCAGAGTGATTGGAATGGGATTGACATTTTTAGTGGTAGTCACAGCTGCAACCCGTCTAATCATGGCAGCAACCATCGGTAGCTTTTAGTTCATTTCAAAGCTTTGATAACAGACGCGCACTAAGAATACCTTCGAAAACAATTTCTCATTAATAGCAGCCGATACTTTATAAATATCGAAGTACAAATTCTTTAGATGCACCCTTTTATAGATACCGGCCAGATTTATACCTGTCCGTTAGAACAACACACAAACTAAGACCCCTGCGTAACTCTTGTTTATCGCCCATATTCCGAGATTTATTGTGAGAAAGACGCTCGCGTTCTGATTCTTATCATCTGGCGCTGTTTTTAGCGCCAGATTCCATGTTTCAGGCGCACTCGCCCTGCAATAGCCGCTGCCAGTCAATCCGTAGGCTCAAGGACATCAACTGATTGTCCTTCAACCGCCTTCGGCACCCGTCTGAAAGAAAGACATCAATCAACGCCCTACTGTTGTAACGGTCAGATTATGCTGAATTCGAGCCAGTTATGCAGTGGTCTTAAAAAGCTGCGACATCACATGAAACCAAGAAAGCCAATAGCTCTATCATAATTTCTCTTTAGAAGTGACTCAAAGGGAGTTTTCCATGGAGGGGGGCCGGTAAAAATAAATACCGATGAATCATCTTTCTTTGAAGTAATACTAAATCCTAATGGAACGGACTTTATCACCCAATCTATGCCCAAACCTTCTACTTTATCGTATTTTATAACGTCAAAAGAATACAGAAACCACTGATCTTCCAGCATGGCACGCCGATGGTTAAGTACAACTGAATGGCTAGCTAACCCTAGTAGTAATGTAGATAACAACAAAGCACCAACGAGATATTTCCAGCCTTGGCGTGTCAATGCAAAAACCAGTAATAATATAGAGAGTATTGCACTACCAACTTTAAAGTCAGTTGATGCCGAGAATATTGGTATTCCTGCATCACTACCACTGACGACAAAAAAACTATCTGTCGATAGATATAGGAGTCCACAGGAGGGGACCAAAAAAAACAACACTAACAAGATCTTTATAATTATTTTTTTCATAAAGTAAACGAAATACCTACAGTATTGGTCTCGTCTTTGTTCGGGCCTTGGCGAACGTGAAAGAAGCCATTGGCAAAGAGCATCGACGAATCTGAACCATCTAAAAAAACAGCGTTATCGCACCCTAATCGAATAAGTTTACCTTTAATTTCGTCAAAGCTTAGACCAGTAACACCATTAGGTTGAACAATAATAAGCAGCTTTCCAGAAGCTTTACTAGTAGCGATAATAGTCTTTCCTGTCTGCTTGGGTCGCTGCTGCTGGTCCAAATAGGTCAAGTTATTCTTTTGCGTAATGACCTTCTTTTGCTCCTCTGATACTGCACCACTTGGCGGGCAATTTGCCGAAACAGGACACTTATTCCCCACTCCGTACGGAAGTTCGTTGATGATTATCGGTCCCAACCCTCCGATTGCACTCTGGGCTCCCGGTGGTGGGTTGCCATATCCAAATTCGTACCCGTTACGCCCTCTATCTGCGATATAAAACATCAATGGAGCCGATCGGCCAATTTGTCTCCCCGCTTGAAAAATATAGCCATCAGGAGATGTGTGCTCAGGAGAAATGGGATCGTGCCCAATCGCTGCATCAGCCTTCCCCAATGGAGACAACGCATACTGCATAGCATTAACAGCACACAAAAATGAATTCTTCCTATAGGAAGCTCGGATGGTATCTTCAAATAATTCTTCTTTTGTCCTAACTACTGCATTCATTTTTGCAGCAATTGGAAGAACCATGAATTTTAGGGAAGCGCTACTATGTACAATTTTAGGATCAGTGGCTTTTATGAAAAGCTTGGGGTCATCAATGGATAACATTCTATTCTCTAGTTCCTTTAGAAGTAATATCTAAATGTACCTAAACGGGGTCAAAACCCATTGTCCAATTTTTATAAACTCTCAGAGTTTACGATTAGAAAACTCGTGATAAAGTAACCTCCAATGTGGTTTGCCACAAAACATTAGCTGCCGCCTCTGGAATCTGTCCGAATCCAGTGAATACCAAAACGCTAAGAGCTGGGTCAGGTAGAATGACTTCAGGAGCTGGTGGAGATAGAGCCCTTCGGTGCCAGCCTCAATGAATTTCTTTTGAAGTGGCGTTGTCGTGGTTCCCATACTTGAATATCCTTTTCTCAGCTGTCAATCATCCTGATTTTCGAATGTAAAATTCATCAATCCTTTCCATCGGTGTCCAGATCAGGCCACATCAAGGAGCGAAATAACCATTCTAGGATATCTGTTGCAGTGACCAACTGAACCTACAGCGGCCTTTTTTAAAATCTCCAACCAGATCACAATCAGATGCGCCGATAGGGTCATGCAGCACACAAACTGGTTTAACCGGACAAACCTCATTATTATTGAATAATTACGTTGTTATCATTCAACTGTGTTATCGGGAGTTATCCTATGCGTTTGCTTTTAGCCTTGCTTTTCCCCTGGCTGCAATTTTTTACTATTGGTCGACCTTTTGCGGGCATCATCTGCCTGATTTTGCAAATCACCCTGATCGGCTGGATACCCGCTGCAATCTGGTCTGTCTACGCATTAAGCCAGTATAAGACTGATCAGAAGATTGAAGATGCCTTCAAAAACCGCTGATTAAAAATCACTTTTCAGTGCAATCAGATACATAAAAGCAGCTTTTCAGAAGCTGCTTTTAAGGTCCGCAGCCGTTATCACTCGCCGTAAATTAAGCCGCAACGGGACCGGTCTGTGTTTATGAATGTTCTTGCAAGAATTTTGGATCCAGATTCAATTCCTGATTGCTATTAACTCCCACGCCCTGATTCTTGATGTTAGTGGCAATCTCCTGAGCCTCCTCCAGGGAATGCATTTTATAGGTACCGCACTGGTAGAGATTTAATTCAGGAATATCTTTCTGGTCCTTCACCCCCAGAACATCCTCCATCGCCGCCAGCCAGGCATCTGCAACACGTTTTTCATCTGGCGTACCAATAAGGCTCATGTAGAAACCCGTGCGACACCCCATTGGTGATACATCAATAATCTCGACTCCGTCACCATTCAAATGATCCCTGATAAACCCTGCAAACAGATGCTCAAGCGTATGAATACCCTTCTCACTAAGGATACTGTCATTAGGTCGACAGAAGCGCAGGTCAAAAACTGTAATGGTATCTCCTCCTGGAGTGGTCATCGTCTTAGCCACTCTGACCGCTGGAGCATTCATTCTAGTGTGATCTACTGTAAAACTATCCAACAAAGGCATTGCCTTGTCCTCTTATAATTAATGATCGACATCATGCGTGGTCAATTAAGGAGTCTGATTTTCAGTCCAACCCAAGTCGAGGTATCTCAATTTTCGGGCAGCGATCCATAACAACCTGTAAGCCATATTCAGATGCACGTCGAGCAGCTGCTCCGTTTATCACACCCAACTGCATCCAGATCGACTTTGCGCCGATCCGAATAGCCTCCTCACAGACCTCGCCCGCCGCTTGAGAGTTTCGAAAGATATCCACCATATCCACATGCCCGGGAATATCTTCGAGTTTGCTGTAGACATGCTCACCCAGCAAGACCTCACCACCGATTCTGGGATTAACAGGAATAACCTTATAGCCACGAGCTTGAAGATAAGCCATTACTCGATGGCTGTCCCGATGAGGTTTAGGACTAGCACCAACCAGCGCTATGACCTGGGTCTGGGTTAATATTTGCTTAAGGTACTCATCATCGTATTGCAAATGCATTCCATTCTCCTACCCGCGAGGCATCAGCATTTTTATAGCTAATGATGACCACATTCGGGGCATTGCGGATCCCGCCTGAGTTTAAGACTACGCCACTCCAGATTCTTAGCATCCAACAATAATAAACGGCCCACCAGTGGTTTGCCAAAACCTATCAGTATTTTCAGAGTTTCCATAGCCTGAGTAGTTCCAATCATTCCGACTAAGGGCGCAATCACACCGCTTTCTGAACAGGTCAACTGAGCATCATCACCTTCTTGATAGAGACAGCGATAGCAAGGGCTTTCAGGGTTACGGCTATCATAGACAGCTACCTGACCTTCCAGACGAATGGCAGCCCCGGAGATCAATGGCGTTTTTTGCCGGACACAGGCGGCGTTCAGTGCAAATCGAATTGAAAAATTATCAGTGCAATCAACGACTGCGTCTGCCAGCCTGACTTGTTCTTCCAGCGCATCTTTCTCCAGTACTTCGTTGATGGTGGTCACTTCAATCTGCGGATTAATTGCCAGCAAGTTATCTTTAGCTGAGAGAACCTTGGGACGGTTAATGTCCGCCGTACGGTGGACAATCTGGCGTTGTAAATTAGAGAGATCAACGCTGTCAAAATCTGCCAGCACCAAATGCCCGACCCCAGCCGCCGCCAAATAGACAGAGACAGGCGAGCCCAATCCACCCAACCCCAAGATCAAAACACGGGATGACAGCAGTTTTTCCTGGCCATCAATATCGACATCCGGCAACATAATCTGACGGCTGTATCGAAGTAACTGCTCATCTTTCATTTCCCGTCTCCTTCTGTGCTTTCTGATCGCAACTTATCACCAACCCGGTCCAGACTTGTTACTCCGCCGGTTAACACTGTTGAATATCAGTTCTAACCACTGACTAACCATAGTAAAGGTTAATCAAATAACTATTATTAAGAAAAGTCTTTTGAGGACGAAGATTAAAAGGGCCTGCGCCCCTGAGTAACACGGTCCTGCCCTCCAAGATCAACAAAGGTTTCCACTTCCAGATAGCTATGTTCAATCAGAGTATCCCTGACCCGCTCACCCTGATCATAACCATGTTCAAGCAATAACCAGCCACCTTTTTTCAGGTAGTCAACAGCCTGTAGAGCAATCAGCTCAATATCAGCCATACCGGAATGATCAGCAACCAGAGCAGAATGTGGTTCAAAGCGCACATCTCCCTGTTTAAGGTGGGGGTCCGCTGGGTCAATATAGGGCGGGTTACTGACGATCATATCCAGTGGTTCAGCACTCAGAGTCTGCAGCGGCTCACACCAACTGCCTACCTGTAACCTGACGTTCGGGATGTTTAATCGCTGCCGGTTTTGCTCGGCCAGTCGCACAGCATCTTCGAGGCGGTCAGTAGCATAGAGCATCCACCTTGGCCGCTCAGAGGCAAGTGATAAAGCGATGGCACCCGTACCTGTCCCCAGGTCAGCAACATGATAGGGCCCATCAGCAACTCGCTCTAGAGCCAGCTCAACCAGACGTTCAGTATCAGGTCGGGGAATCAAGGTAGTTGCATTGACGGCTAATGAAAGTGTCCAGAAATCTCGATAACCCAGTATATGAGCCACCGGTTCGCCCGCCTGACGACGCCTGAGCATATCCATGAAAGCAGCTTGTTGCTGCTCGGTAAGTTTACGCTCTGGCCAGGTATACAGATAGCTACCAGGTTTTTCTAACACCTGTTCGAGCAGCAACTGAACATCCAACTGAGGACTGTCAGATATCTGCTGCAAAGACTCGGCTTCGGCCAGAGCCTGTGTGATATTGATCATCGAATCATTGTCGGAGGCCATTTCGGGCTGATCAATCGCTCATAGTGGCCAGGAGTTCAGCCTGATGCTCTTGTATCAGCGGTTCTATTATCACGTTTACATCCCCTTCCATGACTTCCGCAAGCTTGTAAAGGGTAAGATTTATACGATGGTCAGTCACACGACCCTGAGGATAGTTATAGGTACGAATTCTCTCTGAGCGATCACCACTACCGACCAGGCTCTTCCGCGCGTCTGCCTGCTCAGCGGCCTGTTTCTCCTGAACTCCGGCAAGGATACGTGAAGCCAGTAGCGACATTGCCTTGGCCCGATTCTTATGCTGAGAACGCTCTTCCTGACATTCCACGACAATACCCGTCGGAATATGCGTCAGGCGGATAGCTGAATCCGTTTTGTTGACGTGCTGACCTCCGGCACCGGAAGCCCGAAACGTATCGACCCTCAAGTCAGCCTTTTTAATATCTATTTCTTCAGTGGTTTCGACTTCCGGCATGACCGCAACGGTACAGGCAGATGTATGAATTCGACCTTGTGACTCAGTTTCCGGCACTCGCTGCACCCGATGAGCACCCGACTCAAACTTAAGGCGCGAATAGACATCCTGCCCCACAACCCGGGTAATGACCTCCTTGTAACCACCGTGTTCGCCCGAGTTTTCACTAATCAATTCAATACGCCATCCCTGTTTCTCAGCATACTTGGAATACATGCGAAACAGGTCACCGGCAAAAATGGCCGCTTCATCACCGCCGGTACCGGCACGGATTTCCAGGAAGGTATTATGAGTATCGTTAGGATCTTTAGGGAGGAGTAGCTTTTGCAGCTCCAGCTCCATTTCTTCACGGCTTCCTTCTGCGGTCTTCAGTTCTTCTTCAGCCATCTCCCGCATATCGGCGTCGCCATCCTGAAGCATGTCGTTGGCTTCAGCAATATCATCCATAATTTCGAGATAGCGGCCAAAGTGCTGAACCACAGGTTCAAGTTCTGCGTATTCTTTCGAATAATTACGAAAGCGATCCTGATCACTGATTACTTCAGCATCACCAAGCAAGGCCGCCAGTTCCTCGTAACGGTCTTTGAGGGTATCCAGTTTGGCAAGTATAGAGGGTTTCATCAGGAATCATCTTCTGTATCGTTGGGAGCCAATTCAAATAGCTCCTGAGTCAGCTGCAATAAATCGCCCCGGCCCATGGCCGAAGCTTTCTTCATCTGTACGCTGGGTGAGTGGATCAGTTTATTGGTCAATCCACGTGCCAATTGTTGTAAAACGTCTTCAACAGACTTTCCTTTATTGAGCATTTTGAATGCTTTTTCAAGCTCTTGATCGCGAGTTTTTTCCGCTTTTTGCCGCAATGTGCGCAAAGTGCCTACTGCATCCAGCGAACGCATTTGCTGCATAAACTCGCTGGTACCATGATTGATCAGATATTCAGCTTCCTCTGCTGCATCCTGGCGCGACTTTACGTTCTCTTCTATCACTTCCCGCAGGTCATCTACCGTATACAGATATACATCAGAAAGCTCTTCGACTTCTGCTTCAATATCCCGGGGTACGGCAATATCAACCATGAACATAGGTCGGTGTTTGCGCTGTTTTAATGCTCGTTCAACAGCACCTTTACCAAGTATAGGTAATTGGCTGGCAGTGGATGAAATAACAATATCTGCACTGGCTAGTACCTCTGGAATATCCGACAACAACACCGCTTCAGCGCCAAACTGACTGGCCAGGGCCTGAGCCCGCTCCAGCGTCCGATTAGCAACCGTAATTTTTTTAACACCATTTTGTACCAAATGACGGGCGACTAAGTCGATTGTCTCACCGGCTCCAATCAGCAATGCACTGCTCTGACTGACGTCCGCAAAGATATGCTGAGCCAAACTGACCGCAGCGTAAGCCACTGATACTGGATTCTCACCGATTGCAGTCTGAGTCCGCACTTGCTTAGCGACTGAAAAAGCCTGCTGGAACAATCGACCCAGATCGGAACGAATGGACTTTGCCGATTGGGCAACAGCATAGGAGGATTTCAGCTGCCCCAGTATCTGTGGCTCCCCTAACACCAGAGAGTCCAACCCGCAGGCGACTCTCATCATATGACGAGCGGCATCAGCATCCAGGTGCTGATAACTACAGGACTGCAGATCCTCCAGCGGTAACTGGTGATATTCACTCATCCACTGCAATAAGGTCTCGCCACCGTTGCTGGCGCTAGAACAGTATAGCTCAGTGCGATTACAGGTAGACAGTATTGCGACCTCATGAACACCAGAGAGCTGGCAGGCCTGCATTAAAGCATCCTCAACCTGCTCTGGCGCAAATGCAACTTTTTCGCGTACAGCTACCGATGCGGTCTTGTGATTGATTCCCAGTGCCAACAGCGCCATAGGATTTTCTACGTCTCCAGAACAGGCCAGCGCGTAATGATACATTTAACCCGAATTTTTCACAAAGTACTTAGAACCAGCGGGTAAAATATTGTGTCGTACCAAAGGCGTTAGCTGTTTTTACGATATATGCACTAACCAGCGACACCATCAATAGCGGCTGATAGTCTATAAAGAACAGTTACTTGACAAATTATTTCGATTAATTGAGCAATTATTGAAAACAGCTGTCTATTTTTATTAACCGATAGCTCTTTTGCCTTGATGCAGGACATTTTCTAATTGATATCTGATTGCTCCTGACTTCTTCGCAATTCATGCTTATAGTTGTTCTATACTCTATCTATAGGATTCCATGTGCTGCTTTTTATGACAAAATTTCGCATAGCTCCCACAATTTTGGTGCTTCTGATCACTTTTATCAGTGGCTGCGCCAGTCAACAATCCCTGGAATCTGCGGACACAGTCGGAAATGCGACTTCTGAAACACCACAAAACGCTGCAGCCCCTATCGAGAAAGCCAGTTTCAGACCATCAACATTGTACGCTCTGCTTGTAGCAGAAATGGCAGCTCACAGAGGTCTTCCCCGCGTAACTCTGCACAACTACCTGCAAGAAGCTAAAAGAACTCGTGACCCTGGTATTGTTCGGCGAGCAGTCCAACTGGCTGGACAGTTGCGTGACGCAAATTCATTGCTAAAAGCCTCCTTGCTCTGGACTGAAGTCGAGCCCACAAACCCTCTGCCTCTTCGCATCGCCACTCGAGAGCTTATCCGTCGTGGCGAAGCCGACTATGCGCTGCCTCTTCTCGAAAAGGCATTAGCCCAAAACAGTATTGAGGTGGTCGATGCATTGGCCAGCCGCGCTCAAAAAATGTCTGAAAAAGAACGCCAAAGCTATCTGGAGCTATTAGATCGCTTATTAGAATCCCAGCCAGATGAAGCTCATCTGTTATATGCAAAAGCCTCTCTTGTTGTTTATCAGCAGCAACTGGATTTGGCATTGCAGCTGACCAAGAAAGCACTCGACTCAGCACCGGATTTTGATCGTGCTGTATTACTGGAAGCAGACCTTCAAAGCCGCACCGGCCATCTGGATACCGCGCTGGGTCATCTAAGAGAAGAGCTGGAGCAACGGGATCACAAACAGATGCGAACACTGTACACCCGATTACTATTAGAGAAAAAGCAATATCCACTAGCAGATCAGCAAGGACAGCTACTGACCGATAAATACCCTAACGACTATAACTTACAGTTCTATTTAGGCGTTCTAACCTTAGAGCATAGCCGCCTGGATTCAAGTGAAGTCTATTTTCGCAGGTTGTCTGACACCATTGGCAACAATAGTGCTCTGAGCTATTACCACGGCCGGATCGCTCAACTGCGAGATCAGCAAGAAGCAGCGATGGAGCATTACCTGCAAGTCAAAGATGCACCCTACCTGCTGGCAAGCTTTACCGAAGTCAGTCGAATGTTAGGTAAAAGTGAAGACCAAAAGCGTCTTGCCAGTATATTCTCTCAAGGGCGTAATAGATTTACCGACGCCAGCCCCGCACTTTATGCGCTTGAAGCGGCCTGGCTGACCGAGCGCTCATTCGATATTCAGGCCATGTTACTGCTGGATCAAGCGATTACCGACCATCCGGATAACACCCGTCTGCGCTACAGTCGCGCGATGCTTGGTGAGAAACAGGGCAATATGGAGTTACTCGAAAGCGACCTTCGCTATGTACTCAGGCTCGAACCAGATAATGCAACAGTGCTTAATGCCTTGGGCTACAGCCTGACGGATAATACGGACCGCCATACTGAAGCACTGGAATTAATTGAAAAAGCGTTGGCACTGAAGCCAGATGATCCTGCGATCCTCGATAGCATGGGCTGGGCTCACTACCATCTTGGCAATCTCTCCTTGGCTATTCAATTTCTGGAGCGAGCCTACAAAGGCTTTCCAGATGCTGAAATTGCCGCACACCTGGGAACAGTTTACTGGGCGGTAGGCGATGTAGAAAAGGCCCGTTTAATCTGGGAGCAAGCCCTTGAGCTTGATCCAGATAGCCAGCTAATCAAGGATGCCATCAGCACAATCCAAAAAGACATATAGTTTCAAACAGACATACAGTCACAAAAAACATAACCATAAAATTAAGGTTACTTTTGTTATGCCGGCTCATCCCATTGGCACACCACTATTCTAATCGCATTAAGGCTCACTAACCGAAACCAAACTGGGGAAACTCAGTAATGTCTGATTAGCACTATTTCTCATTAAGCCTTCGATATAACATGCGATATAACAGTCTAGGTAAATTCTGGAAGCTCCCACATGCGTCATCTGCTACTCGGCATTCTGCTAATCTCGGTTATTAGCGGCTGTACATCCCTTCCCCCTGTGCCCGAAACCCAGGCACCTGTCCGTTCCTGGCAGGAAAACACTCAATGGCTGGAACAACAAACAGAATGGGCCATTAAAGGAAAGATAGGTATACGCCAGGACCAGCAGGTGACATCCGCTAACCTAAGCTGGGAGCAACAATACAATGACTATCGAATATTCATGTCAGGTCCGTTTGGGCAAGGAGCCGTAGATATACGAGGCAATGAGCAAGGCATTGTCCTCAAAATCAGTGGCGATGAAACCTATTACGCCACTTCTCCTGAAGCGTTACTCCAGGATCAGCTGGGCTGGTCTCTTCCACTCAGCAATCTAGACTACTGGGTTAAAGGGCTCCCTGCCCCGACAGAACCCTATATAAAAACGCTTGATGAACGAAATTTACTCAAAACACTGGAGCAAAATAGCTGGAAAATTCAATACCGTAGCTATCACTGGGACCAAACGGTTCCCCTTCCTCACAAAATCATTCTGACCCAGGGACAGTTTCTAAAAGTAACCTTAGTCGTCAAAGAATGGAGCCTAAATAATCAAATCTAGCCGGAAAAAGACAATAATAAGACTAGTATTTGACTTATAGTCTGGCTTCAACGAAAATGTCGCGTCGAAATTCTGGCTCGATCTATGGCTAGTCGATTCTGATAGTGGGCAAAAGTTTGATGTGTAAAGGAAGGCACTTTTTTCTTGCTAGTCAGTAAGCGGAAAAGCAACGAGTTTTAATCTCCCAGTGCGTAGGTTCAAATACAGCCGATAGCCATAGAAAGAACAAGATTGCATACGAATTATGATGCTCAAATTTCCCGTCGATAGTTTTCATCAGAACAGATGAGAAACTATTCAGAAACATCGTCACTCCATCACCTAAAGGTACCTCGCGTGTCCAAGCTAATGGTTTTCACCGGCAACGCTAACCCGGAATTGGCTAAAAAGGTCGGCAAGAAGCTCTGCATCTCTCTGGGGAATGTCACCGTCGGTCGTTTCAGCGACGGGGAAATAGCTATAGAGCTGAACGAAAATGTCCGTGGTAAGGATGTTTTTATTATTCAGTCCACCTCCGCCCCAACCAATGACCACCTGATGGAGTTGATCTTGATGGCTGACGCCTTGCGTCGCGCATCAGCCACTCGTATCACGGCGGTTGTGCCCTATTTTGGTTATGCTCGCCAGGATCGCCGCCCCCGTTCGGCACGAGTACCCATCAGTGCCAAAGTAGCAGCAGGCATGATGGCCTCTGTTGGCATCGACCGAGTTCTAACCGTCGACCTTCACGCCGACCAGATCCAGGGATTCTTTGATATCCCTGTAGATAACGTTTATGGCTCACCGGTACTGCTGGAAGAGATTAGCAACCAGCAATATGACAATCCCATCATCGTATCTCCAGATGTAGGTGGTGTTGTCCGTGCTCGTGCTATTGCCAAGCAACTTAACACCGACCTGGCAATTATCGACAAGCGTCGTGAAAAGGCTAATGAAGCTCAGGTCATGCATATCATCGGTGATGTTTCTGACCGTACCTGCATCCTGGTAGACGACATGTGCGACACAGCGGGTACCCTGTGTAAAGCAGCAGATGCGTTAAAAGAGCACGGTGCATATAAAGTGGTTGCCTATGCAACCCATCCGGTACTGTCTGGAAATGCCCTGCGCAACATTGAAAATTCAAGTCTTGATGAGCTGGTTGTTACCGACACCATCCCATTAAGCCCGGAAATAGCAGCCTGCGAACGTGTTCGCCAGCTGACACTTTCCGACCTGTTGGCAGAATCTATCCGCAGAGTCTGCAACGAAGAGTCCATCAGCGCGATGTTTTTGTAGCAGCCAATCGGCTCTCCTGCTTCGCACTGATTTATCTGCCCTTAGGGGCTTTACCAATGCAGCAAATTCCTGGTCGCAAGGATTTGCTGCTTTTGTTTAAAGGAAGACATTATGTCTAATTTTGTAGTTAACGCCGTCGCCCGCGCCGACATGGGGAAAGGTGCGAGCCGCCGCCTGCGTCGCGAAGAAGGCAACATTCCTGCCATCCTGTTTGGTGGTGATAAGGACCCTCAGCCGCTGACTCTGGTCCACAAGGACCTGTTCAAGCAGCTTGAAAACGAAGCATTCTTCTCTAGCATCCTGACTATTAATGTTGATGGCACTGAAGAAAAGGCAATCCTGAAAGACTTGCAGCGTCACCCTGCCAAAAACATCGTTCTGCACGCTGATTTCCTACGTGTAAAGGAAGGTGTTCAAATTAAAATCACGGTTCCTCTTCACTTCACTAACGAAGACAAGAGCTCTGCCCTTAAGCTAGGCGGAAAGGTTTCCCACACCATGAACCAGGTTGCTATCGTCTGTAATCCTGAGAACCTACCTCCATTCCTGGAAGTAGACATGCAGAACGTCAAAGTGGATGAGATCGTTCACTTGTCTGACATCATCCTGCCAGAAGGTGTTGAAATCGCCGCCCTGCGTCTGGGTGCAGATCATGACCAAGCCGTTGCCAACATCACTGGCAAGCGTGGCAGCTAAAAATAGTCAATTCTTTCATGCTCAAGCTGATTAAGGGTTGTAAACACACAACCCTTACGGAGGCCGTTGGCAGCAGGCTGCCAACGGCCCCGAGTATGAAGAACTGACAGAAAGAGGCCTCTTAGTGACTGAACAGGTAAAGTTGATCGTTGGCTTAGGTAATCCAGGCCAGCAATACGAACAAACCCGTCACAACGCAGGGGCCGATTTTTTACAGCAATTGGCGCAACAGCACCACTGCTCACTCCATCCCGAAAAACGCTTTCACGGCTTATATGGTAAGGCTCGAATAGGCAGCCAAGAGATCCACTTTCTGATTCCGACAACCTTTATGAATCTTAGCGGTCAGTCCGTTCAGGCATTGGCAAGCTATTATAAGATTCCAGTCGAGGGCATCCTTGTCGCTCATGACGAACTGGATCTGCCCCCTGGCACTGCGCGATTCAAACAAGGCGGTGGCCATGGTGGTCACAACGGCCTCAGGGACATTATTGCCAAGTTTGGTGGCAACAAAATGTTCTTTCGCCTAAGGCTCGGTATCGGCCATCCCGGTAATGCCAAGCAGGTAGCCAGTTTTGTGTTGAAAAAAGCACCTCAGAACGAACGCGAACTTACACAGAACTCCATCGATCATGCGCTTTATTCGCTTCCCGATCTACTGAATGGAAACTTGCAGAAAGCGATGAACGATCTGCATAGCCATAAAGCTTAATATCTACAGCATAGGACTCCCCCATGGGTTTTAATTGCGGAATTGTCGGCCTTCCCAACGTAGGCAAATCGACACTGTTTAATGCCTTGACCAAGGCCGGTATCGATGCGGAAAACTTTCCATTTTGCACCATCGAACCTAATGCTGGCGTTGTGGCAATGCCAGATCCTCGTCTGGACAAACTGGCAGATATTGTCAAACCACAGAAAATCCTGCCAACAACCATGGAATTCGTTGATATCGCCGGCCTGGTAGCGGGAGCATCGAAAGGGGAAGGTTTAGGCAATCAGTTCTTGGCAAATATTCGTGAAACCGAAGCGATTGCCCATGTAGTGCGCTGTTTTGAGGATGACAATGTAATCCATGTGGCCAATACCATTGACCCCCTGGCTGATATTGAAGTTATTAATACAGAACTCGCTCTTGCAGACATGGAGTCTGTAGAAAAACAGCTGCAAAAAGTCGTTAGAGTCGCTAAAAGCGGGGATAAAGAGGCGATAAAGACCAAAGCCTTATTAGAAAAAATACTCCCTCATCTGGACCAAGGACTACCCGCACGCTCGCTGGAGCTTTCCGATGATGAACAGAAGCAGATTCGCCAGCTTAATTTATTGACTTCCAAACCCACGATGTACATTGCCAACGTCGATGAAGATGGATTTGAGAACAATCCGCATCTCGACAAGGTTACCGCCCTGGCTGCCAAAGAAGGCGCTGAAATAGTGGCAATATGTAATAAGCTGGAAGCAGAAATTGCAGAACTGGATGATGAAGAACGAACCGAATTCTTAGCAGATCTTGGTATGGAAGAGCCAGGGCTAGACCGAGTGATACGAGCGGGTTACCGCCTTCTCGGCCTACAGACGTACTTTACCGCCGGTGTTAAAGAGGTCAGAGCCTGGACCGTAAAGCAGAACGCGACAGCGCCACAGGCAGCAGGGGTCATTCATACAGACTTCGAAAAAGGATTCATCCGTGCTGAAGTCACCTCCTATGACGATTTTATAGCGTTCAACGGCGAGCAAGGCGCAAAAGAAGCAGGAAAATGGCGCTTGGAAGGGAAGGAGTATCGCGTTAAGGACGGCGATGTTATCCACTTTAGATTTAACGTATAAAAATACGATCTGAGGTGTTGACAGATTCTCTAAAAAAGAGAATAATTCGCGCCTCAATACGGCGGCTATGTAGCTCAGTTGGTTAGAGCACATCACTCATAATGATGGGGTCACTAGTTCGAATCTAGTCATAGCCACCATTCCCTGTTGGGGTGTAGCCAAGCGGTAAGGCAGCGGGTTTTGATCCCGTCACGCGCAGGTTCGAATCCTGCCACCCCAGCCATCTAATTTTTATTCGTTTAGAGCTAAGCTCTGCTCTTAGTGAATAAGGTGGTCATTAGTTTCAGTCTAATTACAGCCACCATCCTGTTGGGGTGTAGCCAAGCGGTAAGGCAGCGGGTTTTGATCCCGTCACGCGCAGGTTCGAATCCTGCCACCCCAGCCATCTTACTTAATTGAACTGCCAGCCAAAGTCGAAAGATCAGCCGGAATCTTATCATTATTCCATCGCACCCAATATCCTTCGCCTTATACTACAAAATGGATATAACAGCATACAATGTTTAGCTTACTGCTCCGTTAAGCCCTCCAAGTCCTTGAGGCATCGTGATAAATCGCCTATAAAGTAGTCTTATAGAGCATATTAAGCTAGTTATGAAAGGTATTTGGACGTCAGGAGCCTATGCAAAAACAGCGGCAGAGCCTTAATATTATTTTTATCGGTGTTTCCTCCAAGGATTCTGAACCGCTTATGTCGCTGCTTAGAACTGCACGCCTGGCCCCAAGAGCCGAGCAGGCTGACAACGAGGAGAACCTGGAGCAAGTATTCAATCAGCATTCCGGTGATGTAGTCATCTATCGGCAGGACTGCGATGTAACCTTTTCAAAAGTAGCTGAACAGCTGAAAAACAACAATAAGGACATGCCGGTTATCGTCCTTGCCCCAGACGCCTCCCCCGAACACGTCATCAAAGGTTTAAAACAAAAAGCCAGCGCAGTTGTACCCATTGCCGAAAAGGAGCTGCTGGTAATGGTAATCCGCCGGGAGCTGTTTCATCGAGAAAACCGACGTCGACGAAGACAGGCGGAATTTCATCTGTCTGAAGCAGAGAAACGCTGCCGGGAGCTACTACAGTCCTCTAAAGAGGCAATAGCCTATTTAAACAGGGAGAGTCAATTCATCTTCCTAAACCCAGCATTTCTCGAGTTTATTGGCCACACCAGCGGCACCGAAATACTAGGTCATTCTATCGTTGATCTTGCTGAACATGAATCCCAAAGGCTCTTCGCGGACTTTGTTAAAAACTACCGGCAGGACACCAGCATTGATCAAGACACTGGTTTGAACATAGTCCGAAAGGACGGCAGCGTATTTACTGGAATGTTATATTTCGGTAGCTCACGATTTGAACGAACGCCTTGCACACAAGTAATCTTGAAACGCCCTCCAGAAGGGAGTGAAACAGTCGTTCTCAGCGAACAAAGCCCGACAAAAGACTTAAGCAGCCAGCAGGAAAGTACAATCAGCCCTGATACCGGCAAACAGACAGAAGTCGGAAAAGAAATGGTCTCAGTTAAGAAATTAAGAAAGGCAATTGAAAAAGACCAACTGAAATTGCTCTTTCAACCCGTAGTCAGCCTGAGAGGAGAACAAGCAAATATTTATGAAGTTCTCCTTCGTTTGATCGATACCAATGCTAATGAAGTCTCACCCAACATGTTCTTAACCATGCTAGACCATGCCGAAGTAAGCGCAGATTTAGACCGGTGGGTTATTTCCGAGAGCATACGGCAGCTTGCTATTGAGCAGAAAAGAGGTAAAAACAATCGCCTGTTTATCAACATAACAGGTCGTTCATTAGAAGATCAGGGGCTACTGCAGTGGCTGCGTGAACAGCTTCAGGAACATCAGTTATCAGGCAGCAGCCTAATTTTCCAATTCAGTGAAGCAGATGCTTCCAGCCATATCAAACACGCCAACATTTTTTCTCAGAGTCTCAAACAGCTTAATGCCAGTACTTGTATCAAGCATTACGGCAGCTCCATTGATTCAGACAACGTTTTAAGGCATGTTCCGGCAGAATACGTCAAACTGGATGGCTCCTTTGTTCAGGAGCTTGAAGACCCGGATAAACACGAGGCATTCGATAAACTGATAGAACCTCTCACCGATGAGAACAAGGTTATCGTTGCCCCTTTGGTCGAAGGGACCAATGTAATGAGTAAACTGTGGAAATCAGGAATTCACTATATTCAGGGGTTCTACCTGCAAGCCCCCAGAGAGCGGATGGATTACGATTTCTTTAATGAAAGTTAACTCTATTAGAGACGCCCTGCTGCCTTTACTGCCAAATAAGCCTCGCTAAGACGAAACAGCAGCCCCTGTGGCGGGGTATCTACCAGAATCACCCCACTGTTTCGAAGCCGCTCTTGAGTATGCTGACGACCTTGTTGATATTCAGCTATGCTGCACCAACCCAGAGCGTCATCCAGATCTTCTATCGGTTTTTTTGACTTTTCCAACAAAGATGGCTCATTTAGATTGGCAACCATCACCAGGTGATGCTTCTGCAGTAGTCGAATAGCCGGGGCCAGCTCCTCAGGAGAGTCATCCTGCAGATTAGTAACCAAGACAACCAGAGCCCGCTTTCGATAGCGCTGTATAAGAGACTCCGCGGCGACAATATAGTCTGAAGCGACAGGCTGAGGCTGCAGATCATAAAACCCGTTCAGCAGCCGTCCAATATTCAAGACTCCTTTAACGGGTGCAACCCATCGATTCTCGCCACCAAAGCTCATCATGGCCACAGCATCTCCCTGCTTAAGAGCAACATGCGCCACCATTAACAGGGCATTTAAAGCATGGTCAAAGTGGCTCAATTGATCATCCTGATCTAATAACCGACGCCCGGCATCAAGCATAAAAATGATCTGCTGATCTCGTTCATCCTGATACTCTCGTGAGATCAGTTGCAGACGCCTTGAAGTAGCCCGCCAATCTATCTGCCGCAGAGAATCTCCCTGGCGATATTCTCTCAGCTGATGGAAATCCAATCCAGAGCCCCGTTTGGGACGTTTTCGAATACCGCTGTTCTTATAATTACTCTTGCTACTGGGGCGAAGCTCCGAACGCAAGCGAGCAAAATCAGGGAAAACTTTGACCGAAGTCTGGAGCGGCAAACGCTGCTGAAGATGCCAGAAACGCCAAAACGAGTTACACCGAAGACTAAGGCCATCAAAAAGAAAATCGCCTCGTTCCAAAGGGGTCCATTGGTATCTGACTTCAACTGCTCGACCGGCTTCGGTCGTGCAAGGTATCGCAGATGCAGAACTACTCCCCTCCCTTGGATAATGGTCCTGAACCAACCAGCGTTCAGATATCTTCGCCGTCGGAATCAGACAAAGCTCAACGGTCGCCGGACGGTTTAATGCCAGGCTCTGTGGCAAGCGACGCCTGAGTTCTGGCGCAGGCCGCCGCAAACTGACCAAGGCATCCAACAATGCCCACCCCAGCATCACGACAGCTAAAGCAATCAGCGCATTTCCGGCATTATCCAACGCTTCATGCCACTCAGAAAATACGCGAAGCCCGGCAATCACCGCAGCAAGCACAGCGATCAATGCCAGAGCGAAAAAACTACTGCGACCCGGTACCAGCAATCTCATTGACGAGGAGCATCCACAGTGTCCAGTAACCCTTGCAGCACCTGATCTGCGTTATACCCTTCTATTTCACGATCAGCCGTCAGTTGCACTCTATGACGAAGTACTGGCAACGCCATCGATTTGATATCATCGGGTGTCACAAAATCGCGCCCATCCAACAACGCTCTTGCCCGTGCGGCCTGAATCAAATTGATACTGGCCCTGGGTCCCGCACCACGCTCCAATCCGTCCCAGTCACGACTTGCACGACATAGCCGAACACCATAAGTAAAAACTTCCTGGTCGACAGCAATTTCTCCTAATTGGTCTTGCAGATCCGCAATTTGGTCTGCATTGAGAATGGGGTCAATACATTCAACGCCCCAGGGCGCATCACCGAGCCCGGTAACAGACCGAACAAGAGCTTCTTCATCCTCTTGATCAGGGTAATCAATCTGCACTTTCAGCATAAAGCGATCCAGCTCAGCTTCTGGCAACGGGTAGGTTCCCTCTTGTTCAATCGGATTCTGAGTTGCCAATACCATAAAGGGAGTATCCACCGGGAAAGTACTTCCCTCGATGGTGACCTGTTGTTCCTGCATAACTTCAAGTAGAGCAGCCTGAGTTTTCGCTGGGGCTCTGTTAATTTCATCGGCAAGTAGCAGGTTGGTAAATATTGGACCTTTGCGGGTTTCAAATTTTTGTTGTGCCATGTTGAACAATGTATGACCGGTCACATCAGCTGGCATAAGGTCTGGAGTAAACTGAATCCGACTGAACTGACCCGAGAATGTTGCAGCCAGACTTCGTACCAATAATGTCTTACCTAATCCAGGAACGCCTTCAATCAACACATGCCCACGAGCCAAAAGAGCAACCAAGACCTGGTCAACAACCGGACCCTGACCTATCAGAACCTGATTTAATACTTCTCGAATGCGCTGTAAAGCAGCTCCGTCTGGAGCCTCTGAAAACTCAGTAGAAGTACTACCGCCCATCTGATTCATAACGATTCCCTTATTTGTTTCAGTATTCGCGTAGCGCTCTGAAAATCTGTTGCAGATAACGCTGTTTTTGATTCCATCGCGATCTGAATATCACCTTCCGGCACCCCTGTATGCTCCGCCAATAATCGATAATGCTGTCGCTGATTATCAGCCCTAAACCCATCTAACCGCTGAATCGCTCGCTGACGAATATCGTCACGTAACGGTGCCAGTAACGATGAATGGTGCCCGGCCCGAAACCGAAAGCGCGCCGATGACTGAAGATGCTCGAAAAAGTGACGGCGAAACCTCTGTCGATGCTGATCAGCCGGTCCCAACCGGACTCCCCTTCGCCACAGCCAAAATACCAACATCAGTAACAATGAAGTAACCAGTTCAGGGAGATAGAAAAAAAGAAGCTCACTCAAGGATGCCTGCTTGCGATTGAGCAGGAAAAAAACCTTCGTCTGTTCTCCCAGCAAATATTCAAGAAAGAAAGCATGATCCCGGCATGCCACCCGGCTGTTCGTCCATATTCCACCATCACTCAGCAACGTCACTTTGCCTCTTCCCTGGTCGAACTGAAGAATCACCGGCAATCCACGACTGTCTACCACCTTGCGATATGCCTGTTGCTCATTTAATAAGCTTAAGTGAACTCTGGTACGGAACTCCAGCTCAATATCTTGCTGTGAATCAAGTAGAGCCAGCTGAACCGGATTGCGATCATCACACCGACGAATATCCCGAAAAGATGCAAGTTCTTCAATCAATGAAGGTACGGTTTCTTCTGCCACTGTGTCAGATTCCAGAAACTCAGCAGCATCAGAATGACTGTCCCTGCGTTGCTCAGTCTCTGAAAAAGATGTTTCTGATTCACTATCGCTCTGGCTAGACTCTTGATACTCTGAATAGTCTTCCTCTTCATCAGACGAGCGCCACCCCAACTCAAGAGCGACTCCCAGTTGTTCAAAAAGCAAATCTTGTTTTAACTCAGCAAAGCCTGGCCTGGCATTTTCAGGAGATAAGATGAGGTGCCCTCCTCTTCTCACCCAGTCAAGTACATCAGTCAGCTGTCGCTCAGCTAACACCCCATACCCGCCGAGCAACACAACTGCATCCTTATCCTGAAAAAAGTCCGGGGCTTTCATTGGTGCCAAAGAGCGGGCGGTATCTGCATCTATATCTTGCTGCTCGAGGTAACGAATAATTGCAAAGAAAGGGTCACTACCCGCCTCTTTACTCGGACCTGCATCATACCGGATCTCTTTCCACTCAGCGTTCCATAAAGCCAGACCTGAAAAAACAAGGAAAACCAGGGCTAACAGGCCCAATAGCTTCTTCACCGCTAGCCCTCCTGACTAAGATTCTTCAGCGGCTCAAAATGAGCCGACCACAGGGGTAACAGTTGATGAATATCGGTGATATCCGGCAACCGATGACCATAGGCAGCTTGGATCCATAATTGGGTCAACTGAGAAAAATAGCCATAGAGATCAGGTTGTGCTGAACCTTTCACAACCCCCAGGCAATCCCCTTCTGTATAACCTGCCAGTAAACGGAGCCCGTAGCGGCCAACAAGTCGGGAGAGAGAGGCCCGGTATAATAGTGCTAGAGCAGCTCTGACATCTCCATCCTGTAACAGGCTCTCAACCTGAACAGTCACATTCTCAGGTAAGCTATCCTCCCTGATATTCAGCCCGGCCACTGTTGTTGCCAGCTCTTGCCGGTCAGAAAAGAGCTCGCTTGGCGATCTAATCTTCATCAACAACCATCCCTGATAAACCAGCCAGACAACTGCAGCAAGAGCCACCACCCAAAGAAAAATTTCAAGAACGCTGGCAATCTCCAGATCAGCCCCCTTATCCTTGGAATCATCCAGCCAGTCCCAATCGAAGGACCAATTCTCCAGAAAGTCGGGATACTTCTGCACTTCGATCTGGTGAAAATCCTCACTTTCAATCACTCTCAGAATATCTTCCCGAGCTTCTTCTGGTGTAGATGCCATAGCAGGTGTTGAATTAATACTACTGACAGATATCACTGCCAGTAGGATCACCATCGCAAATGAGCTCCGCTTAGTCAGAATACGACGAAACCCCTGCTCAATATCCCAGCCTTCCAGCCAAATTCTGCGGTTAAGGTACAAACAGAAGCCACAACTCACATAACAGGGAGCCACTATCCCAATGACAAGATAGACAAGACACGCCTGAATCCACTCTGCTTCACCGCTAATCAGTTCCGTTCCAAACTCCCAGCTGTCTGCCGGCATAAACAACATGATCAGTCCATAGAAACTAAATATCAGCGCCGATTCCAAATGCAACAGAATAATTGTCAGCCATGACGAAACGCTATCGTTACGCAAAACTCGAATGCGTTCTCCTCGGGCTTTACCATTCATACCCTCTAACTGACCAATGGGCTGGAGAAATGATCTTGACAAGCTAAAGCGACGCCAGGTCAACCAGGAGAACCACTGGGTTTTTAGCAATCCGGGAAAAGCTCGCAGCGTCTCAACAACCTCTGGAGGATTATTAAACACGGCACGACCGAGAAAGAATAACAGCGGTCTTTCCAGCAAGGGCTTAACCCACCAGACAACCGCTGCTGCCCAGACCGGACCAACCACAAGCAGCGCGACTAAAAATAGCAGAAAGCTGGACAGAAACCATATGAGGTATAACTGGGGCCACCATCGCCTTACAAGCACAAGCCCCAGATCGGCGGCTTCCCAAGGGTTGCGGGGGCGGAGATTAATTACCAGATTTGTCTTCATCGACTACGTCCCACTCGGACGAAATACAGGGCCACCAAAAACCAGAATAGTGCCCCTACAGCGTAACGAACCTCAGCCCCCAAGCTCACTGTTGAAGACCAGAACGCTTCCAGAAAGGCCGCTATCACTAGCATCACTGTTGCACCGATCATCAAAGTGATGGCCGCAGTAGAACTGCGCTTAAGCGCTTCCAGACGACTATAGCGCCCAGGTGCCAGCACTGCCCATCCCAGCATTATGCCAGCCGCACCGGATATACAGATACCATTAAGTTCAAATGCACCGTGACCAATGACAAAAGGAAACAAAGTGTTCTGATAACCAACATTTAAAAGATGAGCAAATACAGCCCCTATGGTTAGACCGTTAAAAACAAGAAAAAACAAACTACCTAATGTTAGTAAAAGACCAGAAGCAAAGGTTTGAAAAGCGATGCCGATATTGTGCTGGATATAGAACCCAAACATCATAAAATCTGTATCTGAACTTCGCTCTCGACCGGTTTTAGCGTTACTGGGGTCGTACATTTGCTCCATATTCAGTACGCTGTCAATATCAAGCAAGGTGTAGACTGCGGCAGGTTGCAACCATACCCACAACATTGTCAGTAGCATGACGCCATAAAACAGCCCAAAAGAGATCAAGACATAACGCCAGTTCTGCCGCACTGCTTGAGGAAAGCGCCGAAGCAGGAATTGTGGGATTTTTGGCAGCACCGGATAGCGGCGCAGATACAATTGCTGATGTGCCCGCATCACCAGATCATCTAAAAAGGAAACCAGCTGAGGTCCATATCCCCGACTCTGTGACAAAGCTAAATGCTGGCAGATAATCCTATAGTGCTTGGGAAACTGATCTTCACCGGACTTATTGCTCTCCAGGTCCTTTAGCTGTTGCTCGAAATTCTGCCAAAGAGGACGGTGCTTTGATTCAAATGAACTTTGTTTCATCGCTGGGCCAGAACCCCGTAAGCAATGGAGCTAAGGTATTCAACCTCATTTCGCTGTTGATTGGATGATTCCAATAAAGGCCTGAGAATGGCTGCTAATTCCTGCTGTCTTTCTTCACTCAGTTGGTCTTTACGTTCAACAAACGCGATAAGTAAACGTTGCTCCTCAATACTCAGGGGAAATGGCGACGGCAAAGCGTCACCCAGCTCTATCTCTTGATGCTTATTTCTAAACTGATGAATCACCAAAGTCCCCGCTACTAAGTCTCCTAATCGCTTGGAATCCTTATTCACCAGCATTGAGAACATTCCCAAACCATATAGAAAAGGCAGAAAATCAACGGCTCGAATAAGATTTCGCGTTAGCGATGCACCGAAATCCACAGGTGTCCCGTCGTCAAAGGTCACCCGCAGACCCATGGCTTTCTTTCCTGGTGTCGCTCCTTGGAAGAAGACCTCAAACAAAACGGGATACCACCATTCAAGCAGAAACCAGATCAATAACAATAATCCTGATCCAACCTCTCCCAGAACTGAGGTAACATAGCCACAAATAATCATAATGACTAAACGGATTGCCAAATCGATTGCAAAGGCGGCCGCACGAACCGGAATCCCGGCCGGAGAAAGTGTAAATGACACCCCTTCAGGGGCTTCTAATTGAATTCGTGTGTCCAGCATCCGTCAGGTCACAATCACTTGTTGGAGGGTTATCAGGCTGGCAGTGATAGAGCGCAGTCGCATCCTTTCGGCCTTAAAATCTTGCACCCTGCAACTATAACGGTAGCCGATACAGCCGGTCAAATACTTAATTTAGCGATACTTTTTCTTAGGATTAATACTGAGTAGCCTGGCTAGTCCCATTAATAAACTGGCTAGAAATGGAACCCATGGCTGTGTGTATGCACTAACACTATATGGATCCCTTGCCCTGTTGACTTAAATTCAGTCAGTAACAGGCTTAGGCGATGCTGAGTTTTACACCTTAGCAATGACACTTTCAGAAATAGCTGCACAGGTGAAGTCTTAGTTTAACGGGCTGTGAATGGGACTCCCCTGGCAGGAAAGAAACCATGTTCAGATTCCGGGTAATTATTACATCTATTCTGCTGCTTTCTTCACTACCCAGCTCTGCGCAGATGAGCCAGGAATTATTTAACTTCATCGTTAATACAACGGCCTCCCACTACCAGCAGGAGTTCCTGCGGCAGCAGCAAAAATTAAGCATTGTTGCTGCTTGGCACAACGATAATATTTATGCAAATGCCTGGAAAATGGAAGATGCTAAGGGAGAAACAGGGCTAGTCCAGATATCAGGTGGTTTTGCACGCCATCCGTATATTACAGCTGATGCTTTTGCACTTATTCTTTGTCATGAAGTAGGACACCATATTGCAGGACCACCTAAAATATGGAAATTTTCTGCGGAAGGTCAAGCCGATTACTTTGCAGCTTCTGATTGCCTTAGAAAACTATTCAGACAGCCAGAATTCCCCTGGAAACCCAAGTATGTGCCTAGAGTTGTTCGTTTAGCCTGCATTGACGCTTTTGAAAAAAAGGCAGAGCAACTGATATGCGCTCGCATTGCCCTCGCAGGAGCCAGCTTAGCAGGTTATTTTGCTCAAAAACGTGATTTGTTAATGCCACTTCTCGCACGTCAGGACAATACAATTGTAGAGCAAACAACACTAATCCCTGCCAGCCCACAATGTCGTCTTGATACCTATTTCGCAGCCGCATTGTGTAATAGCAACACAGATCTAAACTCTGTTGACCGACCCTGGTTGTGCCACTCAATTAAAAACCGCAGTAAATCGAACAGGCCACCATGCTGGTTTAAGGAAACGGCAGCGGATTAGGTGATCGAAGATCGGACCTCAATCTGATGTTAAAAAAGCCTGGAGCAAGGGAAAGCATGTATATTCTAGAAATAAAAAAAGACCATCTCCTCTCGAAGATGGTCTTTTATTCATTATTTACAGCTACTTAGATAGCTGAGGTATTGTAAGTAAGATTACTTAAGAACCTTAGCAACAACACCTGCACCAACGGTACGACCACCTTCACGGATTGCGAAGCGCAGACCTTCGTCCATAGCGATAGGAGCGATAAGACTCACAGTCATCTGGACGTTATCACCCGGCATAACCATCTCAACGCCTTCTGGAAGCTCACAAGCACCAGTTACGTCAGTAGTACGGAAGTAGAACTGAGGACGGTAGCCTTTGAAGAATGGAGTGTGACGTCCACCTTCATCTTTACCCAGAACATAAACTTCAGCTTCAAAGTCAGTGTGAGGAGTGATGGAACCTGGAGCAGCCAGTACCTGACCACGCTCTACTTCGTCACGCTTAGTACCACGCAGCAGAACACCAACGTTCTCACCAGCACGGCCTTCGTCAAGAAGCTTACGGAACATCTCAACACCAGTACAAGTCGTCTTGGTAGTGTCTTTGATACCTACGATTTCAACTTCTTCACCAACCTTAACGATACCGCGCTCAACACGACCGGTTACAACAGTACCACGACCCTGAATAGAGAACACATCTTCAATAGGCATGATGAATGCGCCGTCGATTGCACGCTCAGGCTCAGGAATATAGCTGTCCAGAGTCTCAACAAGCTTCTTAACAGCTGTTGTACCCATTTCGTTGTCGTCCTGACCGTTCAGAGCCATCAGAGCAGATCCTGGGATGATTGGAGTGTCATCACCTGGGAATTCGTACTCAGACAACAGATCACGCAGCTCCATGTCAACCAGCTCAAGCATTTCTGCATACTCTTCGCTGTCAGCACCGCCACAGTCTTCAGCCAGCAGGTCTGCTTTGTTCAGGAAGACAACGATGTAAGGTACACCAACCTGACGGGATAGCAGGATGTGCTCACGAGTCTGAGGCATCGGGCCATCAGTCGCGCCACAAACCAGGATAGCGCCGTCCATCTGTGCAGCACCGGTGATCATGTTCTTAACATAATCGGCGTGTCCTGGGCAGTCTACGTGCGCGTAGTGACGATCAGGAGAATCATACTCAACATGAGAAGTCGCGATGGTGATACCACGCTCACGCTCTTCAGGAGCATTATCAATCTGAGCAAAGTCTTTCAACTCGCCACCCCAAGCTTCTGCACAGACGCGAGTCAGAGCAGCAGTCAGAGTAGTTTTACCATGGTCAACGTGTCCAATTGTACCTACGTTGACATGGGGTTTGTTACGTTCGAATGTTTCCTTAGCCACGGCTATAAACCTCTTAATTAGGCGTTCTAAAATTAACCTTCAGCGTTAATAACTGCATCGGCAATGTTTTGGGGAGCTGCTGAGTACTTCTCAAACTCCATGGTGAAAGTAGCTCGCCCCTGACTTGCAGAGCGAAGATCGGTTGCATAACCGAACATCTCTCCAAGAGGAACTTCGGCTCGAATAATCTTGCCAGACGGACTATCTTCCATTCCCTGTACCAGGCCGCGACGGCGGTTCAGGTCACCCATAACATCACCCATGTAATCTTCTGGTGTCACCACCTCAACCTTCATCATAGGTTCAAGAAGACAGGGATCTGCTTGTTGGGCATATTTCTTCAATGCTTGTGAAGCGGCTATTTTGAAGGCCATCTCATTGGAGTCGACTTCATGGAAAGAGCCATCATACAGACGCGCTTTCAGACCCAACAGCGGATAACCACCAATAACACCGTTCTGCATTTGTTCGGTGATACCTTTTTCAATCGCAGGGATATATTCCTTCGGAATAGCGCCACCTACAATTTCATTGATAAATTCCAACCCGT
This sequence comes from Motiliproteus sp. MSK22-1, assembly GCF_001968815.1. GTDB lineage: Bacteria > Pseudomonadota > Gammaproteobacteria > Pseudomonadales > Balneatricaceae > Motiliproteus. Next base: position 89,623 of record NZ_MIEQ01000022.1, on the reverse strand, counting down.
CATTCTCTGAGGGTGAGAACTCAATAACAACATGACCGTACTGACCACGACCACCGGACTGGCGTGCAAACTTATGGTTAGCATCTACAGAAGCTCGAATTTTTTCACGGTAAGATACACGTGGTTTACCCACTGCAGCATCCACCTTGAATTCACGCTTCATTCGATCCACAAGAATATCCAGATGTAACTCACCCATTCCAGAGATAATTGTCTGACCGGTTTCTTCGTCAGTTTCGACACGGAAAGAAGGATCTTCCTGAGCAAGCTTGCCCAGTGCAACACCCATTTTTTCCTGATCAGCCTTAGTCTTAGGCTCAACCGCGACGGAAATTACCGGCTCCGGAAACTCCATGCGCTCCAGAACAATAACATTGTCCTGAGAACATAAAGTGTCACCGGTGGTAACATCTTTAAGACCAATCGTTGCGGCAATATCACCAGCACGAACTTCTTTAATCTCTTCACGGTTGTTTGAGTGCATTTGCACCATACGACCAACACGTTCTTTTTTCTGTTTAACGGAGTTATAAACACCGTCACCAGAATTCAGAGTACCGGAGTACACACGAATAAACGTCAGAGTGCCAACGAAAGGATCAGTCGCGATTTTAAAAGCAAGCGCTGCAAAAGGAGCATCGTCATCAGCGGGACGCGTAGCTACAGTCTCTTTGCCATCGTCCAGGATGCCTTCGATCGCTTTAACTTCCTTCGGAGAAGGCATATATTCGATCACCGCATCCAATACGGCCTGAACCCCCTTGTTCTTAAAGGCGGAACCCGCCAGCATCAGAACAATCTCATTCTCCAAGGATCGCTTACGTAATCCCAGCTTGATCTCATCGTTGGATAACTCACCTTCATTCAGGTACTTATCCATTAACTCTTCGGTGGCTTCTGCCGCGGACTCCACCATCAGTTCGCGAAGCTCTTCAGCCTTGTCTTGAAGCTCAGCAGGAATACCTGCTTCTTCATAGGTCATACCCTGGTCGTCTTCATTCCAGAGAATGGCCTTCATTCTGATTAAGTCGACGACACCCTTGAAGTTCTCTTCAGCACCAATCGGGAAATTGATCGGAACAGCAACAGCTCCCAAGCGTTCTTTTAGTTGCTCAACAACCATAAAGAAATCAGCGCCAGCACGGTCCATCTTATTAACAAAGACCATACGGGGAACTTCATATTTGTTAGCCTGGCGCCAAACGGTTTCAGTCTGAGGCTGAACACCGGAAGAGGCACAAAGAACAACAACGGCACCGTCCAGAACACGTAAAGAACGCTCCACTTCAATCGTGAAATCTACGTGTCCTGGTGTATCAATAATATTGACACGGTGTTGATCAAACTGTTGGCTCATACCGGACCAGAAACAAGTTGTCGCGGCGGAAGTGATGGTTATCCCACGCTCTTGCTCTTGCTCCATCCAATCCATGGTCGCTGCACCGTCATGAACTTCACCGATTTTATGGGACATACCGGTATAGAACAAAACACGTTCAGTCGTGGTCGTTTTACCAGCATCGACGTGAGCACAAATACCAATGTTGCGATATCTGTCAATAGGTGTCTGACGGGCCACAGTTTAATCCTCTTCTTAGAAGCGGTAGTGGGAGAAAGCTTTGTTAGCTTCTGCCATGCGGTGAACATCTTCACGCTTCTTAACCGCAGCGCCGCGACCTTCAGCAGCGTCTGCCAATTCGCCAGCCAGGCGTAATGCCATGGACTTTTCGCCACGCTTACGAGCCGCATCTACCAACCAGCGCATAGCCAGGGCACCGCGACGAGCAGGGCGAACTTCTACAGGCACCTGATAAGTGGCACCACCAACACGGCGAGACTTAACCTCAACCATTGGCTGTACTGATTCAAGTGCCTTTGTGAATACTTCCAGAGGATCTTTGCCGGTACGCTCCTGGACTTTGTCCATGGCGCCGTAAACAATACTCTCGGCTACAGATTTCTTACCGCTGACCATCACGTGGTTCATGAATTTTGCCAGCGTTTGGTTGCCAAATTTAGGATCTGGCAGGATTTCGCGTTTCGCGACAACTCTTCTTCTAGGCATGATAAGCCCCTTATTTAGGTCTTCAGGATAGTTCAGGATGCACCTACAGGGCACCTGACCTTACTCTTATCGTCAGTAGCAGCTACATTTTATATCTGTGTACTAAAATCAAGCTCACATCAACAACAGTGCAAATCTACGTCAGAGCACAGCAGGTTAAGCTTATCCCTTAGGACGCTTAGTACCGTACTTGGAACGACCTTGCTTACGATCACTAACACCAGAAGTATCCAACGCACCACGAACAGTGTGATAACGAACACCCGGCAAGTCTTTTACTCGTCCACCACGGATCAGAACAACAGAGTGCTCTTGAAGGTTGTGACCTTCACCGCCGATGTAAGATGTTACTTCAAAACCATTTGTCAGACGTACACGACATACCTTCCGCAAAGCCGAGTTAGGCTTCTTGGGGGTAGTGGTGTAAACCCGAGTGCAAACACCGCGACGCTGAGGACAAGCCTGCAGAGCAGGAACATCACTTTTAGCGACCTGGCGCTTACGAGGCTTACGAACCAATTGGTTAATTGTAGCCATTCAGCTTACTCCACGCTTTTGTTAAAAAAGCTCATAACAAAGACAGGATCAAATTAGACCCTGCCACGAAGGGGCGAAATTTTAATCATCTCACCCACGATAGTCAACAAGATACGAGCGCTTTGTTAGCTAAAAGCCAAGTATCAGCGGTTCTTGTTGAAAAAAGCAGGGGCAAGTACAAAGTACTTGCCCCAAACAGCCATAAACCAGAAATTAACGCTCTGAATTCAGGGCCTCTGCCAATGCTTGCTGTATCTCTTCTGCACTGACAGTCGGTGTTGTTGCTTCCTGTTGGGAATCCTTACGCTTACGCTTGCGATCCGCATGATAAGCCAGACCGGTACCGGCCGGAATCAAGCGCCCAACAACAACGTTTTCTTTCAGTCCGCGCAGGTAATCCTTCTTACCGGTAACCGCGCCTTCTGTCAGAACACGAGTAGTCTCTTGGAAAGAGGCCGCCGAAATAAAGGATTCAGTCGCCAGCGATGCCTTGGTAATACCCAACAATACCCGCTCGTACTGAGCTTGCATCTTGTCTTCGGCAAGCGCTTGTTCGTTGGCTTCCAGCATCCGATTATATTCAACCTGCTCGCCCTTGATCAGGACAGTGTCGCCACCAGCAGTGATATCAACCTTTCTAAGCATCTGACGAACAATCACTTCGATATGTTTATCGTTAATGATTACACCCTGAAGGCGGTATACGTCTTGAATCTCAGAGGTGATGTAGTTGGACAAAGCTTCTACACCAAGAATCCGGAGAATATCGTGAGGGTTATAAGGTCCATCAGAGACTATTTCACCCTTGTTGACTTGCTCTCCTTCAAACACGTTCATGGTACGCCATTTGTGAATAAGCAGCTCATAAACGTCGCCTTCACTCGGAGTTATAACCAGACGACGCTTACCTTTAGTCTCCTTACCGAAACTAACGGTACCGGATATTTCAGCCAGAATCGCGGGTTCTTTTGGCTTACGCGCTTCGAACAAATCGGCAACACGAGGCAAACCACCGGTGATATCCTTGTTACCAGCGCTCTCTTGAGGAATACGAGCGATAACATCACCCACTTCCACATTCGCGCCACTCTCAACATTCAACAATGCTGAAGCAGGCATCAGGTATTGTGCAGGACTACCAGAACCTGAAAGTGTCAGCTCATCACCGTTGCCGTCAACAAAAGAGACCATTGGACGCAGATCTTTACCCGCAGCAGGGCGATCTTTTGGATCCAGAACTTCAATGTTGCTAAGTCCTGTCAACTCATCCGTTTTACGGTTGATGGTGATGCCATCTTCCATTCCGGTAAATACAGCCTTACCACTGACTTCGGTAATGATAGGATGCGTATGCGGATCCCAGTTTGCAACAATATCGCCGGCATTTACACTGGAACCATCCTTAACGCTCAGCACTGAACCATAGGGCAGTTTATAACGCTCACGCTCACGTCCGTGCTCATCGGTTACACCAAGCTCACCGGAACGGGAAGTGGCAACCAGTGAACCATCCTTGCGCTCTACAAACTTGAGGTTATGAAGTCGGATAACTCCGCCATTTTTTACCTGAATATTGTCAACAGCTGCCGCCCGCGATGCCGCACCACCGATGTGGAAAGTACGCATGGTCAGCTGGGTACCAGGCTCACCAATCGACTGAGCAGCGATAACCCCAACGGCTTCACCTTGGTTAACCAGGTGTCCACGACCCAGATCACGACCATAGCAGCTAGCACAGACACCATGACGAGTTTCACAGGTGATGGCTGAGCGCACCAGAATTTCATCCACTGAAGAGAGCGTCTCGTCTTTTTCAAGACGCTCAACCCAGGACTCATCAATCAGTGTTCCGGCAGGAATAAGAGTTTCGTCCGTAACAGGATCGACAACATCACCCGCTACCACACGACCCAGAACCCGTTGTCCCAAAGGTACAACTACGTCACCACCTTCGATTAAAGGAGCAATGGTCAAACCCTGATCAGTACCACAATCAACCTGAGTGATAACCAAATCCTGTGCAACGTCTACAAGACGACGAGTCAAGTATCCGGAGTTGGCGGTTTTCAGAGCGGTATCAGCCAAACCTTTACGAGCGCCGTGAGTCGAAATAAAGTACTGAAGTACGTTAAGACCTTCACGGAAGTTCGCAACAATCGGCGTTTCGATGATCGAGCCATCCGGCTTCGCCATCAGTCCACGCATACCACCTAACTGACGCATCTGAGCCGCACTACCCCGTGCTCCGGAGTCAGCCATCATATAAACCGAGTTGAATGACTCATGCTCGACATCATTACCATCTTTGTCTTGAACAATATCGACCTTAAGCTCAGACATCATCGCTTCGGTAACCTTCTCATTGGCACGGGACCAAAGGTCAATCACCTTGTTGTACTTTTCGCCTTGAGTTACCAGACCTTCAGAGTACTGAGTTTCAATCTCTTTAACTTCAGCATCAGCTTCGCTAATAATGGCTTTTTTAGCTTCAGGAATAACAAAGTCATTAACACCAACAGAAGCACCGGAGCGAGTTGCGAAAGCAAATCCCATATACATCAACTGATCGGCAAAAATAACCGTTTCCTTCAGACCACAACGACGATAGGCTTCGTTCAGCAGTCTGGAAATAGCCTTCTTCTTCATTGGCTGGTTTACCATATCAAACGGTAAGCCAGCAGGAACGATCTCAAACAATAAGGCCCGGCCAACAGTCGTATCGACAATTCGAGTAGACTGACTGGAACCACCATGAATACCGTGTACGGTTTCACTGATGCGAACTTTAATCTTGGCCTGCAGATCGACTTGTTTAGCCCCGTAAGCACGATGCACTTCATCGATATCAGAGAAGGCGATGCCTTCACCTTTCGCACCAATGCGCTCACGAGTGGTAAAGTATAAGCCCAGTACAACGTCCTGAGACGGAACAATAATTGGCTCGCCGTTGGCTGGTGAAAGGATGTTGTTGGTAGACATCATCAATGCACGAGCTTCTAACTGGGCTTCCAGCGTCAGGGGTACGTGTACCGCCATCTGGTCACCGTCAAAGTCAGCGTTGTAAGCGGCACAGACCAATGGATGGAGCTGAATAGCCTTACCTTCAATCAGCACTGGCTCAAATGCCTGGATGCCCAGACGGTGAAGCGTCGGTGCCCGGTTCAGCATCACTGGATGCTCACGGATAACTTCAGCCAGGATATCCCAGACTTCAGCTGTTTCCCGCTCGACCATTTTCTTGGCAGCCTTGATCGTAGTCGCCAGACCACGCAATTCCAGCTTGGAGAAAATAAAAGGCTTAAACAGTTCCAGCGCCATCTTCTTTGGCAGACCACACTGATGCAAACGCAAGTAAGGCCCTACTACGATAACCGAACGTCCGGAGTAGTCGACTCGCTTACCCAACAGATTCTGACGGAAACGACCCTGCTTACCCTTGATCATGTCTGCCAAAGATTTCAGAGGACGCTTGTTCGAGCCCGTTATTGCACGTCCACGACGGCCGTTATCCAACAGGGCGTCAACAGATTCTTGTAACATCCGCTTTTCATTACGGACAATAATATCTGGAGCACTCAGCTCCAACAGACGCTTAAGACGGTTATTACGGTTGATCACTCGACGATAAAGGTCGTTAAGGTCAGAGGTCGCAAAACGTCCACCGTCCAAAGGTACCAATGGTCGTAAATCGGGTGGAAGAACCGGCAGCACTTCCATAATCATCCACTCTGGCTTGTTGCCGGAGTTGACAAACGCTTCCATTAGTTTCAGACGCTTGGAAACCTTCTTAATCTTGGTTTCCGAACTGGTGTTAGGAATTTCTTCCCGCATGCGTGCTATTTCACCATCAAGGTCCAGAGCCAACAAAAGCCCTTGGACTGCTTCAGCACCCATTTTTGCGTCAAACTCATCGCCAAACTCTTCAAGCGCTTCAAAATACTCTTCATCGTTCAGAAGCTGACCCTTTTCCAGAGTCGTCATGCCTGGCTCAACCACTACGAACGACTCGAAGTAAAGCACACGCTCGATATCCCTTAGGGTCATATCCAACAATAGACCAATACGGGAAGGGAGTGACTTCAGGAACCAAATATGAGCAACCGGACTGGCAAGCTCAATATGCCCCATACGTTCACGACGAACTTTCGCCAGTGCAACTTCAACGCCACACTTCTCACAGATTACACCACGGTGCTTCAGGCGCTTATATTTACCGCAGAGGCATTCATAATCTTTTACCGGGCCAAAAATTTTGGCACAGAACAGGCCTTCACGCTCAGGCTTGAAGGTCCGGTAGTTGATAGTCTCAGGCTTTTTAACTTCGCCGTAGGACCAGGAACGGATCATTTCCGGCGAAGCCAGTCCTATACGAATAGAGTCAAACTCTTTCGTTTGACCTTGTGACTTCAACAGGTTAAGTAAATCTTTCATCGGCTGCAGCTCCTTACGGAGTTATCTGAATGAGGAGCCCAGGGGCTCCTCAACCACGGGATAACTATGACGCTTATTCGTTTTCCAGTTCAATATCGATGCCGAGTGAACGGATCTCTTTGACCAGTACATTGAAGGATTCGGGCATACCCGGCTCCATGCGATGATCGCCATCCACGATGTTTTTATACATCTTGGTTCGACCATTCACGTCGTCCGACTTAACGGTGAGCATTTCCTGTAGGGTATAAGCGGCACCATATGCTTCCAGTGCCCACACTTCCATCTCTCCGAAGCGCTGACCACCAAACTGGGCTTTACCACCCAATGGCTGCTGAGTAACCAAACTATAAGAACCAGTTGAACGGGCATGCATCTTGTCGTCAACCAAGTGGTTCAGCTTCAGCATGTACATGTAACCAACCGTTACCGGGCGATCAAATGCGTCACCTGTGCGTCCATCGTACAAGGTTACTTGACCACTTTCGTCGATTCCGCCCATAGCCAAGAGCTTCTTGATCTCGACCTCAGAAGCACCATCAAAAGCAGGTGTGGCCATTGGCACACCATTACGCAGATTACCTGCAAGCTCCAGGAACTCAGTGTCATTCAACGCATCAAGATCTTCTTTTCTACCATCGCCGACTTCATTATAAATTTCATGAAGTAGCTCTCGGATTTTTCGAACTTCAGCCTGAGCTTCAAGCATCTCGTTGATGCGATCACCCAATCCTTTGGCTGCGGCGCCAAAGTGAGTTTCCAAAACCTGGCCAACGTTCATTCGAGAAGGAACACCCAGTGGGTTCAGTACGATATCAACAGGACGCCCCTTCTCATCGTAAGGCATATCTTCCACCGGCATAATCGCGGAGATGACACCTTTGTTACCGTGACGTCCAGCCATTTTGTCACCCGGCTGAATTCGACGCTTAACGGCAACATACACTTTAACAATTTTCAGAACACCTGGTGCCAGGTCATCACCTTGCTGCAGCTTACGCTTCTTATCTTCGTACTTGTCATCCAATTGCTGACGACGCTCTGCCAACTGTTCTTGCGCACGATCAAGCTGTTCCAGCAACGCTTCATCCGCGACACGGATCTTGAACCATTCAGAGTGCTGCAACCCCTGCAGATAATCTTCCGTAAGGACATCTCCCTTACCCAGATTAGGACCACCGTTGACGGTTGCCCCTACAAGAGCTCTTTGCAAGCGCTCAAACGTCGCAGTTTCAACAATACGGAACTCATCATTAAGGTCTTTACGAACGGATGTCAGCTGCTCTTCTTCAATCTGAATCGCACGCTTGTCCTTTTCAACACCATCTCGAGTAAAGACTTGCACGTCAATAACAGTACCCTTGGTACCCGTTTTGACTCGTAGAGATGTATCTTTTACATCAGAGGCTTTTTCACCAAAGATAGCACGTAACAGCTTTTCTTCCGGCGTCAGTTGAGTTTCACCTTTTGGTGTTACCTTACCTACCAGAATATCACCAGGACCAACTTCTGCCCCAATGTAGACAACACCAGATTCATCGAGTTTTGACAGCGCACCCTCACCGACATTAGGAATATCAGAGGTAATCTCTTCTGATCCCAGTTTGGTATCACGAGCAACACAGGTCAATTCTTGAATGTGGATAGTTGTGAAACGGTCTTCTTCAACAACACGCTCAGAAATAAGGATAGAATCCTCAAAGTTGTACCCATGCCAAGGCATAAAGGCAATACGCATGTTTTGACCCAAGGCCAACTCACCCATATCTACAGAAGGACCATCAGCCATGATGTCATTGCGTTCAACCAAATCACCAACTTTCACCAACGGACGCTGATTGATACAGGTGTTCTGGTTGGAACGGACATATTTGGTCAGGTTGTAAATATCAACACCTGCCTCACCGGCTTGTAACTCTTCATCTCTGACTCGAACAACAATTCGGCCTGCGTCAACAGATTCGACTTCACCGCCACGACGAGCAACCACACAAACCCCGGAGTCACGAGCTACGTTACGCTCCATACCAGTACCCACGAGTGGCTTCTGAGCCTTCAGCGTTGGTACCGCCTGACGTTGCATGTTTGATCCCATCAAGGCCCGGTTTGCATCATCGTGCTCCAGAAATGGAATCAGAGATGCCGCAACCGAAACGACCTGACGAGGAGATACGTCCATATAGTTGACGCGCTCTGGAGCCATTACGGTAAATTCGTTCAAATAACGAACGGCAACCAGATCTTCAATTAATTTGTTATCGGCATCCAACGTGGAGTTGGCTTGCGCGATAACGCGCTCGGCTTCATCGATGGCAGACAGATATTCGATATCGTCGGTTACCACACCATCCACAACCTTACGGTATGGACTTTCCAGGAAGCCATAACTGTTTGTCCGGGCATAGGTTGCCAGGGAGTTGATTAAACCGATGTTTGGACCTTCAGGTGTCTCGATTGGACAAACACGACCATAATGAGTCGGGTGTACGTCTCGAACTTCAAAACCGGCACGCTCACGAGTCAATCCACCAGGCCCTAACGCAGATACCCGGCGCTTGTGAGTAATCTCGGACAACGGGTTATTCTGGTCCATAAACTGAGACAACTGGCTGGAACCAAAGAACTCTTTAACGGCTGCTGCGACAGGCTTGGCATTGATCAGATCCTGAGGCATAAGACCGTCTGATTCAGCCATGGACAGACGCTCACGAACAGCCCTTTCTACCCGAACAAGACCTACTCGGAACTGGTTTTCAGCCATTTCACCAACGGAACGGACACGACGGTTACCCAAGTGATCGATATCATCAACGATCCCCTGACCATTGCGGATCCCAATAAGGGTTTTCAGAACTTCGATAATGTCGTCGCGATCCAGAGTCCCCTCGCCAACAATATCTTCCCGTCCAAGACGACGGTTAAACTTCATTCGTCCTACTTCGGACAGGTCATAACGATCAAGACTGAAGAACAGGTTATTGAATAGTGCTTCGGCTGACTCTTTGGTTGGTGGCTCACCAGGACGCATCATCCGGTAGATTTCCACCAATGCCTCCAGTTGATTGCTAGTTGGGTCGATGCGCAGAGTAGAAGACATAAACGGACCGCAATCAAGATCGTTTACATAGAGAGTCTGCAATGATTCAAAGCCGGCATCGAACAGGCTGTCCAAAATTTCCTGAGTAATTTCAGCATTGGACTCAACGATAATCTCGCCGGTAGCCGGATGCACCATATCTGAAGCCAGTGTCTTGCCAACAAGATACTCGCGCGGTACCTCCAACTCGGTAATATTTGCCTTTTCAAGGCTACGAATATGGCGGGCAGTAATACGACGGCTTTCTTCAACGACAACATTGCCATCGGTATCTTTCAGGTCAAAGCTGGCTGTCTCACCACGCAAACGCGCCGCAACCAGTTTCAAATGAACCTTATCTCCCTTTATAAAGAAGCTGTCGGTATCGAAAAATGTATCCAGCATATCTTGAGCCGTCAGGCCCAGAGCACGAAGCAGGATTGTCGCAGGTAATTTACGGCGACGGTCAATACGGACAAAAACGTTGTCTTTAGGATCAAATTCAAAATCCAACCACGAACCACGATAGGGGATTACGCGGGCAGAATGGAGTAACTTACCGGAGGAGTGAGTCTTGCCCTTATCATGATCAAAGAACACACCCGGAGAACGGTGAAGCTGAGAAACGATAACACGCTCGGTACCATTGATTACGAAAGTACCGTTATCAGTCATCAGGGGCATTTCGCCCATGTAAACTTCTTGTTCCTTGATGTCCTTAACCGCTTTTGTGGAAGAATCGCGATCATAAATAATCAAGCGAACCTTTACGCGCAGCGGGGCAGCATAGGTAACACCACGCAACTGACACTCTTTCACATCAAAAGCTGGCTCACCTAAACGGTAACCCACATATTCCAATGCTGCGTTTCCTGAATATGAAACAATCGGAAATACGGATTTGAACGCAGCGTGTAAACCGACTTCTTTCTTATCATCTGCTGATGTCGTACCGGTTTGTAAAAACTTGCGGTACGAATCGATCTGGATGGCCAGCAGGTAAGGCACATCCATTACGTGAGGCAATTTACCGAAATCCTTTCGGATACGCTTTTTCTCTGTGAACGTGTAAGCCATCAGCATTCCCCAGCTTGTGCACCGATTTTGAAGATAACATGCAAATTCATGCGATCGTTACCAGAAACCAGATTTGGTTTCTCATACAAGGCTTAAAATAAGCCTTTAACTTAATAGCCCGCGATAAAAAACCGCCAGGACTCTTTTTCTTGACCGTTAGCGTAACCTGAGATAAAGACTTCTATTAAACCTTCGGGTTCAACAAAAAACTTCCTTTATTTCTTAGTAGGTTACCTATTGTATAACGGCAAAAAGGCCGGTGATCTAGAATCACCGGCCATCCGCGTAATTTTAACTATTACGCTGTGCTGTGCGCCATAAGCGCGAAGCCACTATTTAACTTCAACAGTCGCGCCAGCTTCTTCCAGAGCTGTCTTAAGCTCTTCAGCTTCTTCTTTGCTAACGCCTTCCTTAACAGGAGCAGGAGCGCCGTCAACAACACCTTTGGCTTCTTTCAAGCCCAGGCCAGTTGCTGCACGAACAGCCTTGATAACGTTAACTTTCTTGTCACCAACAGAGGCAAGAATAACGTCAAATTCAGTTTGTTCTTCAGCAGCAGCACCGCCTTCAGCACCACCGGCAACAGCAACAGCTGCAGCAGCAGAAACGCCGAACTTTTCTTCCATAGCGGAAACCAGCTCAGCAACATCCATTACAGACATTTCAGCGATAGCGTTGATGATATCTTCTTTAGTCAGAGACATGATTTAAATCCTGATATTCTATAGAGCCAATAGCTCGTTAAAATCTTTAACCAAACGGCCTGAATTAGGCTGCTTGCTGTTCTTTGTCGTCGCGAACGGCCGCAAGTGTGCGAACCAGCTTGCCAGCGGAAGCTTCTTTCATAACGCTCATCAGCTTGGCGATAGCTTCATCGTAAGTCGGCAGGCTTGCCAATACTGCGATATCAACTTTTTCGCCTTCGAAAGCAGCCGCTTTCAGCTCAAGCTTTTCATTTCCCTTAGCGAACGCCTTCAGGATGCGCGCACCGGCACCTGGGTGTTCTTTAGAGAAAGCTATAATGCTAGGACCTACAAAAGTGTCTTGCAGACATTCGTAGGTAGTGCCATCAAGCGCACGACGTGCCAAGGTGTTACGAACAACTCGCAACCACACACCGTTTTCACGCGCTTGTTTACGTAGCTCTGTCATATCAGTAACAGTTACGCCACGAGAGTCAGCTACAACAGCTGACAGAGCACCTTTAGCAGCTTCCTGGACTTCAGCGACGATCGCTTTTTTGTCTTCGAGTCCTAATGCCACGATATACTCCTGGATTCAAGCTGAAACTCTATTGAGTCAAACAGCTTCATTACCTTTTTCCCCTCCTTAGTCAGGAGAGAACCAAGCACGATGCAGGATCCAGCAAAAAAATCTGAATCGGGTCACCGTCTGCGCAGGAAATTAAGAAAATCGCTCCTGTAAAGAAGCAATATCACCTGCGGTCTTTGACAGTCTTCGCTAAAACGAAGACCCCAAAGTTTTTGGCAGTGGTTTTGCCAGATTTGGCAAAACCACTCCGAGCCCCTGCCGAAGCCGGGACTAATAATTAGATATTCAGTGAAGACTGATCAACAATGATCCCAGGCCCCATTGTCGTGGAGAGGGTCACTTTTTTCAGATAAACACCTTTGGAAGAAGCTGGCTTCAGCTTTTTAAGATCAGCAACCAGAGCTTCCAGATTCTGCTGAACAGCAGCAGCATCAAAACCAACCTTACCCAAAGAACCGTGAACAATACCGTTCTTATCAGTACGAAAACGAACCTGACCGGCCTTAGCATTTTTAACAGCAGTCGCCACATCAGGAGTTACAGTACCAACCTTAGGGTTAGGCATAAGTCCACGAGGTCCTAGAATCTGACCCAGTTGACCAACTACACGCATAGCGTCAGGCGTAGCAATAACAACGTCAAAGTTCAGATCACCACCTTTAACCTGCTCGGCCAGATCATCAAAACCGACAACATCTGCCCCAGCAGCCGTTGCAGCTTCTGCATTTGCGCCCTGTGCGAAAACAGCTACACGGACATCTTTACCAGTACCGTTTGGCAGTACGGTAGAACCACGTACAACCTGATCTGATTTACGAGGATCAACACCCAGATTTACAGAAACGTCGATGGACTCTTTAAATTTAACCGTAGAGATTTCAGTCAGCAGATTTACTGCTTCGTCAACGGAATACTGCTTGCCAAGCTCAACTTTTTCAGCGATAGCCTTGGCACGTTTAGTCAACTTAGCCATTACTCTACACCCTCCACGTTCAAGCCCATGCTACGAGCACTTCCAGCGATAGTACGAACAGCCGCATCCATGTCGGATGCAGTCAGGTCAGCCATCTTCGTGGTAGCAATTTCTTCTAGCTGAGCACGGCTCACAGTTCCAACCTTTTCAGTATTGGGACGGCTGGAACCACTCTTCAGGCCTGCTGATTTCAACAACAAAACAGACGCTGGAGGAGTCTTGGTAATAAATGTAAAGCTGCGATCAGAATAAACAGTGATCACAACAGGAATTGGCATACCTGCTTCCATGGATTGTGTAGCCGCATTAAATGCTTTGCAGAATTCCATGATATTGACACCATGCTGACCCAATGCTGGACCAACTGGAGGACTTGGGTTTGCTTTACCAGCTGCAACCTGCAGCTTGATATAAGCTTCTACTTTCTTAGCCATAACACTCTCCAAATGGGTGCAAACGCCTTTCAGCTCCCCGTTAACACTATCTATCTAAAAACAAGCTATAAAACTATCAATCTACAGCACTATCCATTCAGGACAATAGCGATCAAAACAAAATACTGGCTACGACAAAACAGCAGATGGCATCAGCTATCTACTGTCCTTGTCCAATCAGACAACTAGTCTTTCTCTACCTGAATAAAATCCAGCTCAACCGGGGTAGAACGACCAAAAATCAACACTGCCACTTGCAGGCGACTCTTCTCGTAATTAACTTCTTCAACAACACCACTAAAGTCAGCAAAAGGCCCATCAATAACACGAACCATTTCACCCGCTTCAAACAATGTTTTCGGCCGTGGCTTATCAACACCAGCTTCAACGCGCTGCAAAATAGCATCAGCTTCTTTTTCAGTAATCGGCGCCGGCTTATCTGCTGTACCACCAATAAAGCCTAATACCCGGGTAGTACCCTTGACCAAATGCCATGAAGCGTCATTCATCTCCATCTGCACCAGGACATAACCAGGGTAAAACTTACGCTCGCTCTTACGCTTTTGCCCTTCGCGCATTTCAACAACCTCTTCGGTAGGCACTAAAATATCACCGAAAAGATCCTGCATTTCATGCAGTTCAATACGTTCCTTCAGCGAACGCATTACATGCTTTTCATAGCCTGAATAAGCATGAACGACATACCAACGTTTGCTCACGAAAGAACCCCTTAGCCTATAACACCTGAAACCAACCAGCTCAACAATGAGTCAATTGCCCAAAGCAATATACCCACGATTAAGACAACCACAACAACAATAGCTGTTGTCTGAACCGTCTCTTGCCGGGTCGGCCAGACGACCTTACGAATTTCTGTTTTGGCTTCTTTGAACATGTCAAAGAATGCCTTTCCTTTAGTTGTTTGCAGCGCCAATAAACCAGCCACAGCAGCAACAACCAACAAAGCCAGCACGCGATACAACAGCGACTGGTCTGAATAATAAGAATTACCTATGACGCCAGCAGCAACTAGCAGCGCCACTACAATCCATTTCAATGAATCAAGCTTGGATTCACTGGAATCAGCTTTCGCATTCATGCGACGGGGCCTCTATACAGACAGAGCCGACAGAAATATCGACTCTAGGACGGTTGCCAACTTATCCCCTGAAGCCTTACCCAGAAACCTTTCCTCAAGCATCCAGCTAAAACTTGCGACTAATAAGTTGGCAGGCCAGGAGGGACTCGAACCCCCAACCTGCGGTTTTGGAGACCGCTGCTCTGCCAATTGAGCCACTGGCCTGTCACAATGGGACGCAGATTATAGCCACGCCCCATACTCATTGCAACAGTCTTTTTCAGACCATCGCAAAAAACCCCTATTTACTCAACAATCTTAGCGACCACACCTGCACCAACGGTACGACCACCTTCACGGATTGCGAAGCGCAACCCCTCATCCATGGCGATAGGAGCGATAAGATTCACAGTCATCTGGACGTTATCACCCGGCATAACCATCTCAACGCCTTCTGGAAGCTCACAAGCACCGGTTACGTCAGTAGTACGGAAGTAGAACTGAGGACGATAGCCTTTGAAGAATGGAGTGTGACGCCCACCTTCATCCTTACCCAGAACATAAACCTCAGCCTCAAAATGAGTGTGAGGCGTGATGGAACCTGGAGCAGCCAGTACCTGACCACGCTCTACTTCGTCACGCTTAGTACCACGCAGCAGAACACCAACGTTCTCACCAGCACGGCCTTCGTCAAGAAGCTTACGGAACATCTCAACACCAGTACAGGTCGTCTTGGTAGTGTCTTTGATACCTACGATTTCAACTTCTTCACCAACCTTAACGATACCGCGCTCAACACGACCGGTTACAACAGTACCACGACCCTGAATAGAGAACACATCTTCAATAGGCATGATGAATGCGCCGTCGATTGCACGCTCAGGCTCAGGAATGTAGCTGTCCAGAGTCTCAACAAGCTTCTTAACAGCTGTTGTACCCATTTCGTTGTCGTCCTGACCGTTCAGAGCCATCAGAGCAGATCCTGGGATGATTGGAGTGTCATCACCTGGGAATTCGTACTCAGACAACAGATCACGCAGCTCCATGTCAACCAGCTCAAGCATTTCTGCGTACTCTTCGCTGTCAGCACCGCCACAGTCTTCAGCCAGCAGGTCTGCTTTGTTCAGGAAGACAACGATGTAAGGTACACCAACCTGACGGGATAGCAGGATGTGCTCACGAGTCTGAGGCATCGGGCCATCAGTCGCGCCACAAACCAGGATAGCGCCGTCCATCTGTGCAGCACCGGTGATCATGTTCTTAACATAATCGGCGTGTCCTGGGCAGTCTACGTGCGCGTAGTGACGATCAGGAGAATCATACTCAACATGAGAAGTCGCGATGGTGATACCACGCTCACGCTCTTCAGGAGCATTATCAATCTGAGCAAAGTCTTTCATCTCACCACCCCAGACTTCCGCACATACGCGAGTCAGAGCAGCAGTCAGAGTAGTTTTACCATGGTCAACGTGTCCAATTGTACCTACGTTGACATGGGGCTTATTACGTTCGAATGTTTCCTTAGCCATAACATCTCTCCGAAAAAATGAAGACAATATTCAATTAAAACGAAACCTTTTATCAGCACCGCGCAAAGAACATCAAATGCCACAACGCCAGATACAGCAACGTCAGATGCAACAAAGGGCAGATATATTGCTATATCTGCCCTTATAAAATCACTGCCTATGGAATGGAGCTCCAGGGCGGAATTGAACCGCCGACCTCACCCTTACCAAGGGTGTGCTCTACCCCTGAGCTACTGGAGCACAATTCCGTAGATAGCGTACTGGAGCGGGTAGGGGGAATCGAACCCCCATCATCAGCTTGGAAGGCTGAGGTGATAGCCATTATACCATACCCGCATTGACTCGATAAAAACCGAACCTGATTGACCAATGGTGGTGAGGGGTGGATTCGAACCACCGAAGCTTGCGCGTCAGATTTACAGTCTGATCCCTTTGGCCACTCGGGAACCTCACCAAGCCGTTGATCATATGAGCCTTTGATTTCAAAAACAAGACTCAACCTAACTATAAGATGGTGCCGGCACCAAGAGTCGAACTCGGGACCTACTGATTACAAGTCAGTTGCTCTACCAACTGAGCTATGCCGGCACTGCCTAAGTCAGGAGGCCGAAATCTTACTCAGGGTCCTCTGCGGATGCAACCCCTTTACACACTTTTTTTTCACTTTTTAGCTCTGGGTTGGTCGCTATGAGTTCGCCAATCGAACTATCACTGAGAGCCCGCGAGCCATTATGGCTCACTTCAATTACAAAAACCGAAGATTTATAGCTGACTTCAAAAATCTTTGCGGGGTGATTTTGCTCCAGCAATGCACTCAATAAGGCCTGCGCTAACTCCTTATTTGAGTAGCGCCCCAGTGACAGCTCGCCCTTGAGCTCTCCCCGCTTAATCAACGATACTTCCAAACCACTATTACGCAACTCTGCCTGAAGCCCCTGACGCTGCTGAAGATCCTCTGGTGACTTTACATAAACCCAGTAGTCAGGCTCATTCCGCTCAACGGATCTAATGCTGGACTCCACACCGTCAGGTAACCTGGCCTGCTGGAATCGTACAGCCGCTGATTTATTACTAAAATCACCAATCCGGAAACAAGCCTGTTCAAGCTCAGCTCCCACTTGCTCCGTCACACCGGGAGCTGGGCTCGACTTTCGCTGTCGCAGCTTAACAGGGATTTCAGATAACAATTTTACTGGCTTTACATCCACACCAGCCAATTCAGAGCGACCAGACAAGCGATCGCGCATATTCAACTCTTGCTGAAACCATGCAAAAAGCGCCAAATTCACTAGCAGCAGTATTAAGAAGAACCAGCGCAACAATTTATCTCCCTTGGATTTGTACTGGAGCAGCCTTCCACTCTTTCTTTCGAAGACAACATCTTATACCGGAACCAGTTAAGTTTAGAATCTATATAATCAAGAACTCGCCGGACTCAGAGCGTTTTCCCATCATGGCAATACATAAGAAAGACCTTCAATAACCAGATCCTGCCTTAACTGCCCCACCCCAGCAGCCGCTATAAACTCCGCACCGTCACCACCAGCAACAATCAGTTGTGACTGCTCCCCCAGCACCAAACGATAATCCTTGCGGACACGCTCAGCCAACGCACACAACAACAGACAAACTCCATGCTCAACCGACTCATCCGTACCGATTCCAGGTGCACAGTTACCCCAGCCACCATTGGGATTGTCAACCAGAATACGCTCGGTGTTGCTAAGCAATCCCTGCCGCATAAGGCGCTTGCCAGGCATAATATAGCCACCTAGATGAGCCCCATTATCGTCCACATAATCAATGGTAATAGCACTGCCACAATCAACGATACAGCAGGAACTCTGATGGAGGTTATAGCCTGCAATCATTGCCAGCCAGCGATCGATTCCCATCCGGCTTGGATCCTCATAGCTATTACTAACCCCTGCTGCCTGCGCAACGGTTCGTGCCACTTCCACTGTTACCCCCCAGGAATCCAGACTCCATTCGGAAATCGCAACTTCCTGCTCCTGCCCTGCCACTGAGGCCAGACGGACCCGAGCCGGAGGCTGCTCACCACAGCAACCCAAGAACAGCTGCCGGTCCAACTCTGCGGTTGGAATTCGTCCCTTATTCGTCCCATAGCGCCATTTTACAAAGGTATTACCAATATCCAGATCCAAGGATTGATCAGCGGCTACTTTTACGGAGCGATTTTTTTTTACATTTTTTATCACTGCTGTAATCTCAAACTAAGCTCGCCACCATGAAAGGCCTGAATACCATCCTCTGTTTTTAGTTGCAGCGCCCCTTTTTCATCCACCCCCTGCTCAACCCCCTGCAATTGCTGGTTTTGAGTCTGCAAAACAACTTTTTGACCCAAAAATGCATCTCGCTTCATCCAGTTCTCACGAAACGGCTCAAACCCCTGGACTGAAAACCGCTGAAGAGCGGGGATCAATTCATTTAGAATTTCTGCCAACAGATAATTACGATCCGCAGATTCACTGGCCGGAATGCTCATCGCCCTCTTAACGTCTGTCCATGGCTGATCAATGCGATCGGCGTCATTATCTGACATTGATACGTTGATACCGGCACCAATCACTACCTGACAGACTCCCGATGCATCCCCAGTCATCTCCAGTAACACACCGGCTAGCTTTTTCCTGTCATGCAATAAGTCGTTAGGCCACTTCAACGTAACATCCTGAACTCCATAGTTTTCCAATCCCTTACTTATCGCCAGACCAACAGCCAGACTCAGCCCTTCAAGAGCTGCGGCACCTTCTGTAAAGGTCCAGCTCAGTGAAAAGTAGAGATTGCGTGCAAAAGGACTAACCCAGCTCCGACCCCGACGCCCTCGACCGGCCGTCTGACATTCCGCCAAGTATAAGTTACCCTGCTTTCGCCCCTGAGAAACCCCATCCAGTGCCAGGGCATTTGTCGATCCAGTGCTAAGCTGTAACTCAACCGTTTGCAGCTCGGCTGCGGCCTTTCCACTCAGATGACTCGCAAGCCGCTGTGTGCAGAGTAAATCAAGCCCTCCGGGCACCCGATACCCCCGACCCTTGACTGAGTAATGATCAACACCAATTTCTTGCAACTTCTTCAATTGCTTCCAGACAGCGCTACGACTGACTCCCATTTGGGATCCCAACTGCTCACCTGAGTGAAACTCACCGTCGGAAAGAATTTCGAGTAATTGCTGAAGACTCATTAAGCCGTGCTCTTTCGATTAAATACAAGAAAGCTGTAATTATAGGGATTGACATCATCGGATTTGAAACTCTTAGATCCAACCTGTTCCCAATCCTGACTATTTAACGCCGGAAAGTAAGCGTCTCCATCCACTTGATGATGGACCTGAGTTAAATAAAGCCGTTCTGTTAAGGGTAGCGCCTGCTCATACAACTGAGAGCCACCGATAACCAGGGCCTCATTCCAACCATTGATAATCGATAAAGATTCAGCTTTCTCGATTGCTGCCTGCAGATCATGCACGACGTCAACCCCATTGAACGAATATTCCAAATTACGAGTCACAACGATGTTGGTCCGTCCGGGAAGCGGGCGGCCAATAGACTCAAATGTCTTGCGTCCCATAATAATCACTTTTCCCATTGTGACGGATTTGAAGTATTTAAGATCTTCAGGCAAGTGCCAGGGAAGTTTATTATTACGTCCAATCACACGGTTTTCAGATTGCGCGACAATCAATGCCAGTTTCATGTTTTTCCCAATTTTATTTGTACTCACCACCAGGATCCTAAGCACATAACAACACTTAAGGGCTGCGACACCTAAACTTCGCAGTGTATTCGCTTCAACAGGTTCCTGGCAACGACTGATCTCGTAACAATCAGTTGGCAGTAACCAGCCTGGCAAAACAGCGGGAGAATTCGAACACTATACTCAAGTAAGTGTCCAACTTCTTATCAACGTCTCTTCGAGAGCAATAGTCCAGTGGACTGACTGCGGACAATTTATGCTGGAACTTCAGCTTTTAGCGCTGCTTCTGATTACCAATGGCTTACCCATTCTGGGTAACTATATCCTCGGTCCCTGGAACAGTCCTCTGGATAGTGGCTATCGATTAATAGATGGACAATATTTATTGGGTCCATCAAAATCCTGGGGTGGCCTCCTGTTCTCCATAAGCCTGACACCCTTGGCGGCCTCGATCATGGGGCACGGGGTGCTGTTTGGATTATATTTTGCCTTGGCGGCTATGGCTGGAGACCTTATTTCCAGTTTCTTAAAACGACGATTGAAACTCCCCTCCAGCGCCAGATGCTATGGCATCGATCAGATCCCAGAGTCCTTTCTACCACTCATTGTCAGCTGCTATTACATGAAAATAAACAGTCATCAGGTTGTCCTGATAATGCTTATATTCATTATTGCAGCGGTATTGCTATCACGGCTTCTCTATCTGCTCAATATAAAAAACAGGCCCTATTAGTTCGCCGGATCATGAAAACTCGCTCTTGGTTTCTATAAGGCTCAGTCGGTGAAGAGTGATTTCCGGAGGGCAGTTAAAACGAACGGGAAGTATGGAAGTTCCAACACCTCTGGAGGTGTAACCCTGCATACCACCATAAGACCAGCTTCCTCTACCAAGTGTACGAGGGCAATGAGCTTCAAGAATAATGGGGACCCCTCCCGGCAGGCATATTTGACCGCCATGAGTATGACCACAAAACATAACCCTGAATCCCGCGTGAGTTGCCTGACGGTAGATTTCCGGTGTATGGGATAACAAAATGCTAAAAGATCCCTTAGGGATATCCTCTGCAGCTTTCTCAAGATTATCGACCCGGTAGTAATGCGCATCGTCAATCCCTGCAATACTGAGCTGCTGCTCATTTCGTTGCAGACACACAGACTCATTTAACAACATTCGAATTCCCAGAGATTCCATCACTGATACCATCCGTATACTGTCATGATTGCCAAGCACTGCATAAACAGGAGCTGTCAGCACACCCGCCAAACGCTCCATCATAGGAAACAGCTGATCAATGGGGCCAGAGGTTGAAGCCCTGTAATCTCCGGTTAACACGCAAACGTCATAATCAAGATCAGCTATTGCCTCAATCATCTGCTCTGAAGCCTGAGGATCCATATCCAAGTGCAGGTCGCTCAGGTGCAATAGCGTGACTCCATCAAAGGAACTCGGCAGGTTATCAAAATAAAACTGATTACGTACGACCTTCAGATCCCTTGCATTCCTATTGCCACGACCATAAAGCCCGCTTATCTTTAAGCCGAGCTTTAGCAACTGATAGACATAAGGGGAATTTTCCAAATGGAGGAAATTTAAACCACCGCCAAAAACTCGCTGAGGAGGCCCTTCGATACCAAGACGCAGCTTAAGATGCATCCGCCCAATGCGCTCTTCAAGGGGTTTTATATTGGAACCGTCCATTCTGATCCTACCTCAAACCACGCAATAAAAGGTTTCCGCAACAATCTGAGATCAACACTTACAGGGGTAAGTATAATGGGAGAATAGAAGGAGGATGACGATATCCTCACTATTATTGAAAATAACTTGCGAACAGAAAGTCAGCTCAGTCAGTCTGGTCTCAGGACGCTGGATCAGACTGACTGCTGAAAGATTCCGGTAGGAAGAGAAATCCGAACCTAAACCGCTATTGGAGCCGATATATGAGGATGGGATTGATACCCCTGAAGATCGAAATCCTCAAAACGAAAGGCAAAAATATCCTTTACCTCAGGATTAATATTCATCACCGGCAACGGATACGGCTCTCGGCTTAATTGCAGGTTTGCCTGATCCAAGTGATTTGAATAAAGATGCGCATCGCCAAAGGTATGAATAAAGTCTCCTGACTTTAAATCGCAAACTTGCGCAATCATCATCGTCAACAGCGCATATGAAGCAATATTAAACGGCACCCCTAAAAACACGTCTGCACTGCGTTGATAAAGCTGGCAGGATAGATGCCCATCAGCTACATAAAACTGAAACAGAGTATGGCAGGGAGGTAAGGCCATTTTATTAACTTCTGGCACATTCCAGGCACTGACGATCAAACGACGGGAATCGGGGGAGTTTTTTATCTGCTCGATAAGTAAGCTGATCTGGTCAATGGCTTCACCTTCAGGTGTCGGCCAGGATCTCCATTGGTGTCCATAAACAGGTCCCAGATCACCATTCTCATCGGCCCATTCATTCCAGATATTGACCCCGTGATCCTTCAGGTACTTGATATTAGTATCACCCTGCAGAAACCATAAGAGTTCATGAATAATGGACTTCAGGTGACACTTTTTGGTGGTGACTAGAGGAAACCCCTGTCGAAGATCGAAACGCAGCTGATGGCCAAAAACACTCACCGTTCCCGTACCAGTTCGATCACCTTTGAATACACCGTTATCACGCACGTGACGCATTAAATCCAGGTATTGCTGCATAAGCGCGTTACTCCTTCTCACTTTTAGGCTGAGTTTCACCTTCTGAATGCCGGTTAAAAGCTAACCACAGCAATATAAGCCCAATGATAATCATTGGCATTGACAGCAGCTGCCCCATCGACAGCCAATCAAATGCGATAAAGCCCAAGTGTTGGTCAGGCTCTCTGAAAAACTCGATAAAGAAGCGGAAACAACCATAAGCTAAAAGAAACAAGCCAGATACAGCCATAGCTGGTCGAGGCTTACTGGAGAACAACCACAGCAAAACAAACAGCGCAACACCCTCAAGAGCAAACTGGTACAGCTGCGATGGGTGGCGGACAAGGCCATCTGCACGAGGGAATACCATCCCCCATGGTACCTCTGTCGTCCTCCCCCAAAGCTCACCACCAATAAAATTACCTATTCGCCCGGCACCCAGACCGATAGGAACCAGTGGTGCGGCAAAATCAGCCACCTCAAACAATCCTTTGTTGTGCTTTCGGGAAAACAGGGCAAAGGCTGCGATCACACCCAACAAACCTCCGTGGAATGCCATACCGCCTTCCCAGATGGCAAACAACCAAAGTGGGTCTTGCAGAAACTGATCGAAGTTGTAAAACAACACCGACCCCAGGCGTCCACCCAGAATAACCCCGACAGCTGCGTAAAAAATAAGGTCTGAGACTTGCTCCCGATTCCAACCAGAACCTGGACGACCCGCTCGGTAGTTTGCAAGCCACCAGGCACCGGCAAAACCTACCAGATACATTAATCCGTACCAGTGAATCTTCAGTGGCCCTAACTGCAAGGCAACGGGATCAATTTGTGGATAAGTTAACATCGAAACGCAAAGTCCTCATAAGTATCGCCGCTATCTATTTTGGTATTTTCTCAGCAGAGTCTATCTCAGCTAAATCACTATTTAATAGAGATCGATTGTTAGTTAAGGAACCGATTTTCGACAGACAACCAGTATGCCTGTAATCGTTGCCTTGATCTCTAATTGCTCTGAATACCACAGGCCGAAGAGACTTGTTCATAGGTTCTTAGTTGTAGTTGGCGAGCAAAAACCGCACACCAACAACAAATAGCAATAAAGCAAAAACTCGTTTCAGTATGTCCGCAGGCAACCGATGAGCCAACAGGGCACCAAATCGTGCAAAGACAGCGCTGGTCAGTACAATGCCGCAGAACGCAGGCAGGTAGACGTAACCCAGACTCCAGTCCATCAATTTCGGATGCCCCCAGCCTTCCTGAATATTGGTCAACGCTCCCATCACCGCTATCGGTAAACCACAGGCTGCAGCGGTTCCCACCGCTTTTTGCATATTCACGTTATTCCAGCTCAAATAGGGAACTGTCAAAGAGCCTCCGCCAATTCCAAAAAGAGCAGAACCCCATCCAATAATACCGCCAACAACACCAAGCGAAGGTCGCCCCGGCACAGTCCGAGTCGGTTTAGGTTTCAACCCCAACGCCATCTGAACAGCAATAACGATTGCAAAACAACCAATGGCCATCTGCAGACTAGCACCACTAAGACTTCCGGCTGTTTTAGCTCCAGCAATAGCACCCAAACAGATACCAGCCGCCAAAGGCCAAAAAACTGGCCAAAGTACCCCCTCTTTTTTATGGTGGGTACGAATACTGCTGATTGAGGTAACAATAATCGTTGCTAATGAGGTGCCAACCGCAACATGGGTCAAGACTTCTGGAGCCATACCCTGAGCTTCAAAGCTAAACACCAATACCGGCACGATAATAATGCCACCACCAAGACCAAAAAGTCCGGCTATCAAACCCGCGCAAGCACCTAACAATAAGTATGAAACAAGTAGAGTTAACAATAGAAAACCTATTATTGAGCGACTTTCAAGAGCCCGGTATTATCCATCAAGCGTCCACTAAAAACGAGAACAAATCACCTATCATGGTTAAACATGCTAAAGACAGAGATTAAGACAACCGTGACACTCATAAGAAGAAGAGCCAGTAAGCGAAAGGTTCTGAGGAGATCACCATGTGCCTGATTTTAATCGCCTACCATGTACACCCTGATTATCCATTGATTGTCGCAGCCAATCGCGACGAGTTTTACCACAGACCCACCAAGCCAGCCCATATCTGGCCCGACTCATCTCAGGTGCTAGCAGGCTTAGATATGCAACAGGGTGGAACCTGGCTCGGAGTCACCCGGATGGGCCGTTTTGCGGCAGTCACTAATGTTCGCAACGGCTTTGCAGAAAAAAACCCCCAACACCTTTCCCGAGGCCTACTGACCAGAAACTTTCTCACCCAAGAGTGCAGTCCTAGTGACTATATTAAGCAATTAACCGCAGACCGCTATGCTGGTTTTAACCTGCTACTGGCAGATGCCAATTCACTGCATTACTTTACAAATCAGGCAACGGCAGATCCTGGAAAGATCCGCCAGGTTGTTTCTGAGCCAAACAGCACAATTATCGATCAGACCCGTTCACAGCTACAGCCCGGGATTTATGGGCTAAGCAATGCGGCACTTGATACCTCCTGGCCAAAACTGGAAAGAGCAAAAGCCCGCTTAGCAAACATCTGCACTCAAACAACACCAAGCCAGGAACAGCTATTTTGTTTGCTGCAGGATCGTTATGTAGCCGCTGATGATCAACTACCAGATACCGGTATCAGTATTGAATGGGAGCGAAAACTGGCCCCGGGGTTTATTCAAAGCAGCGACTACGGCACCCGTGCCTCTACTCTGGTAATGATACACCGCAGTGGAATCATTGAGTTTATTGAGCAAAATTTCGACAATCAGGGACCTACTGACCTAATTACGCTCAGAATGAAAAGCAACTCAGATGATCATCAGCTCTAAATACTAGCGGGGTGCATTTGATACCGTCGAACGAACCAGCCGCCCCAGCCCGGAATCATGCAGCATCTCAGCAATGAGGGATTTAATCTCCTCCGGGTTATCCTTTTGCAAAACATCTTCAAGTAACTGAGCTGCTTGCTTGGTAGTTACACCACGCACAGCCGACTTGACCCTGGGTAAATTTGTTGAATTCATTGACAACACATCATAGCCCATCGCCATGAGTAGCAATGCTCCACCTGGATCACCGGCCATTTCACCACAGATACTGACTTGTACATGTTCTTTATGGGCTTCACTGACAACAAACTGCAACGCTTGTAAAACTGATGGGTGATAAGAATAATAAAGGCCTGCGACCCTCGGGTTATTGCGATCCACTGCGAGCATATACTGAGTCAGATCATTACTCCCCACTGAAATGAAATCCACCCGGCGAGCAAAGGCCCGCACTTGAAAAGCCGCAGCGGGCACCTCCACCATCACGCCAATATCAGGCTTGATAATTTCATGGCCTTCATCAATCAACTCTGCATGCGCCTGATTGACCAACGCTACACCCTCATCAATTTCCATCACATTAGAAACCATGGGTAACATGATACGGAGATTATCCAGTCCCTCACTGGCTAACAACATGGCTCGAACCTGCACCAGGAATATTTCCGGGTGGTCCAGCGTCACCCGTATCCCCCGCCATCCCAATGAAGGGTTTTCTTCTTCAATAGGGAAATAAGGTAATGCCTTATCACCACCTATATCCAACGTGCGCATGGTCACAACTCGCGGCGCAAAGGGCTCAAGTTGCTTTCGATAACTAATCTGCTGTTCCATTTCGCTGGGGAAAAATTGCTTGATCATAAAGGGCACTTCAGTCCGGTAGAGACCGATACCCTCAGCGCCTCGATCTAAAGACAGCGCAACATCGGTTGCCAGACCAGTATTGACCCAGAGAGGCATAACATGGCCATCTTCAGTCACTGATGGCAAATCACGAATTGCCTCCAACCCTTTACTGAGCTGCTGCTCCTCACGCAGAATATCGTCGTAAAAGCTGCGCATATCCGTAGAAGGGTTGGCAAAAACCCGACCTGAATAGCCATCCAGGATAATATGCTTGCCATGAATTCTGGTGGCGGGAAGATCCACAACTCCCATCACCGTAGGAATGCCCATGGATCGTGCAAGAATAGCAGCATGGGAGTTTCCAGAACCTAAAATGGAAACCAGGCCGATCAGTTTATCTGTAGGCACTTCCCCAAGCATGGCTGGCGTAATCTCTTCGGCCACCAGAATGGTGTCATCTGGATAAGAAACCGGCGTGGATGCGCACTCCTGCTGCATATTAGCCAATACACGACGACCAAGGTCACGTATATCAGTTGCTCTCTCCCGCAAGTAAGGATCATCCATCATCTCAAATTGCTGTACGTGACTCTGCACCACCTGTCGCAGAGCCCCTGGAGCCCACTGTCCCTGATGAATAACCTCTTCGACCTCTCCTGCCAATGCATTGTCATCCAGCATTCGCAGATAAACATCAAATAGCGCCTGGTCTTCGCCTTTTAAGCGCTGAGCCAAACTTCGAGCCACAACCCTAATATCATTTCTGACTTTTTCCAGCGCATGGCGAAAATGGGATAGCTCACCTTCAATATTATCACTGAGTTGATCGGGAACAGCGTCAAGATCAGCAGGTGGGGCAATGACAATGGCCGTTCCTATAGCAACACCGGGAGCTCCGGCAACACCGTCAAACTTGGCGTCATTCCTAACCTTAGAAGTATCCGAACCGACGTTAATTCCGCCAGTCACTTCAGCATGTGCGATAACACCGGCCAACTGAGCAGACATGGTGACCAAAAAAGCCTCTTCACCCTCATCAAAACGACGGCGAGTGGTCTGCTGCACCACCAGCACACCCAGTATTTTACGCTGGTGAATAATGGGAACGCCGAGGAATGCATGAAACTGCTCTTCACCGGTTTCCATCACATAATGGTAAGAAGGGTGTACAGTGGCATCTTCAAGATTAATCGGTTCGGCCCGATCAACGATTTTGCCGACAACCCCTTCAGAAGGAGAAAGACTGACCTCACCAACAGCGTTGGGGTTAAGGCCCTCAGTAGCCATCAGTACATAGTGTTCAGTTTTTGGATCAAATAAATATACGGAACAGACCTGAGTTTTCATTGCACGCTGAATCCTGCGCACAATAATGTTCAGAGCCCCATCCAAGTCCTTAGCAGCATTAACCTCTTGAACGATCTTCCGCAATATATCCAGCATCGGTTTATCCTGATTCCTTAAAACCTGACTCTCGCACACTAGATTCTTGCAGCCCTGAATCTTGCAGAGAGTTAAGCGTCAACCTCACGTGACGTGCCACCAGTTCCTTCAGTGCACTGCGATAAACTTCTCGTTTAAATGAGACCACCTGCCCCAGAGGATACCAGTAACTCACCCATCTCCACCCATCAAACTCTGGTTTTTCCGATTGGTCGACTGCAACCGAATTATCTGCTGCCAATAAGCGTAACAAAAACCACTTTTGCTTCTGTCCAATGCAGATAGGATGGGAATTGTACCGAATCATCCGCCTCGGTAACCGATAACGCAGCCATCCTCGCGTACAGGATACAATCTCTACGTCTTCGGGCTCCAACCCAACCTCCTCCTTCAGTTCACGAAAGAGAGCTTGCTCTGGAGTCTCATCATCATTAATACCACCTTGCGGGAATTGCCAAGCGTTCTGGCCGATGCGGCGCGCCCACAACACCTGTCCCTGACCGTTGGTCAGGATAATACCGACATTTGGACGAAAACCGTCTGAATCAATCACGTAGCTATATCCAGGTTACAATACCACCTATTGTTCCATACTTTTCAGGATTCACCAATCGTGACTTTTGACGACGGGTATTTGAAGCATGCTCCACCCCATCTAATCAGGGTTTCAGAGCACTTATATACCGTACTCTGAACCAGGATCGCATAACAATGAATAAATCCTTGCATTATCAATGCGACAACATTGTCAGCCCGTATGGCAAACATTATGCTGTCCGCAATAGCTGTTAAATACAACATTGGCCCATGCGCTTTTATTACACACACAGGGAGTAACACTTTTGAGTCTCGCGATTTTTGATCTGGACAATACCCTAATAGCTGGTGACAGCGATCATGCCTGGGGTGAGTTTCTGATCGAACAAGGCATTGTCGATGCCCAAAGTTACAAGCAGGCTAACGATCTCTTTTACCAACAATACCAAAGGGGTGAGTTAGATATTTATGCCTATTTATCTTTTGCTTTAGAGCCGTTGACGCAGTTCAGTTTGACGCATTTGGAATCCCTTCATCAACAGTTTATGAAGGACAAGATTGATCCGTTACTGCTACCCAAAGCCTTTGATTTACTTAAAAAACATCGCGACCAGGGAGACTACCTGTTAATTATCACAGCGACCAATCGCTTTATCACGGGTCCGATTGCTGAACGACTCGGTGTCGATGATATATTGGCTTCAGAGCCAGAAATCGTTGATGGTAAATACACTGGACGCATTAGTGGTATTCCCTGTTATCAGGCAGGAAAAGTAGAACGACTTAATCAATGGTTCCAGGACCACGATCAGGATCTAAGGGACAGTTATTTCTATAGCGACTCCCATAACGACATCCCGCTGCTGGAGCAGGTTGATCATCCTGTCGTCGTCGACGCTGATGAGCAACTACTGTCTCACGCAAAGAAGCAGGGCTGGACCATCATAAGTCTGCGGAACCAGGCACGCTAAGGGCAAGGATTGGGACGAGACAAATGTATTGTCTCGATTTCCTTCAATAGATCCGGTGACAATGTCAGCTCAATGCTTGCCAGATTACTCTTTAACTGCTCCAGATTAGTCGCGCCAATAATGTTAGCACCGACAAACCGTCGGCTATTTACAAATGCCAGCGCCATCTGATTTGGAGCCAGGCCATGTTCCTTAGCCAGATCCACATAGCGCTGGGTAGCATACTGCCCGGCATCAGTTAAGTAGCGCGCATAATGAGGAAACAGCGTCAAACGGGCTCCTGCTGGCCGCTGATCACCCAGATATTTTCCCGTCAGTGTACCGAACGCAAGAGGTGAATAAGCCAGCAGATCGACATTCTCTCTTTGCATCACCTCGGTTAACCCCACCTCCAGAGTTCGATTTAACAGACTGTAGGGGTTTTGCACAGAAACCAAAGCAGGCAAGCGGTATTTCTCTGCCAGTGACATGTACTTCATCACCCCCCAAGGGGATTCATTGGATACACCTATTTGACGAACGAGCCCATCTTTGACCAGCTCTGAAAGAGCTTCGAGGGACTCCAGCAAGGGCGTACCGTCTTTTTCCGGTTGATGCTGATAATCATGCTGGCCAAAAAAGTTCACCACCCGATCAGGCCAGTGCAACTGATAGAGATCGATATAATCAGTCCCCAACCGCTGCAGGCTTCCTTCAATTGCAGCGCGAATATTACGTCGGTCCAGATGTATATTGTCCCGAATGTGAGATACGAATGCCCCAGGCCCGGTCACCTTAGAAGCAATAACAACCTGATCCCGGTTGTTATGCTTTTTCAGCCAGCTTCCAATATAGCGTTCCGTCCGCCCCTGAGTCTCAGAATGAGCAGGAATCGGATACATCTCAGCGGTATCCAGAAAGTTCAGTCCGCGAGAAAAAGCATAATCAAGCTGCTGATGCGCCTCTTCTTCAGAGTTCTGTCCACCCCAGGTCATAGTCCCCAAGCAGACTCGGCTGACCTTAAGATCACTGTTTCCTAGCTGACGATATTTCATATCCTTTCCTACCAGACCTGTATAGATTAAAAGATAGCCCTGACATCAGAATCAATTATCAGGCGGGCAGTACCCTCACAAACATTGATTTCAGATAATCTGTTTCTGGAATAGCTGGATGCACCGGGTGATCCGGTCCCTGATGACCCTGTTCTATGATTTGTGCCTGACGATCCAGCTTACGACTGCCGGCACGGATAATATCCACCAGTCTATCCCGCTGCAGATGCATGGAACAGGAGGCTGAAACCAGAATTCCGTCTTTTTCCAACAACCTCATGGCCAACTGGTTGATTCGTTCATAAGCTTTTTCACCATTACGAATATCCTTACGCTTCTGGATAAATGCAGGAGGGTCTATCACTACCACATCAAAACGCTGTTGATCTGCTTTGAGGTCACGTAAGGTATCAAAGGCATCCCCCTGCAAACAATGCACTCTTTCTTGCAGATCATTGATTGTTGCGGCTTCAGAAACAACATCCAACGCTTGCTGAGATGCATCAACACAGGTTACCTCGGCAGCACCGGCATTAGCCGCCTGCAACCCCCAGCCACCCACATAGCTGAAAACATCCAATACCCTTTTTCCTTGAGCATAATGTTGCAGACGGGCGCGATTCATCCGATGATCGTAGAACCAGCCTGTTTTTTGGCCGCTCAGGACCGGTGCCAATAAACAGGTTCCGTTCTCAATCAAAGGTACCAACGCAGGAACATCCCCCAACGCCACTTCCACATAACTTTCCAGATCCTCGGCGCTGCGCATCTTGCCATCATTCTTGATCAAGATTGCATCAGGCTTTAGCACTTGCTCCAGAGCCGCTATTATTTCAGACTTTAACAGTTCCATACCTGCTGTAGAGATTTGGACAACCAAAATCGCGTCAAAACGATCAACCACCAACCCTGGCAAGCCATCACTATCACCAAAAACCAGTCTGTAATAGGGCTCAGAAAAACATCTCTGACGTAACGATAATGCGATTTTCAATCGATGAACCAGTAGAGATTTATCCAACAAAACGGCAGAATCACGGCTGACCAAGCGACCGCAGATCAGATTATTCGGATTCAGGTACGCCACTCCCAGAGACTTTCCACCTGCCTGCTCAACAACAACCTGCTCTCCTTTTGAAAACTGTTTCAACGGAGTTTGCTGAATATCGATCTCATTACTGTAGATCCACACGTGACCGGCACGCAGGCGCTTGTCGGCTTTTGGTTTCAGCCGCAGAGTTTGAAGTAACATAGGATAGCTCTAAAAAATTCAGATGGGGCAGTTAGGGGACCGTCAAAATTAATCCAGAAGGGCTGTTGGAAAACAACCCTTCTGACTAATGCAACAACCTTGCGGCCGCAAGCCCTGAGGCGACCACTGGCAAAATCAATTACTCTTCTGATTCACAAAGTTCACCGTAAGCGGCGGCGTCCAGAAGACCATCCAGTTCAGATTCGTCTTCCAACTTAAGCTTAACAAACCAGCCGTCACCGTAAGGATCTGAATTAACCTGTTCAGGGGAATCTTCCAACTCTTCGTTTACTTCAATAACCTCACCACTGAGCGGTGCATAAAGATCCGAAGCAGCTTTCACTGACTCAACAACGCCCATGTCATCGCTTAGGGCAAAGCTGGATCCAACTTCGGGTAACTCAACAAAAACCACGTCCCCCAGCTGATCCTGAGCATGATCAGTAATACCTATGGTAACAACGCCTTCACCTTCTACACGAATCCACTCATGACTGGATACATACTTCAGCTCAGCCGGAATATTGCTCATTACGCAATCCTCAATCAATATGACAAAACAGAATGATAAGACAAACAGTTAAAAAAAGTCCTTCAGAACCTTTATTTAAGCAAAGACTTGCTTTCCTTGCCTAACAAAACAGGGCTTTACTACAGAAACTTTTATGCGCTTACCACGCATCTCGACTTCAGCACTGGTTGCAGTGGCAGCAGGGACCCGGGCCAAAGCAACTGAATGCCCAAGACTCGGTGCAAAAGAACCGCTGGTTATTTCCCCTTCACCAACCCCTTCAATGATTACTTTTTGATGAGCTCTTAATACCCCTCGCTCTTTAAGCACCAGCCCAACGAGCTTCTCAGGGCAGCCTTTCAGCCGTTGCTGTTCCAGAGCCTTGCGTCCAATAAAATCGCGATCCTCTGGCTCCCAGGCGACACTCCATCCCATATTTGCAGCCAGCGGTGAGACTCGCTCATCCATATCCGAACCGTATAGATTCATTCCAGCCTCCAGACGTAAGGTGTCACGAGCTCCAAGCCCACAGGGTTTAACACCGACAGCTGACAGATCTTGCCAAAACTTACTCACGTCCGCTTCAGGTAGCATTATTTCCAAACCGTCTTCACCGGTATAACCAGTGCGAGCCAAAAACCACTCTCCTGCAGGTGCACCATGAAAAACAGTCAGGCCTGCCAGGGCACTTTTTTGATTATCCGCTAATACAGCCCCTACCTTGTCAATCGCCTGAGGTCCTTGTACTGCAACTAATGCCATTTCTGGCCGCTCAGTCATCGCAACCTCAAATCGCGCAGCATGCTTGTCCATCCAATCAAGGTCTTTCTTCCGGGTACCGCAGTTAACAACCAGCCGGAACCATTCTCCGGCTGAGCCGGGAGTCCCCATCGCATAAACAATCAGATCATCAACAACACCACCATCCTCATTAAGCATCCCTGTATATAATGCTTTTCCAGAAGTATTCAGGCGCCCAACATCGTTTGCCAGAAGGTGACGCAGATAATCTTTGGCATCTCCTCCTTTAACATCCACAACGGTCATATGGGATACGTCAAACATTCCTGCAGAAGCCCTAACCTGGAGGTGCTCTTCTTTTTGTGAGCCGTAATGGAGTGGCATATCCCAACCACTGAAATCAACAATTTTTCCACCCATGTCCAGGTGTTGCTGGTATAAAGCTGTTTTCTGTCCCATAGCCTTTCTCACTCAAATAAAGCTTTTGTCGATCAATTGAGGTCTTTCTCAATTAACCTGAGCCATTCTTAATAAACCAAGGTGTTTACTCGCTCTCAACCCAGGATCAACAAACTATCTCATCAACAATATCTCTCAAATAATGACCACGCCTGACCTATTACCGGGGAATGTATAACTAGCCTTAAATTAATTCAACGCAGATAGACACTTTCACTCCGCCTAAACTTGCCATCAGATTAGTGCACATCCGCTCGGCTACTATTAAGTCGACAAGCCAGCCTTGGGCGCCCGGTGCCTGCGAGGGCCGCTTGATTGTCAATACCCATAGCCCTCTCAGTCAGAAATTGTTTAACGGGGGTTACCCGATCAACCCAGTGCATACCCAGATTTCTCAACCAGTGAACCGGTGGAGGAACCTCTGCATACAAATGCTTAAGGGCCGACATCAACCCAATCATTTGCAGATTTTCTCCCTGCCGGCGACGTTGATAGCGCCTTAACCAGCGACGTTCAGAAAATTCAGCACCTTTATTTTCTGCATTGATCAGCTCTTCCGCCAGCGTAGCAGCATCCAGAAAGCCCAAATTAACACCCTGTCCTGCCAGCGGATGAATGCTGTGAGCTGCATCACCCACCAGAGCAATACACTGATCAACATATTTGGAAGCATGACGCTGTACCAAAGGAAAACTGTAGCGTTTATCAGACTCAACTATCCGGCCCAGTCGGTTTTCAAAGGCTGTCGCAAGAGCGATATTAAAGTCCTGCTCATCCATAGCCATTAATGAACGGGCGTGATCTGGAGAAGTAGACCAGACAATTGACACCAGGTTATCCTGTGGCTCATCACCACTGATCTTGTCGGCACTCTCTTCAGTCGATACCTTGCCTGACGCTGGGCTAACAGACTTAAAGGAACAATCTGGCCCTGAAGAGCAAGTAAGAGGTAACATGGCCAGAGGGCCATCTTCTGTAAAGCGCTGCCAGGCTGTCCGCTCATGACTCTTTGACACTTTAACGGTCGCTACGATCGCATGATGTTGATAATCCCATTCACTCACGGTCAATCCGGCAAGAGAGCGAGTCAAAGAACGCGCCCCGTCAGCTGCGACTACCAGCCTCGCATTCAGACGCTGTCCGTTAGAAAGGGTCAGCTGGCGCCGGGATTTTCCGCTGGTTAAATCATGCTCTACAATTGATAGGGATGTCAGGGAAGCACCACTGATCAGTTCGATATTACTGTGACGAGACATTACCCGGTAAAGAGCCGCCAGGGTGATACGATTCTCAACAATATGGCCCAGGTATGGTTCATACATCTGAGCAGCACTAAAATCGATGGAAGCTGTGCCTTCACCATCCCAGACATGCATATGACTATAAGGACTCACACGCATTTCGGCCATTAACTCCCAGGCTCCGAGATTACGCAATATCTGCTCGGAAGCTAAGGTAAGGGCACTGACCCGGGGATCAAACCCCTGTTTGTTTTGCTGTTGAGTCAAGTCCCAAAGCTCATCTGGCTGATGTGCCTGAGGCTCGATAACAACCACCCGTAGATCCTGCCCACCGAGAGCGCAGGCCAGAGTAAGGCCAACCATGCCACCCCCGACAATGGCAACATCTACAGTCTGCTCTTTAGTATTCTGCATCACTACCTTGTATCACTGTTGTTTTATACCACTTGTCATTCCACTGGGTTGGACACAAGTGTTCCATACTACGCTTAAATCGCAGATAGAAGTGCTCAACTAGAAAATTATCTCTAAGGTACGCTCTTCAATATTATTCTCTAGCCTGGTTAGCAAACGCTGGAGCAGGGATATCGAGCCCCATCGCACTGCGCGCAAACCATTGTTTTGCAATTGGGGAGAGATCCATAGCCAGTAATCCCAGGTTACGGGCAACGACAGCCCCACCGGCCTCGGAGGAAAATAGCCGAGTTACCTGATCACTAAAGCCGATAGTCTTGTCTTGATCCCACTCCAGACGCTGCTCGAACTGTCTTAGAGTCGCCATGGCACCTAAATCAGCTCCCTCTTCCACTGCCTTTACCAGCTGTTCAGATAATGCCAATGCCCCTCTCAACGCCAGGTTAAAGCCCTGACCTGCTATTGGGTGCAAAGTATGGGCAGCATTACCCAATACCACAATTCCCTGCCTGACCTGCTCCCTTACTCGCATCAGTTGAAGTGGATAGCAATAACGTTGACCAACCTGTTGGAAAATGCCCGCACGATAACCAAATTGCTGCTGCAGCTGGTGAAGAAACTTGTCGCCAGAGCAGTTCATTATTTGCTCCGCCTGCTCAGCAGCAATACTCCAGACTAACGCACACCGGGGCTTATTCATGCCATCATTGGTCAGCGGAAGCAAAGCCATAGGGCCAGAAGCAGTAAATCGCTCATAGGCTATGTTCTGATGAGGTCTATCCGGAGTAATATTGGCTACCACTGCATACTGCTGATAGTCCGACTCGTTGTAATCAATGGCCAGTTTTTCTCGTAATGCGGAGCGACCACCATCAGCCATAACAACCAGATCTGCCGTCACGTCAAAAGTACTACCATCCTTCCTCACAACCAATTGCATACCTTTATCCAGAGGCTCGGCACTGATTACTTCGGTTGGGCAGAGCAGGCTGACAGGAGACTCAGCAACCGCATCTGAAGACTTCTTTGCCATAGAGTCAGAGGACAAACCACGACTTAACGCATCCAGTAGCGTTTGTC
Organism: Motiliproteus sp. MSK22-1; assembly: GCF_001968815.1. Lineage (GTDB taxonomy): Bacteria > Pseudomonadota > Gammaproteobacteria > Pseudomonadales > Balneatricaceae > Motiliproteus. The sequence continues at coordinate 53,357 of NZ_MIEQ01000022.1, read as the reverse complement.
CCAGCCAACGATTTTCAACAACATAGCCCAAAGCCGGCACTTGCTGGGTTTTTGCCTCCAAACGAACCGCTCCGAAATGCCCACGATCAGAAACCCTGATCTTCTCAATCGGAGAAACCTGTGCCCTAAGGGTATCCCAGACTCCCATCTGCTCTAATAACTTCCGAGTACCAAAGGAAAGCGCTGTCGAACGCGCATCGTAACTGGGCTGGAAGGTTTCTGCTGTGGGTTCAGGCAAGGGATGTGCTTCAAAAACAGCAATACTCAGGGAGTATTTACTGGCAGCCTGAAGTAACGAGACAGCTAAACTCGCTCCCACCATGCCACCACCAATGATGGCTATATCGTAGTGAGATTTCACGACCTTACCTGCACCTCTGAGCTTGTTTCTGCAAAACTTGAACGATCCCGATGTTGTTCTTCTGTCTGTAAATGTTCTCTTTTTATTTTGGCTGTTTTCATCAACGCCTCGATTTGTTCCACGGTTTTGGGTACAGCGGCTGTTAAGATTTCACAACCAGATTCAGTAACCAGTACATCATCTTCAATACGCACCCCCAGTCCCCGCCAACGAGGGTCGACTGTTTCACAATTCGGGGCGATATAGAGTCCAGGTTCAACCGTTAAAACCATACCGGGTTCCAGCGCACGCCACGGTTCCTTAGTCTTACTATCCTTACTACCACGGGCGGGCAACTGATCCGACCCATTGTTGTTCATCTCATCCTGTTCAGCACTGCACTGATCTGCCATATTTTCAGCGGCTTTGTATTCACCAACATCATGCACATCCAAACCAAGCCAGTGTCCCGTACGGTGCATATAGAAGGGTCGATACGCTTCCGACTCAATAAGCGCAGACAATTCTCCCTCCAGCAAACCCAGTTGCAACAATCCCTCAGTCAGTACTTCCACTGCAATTTCATGGGGCCGGTTCCAGGAAGCTCCCGGCTTTATCTCTCCAATAGCCGCTACCTGAGCGTCCAGCACCAATTGGTACAGGGCACGCTGATCTGAAGTGAATGTTCCGTTCACCGGAAATGTCCGGGTAATATCACCAGCATAACCATCCACTTCTGCACCGGCATCAATCAGCACAAGGTCACCCGCTTTCAGTGGGTCACGATTTTCCGTGTAATGCAGGATACAACCGTTAGCTCCACCACCTACGATGGTATTGTAGGCAGCTGAACGTACTCCCTGGTCAGCGAAACAGTAGAGAATTTTTGCCTCCAACTGATACTCCATCAACCCCGGTTCACAATGTTGCATTGCCGATACATGAGCCTCTGCAGACAAAGCCCCCGCAGCCCGCATAACTGCCTGTTCCTGTGGGCTTTTAATTAAGCGCATCTCGTGCAACAAAGGCTCAATATTGCGCAATGTCTGAGGAACAGTGAGACTACTGCGGTGTTTACTTTGAATCTGCTTTCGCCAGTTCTGTATTTGCGAAGACAGCTCTTCATCCTGAGCTAATGGGTAGTAAAGGTCGGTTTTTCCATGCAACAGCTCAACCATCTTTTGATCTAATTCATCGAGGTTATATGCAAGATCGATATTGAAGTTGTCTACCACGCCCTCTGGCCCATAGCGATAACCGTTCCAGGTTTCTTTCTCTGGATCTCGAGGCAAGCAGAACAGCACCGATTGCCCTCCTCCATTTCCATCAGGGAGCAGGAGTAAAAAGCCTTCCGGCTCTGGAAAACCGGTGAGATACAGAAAATCACTGCTTTGCCTGAAAGGGTACTCGGCATCACGATTACGAATACAAAGCTTAGCGCCAGGTAATAACACAGCACTATGGGAGTCAAGCATAGACATCAGTTGCATACGTCTGTGCTGATATTCGGTTTGTGGTATTTTAATCACAAGATAACCTCAGTGCAGAAGCTTACCCGCTGGCGGGTTCTGTTCCAGCTCAGATTGGTCTTCTCCATTAGCACCAACAGAGTCGGTGTTACATTCGGAAAAAATCAGCATTGCGGACATTCTTACGTACTCAAAAACCTCAACAAAATCCGCTTCTTCTCCCTCATCCTCGCCGGATTCAGCAGCGATCTGAGAGATTTGTACCATATCCTGTATTGCGTCCAGGGCATCTTCACTCAACTGTCCTTCGACACCACCGCCGGCAATACCATAGCTACTCAAGAAACCATGGCACCATTGACCAAGAGCTTCAGCTCGTACTGACATCGGCGCTTCGTCTTCCGGGACAAGCAGTGAAAATTCAAAACGCCCATTGGAGAGTTGTTCCAGACTCACTTGATAAATCGACTGTAAGGCCGAGACCAAAGATTCATCCCTGACCTCGGTAATTTCCATCAACTCTGTCGCTGCTGCTAACCAGGTTGTTGGTTCATAGCGTCCACCAGCAGCCAGATGACCACACAAGCTACCGTGAAACTCTGCCGGAGAACAGAAGGCTCCAGCCTGTACAAACAGATTGGCCAAACCATCAAAATCTGGCAGCAATTGCTCTGAGTGATCGAGACTCGACATTAAAGCACCCATGTATAGCGCCAACGGTTACGGCGCCAATTAAAAGAATTCAAACAGACTCTAATGCTAGCATCTCCACCGTTGCAGAGCCATGAATCAAGGAGTCAGTAGGTTACTGAAGGCAAAGATACGCCTAAACATTGCTCTACCCTGGGTGGCTCAGTATAGTTATCAAATTATTGATATCCACCTCTGGGAAGCGCTTTTAAGGACAAGTTATGAGCGAACAGACATTCGAACATCTTGAGCGGCAAATAGATCGTTTGATTGCACGCTACCATAACCTGCAAGAAGAAAACGAAAAACTGCTAAAACGGGAAGTGGAATGGAAGGCCGAACGAGCACAGTTATTACAGTCTCGCAACAGCACCCAATCCAAAGTTGAAGCGATGATCAGCCGACTGAAGGCTATGGAGCAACAATGAAGCAGCATCGCGATAAAAATAACGTCTCGATAAAAGTTATAGATAAAGAGTTTCTCATTAATTGTCCAGAAGAAGCTCAACCGGAATTGATGGAAGCCGCCAAATACCTGGATCAACGCATGCACGAAATTAAATCCGGTGGGCGTGTTTATGGAATGGAACGCATAGCCGTTATGGCAGCCTTAAATCTATCTCACGAATTACTCAAAGCCCGTCAGGAAACCGCTGAACTCAACCGCCGTTTGGACCAAAAGATCAGCCAGGCCCTTGCAAACACCGACTCGAAGGAATAGCCCCTTCCTGGCGTCAGTTCGGCAATTCCCTTATCACAGACACAGAAGAATACAAGACCTGACATTAGCCGCAACAAAGGTATAATAGCTTCACTCCCTGAGGTGTTTGGCAGTTGGTACAGTCCCTCGAGCCGATAATTAACACCCCGGAGGTTTTCAGAAGGCGCCGATGTGCATGTCCGCAAGACGGAAAGCCTAAAGTGTCTCGAAAACCACCACCTTGAACCTTCGGGTTCAGGGCCGAAATCAACACCGGCATCCTGGGGAGCCTTTTGTTTTACCTCTTCAATGTATCCACTCTCACAGACAAATTTCTGGTGTTGACTAAGTACTGCTCTATCTTGATAACTACCCGATAGCGCTTGACTCTAAACGATTTTTCAGACGATATTTTTCAGACGATATAGTTGCCCCTGCCGTTTTTGTGCACCTCATACTCGTACCCTTTCGTGTACAATTTGCTTCTCCACGCAATCGGCTTCTCCACGCAATCGGCTTCTCCACGCAATCGGCTTCTCCACGCAATCGGCTTCTTCGCACAACAGCAATTACCAACTCTGGATATATACCCTAAAACCTTTTCCATACTTGTCTGAACCTATCACTACCAGTACTCTTCACACCGGAGTGGCCTAAGCCATTGGTACGAATATAACTCGATAATAATAGGATCCTTTCATGGACCGTCAACAGCTTCGTAAACAAATGCGTTTAAAGCGCAGAGCCCTGAGTCGTAAACAGCAAACAACAGCGTCAGAAGGTCTCAAACGTGTTTTAATTCGTAATCCAATACTGCTGGGCAGGAAGCGACTGGCCTTTTATTTGGCCAGTGACGGAGAAATATCCACCCAACCCTTATTGAAGTGGGCTCTCGCTACCGGTAAAGAGTGTTATCTACCAGTATTACACCCGGTACGTCACAACCGACTCTGGTTTGTCCGATACCGTCCAGGTTGCCCGATGAAGCGAAATAAATACGGTATTGATGAACCTTGCGGAGTCAGAAACCCTCGTGTTCCTGCCTGGGGCCTCGACCTGGTGCTACTCCCCTTGGTAGCGTTCGACCCTTTCGGAGGACGCTTGGGAATGGGCGGCGGATATTATGATCGTACTTTTGCCTACAAGCATCGTAGAGGAGGAATGAAAGGACCTAAATTACTGGGCTTGGCACATGAATTACAAAAAACGGAGAGATTGGAGCTTGCCAGCTGGGATATCCCCCTAGCCGGAGTAGCAACAGACCGATCACTTTATATCAGTTGATCAGCTATTGGTCGCTTGACTGAATACCTGAGTAACGACCGATGCAAATTGAAGATCGGACTGACTAAGCGTGGTAATTACAAAACCCACTGCAAATACTACAATCAGCATCATTATCAGATCTGGCCCTTGCTTCATTGAGGATTCCCATTACTAGTCGCTCAAAAATTTAATGCGAGATACTCGCATATTCAAGAGAAAAAGCAACAACTAGCTGTTATCTCATGATATAAAGCGAAAAAACGCACCCTGGAACGAATAAATAAGCCATTAAGCATTACATTATAATCGCAGGGTTGTTTATCTAATCAACCACTGAGTGCTTATATACACTAGTCAGATATACATCAGATTAATGTTTTCATATAGCACTGTGGCTCTAATCGGCTAAGCTCAGGGAAAATTAAGGCTTATTTGAGAAAAGATGCAAAATAATCGAAAAATCTTCAATTTTATCTACAGGCTCTATAAAAAAACCGGGCTGAACTAAAAACATCTCGTTGTTACTCAAGAGCGTGACTGAAAATATATCACTCAGTCGAAGAGCATATCGCTTATCTACTGATCGTTAGCTTCCGCGCTGCTATCAGCAGAATCATCACTGGCAACCTGTTCAGACTGCTGAAGCTGATGCTCTACACTTTCTAACTTGGCAATGAGCATTTTTTGTTCGCCCCGCTCAGTCTCAAGTTGCTGCTGAATTCGATACCGTTGAACTAAACCGCCTAAACTATTGGCAACAATCTCCAAAAACAGTAAATCACTTTCCTGCTTTTGATACCCGGATTGAAGATAAATCACCAGTCCACCCAATAACTCATTATCGGCTAATAAAGGCATCAGGTAATTAATCTCCCCTTCCATCGAATAGAAAAGTGCACAGGTTGTAGCATTTACCTCCTCACTATCACTACCTTCAACAATACTCTCTTCATTACCAGCGTCCTTGTCAAAGCCACTCTCCTCTGCATTCTGTAAAGAGCGCTGCAGATCGACTGCCATGCCACGCAAACAGTCTTCATATTTAACCGGAGAACAAGCTTCTGTTATCCCCTTCTCAATAACGTTAGTTACATGGAGTTTATTATCTGCCAGAAATATAACCCCCTTACCATTTGTCGGTAACCAAAGTAGCGCCAGTATTTTATCCAACGCTTTTTGAAGCGTTCTTTCTATTGCCGTTTTTTCAAATGAAAGAATAAGCAATTCATTTAACAGCTGCTGTGATTGCAGCGCCTTTTCTGCTTCTTTTTCGGCCCGTAAGCGTCCTTTGATTTCCCGCTCTCTCTCAAGCACTCGAGCCTCTAGCTCAATAGAATGCATTCGCTGTACTTTATCTCGCTCTTCAAAATAGGAGATTCGTTCCAGTAACTCGTCGGGAGTCAGGTGCAGATTAGCGAGAATTCCAGCGTAAGCCCTGTTTACCTGTCCGTGCTCCTGCTCCGAATAGCTCAACCCCTTCTTCATCACCTTATGAGCAGCTGCTGCACCGATACTACCCGCCAAAACCCGCTCCAACTCACGATGAAAACGAAGTAGCTCCCCTGCACTAATCAATTCTTTTTCCAGGATGCCCATCCCCTCAATTATTTGTCGCACCTTACTCCGGGCAACCTTTTCACTGTAATAGTGCTCTAGCAATGTTCTGGCTTCGTCCAGCTTCGCCGCTTTATCAATGGTAGAGCTGTCACTGCTGCTATGAGTCTCCCGACGACGATTAAACCGGAGAGCATGAACATAAGCACTGGCCATTTCCAGCTCTGTCTCCTTCTGCCGCGCTAACAGCGAACCCAACAGATAGAACCCACTATTAAAAAACAACGACCAGAACGACGCATGAGTCACCGAATCAAAACGTTCCAGACCAAACAAGGCTTCAGGCCGTAACCAGTTCATCGCAAAAGGACCCTCATTAAGCCACGTCATTGGCAGCCAGCCTCCCTGAGCAAGCAGCGGTACCATCAACGTATAAAACCAAAGAATAAAACCTGCACTCAGCCCCAGTAATGCTCCGGTCTTATTCCCCCGTAACCAAAACATCCCTCCGATGATCGCCGGTACAAACTGCAACGCCGCACAGAAACCAAGAATACCGATATTGACCAGCAACCAGCCCTCTGTCAGTTCTCGGGCAAAAAGATACCCAAATAACAGTACGATGGTAATTGCCACCCAACGAGCAGGAAGCAGATAACGTTTCATAAAATGCAGAGCATCAACATGGTTCAGCACGGGTACCAGTAAGTGATTGGTACTCATGGTAGCCAGGGTAACTGAACTGACAATAATCATGCCTGAGGCGGCAGCAAGCCCTCCGATAAAAACGAGAATAGAAAGAAAATGCTGATCGGCCTGCATAGGAAGCAATAACACAAAGAACTCAGCTAGCTGAGGAGAAAGCCCTTGCAGTTTCCCAGCGGCTGCTAATGGAACAACAAAGATACTAATCAGAAGCAAGTAGGCCGGTACCAGCCAGACTGCCGTCCGAATATGTTCCTCATTACTATTTTCAATAACAGCCGTGTGGAACTGGCGAGGTAAAAATAGAATACCGGCCATAGAAATAAAAAACACTGTCATCCAACGGACATAACTTTGATACTGATCATCTCCCACTTGAGTCAATTGCTGGCGATCTAGATGAGGGAGCTGATCAAGAATATCGCCGAAACCGTCATACATTCCATAGGTTACGAAGATTCCAACGGACATAAATGCCAACAACTTTACAAAGCACTCAACAGCTAAAGCTGCCATCATCCCCTGATGTCGCTCGGTAGGATCCAGCCGTCGTGCACCAAACAGCACACTGAAGGCAATTAAAAGAACGGTTATTGCCAAACCAATTCCTTGCCAGTCCAGTGCAGTTTCCTTAGCCCCGGTTATCACGCTAAAGCTGGTAACCACCGCTTTTAACTGCAAGGCGATATAAGGCAAAGTCCCTAACAGGGCAATCAGGGTGACAATCATCGCAACACCCTGAGAGCGGTCATAACGGGCGGAAATAAAATCAGCAATACTGGTGATGCCACGTTTTTCCTTAATACGTACCATCTTTCTCAGCAGTACCCACCAGAGCCCAATGGCTACAGTAGGTCCCAGATAAGTTGGCAAGAACATCAAGCCGGATTCTGATGCCAGGCCAACACTGCCATAGAAAGTCCAGGAAGTTGCATAAACGGTGATCGACAGCGCATAAACCCAGGGGCGTCGAGATAATGCGGTGGATAACTTGGGATTGCGCTCCACAGACAAGGCGACCCAAAACAAGGCTCCCATATAGGCGAAAAAGATTAACAGGACTGTACTGGTTCCAAACATTTAGTCAGTTCCTTCTGCTTTCGCTTCAACCAACTTTTTTAGACATAAAGAAATAGACCAGCACCACCGTTGCCCAAATACCGAAGAAATAGAACAGTCGCCCCAAAGGACTGAATTGACGGTAAACCTCCATCAGAGGCCAGGCAAACAACAATCCAGCCACAACAAAGAGGATATAGGGAAACTCCGGTTTTGATAACACAGTTCAGCTTCTCCTTGAGAAGACTATTTCAACAGGATGGCCACGAACCCGTTCCAGCAGGAAAGCTGTGGGTAAGTCCAGACTCCTTAGTCAGTATAGACTCCGGAGCTTTCGAAGCTTCCTACTTAACTTCAAAAGCTTTAGACAGACTATGAAAAATAACCGAACAACACCAATATCAGCGGTATAGTCAGCATCGCCAATAAGGTTTGCAGGGTAATCATTGCCGCCATTAAGGGTGCATCACCTCCCAGTTGTCGAGCGAGTATATAAGCTGAAGGGGCCGTAGGTAACAAGGTAAAAATCAGTAGTACGGATGTAGCCACTGTGGATAATTGAAATAGTTTAGCGAGTACGACAAACAACAGTGGATAACACAGGAGTTTAAAAAAACAACTCAGCCAAAGGCCTAAACCTCCTCGCCTTAAAACCTTTAAATCCAATCCAACTCCCACAGCCAACAACCCCAAAGGCAGTGCTACCGGACTTAAAAGAGCAAGGACAGGTTCTGCTCCCCAAGGTAATCCCAGACCGCTGACATTCAGACCGATGCCTATTCCACAGGCAAGTATTAACGGGTTCTTCGCCAGATTCATAATCACCGACCCCAAGGACGGCCGATTACCTCCCTCTGCAACCAGAGCAAACACTAATACACAGCAGACATTAACCAAAGGAATCATCACTGCGAGAAAAACAGCTCCCCAGAGCAGCCCCTGCTCTCCGAACAGCTCAACCGCAGACGCCAGGCCAACGTAAGTATTAAAACGAACACTGCCCTGATAAAAAGAACTCAACGCCGGTCCACCTAACTTCAGCCAGACCCCCAGCCCGTAAACAAGTAGAGAGGCAACAACCAGTAAACAGACGATCGCCGCGACAGCAGATGGCAGCTCAAGACCTGAAAGCCGGGCTGTGGATAACTTATAAACCAACAAAGAGGGAAACAGCAGATAGTAGGTAAAGCGCTCAGCCTGGGGCCAAAAGCCCTGCCCTGGAAATCCAATCAATCGACAAGCGTAACCCAGCAGGACAAGGACAAAAACCGGCCCCAAGGCTGCAATTACCCCATTAAACTCACTCATACTTAACCCGACCCCTTCTATCAGCTTGCGAATCGCTTAGATCTGCGCATAGTATGCAACTGTACATAGTCTATTATTGCTGAATACAACATTGCAGAACCGTACAATGATCCTCTGGAGTCATAACCCATGAAAACCTCTCTGGTAGTTACCCTGATTGGTCCCGACAAGCCGGGCCTGGTCGAAATAGTTTCAGGTACATTAACAGAACACCGAGCAAGCTGGCAGGAAAGTAGCATGTCTCGACTCGCTGGAAAGTTTGCCGGAATCATGATTGCCAGTGTAGACAGCACCCGAGCAGATAATCTGCTTAACGCTCTTCAACAGCTCGACACTCAAGGGCTGAAAGTTATTGCGGAAGTGGACAGCAGCAGTGAAATTGAACGTCAGGGTAAACCGCTGTGCCTTGAGCTGATTGGTCATGATAAACCCGGCATCGTTAGAGACATATCCCGGGCACTGGCAAAGCATAATGTCAGCGTTGATCACCTCGAAACTGAGGTCGTCAGCGGATCAATGTCTGCTGAGATGTTATTTAAAGCCAGTGCAGATCTGATGGCTCCTGTAGATACCGATCTCGATGAACTTCAGGAAGGACTGGAAGCTATCGCTTCAGACTTAATGGTTGATATTTCTCTGAATTTACAAGGCAACTGAAACAGTAGCAAAAAGTAATCAAACGGTGACGTGGCTGTTCCCTCACCTGTGGCCGTTTAAGCAAGGTTGCTAGCATGAGATTCAAAGCCCATGCTAGCAAATTGAGTCTGGATTTTTATTTATCTGACAAGATAAGACTAACCTCGATCAGCCAGCTTTTCCCGCCCCCGTGCAACAGCAGCACGGACCTGATCTGGCGCAGTACCGCCAATATGATCTCTGGCTGCCACCGAGCCTTCCAGCGTTAACACGTCAAACACATCTTCACTAATGACATCTGAAAATTGCTGCAACTCCTGCAACGACATCTCTCCCAGGTCTTTATCCTGCTCGATACCGTAGGCAACAGACTTTCCTACAATCTCGTGGGCATCCCGAAATGCAACGCCGTTACGGACCAGATAATCGGCCAGATCAGTTGCCGTTGAAAAACCACGCAATGCCGCTTCGCGCATACTTTCTTTCTTCGAGGTAATTGCCGGAATCATATCCGCATAGGCACGCAAACAGCCCTGAAGGGTATCAATGACATCAAACAACGGCTCTTTATCTTCCTGGTTATCCTTGTTGTAAGCCAAAGGTTGCGACTTCATCAGCATCAACAGAGAGATCAGGTGGCCAGTTACCCGTCCGCTCTTGCCACGAACCAACTCAGGAACATCAGGATTCTTTTTCTGCGGCATGATCGAAGAGCCGGTACAGAAGCGGTCAGGCAGATTGATGAAGTTAAACTGGGCCGATGTCCACAGGACCAATTCTTCAGATGCGCGCGAAAGATGCGTCATGATCAGGCTGGCAGCGGCACAGAATTCAATCGCAAAATCCCGGTCACTGACGGAATCCAGGGAGTTTTCGCTCGGCATATCAAAGCCTAACAGCTCCGCAGTGTAATGCCGATCAATAGGATAAGTGGTACCTGCCAAAGCAGCAGCCCCCAAAGGCAGGATATTGATACGCTTACGACAGTCCAGCAAACGCGCATGATCCCGCTGCAACATTTCAAACCATGCCAGCAAGTGATGACCAAAAGTCACCGGTTGTGCCGTCTGAAGGTGAGTAAAACCTGGCATGATGGTATCAGCTTCACGCTCAGCCAAATCCAATAACCCCTGTTGGAGGCGGTTGATCTCAGAGAGAATAACATCCAGTTCATCACGCAAATAAAGGCGGATATCAGTTGCAACCTGGTCATTACGCGAGCGCCCGGTATGCAATTTTTTACCGGTAAAGCCTATTTTCTGGGTTAATGCGGCTTCGATGTTCATATGTACATCTTCTAATGCCACTGACCAGTCAAATTCACCGCTTTCGATTTCTTCCAGAACCTCCTGTAAACCACCCAGAATGTCGTCACGTTCAGCTTCAGTCAGCACTCCTACTTTGGCCAACATCCTGGCGTGGGCAACAGAACCCTGAATATCTTGACGATACATCCGCTGGTCAAAGTCCACCGATGCCGTAAAGCGAGCAACAAAGGCGTCGGTAGCTTCGCTGAACCGACCACCCCATTGCTGGTTGGTAGCAGATTGATGACTGTCATCCTGATTGACAGATGAACTATTACTGGAGGAATCGGTACTGGACATGAATTGGAGCCCCTTCATTTCGAACTGGTACAAGTCCGGGAAACGTTTAGATCTGGATTATTTATACTGCGATGGATAATTACCACTGTCCGCAGAATTAGCAAAGTGGCGGTATTATACAGTGCCTTCCAGCACTCTGCGACGACCTCCCTTTGACTATTTATTTTGGGAGGATTGACTCTAAACAATTTGAGCAGATGCAGTTCAAAGCAGGTTTCTGGTAAACTGGCGCGCAGCGAGGGTGTCCAAGCATTTTTCCAGTCGTAGAAAGTATACTACTACGCCTGTTCTACACCCCTCAATTTGACCGTGCAGTGAGACCTAAAATGCCCGAAAAACTCATCCGAATTGCCACCCGCAAAAGCCCCTTGGCCCTCTGGCAAGCCGAATTTATCAAGGCTGAGTTAGAAAAACACCACCCAGGAATCAAAGTAGAATTACTGGGAATGACTTCCCGTGGGGACAAAATTCTTGACGTTCCCCTGGCTAAAGTCGGCGGTAAGGGTCTCTTTGTTAAGGAACTGGAACATGCACTGCTGGAAAACCAGGCCGATATAGCCGTCCATTCCATGAAAGATGTCCCGATGGAATTCCCTGAGGGCCTCGGTCTGGCTATTATTTGCGAACGGGAAACGCCCACGGACGCTTTTGTCAGCAATCGATACAACAGCCTGGATGAGTTGCCCGAAGGTTCAGTGGTCGGCACATCCAGCTTAAGACGTGAAACTCAGCTGCGGGAAAGACGGCCAGATTTGCAGGTCAAGTTTCTTCGGGGAAACGTGAATACTCGCCTGGCCAAGCTGGACAATGGGGATTACGACGCCATTATCCTGGCCTCAGCAGGCTTGATCCGCTTAAAAATGGAAGATCGTATCAAACAACAAATCCCCCCTGAACAAAGCTTGCCCGCAGGCGGTCAGGGAGCCGTTGGCGTCGAATGCCGAATGGCAGACGAACAGACAGTTGCCCTATTGACACCGTTGCACCATCAGGATACAGCCTATCGAGTCAAGGCCGAACGAGCCATGAATAAGCGCCTGGAAGGTGGTTGCCAGGTACCTATCGCATGCTATGCAACTCTGGATGATAAGAAACAGATTTACCTTCGGGGACTGGTAGGAAAACCCGATGGAAGCCTGGTGCTGCGCGCAGAAATCAACGGACCTGCAGAACAGTGTGAAAGCCTTGGCATAACGCTGGCCGAAGAATTGTTAAGCCAGGGTGCTGCGGCCATTTTGAAGGAAGTTTACGGGGAATGAGTCAACCGGATCAGCCATTATCCGGACAGCGAGTCCTGGTGACCCGGCCTGCTCCTCAGGCAGAGGCTCTATGCCAGACCCTACGGGAAATGGGGGCTGAACCCGTCCGCTTTCCGACATTGGCAATAGAACCAGCGGAAAGCTACATGGCTTCTCTTGAGCCGCTGAAGCAAAAGTTTATGGAACTGGACCGCTATCATGCAGTCATTTTTATCAGTACCAATGCCGCTCGCCTTGGATTTGAATGGATAGACAGTTACTGGCCACAGTTACCCATCAGAATTCATTGGCTCGCAGTCGGCGACGCAACCGCCAGAGCATTACAAAAACTGGACATCCCGGCAACCTGTCCTGAAACAGGAATGGATTCAGAAACATTATTGACGTTACCGGAGCTGCAACAGTTACAAGGAAAGAGTATCCTTATCTGCCGTGGGGTCGAAGGACGAGAACATCTGGGACAAGCACTGTCATCAAGAGGGGCAAAGGTCGACTATGCTGAGCTTTACCGTCGAGTTAGCCCAAACTACGCCGTGCAGGACGTCGAAAGTATCATTTATAAATTTCTGCCTTCGGTTATGTTAGTTACCAGTCAACAATCCCTCGAGAACCTGGATCAATTGTGTAAAGGACCAAAAGATTCACTGCCGATCCATCAGTTACGGCAGATACCTCTGATTGTACCCAGCCAACGCATTGCTCATAAGGCACGCCAACTGGGCTACAGCAGAGTAGATATAGCGCTAAATGCAACAGATCAGTCAATGATTGAAGCTTTTCAGCATACATTACAACTTACTACTGCGGATGACGAACATGGGAAAATCCATGAATGACAAAAAGTTAGGGCAGAGCAAAGAAAAGCAGGACGACCTGCAGTCTAAAGATGACAGCTCAACTGAAACCACTCAAACAACGGAAAGTTCAGACACGCCGACAGTAGACGAGCAACCGACCGACACGCAGAAGAATGCTGATGATCTGGATGCAAAAGCAGAAATCACCACAGGTCACTCAGACAGTGATGTGGAAGACGCTGTTGTTTTAGAAGAAACCACAGATACTAAAACTGAGCCGGAATCAGTGGAAGGCACTAACGAAGCAGCCAGCACTGCTGAGGAATCCGGATCAGAAAACAAAGAACCGGAACAAACCAGCACAGAAAAGAAATCTCGTTCCTGGATCGGTGTTTTAGCTTTTGTTTTGGCTCTCTGTGCGTTGATTGTCGCAGGCTACGGTTTCTCTAAACTGCAGGAACTTCAACTACAAACAGCTTCTCTGGAGTCCTCGGCGGCCAGTGTTAATGAATCCATAGATCAGAATCTACAGAAAACCATCGCTGCAGCCTCGAAAGAGAGTGGCAAAGCGGAAGCAAAGATAGACGCACTCAAGTCTGAACTACAAGCACAACAGCAGCATGTTTCAGAGCTTCAGGACCGCTTGACCCGAGCTACCAAGCAAATGAGTAAAATCGGTACCGACAAGCGTAAAGACTGGTTACTCGCTGAAGTCGAATACCTGTTACGACTGGCTAATCAGCGTGTACTGATGGAGAAATCTCCAGTTGGAGCGCTAGCATTACTGAAGTCTTCAGATCAGATCCTGAAGGAAACCGACGATGTGTCTATCTATAATGTACGCAAAGCAATTGCCAGCGACATTGCCTCTCTGGAGTCTGTACCACGCTTGGACGTCGACGGAACTTTCCTGAAGCTGGCCGCCCTGAACGAACAGGTCAGCAAACTTCGCCTGATTCCAATCTCAGACAAGCGTGAGCTACCCGACATGCTAAAAGAGGTCACGCCTGATTCTGTATCCGAGAGCTGGAATCAAGGACTGAAAGCGTCCTGGAATCAGACAATGGACAAGCTGGAAAAGCTGATCGTAATTCAACATCGTGATGAGCCTATTGAGCCTCTATTATCTCCCGAGCAGGTATACTTCTTACAACAGAACCTGCACCTGATGATTGAACAGGCTCAGCTATCTCTACTTCAGGGCCAGCAGGGTTCCTATGACGCCAGCCTTAACAAAGCAACGGAGTGGGTCAGCAGTTATTTTGAAGCGGAAGACTCTACCACTCAAAGCCTGCTTAAAGGCCTCAATGACCTGAAATCCATACAGGTGTCACCAGCCCTGCCTGATATAACTTCTTCACTGAAAGCACTCAAAGCTTACCTGGCGGACATTCATGACGCCAAAGGAGAAGCGTGATGAAACTGCTATACGTTATAGGGCTTATCCTGCTGCTTGTTGGTACTGTGGTTGGTGAACTTATCATCAAAGACCCTGGCTATGTACTGCTGAGCTATCAGAACACGACCATTGAAACCAGTATCTGGGGGCTTGTCATCGTAGCAACGGTTCTTTTTGTAACCCTGCACCTGGCTATTCGCTTTCTTCAATATGTACTGGAACGCCGCCGCAAAATTAACGATTGGAACAACAATCGCACTCGGGTTCGCGCTAATCGCAGAACCCTAAACGGCTTGCTGGCATTGTCTTCCGGTGACTGGCAGAAGGCTCAACGCTTATTGGTTTCTGCAGCAGACAAAGCAGAAACACCGTTGATAAACTACCTTGCAGCAGCACGAGCTGCTCATGAAGAAGGCTTACCAGATGCTTCCGACCGCTATCTTGAGCAGGCCCAAAAGGTCATGCCTAAGGCGGAAACAGCTATCGGCATTACACGGGCCCAGATTCAATTATCCCGAGGCCAGCTTGAACCCTGTCTGGCGACGCTTAAGCGCCTGCGAGGCATCGCCCCCCGACATACTTTCGTGCTGAAAATGCTGAAACAGGTTTATTTGCAACAGCAAGATTGGGTGTCTCTGTCCGAGCTTATTCCTTACCTCCAGAAGAACGACGTTCTCAAAGGTCAACAACTGCGAGAGCTTGAGCGAAAAGCTTATATTGGGCTGATGAAGGAAACACTGGATCAATTGCCAGCAGAAAGTGACGCTCCAGCCCGGATTAAAGCACTGAATAAAACCTGGAAGTCCTTACCCAGAGAGCTGATGAACGACTCTGATCTGATTGCCAGTTATGTCTCACTGCTGGCACAAAACGGATCTGAGGACAAAGCCGAAACATTTCTCAGCGATGCCATTTATCGCGAATGGGATGATTCCCTGGTCAAACTCTACGGGCAGATTGCCAGTAGCAATCCTGCTAAGCAGCTAAGCACCGCAAAAACCTGGGTGCACGAACACAGCGACAACGCTACTTTACAGCTAACTCTGGGTCGCCTGTCACTGCTGAATGCTCAATGGGAGCAGGCTCGCGAACACTTTGAGAAAAGTATTGAGCTGCATAATTCGCAAGAAACTTATAACGAGCTGGCTCGTTTACTCAAGCATCTTGACGATACCGAGGGCTTCCAGAAGCTGATGAAGGATAACCTGGATTCGGTAACCGAGTCTTTGCCAAAGCTTCCGTTACCAGCAGGAAACACCTAGTACCGACATATATCGATTCAGATAAAACAGCAAGGCAATAAAGAAGGGTGTCATAGACACCCTTTTTTAATTTCAAGCCTGCCAATATTCCTGCGTTATGCACTTCTCGGAGCGTAAGCAAAAACATCTGAAAAAATTCTACCTTCTTTCAATCCGTGTTCCAGAAAGGCATCTTCTACGGCATAAACCATTTGAGGAGAGCCACAGACATAGGCTCGAACATTATCCAGACTATCAAAGTCTTCAATGACAGCAGTATGAACGAAACCACTTCTGCCCTCCCAGTTCTCCAGCTCCTCTGAGACAACCGGCACAAAATGAACCTGTGGATGCTCATTAGCCCATGATTCCGCCAGATATTTCAGGTAAAACTGCTCCTGGGCTCTTACTCCCCAGTAAAGGTGAATCGGGTTTTTCACCCCTTCATCCAGAGCATGTTCGATCATCGCTTTCATTTGTCCGAATCCAGTGGCCGCCGCCACAAACAACAACTCTTCCCTGGCATCAAGATGATCCGGGTAGAGGATACATTCACCCATTGCCATACGAACCTGTACTGCCGGTTGGCTATTAAACAATTCCAACACTTTCTCAGAAAGTCCCCCTTCCTGATTGAGAATATGCAGCTCAATCTCGTCTTTTTTAGGGGCTGAAGCAATAGAATACGGTACAGCTTTACCGTCTTCTAAAACCAGCTCCAGATATTGCCCGGCGTGGAAACCCAGCTCTTCACCTAATTCAGGCAACGCAAGACGTACCTCATACACTGATGCTCCAAGCAGCTTCACCCCCAGTACCTGACAAGTGCAGGTCAGCTGTGGCCAATGAGACATGGTTTTTTCAGTATTTTCCGCAGCACACGAAGAGTTAGCGCTCATTAACAATTCCTCTCATTTCAATACAACTAAACTGCAACTAACGCACTTCAGCGGTCTGGTAATTCTATTCCCAGGCTATCCCAAATATCATCCACTCGACTTTTGACTCTGGCAGACATTTCTATGGGATCCCCCCACTCTCGCTCTGTTTCACCGGGCATTTTATTGGTCGCATCAAACCCCATTTTAGACCCTAACCGAGGCACTGGAGATGCAAAGTCCAAATAGTCGATCGGCGTATTCTCAATAAACACCGTATCCCGGGCAGGATCCATACGGGTCGTCATAGCCCAGATAACGTCTTCCCAATTGCGGGCATCGACATCATCGTCAGTAACAATAACAAACTTGGTGTACATAAACTGACGGAGAAACGACCACACCCCCATCATTACGCGCTTTGCATGACCAGGATATTGTTTCTTGATCGTCACTACAGCCATCCGATAAGAGCAACCTTCTGGCGGTAAATAAAAGTCGACTATTTCCGGATACTGCTTCTGTAAAAGCGGGATAAAGACCTCATTTAATGCCAATCCTAAAATGGCAGGCTCATCCGGCGGTCGTCCAGTATAGGTACTATGATAAACAGGATTATTACGGTGAGTAATGCACTCCACTGTAAATACCGGAAAGCTTTCAACTTCATTATAGTAGCCGGTATGGTCACCAAAAGGACCTTCATCAGCCATTTCACCCGGTTCGATATAACCTTCAAGGATGATTTCAGCCGTTGCAGGCACCATCAAGTCATTTGTTAGAGATTTAATCAGCTCAGTTTTCTGTCCTCTGAGCAATCCTGCAAAAGCAAATTCCGATAATGAATCCGGTACTGGTGTAACCGCTCCCAAAATCGTTGCGGGATCAGCCCCCAGGGCTACCGAAATGGGGAACCGCTCACCAGGATGAGATTGTTGCCACTCTCGAAAGTCCAATGCCCCGCCCCGGTGAGACAGCCAACGCATAATCAGTTTATTCTTGGCAATCAGCTGCTGCCGATAAATCCCCAGATTGAGCCGTTCTTTATGAGGTCCCTTAGTTATCACAAGAGGCCAGGTTACCAGAGGGGCTGCATCCTTTGGCCAACAGGTCTGAATAGGCAGTCGATAAAGATCCACCTCTTCACCCTGCAACACATGAGTCTGACAAGGTGCCTGCTTAACAACCTTTGGCCCCATATTCATCACCTGCTTGAAGATAGGTAACTTCTGCCAGGCATCTTTCATACCCTTGGGAGGCTCAGGTTCTTTTAAAAATGCCAACAGCTTACCCACTTCGCGTAGCTGCTCGACATTTTCCTCACCCATTCCCATCGCCACACGGTTTGGTGTACCGAACAGGTTCGCCAGCACCGGTATATCATAACCTTTCGGGTTTTCAAACAATAACGCCGGTCCGCCCGCCTTCAATGTGCGGTCGCAGATCTCAGTCATCTCCAGATTCGGATCCACCTCCGCTTTAATACGGATAAGTTCCCCCTGGGCTTCCAGGTTTTCTATGAATTCTCGAAGGTCTTTGTATTTCATGATTATCCCGGTAAGGCACTCGGAGAGAGGATTCTAACGGCTCCAGAGGCTCGGAGCCAGTCAAGGCACGATATCCTTATTTACTTCACCGCTGTCGTTATACCAAATCACGTATAAACCAAGCTTGTCACTAACATCCAGACTGCGAAAAAAGCAGTTCAACATGATAGTAACCGGCGATTCTGAAAGCGTGATAGCGACTTAGCCAACCATAAGCTCCTCGCACTGATTCGCAAGGTGGTTTCCCTATTGCATCCATCGCACCATTAATAACCGACAACGCCTGGTGGTCCGACGCAAGCAGAAACTCCTCTGATAATGATTTAGCTGGCTGCAGACTTGGCAATGGAGATTTTCCGGGAGGAGAGAAAAAACCGGTGCCAAAACTCGCTACTGAAAAGCCTGATTCTCTCGCTGCAAGTAAGGCTGTTGGGGCGTGATACAAACCAGTAAGCTGGGATTCAAAGTATCAAATAACGACATCCGGCCTGATAACAAACCAACCAATGACTTAGATTTTTTGTAACCATGCCAACAGAGTAAATCTGAATAGTTATTGATAGGAATCCGATCACCTGGTGATGACAAATAAAACGGCGCCTGAAACACGTTATCGAAGCTGTTTTCACTTAAGCTTTTAAAGTTCGATAAATCCCTTAGAATCCAGCTCTCAGCTCCCAAGCAAATACTACATGCCTTGCGCTCATTTTCGAATCCTTCGTTAACTACAGCAACCAAAAGAACCAGCCCTGAAGACTTTGCCAAAAATGAGTAGACCCAAAACAGTTGACAGTCAAGTAAAACGATTGTAAATTCCTCATCGATTTTGATGTTGTTGTTATTTTTCTTTTATTTATTAACAAGCTGTGCATCATCTTTCATAAAAGGATTATGGGATATGGATTTCAAGCTGCATCGTGTTGTTGTACCTGTCGCGCTGCTGGTTCCTCTTTCAGCGTTTGTTTATTTTCAGTTCCAACAGATTGACAACGATGCTTCTGTTGAATTGGTCTCTCATCACCGCTCTGGCAACTCCACAGCTGTACCCTCCGATATTTCCTCTCCCCTCCAGGAGTTAATCGATAAAAACAGGGCTTCATACACCTCTGACAGAGCCTCTTCGTTGGAAAACAGCGCTCCTGCTCCTCATCAAGCGCAAACACAGGAACTTGTCGAAAAGGCAACACCATCCTTCGACAACACCATCCGGCAATTGCAGCTGCTGACGGACAAGAAGAACCCAGCCCCTACGCCTACTGAGCAAAAAGTAATACATGCCGATAAACTGATCGCTGACACGGATCGCCTGTTAGCCAGCATCGGCTTAAAACCTCCGTCACAAAAAACCGCCAGAACATCACCTGATACGGATGAAAAGTTCATCGCAGCAACCGAACGTTTACTGCGCCTGCAACAGCTCCAGTAACCGCCCAGAATCAGTCAAGGGTATTTCGATACCACTGCCCCCACACCGATAGACTTTGTTGTTTGACCAAGGACCGGAAATGAACCTGACGCATCGCGCCGCTCAACGATTGACCACCGTATTATCCCGACGATGGACTCCATTTACGGTCGCCTCGCTCCTGGCAGCACTCGTCACTGCGCTGCTGATGGTTAGCGCTCCCCAAGTAACGGCGGACGAGGTGGGGAGTATCGAGGGTGATTTTAAGGTCGATAACGGTGGGGCAGCATCCTACAGTATCCCCCTGGCTCTGCCACCCGGTATTGCCGGACTGGAACCTAAACTCACCCTGAATTACCGCAGCGGTCGTGATCTGGGTGAACGCTGGGGCTACATGGGCCGAGGCTGGCGGTTGGGGGGGCTGTCCTCGATTCATCGCTGTCGCGCCAGTCAGAAGCAGGATGGATTTAAAGCCGGGGTCTGGTTTGAAGAAACTGATCGTTTTTGCCTCAATGGCCAGCACCTCAAAGCAATCAGCGGTACATACGGTGCCAACGGTACGGAATATCGCACTGAGCTGGATAGTTTCAGTAAGGTAGTCTCCTACGGCAATGCCGGTGTGGGACCCGCCTGGTTTAAGGTCTGGACCAAGTCCGGACGTATTATGGAATTTGGTAACAGTGCCGACTCCCGTATTGAAGCTCAGGGTAAGCACTCCGTCCTGACTTGGGCGGTTAACCGTATTCAAGACCGCTCCAATAATGAAATAACCTTCAGTTACACCGAGATTAACGCCAATACCGAGTTTGTCCCCAACCGGATTAACTACGGCGGCAATTCGATACGCTTTGAATACGCCGATGTCACTGGTAGCAAGGAGTCCTGGATACTGGGTTCGAAAGTCAGTGTTTCTAAACGCCTGGATAAAGTCCGAACTTATTCCGGTGAACAGGAAGTGATGAACTGGTCCCTGGATTATGAAACCGGGATCCCCACCACCGCCCCACAAATAACAACAATCACTCAATGCAACGCGGAGGGCGGCTGCTTACCCGCCACCACTTTTGACTGGCAGCAGGGCACCCAACCGGCCCTCTTCGCGGATGATGTCGAGCCTGAGGACAGTTTCCCGGAGTTGGACCCCAAAGCGCCACTGATCGATTTCGATGGCGATGGGATCGAGGATGAGTTTCGCCTTCTTAACGGCAGTAACGCCAACCTCAGAGAAGCTCAGGTCAAGCTGGGAGACGCTGACTTTATCACCTGGCAAACCGGTGTGACCGGTAATTTACCCCGTTTTGGCGATATCAATGGGGATGGTAAAACCGATTTTGTCACCCAGACCCATGAAAGCTGCCGCACTTATGGGAGCGATGATACGGTGGAGTGCACCACTGGCGCCCCTCAGGCCTACCTGTCGACCGGTACGGGCTTTCAGTTGATGGAACTCCCCGAAGTCAATCGACCCATTGATTTGGGTGACTTTAACGGTGATGGTCGTGCCGATCTGATTGTCGCCAACAAAGTCGCCCTGTCCCAGGGGGGCAGCTTTGGCCCCTGTGGTGAGTGGATCGCTGCTGCGGACCTCAAAGGTCGTCCAGATGTGGGCGATGTGAACGGTGATGGTTACACCGACCTGTTGGTTGCCGCCGCCCTTGATCCAGTCTCTAACAATGTCACGATACCCGCTCGACTGTTTCTTTCCACCGGCAATGAATTCGTCCCTGCTGAGACCCCGCACAGTCTTAACACCAGTGCGGTACTGCATGATATCAATGGTGACGGCCAAGCCGACTTTTATGGTAATCGAGCAAACGATGGCTCCCCACAGCTACAACTGGCCACGATTGCCAGACCCGATCTGATCACCGGTATTCACGGCGCCACTGATATTATCATCAAATACAAAGAACTCACCGACACCAGCATTCACACTCCGGCCACCGACTTTGGCGTAACGGAACTGCCCAACCGTCGACCGGTACCACTGGTGGCCAGCGTCCAAACGGATGACGGTATTGGTGGCACTTATAACACTCGCTATCAATATGCCGGTGCCAAATACGATTTCCAGGGGCGGGGGTTTTTAGGCTTTGACTGGCGAGAAAAAACCGATGCCGAAACCGGCATTATCACCCGCACTACGTTCAACCAGAGCTTTCCTTACGTAGGACGTGCCAACACCACCACACGCGCTCTCGCCGATGGCACCCTGATCAGTGAAGTCAACCGCACCTACGACGACATCGCCAGTAACAACGGCGCCCTACACTTTCCTTATCTCAAACAGGAAGTGGAAAAAAGCTATGAAATCAATGATGGCGCTAACACCGAAATAATCACCGTCACCAAAACCTTCTCTGACTATGATGACTACGGTAATGCCCGATCCATCGAAGTCACAACCATCGGTGACGGAGAGACCCACACCAAAGGCACCACCAACACCTTTGCTAATGACAGCGGCAACTGGCTATTGGGCCAATTGACCCGCGCCGTTATTACCCATACTAATCCTGACAACACCACCCTGGTCCGCACCAGCGAATTCGACTATGACCCAATAACGGGGCAACTGACAAAGGAAACCACCGAACCCAACGATGCCTTGGCTATCAGCAGTCAATACAGCTACGACAGCTTTGGTAATCGTACCCAGGTCAGACTCAGTACTCATGGCGAAGATGACCGTATCACTCGAACCGAGTACGACAGTCAGGGACAATTTCCCACCGACAGCTATAATGCCAAAAACCACCATGAAACCTATAGTTACGATTCGCGCTTTGGCCAAGTCACCCGTCAAACCGATCCGAACGGCCTGGAAACCAGCTGGAGCTACGACGGCTTTGGGCGCGAAGAACGGGAAGTCCGACCTGACGGGGTTAACACCACCCGCAGTTGGCGGTGGGCTTCGGACTGTAGCGATGTCCCTGCCCATGGCTATTACTGCGTCACAGAAACCCGTGATGGAGAGTCCCCGATTACCGTTCATTATGATCGTTTGGGTCGGGAGCTGCGCACCGTCTCTATCGGTTTTAACGGCGATGCAGACAATGGCGGCAGCGCCCGCACCGTTTACACTGATCAGGTCTATGATCACCTGGGCCGCTTAGCCAAACACTCTCGCGCCTATTTTGCTGGAGACCGAACCTACTGGGCAGAGCATCAATACGATATTCTGGGTCGCAAGACAGAATCGAAAATCGCCGGGACCGATGGCCAGTTTACCACCACGACCACCGCCTACGATGGCTTGGTCACCCGTGAAACCAACGCCGAGCAACACCGTAAAAAGACCACTCAGAATGTGCTGGGTCAGGTGATTCAGGTGATTGATGCCGAAGGCAGCGCGGATCAGTCTGCTATCGCTTACAGTTACGATCCGGTGGGGAACCTCTTAACCACCACCGATGCTGACAACAACGTTGTCACCCTTACTTACGATGCCCTGAACAACAAAGTCACCATGGATGACCCTGATATGGGGTTCTGGCAATACAGCTATAACGGCTTTGGTGAGCTAAAAACTCAGAAAGATGCTAAAGGCCAGATCACAGAGATCACTTACGATGCTCTGGGCCGTCTAAAGACCCGTGATGATGACACCAACATCCCATCAGCGGGCTTCACAGAGTGGCACTACGACAACGCCCCCAATGGAATCGGAAAGCTGGAATCCGTTTATGCCCAAAACAATACCTCAGAGTCATTTATCTATAATGCGCTGGGACTTGTCGAATCGGTCACTCGCAGTAACAGTAGTTTCTGGCTGGATAAAATAACCATCAAAAACACTTATGATGCTTATTCGCGTTTAGATGTACAAACGCGTCCGAGTGCAAACTCCAGTGAATTTCAGCTCAAACATTTTTACAACGCCGAAGGCTTCTTAACCGCCGTGGGTACGCCCCGGGAGTCGGTTACGGATTACTCGGCAGCCCATCTGACAGGGCTGGTCATCACGGCCACCGAAGATGCCGAGGCTTTGCTTGAAAAGGCGGATGAATTTAGGGAAAAGTCCGATGAATACGCAGCCCAAGCAGATTATTACCGTACAGTCAGCGAGCAACTTAGTGTATTTGGCGATTATACCAATTTCGGTACCGCAGTTGTTGATGGGCGTCATTCGGTCTATATCGACAGTACTGGTCGGCGCTTTCTAAGAGTTGTCCCCACCACTGACACTAATGGCGATCGCTGGATTCCGATCTTTGCCGGGGGGATTATCTTTCCCATTCGAGTAACAGTTGAGGGCCAGGTCGAGCGTTATGTACAGCTCCTTGACAACGGTGATGGCACTTGGAGTCTTTACGATTTCGGTTCAAACTACCAGTGGCCGGACTTGGCCGCAGACCTTACCGCCAACAGTGAAGTGCTATTCGCCGGTCAATTGGATAATCAAGGCGATAAAGACTTTTTTATCTTTGATCATGCCATCGTCCCCTGGGACGATGCTGTCATTGATCCAACCTTCCTCGTAAAGTTGTTTAATGCCAGCAATGAGCTGGATGAAGTCGCAGACTTTCTGGCCAAAGAAGCCAATGACTTTGTAGAACTGGCGGATAATCTGCTGGTTCTGGCAGAAACCACCTACCGGGATGCGGTCGCTAATGATCTCTGGATTGAAAACTATCAGGGTGAATACGCCAGTGAGTATCAAAGCCTGCAAGATGAGACCGAGTACGTCTACTTCTGGAAGGCTAAAAAACGCGATGCGGAAGGTCGCCTGTCCCGTTACCTATCCGGTAATGGCTTATCCACGGTGCGTAACTACGACCCGGCCACCGGTCAACTGCGGCAGGTACAAACCGGCTTTGCCAGCTACGAGCCGGTTCGGCATCTGGCCTATGATTACAACCGTCTTAATAACCTGACCCTCCGCACGGACTACACCCTGCAGACCACCGAAACCTATGAGTTCGATAATCTGGAGCGTTTAAGCCGTTCAGAACTGACCTTCCAGAGTGGTGTGATCACTCATTCCGTTGACTACCAGTACGATGCTCTGGGCAACCTGACCAACAAATCTGATGTCGGCAGCATTGTTTATGGTGATGGATTCGGCGGTCGTCCCCATGCTGTTCGTTCCGCTAAGGGCAGTGCCGACTATGTCTATGACGCTAATGGTAATCTCACCAGCGGTAACGGCCGCACCATTCAATGGAGCAGCTATAACAAACCGACCTCCTTCAGCAAAGAGGGAGAAAGTATCCAGTTTAAATACGGACCGGACCGCAGCCGTTATTCCAAGATAGCAGGCGATATCCATACGCTCTATTTTGACAAAATTTACGAACGTACCCTGGATTACAGTGGTCAGCTCACCATCAACCACAAACAGATGATTTATGCTGATGGCGATTTAGTCGCCACCCACTCAGTGGTGGAACGGGATATACCCCAGGCTCGACTCAAAAAAGGTGAGACCCAGGCCACCTTACCCAGTTGGATGGTCAGCACCGAAACCCTGTATATGCACCGGGATGCCTTAGGCTCGATCGATACCGTCACCGATGGCGCCGGTAAAGTGGTTGATCGCATGGGTTACGACGCCTTTGGTCAGCGCCGTGACGGCAGTGGTTTACCCGCAAGCTACACCATACTAAACCCCTCCCCGGTCACTGATTTATTTGCCGATAAAACCAACCGCGGCTTTACCGGCCATGAGCATATTGATGAGATCGGCCTGATCCACATGAATGGCCGGGTCTATGATCCTGAACTGGGGAGGTTTTTGAGTGCAGATCCGAAGATTCAAGCACCTTTGAATTCTCAAAGCTTTAACCGGTACTCATATGTGGTTAACAACCCTCTAATGTATACCGACCCCACAGGATTTGAGTATGATGAAACTGGCACACTTAAAGGCGATGAGGGAGAAGAAGAAGCCTATGCCAATATTGAGAATAATCGTTATGGGGTAGACAGTAATGGTAATTGGAACTTTTATCACGGCGATCCAAATGAACCACTACAGGATGTATCGATAACTGGTTTAACTTTAGCGATAAAAACAGCATATGACACCTTCAAGGACTTTATTGATCCGATTCTTGAAGAAGGGCTTACACAAGACGCTCTCAAATCAGGTGCACTGGCTGCAATACTCGGATTTGTTGATAGACGTGTTGGTCGTTTAGTGCCGGATGAGGTTAAAGATAAGGCCACTATAGTAGCTCAAAATGCTCTTGATGTTAAAAAGACTGTAAACAACCCTGTAGATTTAACTGATTTTCGTAAAGACCATATTCTCAACAGACATGGTCCCGGCACAGGAAAACCTGGTAAGACGGAATTCCCTGCAGATTGGGATGATGACAAGATACTACATGAAATATCTGATGTTGCTACAGACCCAAAATCTACTGTTACATCAGGTCGTTGGGGAGCCGACCGTATTCAAGGTAGAAGAGATGGCATTGATATCACCGTTGATCTATATCCGTCAAACTCACAGCATGCAGGCAAAATCTCTACTGGTTATCCAACAAATACTAAGGTTAATCCATAAACAATATGAGTGATTCTATAGACATCAAAATCGCAAATAAAAAAGTTAGTACTTTACTGAATCAATGTCGAGAGGTGCTCTGCGAAGATGCAATTGGTGAAGTGGTCCACTACATAGAACATAGTGAACCGGAAATAGCCTTTGAAGGCTTGCTTATTGAATTGATGCAAGTAGATGAATTGCCTCAAAATGTGGACAAAATTAGCTGCATCGAATTAGGTAAACACCTTAATTTAGATAGTGAGTCCGTGCTGGATGATGATTTTTGGGCAAAATTTATCACATTCATACAGAAACCAACGGGGTCAAGTTGAAGCTCCCCGGATGGAAAACCATAACTGCACCCGACGGCAGTGCCGCCAGTTGGCACATTGATGGTCGTTTTATCGGCTTTAGAGGAGCTCAGCAAATCAATGGTAGCAAATCAATGGGGTCTGACCCCATTGAATAATACGTAGCTGATCCAGCTAATCCCGAAGCATTTATCAAGCAAACAAAAGTTGGTAATCAGTATGTTGAATTTGATGTGCCGGCATCTTCGTTAAAGAAAACTAATGAAGGGTGGGCGCAGGTAGTGGGTCCAAATTCCGCTACGGGTAGGTTGGCCGCACGAAAAGGTAATCCCGTTCCGCAAATGCCAAGTGCAGAAAACATAGTCCATAAAGCAACTAAGATAAGGTAACGGTATGCTTCAGAAGGTTTTAGATTGGCTTAAGTCAGATAAAAATATATTTATGATGCTTGGGTGCGTATTTGAAATTATGCGTTCTCCAGAACACGCAGATAGTCAAAGCATTACTGTTAACTTCGATCTCAATAAGTATTTTTGCCGTCTTACCTTCTGGGATTCGGGAAGTGGTCATATCGAAGTTTTAGAGACTGATAGTGAGGCTACAATCGTGGATGAAGGCTTTGATATAGATGCTGTATTTAGCTCTGAAAAGCCCTTCGAAGAGTTGGCGAAAAAATTATCTGATTAGATGTTACAAAGGAAGTGACACCCAAGAATGTCCAGCAATTTGAATCGAAGAGAGCCGCTCTTCGAAAAGCGATGGGGTCAAGAAAGGTGAATGGGGTCAGACCCCATTGAATAAAAACTATGACTTTAGAAGAACATCAAAAACAAGTTTGCAAAAATTTCAGTGCTTCTTACCAAGCATGCGATCTTAGGCTAAAAGTAGGAATTTCTAGAAATGTAAAAGAGGGCTACCGACCTATAAATGGTTTACGAATAAAAGAAGAACATGGCACAAGCGGATGGTATATCTGGGCAGGGGAGTGGTCTGATAACGAAGATTTTTTTGTCCCTCTTCATGGTGAGCACTTGAAAAGCTGGGCAGAAATAGTAATGCCTTATTTAGGCCTACCTGAGGGCTGGAGATTTCTGATATCGGAGGATTATGAAGATGTATGGGAAGACCCTGAACTACTTTTGAAATAACGAGCAACAGAGGGTGAGCAACCAATGGGGTCAAACCAATGGGGTCAGACCCCTTTAAATATGCGAGTTTAAAGGAAAGGACGGAAGTACGACTACGATTAGAGAACACTCATTAGGCCACAAACTAGATAACCATGGCCCACGTTTTAATAGTGAAGTCCGGTCTTCTACTGGTATTAAGCAGCCATTAGGTGGAAATGGTGACTCACATACTTACTTCAATTAGGCGATAAAATGAAACCAATCTATCTCTACGATGTTGGTATTAAACCGTGGGAACAAACATCTACAGTTAATGATCGTCGTTTTGCGACGATCACTATTGTTCAGCGGTCTGTTAGCGAATTGTTTGGTTTATGGCTTATGCTTATCACCAGCGTAAGTCAGCGGCTGCCTAAAGCTTTCAAGTGGCGGACTGTTGGTCATTCTATAGAAGGGTCGAAAGTTCAGGAGTTAAAGCTTTTGAAGCAGTTAAAATCAGATCTTTCTAATAGTGATTTTATTGATAGAAATGAAGAGTCAAATATTTATTCGTATGTAAAGCGACTGTCAACGACTCTATCAGAGTTCGATTTAAATACAATTACACAGCCGAGGTATACTGTTCTTCTATTTCTTCCTGATTCAGAGCCAAGCATCGATTCTATCTGGAAATCGTTTAAGGACTCTGATGCAGGACTTGATGCCGAGGGTATTGAGAATTCCTTTTGCTCGTTTGAGGATCTAATGATATGCAGAGTGGTTGAGTCCGATACTCATGTGGGTGCTCAGTTTATCGGTGCAGTAGAACAGGTAGACAGGTTGTTAGAAAAGCTAAATGAGTTAGGGGTGAATGGGGTCAGACCCCATTGAACTAGGCTAATCCATATACAATATGAGCGATTCCATAGACATCAATATTGCAAATAAAAAAGTTAGCTCTTTACTGAATCAATGCCGAGCGGTGCTTTGCGAAGATGTAATTTGTGAAGTGGTCCATTACATAAAGCACGGTGAACCAGAAATAGCCTTTGAAGGCTTGCTTATTGAATTGATGCAAGTGGATGAATTGCCCCAAAATGTGGACAAAATTAGCTGCATCGAACTAGGTAAACACCTTAATTTAGATAGTGAGTCTGTATTGAAAGAATAAAAACAAACCCGGTGTAAACAGGGAAGACATGACGGCCAGTGGATTACCGCTGGTCTAGTTTATAAAAGTCAGGAATAGAGAGAAATCAGTATGAAGTTATTAAAAGCACCGGTGTTGCTGCTTTCAATGTTAGCCAGTAGTCAGGCATTTTCTGCTGAAACAGGCGCCATTGCCGATTTGATTATGTCTGGTCCCGAAGATCCCAATCACCCGAATATGATACAGATCGATTTTGGTGAGGATCTCATGACGACCTCCGGCTGTAATCAGCGCTACGCAGGGATTCGTAAAAACAATCACAATTCACACCTGACCAGTCTCGCTATTGCCGCGCTGATGTCCAATCAATCGGTCTACATTGAATTAAACCCAGATGATATCTATCTGGAATCTGATAGCCGTTGTGTTATTGATCGGATCTCACTCGCCAGTTATTCAACACCTGTGGGTGAACCGCCCTCGGACGATGATGACGGTCACGGACATGGTCATGGCAACGGTCATGGCAATGGAAATGGCAACGGCCACGGGAATGGTCATAACCACGGCAATGGAAACGGTCACAAACACGATGACGACGATGACTAAAGTCGACTGAAGACCTGTAGATCCTATGGGACTATTACGGCCTTATAAGATAGAGGCTTAAAAGGTTTTAACGAACAGATAAACAGAAGCAATAAACGAAAATTACGCATTGGGTGGTCTTCGTTTTCAGGGACAGATTGAAGCCATGCCTCAGCGGCGGGTTAAGTCCTTATTAAGGGCAGAATTCACAGCGGGCCCATTTATTAATTTTTAAACATTGCGAGAGAAACCAATATGAAGTTACTTAGAACACCTGCGTTACTGCTATCCTTGTTGGCCAGTAACCAGGCGTTTTCCACTGAAACAGGGACTATTTCAAACTTGATCATGTCAGGCCCTCATGACTGGAACCACCCTAATATGGTTCAGATCGATTTTGGCAGTGATGTGATGAACACCGCAGGCTGCAGCAAGCGCTACGCCGGAATTCGTCAAACCGAAGACAATTCACATCTGGTCAGCCTCGCCATTGCTGCTCAGATGTCTCAACGAGATGTCCACATCGAACTGAATCCGGATGACGTCTATTACCCGGCCGAAAACCGTTGCAGTATTTATCGACTCTCTTTAGCCGGTTATTCCGATCCTGGTGGCGAGCCACCCCCGCCACCTCCAGCCAATGATGAGGATGTGCTGGCGCCAGATAATGCCAATCTGAAACTGCATTATTCGATGGAGAATATCGTTGATTCCACCCTCATTGATGAAACTGGAAACTTTAACATCACCCTCAACGGAGCCACAGAAACCGCCGGGTATTTGGGTCAAGGCCTTCATTTTGATGGTGAGGACGATTACGGAACAGCTGATTTGGCGGCTTTAGGCACGCTGGATGCCATTACAGTCAGCTTCTGGGCGAAAATGAGATTTCCCAATCGAGGGCCTGTGGCACTGATCGCTCAACCCTTTGATGTTCACAACCAGTTTAATATTCATTTTTCTCGTCAGGGTGGAAAACTTTATTGGGACTTTGGCGATGTGGCCAGACAGGGACGCGCTGGAATTCGCTGGAATAGAGCCTGGGAAGAGACCTGGACACACTTCACCTTTACAGCGGGTACTGATGGGTTGAATATCTATGTAAATGGCAACCTGGAAGCCTCTCGTGGAAAGGCCCAGTCCGTAGATTTTAGCCAGAAGACGCTAGGCTTTATGCACCATACCCGCCCCGGGGACTCAGCCGCTAATTTCCGTCGTCACAAAGCCTTTATGAATGGCGACATTGACCAGCTGCGGATTTTTAACCGAGGCCTGACGCCGCAAGAAGTCAACACATTGTATAGCGAAACACTCAACTAACAGCTCTTTTTCTCTTATAGCTCACGGACTCTTAATGGCCCCAAACCGTCCACTCAGAGTCCGTACCAACAGACCTCAAGGAGGATACATGCTCAACAAACCGGGCCTTAAAAGAACCGCATTATCCACAGCAACTCTAGCTGCACTTGCAGCCACGCCAGTGACTCAAGCCAACAGCCTCAGTCCAGAAACCCAACAAACCGCAACAGCCCCCTATGAGACAAAGAGTGGTTGCACACTTAACTTCGACAGTGGCGAAGCCTTGTTTGCCAATCTAGACGACAGTTCAGAGTGTTATGATAGCCTGGGTTACGGTGACGGCTACGGCGATGGAGGAGACCAAAGCTGTATCATCCCTAATGATAATGACCAGACTCTCAAGCCCAGCATACAACCTCTACCGGAATGCGGTCTCGCCGGGCTGGAGCAGGCTCAAAAACTATATCGCAGATCATAATATTTGGGAGACACTAAATGGCCAGCCATCATGACTGTTGAGAACAATGTATAATGTTCTGGCTGGTCACCACCGTTCAATAAGAGGCAATATAGAAAGTTTAAAAATCAGCATCATCTGATCCCAAACAATCAATAACCAAGAGCATCAAGAATTCACTCAGCAGGGGGCATCAAGGCTAGGAGGTTTTTTTATCAGTTGCTCACACCGATCAGCTAACAATTTGATCTGTTCCTCTGAACAAAATTCACTGTATTTTTTGGCAAAGAGCAAGGACCGTTCCTTCAGAGCTGTCGAGTTTTTAAGCTCTTGCAACTGCTTTATCACCCCCTCAACACCCTTTCCACATTCACCGACTAGACCTAAACCATACTGCCTTAACCTATGGCTTAATATTAATTGCTCTTGATGAGCAGGAAATAGCAACAACGGGATTCCTGCTAGCAGCGCCATAGATACAGTGCCATGACTTGCATGACAAATGATGAAGTCAGCACTCTGACATACTTTCTCAATATCCAAATGTTTAGCGGAATAATTTATTGTTTCACTAACATGACCGCTGCTTGGTGATTGAAAGCCACGAGTAAAATGGACGATGGCTGGCCAGCCGAGATTATCCAAAGCCTTTAAAACGTATTCTGTCGAAACCCTGTCCTTTTGTAGATACACGAATACCCGCGGCCCATTACCTTCCGGCCAGACAGGAACTTCACCAGACTCCCCTCCCCCATATGCCCCCCAGTAACAATGATCCTTACGCTGCGGGTAATGATCTAATTCTGGAAATGTGCATAAAAAATGTTCATCAATATCAAATAAGCTACTGACTTGAGGGAGGGTATAACGCCCTAGGGACTCCATTGCTGAATTAATAACAGAGAGCACTGTTGCATCAGACTGCTGCAGAGTCTCAATGGAGATACGTTTGGATAGTTGTAAGCTTGGTAAAGGTGAACAACAAGGCGGGCAAAAAAACCCAATACCAATACTCGCCACAGAGCATTCATAGCCACGAGATGCCAGCAGCGCCGTTGGTGAATGGTCACAGATCAACAAGTCCGGATCAAGCTGATCGAATAGCAGTTCCCAGCTATGCAGAAGCATTACAAGCTCATCTGCTTTTCGATAGCCATGCCGGTAAAGCAGGTCAGAATAGTTGTTAACTGTCTCCAGGCCCTTATCTTTTAGAGTATAGACAGGAGCCTGAAAAATCTTATCATCGCAATTATTACTCAGATTAGGGAAATTGGAAATATCTTTTAGAATCCAGCTAACTCGGTATCCACGCCGTCGCATTTCCTTTGCAATGGGCATAAAACTGGTTATATGCCCATATCCTGCCCCCAACTCCCAGGCAAAAACAATATGTTTAGATGGCGTCATTTAGCTTCCCTGCAAGAACGGAATAAAGATAAAAAGATCAAGAGACAAAGCTCTTCAAAATCTATCTGAATTTTTTGCATAAAAAAGGTAAGCCGCAGCCTACCTTTTTGTCGAAACAGATTCAGACCTGTTATTCCTGGGATTTACTTGCGCTTCATAGACATAAAGAACTCGTCATTAGTCTTGAAGTCTTTAAGCTTATCCAACACAAACTCGACAGCGGCGGTATCTTCCATAGAATCGAGCAGCTTTCGTAAGATCCACATCCGCTGTAACTCGTCTTCAGAGGTCAGCAGATCTTCACGACGGGTGCCCGAGCGGCGAATATTGATGGCAGGGAAGACGCGACGCTCCGCCGCTTTGCGATCCAGGTGCACTTCAGAGTTACCTGTACCTTTAAATTCCTCAAAGATCACTTCATCCATCTTCGAGCCGGTATCAACCAGAGCCGTTGCCAGAATCGTCAAACTACCGCCTTCTTCGATATTACGAGCTGCACCAAAGAAACGCTTGGGACGTTCCAGTGCGTGAGCATCTACACCACCAGTCAGCACTTTGCCGGAGGAAGGGATTACGGTGTTATAGGCACGAGCAAGGCGGGTAATGGAGTCCAGCAGGATGACAACGTCTTTTTTGTGTTCGACCAGACGCTTGGCCTTCTCAATAACCATATCAGCCACCTGTACATGACGGGCTGGTGGCTCATCAAAGGTACTGGCTACCACTTCACCACGCACTGAGCGTTGCATTTCCGTTACTTCTTCCGGCCGCTCATCAATCAACAGAACGATCAAGTGGCACTCAGGATTATTGCGGGTAATGGAAGATGCAATATTCTGTAGCATTAATGTCTTACCGGCTTTAGGCGGGGACACGATCAAACCACGCTGGCCCTTGCCGATAGGAGCGATCAGATCAATAATCCGAGCCGTTAGATCTTCCTTGGAACCGTTGCCCATTTCCAGCACCAAGCGCTTCTGAGGAAATAGCGGAGTCAGGTTTTCAAACAGGATCTTGTTTTTTGCATGCTCAGGACGATCAAAGTTGATCTCACTGACTTTCAGCAGTGCAAAATAACGTTCGCCGTCCTTGGGGGGCCGAATCTTACCGGCAATGGTATCCCCTTTGCGCAGATTAAACCGACGAATCTGACTGGGAGATACATAGATATCATCAGGTCCCGCCAGGTAAGAGCCTTCGGCTGAACGAAGAAATCCAAAGCCATCCTGCAAAATTTCCAGGACACCATCTCCGTAAATGTCTTCACCGCTTTTTGCGTGCTTCTTGAGAATAGAGAAGATGACATCCTGCTTACGGGAACGGGCAAGATTATCCATGCCCATGTCTTTGGCGATTTCGAGTAGTTCTTTAACGGGTTTTAATTTTAGTTCGCTTAGATTCATAGTCTATTTGTCAAGATGCACACTGGCAGGTGAATGGATGGTCAAGAGGGGGTATTTAGAAATGGTTTACACATCAACGGAAGTGGATGCTGGTCTATTTTGTCTATTAATGTTTAGGAATGCAACCACTACCGAGTGATTCAAAGGATCTAAATTAGCTTAGATCAACTTACGGCGGATAACAACTCCCGACGGACGAGAAAAATAACTTAAAAAGTAACGGACAACAAACTGAGATAATGTAGTTAGCTTATCAATTAAAAAAGTAGATTACAGACTTATTCTAACGTGCTTGCTAACAACTGACTGGCAACACTATATGCAGAAGACGCCTTGATTACAACAGTTGCCAATCAATACAGGTAATCTACCGAATTCGCTTAGTGCCAACAGCAACATACAGCCGCTAATAGCGGCTGTATGTACATCATAGATCAGAGGCTACTATCAAGAAACGCAGTTAGTTGAGACTTGGATAGAGCACCAACTTTTGTTGCTTCTACGTTTCCGTCTTTAAACAACATCAGCGTAGGTATGCCACGAATACCGAACTTTGGCGGAGTTTCGTTATTTTCGTCGATGTTCAATTTACAAACCTTTAATTTATCACCGTAGTCCTTGGCTACTTCTTCCAGCACTGGGGCAATCATTTTACAGGGACCACACCACTCGGCCCAGTAGTCAACCAAGACAGCACCTTCCGCTTTGAGTACATCATCCTCAAAACTAGCATCCGTTACATTGACAATATTTTCGCTCATTTGGTCTTGTCTCCAAGGGGCTAGCAACTTATAGAGTCACTAATAATAGCATTGACTGAAATTTTTTGGGAAGCGCAGGACAAAGTATCGGCCTCGGCTGATCGTGGCAGGCATCCACAGACGCTAACAAAGATTCCTATTAACTAACGGTTGATGGGGCCTGTTTTATAAATAACAAGGCACCATAGTATCTAATGACAACTTTTCGATGGCTCCACAGCTCCTGAAACTCCCTGTATCTCTGCGATACTGGTGCGATCAAACCGATATTGATTGTTACAGAACTGGCAATCCATGGTGATTGATCCTTCCTTTTCTAACATTTCTTCCAACTCATCACTCTGCAAGGTTTTTAAAGCTGTCAAACTGCGCTCACGGCTACAATCACAGTCAAACCGCAACTCTTCCGCGTCAAAGACACGGACATCCTCCTGATGATATAGCCGGTGCAACAACTCGCTATTGTCCAGAGTCAGTAATTCCTGACTGGTCAATGTACTTCCCAGATGAGTTATTCGGTCCCAGTTTTCTTCCACAATCTGACTGTCTTTATCGCTGGGCAACGCCTGTAACAGCAGGCCCGCAGCCTTTTCAGTATCAGCAGCCAGAGTAATCCGAGTCGCAAGCTGCTCAGACTGCATGAAATACTCCTCAAGACATTGAGCCAACTGAGGTTTCTCCAAGGGCACAATTCCTTGGTAGCGGTTACCCCGATCAGGCTCTATGGTAATCGCCAATTGCCCATTACCCAAAAGAGTCGGCAGCCCTGCATCATCAGCGATCGGGTCTTGCCAACGAGCAATCGCTCGCAAATCCCGCCGATGATTACATTCAGCCATCAACATGGAAACAGGCCCATCTCCCCGAGCTAACAGGCTCAGTCGCCCTTCGAACTTAAGGGTAGAGCTCAACAATCCGATGGCTGCCAACATTTCACCCAATAACGAGGCCACTTTAACGGGATAGGGGTGACGACTCAAAACCTCCTGATAACAGGACTCCAAGCCAACTAGAACGCCACGCTGGTCAGTATCTTCGAATAGAAAACGTTGTATTTGATCGGAATTGCTCATACTTGGGTAAAACTCGAAATAGTCAGCTAAGTGTAAGGGGTGCCCGCCGAATCTTAAGGTCTGCTGCTTCTAGGCAGCTCTGATCGGCGGTGATATATTTGGTTAATCATTTCAATACAAGCAATTTTAACACAAGCCTCACCTCTTGAAGAGACACCCAAGGACCTTATGAATCCACAAACACACCCCTTCGGCAATTGCTGGCAGCTAAAATCTCTCGCACTGTTCCACGGACTGGCAATGGTGCTACTGGCAAGCTGGATCTTTCCTGGTAGTCACTCACTGTGGCTTTGGATGGATGAAAAGATATTTTTTCTATTGAATGGCTCTCTTTCTAGTGGGGAAAGCTGGCAATACTTCTGGGCTGCGATGAATGTCCGAATATCCGACGTTGTCCCTATGCTGATCATTCTTATTTCTCTGACCTTCCCTATACTGGGTATAAAACAGCATCAACTACACAGCGCTTTTATCGGTTTCGTTTTACTCATTATTCTGATGTGGCCCATCAGAGAGGCTCTGTATGAACTGGCTATTTTGCTTGACCTGAGTGGCAATAGTCCTTCAATCCAACTGCAACCAGCTTATTTACTCTCTGAGATATTTCCCCAGTTAGGTACCAAGGATTCATCCACCCATAGTTTTCCCGGCGATCACTCTGCCGTGCTCTGGACCTGGAGCGGTTTTTTAGTACTTATGCTTCGCTCACGACTGGCGCTAATCACCGTTTTAATCTCCGTGCTATTCATGTTACCTCGATTGGTGGCCGGGGCCCACTGGTTCACAGACAACTTTGTCGGCGGATTAGCCGTTGCTCTCGTAACTCTAAGCTGGGCATTTCACACACCGCTGCTACAGAAACTCACCACGCTACTTTGTGAGTATCTGACCCCCTTCTTCTATCGTTTAGGAAAACTCATCCCAGGTCTTAATCTACTGCCATTTTTTCGTTCCTGACCCTGTTCAGATAACCCGAAGGTCAGTTAGGTAGTAAGAGGTATCTGATGATGCAACGAAACCTCGCTTACCTACACAAAACCTAGCGACTACTCTCGGTTTCTTTCTTTAAAGCCGTGGATCAGGCGGCGATCTTTCTTACTGGGCCGCCCTTCTGTGGCGGGCTGAGCACCTCGCAAAGATCGCCTCTGTTCCGCACTCATTTCACGTTGCTTAATACTTTCCGGGGTTTCAGCATAGAGTTTAGCCGCTTCAGGGGCGCCCCTACGTTGATCAGATAAGACCAGAACTTCCACCGTTTTTTCGTCAAAGCCCTGGCGAATTTTCAAGATTGCTCCCCGCTCAACCACACGGCTGCATTTGCTGCGAGCACCATTGTAGTGAACCTTGCCTCCTTCAATAGCCTGCTTGGCAATCGCTCGGGTTTTAAAAAACCGAGCAGCCCATAACCATTTATCCAATCTAATTTTCTGATGCTGTTCTGACTGTTGATTAACCACTGTTTTTCTTACTCATTGCTGTTTTGCTTTAACTCAGGCACGGCTTTGCTGAGCCTATTTTTTGTTCTTTCCAGAAGTCCCTGCCGGCTCTATTTCATCAAAATGGCTGATACCGGGAAATTCATTAACATCTCGCTTTTGCTGCTGGCTGTCCGGTACTAAAATGGTTAGCAACTGCCCGATTCCGTAGTCTCTGGCCGAGCGCAATACTTCCAGATTGTCATCAACTAAAAGAGTCCTGGTCTTATCAAAAGGTTCATCTTCCTTTAGCAAGTCCCAAAACCGGATATCCTCCTTGGGTAAACGGTAATCGTGGGCACAGATGACTCTGTCGACCAAGCGATCCAGTCCTGTTTTTTCCATTTTTATCGCTAAACTTTTCTGGTGTGCATTGGTCACAATTACGGAACGGATCTGATGCTTACGTAACCCGGACAAGAAGTCTTCAACATGAGGACGAAACTTGACTTTATGCTGTATTTCACGCTTCAACGCAGCAATGTCGACCCCCAGTTCCGCAGACCAGAAATCAACACAATACCAATTTAGCGTCCCCTGTTCTTGTATGATACGCTTCGTCAATTGCTCTTTAGCCTGAGAGCGTTCCAGGCCATGATGTTGAGCATATCGGGTAGGCAGATGTTCAAGCCAAAAGTAGGTATCGTAGTGCAGGTCCAACAGGGTACCGTCCATATCAAGTAGCACGGTATCGATGACATCCCAATCCAACATAATCAGTACTTCTTTAAGTTCTCCAAAGAGAACGATAATTTTTAGTCTCGAAAGAGAGCCATGACTTCTTTTCTCACAAAGAGAATTATTACTAGGGAGATTTCAGTATGCCCACAAAGCCACAGGTTTTGAAGGCAAGGACTGCAGCAAAAAGCCGATTGTTTGAAGTAGAGGAACTGGACCTGCGTTTTTCCAATGGCGTCGAGCGTACTTATGAGCGTCTGGCCAGCAAAGGAAACGGGGCTGTAATGATTATCCCCGTCCTCAACAACGAAACACTATTGCTTATCAATGAATATGCCGCTGGCATACATGAGTATCAGCTCACTCTACCCAAGGGGTTGATTGACCCCGGCGAAACAGCTTTAGAAGCGGCTAACAGGGAGCTTATGGAAGAAGTTGGCTATGGGGCTCGTCGCTTAACACCGCTAAGATCTATGACCACCTCCCCTAGCTACATGGGACACAGGATTCAAGTGGTTATTGCTGAAGATCTTTATCCTCAGCGCCGCCCGGGAGATGAGCCGGAAGAACTGGAAGTTATTCCCTATCCCATCGAAAATATTTCGGAACTGGTCTTTGAAGAAAACTTCGCAGAAGCCAGAGTGATCGCGGCACTCTGTCTCTGGCAGAAAGTACGTAAAGATCCCAGGCTATCCGCACAGCTGTCTAACAAAACTGAACAGATATCTTAGGAACCTTAAACGAGCAAACCATAACTATTGATCGATATGCTCAAGCAGCCAATCATATAATCTGAATTTCTGCAGACACTTGCCAATTTACCATTCAATTATTCTGAGTGATCAAAAGATGCCGAACTCAAATCAGTTACTACCACAGATAATGGACATCACTCAGGAAGCAGGTGAAGCCATTTTGGCAATCTACAATCGCACATCTGGCTTTTCAGTCAATGAAAAAACAGACAGCACTCCTGTGACTGAAGCGGATATTGAAGCTCATAATCTAATTTGCACCAGACTCAGACAACTCACCCCGGAACTTCCCATTCTATCTGAAGAATCGGATCAGCAGAGTATTCAACAACGACACCAGTGGCAACGCTATTGGCTGGTAGATCCTCTGGACGGAACCAAAGAATTTATTAAACGAAATGGCGAGTTCACCGTTAACATCGCTCTCATCGAAAGTGGCCGATCTACACTGGGGGCCGTACATGTGCCAGCGACTGGTAACACTTATGCGGGTTGCCTGAAGCAAGGAGCATTAAAACGCGATGCGGCAGGCAGTACTCGCGCTATCCACTGTCGCTCTCTAGAACCGCTGAAAGGCCTGGATATTCTGACCAGCAGAAGCCACCTGGATCCTCGTCTCGATAACTATATCGAAAAACTACGGCAGATAGGTAATGTAACCTTAGCGACTATAGGCAGCTCACTCAAGATATGCTTGCTTGCAGAAGGAAAAGCAGACTTACATCTGCGCTTGGGCCGGACCTGCGAATGGGACACTGCAGCAGCTCAGGCAGTTTTGGAAGCCGCTGGTGGACAGCTGGTCGACTTGTCACTTGACCCCCTGCGCTACAACCAAAAGGAAGATCTTTACAATCCTGATTTTCTTGCGCTGGCCGATCCATCCTTTGGTTGGTCGAGTTATTTTTCCGATTGATTATCAAGCCCTGATCAACGACAGGCATTGGCCCCACTGCGAACCACATTGGCGACTTTATCCTGAAACTGCTTTCCTGCCACCCGATTTTCCATCACGGCTCTGATTTCATCCTGCGTTAACCGCTCATGAACGTAATCCGCCAAACAACTACATTGCTTTTCGGTGCCAGACCCACCACTCAGGCACGCCTCAATGAAAGGCTCCCGGGTTTCAGGAGACATGAACTGGCGACTGAGGAAAAACCCCAACAAGGCAAGCGCGGCGATATAAAGCATGATTCTAGGCATAGATTGGCCAATTCTTGTTATTGTCATATATAGATCTGTATTCTATGAACTAATATTGCAGATGTGGAATCCACTTTAGTCGACCATACCATTGGCTATTACGTATACTTGCTATGCACCAGGATGGGTAAGTATATCTGTTTGACTAATCTATGTAGTCGACCGATACCCGACCAATTTAGTATGATTTATATCAATACAGTGATAATATCGTGGCCCCTGTCCATAAGGAGCATTCAGAATAACCAGGGCAGGCGCTTATAGTTTACGCTTAATCAGGATAGAAGAAGGTCACATCATGAGCTTTGAATTACCACCTCTCCCTTACGCTAAAGATGCACTGCAACCACACATCTCTCAGGAGACTCTGGAATATCACCACGGCAAACACCACAACACCTATGTGGTTAAGTTGAATGGACTGATTCCTGGAACTGAATACGAAAACAAAAGCCTGGAGGAGATCATCACTTCTGCTCCTGCTGGTGGTGTTTTTAATAATGCTGCACAAATCTGGAACCACAGCTTCTACTGGAACTGCCTAAGCCCTAATGGCGGTGGCGAGCCAACAGGTGCTGTAGCTGACGCTATTAACAGCGCTTTTGGGTCTTTTGCAGCATTTAAAGACAAGCTAACAGACAGCGCTATCAACAATTTTGGTTCCAGCTGGACTTGGTTGGTTAAGAATAGCGATGGCTCACTGGCAATTGTAAATACCAGTAATGCTGGATGCCCACTCACTGAAGGCCAGACTCCACTGCTTACAGTCGATTTATGGGAACACGCTTACTACATCGACTACCGCAACGTACGTCCTGACTATATGAATGCTTTCTGGGCACTTGTGAACTGGGAGTTCGTTGCAGAGAACTTCGCCAAGTAATTGACTTTGGCACTGAACACCTCCAAAAGCCCCTACTCAGGGGCTTTTTCTTTTTGAGATTTACGCATTGGATTTTTAACCGGCTCAAATGATAGTTATCAAGGAGAGCAGAGGCTGCCGTCCGTAGACTTTTTGATCAATTATTGGCACATTTAAACCACAGTGACGATCCACCAGGCGCTCTTCACTGCCCGCTTTAGAGATCTTAACAATGTTGAATATAGAAAGACCTGAAGACAGGATCCCGGAGGACACTTTTGCTCTGTTTTTCCTGGGTTTTCGCCCCTTTTTCTCCTTGGCTGGCCTAAGTGCCGTATTGCTGATATTACTTTGGATACCCTTTTTCTCTGGCCATATCGCACTCAATAATTATTACGGCCACGTCGGCTGGCATGCCCACGAAATGATATTTGGATACAGTCTCGCGGTGATTGCCGGATTTCTACTCACCGCCGCCAGAAACTGGACTTCCATGGAGACACCTTCAGGGGCTCCATTAATAGGGTTAACTCTGGTTTGGCTGGCAGGTCGGCTACTTTCAACGGTCGATCTGGGGCAACCTGACTGGCTTACCCTGGCTGTCGATATCGCCTTCGCTCCTTTGGTAATAGCAGGCTTAGCTAAACCCTTACTGGCAGCACGGGTGGCCCGTAACATAGCCTTTCTGGTGATTCTAAGCCTATTTACAATTGCTAACCTGCTGATGCATCTAGGTGCCATAGGTGTGGCCAACACACTATCTTTCGGTATCGATATGGGTCTTAGCTTAGTCATCCTGGTCATCGTGGTACTCGGTGGTCGAGTCATCCCCTTCTTTACCCGTAATCCGTTACCGGGCATGGTGCCTAAACAATGGCCTGCCATTGAAATAGCCTCTGTCGCAGGTGTCATTGTTGTCATAGTTACCGATCTCCTGCCATTACCTGCTTTGCTCGCAGCAATCGTTTCACTGGTTGTTGGCACTATTCATTTTGTGCGCCTCAGC
This sequence comes from Motiliproteus sp. MSK22-1, assembly GCF_001968815.1. Lineage (GTDB taxonomy): Bacteria > Pseudomonadota > Gammaproteobacteria > Pseudomonadales > Balneatricaceae > Motiliproteus. The sequence continues at coordinate 11,464 of NZ_MIEQ01000022.1, read as the reverse complement.
GGTTGGTATGATAAGCGGATCTGGCAACACCCTATTATATGGGTTCTACATGTTGCATACGGTTGGATAGCAGCCGGCTTTTTACTTAAGGGACTTTCGCTACTGAATTTGGTATCTAGCTCTTCGGCCACTCATGCTTTCACGGTAGGCGGGATTGGCCTCATTACGCTGGGCATGATGGGCCGGGTCTCGCTTGGCCATACTGGTCGAATGTTAGAACTCCCCAAGCTGACCGTTTATGGAATCTATATTCTTACGCTTGCAAGTCTAATCCGTGTAGCAGCGAGCATTGAGTGGTTCAGTTCAGCCTATATGTTGCTGATTAGCACATCCGCTGTTCTTTGGGCGATTTCATTTGCTTTTTTCTGTTACAACTACTGGCCATTCCTATTAAAACCTCGTATCGATGGACGACCAGGCTGAGTTATACACCTTTAGTAGAGACGTCCGCATAAGCAGGCGTCTTCTGCCAGTCGTCAAGCTCCTTCGACAACGGTATACTGGCGGGCTTTTACACCGACGCCTTTAATACGAGTAAGTAACTGATGGGTACAATTTCCGCCGCCTGGGGAATGTTAGGTATCTGCCTTATTTTAGGTAGTGCCATTTATCGCCTGAGCTTGGTAGGGCTTGACGCTTTCTCTCAACCATTAAGCTGGTATCACTGGATAATTGCTTTGGTATGGATTGCCTTTATGGCTTTCAGCGAGGGTTACCGAGGTTTTCAAAAGGGATTTTCTCCCAGGGTCGCAGCTCGTATTGCCTACTTAAAAGACAACCCTACATTCTTAAGACTGATTTTTGCCCCACTTTTCTGCATGGGCTACTTCCATATCGAACGCAAGAGACAAATCATCACTTTTATCATCACGATAGCAATAATCGGCCTGGTTCAAATCGTACATCTTTTGGAACAGCCCTGGCGAGGTATTGTCGATCTTGGTGTTGTTACCGGCCTGGCCTGGGGGCTGATATCTCTGTTTGGATTTACCGCCCAGGCCTTCTTAGATGATAGTTTCAGTCATTCACCACAGGTGCCATTACAGTCTTCAGATTCGAACAGATAAACTTACACTCCCAGTGCAAGAATTATCCATTTACTTATGTGCATGCTGCTCTGCCTATAAAATAAAACGCCGTTCTGCTGTTGTCAGCCTGGATTGACGATCCAGGCGTAACAACAACAGCTGAGCTTGGAAGCCAGCTCCTTTTATACCTGCTAATTTCCCTGCTTCATTGCTCCCTGCTGCCCCTGTCCTCGCGGCTGGCTCCACTTTTTTCCCCACTGACCCTTAAGCTCCTTGAAGGTCTGCTGTTGCTCTGGCGTGAGTACGGCATAAATAGCCGCATAAGTTTCCGCACGCTCTGTCATTCGCTGAGTGATCTGATCAGCCTGCTGCTGAGCCAACTGCTTGACCTGCTCCTGATAGTCAGCGCTGCCAGGATCCAGTTCCATCATACTTTTGCGCATATTCTGTTTAGGACTGTTCATCTGGCCTTTTTGTGCTTGCTGATCTTTCATCAAAGAACGAATCTGATCTCGCTGCTCTGCTGTTAGCTCAAGCTCCCAGTCCAATACATTCAGCATTTTGGCACCCATCATCGATCCTTTGCCGTGACGATCATATCCACCGCTTTTATGATGTTTACCCCATCCGCCACCATTACAATCTTTAGCACCGACACCCTTGTCTGCTGCAATAACAACAGCGGTGCTTCCAGCTAACGCTATCGCGGCGATGGTCAATCCAATTGTCTTTTTCATGATCTTTCTCCTGATGTATTGATAACTCACACCCTGAAGTTTAAAGATGGCAATGCAAACCAGAGTCAAGGCTATGTAAAGTTTCTGTAAAGCTGACTATTCAGCAGATGAGGTTATGGCAAAATAAACACAGCGACAGATGCCACCTGACACTTACTGTCAATTAGATAGGACTGACCGGATGAGCCGCATACTGCTAGTCGATGACGACAAAGAACTTTGTGAACTATTACAAGAGTTTCTTGAGCTTGAAGGGTTCGATGTTGATCTGTGCCACGATGGTCAAAGTGCATTAAGAAAGGGTTTGAATACAGCTTATGATGTTATCGTTCTAGATGTAATGATGCCCAAGCTGAATGGCTTCGATACCCTGCGAGAGCTGCGAGGAGAGTCCAATACTCCTGTGTTGATGATGACCGCCAGGGGAGATGAGATCGACAGAATTGTTGGTTTTGAGATGGGTGCTGATGATTACCTTCCCAAGCCCTGTAGTCCGCGTGAACTGGTTGCCCGCTTGAAGGCTATCATCCGCCGGGTCGGATTAGATAAGTCCACAGATAACGAACCTCCACTGGCGGACCATCTGATCATTGGCGATCTGGAACTGTTCACAACGGCCCACCGTGTTATTCGTGATGGTACCCCAATAGAGCTTACTCACACAGAGTTCAGCCTCTTGTTGGTGCTGATGCAGCAATTAGGAAACCTGGTCAGCAAAGAGGAGCTGATGCGTAAAGCCCTGAACCGTAAACTGGGTCCCTTCGATCGCAGTATTGACATGCATCTGAGTAATTTACGTCGTAAGCTCGGCCCTTACCCGAATGGCAATACCCGTATAAAGACGGTTCGCGGTATGGGTTACCTGCTCTTAAAACCTGAGGACACCCCCTGATGCGTCGTCTTTACTGGAAAATATTCTTCGCATTTTGGCTGGTGATGATTCTGGTCATTGTCACCAATCTGGCTGTTACCTGGATTCAGGTCCGGCTCTTTCAGAGCTCTGAACAGAAAAGTGAACATATCTCGGAGTTGGCACAAGAAGCTGCGGAAATATACGAAGAAAGAGGAAGACAAGCCTTAATCTTATGGAAAAAGCAGCTATTTCACCGTACCGATCTTAAAGTGCTGTTACTGGATGAACATAATCGTCAGGTTAGCGGTCATCCCCTTCCGCCCCATTTTAAGGACCTGCTGGAAGGTCGATCCCGAAGAGGCAATGACAACCGACAGCGCTCCCCTTATTTTTATGAGCCCGAAGATCAACAATATCAGATAAAAAGAAGGCAGTTCTTTGACAAACGCTTTCGCCCAATAATCTGGCCAACAATAAGCGCTTCCGGGAAACGCTATCATTTTGTTGTGCTCAATCCCCACGAACTCAGTGATCACCTTTATTCCAGTACCACTTTGTTATGGCGCATAGGCATATCCATTTTGATTGTTATCCTGGTTGCATTGTTGCTCAGTCACTATCTGGTCAAGCCCATTCGATTATTGCAGCACGCCAGCCGCAAGCTGGCAGATGGTGACTTAAATAGCAGGGTGGCAAAGTCGATGGGAAAACGAAGAGATGAGCTGGGTCAACTGGGCTTGGATTTTGACACCATGGCCCATCAGATTCAGGCATTGCTCGAAGGCCAGCAGCAGATGCTAAGAGATATATCCCATGAATTGCGTACCCCACTGGCACGACTAAGGATTGCACTGGAGTTGGCACGCAAGCGCTCCGGCGAATCCAATGAACTGGACCGAATGGAACTCGAAGCTGAACGAATTAACGAGTTGATTGATGAAATTCTATGTCTGGTTCGACTGAATTCCAATCAAAATGATTACCACTCTAGCGAGTTAGAACTTGTCGCTCTACTCCGCCCTCTGGTAGAAGATGCTAATTTTGAACAACAGCGGGTATTACTGAAAGCTCCTGAGACAACCATCATTCACGGAGATGACAAGCTGCTATACAGGGCAATCGAGAATATCGTCCGCAATGCGTTGAAATACAGTGAAGGCGAGGTTGAGGTTAAACTTGAACCTTGCCCGGATAGCGTAGAAATAAGTATTACAGACAGCGGCCCCGGAGTTGATAAAGACAGCCTGGAAAGACTGTTCGAACCCTTCTTTCGAGCGGATCAATCCAGGGGGAGAGAGAGCGGCGGGTATGGACTAGGACTGGCTATTGCAGCCAAGGCAATAAAGCTGCACCAGGGGAAGATAACCGCCCGTAATCGAGAATCAGGCGGTCTTGAAGTCTGTATTTCATTGCCTTGCGGGCAGAGCCCGAAAAACCTGAAAACTGAGCACCATAATGATTCAAGCGAGCCCTGAGTTTTAATAGTCACAATTATCAATTAAGAAATAATTGAAACGCCTTATTGTCGGTTTCTTCACGGTACTGATAGCTGATATCTTCTAAAAACCGGGCTACCTGAGATCGCTCGTTCTCGGGTACCTGCATCCCTACCAGAACACGACCATAAGCGGCACCGTGATTACGGTAATGGAACATGGAAATATTCCAGCGTCCTCCCAGTTTATTTAAAAACTTCATCAAGGCACCGGGACGTTCTGGAAACTCGAAACGATACACCACTTCATTGTCGAGACTGGCAGGTGCATGGCCACCCACCATATAACGTACATGCAACTTGGCAATTTCGTTATCGGAAAGGTCTTCAACCTCCTCAATATGCTCTTTCAACTCATTCAGCAGTTCTTCACGATCTTCATTACCCGGCCTGATCTGTACACCTGCAAACACGACGGCATCGTTCTCATCACTGTAGCGATAATTAAACTCGGTGATCATGCGCTGCCCCAAAGCCTTACAGAATTTTTTAAAGCTTCCCGGACGCTCTGGTATTTTTGCAGCGATAATAGCTTCTCGCTGCTCACCGAGCTCTGCCCGTTCTGAAACGTGCCGCAAACGATCAAAATTAACGTTAGCACCACTATCGATCGCTACCAGAGTTTTTTCTTCAAGCCCTTCCTGGGCAACATATTTTTTCAGACCAGCCAATGCAACGGCACCTGCAGGCTCTGTAATAGAACGGGTATCATCGAAAATATCTTTCAAAGAGGCGCAGATTTCATCAGTATTTACAGTGACAACCTCATCAACATAATTACGACAAATATCGAAAGTATTCTTGCCAATCTGGGCAACAGCGATACCATCAGCAAAAATACCGACCTGAGGCAAGATCACTCGCTCATTAGCCTCAAGGGCAGCCTTAAGGCACGCAGAGTCTTCTGATTCAACACCAATGACTTTAATATCCGGGCGAAGATATTTCACATACACGGCGATACCTGAAATCAGCCCTCCCCCGCCAACAGGAACAAATATGGCATGAATAGGCCCTGCTTCCTGACGTAAGATCTCCATACCAATAGTACCCTGACCCGCGATCACGTCAGGGTCATCAAAGGGATGAATATAGACATAGCCCTTCTCATCAACCAGTTTCTGGGAATGGGCGAATGCTTCATCAAAGGTATCACCGCGCAATACAACCTGAGCCCCCATCGCACGAACCGAATTGACTTTAATATCCGGCGTGGTCCGAGGCATGACTATTGTCGCCTTAACACCCATAACAGCTGCGGACATAGCCAGACCCTGAGCATGGTTTCCGGCAGACGCTGCCACCACGCCATTACTTTTCTCCTCTTCTGACAATTGTGCCATCTTGTTATAGGCACCACGGAGCTTAAACGAAAATACAGGCTGAAGATCTTCACGTTTGAGTAACACGCGGTTATTCAAGCGCTTGGAAATCGCCCTGGCATCATCTAACGGGGTTTCCTTTGCTACGTCGTAAACGCGGGCCTGAAGAATCTTCTTAATGTATTGATGAGGCATTGGTATTCCAGAATAAAGAACTTTCAGTCCAGCAAAGGGACCACTTGATAGAATCATACAAAGTGGGTAATAGTAATAACTATCAACCCCTGACGTCTACACGCATAGGGCTATGCAACGTATAATTATTCATCAAAGTTCATCATCCATTGACAGGACACACCATGACACAAGATGAAATGAAGCAGGCAGTCGGCAGGGCAGCCGTTGAACAACTTAAAAATAAGCTCGAAAGTGATTCTGTTGTTGGTGTCGGTACCGGCTCGACAGCAAACTGTTTCATTGAAGAGCTGGCTAAAATAAAACATACCTTTGATGGTGCTGTCGCCAGCTCTGAAGCAACAGCAGAGCGACTGAAAAGCCATGGTATTCCGGTCTATGACCTTAATTCCGTCAATCAGCTGGATTTTTACGTTGATGGTGCCGATGAGTTCAACGAACGCTTTGAATTAATCAAGGGTGGTGGTGGCGCCATGACCCGCGAAAAAATTGTCGCTGCGGTAGCCAAGACTTTTATCTGTATTGTCGACGAGAGTAAAAAGGTTGATATTTTGGGCGAGTTTCCACTGCCGGTAGAAGTCATACCCATGGCACGCAGCTATGTGGCCCGGGAACTATGTAAATTTGATGCAGAACCCATTTATCGAGACGGCTTTACCACTGACAACGGCAATCAAATCCTTGATGTCCACAATCTGGAAATCAACGCTGCAATAGCCTTAGAAGAAAAAATCAACAATCTGGTAGGCGTCGTCACCAACGGACTGTTTGCAGCGCGGCCTGCGGACATTATTTTAGTCGGCACCCCGAATGGAGTGGATATACTGACACCTTAACCTGCTTTTCCACTCTTTTCGAAACCTTCCTGGACGGTGATAAAGACACCTTCACCGTCTGCTGTATGGAATACCAGGATAGAGCATGGCTCAACAGGCCCCTGACCATCACAGCCTCAGTCTACCCATGGATATTTCTCTTTCCTCTGTTGATTTACATTAACGAAATGTATATTCAATAACCTGAGCAATGCTTACCGAGACGAATGACCGGAGAAACCAGACCAATGATATTCAAAAGCGCGAGATTTAAGAAGCTAGTCAAATTGACAACCTTCCTGGCCACCCTCCTGCTGGTAATCTCCTTGGCAGTACCCTTTATTACCAAGTCGCTGATAAAAAACTGGATGTTGGAAAATGGGGCTGAACAAGCAAGCATAAAAGGCTTGTATCTGAATATCTGGTCCGGACGCTTTCGTCTTCAGGGCCTTGAAGCAACGGCTGCTAATCGCCCGGACCTTAGCATCGGTCATTTCGAAGCAGATTTCAGCTACCGATCTTTGTGGGACAAACGCTTATTACTCAATCAATTGATATTTTCTAACGCAGCGCTAGCTGTAGAACAGCAAGGTAAGGATTGGTTCGTCGGACCCATCCAGATTCCAGCCTCAGACGATCAAAAATCAGAACAACCAGAATCAGAACCATGGAACTGGGGACTAACAGAATTAGATCTTAGTAATCTATTAATGACGGCCAAGTTAGAGCAGCAAAAATATAGTCTTGAAGTTGAAAAAGGAGCTCTGCGGTTATTGCATAACTGGGTACCAGACCAAGATAGTTTTTTAGAGCTTAAGGGTCAGCTAAATGAGCGCCCATTTGATTTACACAGTCAGGGAACTCCTCTGGCGCAAAAAGCCGGCGGACAACTTAAATTGCAGATCGATAGCTTAGACTTGTCCTCATTACTACAGCCTTGGGTGCCTGAACTGAAAGGGATACTAAGCACTAATCTGGAAATCAATATTCAACAAAAAGAGAGTGGAATCAACATCAGTGAGCAAGGTGACCTGCAACTGAACAAACTAAGTTTCAAAGATGACAAGCTGCGACTGGGAGCCAACTCAATCAACTGGAACGGTAATGCTGAAGTAACACTGTTCTCCGAAGGAATAAAAACAGTGATCACTGAGGGTAAGCTCCGGCTGATAAGCCCGGATATCAAGCAAGAAAGCTTGGGCTTCAGCAGTAAAGAAATTGTCTGGGAAGGGGACAACCAACTTGAGATGCTAAATGCCAAACCACAAAAAGTGGTATCAAAAGGAAAACTGGCTATCACCTCCTTGCAACTTTCTCAGGAACAGCTCCAAGTAAAAAACAAAGCACTCAGTTGGCAGGGGGATAATCACGTCAGTTTTGAAAAAGGATCTCTGCAAGAACTTGAAAGCCAGGGAGCACTTACTCTGACACAAAGCAGTGCTCAGCAGCCACAACTTGAATTCCTGTCAGAAAGCATTCAGTGGAATGGCAACATAAATGTGAAGCTAGTCAAAAACCAGTTGCAAAAACTGTTTAATTCCGGTGATTTTTCTGTTGCTCAACTGAAACTGAATCACACTCCGGATCAACAGTCTCAATTGCAATTAGGGACATCTGAAATTACCTGGAAAGGCAGCAATGATCTACTATTTGCTGAGAATTCACTGGAAGAAATTACCAACAAAGGTAGTCTCTCAGTTAATCAGCTGGAATTAAATCAAGATGCAGCCCAAAAGATGCATATCTCTTCTACAAATATCCACTGGGATGGCAGCAATAATGTAAAGTTTTCAGATAACCAGTTAGAAGAATTGTTAAACAAAGGAGAGTTATCCGTTGCCAAGTTAAAGCTGGAGCAACCTGATCTATCCGTGTCGGAAGATAACATACACTGGAACGGCGACTTAAAGTCAGATTTCCAAGAGTCTCTGTCTCTTAACGGATCTTTGGCTACTCAGCCTTCAGAAATCAGTCTGGGCCATCTGAAGATATCCAGCCATTCCCGTAAATGGGACGGGTCTGCATCTATTATTCTGAAACCTTTTGAATTATCTGAACTCTCAGGCTCTGCAGACATTGAGCAGTTATCTGTCACACAACCATCAGGGACAACCCTGGCTACAATCCAAAAAATTCAGCTCTTGGACTTAGCAGCTTTACCGAATAATACCGTACAAGCATCAAAGCTTGATATTGAAGCAATAAAACTGGCCAACAATAAGCCTTTACTGGACTTATCAGCTGTTGAAATAAGCCCGCTTCAAGTAGGAGCGACTGAAGCTGTCTTTGGTACCCTGAGCATTGGCGAGTTAATCACGGAACTTAACCTTAGTGGCAAAGGCGTCCCTCAGGCCTGGCTGGACTGGCAGTCTGCTATCACCGGCTCCACTTCCAACGAGCCAACACAAGAAGAAGTGGCAACAGCCACTGAAAAACAAAGTGCTGAAAAAGACTCATCTCCTTTCCATTTCGCGATAAAGACTGTGCAGCTTGAGGCCCCTGCCCAAATCAAATTCAGTGATGAATCTGTTAATGCCAGAGATATAGACATTCAGATTCAAAAATTACAGCTTACCAATATTGATTCAGCCTCTTCGGCACCCGGTCCCTTCCTCCTTGCCGCTAAGATTAATCGCTTTGGCGAGCTAAAAGCAGCAGGAAACTATAGCTGGATGTCACCACTCCCCAATGGAGATTGGAAAGGATCTCTTAATAATCTTGAGCTACCTCCATTTAGCCCCTATATGCAGAAGTACAGTGGATATCAGCTACGTAGCGGGCAGTTCACCATCAAAACAGGAGGAAAGATTAACGAAGGAAAAATTAATAGTCAGAATAAGATCAATATTCGCAATCTCGACGTTAAGCAAAAAAAGGATAATTCTGCAAAAGAGTTCAATCAGCAGCTGGGTATGCCATTGGAAACAGCCATCTCAATTCTCACCGATGATGATAATAATGTAGAGCTGGAAGTTCCTATCAATGGCTCAGTCAATGACCCTGAATTTGGCTATCAAAGTGTTATTAACATCGTTATGACAAAAGTAGCCAAGGAAGGAGCTATCGGTTATCTGAGCAACGCTTTACAGCCCTATGGTGCACTGATTAGCCTGGGCCGTATGGTAGTCAATTCTGCCAGTAAAAATGCCATCAACCTGGAACCCGTATCTTTCACTCCAGGCTCTCCAGTATTAGACACCAAAGCTACTGATTACCTAAGCAAAATCAGTTCGTTACTCAAAGAGCGAGAATCTCTTCGGCTTAACCTATGTGGGATAGCAGTCGCCTCGGATAGTGATGCGATAAAGCAGCAGTTCCTTATCAACCAGAAGGGACAACTCACATCACAATCTTCAGTAACCACTAACGGAGAAAAACCAGAAGCTCTACCCGACTCCAGCCAGGAGCCTCAAACCGGAGCATCTACAGCAGCGGCATCAATGAAACAAATCGGTCCTGATGAGTTAGCAACAGCCTTGAATACTCTTGCAGAAGACCGCTCAGAAAACGTCAAGGCGTATCTTATCGAAGAAGCGAAAATTGAAGCTGACCGTCTGTTCAGCTGCCTACCACAGGTTATGAGTGACAGTGAGCAACCTCCGCAAGTTAGCCTTGGGTTTTAGACTGAGCCGAAACATGTCAACCTGACACAACAGAGAGGCATGGAAGCACCTCTGTTCCTTTATAAAACGGACAACTGTTAGCATTATCGTTATAAAAAATCTAACCTGCTCTTCGATTTTTGCTCAGGCCAGGCCATTGATTAAATACGCGTTGTAGTCAAGTTTACATAAGCTCACAGCATAACCGCTAATAATCTATCTGGGTTAAATTTCCCAGTAAAGACTTCACTACATTTGTACTCAACGCTCATTAATGCAAGGTTATTGAGCGAACATACCAATATAGGCCTAAAAATAGGAAATATTCCTATATAAATATAGGCCATAAAAAACGGATACTTAGCTCGCGAGGTTATCAAAGGGAATTGATGGCTGACAGGGACGACAGCTTGGTAGCATGGAAACGCGACGCGCAAACCACCTCGTCTTAAGGGCTCATATCAGGAAGGTATGAGCCCTTTATTTTTTGATGACAGTCTTCGTTACTTAATGATTTTATCAACAGCGGGAAGCTCTCAACCCCCTGATTGCTCCACTAAGCCCGCAAACTCTGTGTATCCCCCGATATATTCCTGGCCATTAAAAATCTGTGGCACCGTCTCAACAGGCTTACCAATCGTCTTCTCTAAATCCTGCTTGCTGATACCTTCTTTATGGATATCAATATAACGAAAATTAAGGTTCTTAGTTTCACAAAGTTCTTTGGCCCGTTTACAGAAACCACAGCCTTCCCGACCAAAAATTGTAATCCGCTCCATATTCTACACTCCACTGAAGACCGCCGGGATTTGTCCCGAACTGATTTGTCCTTGTATTAAACCTGTTGATCGCCTGAATATCCAATTAGCGGTATCAATATAGACCATAGGTTTTAACAATAATCCATACGCTACTAATTCATACAGTCTTAGACACAAACCGCAGGCCTTTCTCAGGCATTTATTTGTAAGCGATCAAGGAACCCATCTTGATTAGGTGGGTTTGTTATCCAAGGGTAGTTAGTTTCCTGTAAACCAGGACTCAGCTAAGGGTAAGTTGGGTTAGCGCAGCGTAACCCAACAACAACTTTTGATTAGAGGGACTGGTCGCTCCAGAACAATAGATTTTCGATGCCTCGACCGTTTCAGCCGCTGGCAGGTGGGTAAGGACTTGGCAGAGGTAAGCGTACGGTTCCTTGATCGCTTGCGGTTTATTTATCGCTTACAGAGCGCGGATAGGGTCAGGGGATTTTAAATCGCAGCCATAAAAAAGCCCCGTCCGTCAGGACGAGGCTTTCTCGGTTAGGCGCTTGGCGATGGAAGTCCTACAGGCGTACAGGCTGTAGTCGCAAAATCGGGCCAGAGCATGCTCTGGACATTTCCGTTTTTGCCCTACTCTCACGTAGCTCATCGCCACT
>NZ_MIEQ01000021.1 GCF_001968815.1 Motiliproteus sp. MSK22-1 | reverse complement strand
TAGATCCTGATGGGTGACTGGTGCGTTTTATCTGTAAAACAGCACAACCACTGAAAAAACAGGCGTGTATCAGTGATCTGCATTATTTAACTCAGGGCGTATGCGTCATAGGTTCGCTCGCCCTGTTGACCGGAGACGGCTAATGGGCGTCCCCTTTTTGCCGCTCATATTCTTTTATTAAATTTAGAATTTCCTGATTATTGATGTATTTAGCAAGTTCCCTCGCTGTATCACCGATTTCTGTTTCTATATCTACTCTAGCACCATTTTCTAGAAGCAATTTAATCATTGGTATGTTGCTCTTATCAATAGCTTCATAGATAGGGGTTACACCGAACTCACATTTTTTATTAACGTCAACTCCTAGCTCAATAAGCTCCTTAGCTATCTCAAGCTCTTTTCGAAACACAGCATAATATAGTGGAGTGTCCCCACATGAGTCAGAATCGTGAATACTCTTGTAATCAAAATGATCCAAAAACTCCTTAATCATGAAAAATATCTCTTTATTTGAAAGCAGGACAAGTCTTACACTCTGGCTTGGAATCTATTATTGCAGCACAATCCTCTTTTAGCCTTATTGCACTTATAGTTTCGTCTGCATGGCCATCACTAGGATCTTCAATTCTGTCAAAAAAACAAGTGTGTGACAGAACCCCTCTTGCAACAGCACAAGCTTGCCATCGACTTTCTTTTTCAAAAAGGATTTCACACGAATTATGGTACTCACACTTCCGCAACGGTTTTCCGAACGAAAGGTCCGTTTTACAAGCAGTTTGCACAGCATCTCGAAGAGGTCGCCACTGCTCATAAGTACAACTCCCCATATCTGCCGCCCTACCATACTTATCAGTATAGTTCAGAGGGTTTCCTAAAACGTATCCATAGGTATTTTCCCCACCATCCAGCCCTATCGGGTCACTCTGTACATACCGTCCAATACTAGAATCATAATCCCGCATATAGTTGTAGTACAGTTTAGTCTCAGGATCATAATCCCGCATATAGTTGTAGTACAGTTTAGTCTCAGGATCATAATACTGGCCCGGAAAACCCGCCTACCACAGGGTCTGACCCCATTGGTTTTGCTGACCCCATTGGTTTCCTTAATGTTGTACCTGATCCTGCTTCCTAGAACTCAAAATAAGTATCAAGACTCAATGATGCTCCAATATCTCCAAGTAATTTTAATTGTTCATTATTCAAGTCAAACACAGGTTTTTGTTCTGAATTTTGACAGTTGAAATTCATTACAAAAGTTGCTCGGACATCATTTGATAGAAGAATGTTATCTATTATTTTTTTGCTTTTTTTAACAGAATAAAACAGACCCTCTATACGAGATATCAGTTGATCGTAATCGTACGTTTTTTGTTCAAATCCTATTTCAAATGCAAAAAAAGGTGGGTGCAATGAAGATCCTCTTCCTTGAAAAGTATTACATTTCAAAAAGGACTGTCCCTCCCCTGATAGATCTATAACGAAGGATCTCAAGCTTGCTTCAGCCGGAGTTCCTAGAGGGCAATGAAACATAAGATATACCCTCACTATAGGGTTATTCTCTGTAGGTCTATTTCCATTTTTCACCAGTATCATCTCCACCTGGATCCTTACAATCCTTACTTCTCTTCAACAGTATTCTGCCATCTTTGCATCCACATAAGTTATATGCTCCCCAACCACCTCCAGGAACCATCTCACGCTTAATAGCATGCGCATCTATACCAAGGTGTCTCAAAAAACCATCACTGAGCTTTTTATCACACTTATCGTCATCATTATTATTTTCGGAGCAATCATCACAAGTAGCATCCGCAATCCTAGATACCTCATCAACAATAACGGCTCCAGCGACAATTGCTGTGACAGTATATGTAATTGCTATGCACCCTTCGTATACAACATAGAGAGCACCGACAACGCAAAAACCACCACATACAGCCTCCCCAGTGGGATCACTATATTTTATTGGATTCCCTAAGGCATACCCATAAGTATTGAGCCCTCCTCCTAACCCAATCAGATCACTCTGGATATACCGTCCCACACTCGGATCATAATCCCGCATATAGTTATAGTATAAGCCCATCTCTTGATCAAAATACTGGCCCGGAAAACCCGCCTGTTGATCAATCTCCGAGACCACCTCTTCCGTTTCCCCAAAGGGTTTACGCTTTCCTTCCCAGACCACGGTCTGATTCTGGTCGGTCACCACCTGCGGGGTGCCCAGATGGTCGTTGTGGATAAATAATAGCTCTTTTGCAGCCTGGGCCTGACTGGTAAGCAGCAGGCTGATCAATAAACCCAGGCCCATCTGGATAAAGCGGTTCAGGCGGTTGCGGTTACGATTGTCCATAGTCTTTCTCTCCCGTACCTGGGGTTATTGTTCATACACGCGAACGTTGCTGAAGACGCTTTCCCCGGTGGGGTTGCTGATGTCCTGGTCGGCGACGAAGTAGAGGTATTGCACGTTACCGGTGTAATGCTCGCCCACCACGATGCGGTAGTGCTGGGTTCCACTGCTGTAGTTACGATAATCCTGGATGCCCCAGTGTTGGGTACCGTAGAGTTGGAAGGTGCGGTTGGTGGTGTGGGTATGATCGTTATCAAAACCGATGGCGTGGATCTCCCCTTGGACGCTGCTGCTGAAATCAAATTCCAGTACAGTATTGGCGGTCAGGGTGTAGGGGAAGGCGATTTGCTGCCAACGATTACCCACCAGATGCAGGCTATGACCGCCGTCTTCAAGGGTCACCGTACCGGCCAGATCCTGGCTGGTGGTGTAGCTGCCGAGGGTTTCGTTGTTGAAGTTTAATGGGGCAACGGCGGCTGTAACGGTGATGCTGTAGCTCTGGCTGTCACTGCCGTAACTGTTGTCGGCCTGGAGGGTTACGCTGTGGCTACCCAGTTGGGCGGCGGTGGGTGTCCAGCTCAGGGTGCCATTGCTGGCTACGGTCATGCCCGCCGGTCCTGCGCTCAGGCTGTAGCTGATCGGGCTGGCGCCGCTGGCTTCCAACTGATCGTTGGCGTCGTAGTGGTAGGCTTGATCGATGACAGCGGTGGTGTTGGCGCTGGAGGTGATGCTTGGCGGGCTGTTGTCCGCTTCTTCATAGACACGGATGTTGCTGAAGACACTTTCCCCGGTCGGGTTGCTGATGTCGTGGTCCATGGTGAAGAACAGGTATTGCATGTGGCCGGTGAAGAAGTCGCCGACTTTTATCCGGTAGTGTTGGCTGCCGCCAGAGTAGTTGTGGTGGTCCTGGATGCCCCAGTTCTGGGTGCCGTATAACTGGAAGGTGCGGTTGATGCTATGGCCCCGGTCGTTATCCAGTCCGATGCCGTGGATTTCCCCCTGGGCGCTGCTCTGAAAGTCAAATTCCAGCACGGTGTCGGCGGTGACGCTGTAGGGAAAGGGGATTTGCTTCCAGCTGTTACCCTGAAGGCGCAGGCGGTTGCCGTTGTCTTCGACGGTGGCTGTCCCGTTGAGGTCCTGGCCGCTGTCATAGCGACCAATAACGTAGTTCGAGAGGTTGATCTGGCCTGGCATCGGGGCGGCCATCACCTGGATGTTGAAGTTCTGGCTATCGTTGCCGTTCGGGTTATCCGCTTGCAGACTCACCCCATGACTGCCGGTTTGATCGGCGGTTGGGGTCCAGCTCAGGATGCCTTCGGGGCTGAGGCTCATGCCGCTTGGGCCGGAGGTCAGGCTGTAGGTGATCGGGTCGGTGCCAGTGGCGTCGAGTTGATTGTCTGCGTCGTAGTGGTAGGGCTGACCGACGGTGGCCTCGGTGTTGGCGCTGGAGGTGATGGTGGGCGGCAGGGTTTGAGCCGGATCTGGGCTGACTTCGATGCTGAAGCGTTGGGTTCCCTGGCCATTGGCATCGATGGCATCAATCTCTACGTTGTGATTGCCGAGCTGATCGGCGCTGGGTGTCCAACTGATCAGTCCGCTGCTGGAAACACTCATTCCCGATGGGCCTTCAATCAGCAGGTAACTGATCAGGCTAATGCCAGTCGCTTCCAGCTGGTTATCGGCGTCATACGCGTAAGGCTGAGCCACCAGCGCAGTGGTACCGGCGATGGAGATAATGCTGGGTGGAGAGTTTGGTGATCGAGTATCAAACTCATCCCATTCATTGGCGGTGTCGGTTTCCACCAGTACCGCCACTTTCAGGTTCTCCAGATAGAGGTATTCGCGCTTGAGGCTGCCATTACGGTCGGTCACGGCCAGTAAGGTGCCATTTTCATCGTAGTGGTAATGGTCTCCCAGGGTTTTCAGGTAACCCTGGGCGATTTTAACGGTGCGCTGGCCCAGGCTGTTGTAGCGGTAGTCGGCCCGGGGGGTACCATTCAGATCGGCCGCCAGGTAGCGGTTGGCTTGGTTGTAGCTCAGGTCTCGGACGGGGCCACCAATGTAGCTGTCCTTGGTTAGATTGCCGTTGGCGTTGTAGTCAAAGGAGCGTGTAGCCAAACTGGCTCCGGTCAGGTAGTCCACTTGTTGCAGTTGATTGGAGTCGGGGGCGTAAATATAGGTTTCACTCAGAGGAACGCCCACCCTGGTTTCGGTTTTGGCGACTCGATTGCCGACGCCGTCATAGTCATAAGTCAGTTGGCCGTAAGCACCGTCTGCGCTGATCAGGCGGTTGATATTGTCGTAGTCGAAGAGTTGGTTGTTGTTTGGCTCTAAAACGTCTGCCAGAGTCGTGATGTTGCTGTTGGCATCGTAGCCGTAGCTCCGATCCAGTATCGGATGGGTCCCGATAGACGCGATATTCTGAACCCGATAGTCCTGGTCGTAGCTGAGGGTCTGGCTCACGCCGTTCGCGTAGCTGTAACTCGTCATGGGGCCAAAGGGCAGATAGCTGACGCCACTGACTACGGGGTCGACCGTGGCGCCGGCCTGTTCCTGGGTGGTGATGGCGCTGATCCGTCCGGCACTGTCGCGAAGATAGTTGACTAAGCGACCACTGGGATAGCTGATTTGGGTGAGATTGCCATCCAAATCATAGGCGTACTCAAGGCTGTAGCTGATGCCTTCAATGCGGTAGTGCTTGCTGGACAGGTTACCCCGATGGTCATAAGTCCAGTCAATGTCACCGCTGTGATCGGTGACGCCGGTGCGACGGCCGATGCAGTAGTTACAGCCGGTGCCGGTGTCATAGCGGTAGCTGATATTCTCTGCAGGATCGCCCGGATAGCTGACGGCGGTCAGACGGTTCAGGGCGTCGTAGCTGTAGTGGCTGATCACCCCTCGCGCATCCACCTGTTGGATACGGTTACCGGCATCATCATACCTGTAGGTGGTGGTGCCGGTATCCGGGCTGGTTAAGGACAGCAGGTTACCGAAGGCATCGTAATCGTAGGTGGTGACCAGACCACGCTGGTCGGTGACGGTTTTGATCCGGTCCTGGCTGTCGTAGCTATAACCCACTTCAAAGCTGTCCGGATCAGTTTGGGTGACGAGGCGATTGAGCGCATCAAAGGCCTGAGTGCTGGCATTGGAGCGCCCATCAGTGACTTGAGTTTGATTGCCGTTTTTATCGTAGGCAAAGCCGGTAGTCTGGTGATTGGCGCCGATATTTTGCAGCACTCGGCTGAGTTCATCAAAGAGTTGAGTCTGAGTACTGACCAGGGTACCGGAGCTGTCTTTGATCTCCACTTGGGTGCGGTTACCGGCGGCATCCAGCGTGTATTCCATCCGCTCACCGAGGTGGTTACTCATGGCGGTCAGACGCCGGGCATCGTCGTACTCGTATTCGACAAAAGCGCCACCGGGCAGAGTCGTGCGGATGACCTGCCCCACTGCGTCATAGGTGTAGGTGGTGCTGGCATCCAAGGCGGTATTGCCGCCGGGATCTTTAATCGTCGAGCTGGCCAGCCAGCCCCGAGGGTGGTAGGTCATCAGAGTCACCACCCCGTTGGCGTCGATCTGGCGCTGGGGTTGACCCTGAGCGGTAAATTCCGAGAGTTCACTGGTATGACCCAAAGCATTGGTGATTTTGATCAACCGCCCCTGAGCATCATAATCATTGCGGGTGATGTCGGAAACATCGGTGCGGGGACCGTCGATGGTCTCCACCAGCCCCAGGGCATTATAGGTGTAATTCCATTCTGGATCGGCAGTGACAACACTGGAACCGAGTACCGCAGCACCGAGCCCGCAGGCGATGGCTAATCGTTTCATCTTCACATCCTTATTCAGTGTCACAAGCCTTATTGATCGGCGCTTTCTTGTTGACGGATCATCTGACCCATAGCGTTGTACTGATAGGTGGTTGTTTTACCGCCTTCAGTGCGGGTCAGGTTCAAGGGTTTAACCGGATCCCAGGTCCAGCTGGTAATGCGTTCCTGAGGCGTGCCTTCCGCTTCGATACGACGGGTTTTAAGCCCCCGGTCATTGTACTCAAAACGGGTAGTGACTCCTTGCCAATCGGTGCGGGTTTTAAGCAAGCCGTTAGCGTAATAGCTGTAATCTTTGTTGGCAGCGAGGCAATTCGCAGAAGCGTGACCTTCCACTTGAGTCACCCGCTTTAAGCCTTCAATCTCGGCAAAGTGGTAGGTGGTCTGTTTACCTAAGGGATTGGTGACCGTGGTGGAGCCATCAGCGTTATAAACAAGCTCGGTGCGCTCCTGGCCTGCGTGTTCACTGAGTATTCCGCGGCCTTGTTCATCGTAATCCCAAGTGGCGAAGCGAACACCACGTTCGTCAGTGATACCCGTGAGATGATAGCTGCGAGCAAAAAACTCATAATGATATAAACGACGGGTCGCATCCGAGCGAGTCATGGACGTTAGTCGCTCCCAATCGTCGTACTCGTAGGTTACAGATTCTGTGCCATTGAGCACCGCATCAATCGGCAATCCTTGATCGTTATGGTTGATAACCAATTGATCACCCAGAGCATTGTGGATGGTCATGCTGTTATCAACGTAGTCCAGGGTATGTAGCTGCCCTTGCGGAGACTGGAGTAAGACCACACGGCCTTGGTCATCGTAGTACTCAATGCTGCCCGATTGCAGCGATAGTTTCCAAGGGTAACCCTCAGCATTTTCTTCTAACTGGTGATAGACATCACCATCAGAACTCCAGGTTGAGTTCGCTAATGTATAAGTCAACGCCTGACCGTCCGGGCGAACCACTTGCATAGTCTCCGCATCACTGACAACAAGACGTTGTTTGTAATTAAAGCGCCAAATACCGTCGCTGCTGTTGTAACTTCGACGGAGTATTAACGGCTGAGGGCCAACGCTGGTTAGGTCCGTTTCCTGTTGGAATTTATTGCCAGTGGCAATAAGAATGGGATCTCTCATTTCTGGGTTCGTACAGTGCGGTGCTCCATTGTCTCGGGTGAATACTTCTCGATCATCTTCCGGTATGGGGCCAATTTGAGGAGTACCTTCAGGGATGATTTTTCTATAAGCGCTTATGGTAGTTTCGACACCAAAAAGAACGTTCCATCCAGGAGCTGTTGCAGTCATATCATAAAAGCCGGATGGCGTACCGTGCGCACCTCCAATACCACAGTATAAAGGTGTACAATCGTCTGCTATTGTAGCTGAACCTGTACGCAAAAGTGGATGAACTCCATTTGGGTGGTGTCCTCCAGATAGATTGTGTCCAGCTGCATTTGCAATCCCTGAATCAATAGCAGCTTCAGGAGTGGAGTAGTAATACATCTCCCCACTGTGGTAAGCCGTCCATCCGCCAACTCTTGAGTATGCAATAGTAGCCTCTGCAGTTACTGGTATTGCAAGAAAAACTAACGCTAAGAAAGCTTGATATCTATCCATAGGTCTATCCATTTATTATTGTGCGGCCCTGTCTTGTTTACGAATCATCTGACCAGAGCTGTTGTACTCATACTGCGTCGTTTTACCGCCTTCAGTGCGGGTTAAGCTCAAGGGTTTGATCGGGTCCCAGGTCCAGGTAGTGATACGCTCCTGGGGCGTTCCTTCCGCTTCGATACGACGGGTTTTAAGGCCTCGGTCGTTGTATTCAAAGCGAGTGGTGACTCCTTGCCAGTCGGTGCGGGTTTTAAGCAAGCCGTTAGCGTAGTAGGTATAATCTTTGTTGGCCGCCAAACAGTTAGCAGAGGCGTGGCCTTCCACTTGAGTGATGCGTTTTAGGCCTTCGATTTCGGCAAAGTGGTAGGTGGTTTGTTTACCTAGGGGGTTGGTGACGGTGGTGGAACCGTCGGCGTTGAAAACCAGTTCCGTGCGCTCCTGCCCCGCATGTTCACTGGAATTAGCTCGCCCTTGATCATCGTACCCCCAGGAAGCAAAACGAATACCGCGTTCATCGGTTATACCTGTGAGGTTGAAGGGGTAGTCGGGATTTTCGTAATGATACTGACGGCTTGTGTTGTCGGTGCGAGTCACCGAAACCAGGCGGTTATAGGGGTCATAACCATAGGTGATATTCTCTGTTCCGTTTAGCAGTGCGCTCTGGAGTACACCCTGATCGTCCTGCTCCAGAGTCAGTTGATCTCCGACGTCATTGCTAACAACGATTGAATTATCAACATAGGTCAGACTCTGCTGTTGTCCTTGGATAGCCTCTAGCAAGACTAGACGCCCCTGATCGTCGTAATACTCAACAGCACCTGACTTTAAGGAAAGCTTCCACGCGTACCCATCGACGTTTTCCTCAAGCAGGTGGTAAACATCACCATCAGAGTTCCAACTTCCATTGGCAAACGTGTAAGTAAAGGTCTTGCCGTCAGCGCGCACAACAGAAGCATCCGTCCCCTCACTATAGATTTTCTGACCGTAACTATAACGCCAAAGGCCGTTACTACTGTTATAGCTACGCTTGAGTATTAAAGATGAAGAGCCGCTACTAGATAGGTCTGTTTCCTGCTGGAATTTGTTGCCCGTGGAAATATTGACGGGATTGCCGACAAATTGCGGAGATGAACCACCACCCCCTGCTGATCCACCAACACCATAACAGGCAGGGCCACCATCAGATTTGTCGCCCGGACCATCAGTGGGAGTACTACATTGATTGAGTAACTCGCTAGGTACCTGGGTAATATCACACCGTGCATCATTCCAATTGTTCTCACCATATAAACCTCCTGTTTGTACCGGTCCTTGAGGACAAACATAAAATGCTGCATAGTGTCCCCACCAGCCGTTTCCAGATAGAAGCTCTGCTCTATCATTTAGGTAGTTCCAATATAATCTGGGCTCATTGGCAATAAGGTGTTCGATAGCTTTCGCTTTAGTGTATCCGTGATAGTAAGCTCTGGACCCCCAATGGATGGCCCAGTGAACACCCTCTTCATACCTCTCTTCATCAGTGACTATTTCGCAAGTAGCATTCGCCCTCACTGCGTTAAGGAATGATAGAAGTGAAATCAATAATACCGCAATTACCTTTAGGTCCCTTCTCGCTAACATTTCCATATCCTTTTGAACTGCTGTAATCACGTTAAAATTGGTTAGTCTAATGCCGGGGCTAAAGATCTCGCAAATAACTATTTGATAACTGAAGAATATCTAGACTCATAGACTGGTGCTAAAAACTTGATAAACAAAATGCTAAGTAAGACGATGCCAGCTTCGAAGACGCAGGATGGCACTTGAGCAAATAAGAAGTATTAATGAGGTAAATAGAGGTACTCATAGCGATCGGCCAAAACTCCATGGCAAGTTTCCAATTGAGGCGGATATTGAAAAAAGGTGCATCCATTGCGTCAAACGCAGGACAAATGTACCGATATAAATCGATTTGTCAATAATCTGATTAATAGGGAAGTAGCTGGAGATTGTAGAAGTTGACTTAGGCTCGATTGGCTTAGATAACTAAGCAAACGAAACTGAGTCCTAGTCCTCCAACAAGCAGGCTCTAATCTGTTATAGATAAGATCCTGCTAGTAAGAAGAGTATAAAGTAGCGCGATTAACTAAATGTTCCAGCTTTACAATCGCACTACGCCCCTCCGATTCATTTTACTAAAGCATCTTCTTCAGGCAGGGTGACGTTGAGTTCCAGTACGGAGCACTCGTCATTGTTATCCAGCTGAATCTGTACCTGATCATCATCAATCGGTACGTATTTACGAATCACTTCGATAATTTCCTTCTGCATTTTCGGAAGGTAGCTGGCCTGTTTACGTCGCCCACGTTCGTGAGCAACGATGATCTGTAATCGCTCTTTAGCAACGGAAGCGCTGTCGTCTTCCTTTTTACTACGAAAATAGTCAAAGATGCCCACTATTTGGCTCCCAGCAAACGGTGAAAGAAACCTTTTTTCTTCTGAATTTCCAAAAAGCGATGCTCGCGCTTTTTACCCAGGAGGCGGTCTACGGCATCGCTATAGGCTTGCCCTGCTTCAGACTCTTCGTCACGGATAACCGGTACGCCCTGATTGGAAGCTTTTAGCACGGTCACAGATTCAGGGATAACGCCCAGCAATGGAATCGCCAGGATTTCTTCCACATCCTGAACACTTAACATTTCTCCCGCTTCAACCCGCTCCGGGTTATAACGAGTCAGTAACAAGTGTTCTTCAACCGGATCGTCGCCCATTTCTGCTCGACGGGATTTGCTTTGCAGAATACCCAGTATTCGATCAGAGTCCCGTACAGAAGAAACTTCTGGATTAGTCGTCACAATCGCCACATCAGCATAGTACAGCGCCATTTGCGCCCCCTGCTCAATACCGGCCGGGGAATCACAAACAATAAATTCGAACTCTTTGCGCAGATCATTCAACACGGTTTGTACACCATCCTGATTTAACGCATCTTTGTCACGGGTTTGAGAGGCAGGCAGGATAAACAGATTTTCGATGTGCTTATCCTTGATCAACGCCTGGCTGAGGTTTGCTTCGCCTTTAATCACGTTGACAAAGTCATAGACAACACGACGCTCACAGCCCATGATCAGGTCCAGATTTCTCAGACCTACATCAAAATCGATCACAACGGTTTTATGACCACGTTGGGCCAGACCTGTACTAATGGCAGCACTACTGGTTGTTTTACCGACTCCCCCCTTACCGGAAGTCACGACAATGATCTTTGACAATTTATTCTCCAAATCTTGCTGATAACCTGTTTGCCACAATGACGGATGGAATTAAACCACAAATAGAATTAAACCAGTGATTCACGACAGGTGACTGACAGTTTGACGATTCTATGATCAGTCATACCTGCTGCTTTTTAATTCCAATTGGCTTTATCGACCCAACGTCGAAGGACATTAATTTCTTGTGTCTTTATTTCTCGTACGTTTATTGCTTTGGAACCGCTAGTTCAGCCCACAGTTGTTTCAACCAGAAGTTATTTCAAAGGAATGATATTGAGAAGCTCATCATCCAGAACAACCTGTACCGATTGCTTCCAGTGTTCACCTTGCAGCGCATCACTCAGTTTGAAATTACCGGCAACAGAAACTAACTCTGCCTCCAGACTTTGACAGAAAATTCGTGCTTCAGTATCCCCCTTAACCCCCGCCAGAGCCCGCCCCCGTAAAGGCCCATACACATGGATATTTCCGGCAGCCAATACCTCTGCTCCTTCACTCACCTGTGCAAGAATTATCAGATCCCCTTCTGCATAGATTTGCTGTCCAGAACGCACGGGCCTTGAAATAAGCGTGCTGCTTTGGACGACTTTTTTCTCTTCTATGACGGTTCTGACTACGGTCTCGACTTCTTGTTCAGATTGGCCAGAAGCTGATTGTTCAGATGTTTCCTGCTCCGGGTGGTTTAGCGATTCTGAAACACTGCTTACTGTATCTGAAACACTACTGCGAGCACTCCCCAACTGCACCAGAGGCAACCCTGTAGTGGACACTAATTTTGCCCATTCGTTCGCCGCCCGAAACGCCATTGGCTGCAGACCTGCCCCTCGACAGGTTTGTATAACGGTCTGCAAGTCTCCGGCACTACAGGTTTGCTCCAGTTTCTCTAAGCTGATCACTATCGGTGATTGCTGAAACAATGCCGGGGCTTGATTAATTTTTTCCGCCAATTGAGCTGTAAAAAGTTCGAAGTCACAACGATACAACTCCAACACGATGGCGGTAACAGCACTTCCTTTTAACTGGAAGCATACGTCGTTCATGGAGCAATTCCTTATTTGCACTAAAATTCAGTGCGCTAGTGTACCTGCTCAGTCCCTGCGGCGTTAGCTCTGATCAACAAAGATTTCGCTGCCAAGGCCAGGCTTTGTTCAGCGTTTTACGCAATACAATCGTGATAGCAAGTAACGAACTCCAAAGAATCGCTTAGAAAACAAAGTACAAGCTCAACACCTCGTATTCGAGATGAATACCCTTTAACAAGAACGGGCTATTTCATCTGAATACGACCCCAGCATATCCTTGTGCGCAATAATCCAGTTTCTGAAGAAACTTGCTTGACAATCCCATCAAGAGAGTGCATTTTTCATTAAACGTGCATTTAATTAAATGAGCATTTAATAAAAATACAGGACTCATCCTGATGCCAAAAGTCGGAATGCCACAGATCAGAAAACCACAATTAATCGACGCTACGATGGAAGCGATTAATGCCGTTGGTTTGCAAAAAGCGAGTGTGGCAATGATCAGCGGTTACGCCGGTGTATCACCAGCGATCATCAACCATTATTTCGGTGGTAAGGATGGCCTGCTGGAAGCCACAATGCGCTCGGTATTGAGACAACTGTCAGAAGGAGTGAAATCAAGACTTGCCGCCACTGACCCAGAGGATGTGGTCGGTCGAATCAAAGCCATTGTCGGTGGAAACTTCGACCCCCATCAACTCGACAGCAAGGTGGTTAAAACCTGGCTGGCGTTCTGGTCCCGGGCCATGCACGAACCTTCACTTTATCGACTCCAGAGAGTTAACGAAAAGCGGCTGCTGTCTCATTTATTACTGGAACTAAAGCGAGTATTACCTGCCGAGCAGGCCCTGTTTGTCGCCCAGACAATAGCCGCATTAATTGACGGCATCTGGTTGCGAGGGGCATTAACGCCTTCAGGTATTAACAGCGATCTCGCCCAACGAATCATTGGTGACTATCTTGAACAGCAATTACCGGTAGCAACATTAGAACAGCACCGAGCATTTGAATATGCAAGTCCAACACTCGAATCCGTCAATAAAGAGATTGGAACTAAGCATTAGACAGAAAAGAATCAAACTGAGAAACACTATAAACCGAATACTGAAGCTGAAAATCACACTTCCAGCGCTTAAAGATTAGAGCCTCAGCTTTTTAGAAATGAAAGCCTCAGCCTTTAAATATTAGAGTAATTGCTATGAGCCAGAAACAACTTTATATCCATGGTCGCTACCAGGAAGCAACCTCGGGTGAAACGTTCGTCAGCACCAATCCGGCGACTGGTGAACAGCTTGCCGTTCTACAAAAAGCATCTGAAGCGGATGTGGACGCAGCGGTGGCCTCTGCTCAAGAAGGCTTTAAAGTTTGGTCAGCAATGACCGGTGTCGAGCGAGGTCGGATTCTGTTGCGCGCAGTTGCCATTTTACGCGAGCGAAATGATGAACTGGCGCTGCTGGAAGTACAGGACAACGGTAAGCCTCTTCAGGAAGCAAATTGTGTCGACATTGCTACCGGTGCAGACGTTATTGAGTACTACGCAGGACTGGCAGCCACTATTCACGGCGAGCAGCAGGACCTGGGGGGAAGCAATTTCTTCTACAGTCGCCGCGAGCCTCTGGGAGTTTGTGCCGGTATTGGTGCCTGGAATTACCCGATGCAGATCGCTATGTGGAAAGCGGGCCCAGCCCTGGCTGCCGGTAACACAATGGTGTTTAAACCATCAGGAGAAACTCCGCTAACCACGTTAAAACTAGCAGAAATTTTCACCGAAGCCGGCATGCCTGATGGCGTTTTCAACGTCGTACTCGGTGACTACCGTGTTGGACAGGCGTTATCCCGTCATCCTGATATTGCCAAAGTTTCTTTTACCGGCGGCACTGGAACCGGTAAACAAGTGATTGTCGATGCAGCCAGCACCGTGAAAGAAGTCACCATGGAGCTGGGTGGCAAGTCTGCTTTGATCGTTTTTGATGACGCTGACATGGAAAATGCTGTGTCTGGCGCACTACTGGCTAACTTCTACACTCAGGGAGAAGTCTGCACCAACGGCACTCGGGTGTTTGTTCATGACAGCCTCTATGAGGAGTTTATCGCCAAGGTGGCCGAGCGAACGGAACGTATGATTATTGGTGATCCGACAGATATCAATACCCAAGTCGGCGCACTGGTTTCCACTCGTCATATGGAATCGGTACTGGGTTATATCGAAGCCGCTAAAGCAGCCGGAGCACGCTTGGTTTGTGGTGGCGAACGTGCGACTGAAAACGGACTGGATAAGGGTAACTTTGTAAAACCAACCGTTTTTGCCGACTGCACTGATGATATGCCTAACGTCACTGACGAGATTTTTGGTCCTGTTATGTCAATCCTGCGCTTTAGTGATGAAGAAGAGGTCATCCAACGGGCCAACAATAGTGAATACGGGTTGGCCGCTGGTTTGTTCTCCACTAACTTTGCCCGTGCCCACCGTGTTATCGCCCGTCTGCAGGCCGGTATCTGCTGGATTAATACCTGGGGAGCCTCACCTGCCGAAATGCCTGTTGGTGGTTATAAGCAGTCAGGCATTGGACGCGAGAATGGTTTGGAAACATTGAATCACTATACCCAGACCAAAAGCGTTTATATCGAACTGGGGGATGTGGATTGTCCTTATCAGTAGCGATGTTTTAAACAGAATAGTAGGCCATAGAAATATCAAGTTAAGCGGGCTGTGACAGAATGACTAACAAACAATACGACTACATCATTGTGGGTGCGGGATCCGCCGGTTGTGTACTGGCTGACCGACTTAGCGAAGATGGTCAACACCAGGTACTGCTGTTGGAAGCAGGAGGCAGTGATAAGAGTATTTTTATTCAGATGCCTACTGCCCTGTCCTACCCGATGAATACACCAAAGTATGCCTGGCAGTTTGAGTCGGAAAAAGAGCCGGGGCTGGATAACCGTGCACTTCACTGCCCTCGCGGTCGGGTGTTGGGTGGCAGCTCTTCTATTAACGGAATGGTTTACGTCCGTGGTCATGCCTGCGACTTTGATGAGTGGGAAGCACAGGGTGCCGAAAACTGGTCGTATAAGAATTGCCTGCCTTATTTTCGCAAAGCAGAAAACTGGGTCGGTGGCGCCGATGAATACCGTGGCGGTGATGGTCCCTTGTCGACCTGCAATGGTAATGAGATGAAGCTAAGCCCGCTTTACCAGGCATTTATCAAAGCAGGAGAAGATGCAGGTTATCCCACCACCGATGACTACAACGGCCACCGCCAGGAAGGCTTCGGACCTATGCATATGACCGTAAAAAACGGTGTCCGCGCATCGACCTCTAATGCCTATTTACGCAGAGCAATGAAGCGTTCGAATCTCACCGTCGTAACCGGAGTCCTGACTCGAAAAGTAGTGCTTGAAGGCAAGAAAGCCGTCGGTATCCAATACGAGAAAAGCGGCAAGATCATGGAAAGCCGGGCAGCTAAGGAAGTTATCCTGTCAGCAGGCTCGATCGGCTCTCCCCAGCTATTGCAGCTTTCAGGAATCGGTCCTGCTCAAGTACTGAAAGATGCAGGCGTTGAAGTTATTCATGAGCTGCCGGGGGTAGGCGAAAACCTGCAGGACCACCTGGAGGTTTATTTCCAGTACTACTGCAAGGAGCCCATTACTCTGAACGGCAAGCTGGACCTGGTCAGTAAGGGCCTGATCGGTACTCGCTGGATACTGTTCAAAGACGGACTGGGGGCCACCAATCATTTTGAATCCTGTGCCTTTATTCGCTCCCGCGCCGGTTTGAAGTGGCCAAATATTCAATACCATTTCCTTCCGGCAGCAATGCGCTACGACGGAGGCAAAGCTATAGATGGACATGGTTTCCAGGTGCATATCGGTCCAAACAAGCCGGAAAGCCGTGGTCGGGTGTGGATAAAATCGGCCGACCCACACGCCAAACCAGGCATTATTTTTAATTACATCAGTACCGATCAGGACCGTAAAGACTGGCGGGACTGCATTCGTCTGACTCGTGAAATACTCAACCAACCGGCGATGGATGCCTATCGTGGAGATGAAATTCAACCCGGTATTGAGGTACAGACCGATGAGGAAATAGATACCTGGGTGAAGCAAAACGTTGAAAGCGCCTATCACCCATCCTGCTCCTGCAAAATGGGAGCAGATAATGATCCGATGGCAGTACTTGACTCAGCATGTCAGGTGCGAGGTATCGAGTCATTAAGAGTGGTGGATTCTTCAGTATTTCCAACCATTACCAATGGCAACCTGAACGCCCCCACCATTATGGTGGCAGAAAAAGCCGCAGATATGATCCTCGGCAAAGCACCTCTGCCAGAAGCAAACGTAGCTGTTTGGATAGATCCGGAGTGGCAACAGCGCCAACGAATCGGCAAACAAAAGCGTGCTCTGTGATTTTGAAAATCAACACTCGGAAAAGTAGCTCTTGAAGAAGCAGCACTTAAACGAAAGATAAACACTGTAAGCGTAAGAGCAAACACAACAAAAACAAGGTGAAAAACTCATGACGACTCGACAGACTAAAACCAACTTTAAGAATATCCTGAAAGGCAGTATCGTTGCCGCTATGGGACTGTCTGCATCCCTGGCTTTTGCGGGTCAGTGCGACAAGGTGCGCTTCTCAGATGTTGGCTGGACAGATATTACCGCCACCACAGCTATCGCCTCTGAAGTCATTGAAGGCCTGGGCTATGAAACCAGCACCCAGTTGCTGTCCGTCCCGGTAACTTACACCTCTATGGCCAACAAAGACATTGACGTATTCCTCGGTAACTGGATGCCAACCATGGAGGCCGATATCGCCAAATACCGTGAAGATGGTAGTGTGGAAACTGTTCGTGCCAACCTTGAAGGAGCCAAGTACACGCTCGCCGTTCCTAAGTATGTCTACAACGCCGGTGTTAAAAGCTTTGCAGATATCGCCAAGTTTAAGGACAAGTTTAAAGGCAAGATCTACGGTATCGAGCCAGGTAATGATGGCAACCGCTTAATTCAGGACATGATCGATAAGAATGCTTTTGACCTGAAAGGTTTTAAACTGGTTGAGTCCAGTGAAGCCGGTATGGTTTCCCAGGTCTCGCGCGCAGCCAAGCGCAAGCAGTGGGTGGCATTTTTAGGCTGGGCTCCACATCCAATGAACTCTGCCATCCAGATGGAATACCTGGCTGGCGGTGACGACTACTTTGGCCCTAACTACGGTGGCGCAAATGTCTATACCAACGTTCGTAAAGACTATCTGAAAGATTGCTCAAACGTCGGACAACTTCTTCAAAATCTTAGCTTTACTCTGCAAATGGAAAACGATTTGATGGGCGCCATTCTTGAAGATGGCCAACACCCTAAAGAAGCAGCCCGAGCATGGTTGCAAAATAACCCTAAGGTACTGGAAAACTGGCTTTCAGGAGTCACCAGCAAAGACGGCGGATCGGCTCTTAGCTCCGTACGCAGCCACCTGCAACTCTGATTGCAAACATCCCCGGAGCTTGTCAGTCAACGGTTGACTCACGCCACTCACTGACAAGCTCTCAAGGTGAACGCTACGCGCACCTCCTTCATCTGTGATTGATTAGGTAATACGATGAACTGGCTTACAGAACACAAACTTCCACTAGGTAGCTGGATGGAAGCATTCGTCGACTGGCTGACTTTTAACGCCTCAGACTTCTTCGATGCCATCTCCATCTCCCTGGAATGGCTGATCATTTCCATGGTGGAAATATTTCAGTGGTTTCCTCCTTTCGTCCCCATGGCCATGACAGCAGCACTTGCCTGGGCTCTGCATCGCAGCATTCCTTTGGTGATCTTTGTTGTTGCGGCGCTGATGCTCATCCTGA
This sequence comes from Motiliproteus sp. MSK22-1, assembly GCF_001968815.1. GTDB lineage: Bacteria > Pseudomonadota > Gammaproteobacteria > Pseudomonadales > Balneatricaceae > Motiliproteus. The sequence goes on along the minus strand of NZ_MIEQ01000021.1, from coordinate 100,903 downwards.
ATCTTGGTTATTGGCAGGAAATGCTGGAAACCTTTGTACTGGTGCTCGCAGCTACAACCTTGTCCGTTATGGTCGGAATACCAATCGGGATTGTCGCTGCCCATAAACCCTGGATGTATACCATTTTGCGGCCAATCCTTGATTTGATGCAGACAATACCCACCTTCGTCTACCTGATTCCAACGCTGGTTTTATTTGGCCTGGGTGTGGTGCCCGGCCTGATATCCACCATTATTTTTGCGATTGCTGCGCCCATTCGGCTGACTTATCTGGGTATCAGCCGTGTTCCGGAAAATCTGCTCGAAGCAGGCAAAGCCTTTGGCGCAACTCCTTTTAAACTGCTCTATAAAGTAGAGCTTCCTGCTGCGATGCCAAACATCATGGCAGGCATTACTCAATGCATCATGCTTTCCCTGTCTATGGTGGTCATTGCTGCATTAGTCGGTGCAGATGGTCTGGGCAAACCTGTTATCCGTGCTCTCAATACCGTCAACATATCTCAAGGCTTCGAAGCCGGTCTGGCGATTGTATTAGTGGCAATCATCCTGGATCGAATCTGTAAAGCGCCGGGCGCTAAAGAGGAGGGCTAATCATGCCAGCAGTCAGCATTCGAGATTTGGACGTTGTTTTTGGTAAAAACGTTCGACGTAGCCTTGAGCTACTGGATCAGGGTAAAAGCCGACAGGAAATTATTGAACAGACTGGTGATGTTGTCGGCGTTCAGAACGCTAACATTGAAGTTAAGCAGGGTGAAATCTGCGTATTGATGGGACTGTCTGGCTCAGGCAAGTCCAGCCTGCTGCGGGCTATCAATGGACTGAATACGGTTAGTCGAGGACAATTGCTGGTGCGGGATGGTGAGCAGATGGTTGATGTAGCCAGCTGCAATGCCGCCACACTACTGCACTTGCGCACCCATCGCGCTTCAATGGTATTCCAGAATTTTGCCCTGATGCCTTGGCTTAGCGTAATGGATAACGTGGCCTTTGGCTTGGAAATGCAGGGGATGAGTAAGAAAGATCGCCGAAAAAAAGCGATGGTACAACTGGAAATGGTAGGCCTTGATCAATGGCACGACAAACTACCGCATGAGTTGTCTGGTGGCATGCAGCAACGTGTAGGTCTCGCGCGTGCATTTGCCATGGATAGCGACATATTGCTCATGGATGAGCCTTTTTCAGCCCTGGACCCATTGATTCGCTCGCAACTACAGGATGAATTGATTGAGCTGCAAAACAATCTGAAAAAGACCATTGTGTTTGTTAGTCATGATCTGGATGAAGCACTGAAGATCGGTACCAATATCGCAATCATGGAATCGGCTCGAATCATTCAACATGGAAAACCGGAAGATATTGTTCTGAATCCCTGTAATGCTTATGTAGAAGACTTTGTTGCCCACACCAATCCACTGAACGTACTACGTGGTCGTTCGCTGATGACGGGAGTCCATCAACTGGAAAGATTGGAGGACATGCTGGTACTGAATCGCAACGACAATACCTGTGTCAGCACCGATGCTCATGGCCAGGTCGTATCTGCCAGCCGTCAGGGCCAGGTCATTCAACTGCATCATTGGCAGGAAGGAGAAGATATCAACCAACTGAGGGAAGATACTCTGGTAATGGCAACTCCGGACATATCGATGCGAAAAGCTATTGAAATTCGCTATCGTACCGGCCATCCGGTTTTGCTGAATGAAAGTGACAGCCTGGTCGGTATTCTCTCGGATAAGGATTTCTATCATGCACTGCTAGGAAAACACTTCACTGCGGATGCTGCTTAAAAACCATCTGTTATTTTAGTATCAATAACTTAACAACGGCAGCCTCCTTAAGAGGCTGTCGTCTACGTCGACCTCAAGTTGTTTTAAGCCTGCGGGGCTTTAAAGCACAGCCCTTATCACAAGCCTTATAAAAGACAGCTTAACAATTATAAAACGCCTCTGATCATCATATATTCTAATAACTAACTATTAGAATATATGATAGTAATAATTAAAGACCAGATATAAAAAGTATATCAATAAATAAAATCAACGAGATAACAATAAAACCCAGGACTTTCTATTCCATTAAACACTCAACCTTAAAATTCATTAATTAGATTTTCTAATCATAACACTGTGAAATACTCCATTTTTTTTAGGCCACCAGTTTGCCATGATGTTCCTCAAACATCCTGCTCCGAGCAGTTACGTAAAAACGATCACCAATGAGAACAGTTAGCGATATTGAGTGACTTCACGCAAATGCGAACAGCACTTATACAACAATAAAAATGAGGAACAGATTATGGCTTTACGACATTGGGCAATAACACTGGGAGCGGCAGCACTGTCGGCCACTGGTGCCTATGCAGGAGAGATAAAAAACGTCATCGTTGTGATCGGCGACGGTATGGGACCGCAACAAGTAGGCCTACTGAACAGTTACGTAAAACATGCGCCCAATTCAATCTACAAGGACAAAAACCGTGAAAGTGCCTGGGAAAAATTAGCCAAAGACGGTGTGCTTGGACTGGCCTATACCGATGCCGCTAACGTCCTGGTTACAGACTCTGCCGCCTCTGCCACCCAGTTTGCCAGTGGCAAAATGTCCGGATCTGAAATGATAGGCGCCGACCAGGATGGTCATGCCACAGAAACCATGCTGGAAATCGCTGAGAAAATGGGTAAAGCCACCGGCCTGATCAGCGACACCCGTGTCACTCACGCCACACCCGCTGGTTTTGCCGCACACCAGACTCACCGTTCCAAAGAAAACGCTATCGCTGTTGATATGCTTAACAATGACGTTGATGTCATGCTCGGTGGAGGTTTACGGCACTGGATACCCCAAGGAGCCAATGATAAGACGGGCGATGTCCATGCTCAGCTCACCAGGCTTACAGATGGCGCTGTACGCATCAAATCAAAACGCAAAGATGAACGTAATCTGTTAGGGGAAGCCAGCGGCTTGGGTTACCAGCTAGCCTTTACCAGAAATCAACTGGAAGCCGCCAGTGGTGACAAGCTACTGGGCCTGTTCGCCTATTCCCAGACCCTTAACGGTATAGAAGAGAGCCTCAACCGCCAAGATCCTGAGCGTACCACGCCCACATTGAAAGAAATGGCCCAGAAAGCCATATCTATATTGGAGAAAAACGATAAAGGGTTCTTCCTGATGGTGGAATCAGGTTTGATTGATTGGGCTGCTCATGACAATGATACCGGCTATATGCTGCACGAAATGCTAAAAATGGACGGTGTCGTCGAATATCTGCATGAATGGGCCAAAGGCCGGGACGATACCCTGATTGTGGTAACGGCTGACCATGAAACCGGTGGCTTTGGTTTTAGCTACTCCCGCAACAGTTTACCGGAAGGTCGAGATCTGCCGGGCAAAGTGTTTGAGGGGACTCAATTTAAACCTAACTATAATTTTGGCAACTTCAACACTCTCGACAGAATCTATCAGCAGTCTGCTTCTTATGTCGATATTTTCGGCAAATTTGACAGCCTGGCAACGGCAGATCAAACCCCGGCGGCGCTGGCCAAACTGGTCAATCAGCATACCAGTTTTGACATTTCAGAAGCGGAAGCAGCCAGAGTACTGGAAACTGAGGACAACGAGTATTTTGTCGAAGGACACGGTTACCTGAGCGCAAAGACCTTCCCTAAAGTAAATGAATATAAAGAGTTTTTTGTTTACGGCTCTGAAGTACGACATAACTTGCTGGCAACGGTGGTTGGAAAGCAACAGAATACCGTTTGGGCTACTGGTACCCACACCAGTACACCGGTCCCGGTGATCGCCTGGGGGCCCGATTCTGTCACGAGTCAATTCAATGGTTTGATACACACGACAGACTGGGCAAACTTCGTTATCAAGGCACTGCGCTAAGACAAAGGACATAGAGGCAAAGCGAGACAACAAATAACAGCCGCCGGGATAAAATACGGAACAATAAAACTCACAATACCGCCCGGTGCTACGTCGGACCGGGCAGCTATTTGTTATTAAAACCATTCACAAATCAAGACAAGCCAGTGCTGGACCAGAGAAACACCCTATGAACAAACTTATCCTGATTATGATCGACGGCATCAGTGCCCAGCTATTTGAGCAACGTCGCTCCTGGATGCCACATTTGGATGCGCTGTCCAGACAAGGCATGCAAGTTCAAGCATTGACGCCAGAGGTCTGCGGTACTTCATTCCCTGGACGCACCTCAATGATTGTCGGTCGTCCCGCTGCTGATCACGGCGTCTACGGCAACAAGATTTGGGATGGTAAGGAGTTTCGCTGGTCAACAGCCTACGATGTTCGTACCCCCACCATCGCCGGTTTTGCCAAGGCCGCCGGACGAGATGTAGCAGGGATTGGTTACGGCATGGTCCGCCCTGAGGATTGTAATGTTTATCACAACCCCTGGTGGGTGGACGATGTGATGAACCGTGCGCGAGGAGAATCCCCGCATCCAACAGACATACAGTGGACAATGGAAGGACGCGAACTTGATCCCGATCGTCGAATTGAAGCTTTAAAATCGGCTGGAGTTTCAACTCAGGTCGTTAACCCTTTCGGTGAGCATGCTACTGATGGCTCTCCTTCAGAGAACTCTACCCCGGATAGTACGACCAGGCTTTCATTAGGCATGCTCGCGGACCAGCAACTGATGGATATTGCTGCAGGTTTAGCTAACTCTGAACAATCCCCTGATTTAATCCTGCTGGAAATAGGTATTACCGATTATTACCTTCATGCCTATGGAGCCGAGCACTCCATGGCTGAATGGTCTTTGCGCACCGCCGATGCCCAGGTAGGAACGCTACTGGAACGATTGCGTCAAGGAGGGCAACTGGATAGCTACAACCTGGCCATCATGAGCGATCATGGGCATAGCCCCATGCCGGACGCAATCTATTGTGACCGGTTACTACCGGAGGGGACTCGCTGGTCCAGCGAAGGAGGTATGCTCTTGGTAGCCCCAAGATCGGTAAACGAAGAACAACAGGTTACCGCAACACTGGCAGAGGTGGGTATAGAGCCCTGGTGTAATGACTTTCTTCCAGAAGACCGACGACGAGAGCTGCTGGTATTTGCCCCCCCGGCAGGTAAGCTACTGAGCTTTGAAAGAGACGCCAACAGCAGCGGAAAAACCACTGGCCAGTCCAAATACCAGTCCAACCATGGAATGCGGCCCGGCACCGAAGCAGATTATCGTTTCTGTATCTTTGCCGGCCCAAGAGTACCGAAGGGAAGTGTCAGTTTAGGCCTGGCGGGACAAGTGGCGCCGACCCTGGCCGCACTGATGAACGTTGAAACCGACTGGACTATTCAACCGTTGTTCGAGCCTCTAAATCCGGTTTAACAGCTTTTAGTCTTGATAATGTTACCCATGTTCTTGTCGATGGACGACAGCGCTGATGGTTTATCAGGTTAAGAACCCACAGTATTCTTATCAGCATCAACAAGCAGCATTGTAAATCACAGGCATTTGGCGTTTCCATTTTTCCCAAGTGTTATCGTTAATGATCAACTGCGAGATGAAGTGGGCTACATTGATTCGGCTCGTTTTACCGGCATCAAAAATGGCACTGCGAATGGGGGATGCATAGACATCATAATCAGTGACTGATTCTTCGTTGATCAGGCTATCAGGCCTAACGGCAACCCATTCAATGCGCTTTTGATGAGTTCCGAAACTCGATTGCAAGTATGCAGCAGCTGTCTCATTATCCGCATGCGGTGGTAACAAGTGCCTGATCAATCCAACAACAATGGATTGTGCTGAAGACACTTTTTCACCCGCCAGCGTATTCTGATTGCCGGTGGTATTCATCAAAATAAACTTTACCGGAACCTCAGCTGTTGTTTTCTCAATGGCACAGCATAAGCGTTGAACCGCATCGGTTACTAAACGTCGAGGCTGACCAAACATTCCTTTAAAGGTTAAATTGTGACCCAGGCATGAAGCCACTGCACGACATCCTTGAACTTGCTCAAAGAGTTCAGCATCGGTCATTTCCAATAGGCTGGCCTCAGTCATTATTAACTGATCATTTTTCTTTATGAGATCCGACAAATCATCGACTGAGCGGACGATAATTTTTACCTTTTCTCCTTGAGCAAGTAATTGCTTGACCAATAAGCGACCGGTTGCCCCAGTTGCTCCAACAACGAGAGTAGTCATAGGCTGTTCTTCAAATATCAATTCATTGGCAATCACTATACTTATACAATATTAAAATAAATATCAGTAACATCGCATAACAGGTATGCATATTTGTATGAACTGGGCTTCTGTAAACTTCGATTGGAACCACACTCGCGCATTTTTAGTTACCGCAGAAGAAGGAACTCTATCAGCGGCAGCAAAGGCATTGGGCATGACACAACCGACACTCAGTCGCCAGGTTGCGGCGCTGGAAGCCGAGGTGGGTATCAGGTTATTTGAGCGAGTTGGGCAGCGTCTAGTCTTGACTGGCAGTGGAATGGAATTATTAGAACACGCACGTTCAATGGGTAACGCCGCTCTGCAATTTTCATTAGCTGCGACCGGACAATCTCAACAGATTGAAGGCTCTGTGATTGTTTCTGCCGGAGAGCTAGATGCAGCATTTCGGTTACCAAAAATTATCGCGAAATTACGGCGAGAAGAACCGGGTATTGATATTGAAGTGATTGTGACTAACGAACCCAGCGATCTCAAACGACGAGAAGCAGATATAGCAATTCGGAGTTTTCGCCCAACACAGAATGATTTGATCGCCAAAAAACTAGGGGAAGAAGTTATCTGGCTTTATGGAACGCAAGAGTACCTGGCGCAACTACCAGTATTCTCAGATTTTTCTGAACTTACGGAGATTCAGATCATTGGTTTTGATCGAAGTACCTCAGTATCAGATGTACTCAGCCAACAAGGTTGGCAGCTATCGAAACAGAACTTTCAACTGATGACTTCATTTCAGCTATTACAATTGGGACTGTGCAAGGAAGGCCTGGGTGTGATTTTCTTTCCTGAACAGATGGGCGATCAAGAACCAAGCCTTGTTCGTGCATTTGAACACATGGGTCCGGTTATGCAACTGCCTGTTTGGTTGGTATGCCATCAAGAACTACGAACCAACCTGAGGGTTCGCAGAGTCTTTGATTTTATTGCTGATGAATTGAGTCTGGTTTTATAGAACCCGGCAAAAAAAAAGCAGAACCTTTCGGTTCTGCTTTTTTTGATTTCTCAGCTTATCAAGACCAGAGATCTGACCTGTATTTAATTCTCAGCAGGCCAGGTAACGGTCAAATCATTAGATAGCTTCGATGTTCTCTGCCTGAGGGCCTTTCTGCCCCTGAGTAACAGCGAACTGAACTCTTTGGCCTTCAGTTAAGGTTTTAAAACCCGAACCAGAAATAGCACTAAAATGAGCAAAAACGTCTGGACCAGACTCCTGCTCGATAAAACCAAAACCTTTAGCTTCGTTGAACCACTTAACGGTACCAGTAGTAGACATATATTGTATCCTGTTTATTCAAGAGTAATTACGGTCTTTGATAAGACCCATTTTGATTGGAAGTAAAGATATTACTTATGAAAAACAGGACGAACTGCTAGAGATAGGAGATCGAAAAGGAGTGCATAAATATTTAGATGTACTTTCAAGCTAAGCTAAGCTTATACGAAACCAGCTTAGAGTCAACACTATTTTCTTCTAATTGGATTTCCAGGGAATAAACCAGACAAGTAGAATAAAGACAGCCCCCGCCGATGACACCCCGGTATCTTTAATACCTTGATTGTAGCAACAGATATGCGACTTCAGGACGCAGAGCCGCTGCCACCATCTCAATAACAGACCCCCTCTCTTTCAACTTCTCTGAAGCGGTCATAATCGTCTACAGTTTGGATCAATCCCGTCTTCTACACAAAACATCACTTCTGAGTCGTGCATGAAGCTCAAGATGCCCGTAGAACCTTAGTAACAAAAGGTGAGGTCATGGCACGAACCATGGCGCTGTAATTGAGTTGAAACCTGACTTCTGCGCCGACCGGCAAGAAATGGTCGCCGCAATCCATAATAAGATGATCACTGCTGGCACCGATAATATCGATACCCAGATGACTCTCAAGACCGTCGGGATCTACATCCTGTCGACCGATCGCCAGAATCGCCTGGGCGATGTTACCCCGGTCAACCATCGGTACTTTTTCACCGAACGCGTTTTGGCCGATCTCTCCCCAGGGCTGCGATGGTTTGACCTTCGATTCGATCACTTCGGCGACCAGGGTGATCGCATCGGTATAGAGACCTTCAATCGGCTGACGATGCAGGGGTTCACACCCCAGCAGAATCGATTCACCCAACCTAAGGTTATTGATGCGACCGGTGTCTGCACCGCTGAACCCCCAGTTTAGATTGGCTGAATTGCCACCCGACACGATCTCCAGGCTTATGCCGAAAGTAGTTTCCATGGAGCGCGTCAACGCGGACAACTGATCCATATTGCGGCTGTCTGGCGACACGCCGCAATGGCATGCCAGATTGGCGCCAATCCCCTTTAGCTCGATGCTCGGCATATCCAGCACTGAAGCGATGCTTTGCTCCAGGTCGGCCGGCATAATCCCTTCACGGAGATCACCCAGCTCCACCATCAGCACGACGCCGTGCCGTTTCCCGGCGGCTTTTGCCGCATAGGAGAGTTGACGGATAACGTCGAGTTCACTGTTGAGGCTCAAGTCGGCATAGCGTACGACCCGATGAGCATCGCTGATCATCGGTGAGCGAATCAGCATCATCGGTGCATTGATGCCTGCGCGACTCATCGCTTCGATGTTCTCCATTCGTGAGTCGCCAATCATACTCACCCCTGCGCGCATGACGGCGCGGGCGATCTCGGGAGAGCCGAGACTTGATTTCATCACCGCGGTAACCGAAATACCGCAGGCAGCCAACCGGGAGACCAATATCTTGGCATTGTGATGAATCTTGTCGAGGTCAACTTCCAGGCGTGGTGCGTTCATAGTGCACACGCGGTCAGCTTTTCCCCCAGTTCAGGGAATGCCTCGAGTACCATATCTACGAGGCGCGCCGGCGACCGGGTCAGCGCATCAGTGGCTGGAATACCTAGCTCTTGCTCATAGGCATCGACGGCAATACTGACGTCAGCATCGGTCATATTTTCATGATTGAGGGTCAAGCCGATGACCTGGGTGTCGGCAAAGGTCTGGATCAGATTAATCTCGTCAGCCGGCAGCGGCATGGCCATTCGGTCAAAGTCGCAGCGAAAGGCACGGCCCGGTGCATGTTGTAAGATGACACCGTCAGGACAGCTGCCCCGAAGGATAAACGAAGTCGTTGAAAATGCAGGATGACTGAGAGCACCCTGGCCCTCGATGATAATCAGGTCAGGCTGTTCCGCTTCAAATGCCTCGAATATGATCGCTTCCAGCTCCCCTGCGCAAAACTGCGAAGGCACCGCATCGAGAGCAATACCGTAGCGTGCTCCCTGGATCAAACCGGTCTGGCCCGTGCCGACCATGACCACGTTCATACCGCGATCTCGCAGAGCCCGAGTGAGAACGGTTGCCGTGGTGCGCTTACCGATGGCGCAATCTGTACCTAACACAGCAATACGCGGGCAGCTCACCTCTTTGATGCGGCCGCTGAACATCCTCAGGTCTTTCTTCGCTCGGGGTTTTCGGACATCAAGGATCGTCACATGATTAGCACGGCTCGCTGCGATAAATTCAGGGTCGTCGTTCAGAAACTCATGAAGGCCGTTGACAATATTCATACCCAGGTCAATGGCATCGAGCACCAGACCCCGCTCGGCCACCGAGAGCATGCCGCTGGAAGGTGCCATGCCGAAGATAAAGAAATCGGGAATCTCAACAGTGCGAGATAAGGCATCGGCCAGATCCCGACAGACAGGGATAGCATTTGGCTCTCCGTCAAGCACCATACCAGCATCCAGCCCCGCTTTCTCGCTGTCAATGACCGATAGTATTTGGTATTTTTCTGAGTGTCGGACTAGACCGTTAGCAGTCTTGCCGTCGATGGCACCGAAGTTTGCTTCGCAATATACAATGGCAGTTGTGAGGTGTTTGGGGTTATTAGGTGATGGCGATAGCACAGGAATATTAAAGACCCCCTTGGCGAAGGGCAGCTGCGGAGTTGGGGTAGGCGGCCCTTGCGGGGAATAATAGCGGGCCTGCGAAGGAAGCTGCGGAATATCAGACATGAAGAACCTCGGGTAAACATGGGCTCAGAGGGGCAGCAGGATCGCGCCGACCTGCTTAAGCCGGATGTCAACAAGAGGTCCCCACTAAGCGGTGGGGTGAACGTCCATACTAACATAGTTAAGAGTCAGGTTATGGTTAAATCCAGCCGAATGCAGAAGGGGATCAGAAGGGCCCGCCCATTATAGAGCCCTTCGCTCAATGTTTATGGAGGTTAAGAGACATCAGTAATGGCAAAGTGCTGGTTCAACACCTCCATCAACCATTCATGAAATGCATTTACCTGCGATGGACTGGATCAAACTTAACTACCCAAGATTGCGGATCACTTGGGCTAAGAGGATCTGAGCTATAGGAAGAAACTGAAAACTCCAGCTTTCTTGGATACTGAGTGTCCTCAGTCTGCTTGTACCCCTTTGACCTCAGCCCGTTTATAAGCATCTCTTTTTCAGCGGTTGAGAGGTCTGATTCTGTACGGATACCTGCGGTCATCGGATTTGCTCCTGTATCTGTTGTATTTGTTTACAGTCCATCAATAGAAGCAGTGTAACTGAAGGAAAATCAGATAATCCACGACCACAGCGTGACCATCGGTGGGACCAGAATCCAGCTATACAAACAACAAGGGCTAGGGGAAAAGAGTATTCAGGGCAAGGTAGCATTACCAAGCCATTTTAAAGGGTTCTTATCTCTGTACGAATCCAGTTTTCAAACATACTCATCGCTGGAGAAATCGTCTTGGCCTTTGGAAAGGTCAACCAATAGCACCCAGTTCTAATCTCGTCTTGATAAGGCTGGACAAGTCGCCCTAGACTTACCCGTCTTGGTAACATTCTCGCAGGCAGCAGAGCGACGCCCGCACCGGCTTCAGCCATATCAGCCATTGCAATAGAAGAATCAAAGAGTGGTCCGCGTAAGTCGGGACAACTCTCGCCCACCATTTCAAACCAAGCAGGCCACTCGCTATTGCGATAGGAACGCAGCAATACCTCTTTGTGCAAAGCTGCAGGATGCTGCAGGCGCTTCGCTATTTCGGGAGCACACATTGGAGTGAGCGGCGTTTCAATCAGTGGCACGGCTTCTAGACCCGCCCAAGCACCATCGCCAAAACGAATAGCCATATCGAGCCCTTCTTTGGATAAGTCCACTTTATTATTATTGGTGGATACTCTCACGTCGATACCAGGGTGCAACCGTAAAAACCTCGGCAGATTTTCAATAAGCCAACCAACTGCAAATGTCGTTACGACTCCAACATTAATCGTTTCCATGTACCGTCCACCCATAAAACGATCCAATACACTTCCGATTGAGTCAAAAGACTTAGTTAATACTGGTAGGAGCGCCTGGCCTTCATCTGTCAATATCAGTCCCTTGGGTGTGCGATTGAATAATGTGACACCCAGCGCCTCTTCAAGACTGATGACTTGATGACTGACGGCTGCTTGGCTGACGCAAAGCTCCACCGCTGCTTGCGTAAAACTACCTTGCCGGGCGGACACTTCAAAAGCACGAAGGCCAGTAAAAGGGAGGCGTGGACGATCCATAGATATAAATTAATTTTATAAGCTATTCAAAATATTGTCGTTTGATGTACGAATATCGATTTATTAGGATTGCTTTGTCAAATTTTTTTTGAATGACAGTGATTTTAGAAGCACGGTTTACACGAATTAAAAGCACATATCCTCCGAACTTTCATCATGAAGGAAGCTGAAACCCTATGTTACCTGTTTGCGCACTTTTACTAAAAACTTTCCGAGTTGGAATATTCGCTCTTGCTGCAATAACCTTCACTCATAGCGTTCAGGCTCAAGAAGAATTTCAGAAGAAGATTGCAGCAATCGAAAGTAAGCTCGACGGTCGAATTGGAGTGGCAATACTCAATCTCCACAGTGGTGATAAATGGACATACAAAGCCGATAGTCGTTTCCCCGTATCCAGTACGTTCAAGGTTCAGCTCTGCGGAGCTATTCTGGCAAAGGTAGATGCAGGCAAAGAGAGCCTGAATCGACCGATTACGTTTAAAAAATCAGAGATCGTCAGCTGGTCACCTATTACTGAAAAACGTGTTCAAACAGGCATGTCAGTTGGCGAGCTGTGCGAAGCAACTATAACTATGAGTGACAACACAGCGGCAAATTTACTTTTAGACATGATCGGAGGCCCCCAAGGATTAACTATGTTTCTGCGAAAAATTGGAGATGACATAACTCGTCTGGATCGTTGGGAAACCAAATTAAACGAGGGAGTACCCGGTGATCTTCGCGATACAACGACACCAACAGCAGCATTGGGAACTCTCGAAAAGCTGCTTTTTGGCAAAGTTCTTTCAATGTCTTCGCGCAAACAGCTCACAGATTGGATGATCAATGACAAGGTCGCAGACGATTTGCTCCGAACATCCTTGCCTGAAGGTTGGAAAATTGGCGATAAATCCGGCGCGGGGGGATACGGCTCACGCTCGATCATCGCGTTCATCATGCCTCCAAACAAAGGGCCTACCCTGGTTACCATTTACCTGACAGAGAACGAGGTGGATTTTTCAACACGAAACCGTATGATCGCCGAGATCGGCAGGTTAATTGTAGAAAAGATTCAAGGCCTATAGCCTATTACGTGGATAGTATTTCTGTAGCAATACACCAAGCACAATCAATTGCTGCTTGTACACCAGATAATTACTAGCATGGCTGGCTTGGGGAAAACTCAACAGGTTCGATCTGTAATTGCCAAAATGACTGCTTGTCACCAATCGATACAGTCCCGATCCGGGTGTTCTTTCAACTCCTCCATCAGCCATTCACAAAATGCATTAACTTTTGGTGTGATTGGGCGGTTGGGCAGCACCAGGTACTGTCCTCCTTCCGCTTCCATGGTATGTGGATGGGCCTGAACGACTGATTGTTCGGTCAAAGCTCCACGTAAATTAGAAGAAAGCCCCAGCAATAATCCAATACCAGCAATCGCCATATCCAAAGCCATGGAGGTGTTATCGCTTTCAAAAACCGGTGTCGCCTGAAACTCGGGGAGTCCCAGGTCTGAAAACCAGCTGTGCCAACCTTCCTTGTACCCCAGCGTGCTGATCAGTGGTAAGGACTTAAAGTGTTCAATATCAGACAGCTCTTCATGAGATGCAATAAACGCAGGGCTCGCCACAACCATCCAGTGCTCTTTAATAATACGTTGAACTTTAAGCCCGGCATATTCTCCATAGCCATGACAGATCTCCAGATCCGCCTCATTAACGCCCTGGTCTGATGGCCATACCGCCGTCAGTAATCGCAACCGATAATCCGGATATTGCTTAAAAAAACGTGGCAACCGAGTGATCAGCCAGCGTTGTGCAAAGGTGGTTCCGCACTTCACTTTAACAACCGGGCGGTAGTCCGTTACAAACAGCTCATTTGTGCTGGCAAGTACATTGCCAAATGCTTCTGTCAGAACCGGCAGATAAGCCCGTGCACTGTCGGTTAGCTCCAGCCGGCGCGCTCTGCGAACAAACAACGGAGTCTCAAGGTATTCTTCTAATAGCTTTATCTGCTGACTGACCGCCCCCTGAGTAACATGCAGTTCTTCTGCCGCTCGGGTTAGATTCTGCAGACGCGCAGCAGATTCAAAAGCCCGCAGAGCATTAAGGGGAGGTAAGGTCTTTTTCAGACGATGCATAGTGATGCTCTCCGTAAACACTGATCAACGCAGCAAGACAAGGATGAAATACAGGCTCTAAAAATCATTAGCATTTCTATAGCGTTCGATATAACTAAACTCATCACAGATAAAGTAGCATTACATGATTTTGTCAAAAACAGACAATTAAAGCGTAATACTATGACAGTTTTGTGATTGTTCAGGTAGACTCAAACAAAACAATCATTAGAATATCTAAACAATAGTGATGGAAATTCTACATTTTTTCTTTGGTTGTTTTTTGACATGATTGACTTGTAACATCTTAAAAAATCGAGAGAGCTAGCGATAGATCTCTAACCCCCTGACAAAAATAACTACTAGGGAAGTTACCATGCTGCTTTACCGAGACGCTGTATCCAAGCGCTCATCCCTCACTGTTTTCGGATCCCAGATGTGCGGATTCCGAGCTGTCAGGAACATCTTTGATTCGATCTCACTCCGGTCGCACATCTCCTTAAATCATCCGATACTATAAAGATGATCCTAGGCGAGTCACCCAATTTGAACATGGAACAACGAGGTTAAGTATGTCGGACAAACTGAAACAGCTGAGTAAAGAAGTAGCCAAAGGGCGTATGAGTCGCCGAGACTTTCTCGGTATGGCAGGTACCCTGGGAGTTGCCTTGCCTTTTGCCAGCTCACTGCTAAGTCAAAGTGTCATGGCGGCAGGCCCTAAAAAAGGCGGCAACCTGGTATTGGGGCTGGTAGGCGGCAGCGCTACCGACAGCCTTGATCCTGCGCTTAATGCCTCCCAAGTTCCTTTCCATTTCGGCTATTGCTGGGCTGAGACACTGGTAGAAACCTCACCAATAGACGGATCTGTTACGCCTCATCTGGCAGAGTCTTTCGAAGCAGAACCTGGAGCCAAGGTATGGCACTTCCACCTGCGTAAGGGTGTCACTTTCCATAATGGTAAAGAGCTGGTTGCCGATGATGTGGTTAAAACCCTGCAGCGTCATTCCGGAGAAGAAACCAAGTCCGGTGCTCTGGGGATTATGCGAGGCATTGAGAAAGTAGAAGCCGCCGGACAATACGAAGTGGTTGTGACGCTTAAATCAGGCAACGCAGATTTACCTTATCTGATGTCCGACTATCATCTGGTGATTCAACCGGGTGGCGGCTTTGATAAACCGGATGCTGGTATCGGCACAGGCCCTTATCAGGTAGAAGTGGCTGAACATGGCATTCGCTATATGGGCAAGAAATACGCCGGTTACTGGAATGATTCCGTCGGCCACGCAGATACTGTTGAAATACTGGTACTGAATGACCAAACAGCACGTATGTCGGCACTGCAATCAGGGCGTGTTCACATGATCAACCGGGTCGATCCTAAAACAGCAAAATTGCTGGCCCGTATGCCTAAAATAAATATCGAGAATACCTCCGGTCGAGGTCACTACCCCTTCCTGATGCATTGCGATAAGGCTCCATTTGACAATCTTGACCTGCGACTGGCGATGAAAAATGCTATTGACCGTGAAGCACTTGTCAAACGAGTCCTCCATGGCTATGGCTCGGTCGGTAATGACTTCCCTATCAATAAAGCCTATGACCTGTTCCCTACTGATATCAAACAACGGGTCTATGATCCCGATAGAGCAGCCCATCACTACAAAAAGTCAGGGCACTCAGGTCCGGTCGTACTGCGAGTATCAGATGCTGCATTCTCCGGCGCCGTTGATGCTGCCGTTCTCTATCAACAACAGGCTGCCAAGGCTGGCATTAAGATCGAAGTTAAACGGGAGCCCTCTGACGGCTACTGGTCTAATGTCTGGAACGTTCAGCCGTTCTCCGCATCCTATTGGAGTGGTCGCCCCACTCAGGACGGGATGTACACTGTTGGATATAAGTCTGACGCTGACTGGAACGATACCAAGTGGTTCCGCCCCAAGTTCGATAAGCTGCTGATCCAGGCCCGTGTCGAGCTGGATCAAGGCCTGCGAGCAGATCTCTATCGTGAGATGGGCCAAATGGTCCATGACGATGGTGGCGCAATCATTCCAATGTTCAACGACTACATTGACGGTGTTTCCGAGCAGGTTCAGGGGTATATCAAAGACCCAGCTGCTGAGCTGTCCAATGGACATTCGCTGATTCGCTGCTGGCTGGCATAAGAATGACCGTTTCTCTCTCCAACCCGCTGGTCATGATGGTCGCCAAGCGCACTGCGCTTGGTTTCCTTCTGCTGATCGCTATTTCCGTTGTTATCTTTGCTGGCACTGAGATGCTGCCCGGTGACGTGGCCCAGAGTATTCTGGGTCAGTCTGCCACCCCGGAAGCATTAGCGAACCTGCGAGCAGAGATGGGCCTGAATGAACCGGCTCATACACGCTACTTCAATTGGTTTGGCGGGATGTTGCAGGGCGACCTGGGAACTTCTCTCAGCAGCGGCAGTGATATCAGCGAGATGATTGCCAGCCGACTAAGCAATACGCTGTTTCTGGCCGGTTGGTCTGCGCTGGTTGCAGTCCCCCTGGCTATATTCCTGGGCATGATCGCCGTCCATTATCGAGACGGATTTATCGATAAATTTATATCGATGACAACGTTGGCAGCCATATCCCTACCGGAGTTCTTTATTGGCTATCTGCTGATCATGTTCTTTGCTGTGACCTGGAACCTGTTCCCTTCAACCTCCATTATTTATGAGGGTATGCCGTTTCTGGATCAGATGACTGCAATCGCTCTACCCTGTGCAACCCTGACACTGGTAGTACTGGCTCATATGATGCGAATGACCCGTGCAGCTATTCTCAATGTGATGTCCAGCCCCTATGTAGAAACCGCTGAACTGAAAGGATTAAGTCCATTTAAGATCATCTTTCATCATGCCTTCCCTAACGCAATATCCCCCATTATCACGGTCGTAGTACTGAATATGGCGTATCTGGTGGTCGGGGTTGTGGTGGTGGAAATCATCTTTGTCTATCCCGGTATGGGCCAACTGCTGGTTGATCATGTCACCAAACGCGATGTACCTGTGGTACAGGCTGCTGGACTCATTTTTGCGGCCATCTATATTTTTCTAAACATGTTTGCAGACATTATGGCCATTATCGCCAACCCACGACTGCGACACCCTAAGTGAGGTATGCCATGCTTGTAAGAGTGGCAAATGGTGCGTGGGCCGGCCTGTTCGGGCTGATGTCTAACGCTCTGGAGAAAAGAAGCATCATGTTGGTTCATTTATCTTGGGGAGCCAGACTGGGCCTGCTGGGATTGATTGTCTTTGCCGGTTCTGCAATCTTCGCCCCCTGGGTCGCTCCCTATGGTCCTGACGAGGTGGTCGGAGATGTCTGGGAACCTATTTCAGCTCAGTTCTGGCTGGGGACCGATCAGATTGGTCGTGATCTGTTAACACGGCTTATTTACGGTGCCAGAAATACTTTCTTTGTTGCTGGAGCGGCGACCCTGCTGTCCTTCTTTATGGGCAGTTTTTTAGGCTTTCTGGCTGCTGTTCGGGGGGGGATTATCGATCAGTCCCTTAGTCGGCTTAACGATCTGATGATGGCTATTCCAACTTTGATCTTTGCTTTGGTAGTGCTGTCCGTACTACCGGTTAATATGCTCACTCTGATACTGGTTATGGGGGTTCTGGACTCTACTCGAGTGTTTCGTTTATCCCGGGCTGTAGCGGTCGATATCGCGGTCCTGGATTTTGTCGAGGCGGCTCGACTGCGCGGTGAAAAAACCCTTTGGATTATTTTCCGGGAAATTTTGCCTAACGCCCTGACCCCGCTTTTTGCTGAATTCGGATTACGCTTTGCCTTTGCCGTACTGTTCCTCAGTACACTGAGCTTCCTGGGCCTGGGTATTCAGCCTCCCGAAGCCGACTGGGGAAGCATGGTGAAAGAGAATAAGGATGGTATTGTTTTTGGTATTCCCGCTGCGTTGATTCCTGCCGGAGCGATTGCAATCCTGACGATCAGCATCAACCTGGTTGTCGATTCGATCCTGAGCCGAACCACCAGCCTGAAGGGAGGTCGGGGCTAATGTCTCATTCAACTCAAGTAACCCGGGATCTCAACCGTACTGAGAATACGAAAGCTGCCCCCCCCTTACTGGATGTTAGAAACCTTCGTATCGGAGCCAATATCTCCTTCCCCGGTGAAAAAAATCACCATATTGTGATCGTTGATAAAATATCATTTCAACTGCAGAAGGGTCACGTTCTGGGATTGATTGGTGAATCCGGTGCCGGTAAATCAACCATTGGACTCTCAGCCATGGCCTATGGCCGGGGAGGTTGTGAGATAACCGGAGGAGAAGTATTCCTTAACGGTGAAGATATCCTGAGTTTCAACCATAAGAGCATTCGTCAGATCCGTGGAGTCAAGGTCGCCTATGTAGCGCAATCGGCTGCAGCCGCCTTTAATCCGGCTCACCGCCTGGGTGATCAGGTGATCGAATCAGCGCTGGAGCACGGTCTTATGTCTCGGACTGAAGCCACAGCCTTTGCCGATCAGCTTTTTGATAAGCTGGGTTTGCCTGAGCCGGACAAATTCGGACAACGCTATCCTCACCAGGTTTCCGGAGGTCAATTGCAGCGAGCAATGACAGCGATGGCCCTGTGCTCCAAACCAGACCTGATTGTCTTTGATGAACCCACTACGGCACTGGATGTGACCACCCAGATCGATGTACTGGCGGCGATCAAGCACGCCATCCGTGAAACTCATACGGCGGCACTCTACATTACCCATGATCTGGCGGTGGTGGCTCAGATTTCTGACGAAATAATGGTGCTGAAAAATGGAAAAACTGTCGAATACGGAACAACAGAACAGATTATCAACAGCCCTCAGGAGCAATATACACAAAGCCTGGTCACTGTGCGCTCTACTCAAAAACCGGTGACTGAATCACCGGATAAAACCCCGCTGCTAAGGGTAGAAAACATCAGTGCCTCCTACGATGGTGTTAATCAGATTCTAAGCGACATATCACTGCAACTTCATGCCGGACAGACACTGTCCATCGTTGGTGAATCCGGATCAGGAAAGTCCACCATGGCCAGAGTTGTGACAGGACTGCTGCCCCAGCAGCAAGGCAAGGTGTTATTTAACGGAACTCCATTACCTGCCGAACTGAAACGTCGTGACAAAGAACAACTGCGGCGTTTACAGATGATCTACCAGATGGCAGATGTGGCAATGAATCCGCGCCAGACTATCGACCAGATAATCGGTCGGCCACTGGAATTCTATTTCGGCTTACGAGGGGCAGAAAAGCGTCGAAAAGTCATCGAACTGCTGGAGCTGATCGAACTGGGTGAAAAATACATTGATCGCTATCCCGCTGAGCTTTCCGGTGGCCAGAAACAACGTATCTGTATTGCTCGCGCACTCGCCGCCAAACCCGATCTGATTATCTGTGATGAGGTAACCTCAGCTCTGGATCCGTTGGTGGCAGAAGAAATTCTGAAGCTGTTACTGCGATTGCAGGAACAATACCAGGTGGCCTATCTTTTTATCACTCACGATATTGCCACGGTGCGCGCCATATCAGACACCATAGCAGTCATGTACCAAGGAGAATTAGTACGCTTTGGTGAGCGTAGCCAAGTACTTTCTCCACCCTATGACGATTACACGGACCTACTGCTCTCCTCCGTGCCGGAAATGGAACTTGATTGGCTGGATAAGGTACTGAGCAGTCGCAGGATGCAATCAGCAGGTCATTAAAACAGCAGCTAAACCTTAAGTCCGCAGAAACCGAAGCAGTAACACACTCACTGACCATTTTCCGGTCGGAGGGCTTTTTGTTGCCTGATAAAGGCAATCATAGCCTCAGCGGTAACTGAATACAGCAATCTACAAGGCGCGTTAGTCAGCATATTTGATGTTATTTGACAGCCTTCTCATGGGATGGAGTCACAGCATTATCAATGGAGATACAACGGTGGAAATGGCAATAGGAACAACGGTACTGATCAACCTGCTGGGGGGGGTTGCCCTGCTACTTTGGGGACTGCGTATGGTACGCACCGGCATAACCCGGGCATATGGCGGCAAGTTGCGCCGCCAGCTTGGGCGCAGTCTCTCCAACCGTTTTAAAGCCTTCACCGTCGGTATCGGAATCACCTGCCTTTTACAAAGCAGCACAGCAACAGCCCTATTGGCCAGCTCTTTTGCCGGCCAGGGAGCGATTTCGGCCGCTCCGGCATTAGCATTACTGCTAGGCGCAGACGTAGGCACGACCTTAGTCGCTCAAGCCCTTTCTTTCGATCTGTCATTACTCAAACCAATATTTTTATTTGTCGGTGTTTGTCTGTTTCTCAGCGCCCGGGGAGAACGACAAAAACACCTTGGCCGTGTGGTCATAGGACTGGGGCTGATGTTACTGGCGTTACAGCTGATTATCACTGCATCAACACCCATGCGGGAGTCCGATATCATCCAGTTCCTGCTCACGTCTCTCGGAGAGGAGCCCGTCCTGGCATTATTGATAGGTGCCCTTATCAGCTTTCTGGCCCATTCCAGTCTGGCGACTGTTTTATTGGTTATCTCATTGGCTGCCGCTGACTCTCTGCCGCTTAACGTAGGCTTTGCATTGATTCTGGGGGCAAACCTGGGTGGCGCTCTCCCTCCTCTGGTAGCCACGCTGGGTGCTGCCCCGGCGCTTCGTCGTCCTCCATTGGGCAACTTTTTATTCCGGCTGAGTGGTGTGATTTTACTCCTTCCCTGGCTAAATCAAGTCAGTGATTTACTACCATTACTTGAGGCTGATGCCACTCGCCAACTGGTTAATTTTCATTTGCTGTTCAACCTGGGATTGGCGCTACTGTTCCTGCCCTTGGTAGGCCAGGCCGGAAGATTGATTAAAGAACTGGTGCCTGACCGAATAGAAGACGAAGCCAGTCTGAAACCCCGCTACCTGGACCGTAGCGCTCTCGGTAGCCCAACCGTCGCACTTTCCCATGCATTACGCGAAGTACTTCGGATGGGAGACTTATTGGAATCAATGGTGAACAAGAGCTTTGATGCCTTACATCAGAGAAATAGCGCTCCAATAGAAAAAATTTGCCAGACCGACGACCTGGTTGATGAGTACCACGAAAAGATCAAGCTCTACCTGACAGAACTCAGCCGTAAGTCTCTGACAACTGAAGAACGCCGCCGTTGTAGCCAAATCATGACTTTCACCACCAATCTTGAGCACCTTGGCGATATCGTCGAAACAAGTCTGGCAGAGCTGGTGAAAAGAACAATCAATCAGAATATCCACTTCTCCCAGGCTGACTTAGGAGAAATCGACAAACTATATCTGCAAACTCAGTCCAACATGAAACTGGCCTTCAGCGTATTAATGACCAGCCACCTGGGTAACGCTCGACAGTTACTTGAACAGAAAATGGCTATTCGTGAAAACGAACGTCTGGCAATCGAGGCACACCAACGCCGATTACGGGAACAGATCGCCGTGTCTCCCACTGATAGCGCGCTGTTTCTGGATATTTTGCGGGATTTAAAACGGGTTAACTCCCACCTGGCCTCAGTAGCTTATCCCTTATTGGATCTGGCCGGTGAGCTTCGCTCCAGTCGTCTGCGTCAACAGAACCAGACCGAGCCTCTGAGTGAACCTGGATGATAATCCGCTCTGCAGATATTTTTGATCATCCCCAAACAGAGATTGAGGGGACTGTGGATAACTTCTGACCTGTTGACACATTTACTACATATTTTAAGCCTAATTTATTACGCCACCAAGATAGAGCAATGCAATGACTCAATATAAAGGTATCCTGTTTGACAAAGACGGCACCCTGTTGGATTTTATGGCGACCTGGATGCCAGGCATCAACAAAGCCGCAAGCTGGGTTGCCGGCGGGGATATAGCCCTGACCGAACGCATGCTAATTGCCGCAGGTTACGACCCTGACCAGGATATTATCAGCAGCGGATCACTGCTTGCCGCCGGTAATACCGCTGAAATTGCTGAATGCTGGAGTGCATTACTCGATGGCCAGGCTCCCGCCGATCTGGTGCCTCGAATGGACGCAATTTTCCGTCAGCAAGGAGCAGAAAACGGAGTACCAGTAACGGATCTGGCGACACTTTTTCATACTCTAAAACAGCGGGATATCAAACTGGGGATAGCCACCAGCGATAGTCAGCAAGGTGCCGAGCATTCCCTGGCTCCCTTTGGTATCCTCGACGACCTGGACTTCATTTGCGGTTACGACAGCGGTCACGGTACCAAGCCGGGTCCAGGCATGGTGAACGCATTCTGTCGTCACACAGGGCTTCGCCAGGAAGAGGTGATTGTAATTGGTGACAATTTGCATGATATAGAGATGGGCCGTAGTGCCGGTGCAGGATTAACCGTGGGTGTGCTTACCGGTACCAGTAATCGGGAACAGCTTGCTGAAGATGCCGATTATGTACTGAGCAACGTTGCCCAGATTTTTGATATTTTGGACGGTTCATTGCAGGCCAGGATCGAGTGACCCTAACCGCAATTGTACTGGTTATCATCTCTGCATTTATTCATGCGGGTTGGAATATGCTGGTCAAAAGCCGCCAGGCAAGTGCGGCCTTTTTGATGGCAGCCATGGCAGTCGGTGCTATCAGCCTGCTGCCCGTGTTGATCTATTACCTCGATTATCTTCACTATATTCCGCAACAGGTTTGGTGGCTCTTAATGGCCACCGGGATCTCACAGACGTTTTATAATATGGCATTGGGAGCTGCTTACCGAAACGGTGATCTATCCATTGCTTATCCGATAGCACGAGCCATGCCGGTACTGATGGTCGGTACCTTCACGCTGATAACCAGCGGTATTGAGGCTCTCAGCCAGATTGCGCTGTTTGGCATGCTGTTGATCGTTATCGGTACTTTCCTGCTACCTTTAAGCCGACTCAATCAGTGGCATATCGGCCAATATTTAAACCTTGGTTGCTTTTTTGCCATTCTGGCAGCGCTTGGTACAACGGCTTACTCGGTGATAGACAGTCAAGCCCTGCAACAGTTACGTCAGGATCTGCAACTGACGTCCATTGATGCTTCGTTGCTCTATATTTCTCTGATGAGTATTTTCGCCGCTCTCAGCTTTCTGCTGACTCTGCTACTGTTACCCGGCGGACGTCAGCAAATCCGGGAATTATCAAACGCCCCCAAACGGCCTATTATTCTGGTGGGGATAGGAACCACCTTTACCTATGCGCTGGTATTAGCCGCCATGCTGTATGTTGATGACGTCAGCTACGTTGTAGCATTCAGGCAGTTGAGTATCCCAATAGGAGTCATACTGGGCTTGCTGATTCTTAAAGAACAGGTCGGCCTACCACGATTATTAGGAGTCATTATCATGTTCGTTGGCCTGGTCATGGTAGCGATGGGCTGAGAATAGCGCTCTTGACCTCCGGCAACAATAGATCAGCATTTTCCAGCAATGTCTGGAACAGTTGATCCAGTTGCTGCCGGACGCTTTCATCCTGTCGCTCTCGCCAAGCCAACGCAGCCCGCACCGATTCCCCCGGACTGAGATCAGCACAGAGCGGTACTCCGATACTGATCAGTCTTTCACGAAAGTCATCCTGATCAACCAAATCTGCAATCATCATATCAGCTACTCCTCGATCTTTATCAGATGCTTTATCCGTTAAGGATAAATCGATTAACGCTTGTTGGGTAAAGTTCCGGTTTTACATCAGTCTAATCAACCACCTTTTCTGAACAGAAAAAGCCGGCGCAATGGCCGGCTTGATTAGAACCCTGAGCTATCGTATCGAGCGGAATTTTATACCGGAGTATACAACCGCTAGCGTAGTTCCTGCCTTAACCCTTTATAAAGGCTAACGCACATCAACAGCAAAATTGCGGTAAACGGTAACCCGGCAGTGATAGCACCGGCTTGCAGCGCCTTGAGTGCATCGGCCCCACCACCAAACAAAAGAACACCTGCAATAAGCCCTTGCATAACCGCCCAGAAGATACGCTGTGCCACAGGAGCATCTACTTTACCGCCGGCAGTAATACTGTCTATTACCAGAGATCCAGAGTCAGACGAGGTAATAAAGAACACCAATACCAGAATAATAGCGAGCGCCGAAGTAATTTCAGCTAAGGGTAGGTTCGCCAACATGTGGAACATCGTCAGAGACACGTCACCAACACCATTGGCCAATTCACCGATATTACCTTGTACCTGATCCAGGGCATTTCCACCAAATGCAGACATCCATACGGCAGACATCAACGTTGGAACCAGCAACACCGCAATCATAAACTCACGGACGGTGCGTCCTTTGGAGACCCGGGCGATAAACATACCAACAAAAGGAGACCAGGAAATCCACCAGGCCCAATAGAATACCGTCCAACCGTGGTACCAGGTTTCGTCCTCACGCCCAACCCAGTTACTCAGCGGTATAATGTTCTCAACATAGCTACCCAGTAATAGACCAAAATTACCAAAGAATCCGCCAATCGAACCCACAACTATAATAAATAGCAGCAGCGCCGCTGCGATCAGCATATTGATATTACTGAGCAGTTTTACCCCACCATCCATACCACGAACAACAGAATAGAGCGCGATAGCAGTTACTGCGACGATGACCCCTATCTGAGTATTAATCGTGTTATCCATGCCAAACAGATGGCTAAGACCACTGGTTGCCTGCTGTGCCCCTAACCCCAGAGAAGTCGCCAGACCAAAGATAGTGGCCAGCACGGCCAGAATATCGATCACATGACCGATAGGACCCCAGACCCTATCCCCTAACAGCGGGTAAAAGGCCGAGCGAATGGTCAGTGGTAAACCTTTATTATAGGTAAAAAATGCCAGAGCCAGTGCAACAACACCGTAGATCGCCCAAGGGTGCAAGCCCCAATGGAACATCGTCGCCCCTAGTGCCATCGACGCACCTTCAGGCGTATTGGCTGCAGCATTCAGCGGGGTGCCGTACCAATCAGTATAGTAGGCAACGGGTTCTGCCACACTCCAGAACATAAGCCCAATCCCCATGCCAGCGGCAAACAGCATGGCCAACCAGGACGGTCTGGAGAATTCTGGTTTTGCCTGAGCACCACCAAGACGAATCTTACCGACTGGCAATACAATCATTGCCAGGCAGAATACGACAAAAACATTTCCGCCAATCATGAACAGCCAGTCAAAGTTATTGATTGACCATCCACGCGCCCCTACCAGCAGTTCTTTCGATTCTGCTGGAAATACCAGCGCACCAACCACGAATAAAAGAATCAGCGCAGCGCTGGTTCCAAATACCGGGTTGTGAACATCCATGCCCATTATTTGGACATTGTCCTGCCCCGCTTTGTAATCCGTGTCATATGCTGAGTCTGGTTGATCAGCCAGACTCCCCGATAACTGAGCATTCTCATTCATCGAATTACTCCCACTTTAATTATTGTTTTTGTTGCATCTAACCCGACATTTCACCCGCGGCTAAAAAGCACGCATAGCCGTTTCATTTCCCCCTATGACTGGTGGTTTATCGACGGATATTGGTCTCGTTGTGAACACATCGGGTTAGAGGCCTCAGATAGCTAAGGCTGCGATCCTTGCGCCTTAAATTAATGAAATACTGCCGAACAAACCGAGTTCTACTTTGCGGCTTGGATCAGCTTCTCACCAGCCAATCCAAGCAGCAAAGGCTAACCTTGCAGTTTCCCATAGCCATCTTACGGACCTGATCAAAAGGTCATCATTCTTATAACGACATAAATGTGAGAGTTCATGCCCAATATCGACATCTGTGTCAAATCACAAACTTTCCCGTGATTGCGGCGCTGCAGCGACAATTCCCCCGAAGAGAGTCACTGCCTGAGTATTAAAAACGTCAACATAGCGCTACACTTGATTTGTCCAAAGTAAGTACAACCCCCGTAAAATCAAGGCAATACCTCTCGGGTTCCCAGGCTGTCAAATACGGAAAACGGTATCTATTTGATAAGGAGCCCGATAGCGCCATTAAAGTAAGCAATCATTAGACTATCCGATTCTGATTAAGACCGGTTGAGCATAAGTCGTTAACAACGAGGTTTCCGACGCTGGTAAACAAATAATAAAGGCTTCAGGCTATACACTAAGAAGCCTAATGCCCCTCGCACCGAGAGGACTACCCACAGAACGATTGCTGACAGGCAGTAGCCAGTTAATAGAAAGCCTCCCTTTTAGCAAAAGAAAGAGTGAGAAAGAGAGTCAATATGCAGGCGGAACAACTTGAAATATTCACTTTTCTAGGCCAATACCCACCTTTCAGCAAGTTACCGGAAGAGACCCTTCATTCTATCGCTCAACAAATCGAAGTGGGCTATTTCAGGGCAGGCAGCGAGATTCTTAACTTTGGCGATGAGATTCATGATCTCTACCTGATTCGGAGTGGCGCGGTGGAAATTTATCGCCGTAATGGAGAACTGTATAACCGTCTGAGTGAAGGCGATTTATTCGGTCAAATGGGCCTGTTAATGAATCGGCGGGTCCGCCTCCCCACCAAAGCGCTGGAAGATACTCTGGTTTACTTTATACCTGAAACTGTTTTTGACAATCTTTATGAGAGCAGTGACGAGTTTGCTGATTTCGTCGAAGTGCAGGATCGTACACGCTTACGGCAGGCCGTATCTCGCCGTGAAGATGCCAACGAATCCCTGACCTCAAAAGTGACGGCACTGATTACTCGCGAGCCCGTCACAGTCTCCAAATCAGCGACAATCCAGGAAGCCGCGGTCATTATGACCGAAGAAGGGGTCTCTTCCATACTGATTACTGATCCACAGCAGGACAGTGATTCAAACAATCTTCCAGACCTGAATAGAGACCAAAAACCAACAAACGCGGCCGTGATCGGAATTATCACCAACCGGGATTTGCGAAACAGAGTGTTGGCTAAAGGGCTCTCTTCTCAAACACCGGTGGCAAACATAATGACCACCGAACTGATCAATCTCGATCACCATGCTTATGTATTTGAAGCGATGCTAACGATGCTTCGCTATAACCTGCATCATCTTCCAATTTTAAAGCGAAAAAAAACCATTGGCGTCATTGCCCTTTCAGATATCGTTCGCTATGAATCTCAAAACAGCCTCTATGTGGTCAGCGGTATTTTCCACTCACAAAACGTTGAAGAGTTAAAAACGGCTTCAGAAGCAGTTAAAGCTTGTTTTGTACGGATGGTTAATGAGGATGCCAACTCTCATATGATTGGCAGCGCGATGGCGGTTATTGGCAGTAGTTTTAAACAACGACTATTGGAATTGGCTGAAGAGAAATTTGGCCCGCCCCCCATTCCATACTGCTTTCTGGCTCTTGGTTCCATGGCCCGTGATGAACAACTTATTGTCACCGATCAGGACAATGCCTTAATTCTGCATGACAGCTATAACCCGACGCTTCATGGTAACTATTTTGAAAAACTAGCAACCTTTGTATGTGATGGCTTAGCCCTATGTGGATACAGTTACTGTAAAGGCAAGATAATGGCGACCAATCCCGAGTGGCGTAAGACCCGGCAGGAATGGGAAGCCTGCTTTACAGACTGGATCGATAACCCGAACCCCCAGGCGCTGCTTAACAGCTCAATATTCTTCGATTTGGCAGGGGTCTGGGGAAAGATAGAATGGGCTGAAGCGCTAAAGAGTTTTGTTGCTAACCGCGCCCAGAACAATCGCCGCTTTCTTGCCTGCCTGGCCCGAAATGCCCTCAATCGCACCCCTCCTCTTGGATTCTTTAAGAATTTTGTGATGGAGCAGGACGGTCAGCACAATAACTCCATAAATCTGAAACGCCGCGGAACGGCGCCATTGGCGGATTTAATCAGAGTCCATTCTCTGGCAGTAGGGTCTTTAGCCCAGAACTCCTTTGAACGCTTGAATGATGTTATGGAATCAGACCTGTTGCCCAAAGGACGAGGTTCTGATCTGAGAGATGCGCTGGAATTTATTTCGCTGGTTCGCATCCGACATCAGGCGCTTGATATAGAGGCAGGCAGAGAGGCTGATAACAATATCGAGCCGGAAAACATGTCAGATTTTGAACGTCGTAATCTCAAAGATGCATTTCAGATTCTCAGCAATGCCCAGAAATTTCTGAAATTCCGGTATCAGTCAGGACGCTCCAAATAAGGCTACGATGTGATTTTTTTACGACCAAACCTACGAACATCAGGCAGCAAGATCGCTCACCCGGAAACCGTTCCAGATTGGCCCTCCTTGTTTCGGGAGCAAGCCCTGGTGGTCGAAGATCAACGACTTAAATGCTTCTACGAGGCCGGCGTTCCTTCTGCTGAAACACCTCTATCGGAGGTTTCATTTGTGGCCATGGATTTTGAAACCACCGGGCTGGATTCACGCAAGCATGACATAGTCAGCATTGGCCTGGTCCCTTTTGATCTGAAACGGATTCGTTGTCGAGACTCTCGTCACTGGATTATCAGCCCCAGTCGCCCTTTGGTGGAAAAGTCAGTGGTCTTTCATGGAATCACTCATTCAGATGTTGTCGACGCTCCAGACCTGTCTGCCATTATTGCCCCGTTACTGGAAAGCCTGGCTGGCCGTATTGCGGTAGTCCACTACCGCACCATCGAACGGGGATTTCTGGACCGGGGATTCAAAAGCCGCTTAAACGAAGGCATTCATTTTCCGGTCGTCGATACAATGGATCTTGAAGCAAGAATACACCGGCAAAAACCTACAGGCTTCTGGGCCCGACTGATGGGCAAAAAGCCGGTTTCCATTCGTCTGGCAGATAGCCGAACCCGCTATAACTTACCTTACTATGCCCCACACCATGCATTAACTGATGCACTGGCAACCGCAGAACTGTTACAGGCCCAGATTGCGGATCGGTATTCACCTGATACACCAATCTCGGAGATTTGGCGGTAATTATCCTCTATAGCGGCAGTTACCCTCTATCGATGAGGTATAAAACTCCTGTTGCGCCGCTCTTCCTTAACTCCCCAAGCGCAGGAGAGCCAAGAATTCAATTAAATTTCTTTTCTATGGTTCAGGATTCGTTAATCAGCCCAATAGTATTTTTATCATTAAGATATCGTTATCCTGAACCAATCGGTTAGCGGCAAGAGACTTATTCCAACGAGAGTTTTGTTATGGCTTTGAATTCCAGCAAATTATATCTGGGAAATTATTATTCTGAAGATATCTATAGCAATTATAGTGATCACTATTACTTCGGTCTGCAGGGTGATGACCAGCTTGTGGCCAGGAACATCCAGATCACTTCTGAGCTGGACGATGTGACCTGGATGGCTGGTGGAAATGGCTCCGATACTTATAAATGGGATGGCAGCGGTTCATTTTTTCTGATGGAGACCGGAGGCGTAAATGATAGCTATGTAGATGAATACACGGGCTATAACACGGGTATGAAGTGGTCAGCTGAAATCGATAACACCCACTTGGTGCTGTGGGACGATTATGGCAATGAAATGCTCTACGCAAATTACAATGATCCCTCCGCCAGAATAGAAAATTTTTATCTGCTAACCGGAGATTCTTACGGTCGGGAACACTTCACTCACAATGAATTCGTAACTGCAGTAAAACAATCCATTGGCTGGTTAGGATCTTATTCTTATGAGCAATTCGGATTCAGCAGCTATGATGAACAGCATTTCAAGTCAAAGGTTAGCGATATTATTCAAACCTCCAGTTACTATGAACAGATATCGATGCACCGTGAAGCAAACCGAGCTGATGTCGCTGAAATAGGCCGACTCTATAAAGCCGCTTTTGACAGAGAGCCTGATATCGACGGCTTAAATTACTGGATTGACCGATGGGAAGACAATATGCCACTTCTGGATATTGCTACCTGTTTCTACCAATCCAATGAATTCCAAGAGATGTATGGCAATCCTTCAAACTGGACCTACATTGATCTGCTCTATGAAAACGTACTGGATCGAGACCCGGATATAGAGGGATTAAACTACTGGCTTGATGAAATGGAGAGTGGTATGCATCATGCAGGGGTGCTGGCAAGTTTTTCTAACTCGATTGAGAATATCGAAAATACAGAAGTAATTTTCAGTGGCCTTTACGATGACGGCGGGGGTTATTGGTTATTTTGAGCGGAATTCACTAATTCCCGATTATCAAAACGTCTCTCACCCCTGATAATGGCTGACCACCTTTATGCATAACATTGTATATATCAGAAAAGTGTCA
The DNA here is from genome assembly GCF_001968815.1 of Motiliproteus sp. MSK22-1. GTDB lineage: Bacteria > Pseudomonadota > Gammaproteobacteria > Pseudomonadales > Balneatricaceae > Motiliproteus. Next base: position 70,826 of record NZ_MIEQ01000021.1, on the reverse strand, counting down.
GCCATATTAACTTCATGAGCGATTCGCTATAAAACTAACGCTCACCCAGCACTTCAAACTCATCAAAAACCAGACGCGCACAACCATCGGCCTGTATTTTCCAGTGCTCCTGATGAACAACGCCATGAGCCTTGTTCATCGTCCACTGTGAAGTCAGGATATAGCCATCTTCTCCCACAGGTTTCCATTCAACCTCGGTATAAGAAACATCACTAAAACCGTCTTTGATAATTTTCTGCCAGAAAGCTTCAATTTCTTTCCTGCCGGTATAGCTGCCAAAGGGCTTCGCTTGCATTACCGCGTTTTCTGCATACTGATCTGCACATCCTTTTGCGTCACCACGATTAAACGCCTCTTGCCAGCTGGAAATTCCCGCTTTACAGATTTCAAGTACATTATGGGTTTGGTTCATTGATATTGCCTCAGTGTAAACAGATGGACTTATTGATAAGTTTTCTAATCTAGGCTTTTCATGAAGACTTAAAAACAGTGTAATTGGAATTGATTGTTTAATTTTTAAGGACAATAGAATGAATCACCTTCGTCAAATGTCCGTTTTCGCCTATGTGGTTGAGACTGGTTCAATCAGCGCCGCCGCTGAAGTATTAAACCTCTCCAAGTCCGTTATCAGCCAGCACCTTAAAGCCCTTGAGACTGATCTGGGAGTGGTCTTATTAAAGCGTACGACTCGAAAACAAACCCTGACGACAGCCGGATCAGAGTTTTATCAAAAGTGTAGACTTCTGAATTCAGTTGCAGAGCAAGCCTGGAATGAAGCACAGAGCAATCAACAAATACCTCGCGGAGTCATCCGGATAACCGCACCACATGCGCTAATGAATGACCTGATCGTACCGGCGGTGGCCGAGCTGGTCGTTAAGTATTCAGAAATCAGACCTGAAATGATTGCCAATGACGAGCAACTGGATTTAATGGATAACAATATTGATCTGGCTATCCGGGTAGGCCAGTCAGCATCAAGCAATCTGATGCAACGCCGAATCGGTGAATTCAGAGATATTCTCTGTATTTCTTCTGAACTTGAACCGGCACTAACACAAGGGCCTCAATCCGCCACGCGAGCAGCTGTTTCAGATAAATCCACGACAGCAACCCCATTGACCAATCAGGCTTCAGGAATACGCTATATCGCTAATCACTGGCAGGGCGATAGCATCATCCACCAGCTGGAAAATCGACGTAACGGTAAAAAGCATAGTCTCTCCTTTACTCCCTGGTGTCGTGCCAATTCATTCCATACCTGCCTGGCTATGCTGGAGGCCGGAGCAGGAGCCGGTATCGTGCCAGAGTTTATTTTTGCCAAAAACCCCGCTCTTAAACAGCTGCTGCCTGATTTCCAATTGCCGACAGTGGCAGTCTACGCTCTGCATCCTTATAAGGGTAACTTACCGCTCATCGTCCGCTTATGTCTGGAAAAGATAGAGACAAGACTGAATAAAAAAAGCCGGACGGGCGTCCGGCAAGGAGGGTGAGACGCAATCAAACGGTCTCGGGGGAACCTAAAGAGCCTCAGGGGGAACAGCTACGAGGCGAGTGGAAACTGACTACCTTAAAACCGCTTCTTCTGTTAACAGGTCCAGAATCGCCTGTGCTTTTTCACGGGTCGATTCATTCTTGAGTACTTTTCCTCCGCCCCCCTGGACTTTGGCTGTTGCCGCTTTGAACCGGTCTGCTGCAGTTTTTGCCTTAATGACTTTTAACCGCTTGGGTCGTTTTCGAGCAGGGCTTTCAGTCCAGTCACTGCTGAGAGAATCCTCTGTAACCGTTGAGTTTATGCTGCTGATTGCTCCACGACACCCAGGACCAAAAGCACTCTGACGAGGGGCATCTGCTGCCAGATCGACACTGGCCACAAAAGGCAAACGCACTTTCAGTGCCCTTCTCTGGCCCCGTGGCAGTGCCTGTAAAATTTCAGCTTCACCATTGTCAATAGAAACTACGTCGGCAATTCGGGTCACGACAGGCCAGCCGAGTTGTTCCGCCAAGAGATAAGGAGTCATACCCGAACCTTCACCACGTTCAGCACGAACCCCGGTCAGAACGATATCGGGCCGTTGCTGTTGCAGATACTCTTGCAGGGCAGGAATAACGTCGGCAGTTTCTGGTTGCCTGATCACCGCCATATCTTTCAGCCCCATGCCCAGATAACCTCGCAAAGCCTCCTGCTGATGATCTCCGGCGTGAACCATCGTCAACCCTCCTCCTGCCAGTTTCAGTCCCAATTCCACAGCACGAGAGTCCTGTTCTGCCCGTCGGGCTCGTCCAGACTTGGGATGACAGCCGACAGAAACCAGCGAGATAACTTTCAGATCAGTAGCCCTATTGGTATTACGCAGCATCTTCTGCTCCCCCTTGATGTCGGATTTCGAGCAAGTGCAGCAGCTCAGCCAGAATGTCCCCGCTGTCACCGATAACACTAAGGTCAGCACGTTTAACCATGTCACAACCTGCATCAGTATTGATGGCAACGACCTTCTCGCACTGGCCGATACCTTGCATATGCTGAATGGCCCCCGAGATTCCCACGGCCAGGTAAACTCGCGCTGTCACCCAGGTTCCAGTTGCACCCACCTGTCTGAAGCGAGGCATAAAGCCATCATCAACCGCGACACGACTCGCACCTTCCGTAGCCCCCAGTTGTTCTGCCGCCCTATGGAACTGATCCCAATCGTGAATACCATTACCTGCCGAGAGTATAAATTCAGCCTCAGCCAGGGGAATCTGATTCGGATCAACCGCTACCTGACCTTGGTCTTCTATCCGTGTGATAACACTGGGTACCGACTCCAGTTCCAACGGTAAAACTTGATGACGCGTTTCATCGATGGGGTCCGCGCATTCTTCGGCCAGAAGCAGTAAACGCGGAGTCTTACGGCTAATATCAGTACGCTGACCGCCGCCACGACAGATACTGACTTCAGTATCAACCTGCCAGGCCTGAGTGGCCGGGCGCTCTCCTAACTTAGCAGCGAGCCGGGATCCCAGTTCATTGCCACCGTGAATACTGTCTGGGAATAACCAGTAGCGAGGTTGTAATTGCGCCTCAATAGCACTGAGTGCCGCTATCCGCCGCTCAGGGCAATAACCTTCATAGCTTTCGCCCTGCAAATGAATGATGCGATCAACACCGGCCTTATCAAACGCTTCCTCTTTACTTTCTCCAAAGACAACAGCTACCACCGCTCCGTTATTGGTATGCGGATCACTAGCATCGCGGTTCAACGCCTGAACAAGTTTATGCGCCTGACCCAGTACATCCTTATCGTGCCCCGTCAGTCGGCCCCCGACTAAATCCATCACAGCAACCAGGGTATAGTCTGGATTTTCTACAGTAGCCAGAGGCAGTAGTTGCTCCTTCTGACCTTTAGCTGAGCCTCTGCGAATGCCCAGAACCGAGCCGCTTTCTCCTGCCTTTATAGCCAGACGATCAATTCGCTTGATCCCCTTAGGGCCAATGTATCCAAGCCCATGAGGGTTCTTGCGAAGCAGTCCGGTGGGACCTCGTACTTCACCGACGGGAGTCACCATTTCAGCATGCTGAGGATGAAGTCTATTCCGGCTAATCCACTCAACTCTCGGATCACGACGAATCAGGTCGTGAGTCCCATGCCCTTGAGAACCTTGCTGTTGCAAGCCTTCCTCTTGATAGTCCAGTTCGCTCATCAGTGAACCTCCTGAGCCAACGGCTCAACAACAGCGCCACCGCTGACCTTACTGTCATTGTTTTCAGCGGCAAGAACTTCCACAACAATTTCGGCGATATCCTTCACCTCGGGTCGAGGTTCAACCACTCCTTCTAACATCGCCGTACACTGCTGACATCCGACAGCAACTAGCTCGGCGCCGGTTTCTTGAGCATCAGCCATTCGCATATCAGCAATACGGCGCTCTCCGGGAATATCCGTGATAGGAGCCCCACCCCCACCGCCGCAGCATCGAGAACGGAAGCCTGAGCGCTCCATCTCTGCAAGCTCGATTCCCAAACTAGCCAGAAGCTCACGGGGTGAATCGTACTCGCCGTTGTATCGACCCAGATAGCAAGGGTCGTGATAGGTAACCGTGCCACCTTTGTAGGCCTCCAGACTAAGCTTGCCCTCTTTCACCAAATCATTAATAAACGTAGTGTGGTGCAATACCTCGTAGCGACCGCCAAAATCCCGGTATTCATTTTTCAGGCAGTGAAAGGCGTGAGGATCGGTCGTCACAATACGTTTGAACTTGTATTGCGTCAGTACTGCAATATTGCGCTTTGCCAAACTCTGAAAAGTCGCATCATCCCCCAGCCGACGGGCAACATCACCGGAATCCCGTTCTTCATCGCCTAATACAGCAAAATCAACGTTCGCAGCTTTCATCAATTTGACGAAGGCCCGTAAGATACGCTGACTGCGCATATCGAAGGCACCGTCACTGACCCAGAACAGGACATCCACTTCCCGGACATCCGCCATAACCTTGAGGTTCTGGTCAGCAGCCCAGTTCATCCGACTGCCAGGATCAAAACCATTAGGGTTGTCCGTCGCGATAAGGTTCTCCAGTGTCTCAGCCCCTTTATTCGGGGTGGAGCCTTTTTCCAGAGTCAGGAAACGACGCATATCAACGATCGCATCCACATGCTCGATCATCATTGGACATTCCTCGACACAAGCACGACAGGTCGTACAAGACCAGAGTGTGTCAGGATCAACCAGCCCTTCAGTGATCACCTCAGTCGGCCCGCCCCTGGCCTGCCCCACTTCACGACCGGGATAAGGGCTACCGGCATACCCGGCATCGGTACCACCCGCCAGGCCAACAACCATATCCTGAATCAGTTTTTTCGGATTCAGTGGCTGACCCGCGGCAAAGGCCGGGCATACAGCTTCGCAGCGACCACATTGTACGCAGGCATCAAAACCCAATAGCTGATTCCATTTGAAATCAGTGGGTTTGGCAACACCGAGTGTTTCAGAGTCCAAATCAACGGCTTTAAGACCGGTAGAACGCCCACCACCAAACCGCTCCGGGCGACGATGAAAAGCCAGATGCAATGCCCCGGCAAAAGCATGCTTCATTGGGCCACCCCAGGTCATACCCAGCAGCATTTCACCCAGACCAAGACCCACACCGACCAATAGCACCAGAGCCAGCAACCAACCGCCGACACCAGAGGTTGAAAACAGCTCAGGCAGAACTCCTGCCGCTGGTAGAGTAATGACAAAAAAGGTTGCAGAAAATACCAGCAAACTTTTTGGCAATCGCATCCAGGGACCTTTAGAAAGCCTTGATGGCGGCTGAATTCGACGTCTAAATACAAACAGAGCTCCGATAAACATCAACGCCGTTGCAATCAACAGTGCACCCGCCAGGATCTGACTTTCAAAACCCAAAAGATGGACCAACAGTATCAGCGCCAGAGACAATACAAATCCGCCACCCGTAGCCACGTGGGTATTGGACATGTATTTATCCCGTTCTACGATATGGTGAAGGTCTACCAGATAACGTCGTGGTATTGACAGCAAACCAGCCAGAACATCAACCTGACAAGGTTGCCCGGCACGCCAGAGGCTTATCCGACGCATCGCACCCAATACCAGCAGCACCAGCATTGCGGTTAATAACAGGGGAAGTAACCAATCGAGGATCATCATCTGCCCTCATACAAACAGATTAAGAAAACAGTGATCCCCGCCCTCTGAATAAAAGAAGGTGGGGAGAGTACGTGCCTAGAGATCTTTACAGAGTCGCAGACCGTCATAGATTGCTGCATGGGTGTTGCGTTGCGAAACACAATCGCCCAGACGCCAAAGGATCATGCCTTCTGCTGATTCAGAAAGAACCGGCTGAGCCTTGCCATCAAACATGGCTTCTACATCAATCTGGCCCTTATTACGGGATTCGGCTTTCAGCTGGTAATAAAGCTCTTCATTAGGTCGCACACCATTTTCAACAACAATCTGGTCGACGACTCGCTCTTCCTGCTGACCGGTGTACTCGTTTTCCAGTACGGCAACCAGCTTGTCACCTTCCCGGTATACTTTTTCCAGTATCAGGTCTGAGCTCATAATCACCTCTTTTTCATAGAGGCTGCGGTAATAGGTCGGGAAGGTTGTTCCACCCACCCCGACACCGGGCTTAATATCATCAGTCACGATTTCTACCAATGAACCTTTGGCAGACAGATAATCTGCCGCTGAAAGTCCGGAAAACTCGCAGATCGTATCGTAGATCAGTACATTTTTACCGGGCTCAACGGTACCATTAAGAATATCCCAGCTGGATACCACCAACCCTTCGTCAGCCCCCCAGGCAGGGTTCTGCTCCAGGAACGGACGCCCACCGGTAGCCAGAATACAAACATCAGGCTTCAGGTCGCGAATCATGTCGGCATTAGCACTGGTACCCAAACGTAAATCAATCCCCAGTCGCTCCAGCTCCATGGCGTACCAGCGGGTAATACCGGCAATCTGGTCACGCTGTGGCGCCTTAGCTGCAATGGTAATCTGTCCACCCAGCTCATCAGCTTTTTCCACCAGGGTGACATCATGTCCGCGCTCTGCTGCTACCCGAGCGGCTTCCATACCACCAGGACCGCCACCAATAACGACGACTTTGCGCTTAGGTCCTTCAGTTTTTTCGATAATATGGGGCATGCCCAGGTGTTCACGGGAGGTCGCTGTATTCTGGATACAGAGAACATCCAGCCCTTGATACTGACGGTCAATACAGTAGTTAGCGCCGACACATTGACGAATCTGGTCCACCTGATTCATTTTTATCTTGGCGATCAGGTGTGGATCAGCGATATGTGCACGGGTCATGCCGACAAAGTCCACATAGCCGGCCTCAAGAATACGCTGTGCCTGGTTGGGGTCCTTGATGTTCTGTGCGTGAATAACAGGAACATCCACCACTTCCTTAATTCCAGCCGCCAGGTGTAAAAATGGCTCCGGTGGGTAGCTCATGTTAGGGATAACGTTAGCCAGGGTGTTATGAGTATCGCAGCCAGAGCCGACAACACCAAAATAGTCCACTTTACCGGTATCGTTATAGTATTTGGCGATCTGCTTCATATCGTCCTGATTAAGACCATCAGGATGGAACTCATCACCACAAATCCGCATACCGACAACAAAGTCCGGACCCACTTCTTCCCGCACGGCTTTCAAAACTTCCAGACCAAAGCGCATACGATTTTCTAAACTGCCACCCCATTGATCGGTACGCTGGTTAACCCGTGGGGACCAGAACTGATCAATCATATGCTGATGCACCGCTGAGAGCTCAACCCCGTCAAGCCCCCCTTCTTTCGCGCGACGGGCCGCTTGTGCAAAATCACCGATAACCCGCCAGATTTCTTCTTCTTCGATGGTTTTACAGGTAGCACGATGAACCGGCTCACGGATTCCTGAAGGAGACATCAGGTTCGGCCAGTTTTCACCATCCCAGCGTGATCGGCGTCCCATGTGGGTAATCTGAATCATGATCTTGCCACCGTGCTTGTGCACGGCATCGGCAAGATTCTGAAAGTGGGGAATAATCCGATCCGTAGACAGATTAACGGAGCTCCACCAGCTCTGGGGACTATCGATAGAAACCACGCTGGAACCGCCACAGATAGAAAGCCCGCATCCACCCTTGGCTTTCTCTTCGTAGTATTTAACGTAACGATCAGTTGTCATGCCACCTTCAGTTGCATAAACCTCGGCATGAGCAGTACTGACAATACGGTTTCTGATAGTCAGTTTATTGATATTGAGCGGCTGGAACAGCGCATCGAACTGGGACATGGTTCTACCCCACCTATAGTTGTTTTTATAGCTATTTTTATGAAACACCCAACCCAGCAATCCAATGACTTTTCAGGCCAACCGGATCGCTGCATCGAATACTGATGTCTTTTTTTGGCCTGTAAGGCCGAGAGTTAATTGCTGTTCAGCTGAGCAGCCGGCGGACTCCCCGGACAGGATAAGTCCATGGATCGACAACGCAGGCTCTTTAAAAAGCTGTTTTTGAAGCAACAGCCTCTTAGGCTGTGGTCCCTAAAACCAGTTAAAGCGGTTTCACTTCAAATATGCCGTAGTCACAGCCTTCTTCCGCAGCACATTGAGTCTGTTCGGCAACCGTACGGACGGAGTAACCCAGGCTTTCAGCAATCTGGTCCATCGCTCCGGCAAACCAACCCGTGAACATATAATCCACCTTGCGGTTAACCTGACCATACTGGTAAACAAATGCAGAGTTCTCCAAGCGCACACGAGCGGTACCCTTTTCCAGATCCAGTTGCTCGGTAATAAAGAAGCCCCAGCCACGCTGAGAAAGGCGCTTCATATAATGCTCAAATACCGCTTCTCCGCTGATACCATGAGCTTCGGCTTCTTTTTCACACCAGTGCCAGGCCGACTTATATCCAGCTTTGTATAAAACTTCAGCATAACGTTCAGCACCAAGTTCTTCTTCGATTCCCATGTGGTTATTGACGAAGAAATGACGAGGCACATATAGCATTGGCAGAGCATCGGTGGTCCATACTCCGGTTTCATCATCAACGTTAATTGGCATTTCTGGTGCGTGCATACCCATGGGGCTATCCTCAAACATATTTTCAAACCGCATTTATGCGGATGTTACTTATTTTTAATAGCTACTTACTTTTCAATAACTACTTATCTCAGCAGCTATTCGTTTAAGCAGCTATTTTTCAGCTTTACTGGCGATGCTGCTGTTACCGCACCACTCAGGACAGTCAATCTGACAGGATCAGACTTACTCTCCCCAGGCCTCAGCCAGTACCCGAACCCAGTTATCGCCCATAATCTTGCGGGTATCGGACTCAGAGAATCCGCGACGCAGCAGTGCTTCGGTAAGATTAGGGAATTCACCGACGGTACGAATGCCTTCTGGATTTACGATCTTGCCAAAGCGGGTCAGACGGCGGGCATAACCCTTATCGTGGGTCAGCCACTCAAAGAACTGTTGGTCATGCCCCTGAGTAAAGTCAGTGCCAATACCGACTTGATCAACACCTGCAATATTGACGATATACTCAATCGCTTCAACGTAGTCTTCGATGCTGGAGTTAATGCCATTTTTGAGGAAAGGAGCAAACATGGTAACACCGATAAAACCACCGCGATCAGCGATAAATTTCAACTCTTCATCGGACTTGTTACGAGGATGGTCTTTTAGCCCTGAGGGCAGGCAGTGGGAGTAACAAACAGGCTTTTTGGACTCAAGAATAACTTCTTCTGAGGTCTTGCTACCGACGTGAGACAGATCACAAAGCACGCCAACACGATTCATTTCAGCAACGATCTCACGACCGAAGTCTGAGAGTCCACCGTCACGCTCATAGCAGCCAGTACCAACCAGATTCTGGGTGTTATAACACATCTGCACAATGCCAACGCCAAGATCCTTAAAGACCTGCACATAGCCAATCTGATCTTCATAAGCATGGGCATTCTGGAATCCCATAAAAATTCCAGTCTTACCTTCGGCCTTTGCACGCTTGATATCACTGGTGTTGTTCACTTTCAGCAACAGATCATTATTGGCCTCGATAAGGTTGTTCATTTCAACAACATTGTTGACAGTATTCTGAAAACCTTCCCATACAGAAACGGTGCAGTTTGCAGCAGTCACTCCGCCTTTCTTGAAATCTTCGAACAGTTCTCGATTCCATTTGGCGATGATCAGTCCATCAATAATTATCGCGTCCTGATGCAGTTCAGCGGCATTAATTGTGTCCACCATGGAAGCCCTCAGTTTTTGTTTTTTTGATTAATTGTTTATCAAGGTGGCGGCGACCACCTGTAACTCTAATGGACACAAGTCTATCGATTAAGCAGTCCAGCAGCAGCACTATAAACGACAGCAAAAACACCATAAACGACGAACGTTAATAAGCGAATTTTAAACGAACAGGGTTGTATCCTGCTCAGTTACGACCAGGAAAGAGGGACACAATTCAGCGGCTTAGTGAAACGACCCGAGAATAGAATGGATTAGAGTCTGATTGACGCATAACTAGGCTCAGCCTGGGCTGCAGCCAAAGCATCAGCCACCCTGGAACGTAATTCCTCGCTACGCTTTTCTTCTGATAACGCCTGAATAATCACACTGGGCTGACTTTCCGCCCACATTCCAGTTCTCTCTTCTCGGGGAGAAAGTCCAATGTGTTTTCGATAGCAACGACTGAAGTGAGGTGTAGAGACAAAACCACAAGCAGCGGATATTTCGATAATAGACATCGTCGTCTGCTTCAGCAACTGACGTGCACGATCCAATCGCAGCTTCAAATAATAACGGGAGGGGGTACAACTCAAATACTTATGAAAAAGCCGCTCCAGCTGGCGTCGGGAAACACCCACAAAAGACGCCAGATCATCCAGCTCTATGGGCTCCTCAATATTGGCTTCCATCAGCTCTACGATTTCCACCAATTTGGGCTGTGCAGTACTGAGCAGGTGTCGCAAGGGTACCCGTTGCTGATCAGCCTGGTTGCGTACCCGGTCACAGACAAACATGTCGGAAATAGCCCCGGCCAGCGTCCAGCCATGTTCCAGGGTAACTCGATGAAGCATCATGTCCAGCGGAGCACCGCCACCGGAACAGGTCAAACGGTCACGATCAATGGTAAACAGCCTGCGGTTGCATTTGACCTTTGGAAAAGCCTCTTGCAGGGACGCTATGCATTCCCAATGGGCGCTGCAATCATAACCATCCAACAATCCGGCATCGGCCAGCACATAAGCACCTGTACAGATTCCACCCAGAGCAATTTTTTTACGGCTTAACTGTTGCAGCCAGGCCACTTCCTTTTTTGAATAGTTACGAGTGATGTTAACGCCCCCCGCAACCAATACAGTATCAAACTGAATCCCGTCAGTGATGGAAGCGTCCGGAGTCACTCGAATACCGTCACTGGCGCGGACAGGCTCACCATCCGCTGTTAGCAAAAGCCAGCTGTACAGCTCCCTTCCAGAAAGCTGATTAGCCATTCGTAAAGGTTCAACGGCCGATGCCAGAGCGATCATCGTGAAGCTATCCAACAATAAAAAACCAACACGAACCGGTTGCGGAGCAGCCTGAAGCAGATTCCCTGGAGATTTTACCGTCATGTTCTGGCCCTCATCAACAACCGGCTTGGCTAGCCGTGGTGGCGGTTATATACCACTCATTCTTTTTATAATGCTGCCTGCTAACATTTGGCAATCTGATCGACAGGGATAGAAACTGCCGACATAGATAGCTCTTGTTGACATCGATAATGCTTGTGGAAGTAGATAGTACTTTGAGGGGCATTTGTTGAATGGCCTAAAAGCGACCTACACATTCGAGAATTGCCCATAAACGACAACTATTGCTCATAAAACGATATTCAGTGTCAGAACCTGATCGCTCCAGCTGCAATTACGGCGCATTGACAACCACTCTTCAGCCTGTCTTTTAAGTGGAAAACACCACCCAATCCCCTTCATTAACCATGGACTTTTCGTCTTTTATCGACATTTATAGGACCTTTTTGGACAACTAACATGAGCGCTCTAGGGCTAGAGTGGTTGGGCAGTACACTGAAGAGAGCAAAGGGATAATAAAACCCCAAAAACCTCTTAAAAACCCCTTCCCTTCAGGAAGCAGACTGCGATTAATCGCTGTAGACAGTTAACAGCGCATCAACCCTTAAGAACAATCCATCTTCAAAACCTATCAACACTTCGCAGTTCTATGCCTCAGGTGTTAACGGGACCAAGAAAATAACAAGGAACAAAACTATGAGCAGCCATCCAGCGAATCGCGGTGTCGTCTATAAGGGCGCCGGTCAAGTTGCCATCGAATCAATCGAATTTCCCGAGCTTGCACTGGGAAACCGAAAATGTAATCACGGTGTCATTCTCAGAGTCCTGACCACCAACATCTGTGGCTCTGACCAGCATATGGTCCGCGGACGAACAACAGCTCCTGAAGGATTAGTGCTGGGGCACGAAATCACCGGTCAGATACTTGAGTGCGGTAATGACGTAGAGTTTCTAAAGCCTGGAGATATTGTCTCCGTTCCATTCAACATTGCCTGTGGTCGCTGCCGTAACTGTAAAGAAGGCAAGACAGGAATATGCCTTAATGTTAACCCCGCCCGTCCTGGTGCTGCCTATGGCTATGTCGATATGGGTGGCTGGGTTGGAGGCCAGGCAGAATACGTCATGGTGCCATACGCCGACTTTAATCTATTGAAATTCCCCGATTCTGATCAGGCTATGGAGAAAATCCGTGATTTAACCCTGCTGTCTGATATTTTTCCTACCGGTTTCCATGGTTGTGTCACGGCAGGTGTGGGTCCCGGCTCTACGGTCTATATTGCTGGAGCCGGTCCTGTTGGACTGGCAGCAGCTGTCTCCGCCCAGTTACTGGGAGCAGCCTGTGTGATTGTCGGAGATATGATAGAAGAGCGTCTTGAGCAGGCTCGCAGCTTCGGTTGCGAGACCATCGACCTGCGCCAGGATGGGGACATGGAAGACAAGATCGAGCAGATTCTTGGTGAACGAGAGGTCGATGCTTTTGTTGATTGTGTTGGCTTTGAAGCACATGGCTGTGGTTGCGATCATCATCAGGAACAACCTGCCGTGGTATTGAACTCAGCCATGCAGCTGACCAGAGCCGGCGGCCAAATCGGTATTCCCGGATTGTACGTTACTGAAGACCCGGGGGCTGAAGATGATGCAGCCAAAATCGGTGCTCTAAGCATGCGTTTCGGGCTTGGATGGGCCAAGTCTCACTCACTACATACCGGTCAGTGTCCGGTCATGCGCTATCATCGGCAACTAATGCAGGCTATTTTGTTTGACAAGGTAGACATTGCTAAAGCGGTGAACGTACAGATGATCTCTTTGGAGCAGGCACCTGCAGGCTACGCAGACTTCGATGGAGGCGCTGCCAAGAAGTTTGTAATTGATCCTCATGGAACTGTCGCCGCCTAAATCACTTAAGTAGGCATCAGCGTTAAAACAGGACTTTGATAATCCGGGACTGGGGCAAAAGACTCCGGTCCTGCTACTGCTTAGGGATACAAGTACATCTGGAGATTGTCCCTCCACCGACTAACGTCCCTACACCCGCTGCAACAAACTGCCTAGATGCAGTTACTCCTCCTTTAAAATCACGACGACTGTTTGCCTGCTAAAATAACCCCATTACTGGTGCTTGTTGTAATAGCTCACTGGTAGGATCTATAACAGTCTGTGATTGATGCAAATGCCAGGGAGATCACTTATGAAATATCAGCCATATCTTGGCCTGCTGATCTTTATTTTGCTCGTTGGATCACCCGGCAAAACCCCTTGGGCCGAAGAATTAAAAATGGTCACAACCGAATGGGAACCATTTTACGCATCAACGTTAGAAGCCGGTGGTGTCGTTACCGATATTGTTGCCTCAGCCTTCGAGCGCGAAGGATACCAAACAACGATTGAGTGGTACCCCTGGCTACGGGCAATGAAACTGGTGGAAAATGGCGGTGCCGATATGGTGATGGGCGCCTATTACTCAGAAGAGCGATCCAGGCTTTACCACTTCAGTGATCCTTTTTTCAATATTGATATCGGCCTAATAGCACTGAAGGAAACAGGAATCAGTCAATATGAAGATCTTAAGGCTTTGACACCTTACAAGATCGGCGTAAACCGAGGCTGGGCTTATACCGAGGAATTTGACTCAGCAAACTTTCTCAATAAAGAATACGCCATGAATCAAATACTGGTCACACGAATGTTGTTTGCGCGACGGGTCGACATGATTGCAGCATCCCTTGCCGTGTTCCAACATGAGACCAATCGCCTTCGATACCACAATTCAAGCGAAGTTGTTGTCCTGAGTCCATTATTGGATTCAAAACCCCTGCACCTGATGTTTAGCCGGAAAAATCCAGATCACCTGAAGCTGGCTAATGACTTCAACCGAGGTTTGGCAAAAATTCGGGCTGACGGCAGCTATGGAAGAATCCTGGCAAAGCACGGTTTTTAATAGACGATCCGGCTAAGAAAACTAAAGAACCTAACCCGCGGATGCAATCCACAACAGGAACTGATCTTATCACCGTGGCTAGTGACGCAAAATAACCGAATATCAGAGCGCCAGGAACCCTGCCACTCCCTTATAAAGAACGCCTATTGCAGAAAGAGTGGCAATCAGCAAAATGGCGCTCTTTGTCGAGCGATTGTTGATGCGACCATCGAAACGCAATGCCAGCCAGAAACCCAGTAATAGCCCCGGTAACATCTTCAAACTAAGAGACAGGCTGAGCGGGTCAACACGCCCTTGAAATATCAGCATTAATATTGAAACAGGAGTACCAATCAGAAAGAACGCTGCCATTTCATTGCGTGCGGTCATTCGATTAGACTCTTGATAAATTAACGCAATGGGAGGGCCTCCCACGGATGTTGCTGTACCGATAAGTCCCGAAAAAAATCCCCCGACAGTTAAACTTAAGGCTGTCATCTGAAGCCGGAATGCCCGCCAGGTGAGTAACACTGCCAACAGCAGGGAAGTTCCAAACAACAAACTGAGCAGATACTCAGGTACCGCCACCAGCAGCAATGCCCCGCACCAGGAACCGGGGACGCGAGCGACAATAGCAGGCATAATGCGACGCCAACGAAGCTCACTTCGACCTTTCAACACAACCAGCACAGAGAGAGCAAACCCAAGGATAAGTATTGGGCCCGGGACATAAGCGGGATCAATCAGATACAGCAAAGGAGCAGCCAGCAATCCAAAACCGATACCAACCCAAGTCTGAAGAGCAATACCGCAAGTAACGATTATCAATGCCAGCAGCTCGTACGCTGAATAGGCCATCCAGGTCAGTCCGATAAGAGAGAAAAGGCGGCAGTCTATTACAGCCCGATATTATTGTCGCGACAAAACACAGGCAACTGGAAACGGTGGAAAAAACCTGTTGACTGAAAAGCTATCGAGGCCTTGTTAAACGCTCAGGATAGCTCACAGAATATATTCGCGTACCAGGGGTCCGGTTAAGAAGTTCTTTGTGTTCTCTGCGGGCTTTCAGAGGCGGGACTTGTTCATAGCGCCTAGTATTATCAGCAGATGACAGAGTTACTGCCCGCCGGCTCCCTCTCTTGAACGTTCGCTATTTTCAACCAGAATCCCTTCTCCGATACGATTAATCTCGGCCCACAGGATTTCGTCAATTTCAATGCCGTTGTCGATAACCTGCTCCTTATTTTCAGCCAACTGTGAGGAACTGATATAGCTGGATTGGCGATTGCCTTTTGACTGTTGCAAAGAGGATGTGAGATCAACCCGTGAGCTGCAAATGATGGTCAGCGTCTGCTTATCATCCGGGTTATTTGACAAACTGGTGATAGCTTCACTGTAGCTAGGATAACGATCACCAGACCGAATAGCTGCAGTATGCTCTGTCACCGTCTGGGTGCCGTTTTGCCAGTAGGCAGCGACACTAATACCACGTCGACCACAATCAGTGAGCGCTTTAAGGATAAACATACGGTTGTGGCAATTGTGAACCGTTATGGTCGCTATGCCACTTTCCAGGGCTTTTGCGTGGGCCAGATCAACAGAGGCGGCAATGCAATTGAGCGCGCTGCGGCCGTTACTGTCAATAGTGGCGGAGGTACTGTCTTCATAGATCACTGTACTGAGTGGCTTGTCTCTGTCGACGTTGATATAGGGCAGTGCCCGCTTGAGTTCGCCAAGGCCATTCAGACCATGTTTCTCCAGCCACAGGATCATATTTGCCGCATCTTCATAATTACCGACAAAATAACCAGCAGCTTCAAAACAACGGCGCAGTGCAGCCTTCAGTTCATTCATGGAAATATGCATGATTCTTCTCCCTTACTGCTGCGACGGCGTGTTAGATGAGGTTTCGCTGAGATCTTGCTGGGATGGTTGCCGGGACTGTTGCAAGGATGGTGCAAGCGGCATAAACCAGTCATCATTGAAGGTCTTACCGATGTCTTCCAGCAATGGGGCTCCCTGAAACATCGTATTGCGTACCCATAAACGGGAACGTGGGTCAAACTTGCCCACTCCGAAAAATGCTAACTTAGCTCGCAGTAAATGCATCGGTAGCACATCACGATCCAGCAAGTTCGCCTGGATATCACCATAAACACAACGATCCATACTTTGGATGCGGCGCACAATTCCCCGTAGTTTCGGACGAGCCACCATAAATCGGGCCGTGGTATGCAACGGATGTTCAGCAGCATACTCACAGAGCTGGTCATAACATTTGCGAACGGCGTAACCCACCCCCAAAGCCATCTGCTTCTGCTTGCCCTCATCCTCAGTGGTGTTACCCAGGCGGGGTTCCATCTTCTCTTCAGATCGATACCAGAAAGTCTCACGGGCACCTTCAGCCGCAAAATCGATGTTAAGAGCCCAGTCGTAACGTTGTTCAACGACTTTTTTCAGTTGCTGGATTGGCATCAGCGGATCCAGATCAAGAAATTCTTCTGCGTGGTAGTAATCTCCCAGATCATCAACCAGCTCCGGATAGAGTTCCAGCATGACTGACACCAAAAGTTCTTGTCCTTGCAAAGAGCAATGCTGCTCACTCCATTTAATCAGCGAATCCCAGTTTTCAAAAGATTCATCAAGCTGATTACAGAAGGCTTTAATATCAAGTAGCACCTGCTGGTTATTTGCGGTCTGCCACTCGTCCTCAGTAACGGTCTGTGAAGTGTGCTGATAACAGCGATCAAGCAGCTCTCTCAGTTGCTGACGTACCCGTTGGTTAATATTACCCAGTACTCGAACACGGGCTAATGCCAGCTCACGCATTTCAACCCATTGATTTATCAACAACGGATGGTTTATCAGATAAGGGGCCATCCCCAATCCGGTGGAGTTACCAATCCCGAAAAAGCGCTTGATTTCCGCTTTCATCGGTTGATAGCTCTCTGGAGTCTTATGTTTAGCAATATGCTCAGCCTGAAGCAGACTGAAGTTACGTAACATCAGACAGACAAACATCTCAGCCGCAAACGGACGGGCAAAATCAGGGTAACGAGTATGTACTTTTTCCCAATCAGCCATCCCTAACTTACCACTGCCATAAACCGCAGTGGTTCGGTATAAATAACCAACCTGGGCTATCTGGGCCACATCCGGTTGCTCACCCTTGGCCAGTTGATTGACCACATAATCAAAGTTTCGAGCACTGCGGTTAGCGCGGGACAAGACAAAAACACGGGAATCTACACGACCAGCTTCTTGTTTAGGCACATTCTGGCGCAGCTTTTCCAGATAGAGGTCGTTGACCTCCCCCTCGACCAGCGCCATAGTCAAATCCCATTGAGTCGCGATAACTCGGTCATTTCGGTCTTCTGCGGCCAGATAATTGGAGAACAGAACGAAACTGAACAGGCCGTGGGGCGTTTTTATCTGGTAAACCACAGTTCCATAGCCCTGCTCATCAAGCTCAAAACGAACAGCTGTAATCTGCCAGCGTTCCCGCATGATCCGGCGCACCAACGTACGCATAAAACTCAATCGGCTCTGATGCATGGCGCCCAGTCGTTCCAGATCCATCGCCTGGCTTGCTGGTCGCAGCGGCAATGCATTGTCGCCCCTGAGGGAGGCATTAATAGCTGCTGGCGTTGTCATTGTTGTTATCCTCGTTCAGTTGGACCACATCTGCGCAATCAATATCGGAGTTATTTTTGTCGGTGCACAGATGTTGCTGAGTATTGAGGTAATCATGGGGGATAAAACCTATTCCACTCAAATGAAAAGGTTATATCGTTTGATAAGGTTTACTTATCAAATCAGCAAAAAGTATTATTTTTTCTGTTAATAGCCTTTATTAACCAGCGCTTAATTCTGTAGCAACGTTCTTGTTTTCCAGCTCCACTACACGCGGTAAACCTGATATGCCTAAGCAGAACCAGTCCAGATAAAGCGTTATTCCACTGCGCCTAACTTCTCTGCTGACTATCAGCCAGAATAAAATCCACCAATGCCTGTGCCGATGGTGTCAGAGACTTATTATTCAGTTGCACAATACCAATTCGACGTACCACGCTTGGGGTTTTCAGGGGTATAAATTTAAGTTTGGTATTTTCTTTAGGCATTGCGTACCAGGGTAAGGTCGTTACGCCAAAGCCCGCTTCCAGCATGGCAATCAATGAGATCATGTTGGAGATGTAGAACTGAGAATGCCCTAACAAAGGACGGGCTTCGGTATCTTCCAGCAATCGCGAAGTACCATTGGCAATCAGCCGGGATGATCGCAGCTCCTTCCAGTGAAGAAATGGTCTGTCTGCCAGAGGATGATCATTCGGACAGACAACGCCTATTTGATCTTCCCAGATCGGTGTAAAGCTCTTGTCACTGTGATCCTGTTCATGAAACAGGCTGGCAATGCCAAAATCCACCTGCTGGTTTTCCACCATTTTTAAAACTGCATCCGAGTTGTCATCAAAGAAGCTGATGTGTAAATCAGGCGCATCAGCAATAAAACGTAGCAGCAGATCCGGTAAAACCCGACTGGCAATGGAAGGCACTGAAGCTAGACGCAAATGCCCCGTCTTGTGCTCCGACAACAGGGTCATATCTTTTGCAATACGGTCATGATGAGCGATCAGTTCCTTGGCCTTTGGCATGAAGTGCTGACCAAAAGGAGTGAGTTCGGTTTTGGCAGCACGAGTACTGCGTTTTTCGAAAAGCTCTTCTCCAAGCTTGTTCTCCAGATCACGGATTGATAGAGAAATTGCTGGCTGGGTCCGGTGGGCTTTTTCAGCAGCCGCGTGGAAGCCTCTCAATTCAGCAACCCAAACAAAGTGGCGCAACTGGGCAATCTTCAATTCGGGCAGCATTGCGATAGCTCCTTACTTCTCAATGTACAGGTCGGTAACAAATCACAAACCAATTAGATAAGTTTAATTTATCACACGATATCTATTATTAATTTTTATTATTAAACCACGAGATTTATGATCATTCCAACGACTTTCAATTGGCTTGATACCCTCAATCAAGATCACTCAGGCCCAGTAAAAACAGCCCAACATGCAGGAGATCAACATGTCCGACTCAGTATTTCACAATTACATCAACGGCGAGTGGGTGGACGGTAACAATGGAAATGTAGCAAACGTTAGCCCTGCTGATACCAGTGATGTGATTGGCCACTATGCTCAGGCCGATAAATCTCAGGCTGAAGCAGCTATTCAAGCTGCCGTCCAAGGTCAGGCAGAGTGGGCGAAAAGTGGCCTGGAACAACGTTATTCGGTCTTGATGGCAATTGGTGATGAACTGATTACCCGTAAAGACGAACTCGGTGAAATTCTGGCCCGGGAAGAAGGTAAAACCCTTGCCGAAGGTGTAGGCGAGACCTATCGATCCGGTCAGTTCTTTCATTACTATGCAGCCGAAGTTCTGCGCCAGATGGGTGAAACGGCTGATTCTGTCAGACCCGGTGTCGAAATCGAAACCCGTCGCGAGCCAGTCGGTGTTGTAGGCATTATTACTCCCTGGAATTTCCCGACAGCTACCGGTGCCTGGAAAATTGCTCCAGCCCTGGCATTTGGTAATGCAGTGGTCTGGAAACCCGCCAATCAGGTGCCTGCCAGTGCCTGGGCACTGACTGAAATCATTTCCCGCCAGAATCTGCCCGCCGGTACTTTTAACCTGGTTATGGGACCAGGATCAGAAGTGGGCGATATCCTTATCAACTCCAAGCAGATTAATGCTCTGACCTTTACCGGTTCTCTCGATACCGGCCGTAAGGTAGCTGCAGCTACCGCCATGAATCTGGTTAAGTGCCAACTGGAAATGGGCAGCAAAAATGCGCTCGTGGTGTTGGATGATGCAGACCTGGATAACGCCGTAGAATGCGCGGTAGGCGGTGCTTACGGCGGTACAGGGCAGAAGTGTACTGCCTCTTCCCGCTTGATTGTCACCGAAGGTATTCATGACCGCTTTGTTGAGGCAGTCATTGAGCGCATGAAGAAACTCGTAGTCGGTCATCCCTTAAAAGAAGGTGTTCATATTGGTGCCGTTGCCGATGCCCGTCAGATGGAGCAGAACCTGCAATATCTGGAACTGGCCAAGAAGGAAGGTGGAAAGTTAGTTTACGGCGGTGAAGTCCTGAATGAAGAGACCGACGGTTACTACATGCAACCAGCGCTGTTTACCGAAACAACCAATGACATGACCATTAACCGTGAAGAAGCATTTGCACCGATCGCCTGCGTTATCAAGGTCAAGGATTACGAAGAAGCGTTGAGCACCCTCAACGACACCAACTTTGGCCTTACCGGCGGCATCTGTACAGAATCGCTGAAGTATGCAACTGATTTTAAACGCCGCGCTCAAACAGGCTGCGTAATGGTTAACCTCCCCACCGCCGGCACCGATTACCACGTACCTTTCGGTGGCCGTAAGGACTCCAGCTTTGGTCCCCGTGAGCAGGGCAGCTACGCAAAAGAGTTCTATACCATCGTCAAAACCACTTATATCCGTGCCTAACGGAGGGTTGGTACGATGAGTAATCAAACCTTAAAGCAGTTTCATAAAGAGCTGATCGTCGTGGATGGACTTCAGTACTCCAACTGGGGTCCGGAGATCTTCGAACAACTGCGCGAAGGCGGTGTAACAATGGTCCACGCGACCATTGTTTACCATGAGCAAATTCGCGAAACCCTGCTGAGAATTGCCGAATGGAACCGCCACTTTGAGCAACATGGCGATCTGATCATGCCGGTAAAGTGCGCGGGGGATATCCTCCGCGCCAAGCAGCTAGGTAAGGTCGGTATCATGTTCGGAGCCCAGAACTGTTCTCCAATCGAAGATGATATCGGCATGATTGAAGTGATGCGTGAGCTCAATCTGATGATCATGCAACTGACTTACAACAATCAAAGCTTGTTGGCCTGTGGTTGTTACGAAGCTGAAGACAGCGGTGTTACCCGTTTCGGCAGACAGGCTATTCAGGAGATGAATCGAGTCGGCATGATTGTCGACATGAGTCACAGTGGTGAGCGCAGCACTCTGGATGCTATCGAAATTTCAGAGCGTCCAATAGTGATATCCCATGCCAATCCTTCCAGTTTTCATGAAGCTAAGCGCAACAAATCCGACAGGGTGCTGAAAGCACTGGGTGAATCTGGTGGATTGCTGGGCTTTAGCCTGTATCCGTTCCATCTAAAGAACGGTTCCGATTGCAGTCTGGAAGACTTTTGCGACATGGTCGCAAGTACTGCTGACCTGATGGGCATCGATCATATCGGTATCGGTACCGATCTCTGTCAGGAGCAACCCTTGTCAATTCTTGAATGGATGCGCAATGGGCGTTGGTCGAAGCAAATGGATTACGGCGAAGGCTCTAAATCCAATGCCGACTGGCCTCGTCCCCTGAGCTGGTTCCGCGACAGCCGGGATTTCCCAAACATCACCGCAGGGCTGCAATCACGCGGGTTCAGCGATGAGGATGTCGCAAAAATCATGGGCCGTAACTGGCTGAACTTTCTTCAGCAGGGGCTCAAGCCTCAAACGACCATGAACTGACGCTTTTTCAGTTCACTCAGCCCTGACGTCTGCTGTCGTTGGGGCCCTGATAAACCAATAAGTATAAAGATCCATCAGGAGACTAAAATGAGTAATACATCCCAGGCCTCCCTGGCTGCCCAAGAGGCTGATATGTCGCAAGGCTTATCCACAAAAAAATGGCTGGCAGGCGTCGATATGCCAGTATTCCTGATCAGTGGCGGAGTGTTGGCACTCTTCGTCGCCTTAGCCCTTTATGACATCGAAATAGTATCAAGCTGGGTGGGTATCGGTTTTTCGACTTCCACCAAATACTTTGGTGCATATTGGCAGGTGCTGTTGTTATTAACCTTTATTATCGGTCTGTTTCTGGCAGTTACCCGCACCGGCTCGGTTGTACTGGGAGGTATCAAAGTACCGGAAATAAGCACCTTCAAGTGGATATCCATCATTATGTGCACCCTGCTGGCAGGGGGTGGTGTATTCTGGGCTGCTGCAGAGCCCATGGCCCATTTCACCTCTCCACCACCGTTATTTGCAGGCAATGCAGGCGCAGAGACAGGCACGACTCAGGCTGCTTATAATGCATTGGCACAAAGCTTTATGCATTGGGGGTTCCTGGCCTGGGCTATTCTTGGCAGCCTTACAGGTATTGTTTTCATGTACCTGCACTATGAAAAAGGTTTGCCACTGAAGCCACGGACACTGCTTTATCCAGTATTCGGAGATAAAGTCATGACCGGTCCTCTGGGAGCAATTGTCGATGCAAGCTGCGTACTGGCAGTCGTGGCAGGAACCGTAGGCCCCATAGGCTTTCTTGGCCTGCAGGTTAGCTTTGGATTAGAGAAGCTGTTCGGCATTCCCAATGTATACGGGACCCAGGTGGCTATATTATTAGGCCTGATCGGAATCTATACACTGTCAGCGGTTAGCGGTGTAACTAAGGGTATTCAAGTCCTTAGCCGACTTAATGTGATTTTGGCTGTAGCTCTGATGGCCTTCATTCTGGTGTTTGGCCCAACTGCATTCATTATCGACAGCTATCTGCACAGCTTCGGGATCTATCTGGATCAATTTGTTCCAATGGCAACGTTCCGTGCCAGCCCTGGCTGGCTGGACTGGTGGACGGTATTTTTCTGGGGATGGTTCCTGGGCTATGGTCCATTGATGGCGATGTTTGTGGCCCGTATATCTCGTGGTCGTACCATTCGCGAGATGGTTCTGCTGATTTCTGTTGTTGCTCCAATCATTACCTGTTTCTGGTTCACCATTGTAGGTGGTAGTGGGCTTGCCTTTGAACTGGCCAACCCAGGTGTGATCTCCGAGCCTTTCACTGGTTTTAACCTGCCAGCAGCCTTATTGGCAATCACTGAACAGCTCCCGATGGGATTCTTTATCTCGGTGTTGTTCTTGATTTTGACCACTATTTTTGTGGCCACCACCGGTGATTCCATGACTTACGCTGTCTCAATGGTAATGACCGGTACAGATCATCCGCAGGCACCTGTGCGGGTATTCTGGGGAATTATGATGGGAGTTATTGCTGCTCTGCTCATCTCTATCGGCTCCGGTGGTATCTCCGCTCTGCAATCCTTTATCGTTATAACCGCTGTACCGGTTTCTCTGGTCTTACTTCCCTCTTTGTGGACTGCGCCGCAGATTGCCAGAAAGATGGCTGACGAACAGGGGCTATAACTGCTTGAGGATCAACTAGTCTTGGGAGCGGTGCCCGCCGCTCCATTTTTTATTCCGGAAATGACAACGGTTTCGGTAAAGAACTGTGACTCATTTATAGCGAATAAAACCTTTTCATTAATCAATTAATCAACGTCGACTACTCAAATGAAAACAGCCGTAAAAACCGATCTTTTCGCTTCCAAAGCTCCTTTAGAGTGGGCTGTCATTGCTAATGGCCAACTATCTACTGCCCAGATTCCGATTGATGTCGAAGGGAAAGTCGTGGAAGGGGGCATTGAAGCTCAAGCTCGTCAAACCATGGAAAACTTCAAGCACACCATTGAAGCCGCTGAACTGACCATGGCGGACGTGACCCAGGTATTGATCTACGTTACCGACAGAGATCAGTTGCCAGTATTTAATAAAATCTATGGGGAATATTTCGAAGCTCCTTACCCCAATCGTGCAGCAATGATTGTCGCCGGTCTGGCCCGTGAAGAAATGCTCTGCGAAATTGTGGCATACGCTGCCGTTCCTCAATAACTCTATCAGAGACCCTTTATCCACATGTTCTGGCCCTAAGCAGCTGGAATTGTAGCCATACGCAAATATTTCTGGTAACCAGCCCAATATTCGCGTATGGTGCTGCCTGCTTTGTATTTTTTACGCATCCTGTGTTCTTGTAGATCGTTCTCTTCGAATAAAATTCTGCTCAACCCATCTGCCTTTCTGATACATACATACCTTATCTCTCGCTTGTTTCTATGCCTGTCATAAAGCAATGCGGCAGGTATCGTTTACTTAAAATATTGAAAAAAAGCGTGTCACCGATACACCTGTTAAATTTAATTTAGAAGTATTTTTAGCTTCTATTAAATGACCTAAGGACAAAGCTCACGCTTTTAAAGCCTGTGTTGATCCAGATGGATCTAAGAATGAGTATATATGATAGAAATTAATAAAAATTTAAGAATAATAAAACGCCAAAGTTACAATGGTGAAACCTGGATTTGCCAGGAACTGTTTCCTGCTGAAACATGGAAAAATCGCCAGGTATGGAAACCGATAACCAGGCCACTCTACAAAACAGAAGTGCAGGCCTGGCTGACCAGACGCTCCCTTGAGCCCGCTGCATTGGAACAATTCAACCATTCCTTCAGCTAAGGCACCAAGCGTATACTTCAGCAGCCCTTAGGCTGGATATTACCGAGTCCATCAATAGCTATTGATGGACTCTATCCAAGGGACGGGACGGTACTCTATCTACAAGGCAGCGCTCTATAAGGCAGTTTTGCCTTCAGGGCGGTCATCAAGACTGACGACCATCTCATTCTCTAACGGCTCTTCTCCCTCACTGAGAGCATTAATCATCTCATCAGCACACTCCGGCAGCGCCTCAACAACCGCTCCGGCAATATCCAGCGACTGATCTGGAGCCGCTTCTGATAAGCGCTCGACAAAGTCCACAGCTTCCTGATTAAGCTCCTGAGTGGCTTCCTCCGGAGTATTAATACTGTCAACGGTATCGATTAACTCCTGAATCATTTCCTCACTACGACATTCAGACAGGTTTTCAGCGTATTCCGATGCCACTGTAGCAGCCATGTCCGGGATTGCCTCAACTACTTTTACTGCCACATCCATGGCCTGCTCGGGTACAAGATTGGAAATCTGTGAAACCAGGTTGGAAATCTGAGAAATCAATTCCTCCGAGCTCTGCTCATAGCCTTCATCTTCCCGGTCTGCAGGACGTATCGATTCGCGCTCCTCGGCCAGAACCTTGGCATAATAATCGGCCACTTCTACAGCTGACAAAGGAGCGGCCTCAACGGCAACCCGCGCCATTTCCAGTCGCAATTCAGGAATAGTTCTCCCAATTTCAGCAGCAACTTCGATAACCTGCTCGGGTTCAGACTGCGCCAGCTTGCTCACCAGCTCGTAGCCTAAATCCGGCTTGGCACTGACAATTGCGGAAGTAATAGACTGAATCTGATCCGGCACGGCTTCCAGCATGACCTCGTAGAGTCGTAAAACATCAATCCCTTCCACTGTCGCCACTGCACCAGCAATCTCTGCCCCTTTCTCCGGGGTCGATATAGCCACAGCCCGAGCTAACTTGACTGCAGCAGCGGGATCAGAATCGGCAATCTCTGCGGCAATCAACGCTTCCGGACTCAGTGGTTTCTCTACTTCGTGGTATTCAATCCGAGGATCAAGATCGATCATCGCTGCAGAAGCGGCTCCCTGCATAACAAAGTGCTCCTGTTTTTCAACCGGCAAAGCCACCCGCGCAAACATACGATAGACAACAAAGACACCCAGCAGTAACTGGACCACACCGAGAAACAAAAACAGTGATGAGTTGCCAAACAGATCCATAACGATGGATGTTGAATAGGGGCCGATAATTCCACCCATCGCAAACGCCAGCATCAGACATCCCATTGCAGCGACCATTTCACTCTGGCGTAACTTATCGAACGACTCGGAAATACTCAGTGGGTAGATACAGGCTATGATGCCGCAGGTAATTCCGGTTGCGATAGACATAGGCCAGAACAGATCCAGACCGGCCAAAAAAGTAACGCTGAATCCAACCAGCGCAGATGCGATCAGAATCACTAACAATACAGATCTTCGGTCAAAACGATCAGACAGATACCCCACCGGAAACTGCAAAATAAAGGCGCCCATTATCGCCGCGCCCATATATAAAGACAGTTCAAAATCGATGATTCCATAACCGCCGGCAAATACTGGCAGCATGTTGAAGGCCGCCGAATAGGTCAGGCCCGAAATAAAACAGCAGACCACCCCCAACGGGGACACCTTAAGCAGTGCCAATAGCGACATAGCCTCCACTTCTTCTACCTGAGGCCCGCTATTACGACTCATAACAATCGGAATAATTGAAGCGCTAAGCAATATTCCGCTTAATACGAATAACACCGTTCCCTGAGGGCTGGCAAGGTTGATCAGGAACTGTCCGGCAAACATAGCCACCAGCACAACCACCTGATAGAACGCCAGTACTTTACCGCGATTATCCTTGGTAGAACTCTCACTCAACCAACTTTCCATCGCGGTAAAAGCACAGGCATTACAGAAACCAATCAGTATTCGCATGGCTCCCCAGAGCACTGCGTCGGTATAAAGACTGCAGACCAATATGCTTACCGCCGCCAAAGCCAGGCAACCGGCAAACATACGAATATGGCCAGCACGCCGAATAAGGTGTCGAGCATAAAGACCACCGGCCAGCATACCGACAAAATACAGCGACAACACCATACCAATAGTATCTGTGCCCAGTTGTTCGAATCCCATCCGAACGGGCAGCAGAATATTAATCAGGCCATTGCCTAACATCATAATAAAACAACTGACAAACAGTGATGCAAGCGACAACAGAGTTAGGCGCACTGTAATAATCTCGAAAAGTTAGTTAAGAAAGCGGATTAAGAATAGCTGAAATAGCTGGCAGGCGATTATAGAGGTACTTTGTCCTTCGAGCCACTAACTAAGCGATTAAACTTCTAAATCCATCATAAACAAACGAGTTAACGCAAAAGTGAGTAAAACTTACAGAGGGCCGCTTTTTATAGCCAGCCAGGAAAGGACAGATTTTGTCCAGGAGGATAGGGAGCGTTAGACAGAAAATGAACAGGAATAAGTGAGTGCTGGTCACCCAACAGCCAGAAGATAACTTCCAGTGCTTAAGTAACCAGCTGCACCCCAATTTTTATTTTTATTGCGAGGCGGTCTTACTCCGCAGATCACCCTTATTATTTTTATTAGGTTATCTGCTTCGAAGATTTGTTGTTGTTCTTATTATTCTTGTTGTTATTGACTCTTAGTATAGCAGGCTACGTGCCAACAAAACTATCTCATTGATATTTAAGAAATAAACAAAAAAACAAAGCTAATAAATCTACTAACCTCTGTTAAGTGTTACGGTCTCACCCGGGAAAGGTAACGTTGACTGTGTAGCAAGGTAACACATGGAACACTTTACACTCCGGCCGGTAACACAGAGTTAACAAGCATCGGCTTGGACTGAAAACCGGGGAGCGGGCCATTCTATGCAGCCGGTCCTAGACAGCTTACTTTATAAGCCCGTTTACAAAAACGGATTACCTGAAATGTCGTTCCAGAAAAACAACAGACTCTGATGTAGCACCTGTTGCTACTTTTCTAAAACCGTTTTTCTCTAGCACCCTAATGGAGGCTAGGTTTTCTGCATCTACACCACCAGACACAGATGCTATATCACCAGCCCTTTCACACCATGTCACCAATCCATCAATCAGCTCACTCCCCAGCCCCTTCCCCCAGGTCACTTCAGACAGCAGATAGCCAATCTTCAAGTCAATTGAACCATTCGCGGATCTAACGGCGTCATGCAAGAATACAAACCCCGCCAACTCTTTGCTGGACAGTAGCTGAACGGTCAGAAAGGTACTCTCGTCTGCTCTGGCTTTAATCCAGTCTGCTGCCTTTTCCCTGCTATCGATATCCTGCCAACCTTCAGGAAGTGATCCTGTTACCACCGGAGTCATAAGACTGACAACCTTGTCGGCAAAATCATTTTTATCGGAGAAGCCGCTAACCAGGTTCTTCCAGCTTGCTACCAGAAGCCGCTCGGTTTCAAAATGACACCTTTGATCAAGGGGTTCACTATCAAACATATCTATTTCCAGGCCAACAGATTAAGACCATCCCAAATCCGTCTATGTACCCTGTCGAATCCATTTGCGAATCCGGTTTGAGTCACCATAGGGGGTCAGTTTGCCGAAGGAATTGAGCAATACGAATACTAACTCATTTCCGTCCACTTCAGCTTTCATCACAAGACAACGTCCTGCTTCATTAATATAGCCGGTTTTACTCACTGAAATATCCCAGGCTTTATTCTTCAGCAATCGGTTGGTATTGCCAAATATCAGGGGTCCCCGTTTAGCATAAGGATGGACAGTTAGTTTACGAGTGCCGGAAGCTGATTCGATCAACGGATAGTTACTGGCAGCTGTAACCAGTTTAACCAGATCCCTTGCACTGGCAACATTTTCCACCTGCAAACCGGCGGGGTCACTGAAGTGACTCTGCTCCATACCCAACTGTTTTGCCTTCTTATTCATCGCTATGACAAAAGCCTCGGTACCGCCGGGAAAAGTCCTGGCCAAAGCGCTGGCAGCTCTGTTCTCTGAGGCCATCAGTGCCAGCTTCAGCATTTCTTTACGCTGCAGAGTCGCGCCATACTTTAACCGCGAACCGGTCAACCTGACCAGATCCCGGTCTTGCTTGGTGATAGTAATTTTCTGATCCAATGGCAGATCGGAATCAAGAATAACCATTGCAGTCATCAGTTTAGTAATTGATGCGATAGGCATGGGGTTATCTATTTGCTTTTTAAATACCTGAGCCCCTGACGAGTCCACCACCAGGACTGCCGCTGAGCGTAATTTTAGCAATTCAGGATTCAGTTCCAGCCAGGGGTTAGTCATGGAATCCTCTGAAAAACCGGCCGTTGGAACAGAACTGACGCCTGTCGTGGTTGACCAGGAATACTGTATATTGAACGCCAGCAAGAGTAGTAACAGAGAGAGTGTTTTCAAGATAGCCAATACTTGGTTATTGAGGGAGGGCTATCTTTACCCACTCGGTTATTAAATGCAAAAAATCTGTTTGAGTTTGTCTGTTCTGAAAGACCAGAAAATTGCGTCCCATATAGTGCAGCTACGTACTCTTCAGAACATCCTCAAAGTAGCTATACTAAAATGAACGGAGGACAGCTAAGGAAACAGGCTTTACCCATTACCGGGACAATCATGGTGAATAAGATTGCAAGCGGCTTAATTGCGTTAGATCCTCAAGTCAGTGTCGCCTTAGCCCACTTCATTACCGCAGTCACTGCGGCGGCATCTGAAAGCCAGATCTACGCAACACTTGCACAGAATCTAAAAAGCATAATTCCGAATGAGCGGGCCAGCGTAACCCTGCTAAATCCAGCCAGTAATCAATTGGATGTGTTTGCCCTACATGGAAAGGAAGGAGTTCTGCCCGTCGGACAATCATTACCCCTGCAAAACAGTTATACGGGACAAGCGGTTGTTCAGCAGAAGGGGCAACTTCATCACATTGATTCTGATGACAAAACCTTTGATGGGATATTACTTTTTAACGAAGGGATTCAATCTATCATCAATGCCCCTCTGATTATTCATGGAAAGTCAGTTGGTGCTATTAATGCTGCCTCGACCAGGTCACAGAGTTTTAACACTCAATCTCTTGAGTTATTAATGCTGGTCGCCCGGTTAGTATCCACCAACCTTGAGCGACAGAAGTTGCTGCGTGAAAGAGAGCAAACAGCAAGTCGTTACCGCTTCTATGCGACTCAGCTGGAAAATATGCATCATCTTGCACAGGAATTATCAGAAGCGGTGTCCATCGCCGAAACCTTAAAAGTATGTGAAGCGACACTGCAAAGCATTATACCGTCGCAAAGAATGAGCTATGCGCGGTACCGACCTGAAAGTGATACGTTCGAAATCACTCTGCTAACCGGTAGTGATGTCTTAAATTGCCGCTATATGGATGCATCCAATACCGGCCTTAAGCGTGCTTTAACTGAGCAGCAGCCCCTCTATTATTCAGATTTTTCCAATTCAACCTTCAAAGATCACCAATTGCTGTATGAAAAAGGCATGATTAGCGCTTGGTCTATTCCGATCAGACTGAAGGGAAAAATTGCTGGAGTACTCAATGCAGCCTCAGCTGAAAAGAGAACGCCTGATGATCATTTAGTCAATATATTAGGAACGCTGGGTGCCATTGTCGGCAGTACATTTGAAAGGTTAAAAATTCAGGATGAACTGATTCAGCAAGTGAATCACGATACCGTCACTGGTCTCCCTAACCGCCGTATGCTCTACCAGCAAATCAACAAACGGATATACAACGGTGACTTGCATAAGATCGCTGTATTATTTGTAGATCTTGATCATTTTAAAAACGTAAATGACACTCTTGGTCACCAGGTTGGAGATGAATTATTATGCCTTATCGGCAAGAGAATCCGTAAAATCATACGAAAGAGTGATCTTCTCGCTCGGATCGGCGGCGATGAGTTTGTTGTATTAACTGAAGACAGAGACTCCGCCAGTCACAGTTGTGAAACGGCTAACCGAATTATTCAATGCCTGTCCAAACCATTCAACATCAATGGCAACACTGTCACTATCGGTGCCAGCATCGGTATCAGCCACGCCTTTCAAGATCTCTGTAAGGCAGATGATATGATCAAGAAAGCGGATATAGCGATGTATGATGCCAAAAAAGCAGGGAGAAATACGTTTCGAATTAACAACAAGTAGACGAGTACTTGGAAAACCATAACGGAGGAGCCATTCCCCCCCTAGCACTGCTTTCAGCAGACTTCAGCTAAAAAAAATGGCTGAAAGAGCAGCTGTTTTAATCTGCTTAGATCCGTAAAAAAAATTTTCAGATTTTTTAAACCCATTTTCCTGTTCCCGACGTTTATACCTACAAACGGACAGCTAAGGAACAAGATCATGACTATCAAACGCTTTACCCCCGCCCCTCTGGCCATAGCCATCACATCAGTTATTCTTTTCGGATGCAGCTCTGAAAAAGCTGCTCAGACCGTAGCGCCCAGCCCCTCTCCTGCGGCTCAGCAACTCAGTAACGGTCAGTCCAAAAACACCCCAAAAGATAGCCAGCCGATAGAAGTGGACAGAATCCAGGAACAGGAATACAGCTCTTCTAACCCCAACCTCCGGTCAGATGAAGGACGAAAGAAAGAAAAATCAGATCTCGCAGCAACGATCTCGGAGGAGTCGACTGCTCGGCAGGTCCTTAAAGACTATTCCCGGGCTGAAACCCAGGTTCAATTACCACTGCACAAACAGCTCGCAAATAAGCCCTATGCTGAAAGCAAACAACAGCATAAGGGAGCCGTCAGTTATGATATGGCCACCGGCGCAATTGCGCCTGTAATGTCTTCCTCATCTGTGAAGCCCTCTTCTCCCCTCGATTATTCCGAACCTCCTCAGGATCGGGAGCGCTTCACCCGTTTCAGTGATAAC
The DNA here is from genome assembly GCF_001968815.1 of Motiliproteus sp. MSK22-1. Taxonomy (GTDB): domain Bacteria; phylum Pseudomonadota; class Gammaproteobacteria; order Pseudomonadales; family Balneatricaceae; genus Motiliproteus. The sequence continues at coordinate 39,507 of NZ_MIEQ01000021.1, read as the reverse complement.
CCAATGAAGGCCGTAAGAAAGGATCCATTAAGTACTTTTGGTATTGATGTTGATACGGCATCCTATGCTATAGCCCGACAGGATTTAAATAATGGCCGTCTACCAAGGGCCGACAGTACTCGAACGGAAGAGTGGCTTAATTACTTTTCCTATAACTATCCGGCTCCCGCCGCCGGAGAACATCCATTCAGCATATTGACTGAGGTCGCTCCCAGCCCCTGGGCTGAGCAAAAGCACCTGATAATGATCGGCCTGAAAGGTTACGAGGTTGCTAAATCAGAACTTCCCCCTCTGAATCTTACCTTTTTGATTGATGTTTCGGGCTCCATGTCATCATCAAACAAGCTGCCTTTAGCAAAAACCGCACTAAGAATGCTAACTCAGCAACTTCGACCACAGGATCGAGTAGCGATTACCGTTTATGCTGGTGCAGCAGGATTGGTTTTAGAATCCACTCCTGGTAACCAGAAGCAGAAAATCATCAACGCTCTGGATCAACTTCATGCCGGAGGATCAACAGCCGGAGGTGCTGGAATCCAATTAGCCTATCAAACAGCCAGAAGCGCTATGGCGAATAATGCTATCTCACGGGTTATTCTATTATCGGACGGAGATTTTAATGTTGGTACTACCAGCACCGAGGCACTGAAACAGTTAATTGAAAAGGAGCGGGAAAGCGGTGTGTCCTTATCCGTTCTTACCTTTGGCCGCGGTAATATTCGTGACGAACTGATGAACAGTCTGGCCGAAATTGGCAATGGCAACGCCGGGTACATAGACTCTGCCCACGAAGCTAAAAAATACCTGGTGGATGAAATGTCCGGCTCTATGATGACGATTGCTAAAGATGTTAAGGCACAGATCGAATTTAACCCAGCGGTAGTTTCTGAGTACCGATTATTAGGATACGAAACCCGTCATCTGCAACATCACGAGTTTAACGATGACAGAAAGGATTCGGGGGAAATAGGAGCAGGACACGAAGTCACAGCCCTTTACGAAGTCACCCTCAAAGGATCTGGTGCAGAACTAATCCCGGAACTTCGTTATGGCCAGAATGAAGACCAGAACAATAAATCCGACGACATCGAATCAATATCCAATCAGGAAGAGCTTGAACTGGCATTCTTAAAACTTCGCTATAAGAAGCCGATTGGCAGTAACCGTTTTCAAAGCACAAGCACATTAATCACAAAGCCCATCTATGTTAAGGATGTCCTCCCCTCTTACACCCAGGCCAGTGAACATTACCGCTGGGCCGCAGCTGTTGCAGGGGCTGCCCAAAAGTCACGAGGCATTGGCTATATTGGACCATGGGGATATGACGACAGTATCAGCTTGGCAAAAACAGCCATTGGGAATGACAACATGGGATATAGGGCCGAATTTATCCGTCTGTTGGGAATGGCACAGAGCCTCGAACAGCCGGTTCAGGTCAGTGACTCTGGCAAGCAGTAATCCCTTCGGGTACCCTGCTCGACCATGGATGCAAATACCACGGACGAATCACTGATGCTTGAGTACGCGGGCGGCAGTTATGAGGCTTTTGAAACCTTGTACGCCCGCCACAAAGGGCCCGTGCTTCGATTTTACAGACGACAAACCGGAACCGCAGCGGAAGAACTTATGCAGGAGGCGTTTATACGTCTGATCAAAGTGCATGAAAAATATACTCAAACGGCCAGTTTCCGGACTTATTTCTGGACGATCGTACGTACAACACTCGTTGATTACTACCGAAAACTTAACCGCTCTTTACCTGAATCCTACAACGATGCCGACCCAGACCAGATTCTCGCAGATGAGCGAATTCAACCAGACATCAGCGCGGACCATAGCAGACAGGTACAAAGACTACTGCTACTGGTTGCTGATTTGCCCAGCGCACAGCGTGAAGTATTTCTGCTGAGAGAGGAAGCGGGGCTCTCTCTCCCGGAAATAGCAGAAGTGGCAGGCACCAGTGTAGATACGGTGAAAAGCCGATTACGTTACGCTATCACAAAGTTGCGCCATGGTATGGAGGTGGCTGATGAGCGATAACCGAAACAATGACCCTGTTGAAAAGAGCCTTGATAAGTATCTGGAAGGCGACTCCGACCTGTCGAGACTCTATTCAGCGTCCAAGACTGAAACAACAGCTAATGAGTCTTTTGATCTGGCAATTCTTGATGCCGCCAAGCAATCGGTGGGATCGAAACCAGCCATGCTACAGCGGTCAAAGCTGAAACGTTGGGCTGTTCCAACATCAGTCGCTGCAACTCTATTACTATCGACCAGTCTGTACCTCCACAATCATCAACAGCTTGATTCACTTCAGTCTCCGGCACCATACGCCCCTTCCCGGCTGCTACTCGACAACCAGCGAGCAACTGACTTACTTGAAGATGAAGCATTGGACCGCACAGTCCCCTCTCCAGAAGGCCAAACAGAATCTCACAGCCGAATCGAAGAGGAAGCTATGTTCGAATTGGACGCATTAAAAGCAGAAGCTCCAGCTATCGACACCGATAAGCAATACGAGAAGAAAAAGTCACAGTCAGCAGTAACCGGCAACTCTTCTGAACCATCTGCATTAAAACCGCTTTCTCAAAAAGCCCGGACTCCTGGCGTAGCATCGTTGCCCGTTGATTCGGCAGACGCCGGTGCACCTGAAAAAGACAGCAAGAGCACCGCTCGCTACGGTATTACACCATCAACCTCTCGGTCCCAAGCGGAAATGAAAACCGAAGCAAGGCAAAAGAAAGACCAGGTAACCTCATCTGTCGCTATGCCGGAGCTGCAAAAAGAAGCCAGGAATGATGAACCTCCGCAAGAGTCCGCAAAAGAGTTTAGCGCTCAAATGGAGTCAGAACCGACAGATCATCAAAGGGGTGGCAGGGATACGCCTTATCAATGGCTGAAAAGTATCGAATCCCTGATCAAAGCAGGTAAGGTCCATGCTGCCAAGGATGAACTCGAAGCATTTGAGATTCGCTACCCGAACTATCCGTTACCCGACAGGATCAAAAAATTTAAGGAAATCAAATTTCAGTAATCCTAAAAAGAAAACAAGGGCCCAGGGCAACTAAACCCAAGGCCCGTGCCAACCACCGATCTTTAGATACGAATGCCTTCCACGTACAGCTTTAATTCCACTTCCCGGGAAAGCGGCCCTAAATCAAACTCAATACCATAGTCCTTCAAAGCAATAGTCACGGTGCCTTCAAATCCACGACGGAATCCCCCCCAGGGATCAGGCCCTGCGCCTACATGATTAACGGCAACCTCCACATCCCGAGTGACGCCTTTTAGCGTTAGCTTACCCTGCATTAAAGCTTTACCATCACCAAGTTCTTTGAATCCGGTACTGACAAATTCAGCCTGCGGAAACTTCGCGACTTCGAGAAAGTCAGCACTGCGCAGATGCTTATCACGTTCAGCATGATTGGAATCGATACTACTGGTATCTATCTTAACCTGAACTTTGGAATCTTCAGGAGCCTTCTCATCGTAGGAGAAGTTTCCTTCAAACTTGTTAAATTCTCCAATGAGCCAACTGTACCCCAGATGAGGAATCTTAAACTGGATAAACGCATGGGCGTCTTTAGTATCAATAACATAGTCTTCTGCCAAAGCAGGTGTTGAGAGGCTGAGGGCTCCACATAGTGCAAAGCCTAATAGCGCGGTCTTTTTCATAAATTGCTCCTTAAAGTAGAAAAAGATGATACACAGAATATTTCTTGCCGAAATTTGTTGGTTACGGATTGTTAATGAGAGAAACAGTTCATAGCTGTCAGTTATCCTTTTGAGGTCCGGTTTTGAGCGTTTTTAACTCAGACATTGACACACTATTAATTTGATCTGGCTGACTTATTCTGTCGGGATTCACCACCCAGCATTCGCATCATCGTGCCATCTTTATCGATAATCTGATGCTTTAACGCACCCAAAGCGTGTAAGGCGACCAGTCCCATCATGAGCCATGCCAGCCAAAAATGTATCAGTCCTGCCACGTCTTCCTGACCATCGATATCGCTAATCAGCGCAGGTATCTCAAATAATCCAAATACGCTCACGGCTCGCCCATCAGCAGTAGAAATCAGGTAACCACTGATCGCTATCAACAGGATCAAGCCATAAAACACACTGTGGACGATCCCTGCGAGACGAAGCTCCCAAGCTTTTTGGCTCGATAATGCAAGAGGAAGTGGACTCAGTTTTTTCCACAGCAGTCGTAAAAATAAAAGAATAACCACCACCACACCGATACTGCGATGCAGATCAGGACCCTGACGATACCAAGGGTCGTAGTAACCTAAATCAGTCATATAAAGACCCAGACCAAACAACCCAAAGATAAGCAGGGCCATAACCCAATGCAGGAGGATACTGACCAGGCCATACCGTTGCCGGGTATTAGAAATAACCATTATTCCCTCATAAAGCTAATTGATCTGGCTGAATAAGCATTCAGTCTCTACTGAAAGTTGAAAAAATAAATTTAAGGTGCGTTTCTCTAAGGGAACTAGAGTGATAAATCGAGCAGATAGTTCCACAGGACAGGTAATTGAAAGTGTAAAGTTTTGTAAAGAGCTATTTGGATAAGAAATATACGAATGTCACTATTGGTTCGGATCAGTCATCAGCCTTTATCTATTACCTTGGAACACTTTATATGGACAGCACCTGGCACCTTCAACGATATGCTCTCGCCGAGTCACTGTAGCCAAATCGTCCAGCAGTACCTGAAACAGCTTTAATTCAGAACGACAGAAATTCAAACACCGGCTGGTAGACAAAGAGGGTGCTGAGGACCAGTATCGGAAGAACGTTTATTTTATAGACCCTAACAGCGATGAGGTGGAGTTTGTGGAATACCTCAATGATTTGCCTAAAGAAAGAAGTAGATATTCGTAACCCCTTGAAAAAAGCCATCTATAATCGGGAGACAGCCCTCGGTTAAAGGCTTTCCAGTAACTCTGGATGCAGGCCATACTTGAGGCTCCGAAGAGTACCGATTCCGTCAGAGGAGCAGCCCATGGAGATTATCTTCGCAGTCATTCCTGTTGCAATGCTGAGTTTTTACGCAGGACTCGCTTTTGGTTCAGTGTCAGGAACGACCGGGGCTTTTAAGGACGGGGTTCGATTTGGACGACATCTGGAGAAGCGCAGGCTACGTTCTTATCGCAACCTCGGCATGTTCCGGCCAGAATGTGAACACATGATCGATACAGATTACCAGGAAACCGAAAGTGAAAGCGAATAAAAACGACGTTGCTTATCCAAAAGACCTGTGGACAACATTGTGGAAAGAATCTGAGTAATCCTAAACAGGAATAAAACCAGAAACTCTAAGCCAAACTCAGAAAAATAAATAAAAATACTTAATAAACAAACAACTACACACAACAAAAAATAACTAACCATATAAACAACGGGTAACTAAAGACAATTACCGTAGATATTTTCACTCTTTGCAATCTGTGCGTAACTTCAGAAACCTGCGTTTGTCAGGCACTGATAGGGTCCCTCGTTACATCTTCCCCTGAGCTTTTCCTTCACCAAAACCAGCACTGGTCTGAACGCCAATAACAGCCTTTTTAGCAAAACTTTCTGTATCAGTGGCTCCCACATAGGTGAACGCGGACTGTACTCCTGTAGCAATATTGATCAGATGATCGCCAACACTGGATAACCCTTCACGCAAATAGACCTTCGACGATGAAATACCTTCCTGAAAAAGCCCCTTCTGGGCTCTGTCAAAGGCATCCAGCGCTGCAGTTCGATTATGCACAGCACGGCTGGAAGCCATACCGTAGTTTTCCTTATAAAGCTTACCGTCTCGATCCTCTTTAATATCACCAGGGCTCTCATAGGTTCCTGCCAGCAGCGTGCCCACCATGACTCGCGAAGCACCTGCTGCAAGGTATAGCGCCACATCCCGGGGAAAGTGTACACCTCCGTCAGCCCATATGTGCTTGCCATGTCGTCTCGCTTCTTTGACTGAATTGTAGACCGCACTGAAGGTTGGTCGACCCACGCCGGTCTGCATACGAGTGGTGCACATTGATCCGGGACCAACATTAACTTTAACCACATCAGCACCTGCATCCAGCAACGCTTTAGTGCCCTCAGCAGTGCAGACGTTGCCTGCAACAATCGGCAATACTTTACCCGCCACCTGCCTGGCAGCGATAATGGCATCGATCATTTGCTGCTGGTGGCCATGGGCTGTGTCTAAAACCACAAAATCAACCCCTATAGCCACCAGCTGTTCTATCCGTTCGGCCACCTCTGCTGAGATGGCCACTGCCGCTCCCACCATCAGCCGCGCTTTAGCATCAAGTGCAGGCTTTAAAACTTCCAGCCTGACAGCATCATCACGACTAAGCACTCCAACCAGGCAACCTTGATGATCCACTACTGGCGCAGACTCAACTCGCTCCTCTTCCATACGTTCAAAAGCACTTCGGTTACTGGTGTCTATATTAATAGTCACCATTTGTTGCGACATAAGCTGTCCGGCGGGGGTATACAGATCATGCTCAGGCAAATCAGCATGGGTGATGATTCCCAGCGGACGGTTTTCATGATCGACAACAATCACCATATCCTGAGCACGTTTGCGAATAATACTTCGCACATCCCGTAATGGTGCTTCGGCAGTAACAACCAAAGGAGTATCGTATCGCACATCAGCCTGCTTGATATGGCTAACAATGCGTTCAACAGTACTGATTTCCATATCCTGGGGTAACACACCTAAGCCACCATAACGGGCCATGGTTTCAGCCATTCGTTTGCCGGTAACCGCATTCATATTTGCCGACACTATAGGCAATGACCCACCAGGAAAGTCTCTCGGCGTCAGATCAACCATTGATCTGGAGCCGGCATTAGAATAACCGGGCACCAAAAAGACATCATCGAGAGAAAGTTCCAACTGTTCGTCAAAGGAAGGATGAAGAAAGCGCATCGGAGCATCCTGATAGTATGGTTTTCATTAACCACTATAGGACAGATTTTTAACCTCGCGGTATATCGGAAGACACAGAGTTCCATTAGCAGAGCCTATGCCCGAATAAGCGATACACTGATCAATCATGCCCTGATAGAGCATGTCAGAACGTACCTGACTAACTCAGAAGGTGTCGGTTTAAAGGTTGGAAATGCCAGGGATTCTGAATGGGCTCAGAAATCCCTACGCCACCGACAGCTTTGTTCAGGAAACTGCGGCTATCACAGAAATCTCTACCAGCAATTCTTCTCTGGCCATACTTGCTTCAACGCAGGCTCTTGCAGGGGCGTAACCTTCAGGTACCCAGTTGTCCCAAACAGCATTCATCTCGGCAAACATGCTCATATCCTTAATATAAAGAGTAGCAGAGAGAATTTGCTCTCGGCTACTTCCGGCTTCCTGCAAAAGAGCATCGACTTTATCTAGCATGGTACGAGTTTGATCAGCAATGCCCGCGTTTGCGTCTTCAGCAACCTGACCACAGAGATAGACGGTTTGATTATGAATCACAATTCGACTCATACGCTGAGCAGTTTGATAACGCTTGATTGTCATGGGTACTCCTTTAAATTGAAGCGAATATATAGCAATAAATTAAGACAAGGTATGTCAGGTGGCTTAAAGATCACTGACTTTTCAGACAATATCGCTCTTCAGGCAGTGTCACTCTTCAAACAGTATGACTCTTCAAACAATGCCACTTTTCAGACAATACCATGCAAAGTCACTCAAGAGGTTTCTTTTGCCATCGAGGCAAGCTCACCCAGATTTAACGGTTTAATCGGTGGGCGAATCCGATAATAACCCACTTCATCGACCCGCACACTGCGTTCTTCCGCAATGATTTGAGAAACCGTTAATCCGCAGAGCCGACCCTGGCAAGGCCCCATTCCAGAGCGGCCGAAAGCTTTTGCCTGGTTAGGGCCTGTACATCCATCTTTTACAAAGTGTCGAATGTTCCCGGCGGTAACTTCTTCACAACGGCACACAATTGTTTCGTCCGCGGGGTTAAGAAATTCCTTTGCGGGACGGTAGGCCACGTCAAGAAAAGGTCGAATAGCCAATTGCTTTGAGAGTTCCGCCTGGAGCGGCTTTGCCTGATCACTCCGTTCGGTTTTGGATAACTTTTTCAACTGATAGCTAATTTGCAGAGCACTCAGCAAACCCTGTTGTTCAGCAGCCAGCGCACCACCAATGCCGGCAGAGTCTCCGGCAACAAAAATGCCACTGTCACTGCTTTCTCCCCAGTCATCAGTATCAGGATGCCAACACTGCTGCTCATCACTCCAGCGATGTTTAAGACCGATAGAACGCCCTAGCTGGACATTGGGTACAACCCCCTGATGAACCAGTAAGGTCTTACATGCAATTCGACTCACCTGATTCTTGTGAAGATAGCTAACAGCATCAATACAACCACTCTCTCCAGCGATTCCCTGTAACTGGCTGGCACCTTTAATATGTTTCACACCTGATTTTTTCAGCTCAGCTAGAAGCCTCATTCCCTTAACCAGATAGCGCCAGCCTTTCAGCGCACCAAAAAGGTGCTTTGCTGACCGGAGTTGATTTTCGCGAGGAGTTGTTTCGAGAATTGCCGAAATACTTTGACCAGCCCTCAACAGCTGGCAAGCAATCAATAGCAACAATGGACCACTACCAGCCAGAACTAACGGAGCTGATGGCGTCAAACCGCTGCTTTTTAACAGGATCTGTGCCGCACCACAAGTCATCACCCCCGGAAGGGTCCAGCCAGGAAACGGCACCGGGCGTTCCTGGGCCCCTGTCGCCAATAAAATCCGTTGCGCCTGGAAACAGGAACTGCGCCCCGCCAGTGAAACACAGATCTGTCTATCAGCAGTAATTTCCCAGACCGAGGCGCTATTGTAATAATCTACATTACAGCAGGTATCGCCAATTGATGATTTTTTTACCTGAGAGTTTGATAAAGAGCGGCCAAAAGAGTCTACAAGTTTGGCGCCGTAATAATAGTCAGCACCAAGAATGCTTTGATCAATTAACGCAGGTAATCCTACAGAACGATAAATCTGTCCCCCCGGAGCCGTCTGCTCATCAAAAACGGCGACACTCAGACCCGCCGATGCGGCTTTAACAGCGGCGGACATACCGGCGGGCCCTGCCCCCACAATGGCCAGATCATAGTGAGTTTTCACAGTGTATCCTCCACAACGGTGCGTTTCGGCTCTATTGCAGTGTCCTGACCATTAGCTTCATTGAGGATGTCGTTATTATTCAACGTATTGTTTTTACTGCTTTTATTAGAAGTACTGTTTTTATCCAGAGCACTGGTCTCTTTTAACGTTTTAGCTCCCTGCTGGCGATTAATACGCATTCCCTCACGCACAGGAGTCATACAGCCCTGAGAATTAGCAACTCCATCAATTTCCATCAAACACTCAAAACAGACTCCCATCATGCAATAGGGAGCCCGAGGCGTTGCCGATACCGCTGTTGTTCTGGTGGGTAATTCCCCCTGAGCCAGCATCACCGCAGCAGCACTGTCCCCCTCCATCACCTCAACAGGTCGTCCTTCAACCCATACCCTGAGGTTTTTTCGCGACTGGATCGCGAGTCGCTTAAAGCTGGAATCTGTTGGCATGGAACACCTCCATCGAAAAATCCAGATTAAATCCTTCCCCGGCAATCCAGTCCGCAACAGGACCAGCATGAGCGGCCGCCAGGGTAACGCCACTATGGCAGGTCACCAGATAAGCGCCTGAATGGGATTCAGATTCCTGATATACCGGATAACCATCGGGGGTCATGATTCGTAATGCCCCCCAGGCCCTGACAAGTTGAGCCTGTTCAAGTAACGGAAAAAGAGTAACTGCCCGCTTGGCAATCTGTGCCATAACCTCGATACTGGTCCCTTCATTCAGCCCTACATCTTCTTTTGAATCTCCACATTGAATCGTTCCTTCGTTGGTCTGACGGATATGCGAGGTAGGGAACTTTAGAAAGGGTGACACTCTCTCGGCAATTAAAACCTGGCCTCGATTAGGTTCAACCGGCGCATCCAGTCCTAGCTGAGGTGCCAGCTGCTTATTGCCAAGCCCGGCGGCCAAAACCACTTTATCGACCTGCCAACACTGATCTCCAGACTGGATACCGAACCCTTTTGAATGAGCTTCAAGTTGTTCCACCGGACCGCAATTGACCAGACAACCGCCCTTTGCCAGGAAGTTTTTTGTCAGGGCTCGCATCATCAGTAACGGATTGACATGTCCATCGAGCGGCCCAAAGGTGGCGCCAGCAACTGTCGGACCGATTTCAGGAACAAGGGCCTTCAAGGCTGCATTATCGAGTACTTCAAAGGGGTAATCCCCCTGATGCTGTTGTTTCATGGCCTCCAGCATCTGTACCCGCTGTTCCAGTTCCTGCTCAGTCAAACAGAAAAACAAACCACCCTGTTGTTCCAGCTGTACATCAATACCTGTAGAGCCTGACAACTCAGCGCCGAGTTCAGGCCACAGGCTGGCAGACAGACGGGAGAGTTTGGCATACTCGGGACAGGTATCTCCCTTACCTTGCACCCAGACCAGACCAAAATTGCCTCTGGATGCTCTGAACGCCACATCCGCTTCATCAAAGATGACCACTTTCAGGTTTTTCTTTATCAGTCCCGTTGCAACTGCCAGCCCAACTAAACCGCCACCAATAATGGCAACATCAGCTTCGCAACGGTCTGCAAGATTGCAAACCGCCATGGTGTTTATCCTCAGGTAATACGATGACCGCTACGAACTTTATGAGAAAGTTCCAAGAGAGACCCTTATCCAACCATTAAAAACGCTGACGAGCGGAAATCACTGAATTAAGGATCTACTGAAGAAAAAAGGGGAGCAGCGAATGGAAAGTCAAAATCGCTGTTTAAGATTAAAATTAACCCATCTCCCCAAGGAAGTAGCACCTATCAGTTAGTGACTACATCTTTCATAACCTTCTCAGCCCAGTCGCGGCCCAGATCATCCATAATTTCAGGCCATACATTGGCACGTACCTTCTTGGCAGTCGCAGCAATCTGCTCAGCGGAAACATCTACGATAGTCGCACCGGCATCTGCAAGACGATTTTCGTTAGCAGCCTGATCTTTTTGAGCACTGACCCAACGACGATTTTCAAAGTCCAAAGAAACTTTGCTGAGTGCTTCCTGCTGTTTTGCATCGAGATCATTGAAGCGCTCGTTGTTGATCACCAAAAACCAGATTTCAAAGTGTGTGTTCAAAGGAACGTAAGACTTGGTGACATCCCGGAAAGAGGCAAAATAGCCTTCAGCACCTGAACCGATAACGCCATCAACCACGCCAGTTTGAACTGCTGTGAAAGCTTCTGAAAATGGCAACGGCGAGCCAATATATCCAGTGTTATCTGCCAATAACTGGAACGTCTTGATCGGAGGTACCCGTACCTTAATTCCCTTATCGATATTGGCGTCAGCCGCTCCTTCAACCTGCCTGTTCAACGCAATACCGCCAAAATAAACAGGCCATGCGGCAAGGACCTTAATATCCTGCTTCGAATACAGATCAGAAACGGTGTTACGCATCGCCGATCCTGGTGCGAAGACTTTACGTGCATCATTCCAGTCCTTCACCATGTATGGCATGTAAATTATCTGAAAACGCTTATCCACCCCTGACGCTGGAGGCTGTACAGCCATATCCACAGCCCCCATGGAGACTCTTTCCTGAACAACGGTGTAATCGCCCAACGCATTAGCGGCATAAATTTTTACTTTAATTTTTCCATCAGTCGCCTCACGTACACTTTCGGCAAACCACTTGGCATCCTTATCGATCGCCGTTCCCTGAGGGCGTACATGAGACAGTTTCAGGGTTGCCGCTTCAGCAATACCAACAGCAGATAATGACAGCGATAATGTCAGGGCTAGACGCTTGATCATCGGACTCTTCATTTTTATTTTCCTCATTTAAAGTTCAGTCGACTCAAATTTCGAGCCAATCTGTTTTCAGCGGTTTAAGGTTGTTGTTACGTTCGGTTTATAGAACTCGTACTAAGTGCATTCACAGGGCTGGATCAGTACCCCAGTAATCTGGGGAAGTATTCAGACAGGTCGGGCCACAGGGAAACCAGGAAGACCACAGGGACATAGCCAAATAAGATCAACAACATGGCCGGTTTAACAACTTCGGTAAATTTAACCTGACCGATCCGGGCACCGAGATAGAGAATGCTGGCATAAGGTGGGGTCACTCCTCCCATCGCGGTGTTAACACCAATGATTGCCGCAAACTGGATAGGACCAACACCAATAGCAGCCATTAACGGCAGTAACAGAGGCGCTGTCAGGATAATCGCAGTGATATCATTAACCACCATACCGATACAAAACAGGAAGATATTTACCAGAATCAGCAATAGGGTCTTGTCGGTTGTCAGTTCAAAAATCTGCTCTACAAGCGCTTGAGGTATATCCTCCATTACGTAGATCTGACTGAGCATCAGACTAAACAGAATCATGATCAAAATTGATCCGACAGCAGTAGCGGACTCTTTACCCGAAGCCAAAAAAGTCTTCCAGGTCAGTTTCTTATAAATCATGAAACCTACCGGCAGGGCGTAAATAACCGCTACTGCAGCAGCTTCTGTCGGCGTCATAATGCCGCCGTAGATACCACCCAGGATGATGACCGGCATCAGCAATGCAGGTACGGCATTAAAGGTGCGGCTGGATGCCTCCTTCATCAATGCCTTAAATTCCATTGGCTCATCGAGCACCAGATTGAACTTTCGCGAAACAATCAGATTGATCACGGCAAAATTGAAGGTAATTAACAGACCCGGTCCAAGAGTCGCCAGAAAACAAGCCAGAATGGAGGTTTCTGTCACCCAGCCGTAGACAATCATGGTTACACTTGGAGGGATAAGAAGTCCCAAAATTGAAGAATTGGCCACCAAAGCCGTTGCGTAGGCACGGGGATAGCCCTTCTTTTCCATCTCAGGAATAAGCAACGGACCAATCGCTGCGATACCGGTAAGTCCGCTACCTGAGATGGCACCGATAATGGCACAACTGACGGAGGCAACTACGCCTAATCCACCGCGGATCCTGCCCACAAAAACATTTACGAAATTCAGCAAGCTACCGGCGATTCCGCTGACACTCATAATGGTGCCGGCAAACACGAATAACGGCAGAGCCAACAGAACAGGGTTAGTCAGCTGACTAAACCCCCAGACCATCATCCCTTTCATGGTGGCATCACCCACCAGAGTCATCACCATCAATCCTGCACCAAAACAATAGGGTAAGGGGACCCCCAGGGTCAGCAGAATAACCAGTACAACAAATGCTAACAATGCGATCTCAACCACGATTATTCTCCTCCTGATGTTGATCCAGCGTCTTGAATTCGACTACTTCTGTGGTATCAGGGAAGTCGTGGTCGATCACCTGATCTGCCTGCGGACCACCCTTGATCAGAAAGACGGTATTTCGATACAGGTGCCAGGCAACAAACAGCGTCATTAGTAATAAACCTGTGAATAAAGCACAGTCATAGGTAATCGTAGGGAGGTAAAGCGTTGGTGTTTGCTTCCAGACCCGCAAAGCGTAAGTCAGGTAATCCCAAGCCCACCAGGTTAACCAGATAGATATGATCAGGCTGATCGATTCAGAAACCACCATCAGGACATGCCGCGCCCGTTCGGTATCCAGGAAGATTTCCAGTACGTTAGCCCTGATCTGGGTATCTTCCCGGGAGGCATTAATTGAACCCAGGATATACAGCCACAAGGTCGGTATAACGGCTATTTCTTCCAGACCCATTATCGGAGTCTCAAACACATAGCGAGTTATCACCTGTACAAACTGAAAACCGGCTACCATGCTAATCAGCAGGGTCAGCGTATATCTAAAGAAGGTTTCCATAGATTCTCTCTTATTCTGTCGTTGTTCGTCTTCGGTAAAACCCCAGAAACGTTGCTATACCGAAGACCGAATTCAGGAGGTTTATTTGCTGTGAACAAACACTCCTTGATACAGGACCTATGGTGCCGACCAAGACTAATAACATCAAATCGTATATATTAAGCACTTAATAACAAAATGTTATTAAGTTGCTGCGCTTGGAACAGCCTTATAGAGGATCAAAGAGAAGCAAATGGCCAAGTTAAGTTTCCGTCAGGTAGAAGCATTCCGAGCAGTCATGATTGCTGGAACAACCACCGGTGCAGCAGAAATTTTGTACATATCCCAGCCTGCGGTCAGTCGCCTGCTAACGGATTTTGAGGAGGCGGTAAAGGTGCCACTTTTTGTGCGTCACAAAAAGCGACTGACTCCGACACCGGAAGCTCTCATTCTTTTTGAGGAAGTGGAGAAGTCTTTCGTGGGTATCGAGAAACTGGCACGAACGGCTGAAGAATTACGCAGTTTCCATCGGGGAACGCTGCGCATCGTATCAATGCCAGCATTAGCCCAGGGGTTTATGCCGCAGGTTGTGCATGATTTTATGCGGGACCACAAAGGTGTTGCTGTTACGCTGCAGGTACGCAGTTCACAACAGGTTGCAGACTGGATATCCACTCAACACTTTGATATTGGTATTTCAGCCATTAGCGTCTCTGACCCTGCGATAGAAGTTCAAACCCTGAGCAAGAGCCGACTGGTGTGTATCCTCCCCCCAGGACACCCCCTGAAAGACAAAGACTGTATCTTTCCAGAAGACCTGCAGGGAGAAATGTTTGTCTCTCTGGGAACCGAACAGAGCGTCCGTTATAAAGTGGATGAAGTTTTTGAGAAAGCTCAGGTCAGTCGACAACTCACTTTCGATACACAGGTATCCCACGTTGCTTGCTCTTTTGTATTAGCAGGCACAGGCGTCTCGCTGGTTGATCCGATGACCGCGCTGCAGTTCGCTCCTCAAGGATTAATCGTCAAGCGCTTTGAGCCGGACATCAACTTTACCTACAACATCATCTATCCAGCAACGCGGTCAAAATCTCAGTTAGCAGTGGAATTCACTGAACTCCTTCGATCTGAACTAACCAAAGCGGCAGATTCATCCAATGGTCTGTTTGCGGTGGTGATGCCGTAATGCTGATACCCGAATGCTAAAGAAAGACTCGTTGCTAACATAACCGCTCAGCCAGCCAGCTCCTCAGCAAGCAGTTCTTTGAGTCGCTTACGACAATCCAGTACCTTACAGTTTTCCTGGTGGGGACAACAGAGTTCCAACTGGCGAATCTGCTCATCTTCAACTTTAAGCATAGAAATGAGCACGACCTCTTCCTTTTCGCTATCGGTTTTCGCCTGTTGTAACAATGTGAC
The DNA here is from genome assembly GCF_001968815.1 of Motiliproteus sp. MSK22-1. Lineage (GTDB taxonomy): Bacteria > Pseudomonadota > Gammaproteobacteria > Pseudomonadales > Balneatricaceae > Motiliproteus. The sequence goes on along the minus strand of NZ_MIEQ01000021.1, from coordinate 24,202 downwards.
GGTGTCAAAACCTTCAACGAAACGCTTCTTGGCCACTGCAGCTATGCGCTCCAGATCATAGTGACCGACACATCCGGGGATTTGACAACTCATGACCCGGTCCTCGTTCTTAGGGATCCGACAGATAAGTCCGTTAGTTTATCAGCGAGCCCTCAGGGGCACAGGGGACTTTTCCGCAGCTTTCCTAGCATCCTTCATAAAATCAACTTCTCCTAATTTAAGTATAGCCCTCTGCTAACCGACTGCCGGAAAATATCTTTCTATTGTTTAAAGTTCTTACAACAGGAGCAAACACATAGAGACAAAAATATAGTAGGCTAGGGTTCTGCCTGAAAACGACACTGTCTGAACATCTGATAGTCTGAACACCGCATTACCTGAAATACAAGCGGCCTGAGAACTAATACATCTGAAATCCCGGTATCCAAATACTATTGAGGAGTCGTTCCCATTGGACAATAACGTTGAGCTTTCTCGGATAAGTATCTACCCCATTAAATCGACGGCCCCAACTCACCAGTCCCGCGCCTGGGTAGAAAACAAAGGCCTGGCGTTTGATCGCCGATTTGTGGTCACCGAGCCCGATGGCACCTTCATGACGGCGCGCAAACACCCCAAACTGGCCCGGGTTGATGCGACTCTGACGGCAGATGGGCTGTTACTTAGCGCACCTGGACAGACACCACTGGCTGTCCGTTACACTGACTTCAGTGATCGTTACCAACCTGTCCAGGTGTGGAGCGATCACTTCCAAGGCCTTTATTGCTGCTCCGATTATGACCAATGGTTCAGTGATTATCTGGACCAACCCTGCCAGTTGCTATTTATGGGAGAGCAGGCTATTCGCTCAATTGAAGCTCCAGGAAAGCAGGTTAGTTTTGCCGATGCTTATCCCTTGCTACTGATCTCTGAAGCCTCGCTGGAAGGTTTGAATGCCCGCCTCTCTGAACCAGTCAAGATGGAGCGATTTCGTCCCAATATCGTCGTCAATGGATGCGACTCATTTGCTGAAGACAGTTGGAAAACCATTCGTATCGGCGAAGTAACATTCGAAGTTATCAACCCCTGCTCCCGTTGCATCTTCACGACCCTCGATCCAGCTAATGGCAAGTTTGATGAAAACAGAGAACCCTTGGCTACATTGCAAAAATTTCGCCGGGGCACGGATGAAGATAGTCAAAATGACGTGTTTTTCGGTCAAAACCTGGTTCCCTTAAATGAAGGGTTGATAAAACAGGGAGACAGGGTCGAAATTCTGGAAACGCAACCTCCGGTCAACTATATCGACCATTCTTTGGCTGAATCATTACCCGCCTCAGAGTCAAAACCAGTGCATCAATCCAGGATTAAAAACCAAAGTAACCGACTAGCCTGGACGAAGGGACAGCAACTCAATCTGCGCTGCGTTCGTGTAATCGAAGAAACTGCTGACGTTAAGACCTTCCGGTTTCAAACAGAAACAGATCACCATGTTGACTACCAACCTGGGCAGTATCTGACCCTGTTACTCAATATCGATGGTAATGAAATTCGTCGCTGCTATACCCTGTCGTCTTCTCCTACACGACTGGGCCACTTCAGTATTACTGTCAAACGAGTCACTGACGGGCTTGTATCAAACTGGTTACACGACAATCTGCAGGAAGGCAGTCGAGTTGAAGCGATCGCACCCGAAGGCGAGTTCCACTGGTATGCCGCCGACAAAACAGACAAAGCTTTGCTGCTCTCTGCTGGCAGCGGAATTACTCCGATGCTGTCTATGGCTCGTTACCTGAGCGATACCCAGAGTGAAGCGAAAACGGTGTTCATGCACAGTGCCCGCACCGAAGCAGATCTCATTAGTCGTACAGAGCTAGACCTGTTAGCAAAACAACACTCTCAGTTATCCCTCGCCTATACCCTGACTGGCGATACAAGCAGTCACTGGCAAGGCGGCAGTGGCCGCCTGGACAAGCAACGACTGCTGGAAGTTGTTCCAGATATCTCTGAATACACTGTTTTTGTCTGTGGGCCTGCAGCCTTTATGGAATCTGCCAAAAAACTGGTGATGGAGCTCGGTGTTCCAGAACAACGATACTTTGAAGAGAGCTTCGGCTTTAACTCAGGTCCTGTAAAAGAAGCCGAGAAAGAAGTCTCCTTATTGTTCGATAGCTGGGACACTCATGTGATGGGGAATAATCAACGTACAATACTGGAACAGGGCGAAGACGCCGGTCTTGATATGGCTTATTCCTGTAGAGCCGGTATCTGTGGACAATGTAAAGTCAAAGTGGTCAGCGGTGAATATCAATCCTTTGCCGACGATGCTCTCTCAGAGCAGGAAAAGTCAGAGAATTATGTGCTGGCCTGCAGCTGTCGCCCATTATCAGATATGGTTATTGAAGCTGGATAGCAATCTGGCTTTAAGTTATCTGATTATTGCTGATAATTTAAAGCCAATTCGCCTAGCGAATATGACATTAACTCTTGGCTCCGCTGGTGCCAACATTGCTGAGCTGATAATACTGATACAACTATTCCAGTGGCCGACGATGTAGGTCTTTATGGCAGCAAATTTGTTTATCTCTATTACTGGAGACCTGCACTTTCGATTGAAAAGTTACAACCTGAATTTACTACGCTATCTTAAGTTTTTTGCCGTTATATCGTTAGTCTCCCTCTGTTCCCGTTCCCCGCTCCACCGATAAAATAACCACCATTATTTCAACTTACCGGAACCGTTTTAGCTATGTCTATCAGCCCCTCCCATCTTTTACTTGTCACTGTTGCCGCAATCTGGGGATTTGCTTTTGTTGCCCAGAGCGCAGGTATGGACTATCTGGAGCCTCACAGCTTTAATGCAGCCCGCTTTTTACTTGGCGCCTTATCGTTGCTGCCACTTTGGTTTTTGATGGGTGGTAAACGCACACCACAAGGAAAAACGTTGCTTATCGGCGGACTTGTTGCCGGCACAATCATGTTTGCTGGATTTAGCTTTCAGCAATTCGGACTGCTTCATACAACGGCAGGTAACGCAGGCTTTATTACAGGAATGTACATTGTCATGGTGCCTATCGCAGGTATATTTCTGGGACAATCCACCACTCCGCAGACCTGGAGTGGCGTAATTCTCGCAGTGCTGGGCTTATATGCGCTGAGTATCGGTCCTGACTTCTCTATCAATAACGGAGACCTGTTGGAATTGATTGGCGCCTTCTTCTGGACAGGACATGTCATCGTTATTGGCTGGCTGTCCCGCCAAGTCGATGCTATAAGTCTTTCAATCAGCCAGTTTATTGTTGCTGCTGTTTGGGCAAGCGCCTGCGCTCTGTTATTTGAATCTCCCGAGATCAATGGATTTAAAGACGCATGGTTGCCATTGCTCTATGCTGGCATAGCCTCCAGCGGTATTGCCTGTACGCTACAAATAATTGCTCAACGAAAGGTTGAGCCAAGTGTAACCGCGCTAATCCTGGCAACCGAAGCCGTATTTGCGGTCATTGGTGGCTGGCTATTACTCGGTGAGACCATTGGCACCAAAGAACTGTTAGGATGTGGGCTCATGTTAATGGGAATGATAATAAGCCAATGGCCGAGTCGCCGTTCTGATGAAGTAGCGGCTCAGCAAGGTTAATCATCCACTGGGATTCTGTGAAACTCGACTCTATTCATGCATTGATAGAGCACTTCCAGATCCCAAGGAGATCCAGGTGGAAAATAACAAATTTATAGCAAAAGAAAGTTTCTTTGGTCGTCTTCCTGACCTCAACAAAAATCGACAGAAGAAAAACCGGAATGTACTTCCCAGAACACTGCTGCTATTTATATCCTTACTGCTGACCAGCCTGTCTATGGCTGAAACGAAGTCGGATGTGTCACTAAAGTTCAGAAATGCAGGTTGCCAGGATTATAAAATATCAAAGGTTGCCGAACTCCACCGTGAAGGTGTGCGAATTTACGTCGCTTGGTGTTCAGGTGCAACAAACTATCTATTGGTGATGAAATGCGGATTTGGGTACTGCAAACTTATGAAATAGGCCGGTGTCGTTCGAACTAACAAAAAAGCATTATTAGTCTCTCAAAAACCTGCCTGGACTGGGGGGCTGACACTATTGCACGCTATCGATTGCTTCTGATCCGCGCAGTTCTGTCACCCCCATATCCAGCCAGCCCATATGCATTGGTGGTATTGTTACTAATGTCGACCGATGCTCTGGTTTTCAGCTGGAGTTATGAGCCTATATCCTGCTCTGATTATGCGAGACTTCGAACATGCTCTTGCAACACTCTCAGACCTTCTTGCCAATTCCCCTGACGGCCAAAGCCTAAACGGAAATGGCGACAGGGAGTCGACCCTAACTCCGACTTGTAAAGAGAGGAAGGCAGTAACAAAACACCCTTTTCTTCTACCAATCTGGAACAAAAAGCGTCCACTCCATCCCGCCCTAGATATTCAACGAACCCGACACAACCTCCTTGCGGTTTGTGCCACTTCAAGAGCCCGCCGGACTGAGCAATCATGCTATCGGTCAACGCCAGGTTATCAACTATAAGTTTTTTATTTGTTGCGAAAATTCGCTCTCTGTTGCGCAGCGCAATCAGAGCAAGCTTTTCGGACGGTACAGAATTACAGATCGACAGGTAATGTTTGAAATGCTCAATCTTTTCAAGCAAAGCATCATCCTGACAGGCAATCCAGCCAATGCGAAGACCGGGTAGCCCATAAGCCTTAGACATAACGTTGAGAGAAAGCCCCTTTTCGTAGAGATCCGCAACCTGCGGCGCGCGGAACTCAGGGTCTCGCTCAACACCTCTGTAAACTTCATCACTGAACAGGTAAAGTCCGTGCTTTCGACACAGTGCAACAAGTTCATCCTGTCGATTGCGGGGCAGCACAGCCCCTGTCGGGTTGTTTGGAAAGTTAATAGAGATCAATCGGGTTGTTGGACGAATAGCAGCAGCGATTTCGTCAATGTCCAGTGCCCAACCCTCTTCCTCTCGCAACCCTACACCACTAACCTGACAAAGTTGAAGCGGAACCGTTTCCGCACTTTGGTAATTTGGCGTGATAACAATTGCGTGATCGTCCTTCGACAGAAGCACATTCATCGCAGCATAAATACCCTCACCGGCACCGGCGAAGGTCAGGACATTTTTCGCAGCAATATCATTGTAGGTTGCTGCAATGGCAGCACGTAAATCCGCGGCCCCCCAAGTCTCAGTATAACCAAGCCAACTCTGTTGAAATGCGTTCCTGTCTTCCTCCGACGCCATTTCCAAAAGATCGGCCATCGACATACTTTCATTATCGGAAGCAGTCATGTGATATTGAGCGCTGAATTCCCAACACGAAAGATAAACTTCGAGTGCAAAGTTTCTCATGATTATACTTGTTCCTTTGGGTTCTGAGAGTTCTTGATTTCCTTGAGCATGTCGTAAAGCGTTGCCCGAGAGACGCCAATCACCTGGGCGACATAATCTGCCGATCCTCTGATCTGGAAAATCTCAGCCGTATCAAGCGCCGCGGTAATCGCCAGTCGGTCGTCTCGCTTCGCTGCAACAAGTGTGGTACCGCGTTCAACCAAAACCTGTCGAACGCATTCATTCACAGTCTCACGCCAGTCCTGTGAGAACAGGCCATCCTTTCCAGTCTCCTTCTGCGTATACCCCACCAGACTCATCAATTGCTTGACTGCTTCGAACTGTTCAAGCCGCAGGTTTATGCACAGCAGCCCCTCCGGCGTTCCATCCGTCTCCCTAAGTACAACGCTGATTGATTTCAACCGAGAACCATCGGAATTAACTCGTCGATAAGGACCAATCAGACTTGAATCCATCACGTCGGCCTCCAATTGAGCAAGGTCTACCAACGAACTTTCACCGACCTTTCGGATCGAAATAGGATTTTCGACATACACCATTTTCTCTGTCTTGAAGTCATGCAGAACTACCTCAATCTGACCTGGTATCAATTGCGCAATGGCTTGACAGATCGGGCTGTATCTTCCAACAAGGTCTGACATTTCTCGCCACCTCCCTAATACTTTCTCAATAGATTCATAATACTTTATGTCTTATTCTGGACTTTTTGTCCAGATATAATTATAACTACAAGAATAAAGAATCAACAACATAAGAGAACTGCCTTGAAAATCAGACCAAAGCTAACACGGCTTTTTACCGCGCTGATAGCAGCGAGCTGCGCCACTGTCACTTTTGCAAATGATATTGCCTTCTGGAATCACACACGGACAGGGGCCAACGCATTCAACAAGGTTCAGACCGAAGAGTGGTTTGAAGATGCCAGTGAGCTGGGTGTCTCCTGGGTACGCCTGGCATTTGATAAATGGAAAGGTAAAAAACGAGATTTTCTTATGGCCAACGCCAGTAATTATCAGGGCTTAGTCAATGAGGATCTGGCTGAGCTGATCCGCGCGCTGGACTGGGCACATTCAAACGGATTGAAAGTGGTAGTGGCGCCTCTGTCTCTGCCGGGTACCCGCTACAGCCAGAACAATGGTTTTAAATATGACAGTCGACTCTGGAAAGATCGCACCTACTGGAAAGCAGCCATGACCTACTGGCACGATCTTGCTGCAGCGCTCAAGGACCATCCCGCGATTGCAGCCTATAATATTCTCAACGAGCCTGCACCTGAACTGCATACGGGTGCAGAAGAGCATGGCGCGCCCGGTAACACAGAGCGCTTTGACCTATGGTATGCAGAACATAAGGGAAGTGCTGCCGATCTTTACGACTTTTATAGTCAGATCATTCCAGAAATTCGCTCAGTTGATAGCGAAACACCGATCATGGTAGATGCGGGCTGGTACGCTCAGCCTTCAGCATTCAGCTACTGGCCCGCTGCTCTGGCAGATGACAAGGTACTCTATACCTTCCACATGTACGAACCCTACGCCTTTACCTCCCATGAAAACTTCAACAAGAATAAAGAGCTAAGTTACCCTGGCAGTATCCCCTTTGTCGGATCAAAACAGGATTGGAATAAAGAGGTTATTCGCAGTTACTTACAACCCTTCTACGACTGGGCCAGGGCCAATGAGATCCCGAATAACCGACTTGTGGCAGGTGAATTTGGCTGCTACCGCCGCAACAATGGATGCCAGCAGTATCTGACCGATCTCATTGATGTGCTGGAGGAGCATGAAACCCACTGGGCTTTCTATTCCTTTCGTGAAGATGAATGGGATGGCTACGATTATGAGATCGGCACCGGCAGCCTACCCTGGGATTATTGGAAAGCAATAGATCGAGGGGAAACCCCTGAAGTCCCACGCAACGATAATAAACTTTTCATGTCGATCAAATTACGGCTCAGGTAAAAAAACCTAAAACTGGACTGCTCGTGAAAGCATAACGGGCATCCTTTCCCGGCGTGTACTACCCTGCTTTTTATTTGCCTGCTCTGCGTTTATTCAAAGCGTTAGCGTCCAACCTTACCCTCCGCCAGAGCCGGTATACGGACAAGGTGAAAATGACCTGTACCCGTTTCTTTTCCACCGTTGAGGGCGGCTGAACGTTCCAGCTGATTCACGGTGGCATAAACATAACCGTCACCGCCAAACGAGATACCATCAGGCCAACTCTGTCCATCAGGCAGTTCTGCGACAACCTTGTAACGACCTGGTGTCGTTACGCCAATCACATGGGCTTCGATATCATTGATATAGACATTGCCTGACCCATCAACGGTAATACCATCCGAATAGGGTTTCGGTCCGTATACTTCGATCTGATCAGAAACATCATTATAGTCGAATGCTGAAGCAGGCAGCCGATAAAGGGTGTGACCATGCATTGCTCCAAAATAAACCCACTCAAAATCCGGATCGATTGTGATCGGGTTAACGGCAAAACCACCTTCAAGATCGGGTAACAGAGCCGCGTTACTCTCGGCAACACGTCGAGCAGCTCCGGTTTCGAGATCAACAACGATAAATGCAGGAATCGGTGCGCTTTTCAAATCCCCTTGTGTCATATCCGCGATAATGATCCGCCCGCGCTTCTGATCCAGTGCAAAATCCTGAATAAAACTTGTAGGGCGCAGCACTTCTTTAGGAATGTCGATCCGTTTGATCTCTTTATTCGTTCGTGTGTTCCAACCCCAAAGCTGCTTCGCGCCCAAGTCAAGAATCCAGGCGACACCATCAGCATCCGTGCGTACAGAAAGCGGAGCTTTGAAAGCCGAGTTTTCTCCGACAGCAATTTCCTTATTGGGGAAAGCACGCTGCTCGCCAGTGGCAGTGATCTCGACCATTTTTATAGAAGGATGTGCCAGCGGATGTACCGTCATCAGAATACGTCCATCCGGAGTAATCGAAGGATTTCCCGGCCGAACATCAAAGTTGGCTATAACCTGAGCTACTGGCACAGTGTCCTCAGCCTGTGCCGGTAACGCTACTGTTAACGCCGAGATCGACAGTGCAAGTAAGATCTTTTTCATGGTTTCTTTTCCTGTAAGACGGGTATCAGCCAAAGCACTATTAAAGGTTCCACAAGCTGTAAAGGCTCCAAAAGCTGTTGCAATCCTGGACGGTGCCATATCCTGGCAGGCATGCCGTTCTGTGCCAGTCATATCAATGAGAATTGAGTGGAGTCTAGGCATAAATGCCTCCTTCATTATTGCGTCAACTCATTGGATTGCGCCTGATTATTGAAATCTATGTATTCAAACTGTAGCTAATTATTTATGAGAATATTCATTAACCAAATAATTAAAAAAACGGATAAAAAATCATTCTCCTAACCGTTCTCTATCAGCTCCTGACATCTAATTAATTTAACTACAGAAAAAAAGGAAATAAACAGTCGAATAACACATACACTTTCAAATTTTTTTGAGGAATAAAAAATTTAGGAAAAGCGCTAAGTCATAAGAGATCCATGGAACACCAGGATCCCTTTGAAAACGTCGAGACCTCTCAGCACCTACATTTTCAAATTTTTTTTCAAAGTGTATAAATCAAATCACTGTTTTTAAAAAACAAATCAAACGATAGAATCAATTTTATTCTCATTTTTTAATAGAAACACGCCATGCCAAACAATTTAATTAATAACTATTATTTTTAAAAACAAATATTATAAATTCAAATCTGATTATGTAATCCAATTCAGATATACATCAAACAGCGGAGTTAAAGAAGAATGAATATTGAAAAGTACTCAAAAGAACGCTACACAACTAAAGTTTTCGACTCAGATTCCTCTTTGTCTGACAGCATTATTAATAAAGTTAAAAATTTACTACAAGTCAGCCCTTCATCAGTCAATTCCCAGCCTTGGCATTTTATTATTGCCGGCACGGAGAGTGGAAAACAGCGGATTGCAAAAGCAGCATCGGGCGCATACGAATACAACAAGCCCAAATTAACAGACTCATCTCATGTGATCGTCTTTTGTTCAAAAACGTCAATAGATGATGACTATCTTGAAAAGCTCCTTGATCAGGAAGATTCTGATGGTCGTTTTGCAAATGGAGACTTTCGTGAAGCCCAGCGAAAGGGCCGCTCAACGTTTGTAAACCTGCACAAATTTAACTTGAAAGACTCTCAGCACTGGATGGAAAAGCAGGTTTATTTAGCCTTGGGGACACTGCTTTTAGGAGCGTCTACTCTTGAAATAGATGCATGCCCAATGGAAGGTTTTGATCCCACTATTTTGGATCAGGAACTTGGTCTGAGAGAAAAAGGATTGACCAGTGTCGTTTTAGTCGCTATTGGAAAAAGGTCCCCAGAGGATTTCAATGCACCTCTTCCGAAGTCCAGACACAAGCAAGAAGATATTTTCACCAACTTGTAGTCTATTGTCTTTATTGGCGTACTAAGGGTTCTGCGTATCAGAGGTCAGTTTAAGAAATGATGTAGTGACTGAGGCCCCTCTGAGCAACTATCGGGTGCCTCTTTACAACTAGCCCTGAATGCAACCACCCACTAAAACTATCCATTACGACTACTCAGCACAACTACCCATTGGAATCAATATTCAGGATAGCCCCCTCATTCAGAGAGAAAAAATTCTCAGGCACGGAACGCTTAACCGGAGTGGAAAGAATCATCATGGTGTTGGTATCACTCAGATCACAAAAACAATCAAGTATTGCATCCAGTTCCGACATTGATCGGGTCGCCAGCTTAACTAAAAATGCCTGTTCTCCGGTCACATTAAAACACTCAACAACCTCATCAAAACTCAGTACCAGTTCCTTAAATTCCCGCTCTTTGGTGCGAAACACCTTGCACTGGACTAACGCAACAATAGGATAACCAAGCTTATCCAGATCGATATTAACGCTGAACCCTGTGATCACCCCCGCACTTTCCAGCTTCCGTACACGCTCAGCAACTGCTGGGGCAGAAAGGTGTACTCGCTTTCCTAATTCCGCATAGGAAATACGCGCATTTTCCTGCAAAGCAGCGATAATTTTTTTGTTTATGCTGTCATACATGATCAGTTCACTTGCTCCAGGTACCCATCAAAAAGTCAGTGTGCGCTTTGCCATCAAAGCACTTTATCTAAGACTTCAATCCAATGTCGAACCGGCACTTCTGCTTTGGTTTCCAGATGCAACTGGCATCCGATATTGGCAGTAACAATTTGCTCAGGGGCCTCAATAGTTAACGCTTTCAACTTCTTACTCAACAGTTTTTGACTCAATTCAGGTTGTAAGATTGAATAGGTACCTGCAGATCCGCAGCAAAGATGGTTATCCAGAGTTGCCACTAATTCAATTCCCACCTGCGTGAGTACCTGCTCCACTTTTCCAGAGAGCTGTTGCCCATGTTGCAAGGAGCAAGGGCAGTGAAAAGCTGTCTTTATTTTTCTATCCTTATCAGTATTGCCCAGTCTCAACTTTGATAAGTCTTCTGTTGCCAGAACTTCACTGATATCCCGTGTCAAAGCGCTGATCTTTCGCGCTTTCTGATGATACTCGGGATCATCTTTGAGGAGCTGACCATATTCCTTAACCATAGAGCCGCAACCTGATGCAGTGACAACAATAGCTTCAGCACCTCCTTCAACCGCAGGCCACCAGGCATCAATGTTTCGACGAATAAAGCCTTGAGCCTCTTTCGGTTTTGATAAATGCTGATTAATCGCTCCACAACAGCCTGCCGAAGACTCTTCAACCAAAGTGATCCCCAGACGATCAAGCACTCGTGCCGTGGCTGCATTCGTATCAGGTGCCGCCGCAGGCTGAGCGCAGCCAGCCAGAGCCAGCATAATCCGAGTATGACTGTTTGACGGCCAGGGGCTGGCACGACGGACAGGTGGAATCTTAGCTTTGAGAGATCCTGGCAGTAAAGGTCTGCCAAGCTGCCCCAGCCGCAACAAAGTGCTAAAACGTTGAGGGTAAGGCAGTATCCTTCGCAGCCCCCAGCGCAATATACGTTCTTTTAGCGGCCTGACCTGCTGGCTCTCAATCAACTCCCGACCAATATCCAGCAACCGGCCATATTTAACCCCGGAAGGGCAAGTCGTTTCACAACTTCTACAGCTAAGGCAACGATCCAGATGCCGGCGGGTTTTATCTGTTACCTTTCCCTGTTCCAACAATTGCTTAATTAAATAAATTCGTCCCCGGGGACCATCCCGTTCATCAGAAAGCTCCTGATAAGTCGGGCAGGTCGCAGTACAGAATCCACAGTGTACACAGCTTCGCAGAATACTATCTGCTTCGGAAATACCGGGGGAATCAATCAAGTCAGCGTGAATGCGGGTTTGCATTAAAGTCAAAGCCTCTTTTTTACAGCCAACTATAAAGCCGACCCGGATTAAACAGACCTTCAGGATCAAAAGCCGCTTTTAATCTCTTCTGGATTAACTGCAAGACCTCCGGCTGGCGATGAAAAGTATCTATCTGACGGTTCCCACCCCGATAGCAACTTACCTGCCCTTGCGCCGCTTCAGCTAAAATTTCCAGTTCCTGCATATCGTAATTGCCCCGCAGCCAGCGCTGTGCTCCGCCCCAGTCAATCAGCCAATCACCTGCCGGTAATATCTCCGAACTGCTGGGCTTAACAGTGAAGCGCCACAGAGGCTCTCCGGCACTTAGTCGCCCTGCACTTTCATCTAAACGCTTCAGTTCGCTTTTGCTGTTAAAAAAAGGTAATTTCTGTTCGCGGAGTTTCTGCCAGAACTGATCAGCGTTGTGTAGTTCTTCTCCTGACCAGAGTTTAAGAGTACCTTCTACAGCACGTTCCGTTCCTGAGAGTCGCAGATAAAGTTTGCCATCAGTCCAACAGGCACCAGACAGGGGCCGGGACTCTCGACTACGTTGGTTCATAAGATTAATGGCCTGAGCCATTGTTACCTCCTGTACCAGAGTAGCAGTCGCTGCTGGCCGTGGAAGAACCTTTAAACTGATTTCTGTGATTATCCCAAAGGCCCCTAACGCACCAGCCTGTAATCTTGTGACATCGTAGCCAGCAACATTTTTCATCACCTGGCCACCAAAGCGCAAATGCTCGGCTTTACCGTTGATCAAGCGGATACCCAATACCTGATCCCGAACAGAACCACCCCAAGGACGAACCGGTCCGGAAAAATTGCAGGCCAGAGTTCCGCCCAAAGTCGCCCGCCCCTCAAACAATGGGGGTTCAAAAGATAGCATCTGCTGGTGCTCATTCAATAATGCCTCAATTTCAACCAGTGGTGTTCCGGCACGGGCAGTTAACACCAGCTCTACCGGTTGATAGCTGACAACCCCCCGGTGTTCGGTCATCGATAACGCTGCCCCACGAATATCTCGGCCATAGAACCTCTTGCTTCCACCACCAATAATATTCAACGGGCTCTTTGCGTTACGGGCATGATGGACCTGTTCGATCAATTCTTCGCTGATATCTGCCATTTCAATGGTTCCCCCCTGAAGGAGCTGGCTTTTCCAGCGTACGGTACTCCTGGCAATGTCTTAGTAGCGGCACTCCTTTACCAGGGTTCAATGTTCCAGCGGAATCAAATGCGTCCTTAATAGCATGAAACTGTGCCAACTCCTGTTCCGAAAACTGGCTGTGCATTTGTCTTATTTTTTCTACACCTACCCCATGTTCTCCTGTAATACAGCCCCCCACCTTAACGCAGAGCTCTAATATTCGGGCACCAAACTCCTCTGTCTTTTCAAACTCTCCCGGTATATTTGCATCAAATAGAATGAGCGGATGCAAGTTTCCATCACCGGCATGAAAAACGTTGGCGACCCGCAGACCATAGTATTCAGACAGTTTTTGCATTTCGGTCAACACATACGCCAACTGCCCTCTTGGTATGGTTCCGTCCATGCAATAATAATCAGGAGAAATCCTGCCAACGGCCGGGAAGGCTGATTTACGCCCCTTCCACAGCAACGCGCGTTCCGCTTCATTTTGTGAGACTCTGACTTCAAACGCCCCCAGCTGCTGAAAAGCCAGTTCAACCTGCTCAATATGTTCGTGCACCTCTTCTTTCGTACCATCAACTTCACAAAGCAACAGCGCTTCTGCGTCCAACGGATAGCCTGCTTTGGCAAAATCTTCAGCCGCACGAATAGCATGACCATCCATCATTTCCAAACCGGCAGGAATGATTCCCTGTGCAATAATCTGTCCGACAGCATCCCCAGCTTTCTGAACACTATCAAAGGCAGCCATCACCACTTGGGCCTTTTCTGGTATCGGTAACAACTTAACGGTTATTTCAGTGACCACTCCCAACAAGCCTTCGGAGCCGGTTATCAATGCAACCAGATCCATACCTGCACTGTCCAGTCCCTCGCATCCTAGACTGATCAGTTTCCCTTCGACGGTGAACATTTTAATTTTCAGTATGTTATGTACCGTCAAACCATATTTCAGGCAGTGGACACCACCGGAATTTTCGGCAACGTTTCCACCAAGAGTACAGGCTATCTGAGATGACGGATCAGGGCCGTAATAGAGGCCGAACTCAGCAGCAGCCTCACTGATGGCAAGATTTCGAACCCCTGGCTCAACCCGCGCCATTCGCGCAACAGGATCAATATCCAAAATCTGATTGAATTTGGCCAAAGATAATACAACACCATTCTTGTCAGGCATTGCCCCAGCACAAAGGCCGGTACCAGCTCCCCTGGGAACAACGGGTATCCCATACTGGTGGCAGATTTTCAGCAGCCCCTGAACCTGATCGAGGGTTTCAGGAAGCACGACCAGCAGTGGCATCTGGCAGTACATCGACAGCCCATCGCACTCATAGGGTCTCTGAGTTTCCTGATCTGCAATAATTAAATTAGGGTCAATAAATGTGGAAAGAAGTGTAACCAGCTCTGCTTTTGTCAGAGAAGACTTTTCAGTCATATGGACAGCTCCCTAGGATCGTCTCACTAGGTATATAAAATTACGAGGCATATTGCCATAGAGACGAGCTGTCAATTTATGATGATCAGCAAAGATAGGACGAACAAACCTGCAACATGCCGGTATTCATTACCTTGATCTCCAAGCCTGAGGGCCAAAGGGCTTGTTTATAGGTTCCCTAACTAAGTGCCTGGTTACCGGTGCAAGTGTAGTTGCAGATTAAGTGGGGGTAAATAACCGCAGTTCTCCCTTCGATATTGGACTCAGTAACGAAGCTTTGTAATCCCGTAGCCGATTTCTGCCTGACTAGCACCATGTACTCAGTGCCGGGAGTTAACAACTCAACCCCCTGATCAAAGATAGCATCCTCAATTTGCACAAAATCACCGATGCCGATCTCTCGCCAAAGAAAGTCAGCTTCTATAATTAATTCCGATAAGTCGCTGTTATCCATAACTGTAAGTGTAGTCGTTGGCGCAGAGATCAGTCATATAAAACGAAAATTAGTCACATCGAGTAATGCTACTAAAACCATTATTCCCTATCGAAGAAAGGGTTATCCTTTAAGAACCACCATCAAAGTCCAGTTGGCGCCAGGCTTCATAGACCATAACTGCCACCGTATTGGATAGATTCAAACTGCGACTATCAGGCATCATTGGCAACCTTAAGCGTTGCTCTCCAGGCATCGAATCCAAAATATCTGCAGGCAAACCCCGAGTTTCAGGCCCGAAAAGCAACGCATCGCCAGCATTAAATTTCACTTTTGCATAGCTATGACTGCCCTTGGTCGTTAACGCGTACACCTTACCAGGGCAAATCTTATCAAGACACTTCTGAAGAGAGGGGTACTGCTGTACTACAGCCATATCACGGTAATCCAGACCAGCACGACGAACTTTTTTCTCATCCAACTCAAAGCCAAAAGGTTCGATAAGGTGTAATTGAAAGCCAGTATTGGCACACAGACGAATAATATTACCGGTATTGGGCGGGATCTCCGGTTGGTAAAGAATGATATGCAACATAACTCAGCGCCTAAAATACAAGCAGGCTATTATAGGGTGCTGGTGGATCTGGCAGCAACGACAGAAAAAAAATAACAACTACTCTTCACCATTACTGGCTTCCGATTCCATACCCAGCTCTTTTATTTTCCGAGTCAGCGTATTTCGCCCCCATCCCAGTAATATTGAGGCATCTCGTCTCCGCCCACCCGTATGCTTCAGTGCGCTTTCTATCATAATCCGTTCAAACGCAGGTACAGCTACAGTTAATAGTTCCTGCTGACCACGTATTAACTCCTGCTCGGCCCAGACTCGTAGCGCATGCTCCCAATTTCCAGCCGGTAATGGTACTTCTTCCTCCGCCAGTAGCTCTGGCGGAAGATCGGAAACCATTACTTCTCGCCCAGAAGCCATTACGGTAATCCAGCGGCAGGCATTTTCCATTTGCCGGACATTACCCGGCCATTGCAATGAACAAAAATACTGCTCGGCCTCTTCACTCAGGACTTTGCACTCTACCGACAGTTCTTCTGCAGCCCGCCCCAGAAAATGCTGGGCCAGCTTAGGAATATCTTCTCGCCTGTCACAAAGATTAGGTATGTGTATTCGAATGACATTCAGTCGATGGAAAAGATCTTCTCGAAAACGCCCCTCCCGAACCAACAACTCCAGATTCTGGTGAGTCGCAGCAATAATCCGCACATCTACCTTGATTGCCGTATGGCCACCAACCCGATAGAACTCACCATCAGCCAGCACTCTCAGCAAACGAGTCTGAGTTTCTGCTGGCATATCTCCTATTTCATCTAAAAACAGGGTCCCCCCATCGGCCTGCTCAAAACGACCTTTGCGTTGTCCACCAGCGCCAGTAAAAGCTCCTTTTTCATGGCCGAACAGTTCAGACTCAATCAGATCTTTAGGGATAGCTGCCATATTGAGCGGGATAAATGGTTGCCTCGCTCGGGGGCTATGCTTATGCAATGCATGTGCAACCAGCTCTTTACCAGTCCCTGATTCACCGTTGATCAGTACGGTAATATTAGATTGCGATAGGCGACCAATAGCGCGAAACACCTCCTGCATTGCAGGAGCAGCGCCTATAATCTCCGTCTCTTCCTCTAGATCAGTGACCTGAATCTGATCTTGATTTTCCTGCGAATGAATGACCGCCCTTTTGACGATAGCAACGGCATCATCAACATCAAAAGGCTTGGGAAGATATTCAAACGCACCTCCCTGATAAGATGAAACGGCACTGTCCAGGTCGGAATGGGCCGTCATGATAATCACAGGCAATTGTGGATAAAGAGTCTGGATGTTACTTAATAACTCCAGACCATCAATTCCTGGCATACGAATATCACTAATCAACGTATCAGGTAATTCCCGTTCCAGCGCTTTTAGCGCCATATCACCGCTCTCAAAGGCCTTTGTTTCTATTCCCTCCTGCTCCAGCGCTTTTTCCAGCACCCAGCGAATGGATCGATCATCATCAACAATCCAGACATTATTTACCGTTCTCATGGTTTTGCTCCAAGGGAATATAAATCATAAACTCTGTGCACCCCGGCTCACTTTTGCACTCAATCAAACCCTGATGCTGATTAATTATCGATTGTGCAATAGACAAACCTAGCCCTGTTCCTTCAGCTCGGCCGCTGATCATGGGATAAAACAACGTCTCTTTCAGTGCTTCCGGAATTCCCGGACCGTTATCAGTAATACCGATTTCACAGACCAGGCGATGGCGCTCCGCCCCTAGTGTGAACTGGCGAATGGCCCGCGTACGCAGTCGTACACGAGGCATGGGAGTCTTGGCTTCAGTCAACGCTTGTATCCCGTTTTTCACCACATTCAGGACAGCTTGAATCAGCTGTTCTTCATCACCATCCAGATCAGGAATACTGGGATCATAGTCGCGGACAATCTCTACATCACCGGCAGTTTCAGCTGCTATCAAGTTATAAATTCGTTCAAGAATGAAGTGAATATTCAGCGGCTTCATCTGAGGCATATTTCGCGGCCCCAGCATTCGGTCAACAAGATTCTGCAGTCTGTCTGCTTCACTGATGATCACCTGGGTATAATCGACCAGACTCTCATCAGGTAACGCTCGTTCTAATAATTGTGCAGCACCACGAAGCCCGCCCAACGGGTTTTTAATTTCATGGGCTAAACCACGAATAAGCCCTCTGGTTGTCTCCCTTTGATTACGGGCATCTTCCTCACGAGAAATTCTGATCAGCCGATCTCTGGGTTGAATTTCTACCACCAAGTATTCTGTATGCTCACTCAACATGGGAGAAACACAGTAATCTGCAGCGATTTCCTTACCGTTATAGAGCAACAGCTGGGCTTCACGTTTGGTAAAGGAGTGACTTGAATCAGTGGCATCAATAAGCACATCGTGAAATTCAGCATCATCACGAATCAGGCTGATAATGTTTTCGCCTTCAATACGTTTAAAACTGACTTCGAATAACATCTCACCCGCTGGATTCATATACCGCAGACAACGATCACTATCGAGCATCAGCACTGCAGCTGACAAGTTATCCAAGAGTTGTTTATAGAAAGAATGCACCGATCTATTCCCATCAACTGATTAGTACTTATTTACACGAATCCAGCCCGATCCCTGCTGATTCATCTTTTTCGATTAATAACGACTTAGTTACTCTTATTTCAGTTAGCAAGAACCGCACCATCAAACTCAATCAGAAAAATCTTGATAGTCCGAGGGCTAAAGAGTCTCTCCTCTTCTTATAAGAATAAACCTACCCCATCGTTTGCACCAATATAGTGCACAATAAAAAAATGAACCAGAATAACGCAACACTCTCACCTTTTTGTAAGGCATAAAAAAACCTCCCGAAGGAGGCTTTTTATCGGTTGCTTTTACACAACGCTATTTACACGCTGTAGTACAGATCAAACTCTACAGGGTGAGTCGTCATATTCACTCTTTCGATCTCTTCGTTCTTCAGAGCAATATAAGCATCGATAGTATCGTCAGTGAATACGCCACCGGCAGTCAGGAAGTCACGATCCTTATCCAGAGCGTCCAAGGCTTCTTCCAGGCTGGAAGCAACGGTTGGGATCTCAGCAGCTTCTTCAGCTGGCAGATCGTACAAGTCCTTATCGGCAGCATCACCAGGATGAATCTTGTTCTGAATTCCGTCCAATGCAGCCATCATCAGCGCAGAGAAGCACAGGTAAGGGTTTGCAGATGGATCAGGGAAACGGAACTCAACACGACGAGCCTTCGGATTGGTCACGTATGGAATACGAATAGAGGCAGAGCGGTTACGGGCAGAATAAGCCAACATAACAGGTGCTTCAAATCCGGGAACCAGACGCTTATAGGCATTGGTAGAAGCATTAGCAAAAGCATTAATTGCTTTAGCGTGCTTGATCACCCCACCGATTGCGTACAGAGCCATATCGCTCAGGCCGCCGTAGGAGTCGCCGGAGAAAAGGTTCTGTCCATCTTTGGAAATAGACATGTGAACATGCATACCTGAACCGTTATCACCCACTAGAGGCTTAGGCATAAAGGTAGCTGTTTTACCGTAAGCATGCGCTACGTTATGGACACAGTACTTAAGAATCTGAACTTCATCAGCTTTCTCAACGATGGAGTTAGCACCCACACCAATTTCACACTGCCCTGCTGTACCTACTTCATGGTGATGAACTTCAACTTCCAGTCCCATAGCTGTCATCGCGTCACACATAGCGGCTCGCAGATCGTGCAGGGAGTCAACTGGAGGAACAGGGAAATAACCACCTTTAACTCCAGGACGGTGGCCAATATTACCACCTTCAAAAGCAGCATTTGAGGACCAGGCCGCTTCATCAGAAGAGATGCTGTAGCCACAACCACTGATGTCAGCATGCCACTTAATATCATCAAATACGAAGAACTCCGGCTCAGGACCGAACAAAGCGGAATCACCAACACCGAGAGACTTCATGTACTCTTCAGTGCGACGAGCCACAGAACGCGGATCACGCTCATAACCTTGACCGGTAGCAGGCTCAACGATGTCACAACGTACAATGACGGTAGCATCTTCGGTGAACGGATCCAGAACAGATGCATCATCACAAGGCATCAGGATCATGTCGGACTCGTTGATCCCCTTCCAGCCAGCAATGGAAGAGCCGTCAAACATCTTGCCTTCTTCGAAGAAATCTTCGTCAACTTCAGTGGCAGGAATTGTTACGTGCTGCTCTTTACCTTTAGTGTCTGTGAAGCGCATATCAACCCAGCGGGCTTCGCTTTCTTTTAGCAGTTGCAGAGTCTTCTCTGACATAACTGATCTCTCCGATTAATATTTAGCTATATAAATTTTTTGGTACGTGAACTTTTAACTATCGATAACTTGGATCACGCATGCTTATGTTCAACCCTGCCTCACATATAGCAAATGCTGTGCCAAAACAAAATACTCGTTATCTTGTTGAATTTATTAGAATAGCAACTATAAACAACAACCAGCCTGCACCAAAAAAACGCACCAAAAACAAAAACGCACCATCATGGTGCTAAAAATCAAACTTGGCGCCTCATCACAGAGCATACTGAAACACTCCGGTTAATGAGGGCTGTATAGCATACGCCTAAATCTCATGCACTTTTACTGTTATTTACACGGTCTTCATCAATTATCTGTTGTATAATTGCGCCTTTTCCTTGGGGTACCCCGGAGTAATAGAAAGTGATAGAAAATCTCAGAAACATTGCCATTATCGCACACGTCGACCATGGTAAAACAACCCTGGTAGACAAACTTCTGTCTCAATCGGGCACACTCGCCCGCCGTGACGAAGGTGCTGAACGGGTCATGGATTCCAACGACCAGGAAAAAGAGCGTGGCATAACCATTCTGGCAAAAAACACCGCTATCGAATGGAATGACTATCACATCAACATCGTAGATACTCCGGGACACGCCGACTTCGGTGGTGAAGTCGAGCGAGTATTGTCGATGGTTGACTGTGTGTTATTGCTGGTCGACGCGGTTGATGGACCAATGCCTCAGACTCGCTTTGTGACCCAAAAAGCCTTCGCTCAGGGACTCAAGCCAATCGTGGTTATCAACAAAATTGACCGTCCTGGCTCCCGTCCTGATTGGGTTATGGATCAAGTCTTTGATCTGTTCGACAATCTGGGAGCTACCGATGAGCAGCTTGATTTCCCTGTTGTTTACGCGTCGGCATTGAATGGTTTTGCCGGTCTCGAAGCCGACAACATGGCCGATGACATGACGCCTCTTTTTGAAGCGATTGTCAAGCATGTAGAACCGCCTCAAGTCGACACCGAAGGTCCTTTTCAGATGCAAATTTCAGCACTGGATTACAACAGCTACGTTGGTGTTATTGGTGTTGGCCGTATAAAGCGTGGAAACATCAGCGTTAACACTCCTGTCAAAGTGGAAGACCGCGAAGGTAAAGTCCGCAATGCTCGGGTACAGAAAATCATGGGCTACATGGGCCTTGAGCGTGTTGATGTAGAAAGCGCCCAGGCTGGTGATATTATCTGTATTACCGGTATTGATGGACTAGGCATCTCAGACACTATCTGTGACCCAGAGAATGTAGAATCGCTGCCACCTCTGAGTGTTGACGAACCCACCGTATCCATGACATTCCAGGTTAACGACTCACCATTCTGTGGCCAGGATGGTAAGTACATTACCAGTCGAAATATCAAAGACCGTCTGGATCGTGAACTTATCCACAACGTAGCCTTACGTGTTGAACAGGGCGACTCTCCCGATAAATTTATTGTATCGGGACGTGGTGAGCTTCACTTGTCTGTTCTTATCGAAAGTATGCGTCGAGAAGGCTTCGAGCTGGGTGTTTCCCGACCTGAAGTAATTCAAAAAGAAGTTGACGGTGAAATTCAAGAACCATTTGAACAGCTGATGATCGATGTTGAAGATCGCCATCAGGGTAGCATCATCGAAGAACTGGGTAATCGCAAAGCCGAAATGACTAACATGGAAGTTGATGGCAAAGGCCGTGTCAGACTTTCCTTTGTTGTCCCATCTCGAGGCTTAATTGGATTTCGTAGTCAATTTCTGACCATGACATCTGGAACGGGAATAATGACCTCTGTTTTTGATCATTATGGTCCCGTAAAGGAAGGTGAAGTCACCAGCCGCATCAACGGAGTTCTTATCTCCAATTGCTCAGGAAAGGCATTAGCTTACGCCCTGTTCACTTTGCAGGAACGTGGCCGGTTACTGATTGATCCTAACATTGACGTATATGAAGGGGTTATAATTGGCATCCACAGTCGTAACAATGACTTGACGGTAAACCCAACCAAAGCAAAGCAGTTAACGAACATTCGTGCAGCGGGTACCGATGAAAACCTACTGTTAACTACACCTATCCGGTTTACCCTGGAACAGGCACTGGATTTCATCGAAGATGATGAGCTGGTTGAAGTTACACCTAATTTCATTCGTATCCGTAAGAAATTACTGAAAGAACACGAGCGTAAGCGCGCATCTCGAAGTAAAGATTAATACGAAAGAATAGACAGGCAGGCCCGTAAGGGCCTGTATTTCCGTTATACTCAATTACATTGCGTACATTAGGAAGGGACTATGCTGACTCTATTTCCAGAAATTCAGCCTTCTGTCAGTAGTCGGCTACCAGTAAGCGATGGGCATGATCTTTACTACGAGCAAAGCGGTAATGCCCGAGGCATACCCGTACTGTTCGTACACGGAGGCCCAGGAGGTGGCACAAGTGAATTTAATCGCCGATTCTTTGATCCAGAGAAATATAGAATAATTCTCTTTGATCAAAGGGGATGCGGAAAATCCCGCCCTCATGCCAGTATCGAAAATAACACCACCGCCCATCTGATAGAAGATATCGAACAGCTGCGCAAACACCTTGGTATCGATCAATGGCTACTGTTTGGTGGTTCCTGGGGCACGACTCTCAGCCTGCTCTATGCTCAAAAATATCCGGATAAAGTTTTAGGTATGATCCTGCGAGGAATATTCCTTTGTCGCGAGCAAGATATTCACTGGTTTTATCAGCATGGTGCCAGTCAAATCTTCCCCGATTTCTGGAAAGGCTTCCTTGAGCCGATCCCTTTGGAGGAACAGCATGATTTGCTCAATGCCTATCATCGTATCTTAACCAGCGATAATGAAATAGCCCGAATGTCTGCGGCTAAAAGCTGGTCCACCTGGGAAGCTAAGTGCTCAACATTGGAACCAAGTACTGGTTTGGTAGGCCACTTTAGTGCCCCACATGTCGCTCTTGCCCTAGCTAGACTTGAAGCCCATTACTTCGTCAATAAAGCGTTTATCGAAGACAATCAGATCATCAATAATGCTGCAACAATTCAGCATATCCCCACCACCATTATCCATGGGCGCTATGACATGGTATGCCCAGTAAGACAAGCTTTAGAACTCCACGAAGTACTTCCTGAAGCGGCCTTCCATATCGTGCGGGATGCAGGTCACTCCGCTATGGAACCAGGCATCACTGACAATCTGATCAAAGCAACCAACCAGT
Source organism: Motiliproteus sp. MSK22-1 (assembly GCF_001968815.1). Classification (GTDB taxonomy): domain Bacteria; phylum Pseudomonadota; class Gammaproteobacteria; order Pseudomonadales; family Balneatricaceae; genus Motiliproteus. The sequence goes on along the minus strand of NZ_MIEQ01000021.1, from coordinate 1,329 downwards.
TTGCTTTACGACTCGCCTAAATGCTTGCCTTAATTCAGAGAGTCAGCGAAGCATCGGTTCGTGTTAATGGTGAGATTATTGGTGAAATAGGTCACGGCCTATTACTTTTCCTTGGTGTTCAAAAAGGGGATTGTCCAGAAAAAGCCAATAAACTCTTGAAGAAAGCCTTAGCCTACCGTGTTTTTAGTGATCAAGACGATAAAATGAACCTAAGCCTGCAGCAGGTGAATGGTGGATTATTAATCGTATCTCAGTTCACCCTTGCAGCGGATACAAAAAAAGGATTACGACCAGGTTTTTCAAGTGCTGCAACCCCCTCCGATGGGGAGCATCTTTACAACTATTTTGTACAGCAGGCAAAGTTGAGTCACCCCAACGTTGAAACAGGATCCTTTGGCGCTGATATGAAAGTAAGTCTTCTAAATGATGGCCCTGTCACTTTTATGCTTAACGTTTAAGCGCACTCTATACCTGAGTATCCTTAATTTAAGTAGGCTCTGAGTTTAACAACGACAAGTTGTTGAGCAAGCATACCAATATAAGGCTAAAAATAGGAAATATTCCTATATAAACAGAGGCCATAAAAAACGGATACTTAGCTCGCGAGGTTATCAGAGGGAACTGATGGCTGACAGGGACGACAGCTTGGTAGCATGGAAACGCGACGCGCAAACCGCCTCGTCTAAGGGCTCATATCAGGACGGTATGAGCCCTAACTCCCTCAAGCTTTCCATTAAATCCCAATTGCTGAATAATCTTTACGATTTCAAACAGACAGTATAATAATAGATATTTTCTATACAAATCAAAAGATTGAATAAAAAACCTTATCTACTCCATCGGCCATCATCTGATTTATGGTTTCAAAGTAGCCATGTAACACAAGAGCCATAGAGTTAGACAAGGAATTTGCCCTACTCTCGAGCAGGTCATTTCAACACACACCAGATATAAAAAAAGGGCCACCCTAACGGATAGCCCTTTTTTCATAATAGGCGCTTGGCGATGACCTACTCTCACATGGGGAAACCCCACACTACCATCGGCGCTGATCCGTTTCACTGCTGAGTTCGGGATGGGTTCAGGTGGTTCCAAATCGCTATGGTCGCCAAGCAAAAAAGGCGTGAATCTGTGATCTATGTTGCTTTAAGTTCGTTCTCTGTCGCTCGATCGATCTATCAATATCCGGTCGTTACAACTTGTGTCTTCGTCTGTGCCGATCATCAACACCGCTTTGGTGTTATATGGTCAAGCCTCACGAGCAATTAGTACTGGTTAGCTCAACGCCTCACAACGCTTACACACCCAGCCTATCAACGTCCTGGTCTT
>NZ_MIEQ01000020.1 GCF_001968815.1 Motiliproteus sp. MSK22-1 | reverse complement strand
CTTAAAAAGAGAAAGGGTGAACAGAAGAAATTACAAAACCCGAACAGAAGCCAGAGCTGATGTATTTGATTACATCGAGCGATTTTATAACCAGAGGAAGAAGCGTAAGCTAACTCAGAATGCTCTTAACTGACTGTCCGTGGAAACGGGGTAAAACCACATCGACACATGAGCTTTTTGATAAGGATATGTTTATGGTGAAAATTGGAGTAGTTTTCTTAGCATTAGCAAAAGGGCTAGACATCAATAAAGATGAGCAATTGAGAACAGATCTAGATTTCTATATCCCTAAAGTATTGGGAGTCGGGCATAGTTTGTATTCTTGTCTGCAGTTTAGTGAAGGAAAGAAGGGAAGGGTGATTTTTAAGGAGCTAGAGCAAAAACTGTTAGAAACATCCGATACAGCAGGAATGTGAACAATGCATGGCGATAATGGATAATATTTCATAAATGATCTAATATTTGGCACTGTATAGGCACAGGTATAGCGTAAATGTCTGATTTGGTAAACTTTACTGAACGTTCGAGTCCCGCCAGCTCCACCACATTGGGGTCCAATAGGATCCAAAGAAAGCCCGCAAAGCCTCTTAAAACAGGTTTTGCGGGTTTTTTTATGCCTGTCCTTTCTGACAGCAGGGTGATTAACAAAAATGGAAAAACGGAGTTAACTCTTTGGTCCTGTCATTTACGGATGGAAGGCGTTGTCTGTTGCTGATGGCTGTTTTGATTGGTTTAAACTAAGCTGTTGCTCTACTAATGAAGGGAATCATTGTAATATGAGTATCTGTCCCGTTTGTCGATGATTGCTATGATTCTGTCCAACCGCAATGCACTATCTTTTGGGGGAGTAATCTCCTTTTTAGCATTGCTTTGCATGTTATTTGTACCGCTGGACGGCCCCGGGCTTGCGTTGGAGCCTGGCGGTATTGTCCATCTGATAGATGCTGCTGAAATAGAACAGGAGCGATCACAAACAGGAGGAGATGGGGACAACAGTGGTGATCTGCTCAGTGATCAGGCACTACTTTTAAGCTCAGTCCCCCTCCATTTATTCTTTTCCGCTAAAACGCAGGCTGCTTGGCGGCAGTCTTTTAACACCGCTCTAATTCGAGCCCCTCCTCAGATAACCGGCTGATTTATCAGGCGGATTCACAGTGGTTTCCGTCGATCATACCAATCAACTCTTTGAGGATAACTTCGTGTCAATTGCACTCGTAGCGATTAGCTCTGTGTTCGTGCTCGGCTATCTGGCCATCGTTACCGAACATAATATTCATGTCGATAAAACAGCCTCCGCCATTATGACGGGGGTGCTCTGCTGGACTATTTATATTCTGGCATCCGGCTCGCTGGTGGATGTTGCCAATCTGCCTGCCTGGTTTGCAGAGTCTCAGCCCGGAAAAACCGCTGCTGAACTGGCTACCGCCTGGGTAGGGCATCATCAGTTGCTGGAATTTCTAAGTGAGATCTCAAGTATCTTGTTTTTTCTGCTGGGTGCCATGACTATTGTGGAGCTGGTTGATGCCTATGGTGGCTTTGCAATAATTACCGATCGGATAAAGGCCACTAACACTGTAAAACTGCTTTGGACTATCGGTCTGATAGCCTTTTTCATGTCAGCGGCGCTGGATAACCTGACCACCACTATCGTTATGATCTCATTGATTCGCAAGCTGATTGCTGAGCAAAAGGACAGGCTGTTTTTTGCTGGGATTATCGTTATCGCTGCTAATGCCGGAGGGGCCTGGTCTCCGATTGGTGATGTCACCACAACGATGCTGTGGATTGGCGGACAGATTACCACTCTCAATATTATTCATAGTCTGCTTCTGCCCAGTTTGTTCTGTCTACTTGTGCCGTTGTTGTTCCTGTCGTTTACCCTGCGGGGTAAGCATGTCACGACACCTGAGCATGTAGAGTGTGATCATAGTTTCAAGATATCCCGGAGTCAGCGCAATCTGATATTTGCTGTTGGTATGGGCGGATTGCTATTTGTGCCTGTATTCAAGACATTAACTCACCTACCACCTTTTATGGGGATGATGCTAAGCCTTTCGGTTCTGTGGATCATCAGCGAGCTGATGCATCGGCATCGTCGTGATGAGGTGGTGGATGCTGGACTGCATATTGTGAGTATCCTCAAGAAGATTGACTCAGCCAGTGTGCTGTTCTTTCTTGGTATTTTGCTGGCTGTAGCCGCCCTGCAAGCCACAGGATTGTTGGCCTCTTTGGCGGCAGGGTTGGATTCAACCATTGGCAATATTGATCTGATTATCTTTTTGATAGGGTTGCTGTCGGCAGTAGTGGATAACGTGCCGTTGGTGGCTGCTGCGATGGGAATGTACGATATGTCGATCTATCCGACAGACAGCCGAATGTGGGAGTTTCTTGCTTACTCTGCAGGTACAGGAGGCAGCTGTTTGATTATCGGTTCGGCCGCAGGTGTTGCGGCGATGGGTATGGAGCGAATTAATTTTTTCTGGTACATGAAAGTAATGACGCCTCTAGCCCTTATGGGCTATCTGGCTGGTGCGCTGTTTTATCAGTTTGTTTAACGAAGTGTGTGCCGGGAAATATTCCCGGCACCTAGCATCACAAAAAACTACAACAGGCTACCGGGAATGGGCTTGCGAATAGCGGCAAATATATCTGAAGAAAAATTGCTTGTTCGACAGGGTCTCATTGATGATTTTAAGATGTTTAATCATCGGATGATTCAGGTTTTCCTGCTTCCTGCAGTTCTTCAATCAACTCCCAGCTGATGTTACGTACTTTCAAAACATACAGAATCTGTAATAACAGTTGTGCCCCTAGAATGCCCCGTGAAACTTTCTGACGCAGATTGTCAGGTGTTTGCTGTGTGCCGATAGCATTCAATTGCAGGCTTAATGTGGCGTAGTCGACGCCTTTTTTCTGCATTTCTGACCGAATCAGGGAGCGTACTGTAGCGGCCCACTGGGGGCTGTTAAGAAACTGTACTCGTCGGGGGGGGGCTTCTTTCATATTTTACAGCCTTGGAAAAGCATGGGTTTGCTGTCAACGCCATGTTCCAAAAAAATAGCTGATTAGTCAAGAATAAGATTTATTTGTGAAATATAAGTCACATATGAATATTATGGTTGACATGGCTGGTCGGTGAAATTATTGTTCCCTCTGCCTATAAGTTTCACAAATGAGGAAAAGTGATATGGCCTGGAGTCTTGACGAACTGAACACACTACTGGAAAAGCAGGAAGGCCTAAGTGTTTCAAAAGAGGGAGACGCAATTTTTATCAGCAATGAGGACGGTATAGATGCATTTATTACTGTCAGTGGCGAACAGCTGTTAGTTGAGTCTTTGCTTTGTCCGGTTACTCAAATTAGTAATACAGCAGCTTTTGATGCTCTGATATTGCGTACTCATAAGAACGTTTTCCCACTAACAACTATCGGTATTACGACCATTGGTGATGAGGAGTATTACGCTGCCTTTGGGGCGCTTTCGTCTGAATCGACAGCAGGGACCGTAATGATCGAAATTGACACCCTGTTCCTTAACGTTGAAGGGATGTTGGAGTTTTTTGAAGAATTCCTGACTGAACCGGCCCCTATCTCTGCTTGATATTAAAGGAGGCTCATTATGAGCGTTTGGACAAGATTATTTTCTGCCATTAAAGGCAACGTCAACGATGCTGCTGAATCAGTTGCTGATTCGCAGGCATTAACTATTCTGGATCAGGAGATGCGTGAAACTCGCGATGAGATTCGTAAATCTGAACAGTCTCTGACATCCATCGTAGCCAAAGAAAAGCTGGCTCAGCATAAGGTCTCAGATCTGCAAAAAGCGGTTACTGAACACGAAGGCTTTGCTATTCAAGCCATGGAAAAAGGTGATGAAGCGCTGGCAATGGAAGTGGCTGAAAAGATCAGCCAACTGGAGGCTGAGCTGGAGGCTGAGCAACAGTTTTTAACTCAGGTTTCAGCTTCAGTGGTACAACTTCGGAAGTCCCTGAAGGATTCAAAAAACAATTTGCGATTAATGCAGCAACAGGTCGATACGGTGAAGGCTACCGCGTCTGTCCAGAAAGCGCAGGAAGGTCTTTCGTCCCGACACCTGAACACTAATTCACGGATGAAAACTGCTGCAGAATCTCTGGAGCGGATCAAAAGCAAGCAAGCGCATCGTGGTGCCGAGATCGAAGCGGCGCGTGAAATGGCATCAGAGGAAGATGGCAGTGATCTGAAGGCGAAACTGAAAAGTGCTGGTATTACTGGTTCCGGTGGTGCGAGTGATGTTCTGGCACGCCTTAAGGCCAAACAGTCTGTTTAGGAACCTAGCCTGATGCCAATCGTCAATCGACTGGTCCGTAAGTTATTTAATCAACTGGCCAGTCTAAGCTGGCATAGCATCCTGATAATGCTTGCCAGCTATATTTTTATCAGTTTTATTGGTCTCTATTGGGCCCAGGAGCCAGTAGCCCAAGGCTCACCGATCCTATTCTGGTATTTTTTGATTGTCACCTCCAGTACGGTCGGGTATGGCGATTATTCTGCCACAACCCCGGCTGGCATGTGGATCATTAGCTGCTGGGTTATCCCATTCGGGTTGATGATATGGGGAATGGTTGTAGGTTGGGCTGCAGCGGGGATAATTCAGTTTTTTCAAAGGAGTTTGAAGGGCATGAGCCAGCTCTATCACACTGATCATTTATTGGTGATCGGTTACAACGGCCCACGCACGTTGCAGTTGCTCCAGTTGCTATTGCGTGAAGCAGGTTCACCAAAAAAGGCTAATTTGGTGCTCTGTGTTGATATGGATAAGTTGGATAACAACCCGTTGCCGGATGAAATAGGTTTTGCACGGGTGTCCAGCTTTTACAATGAGGCCGAGATGCATCGGGTCAACGTCAGTAAGGCTGAGACTATTTTGATCGACACTCCACTTGACGACATCACTCTCACCACGGCCATGTTTTGTTATCAGCAGAATCCCAAAGCACGCATTTTAGCCTACTTTAACGATGATTCAATTGCTCAACTTTTAAAGGCGCATTGTCCCAGCGTCGAAAGTATTCCATCAGTGTCTGTGGAGATGCTGGCCAAGGCTGCAGCAGATCCTGGCTCCAGCATATTGCATCATGAGCTTCTGAACGTTGATAAGGGAATGACACAGTATTCAGTTAAAGTCCCTCCAGAAACGCCTACGGTCTGTGTTGGCGACCTGTTCTTACTGTTCAAGGAGCGCTATCAAGCAACGGTAATAGCGCTACAGACTAATGGCCCTGATTCAGTATTGGTCAATCCGGCAATGGAATTGCCTATAAAGGCAGGGGACAGAATCCACTATATTGCTGACGAACGGGTGGACCATTTTGACTGGAGTAGCCTTAATGCTTGATTGGATCAAACAAAAAGTCAGTGGGACCTCGGCTCCCGAAAAGGGACCTGCTGCCCCCGAAATACTGGGGTTTCGTTTGGGCGGAGCGGTTGAGCTTAATGAGCTTAAATTGCGACTGCTTGATGATCAATTGATCACCGATAATATTGCCAAGGTGCAGCTCATCCAAGCTGTTGGCATGGTTAAACTGGATGAATCCAATACAGTGCTGCGCTACTACACCGATGATGACGGTTACTTTCAGGTGCTATTGAGTGGAGGCCTGCAAGAAGAGCATGTCAGTGATGTAAAGTTGTTCCATTTCTTCGATACGCTCGGTGTTAATACTGATCAAGACTGGGATGAATTGTTGAAGAATGGTATCAGTCACTCAACATATGATTTTGAAGGACATTGCTTTAAACGAGTGTGGGACTCGGTTGGAGCCTGTCCTCCAATTGCTATGACCGAACAAACCTTTACTGTTGATGAGCCTCCTTCAGAAACCGATCAATTTGCCATGCTCTACGAGCGCCAACTGAATGATGGCATGTTCGAATTTCTATTAATCGCAGGAGAGGAAAAAATTGTTAATTATCGAGCTGAGCGGTGCCAGGTTATCAGTACCGGTATTAACTTAAGCCGAGCAGATTTTGAAATAATCGGTTAAATCCCCACTTAATATAATCTTAATTTCCTCCCCTAAGGAGCAATACATGGACGCAATAACGCTATCTCTGTCAGGCCTTTTGCCTTTTACACTGTACTTCACATTGAGCTTGGTATCTTTACTGGTTTTTAAAGTGTTGTATACCAAGATAACCCCTCATGATGAGTGGCGCCTGATCAAGGAAGAGCAGAGTACCGCGGCTGCCTGGGCGTTTGGAGGGGCGATTATCGGCTATTCCATTGCAGTAGCAGGGGCTGCGGCAAATTCACTAGGAGTGGTCGATTTTGTTATCTGGGCCGTCGTAGCTCTGGTGGCTCAACTGGTCGCTTTCGCAATTGTCCGATTTGGGTTTATGCCTCGGATCGTGGAACGGATTGAACAAGATGAAGTCCCTGCCGGTATCATGCTTTGCTGTGTCTCGGTGTCGATAGGCCTGCTCAATGCAGCCTGTATGTCTTATTAGCTTGTAGCCTTACTAACAGCAGGGAGCCGACACGATGAAGCGGAGTAAACAAATTGATCTGAAGCGGATGCGTAAGCAGCCGTTGCTTACCATCAGTAAGCTGGCAGCAGCCGTTGGCGGTGCAATTGCACTCAGTGGATGCGGAAGCAATAACACGGATGCCAAAATTTACGCTAGCGTTAAAGATTGCGAGGCCGATCGACCGAATGAGGCGGACATTTGCCAGACAGCTTATGAGCAGGCCCTTCTTGAGTCTGAGAGAGCCGCTCCAAAATATCGATCGAGTAATGATTGCTCGGCTGAGTTTGGTGAGTGTGTGGTTCGACCCGATGGACAGGGTGGAAATTGGTTTATGCCAGCACTGGCAGGATTCATGGTTGGCAATATGCTTGATAACAGTCGACGCTATACACCGGTCTATACAGGCTATGGCCGTATGTATGGGGGGTATTATGGTGCTGATGGTACGCGTTACGGAGATTATTCCCGCAGAACTGGGGTACAGAAAGTAAAAGTAAATTCAGATGCATTCAAGCCAAAGCCAAAAGTGACTCGAACAATCTCGCGCGGTGGGTTTGGCTCGAAGGCGGCGGCAAAATCCTCTTGGGGTGGTAGTCGTTCTGGCGGCTGGGGAGGGTAAACAATGCTTCGTATGCCGATTCGACAGCGACCTGATTGGCAGGCACTGGCAGAACAATACGGATTTAAATTCCATACTATGTACGGTGAAACTTACTGGGATGAATCCGCTTATTACCAGTTCACTCTGAAGCAGATCGAAGAGGATATTGAAGATCCAACCACTGAGATACATCAGATGTGTCTCGCTGTGGTTGATAAAGTCGTACAAAGTGAAGACTTAATGCATCGCTTTCAGATTCCCCGATCCCATTGGGACCGGATTGCCCAATCCTGGCAGGATCGGGAGCCAAGTCTGTATTCACGTATTGATTTGGCCTACGATGGAGTGACCCCGGCAAAACTCTATGAAAACAATGCCGATACTCCGACATCCCTGTATGAAAGTGGTTTTTGGCAATGGTTATGGCTGGAGCAGCAAGTGGATCGCGGTGCACTGCCACGCTCATCCGATCAGTTCACCTCCTTACAGGAAAAACTGATCAATAGATTTTCTGTTCTTAAAAATCAATATCCTGGTCAAGTGCTGCACTTGAGTTGCTGTAAGGATACAGAAGAGGACCTGGGAACCGTTACCTATCTACGTGACTGTGCAGAAGCCGCGGGGATTGAGACCCAGTTTGTTTTTGTCGAAGACATTGGACATGGAGAGGGCGATTGGTTAACCGATCTGGACAATCGTGTAATCACCTGGTTGTTTAAATTGTACCCGTGGGAATTTATGTTACGTGAAGCTTATGCCGATCTGACGTTAACTGCGGATGTGAATTTTCTGGAGCCGATTTGGAAGGGTAGCATTCTCTCGAATAAAGCTCTTTTACCGATGCTTTGGAAGCTTTTCCCTGGCCACCCTAATTTGCTCCCAGCATTTTTTGAGGATGAGCTGAACAAAGCCGAACATATGTCGTTGGTTAAAAAGCCTATTTTTTCTCGTGAAGGGGCTAACATCAGTATCTTGAAAAATGGAGCAGCTGTTGAAAAAAGTGATGGGCCCTATGGTGAGGAAGGTTTTGTCTATCAAGCCTATTATCCGTTGCCGAAGTTTGGCGATAACTATACTCTGATTGGTTCGTGGCTGGTTGATGATGAACCTGCTGGAATTTCTATCAGAGAAGATTCTGGGCTCATTACTCAAGATCTGTCCAGATATTTGCCGCACACGATTTTGAATTAAGTAAATCAGTTAGCAGTAGTCGATAGGTAATAATGAGCGGTGAAATAGAGGCTGATGACGGACACTGGCTACATAGGGACATAAGGTTTAATCATGGCAGTTAATACTGAAATCAACAGGCAAAATACGCAGAGTATCGAGCTTGACCTTACCAACAACACCTTGGATCTGGTTATCGAGGGAGATGGCTTCTTTCTGCTTGATGATGGCCAAGGAGGTACCAGCTACAGCCGTCTGGGGGAATTTGAACTGAACCAAGACGGCATCATAGTCACGCAAAATGGCAGGTTTTTGCAGGGTTTTGGTCTGGATTTTGAGGGTAATAGGCAACCAATCAGTATTATAAGCACTCGTACTCTAGTGGGTTCTACTCTTCTAGAGATGACCGGGTTGAAGATTTCAGCGGAAGGTACAGTGACCGCGACCTATAGTACCGGTCAGGTCATTAACCTGGGTCAATTGGTGCTGGCTGTGTTTGAGAACCCCTCTCTACTGCAGCCTCTCAGCGTTATCGAATGGGGAGCAACAACTGAATCAGGCCCGGGATATCTCGATATCCCCGGTGTTGATACCCGAGGGGGACTGCGGCCTCTGGCACCAGGGGAAAGCAGAGCACGTGATATCTCCAATACTGCGGAGCTGGATCCTTCCTCAAGCTCGCTGGATATAGCGATCGACGGAGCTGGTTTTTTTCAACTGGTTGATAGTCAAGGTCATATAAGCTACACCCGTCAGGGGGACTTTGCGCTGGACCATAGTGGTAATTTTGTGACTCCTGACGGGAAGTTCTTGCAGGGTTATGGGCTTGATGCGAGTGGTATCAGACAACCCGCTACCACACTATCGATTAATGATGAACTTGTTGATAACGTTAGTGCCGTTACTGTAGGGCATGACGGACTGTTAGTGGCTAACTATGACGATGGGAAAAGTACTAACGTTGGCCTTATTTTTTTGGCTACTTTTGATAATGAAGAAGCGTTGCAAACAATCGGAAATAGCCAGTGGTTGGCCACCCCTGAATCAGGGCAGGCGATTATTGAAACGGCCAATTATGGAGAGAATGGCAGTTTGCGATCTGCAACTGCTCAATACCGTGGAGATCTGCTTGACTATCAAATTATTGGTAACAGCGACGGTTTTACTATCAGGCCTAATAGCGATCCCCTGGCTATAGAAACGGTGGTCGGTGTCGACCGGCTGAATTTTGCAGATACCAACCTGGCGTTGGATATCGATGGTATTGCCGGAAAAGTCTATAGGCTATACAAAGCAGCATTTAACCGCAGTCCGGACAAGGAAGGTCTTGGGTACTGGATAGAGGCCATGGACGATGGTGACACCCTTCACGACGTCTCCTTAAGTTTTATTAACAGTGATGAATTCCAGTTGCTTAACGGAGAAAACCCATCGAATGAAGTATTTTTGACTGCACTCTATAACAATGCACTGGGCCGGGCTCCCGATGATGAAGGTTATCAGTGGTGGTTGGATGTACTTGATTCTGGGGCTGATGTTCGAGAAGGTGTACTTATTGGTTTTAGCGAGAGTACGGAGAACAAGGCCAATGTTATCGACTTGATTGGCAGTGGTATCCTTTATGAGGAGTGGTTAGGGTAAGATAAAGCTTCATTGCCATTCTTACACGACTGAAGCAGAAGAGCTGTATCACCTCTTCTGCCCGTGTCGAGTGATTCTTTTTGAAATCTCCTAATTCAGAGCAAGTACTAATTCTGACCTTAGATAACTACCAGCGGCTATCATCACGTTTTTCGACCAGTCGTAATCTAGGTGGTACGGGCTGATGGGCGCGGCGTTGATCCGAAAAATAACGCTCGACACCCTCAAGAGCAGGCTTTACCGGACGGGTCACGTCCATGGCGTTACTGTAAGTGGTCAGATAGCGTCCGTTGTGTTCAGTTACCAACTCTTCGAAGGCCTGGCTGGCATGATGCAGCAATTTCTCTAAATGCTTTACGCGCTGCTCCAGCTCCATCTGTCTGTTCATACTGTCATCGTCCTTGTTGGTTGTTCTAATATACGTAGTTTTGATTCAAAACCTTCGCTATACCGCAGTGTTTGTTTCTACCTCAGGTTAGAACCCTGTTTTCTGGATCCTGACGTGATACATCTTTACGTCAGAAGTCAGTGTATTTTGTTCACCGACTGCCACCATATTAAGAGCAGACTCATTCGTCAATAGAATTATGATTCTTATTATCTTTAATGACTGTATTTGTACGTGATGAATATCAATTTCTTGCGATGTGCCTGTGTTGCTGGTAAGTTTTTGAACCTCAATTAACGCCGCGTAAAGGATATGTGGATGAAAAATGGAATTTCACTAGTGATTCCGTCTGAGTTAGATGCGTATCAGGATGCAATAGCCATCAATGGACTTTCAGAAGCTGATTTTAAGCTTGCTCAATTACCAGGCCCTCGAACAGTGACAAAGCCCATTATTTTGGGGATAGTACAGGTCACTTATAACCCTACAAAAGCGAGCCGTTCCTACCAGGTTTGCATGGGGTCATCATGGCCGACAGAGTTTCTGAATGACCTGGAGTCAGGTGTATTTAGTTGAACAGCCGATCTAAAGACTTGTAATACAGTCTTAGCAGACAAGCCTGATGTAGCATTTGATATTCGGATCGGAGCACAACAAGGTTAGACTGGCAGCATTTCAAGCTGATAGTACTTCAAGAGAGAACCGTAATGAGTTGGGAATTCATCAAAAAACTCCTTGTGGTAATAGCGGTAATTATTGCTGTAGAAGTGTTCAGGTTTTTCACCGGTTTTCCGATGACCCTGATCGATATACTGTTCACTCCTTTTTCAGTCTTCCTGATGATTTTGGGAATCAAGCAGTTGGTTTCCACTAACAAAAAAAAGCGTGACGGGGATGCGCCTTACATGAGTCACTCCGTATTGCAACTCAGTGGCACTCTCATCGTATTTTTAGCTGTCACTATGTTGGGGCTCTGGTGCCTGTCTGCTGGCTTACAAGACCCTCTGGGCTTTTTCACTGGAGTAAAAGGTGCAATGCATGGTTATACCCTTATGTGCCTTGGCTCATTAATGGTGAGCTACAGTCTGTATTTTTCCTACAGGCTATTAGTCAGAATTAAAGATCAGAGTCTTCGTGCCAGAAGAGGATAGCTTAAGCTGCTGGCGAAGTTATTAGGCAATGGTTTTCAGCAGATCGCCTCTTGGGTAGTCAGGTCCGAAATGGCGTTCCAGTAGGGCAGGGGCTTTTTTACTAATCGATGAAAAAATCTACAGCACATATTATCCTCGGTTGCTTAGATTTTGCGGCATTGGGTGGGCTCGGTTACACAATATTGAAAGTAAGCACTTTGTGGACCAATATGTCCGAGATGCAAACCCCTTTGATAGTGGATACCGGTGTCTTGTACTTACCTTTGCTCATTCTAGTACCGCTATTTCATATCATGTCGGCAATCGAGTTTTTCTTTCCAAAGCATTTAAAAATCCAAAATAGATTGGGATCGGCTTTAGTGGTGATTTTTTTATGCTGCTTTTTGGAAAATTTGTTGTCGAGTACTGGCTAATAAATCAGGTTGAATCCTCTGGCTATCAGAGGTGTTGGAGCCTAGAGGGGAGGCCTACCCGGTTTAAAAACCTTGTTTACGTTTTGGATGAAGCCAGTTGCAAGAAAAGTGACTATTCAGCTAGGTATTAATATGAAATTTACAAATTTTTTGTGGCCCATTTACTGGGTGCTCTTGGGTATGCTCGTTACTCTATTTGCGACTGCAAGTGAAACCAAAGAGCTTCCTCTAAAGGTCTTCTGCATTATTGATTCTGAGAATATACCGGGAGTGGCTAATTTCGATAGTGAGCTGATTGAGCTGATTGAGCTGAGTGGATACGGGCATTCACCACAAGGGAAGCATTTAGTAGCCTCCACGGAAGATTATGAGTTTTGGGTCGCAGCCAGGAGCGTGCTTCAAAACTCTGGTGTAGTTAAGATTCTTGCCTTTGAAGCGGTGATCTATGATATCAAGCAGGCTTTACGTTTTGCTGCGCTTAGTGGAGCTGAGGAAAGTGGAGAACTAGCGCGTCGAGCTCATGTGGAATTGATCCGAAACCCCTATGAGATCTATAGTGCCAGTCGATTAACGTTGGATTGTCATGAGTATCGATAAAAAGCTCGATGAGAAATGGATAATGTGGAGGGATGTTGAACTGTACGTTTTTTAATCCCTCCGTCCCTAATTTCTCCTAATTTCTCCTAATTTCTCCCCGATCTGACAGTCACATCCTGGTTAGTTGGTAACTGTCAGATTAAGTCTTAGTCAATTCATCTGGTGAGTGGGGTAGCACTGCTTTAGGGGTTAACAATTGGTGTTCACAACGTCATACCCGCGCCGTTGAATCTCAACCAGACTTTCTGCTCTTCATAACCCGGCATTACCCGTTCAACCAAACGCCAAAAGGCTGCTGAATGGGTGGGATATTGTAAATGTGCCAGCTCGTGCACCAGCACGTAATCCAATACGGGTAAAGGCAGCATGGCGCACTTCCAGTGGATGTTGATCACTCCTGCGGAAGTGCAAGAGCCCCACCGGTTTTTCAATTCCTGGACCTTGTAGGCCTTGGGATTAAGGCCAATTCGGGCGACATGATCAGGTAGTCTTTCGACGATTCGATTCAGCAATTTTTGTTTGTAGAAGGCTCTAAAATGTTTGGGTGCGTCTTCAACGGCGGATTGCTCCAGAAGAAATTGACCATTTTTGAGTAACAAGGGGGCTGACTGACCGGATACGATTTGCAGCCGGTAGTTTCTGCCTAAATATAGAAAGCTCTCGCCATTAACATATTCCCGATGCACCCGCGTTCGGTTCAGATCTTCCCACTCGGCCAGGCTGCGATAGATCCAGCTGCGCTTTTTCTCTATAACACCCTCAATGCGAGGCATATCAAATGGTTTGGGGGCTAGAACCGAGACACTGCCATCCCGCTCGATATAGATGCTAGTGGTTTTTCTGTCGCTCTTTTTGAGCGAATAGTCGATGTCTTTATAACTGTATTGCTGAGCGCTCATACTACGCTTCCACCTCAGCGGTATCTTCCAATAGCGATTGTTCTCGACGCTTGGCGAGGGCTACCACTTCTGTAACCAATTGTTCCTGGCAGTCCATCAACTCAGTGATGTCACTGAGGATAAATGCCTCTTCCAGTTTACCCTCAAGCGCCGCCACTTCAGCGGGGCGTTGCCAGAAGTTCAGGGTGCGAATTTCATCGCCTAACACGCCAATAATGGCATCGACCAAATTCTTAATGGGTTGTTGTTTGCCCGGTGAGGCATCGCCGTCAAAGGCAATATCGACAATGAGATCATAGAAGGGACCGTTGCTATCGCTCTGATCCCCTCGTCCCCTATCTATTTCCTCTCGTAGTTCTTCAAGGGCCATTACCACTTGATCCCAGCTCTCATTGTATTTCTTCAGCACCTCTTCGAGCTTCTCACTGAAGCGTTTATACATAACGGGGTCTTCGCCCTCGTTTATCTTGCAGTGCTTACGAATAGCGTGTTCCATCTCGCTGGCGGCAGCCCTAGCATCCTGATTCTTGCGAACGTTTTGCACAAAGCTAGGCGAAAAGAGCTCAACCGGCGCGACCTTTGGATTGATTCCCAGGCTCACCAGGTGTTCGTTGACCAGCTTGCGGACTTTCTCACCAGCACCACCAATGTTGATCGAGTCGTCCTTGTATCGTTCTCGGGCTTTGGCCTGAAGGTGAGAGAACTGATACATGGGGATCTTAAACGGGTCGGCCAAACGGTTTGGCAGGATGATATCCATGCTCTGCATAAACTTCTTCAGATACACGTTAAAACTATCGCGGGTCTTAATGTCTTCCAGAGCACGCACCGCTGCTTCCGTCACTTCATAACGCTGAGCATTGTTATCGAGCTTCTGTTTAACCAGAGCTTCAATAAGCGAGATGTCATTGTCTTCAAACAGCTGAATCAGCCGTCGATACCGGCTTTCCAGTACCGGGATTTCTGATTCGATACTCTTGAAGCTTTCGAGAATATCGGTCTGGTCCTTGCCGGAATAGAGTGACAATGCTGTCTTCAGGTTTTCCGTCAGACCGATATAGTCCACCACGTAACCCACGGTCTTATCGGGATAAGTACGGTTCACCCGGGCGATGGTTTGTAGCAAGTTATGTTCTTTTAACTTCTTATCGATATACATCACCTGCTCGATGGGGGCATCGAAGCCGGTCAATAGCATATCGCAGACAATCAGGAAGGCTACGCCGGTCTCGGGCTTCTCTGCATCAAACTTCTTCTTGAAGTTTTCAACAGCGTTCAGCTCCCGGGCCTCTTTGCGTGCAGCGACAAAGACAGCTTTTTCGTTGGTGCCGTCGGAGGAGATAATCACGGCGGCCTTCAGTTGGCGTACTTGCTCAAGTAAAGCCTTATCCTGCTCATCTTTCGGCTTGCTTTCCTCTTCTGTTCTCCATGTACCCAGTGCTTTGCGAATATAAGTCTGATAATGAATCGCCGCCTGCTTGGACGCGCAAACGACTTGGGCCTTAAAGCCGCTGGGTAGTATGTTGCGGATATAGTGCTTAACCAGATCATCGGCAATTTCCTGGATGCGATCTTCTGCTTCCAACACATCCCCTGTTGCACCATATTTACGCCGGATCACGGCAAGCTCTTCGTCGCTGCGGTCCTTAAACAGGTCTTCAAACTTGGTATCAAAACCATGCTTGTCATAGATGGCGGTATCCGCTGTTTTGCCCTCGTAGAGAATTTGCAGGGTTGCTCCGTCATCAACCGCATCCTGCAATTTGTAGGTATCGATATAAGGGTTGTCCGGGTCGTTGCCGAAACGCTTCCAGGTCGGATCGGTATGATGATCTGCAATCAGTGGAGTGCCGGTAAAGGCCAGGCGTGTTGCTTTTGGAAAGGCATCAAACAAGTTGTCCGACAGGCTGGCGCGATCCTTACCGCTACGCTGGGTTCGGTGGGCCTCATCGATCAGTATCAGTACCTTGTCAGACGTGTTTACCTCGCCGAATGTATCGAAGACGGCATAGTTCGTCGAAGGCTCTGCCACCTTGCTGGAATAATCTGCCCCCTTGGTGGAATAGTGGTTTGCGGGCTCATTGGCCGCATCGATGGCCTTGGCAAAATAAGCTGGTGTGTTACTGTCATCTTCCTCGCGAAATTTGTGAACCATCACCATATTCAGTGTTGAAGAATTGTCGGTTAATTTTTCCCAAACGGCAGTAGCGCTACTGATGCTATATACTTTTTCACCGGTTAGGGCGGCAGTTTCACCCAACTGTTTATCCAGATCCTTACGGTCGTTGACCATCAGAACTTTGTAGTCCTTCAGCAAGGGATCCCGTCGTAATCGGCGTACTAAAAACACCATGGTTAGGGATTTTCCGCTGCCCTGGGTATGCCATACCACACCGGAACGATCAGCCCCACTTTTGCCGCTTCGCATACGGGCCAGTATTTTTTGTACTGCACGGTATTGTTGATAGCGACAGATCACTTTAATGCGCTGCTTACCGGCATCCATAAACAGGGTGTAGCTGCGAGTAATATCCAGAAGGCGTTCAGGGGACAACATACCCTGTACCAACTGTTCCTGCTTACGGTGCACCTTGATCTCTAGATCCATATAGGGGGTGGTGGCGGGATGGATCGTCTTCCAGTGGAAGAAGTAGTCTTCCGTGGAGGTAATGCTGCCAAACTTACTGTCATCACCATAGGTGGAGATCATTAACTGATTGGTCCAGAAAAGCTGCTGTTCGCCTTCTTTCAGTCCCGCTTCTATAGTGTCTTCGCGCAAATCTGCGTAACGCCGCAACTGCTTGATGCCTTCGCTCATGGCATCGGAGGTAAAGCTGTTTACATCTTTGCACTCGATTACTACCAGCGGTATCCCGTTCACGAATAACACGATGTCCGGGATGATAGAGTCTTTAACGCCTCCCGGAGTGTCGATACGAAACTGGTTTATCGCTATAAAACGGTTCGCTTGCCAGTCATCAAAATCGATAATTTTCACCACCGGATCTTGCTCGCCCGTCACCTCGTTGGCATCCACTTGCCATTTATATAGCCGCGTTAAGAAGGTTTCGTTGGCTTTTAACAGATCGGTGGTATCAAAGTAGGAAAAATCTTCAAACAGGGTCTCTAGCTGGCTATCTGTGAGCCAGGGCTGGCCGCTATCCAACAGGTTGATTGCTTTAACTGCCTGGATGAACTCGTTTTTCAGCATTACCTCTCGAAAGCTACTGCGCAGGCTTAGGGTGGGGTTTTGGGGAACCCCTGAGCCTTGCTCGATCACCTGCCAGTCCATACTTTCCAGCTGGTTGAGCAAAGGCTTCTCTACAAACTGATACTCGGACATTGATACTTCCCTTTAGGCTGCCGGTATTAACTGGTGAAAAACGAATTCTAAGAATTCTGCAACTGTGTTGCGTTGGTTCTCGATATCATCGCCCAGCCACACATGATGCTCCGGGTTTAGCTCGTTGCGCCACCGGTGAAGTTGTTGTCCGATGTCCGCAGATAGAATGCCATGAGTTTTCAGTGCATCAATGCGTTCACTAAGGGTATTGTTGGTGATTGCATGTGCTCGTATCTGTTTGGCAAAACGAATCTGGATCACATCTTCCAGGTAGACCCGGGGCTTGCAACTGAGCTTATCGGTCCGCCGCTCAACAAAATCGATCAGTTCATCGGTATTTTGCTGGTGAGCGGATTTTATAAAGGCATCTGCATCAGCGACTTGCAGTTTGGAGCCCTGAGCATCCCTGATGATTTCGATCACCCTGACATCTGTACGCGAGAAACCGTGCACATTAAGAAAGTTGGCAACTCCTTCTTTAAAGTGACTCAACAGAATGATCTGTTCACAACGGTCTGCCAGTTCAACCAGCTTGCTATGGGTTTGACCGACCCGATGGTCATCAAAGGAGGTGACCGGGTCATCCAATACAACCACGGTTCTGGCTAAATCAGCAGGTTCCATCGAATCCAGTGACGATAGGAATATCGCCAGGCCAAGCGAGCGCCGATCGGATTCACTGAAGACTTTGTCGAGATCGGCTTCGGCGACCGGCTGGCCACGAAACTGTACCTTAAAGTAATTGACTGGCTTTTTGCCTTGATTGTTGGTTCCGTGCTGCAGGGTAAAATCGCGACTGCCCAGCGCTCTGAAATAGCGATTGATGATGTCAAAATACTGGGCTAAATAGGTGTTTTGCTCCTCGGCCAACTCGTCTCTTAGACGGGGGATATCTCTCTCCAGAGAATTGATATCGGTAAGGAGCTGTTGATACTCGATGCAGGCATCATTTTTTTCATACCGTTGCACGTCCTTTCCTAGCGCAATGCCTTTCTCTTTGAGGGTAGCAAGTTGTTGCTCAAGCGGTCCGTTTTCCAGTGTCGCTTTAAAGGCTTCAATATGCTGGTTGAAGGTGGCTATTTCGGTATTTAGGGCGGTAGTCAGCAGTCCGATACTGTCGAATACCGCCTTGAGGTCATCAAGATCCACGGTGGCTACTGCTTTATCTGGCCCGGCCAGCTTAAGCGGTATGATCTCATTAAACTTTTCAATAACCCCATCGCCTACAGCACGCAACGGGTCCAGCTGCCCCTGGATTTTCTGATGAACGGCCTTGATTGTATCGATCACCGTTTTTGCTTCCGGCTGCTCTGAGAGTTCCGGATAGGCCTGAATGACGAGATCGGTTTGCTCAATATGAGTTGTCAGCGTTTGCAGTAGGTTGAGAGTCAGTTGAGGCCGAATGCGCTTTAGGCTGCTGGAGACAAATCCTTCATGGCGGGCGTATTGGTCATCAAAACACTGCTTATAGATATCCAGCAGCTCATTCACCTCGGGGGTGAGGGATTGGCCGCAAAAAGCGCAGTTATCAGCGATCTCTTTGTCTCCATTACCCTTATCTCTGGTAATGTAGCCTAATCCCTGCTGTATCCACTGTTCAGCACCCTCGATCTTGGTGAAGTGTCGCTTAATATGGTTTTCCAGTTCCGCTTTTGCCGCTTCATGCTGGTTTTCCAGCTGAGTCGCCAGCACGGTATTGATGGCCTCTGCCCCATCGATCAGCGACCTGTCCAATGATATCGGCGAGAGCTTCGACCGAGCTTTTATCTCAGTGGATTGTTTTTTCTGCTTTAGAAGATCAACATAATCTTGCCTGGCTTTTTCCAGCGCTTCCTTCGTCCCATTAATGTCTTCAACAACAGTTTGCTGTAAGAAGTCCTGTAAACCTTCAATACCACTAAAGACCTCTTTCTCCATCGCGGTTTTCCGACGGTTTTTTTGCCCCCTCTCCTGGCTTTTGACTTCAATCAGCTGTGCTTTCTCGACACCCTGTTCACCCAATACAAAGTTGCTAAAGTTCTCTTTGTTGCCTCGTGTCAGACTACGGGCGGTAAAAACATGAGAGTGATAAAAACCGTCGTCATAAACGGCAAGGCTATGGGAGGCTCGCAGGCCGTTGGTCCAGTTGCCATTGCGGAAGATCGCCTTACCCTGACCTTCATTTTCCCCGTTGGTAGCGAAGCCCATTTCAATTTTTTGCGGCGACTGATCGTCAGGAATGCTTTTTCTGGCAACCAGGTTCTGTGGGTTGCCAGACTTAAGTGAAGCGAAGATATCGCCCAGAGTGCTCTTGCCGTAGGTGTTGCGGCCATAGACCAGGGTGATTTTGTCAAAGGCCACGGGGCTGGCATTACAGTCCTTAAAAGCGCCTATATTTTTTATTGTTGAAATCCGTTTTAACATGGTGTTTTCCTAGGCGACTTTGACCTTTCCAGTTAGTAGGTCCTGCATCAGGCCTTTTTTTTGAAGAGCTAGTTTGGCAAGTTGAACTTCATTCTCATTTATCAAGGTGTCAATGGAACAATATCTCTCACATATTTGCGTTTGCTCTTCAACAGATGGCAAAGCTAGCAATAACGGGCGGAGATCTTCTAGATTGATATTCTTTTGGGCACTCAATGGAGCCAGCGCATCTAATCGGGTTTTTCTTAGCCTTATGCATATCTCAACGAATCTAGTTAAAGCCCTGCTTCCATCCACAATCACACCAACGACACTGTCAGGAAAGCACATAGGCCTATTTAATATGCCTGTATCGGCTATATTCGCAGCAATCGTTACGGCTATAGTTTCGGGTGGAAACTCTCTACTAACATTGCGGCCAAAGTCAGAGAGAGTTTGCTTATATTCTGAAATGTAACCTCCTTTAGCTTTCGTTACACTTCCTGTTTGTATGAAGGGATACTCCCCTCCATAGCATTTTTCATCATCCCTAGGACGGTGCGTAAACTTCCCACGTTCAACACTAGCGATATCTTCTAATTTATATATTTCCCACGCCTTCGGCACCCAGCCCAGTTCTGTGTGCTTATATAGCCTGGGAGCCTGGTCGTAGCTCGGGCGCAGCTGACCGTAGTTGGGATTGGTGTCGGCAGTGCCGCTAAGGTCGATGCCACGGGTAAAGAGATCGGCCATCATACCCTGCTTGATAGCGGTGTATTTGTCGATCAGGGCCTGTGTCTTTTCGATTAGGTTATCGACGGTGGTTAGGATCTTGGCGATTTTTTGTTGTGCGCTATTATGTTTTTGAAATGGCACATCGATTCTTAGTAAATCGCTCGTTGATATTCCTTTGACAGTTGAACCAACAGCCAGACTCTCAACTCTGTCGCGAATAAATTCTAGTAGATAGGCAACATATGCTGAGTCAACTTCAGAGGTAGGAAAAAGCGCTTTTACATCTTGATTTATAGCAACATCACATTTAATTAGTGCTGATCGCCCTACGGCCATTCGCAAGCAAATCACAGGGGTTCCAGACTTAATTAGCTTAGAAGTGCTAGCTCTTAGCCCACTCTCGGTAATAGATTCAAGAGTCGAGTCTATACTTGACGACCCTTCCTTGAAATCTTTTACGCTGGCCCAAGGTATCGGGCCATTCCAATATTCCGGAATTTGTCTAGGAGGCGTGCCTCCCCCGGTAACATTACTAAACAATGAACCTAAGGGGACGTCTGGGAATTTACTCATAGCCTAGCTCCGCCATGAACCCACTTAACAACTCGGCCTCTCTTTCCCGTTCTGCCACTATCTCCTTTACCGTCACCGCATATTTGTTATGCAGGTTTTCAACCGCTTTAACCAGGGCGCTGGTGATCGCTCGAATATAGGCGGCATAATCGCCCTCCAGCTCCTGCTTAAAGCGGGCTTCGATCAGGGCTTTGGCGTCCAGGTTGCTGATCTGCGAACGGGCGGCCTCAACCAGCTTATCTTTCTTTTTCTCGGCCTCTTTCAGGCCCGCCTTCAGCTCTTTCAGCTCTTTTTCCAGCGCGGTGTGCTGGGCGAGTTTGGTTTCAATGGTTGCGATCGAGGCGGTTAGCCGGTCGATCTGGATTTCCAGTGCCGCCGCCTTGTAAAGGTCTTCTTTCTTGGCGCTGTCTTTTTTGATAAACCGGAGCTGTTTTTTCAGATCACGAAGTTGGCCATTATGTTCTTTTTTATCGGCTTTCAGCTGCTTGACCTGCGCTTTGGGCAGCACGCCGGGAGCTTCATCGTCAGACTCGTTGCCGCTTTCATCATCTTCGCTACTGTCATTGGCTGCCGTAAACAGCGCTTCCAGCTCATTGATACGGGCCTGGTCTTGCTGGATATTGGCCAGTACCTCGGGGAACTGGGATTGCAGGATCTCGGCATCGGGGATCAGTTCGGCATTCCAGCCGCTACTGGCGATGGATTTAAGATCCGCCTCCTGCTGTTTGAAGTTGTTCGCCATGGCGCCGCGAATCTGATAGAGGGAGAGCAACTGCTCCGGCAATAGCGCATTGACAATGCTATCCAGGGCATCGCGGCGTAGGGCGAACACGCCTCTGGAACCGGGCAGATCATCTCCCAGCTGATAGAATTCCGGCGTAAAGGTCTCCCGCCACCACTGCTGCAGTCCTTCGGTAAAAGCGTGATGCTTGGCTTGCAGCTGCGGGTGGTTTTCGATCAGGGTTTTGATGGCGGTCTTATCAGTAATGGCGGGGCTGAAGTCGCTGTAGCCGGTATCGTCGGCTCGTGGCGTAAACAGCGCCTCTTTCAGCGCCGGGTAGTTCTGCCAGTGCTGGGCCAGCGCTTCGATTTCGGCATTGGGCACGCCGCCGTTGAGGTGCGCCCGCACATCCTGGGGTTCAGGTGCCGGGCTGTTATCCACGTAGCGGCGGATATTAAAATTAAACTCTTCGGCTTCTAGCTCTTTGATACTGACGGCGCGGGCGTATTTATCGATACTGGCGTCTTCTGATTGGTTTTCGCGGGTAAGCTTGGCCAACTGGCGATAGACATGGGTGATCTTCTCGATATCTTCAGGGCGCAGGCTGTTCTGGTTTTTACCCTCTTTGTATTCCCGGTCAGCATTGATAAAGAGCACATGCTGGCGAGGATTGTCGCTGTTGGCGGCATTGTTTTTATTCACCACCAGTACACAGGCAGGGATACCGGTACCGTAAAATAAGCCTTGCGGCAGGCCGATCACCGCTTCGAGAACGCCGTCTTCAATCATCTTCTGGCGGCAAGCCCGTTCTTCGCCACCCCGGAACAGCACCCCGTGAGGCATCACCACCGCCATGCGACCGTCCTGTTTGAGGCTGGCGATCATATGCTGGACAAACATCAGGTCGGCTTTTTTACCGCCTTCCGGCAGCCAGGTATCAAAGCGACTGGGGTGGGTCATGCCGCTCTTCTGGTAGTTCTGGGAAAAGGGCGGATTAGCGATTACCCGGTCAAAGGGGCGTATCTCGCCGTTCTCGGTCAGGTGCTGGGGTTTTGCCAGGGTATCTTCATTCTGAATATCGGCACCGCCGGCGGCGTGCAGAATCATATTCATCTTGCAGATAGACCAGGTCCCGTCATTACTCTCCTGGCCGAACAGATGCACGTTGCGGGCATCGCCACCAGTTTCCGCCACATACTGTTTGCTCTGAATCAGCATACCGCCGGAGCCACAGGTCGGATCATAAACCTCGTGGTCTTCACCGGGTTCGATCAGCTCCACCAACAGGCGAACCACTTCAGCGGGGGTGTAGAACTCGCCGCCTTTCTTACCGGCGGTATCGGCAAAGTACTTGATCAAGTATTCGTAGGCTGCACCCAGTAGGTCGGGGAACTCAAAGTGGTCATTGGCCAGGGGAATACTGTTGAAGTGCTGGATAAAGGACACCAACACCTCGTCGGACATGGGCTTTTGCCCAACCTTGCGGTTGAAGTTGATGTGCTTGAGAACGTCCTGTAAGCCCTTGTCGGTATTGTCGTCTTCCAGCGCCGCCAAGGCTTTATTGAGCTCGGTGCCAACGTTCTCTTTGATGTGTTGAATCTTCGACCAACGTGCACGCTCGGGGACGAAGTAGTCGTATTGTTTTTTGCTCTCCAGCAGCATCGCTATAGCTTTGGGGTCCCGCCCTTCGGCTTCCAGCCGTTTGTGCTTGGTTTTCCGATCAGCCTCAAACTGGTCAGACATGCGCTTGAGGAATAGCATGCCGAAGATATATTCCTTGTACTCGGAAGCGTCCATCTTGCCGCGCAGAATATCGCAGGCTTGGAAGAGTAGAGATTCGAGTTTGTTGAGCGTGAGTTTATGGTCTGACATTCGGTCTGGGCTGCCTAATCATTGGTATCGATATCGGTGTTAGTTTTTTCTTTATCAATTTATGCGCTTAGCAAACTATCAAAAATCGCTGTAGGCGCTAAGCGAACAGGAGTACAAGCTCGACAGGGTGTTTTGTATATGACTCAATTTCTCGGCATTGCCTGAAATACAAGAAAGCTCATATTGAGCACTACGGTTTGCTTGTCGGCTTGCACCATCTGACTTGTTGGTAAAATGATGAAGCTCTCCCTTTCACATACGCTTTTTCCATGGTATCTGGCTGAATCGCTTAACGGGCAGGTATACACTGTTGGGCCGAAACTCTCAAACTGCCAGATCAAGTTCGGCCCATTCTTAGTGATACTGGGCAAATTTACTTCTGTTTATTGTCGATATCTCGATATTGAGTAGAATGGTTAAAAAAATCAATGGAATATGAGAAATGGCTTTGAATCTAGCCAAAACAGTGCGGGACTACCTGCAAAGCAACCAAAACCAGAAGTTTACTGCGCGGGAAATAGCGATTTGGATTTATCAAACTTATCCAGACGAGTGTCAGGATAAGCAACGTCGTAGCGATGCTTTGCAGTCAAAAGATGATCTGATTCAACAGATTGTTCGTGAGATAGCCTCACAACGCCCAAGGCTCCAGCGTAAGCACCCACAGATAAGAACCACGGAGGGGCGACCCAGAAAGTATTACTTCACTGAACAGTCCGAAAGTGAAGAGGTTAATGCTGCTGAAGTTGAGGTATCTGATAGCAAAGCTAGCTCTGAATCAAAGCCTAAAGAGCATGATCTGTACCCGTTGCTTTCAGAATATCTCTGGACAGAGTTTTCACTGTATTCCAAGCGAATTGACGAGAAACGGTCGTCAAATAAGCGAGGCCCCAACGGTAACAAATGGTTGTACCCTGATGTCGTCGCAATGGAAGATCTGAGTTCTGAATGGCATCAGGAGGTTAAAGATTGTGTTGGCCAATATGCCGACAAGCGAACAAAGTTGTGGTCTTTTGAGGTTAAGTTATTAATTAACCGTTCTAATATTCGAGAATGTTTCTTCCAGGCTGTGTCGAATTCTTCATGGGCCAATTATGGTTATCTGGTTGCCTCTGAAATTGAAGGCACTGATACCCTTAAAGAGCTTCGTATGTTGTTTTCCGCCCATGGAATCGGCTTGATTCAACTGGATATTGATAACCCGGCTGACAGCCAAATACTGGTACCGGCGAAAGAGCGATTAGAGATTGACTGGGATACTGCGAATCGCTTAACCGTGGAGAACAAAGACTTTTTGGACTTTGTAAAACTCGTCAGGCAGTTTTATCAGACCGGTGATCCTAGAGCATCCGCTTGGGATCTTGTTGCACCATAGCTGATTAAGATGCTGTCTAGATTCCCATAGAATCAGGAAAATCTGGAATTAGTTAGAATCTCTGATAGAGGGTATGAATTGAGTATAGAGTTACGGGGGTCAACTCTTTTGAAAAACTGCAGCTCCGAATAGTAAGGAGTTAGAGCACTCTGTTTGGAAATCAATGAAAAAGGGAATTTATCGATGGCTGACATCAAAGAGCAAAAGCTACTTTACCATCTTACTGATATTGAGAACCTTCCATCAATTCTGGAGCAAGGACTGCTGTCAAGAAGCAAAGTCAGCGGTTTTGTGGATGTTGCTGATGCGGATATCATCGAATCCAGGAAAAATCTGGCATTAGATCATTACGTACCGTTTCATTTCTTTGGAGGGAGTCCCTTTGATGGGCGAGTCCAGATAGACAATAAAGATAAACGTTTTGCTCTCATTACGGTGAGAAGAACTGTGGCTGAGGCTAATGGTTGGAAGATTATCCCTAGGCATCCTCTGGCTAATGAAACGGCTTCGCGCTTGTACTCTTCGGAATATTTTCTTCGTGTATTAGACATGTAAAAACCTCGTTAAAGTAGATTATCTACTCTTAACTAGGTGTCCGACAAATCGGGGTAAAACCAAGGATAGAGAGAATGTGTTAGAACTCCTTAAGGGCGTAGCGCTTCGTAAGCATGTAAATATCAACGAGAGCTTCTTTGTGAATAAATGAACCACTATCCCAGTTTAAATCCACAAAAGGCCTTAATTTGGCGCATCATACACCGGGATAACTTACCTTGGATTCTGAATAACGGTTTGCACTGTGGAAATAGTGAAACTAGGTCATCCAGCTGGATAAATATCGGAAATGAAGAGCTGATTGATAAACGCTCAAAGCATCCCGTTCCTTTGGTACCAGGTGGGAACTTAAATGACTACATACCGTTCTATTTCACCCCTTTTTCGGTGATGATGAAGAATATCCATAGCGGTCGAGGAGGTGTTCGTCAGTGCAGAAATGAAGAGATTCTTATTCTTGTATCAAGCCTATACCACGTTCAAGATCAGGGCTTACCATTCCTTTTTACAGATAGTCACGCTTATTACGCTTGGTCTAACTATTATAAGAGTTTGGCCGATCTAGGTAAGATCGATTGGCCGCTTTTGCAGAGGCGGGACTTCAAGCGAGATGCAGACGACCCGGCTAAGTTTGAGCGTTATCAGGCAGAGGCCCTTATCCATCAATTTTGTCCAATCTCCGGACTTTTGGGTATGGTCTGCTATACAGAAAGCGTAAAATCAGACATAGAAAAGCAACTTGCTCAACGACAGCTGGCGCTTAAGGTTCATGTGCGTCAGGGATGGTATTTTTAATGATTATATACACTCAAGGTAACCTTCTTGAAGCACAAGCGGATGCGCTAGTGAATACTGTCAACACCGTCGGTGTTATGGGGAAGGGCATCGCATTAATGTTCAAAGAGCGCTTTGCCAAAAACATGAGCGAGTATGCGAAAGCCTGTAAAGCTAAAGAAGTCAGAACGGGCGAGATGTATATCACCGAGACAGGCGAGCTCATGGGGCCTAGGTGGATTGTTAACTTTCCAACAAAACAGCACTGGCGCTCACCTTCGAAGATGGAATGGATCGTTGAGGGCCTTCAAGATTTACGTCATTTTATCCTAGAAAACAAAGTCAGCTCTGTTGCTATCCCCCCTCTTGGAGCGGGGAACGGTGGCCTTCCATGGGATGCAGTCCGTCAAGAGATCGAAAACTCTCTATCGGACCTAGATGATGTAAAAATTCTGATCTACGAACCTACGAGCAAGTACCAAAATGTGGCTAAAAAGCAGGGAGTAAAAACGTTAACTCCTGCTCGCGCTCTGATCGCTGAGCTAATACGTCGGTATTGGGTTTTGGGCATGGAATGCAGTCTCTTGGAAATTCAAAAACTAGCCTGGTTCTTAGATAGGACCATTAATAAGGAGGCTATAAATAACCCTCTTGATCTGAGGTTTGAAGCTCATAAGTATGGACCGTACTCAGATAGATTGAGACACTTGCTGGAGGGCCTTGATGGCAGCTATCTGCATTGCGATAAGCGTATTGCAGATGCAGATCCACTTGAGGTGATTTGGTTTGATGACAGCAAGAAGGAATACTTGCAAACCTATCTTAAAAATAAGGAAGCTAAACCGTACGCTGAAGTCCTTGAGCATACAGCCAAGGTTATCGATGGATTTGAATCACCTTTTGGAATGGAGCTGTTATCAACTGTAGACTGGCTCATTCAAGAAGATGGGTGTGAACCTACGTTGGAGGGGATCAAATCAGGATTGCATAGATGGAAAGGTGGAGAAAGGTCAGCCAACCGAAAGACAGAGCTCTTTGATGAACAGTCGATAGAGATTGCTCTTAAACGCTTACAACCTGCTTAAAGAAATGGCCCAAAAGCACTGAAAAAACAAATGAGTTTTTGTTTTAGTAACACTGGTGGTAACAATAGCTAGTGTCATAATATCTATTCTGTATAAATAACAGGTGGTTGTGCTTTATGTAGTGGTCCCGCCAGCCTTCCGAAACCATTCTCCTACAACGATCAAATACCTCCAGAACAAAATAATCCCAACTTGACCCTCCTTACCCTACAGGTCTATCCTAAACCTGTGTTGGCAAAATCCAACGCCGGAATTGGCGTTCCGTTTTCCAGAGGTGCCCTTAAGACGCATCACAGCGTCTTTTTTATGGGCTCGGCTCGTGTACGACTACGTTTTTTGGCGGGTCGGATGGAGCAGCCTCCGGGCTGGCCGGGTTCCTTTGGACCGGTGACGCCAACTCTGTTCGATCCGCCTCCCCTTAAGATTGGCGTCTTTGGGAGGCGGTTTAATTACCATTCCAAAGGGTTTCACTATGACCGCTCAACATACACTTAAGCCAGCACTCGCATCCCCCCAAGACCCCGAAGAAACCATCAGCCTGGACCTCTACCACGCCCGAAGCATCATTATGGCTTTAGCCGGAAATAGACAGCTAGATGATATGGCTCAAGAAGATATTGCCGGTTGTCTGGATCTGGTCAGAATCAAACTTGAAGAGGCCAATCAACGACTGGAGTTAACGATGGCTAGTCGGATGGGGGTGAAAGATGGCTAGTGCTTTACTTGCTTAGTTTGGTAAGCGAGCTGAGTCTAGAGATTTTTTGTTCCGCGGCTTGTCATTCTGTTGTTACCTGATCCCTATTAAGGCATCGGGCCTGTTCGCATTGCTCAAGAACTAATGTACATAAGTTAGCGTGGTTTGACCTGTTCGCCGAAAGTTAGTTTTGCCGTGTATTAAAGAGATCGAAGTCTGCCTGGTGTTGGGTTATGACTATCAGTGTACATTTGTATTTATGTACATTAATAATGTACATTGTATTTTTGTGTACGTATGGCTGTGAGAATACAGTGGTAAATACCGAAGTTGCTGACTTGATATGAAGAACAGAAATGAAAGTAACTGAGATTGAAAATGCGCTTTTAGCGCAGGCGTTAGAGATCTTCCAGAGAGAAACAGGGTTGCCTCTGAAAGTTATACAGGAACAGGCCGACATTAATGGTTTACACGTAGATGCAATTCTGGAGGCTCCCCAGTTCGGTGGACGGCTGGCTGTTGAGATAAAAAAATGGGCACCGCAAGCCAACTTGGGAGTTTTGGTTAGTCAAGTTAAAAAACTTCCTATCGAAGGGTTGCTGGTTGCGGATTATGTTAATCCAAAAATGGCGGAAAAACTGAAGGACATGGACGTTCAATTTATTGATACGGCCGGAAACGCCTATATTAACCGACCCCCCGTCTATATCCTGATAACAGGGAATAAACTGAAACCGCTTACAAAAAGTCGAGGTTCAAATCGTGCTTTTGATGCAACGGGGCTCAAAGTCGTTTATGGCTTTTTGTGTAATGCCCAGTTAGTCAACGCATCATATAGGGAGATTGCAGAGCAAACGGGTGTAGCTTTAGGTACGGTGGGCTGGGTTGTGAACGGTCTTAAAGCAGCAGGTTTCATAATAGATCGTGTAGGAAAAAAGAATAGACGCATAGTCAGTCGGAGGAAATTACTCGACCGTTGGGTCGAAGCCTATCCAGAAAAACTAAAGCCTAAGCAGTTAATGGGTGTATTTGTTGCCGAAGATCCCTATTGGTGGAAAGGTATTAAAATCGAAGAATGTGGCGCCTATTGGGGAGGAGAAATTGCTGCCTCTCAATACACAGACTACTTGAAGCCTCAAACTGCTACGGTTTACTTACCAGAACGAGCAGGTAATAAGCTGCTTATGATTGCGAAGTTACGAAAAGCTGTAGACTGGACTGATAACGATCCTGGAATCGTAAGCGTATACAGACCGTTTTGGCCCGAAAGATTAAACGATTTTGCTAATGGAATGCCAACCGCCAGTAATGGCGTAGTGAGTCCGATATTGACCTACGCTGAGTTGATGGCCACGGGTGATAGCAGAAACATAGAGACAGCAGGGATGATATATGAACAGCACATTGCTCAACATCTCGGGGAAGATTGATTCTAGTACTATCGCCATTTACGACACTGTCAGTACTATTGCGAATCAATTAGCTATCCCATTTGTAGTAGTGGGCGCATCAGCAAGGGATTTAGTGCTGCACTACGGGTATGGTGCTAGTATTCAGCGAGCTACAGTGGATGTTGATTTTGGTATTCAGGTGCCAGATTGGCAGGCATTCATGCTACTTAAGGAGAAGTTAGTTGATAAAGGATATAAGGAAACCCGAGCACAGCAGCGTCTGATATCACCAGAGAATATGCCTATAGATATCCTACCTTTTGGCCAACTTGAAGACGAAGAGGCTAACATACAGTGGCCACCGGATGGTCACTCCACCATGAATGTTTTGGGTTTTCAAGAAGCTTTCAGTAGTGCAAGAGTTATACGCATCCAAGATGATCCAGAACTCGATATCCCGGTGGCAACGCCAGAAGGAATGGTCATATTAAAGCTGATTGCATGGATGGATCGCCCATCTGATAAGCGAGATAAGGATGCAAAAGATCTGATTTATCTTTTCAATACTTATGAAAAAGTCCCTGAGATTAATAAAGGGCTTTACGAAGATCAGGAGTTAATGGAACAGTATGAGTGGGATATAGACCTTGCGGGAGCCCATCTATTGGGTATTAATGCAAAGAATATCGCCACAGATCAAACTTATAAGGCAATTTATGAGTTATTTATGGATCAACATGAAAGCTTAACAAGGGGGCTGCTAAAAGAGGAAATGTGCGTCCATATCGATAGTGAGTATGAGCGTAATGAAGAATTACTAAACGCATTTGTCGATGGTTTTACCCAATATAAGCCTTCTCAGTAGCAGAAAAATTCAAAATTGGGGACGAAAGTGAAGGATAGCTAGTGTTTTACTTGCTCCAGTTTGTCAGTGGTCCTGGTACGGGTGACAAGCTGGAGGATTTGGGGTGCCTAATTAAAACACCCAGCTTGCTGCTCTTTTGTCTCTGCCTGCTTGAGACAGTTAACAATCTCAACCGATTGCCTGGCGGTTTTGCCATCAATTTTTTCAAGGCTAAAGTCCGATTCAGTTCCATACCATCCCAATGAGCGACCAAATTTTTTTGAATCCTCGTCGCTTAGGGTGGCACTGATTTTATCGATATTCTTAAAACTACTGTCAGGATCATATTGAATCGTCGGACCTCCTGGCGGCAGAGTATTTTCGAGAGGGGCATAAGATGGGCGCTGTTTTAATTCACAACCGACTATGAGAATCGATAAGCAGGTTAAGGTCACTCGTTTTCTCATAGCCTTACCTTAGGCGACAGGCCAAAACCAAATATTATCTTTATATCAAAAAATCTATCAACGAATGGACGATCAAGGTGTAATCCAGCACACACAACCTTCCAACTAAGTCCCACAAAAGGTTCGATAGTACCGATCACCGTCCTCAGGGAGATCCTGATAGTTAAGGGTTTCGGTCAATGTCTTGTAAGGGGATCGCAGTACTTTCAAGAGCTCATCTGCGGCTTCGGTGCGGCCCGTTTCTTCACAGGCCAATAGTACGGCTTCGATATGGTGATTTCTGGGAATAACCACGGGGTTGTTGCTGGCCATTTGCTTTTCTGCACAATCGGAGCCTTCTTCGCAATTATCGATACAGGCTCTCCAGCTTTCATACCAGGACCCCAGCTCCGTCTTCATTTCCTCGGCCAGGATGTTGTCATGGAGAGACTGGGTCAGGCGGGCAAAGGTGTGGGTATAATCGAGCTGTTTATCTTTCATTTTTGCTAAAAGGTCGACGATGAGTTCGTGGCTGTTGGGTACTGAACCGATTAGGCCTAGTTTCTTTGCGAACATGTCAAAATAGGCGGTTTCAAATCGAACGTTGTATTCCTGTAGGAGCGATTGGGCAAGATCGACGGCTGTTTTTTCGTCATTGTCGATAAGCGACACCAGGCACTCTGCCAGGCGGGTAATATTCCATAGAGCGATGCTGGGTTGGTTGCCAAAGGCATAGCGCCCGTGTTCGTCGATAGAACTGTAGACGGTACCGGGATGGTAAGTGCCCATCATTGCGCAGGGACCATAGTCGATTGTGTCGCCACAAATCAGCGTATTATCGGTATTCATGACGCCGTGGATAAATCCCACACGCATCCATTCCACAATCAGCGTAATTTGCCGTGCCATAACGGCCTCAAGAAAGCGCAGAACCTTGTCTTCTGCATCGACGCCGATTTCGGGAAAATGCCGATTAATCGTGTAATCCAGTAGTTTCGTTAGGGACTCTTGCTGCCCCCGGATGGCAAAATACTGGAATGTTCCCACACGGATATGGCTGGCAGCCACACGCGTCACAATGGCGCCAGGCCTGCTTCTATCCCGATACACCGATTCGCCGGTGGCTACAACGGCTAAGCAACGGGACGTTGGCACACCCAGCGCGTGCATCGCTTCGCTCATCAGAAATTCACGGATCGCCGGTCCCAGTGCGCAGCGACCATCTCCTTGTCTGGAGTAACGCGTTGGTCCTGATCCCTTGAGCTGAATATCAAAGCGCTTACCGTCATTGTCTAGCACTTCACCCAAAAGGTGGGCGCGACCATCCCCCAGCTGCGGATTCATATGGCCAAACTGGTGGCCTGAATAGGCCAAGGCAATGGGGTCACAGCCTTCGGGCAGTTCGTTGCCGGAAAAATATGATGCAATCAAATCAGAATGATCTTGCAAAGCCTCATTCAGACCAAGGCTCTCGGCCAGCTCCCTGTTAAACATTAGGAGTTCAGGCTTGGCTACGGGCGTCGGTCGCACACGTTGATAAAATTCATCACCGAGTTGGGCATAGGTATTAGAGAAATTGAGCATAACAGAGAGCACTTGTATCGATTAAACCAAGCACAATAGTAGACTATTCTGCTTGGCAGTAAAGCATGCGACTAGTGGAAAGTTCCTACCACCGCCGGTGTACTGGGTAACAGGCGGTTTAAGTTCTTAATTAAAGTATTTAGCATGCTGCTTTTTTGTCCCCGCTTGCTTGAGATAATTAACAATTTCAATCGATTGCCTGGCGGTTCTGCCATTAAGCTTATCAAGACTAAAATCCGACTCAGTTCCTTTGCTTTCGGGCTGATTATTACCAGTTGGTATTTTTCGGTTCAGGTTTTTAAGTAGACTGGCTCACAGGTGGTCATCTGGTATCTTTCTCCTTCGGTTGGCGACTGTCTTTCCCCCTCCTTCATTCGCTATAATTGGCCCTCTATTTCTACTGTTATTGCTATTTCTATTATTACCACCATCAGGAGTTCAACTGTGACCCAATTTCGCCCGTGTATCGATCTTCATCAAGGGCAAGTCAAGCAAATCGTTGGTGGTAGCCTCAATGATGAAGGAGCTGATACTAATTTTGTCAGCACCTATGATGCCGCTTATTATGCGGATCTTTACCGCCAGCATGATCTCAGGGGGGGGCATGTGATTGCTTTGGGGCCTGGCAACAAGGAGCAGGTGTTGAAAGCACTGGGATCTTGGCCTGATGGGCTGCAGTTTGGTGGCGGAGTTAACGCGGAGAATGCCGCTGAGTTTCTTAATGCGGGGGCGTCTCATCTGATTGTGACCTCTTATTTGTTTGAAAATAATGAGTTTTCCTGGCAGCGCCTGGAAGTTATCAAGGCAGAGGTTGGTATCGATAAGCTAGTGCTGGATCTGAGCTGCCGCCGTACGGAGAAGGGCTGGAACATTGCCACTAATCGTTGGCAGACTATCACTAACACTGTTATTGATGCCGATACGATTAATGAATTGAGTCAACACTGTGCTGAGTTTCTGATTCATGCGGCTGATGTAGAAGGGTTGCAGGGCGGTATTGATGAGGAACTGGTTGAGCTGTTGGGTAAAATCTGTCCAATACCAGTGACCTATGCTGGAGGTGCACGGACTCTTGATGATCTGAAACTGGTTGAGAAGCTCTCAGCAGGCAAGGTTGATCTCACCATCGGCAGTGCGCTGGATATCTTTGGTGGCCAAGGCGTTACGCTGGAAGACTGTATCGAGTGGAATCGACGGAGTTAAGCGCGATACTTGTCTAGCCTTGAGTTAAGAATACAAGCGGGGGGGCAGAGCAAAAGCCAACGCTCGCGTATTGGTTTTCTCTGCCCCATGAGTCCACTGATCACAAGAGCAATGGTTTTCCATATGGCTCAGGATTTTCCCTGTTTCTTTTGCTCTTCAGATATGGCTTTATTCACACCATCGGTATGTTCATGATGGTGAAGTGAGCCGCAGCATTTTGTCCATACCAACGCTTGCGGCTGTTCTGTCGTTAAGCTGAGAGAGCTACCCAGAACCTCGCGTCTTTCAAACTGATCAGAAATAAATTCTTTCCATTTAGGCACAGGCTCAATTGCAATCATCTTATTGGCGATATCACGATAGGTTGCGTTCCTGTCGGGTCCATTGAGCAATGCCAAAATTACCAGTGAAGTCATATGCTTTCCAACACGCAGCAGGGTTTCCGCCTGGTCGTACAAGGCAGGTTTATGGTAGTCCTCGAAGATGTCGGCCAGTATGTCATAAACGGCACCGGTGAAGACTCTTGAGATATCGTGGACCTGGTTGGAGACCTGGCTAAGTTTCAGATTATTGTCGGCGTTGCGTAATCCCGTTGATCGACCTAAGGCTTCTCCAAATTGTTCTGCGACATACGGGAAGAAGCTCTTGGCGTGAAGGTCTCCCTTGGATTCTGCGATTATGGCTTCGCACTGATCTAACTGAGAAAGCATGGTGAAGATGGTGGTTAAATCCCCAAAGGATTCGTGAAGGCCTCCTGTTTGGAGGTGCCAACTGTTCCAGTATCCGGGTTTCAGTGAGTCCAATACAGCATGACCTACTTCGTGGGATACAATATCGAAGGATTGGCAGGTATAAACAAGGTTTGCTCGTTCATTACCGCCAGGGTGAAAGTAATAAAACCGAAGAGATTTTTGCCCTCTGCTGTAATAGGCGTTGGCTTCAATACCAGCCCGTGGATAAACACTGATCGGTTCCGGTCCCCACTGCCAATCGAAATTCTGAGTGACGTTATTTCGATTCAATGCGCGTCGATACATGGTTAGTACTTTACGTACCACAGTGAATGTATGTACGGCGTCAAATTCAATGGGGTTCTGTACCGGGTCAAAGAGAAAGTCGTTATTTGAGTTTCCCTGCACTAATGGCATTCCCTTGATCACTATATCTTTGTCTTGGGGACCGCTGTTGATTTCGGTATTGATGTAAGCGGTGCGCACACCAATGCTTTCTACGCTGGGGTCCTGTTTCCATATCTTTACTTTACTGCCATTCATGGCGTATCTCCTTTTGTTGTGGTGCTTGTGACTTAGTTACAGGCAGCTGAACTATCCTTAAAACAAAAAAGATGGTTATCGTCTGCCAATACTGAAAGTCCAGTACTCAGTTCCTTTAATGTTCCATTTACTGGTCAAAATACAGGCAAAGGATATTCCCGGATAAAAAAACCTGCCAAGAAGCAGTAAGTTAAAAAAGACGGGGGGCTGGCGGAGATCTCTCGATAAATAAACCGTAAAATAAGCTGACACTAACCCACGGATTGTTCTCTGATTGTTTAGCCGTGATAGCGTTCACTTTTGTCCCGATCGGGTTGGCTCTAGACATGCTAAGTACCGTACGATTGCTGGATCTGCCAATTCATTATTCAGCTGCAGCTTAAATTGACGCTGTTAATGACTTTTACTGGGCAGTTTTTGGTTATTGTCATAACACTCCCCAGCGTTGGTCAGCTACACTTTAGCCATATCAGCTCGTCAAATTATTAGGATTTTATCCGGGTGGGAACGATGGAATTAGAGTTCAGTTTCAGAACTAGGAGCAGTGGAGCAGCCCGATCACCGGGTGATGTGGTTAAAGTTTTGTTAATGGGGGATTTTAGTGGACAGAGGTTGGCTGGGACTTCGGTTGCTGAAACCTTAGCTACTGAAACTTCAGAGTCCGATCTAAACCCCGTATTACTCAAAGTGGATGTGGATAACTTTGACCAACGGATGGCCCGTATTGCCCCAAGCCTGCAATTGCAGATAGAGGATTCGGGCGGCAGTATAGTGATTGACTTTGAAGAGTTGGATGATTTTCATCCGGATAACTTATATCGGCGCTTGGATGTGTTTCAGGGGTTACGGCGATTGCGTAAGCGTTTGATGGATCCGCAGACTTTTGCTGAGGCTGCTGCTGAGCTGAGGAAGGATTTGCCGGCGTTTGGAGGAGGAGCTGTACAATCGATCGGTGACAGCTCCCTAAAGCAAGGTGCAACGGATGCTGAAGCAGAAGGGGATATGGTTGAGCGATTACTGGGTAAGCCTTCTGATGGCACGGTAACCTCGTCGCTTGGCGCCTCTGAGGTTAAGCAACAAGATTTTGATACGTTTATCCGTCACCTGGTTTCTCCTCACCTGAGTGCAGGTGTTGATGATCGGCAACAAAGTTATGTGTCTTCCGTCGATGACAGTATTAGCAGTCTGATGCGGAGAATATTGCGAGATCCTGCTTTTCAGGCACTGGAATCTTCCTGGCGTTCACTTTATCGGGTGATCAGTCAACTGGAAACGGGTGAAGAGTTGGTTCTCTACATGTTGGATCTGCCCAAATCAGGATTGCAGCAGGTACTCAGTGCTTCCAGCGGGGAGCTTGAGGATTCTTGTCTGTACAAGTTATTGATGGCTGAAGACGCTGTTTTGGGTGATGCTCCCTGGTCTTTGCTAGCTGGCGACTACAGTTTTGCTGCCACTGAAGTGGATGTCAGCCTGCTAACAGCGATGGGGGCGATTGCATCCTGTGCAGGGGGGCCATTTATGGCGTCAGCCGATCTTGCTTTGATTGGTTGTGAGTCCGCAGCTCAGGCGGCCAGTCCTGAGAGCTGGCAAGTTCAGGATCAGGACTGCGCAAAGCGTTGGAGTGAATTTAGACAGGAACCCTGGGCGGCGTGGGTTGGACTGGCTTTACCGCGTATTCTTATACGACTGCCTTATGGTCGAGACAGTGATGAGATTGACTCCTTTGAGTTTGAAGAAGTGCCTGTTCCTGATAAGGATATGAATGCTTATCTCTGGGGAAGCCCTGCCTATGCCATTACTCAGTTATTAGCCCATTCCCATCAAAGCCGTGGCTGGTCTTTACCCCGAGGGGATCAGTTGCTGGTTGATGATTTGCCTGCTTATACCTACACCGGGGATGATGGTGCCGAGTTGCTGCCCTGTACTGAAGTTAGTTTTAGTGAGCGAGCGACTGCTAAGGTTCAGGCAGCAGGGCTGATGCCATTATTAAGCTTTAGGGGTCGCAATGCGGCTCGTGTGTTTTCGGTGCACTCGTTAGCAGATTCTGACTCTGCTTTAGCTGGCCCCTGGCAGTAGCGGTTGATGTGCGTTTTATCGGGCTTGCTTGGGCTTTTGTCGCAGTGAGCCTTTATTAAAAAAAACAGATGTCTAACGGCAAGCATGACCGTTGTTATTTGAGTGTTTGGCTATTTTAAAGTGTATTCTCTGATCCCGTTTCTACCGGTCTGTTTCACATCGTACATAGCCTGATCTGCCTGATTTAACAGCAGCTCCAATAATCTAGAGGGGGTGGAGTACTGTTCTTTTTCCGCATCACTTTGGAACCGACTGTATGAGATCAGTCCAAAGCTGGCTGTTATTTGTACGCTTTTACCGTCCGGTGATTGAACGACAATATTCTGGATAACCTTCTGTAGCCGACTAACCAGCATCAACGCATCAGATGCAGGTGTCTCATGAAGTAGCACGACAAACTCTTCGCCACCGTAACGGCAGATTAAGTCTCCCTCTCGGCATTCTTTTTTAGCCACCTTAGCCAGGGCGCGAAGAATCTCATCACCCGTGGCATGGCCGTGGGTGTCATTTATTTCTTTGAAAAAATCGATATCGAATAGCATGAGTGACAGAGGGTGATAGTAGCGAATGGCATTAGCGACAGCGCCATTGGCCTGTTCCATAAATGCACGGCGGTTCAGCAGACCGGTAAGAAAATCCTCTCGGGCTAGCTGTTGGAGAAGGGCCTGGCTTTCCGTCAGCTCCTGGGTACGTTCTGCGACCTGTAATTCAAGGCTTGAGGTCAAAGCTCTAAGGGTTATCTGCTGTTCCCAGTCCTTATTAAAGTAAACCGCTAACATGGCTAAAGTGAAAAAGATCAGTCCCCATTGTCCTGTCCGGCCGATCCAATCAATAAGCGCGTGGGACGAGAGCATATCCAGTAGCAGGGATACGAATAAGGCGAGAATGCCAAAGATGACCAATCCATCCTGAATTCCAAAGCTTCTATATCTGGATGCGCTGCTTATCAGCAGGGCCAGAACCAGAGCG
This sequence comes from Motiliproteus sp. MSK22-1, assembly GCF_001968815.1. Classification (GTDB taxonomy): domain Bacteria; phylum Pseudomonadota; class Gammaproteobacteria; order Pseudomonadales; family Balneatricaceae; genus Motiliproteus. The sequence goes on along the minus strand of NZ_MIEQ01000020.1, from coordinate 100,767 downwards.
ATAAACAGAGCGTCGAAATAGGGATAGGCATTGACAAAATTGAAGTCGGTAAATGCCGACAGCAATGCTACACCAGCAGCAAAGGCCGTGGCTATCCAAAAAACAGCATTAAAAACAGCTGGTTGTTTGCGTTGAAACCACTCTCGAAGAATCAGGGCCAGAAAGGCAGGTATCAAAAAATAGCTGAAGACCGCCAGATAACGCCATACTAAAGGATCGTTATAGACGACCTGACTTAACTCGTTTTCGGAAAACATCATCAGTGCTAAATCAAAAGACAATAACCCGGTGGATAAGGCAACATGGCTGTCTTTTTTTATAAGCCCAAGGCTGGTACTGAGTAGACCCGCGATAAAGATGATCAATATAAACACAGCCCCGGTAATGCCTCTGGAATAGACTCTATCAAGTAAATCTGCTTTATTACCGATAAGGACCTCGCCAGAAAGGCCGATAAATGGATAGTCTGAGTAGATGCGAAAATAAAGGCTGGTGGGTGAGGTTGTTATGTTGACGGGGATCAGATGCCATGGCCAGCCCTCGAAGTGGCTGTTTCCATCCTGGTCTATCTCTCCAAAATGATAACTGAGTTGACCACTCTCAAATACCTGGGTAGTCAGGTCAATACTGGAGACAAAAATATAGGGATCGCGCCATTGCCCTTTGTCGACCTTAATACGCAGCCAGAGGATGTTTTCGTTTGTGCGGCCAGGAATATCTGTAGGAGAGGTGAGGTCTTCCCATTCGGCTTCTTCGAACTTCCATCCATCTGAATATTCCAGATCTCCCCAGTGAAGCGACCAGCCATCCGTGATTTCCCGGACGCCACTTTGCACTCTCTCTGACGATTGCGCCGATTCAGCCTGCTCCGTGAAAACGAGCCCCGATACTGTACTGACAACGAAAAATAATAGTATCGCATGGAAGAGGGATAAGTAGGGGGTTGTAGAGATGTGGCATGCAGTAGAAATGTTGGGGGGCGCAGGGATGACTTTACAAGAAGGTATTGTACTCATGCAGATACAACTCTTGGTTGTCGAAAAGTATTAGATTAGCGTTACTGTCATTATTAATTTTTTAGTCATTGTTCAAAAATACTCTCAATAATGGGCTAAATCTACGCTTTGGCTAGTATTATTTTGCCCAGAGACTGTATCCATTCTAGTCGAAATAATCACTTCAATGACTTGCTTGGGGAGTAATTATAAGCGCGAGTGACTGCACTTTCGGTCGTAGAGGGAAGCGCACAGCGGGAAGAGGAAGAAGGAAATAGTGGACAGGGCGCTACGTACTCAGATTAGAATCCGTAGCGCTTTACTTTAGATGGGCTAGCTGACTTTCTTGAGAAAGCAGGTCAGCAGAACAATGCGTACACCGTTAACGCGACCTTCAATATGCTCTGGGTTGGAGGTCAAAGATATACCCTTAACAGTCGTCCCGCGTTTGGCAGTAAAGCCCGCACCCTTAACCACCAGATCTTTTATTAATGTGACCGTATCTCCTGCTGCTAATCTGGCACCGTTACTGTCCAGGGTCGGTGTATCGGAGTCTTCGTCATTGTCGGCAATATTTTCTGCTTCGGCCCAGGCCAGAACCTCAGGTTCCAGATAGAATATATCCAACTGGTCTTGAGCCCAGGATTCGGTGGACAGGCGCTTCAGTAAGCGCCAGGCCATAACCTGAACAGCAGGTTCCTGACTCCACATGCTATCGGTCAGGCAACGCCAGTGATTAGTGTTCATGGTGGCGGGGTTTTCAATTTGTCCGCGGCATGTCTCGCAAACCATTACTGACTTATCTGCACTCTCATCCGCCACTGGAGGCACGGCATAAGCCGTCAGGTTGGCGTCAGAGGAGCAGAGCTCGCATTTTGAGTCGCAGCGCTCCAGTAGCGTTTGTTCAATAGTCATCAGTAATGGACCTAAAATCAGTGATGGCAGATGCTGCCGTGGTATTAAATTAGCCGCAGTATTGTACGTGTTTTTGTTGCTGAAAACGACGGGTGTTTCCCCTGTGAGGAAACAGATTAGTGGCTGTTAAAGCAAGGTGGCTTTCTCCTCTTGTGCTAGTTACTTTTTAATAACGTTTTAAGTCTTTTCTGCGTGTGACAATTAATGTCAAGGGTTATGTATTCAAATATCAGGCTATGTTTTCAAATCTTAATAGCATTAATCAAAAATGGTGTGATGGTCATTAGTTGATATATCTTATTGAAGTTGGAGTGTATTAATATTTATTTTATTTTACGGGTTTGGTTATATATATTTAATACTATTGATGCATAGTATAAGGATACGAATAACTGAGGCTCAGAGAACTTGTTTATCGGTTCCCTTGATTCGTTCGTTGCTGAGGTTGTTCGACTGAAAATTCAACGCTGTTCTTATCCCTGTATTAACAGTTTCGATGCGCTGATAAAGCAAAGGAACTTACTGGCTGTTCTTCAGGATTGTAGGCGCTTCAACCGCAGGACGTTGTTGTCGAAGCGCTATTATTTTTTTTGCTAGGAATTGTTCTACCGATAGGTATTACCGATTTTCTTGAACCTAGGCAGAAATATTCCGTTGAAGGGAGTTCCTTAATGAAAGTAAATATGCCGGTAACGGGTCGTGAAGTCAGTCTCCGGGATGATCAAACTATTATTTCTATGACGGACCTGAAGGGATCTATTACCTACGTCAACAGGGACTTTATTGATATCAGTGGTTTTGATGAGACCGAATTACTTGGTGTGAATCACAATATTGTCCGTCATCCGGATATGCCCCCTCTGGCATTTAAAGATCTTTGGGACACTGCCAAGGAAGGTAAGCCGTGGCGGGGTATTGTTAAAAATCGCTGTAAAAATGGTGATCATTACTGGGTTGAGGCTTTTGTTACCCCGGTTGTCAAAAATGGCGAGACTGTTGGCTATCAGTCTGTACGCAGCAAACCCTCTCAGCAACAGATCGACAGTGCAGAAAAACTCTACCAGAAAGTAAATGCTGAACAATTGCAGACTTTGCCTGTACAAAGAGATTTCCGTTTGCGGGTAAGTACTCAGTTTATACTGCTTCAAACAGTCTGGTTGATTTTATTGGGGTTGATGTTCTGGGGCCATCAAATTGATGGCAGCTTGCTGATCTATGGGGCCTCAGCCGCTACGGTCTGTTTATACCTGCTGGGATTTGTATGGATTGGCAGCCAGGTTATTAAACCGATGAGGGAAATGGCTGCGGCGACCAAGGCTATAGCTAATGGGGATTTGAACACCCGGATTGTGGTTGATAAACCCGGTGCTATGGGGGAGACCCAACTGGGGCTGGATATGATTCGTGCCCGGCTAAGGGCAACTATCGGTCGAATACAGGAAGCGTCGTCGGAAATGGTTGCTGCAACTGACCGGTTGGCAGCTATGAGCGCCAATACTGACGCCAGCATGCAAAAGCAGATGACTGAAACAGAGCTGATCGCTACGGCTATGCAAGAGATGACTGCGACAGTGCAGGAGGTTGCCTGCAGTACCTCTAGTGCAGCTCAAGCTGCTAATCAGGCCTTCAGCGATTCTCAGGAAGGACATGGTATTGTCGAAAGAAATACCCAGAGTATCTCTGGTCTTTCACATAAAATCAGTGATGTTGAAACTGCAATCCAGGCTCTAAACAGCGATTGTACAGATATTGGCACTATCCTTGAGGTTATACGAGGGGTGGCCGAGCAAACAAATCTGCTGGCCTTGAATGCTGCAATTGAGGCCGCTCGTGCGGGTGAACAGGGGCGAGGATTTGCCGTTGTTGCTGATGAAGTTCGTGCACTGGCTTTGCGGGTGCAATCCTCAACCGATGAAATACAAGCCATGATCGAGAAGTTGCAAAAGGGGGCTGATGTTGCTGTGCAGGCTATGGAAAGCAGTCGGGAAAATGCAGAACTATCGGTTCAGGAGGCGCTGGAGGCTGCTTCAGCCCTTGGGCGGATACAGAACTCGGTTGTTGCCATTCAGGATCTGAGTACTCAAATAGCCACTGCCGCTGAACAACAATCATCAGTGTCAGAAGAAATGAGCCGAAACATTGTCGGAATAAGTGACCAGTCAGCGAATACTGCTACAGCCACAAAGGAGGCTGCTGCTGCATGCAAGCACCTTGTAACCACGGCCAGTAGCCTGAATACGCTGACGCGAGACTATGACACCTAAGGAACCTGACTGTCCCGGAGACCACAGAGAACTTATTCACAGGTCTGCTAGTGAAATAGCAGTTATTGGAGCTGATATCTGAGCGAAGTTGTTTAGGGGAATTACCGACAACAGAAGCAGCATATTGGGCTGTGGATTCCCAGTGTATTTGTTTCAGCTTATTTTTTACCTATGTGGTAAAATACCGGCCGTTTTAAATCCGGGCATTATGCTCAGCCCTTCGGCACAGCTACTTACAACGACTCAAATACCTCAATGACCGAAAACGTAAAGCAGGAATCAATCGCCCCTAAACCTAAACGCCGTTCTCGTGCTGCTAATGAAGAACGTATTCTGGCTGCTGCCGAGGATGTGTTTGCTCAGCATGGCTATCAGGGAGCGGCCATCGATGCGATTGCCGAGCGCAGCGGCTTATCCAAGCAGAATATGCTCTATTACTTCCCTTCAAAGGAGGTGCTGTATAAGCGGGTTTTGCAGAACATCTTAGATCTTTGGCTCGATAAAATGGCATTGCTGGAGCAGGAGGGAGATGATCCGAAGGCGATGCTGAGTAACTATATCCGCGGAAAGATTGAGCTTTCCAGAATTCATCCGAACGGATCAAAGGTCTTTGCCAATGAGATTATCAATGGTGCTACTCGGCTGAAGGAATATTTACAATCTCATTTGTTGCCGCAGCTAGAAGCTGATGTTCAGCTGATCAGACAGTGGATTGCTGAGGGTAAGATGGATCCGATTGATCCCTACCATCTGTTCTTTGTGATCTGGTCATCTACTCAGACTTATGCTGACTTTTCGACCCAGATAGAACTGGCATTGGATAAGCCTAAACTGGAAAAACAGGACTATGATGATGCCAGTGATTTTTTGATTCAGCTGGTGCTCAAGGGAACCGGGGTTATCTGATCTTGTGATCAGTTCTGGGTAAAAAAACCTGATAAAAAGGGTCGAAAAAGACTATTTTTGACCGATTATGTTAATGAAAAGGAGCTGAGCCTAAGGTCAGCTCCTTTTTTTATATTTGCCTCAAGATTTCTTTCCCCATGTTGCTCTGTTATCAAAATATGATCTATCAAATAGTAATTTTGATTTATTATATTTTTATTTTGATTGATTAATAGTTTTTTATATTTAATCAAAAATACATATAGACTCTTATTTTTTATTTTTAAAATTTTCTTATAACTTCTACTTTCACTTCAATACTTCCCACTTCTTTGGCCCTGGTTTTTTTCTGATCCGTTTTATTTTTTTAGTGTAACTAAAGGAAATACAAAAGAAAATTCGCTTGTTCGTTGCCCCTTAGTCAGTTCCTGGTTGAGTTGTTTTACTGTGGTGATTGAAAAAAATATTGACCATATGGTAAAAAGATGGCTAGTATGTATTTACCAAACGGTAAAACGCAGTCGGTGATTCTCCTGTCACTGAACTGAAGTTGCCAATAAAAAAAATAACATCGGTGGAGACTTAGGCATGTTGTCCAAAGCACAAGCGCTGGGTTTGAAAGGGATTGAAGGAAAAGAGCTGGAGCACTTACGTGAGCAGGCTTGTGCTCTGCGGGATTTGCACTGGGGTGATCGGGTCACCTATTCCCGAAAGGTCTTCGTTCCCCTGACTAACATGTGTCGCGATACGTGCACCTACTGCACTTTTGTTAAACATCCTGATTCCCCTGACGCCCGTATCATGACCCCTGAGCAAGTCATGGCCGTTGTTCATGAAGGTCAGCAGATGGGCTGCAAAGAGGTTTTATTCAGCCTTGGTGAAAAGCCTGAGCAGCGTTACCAGAAGGCTCGTGATGGGCTGGCGAAGCTGGGCCATGAAACGATGACTGACTATTTAGGTGCCATGTGTGAGCGAGTCATTGACGAAACAGACATGCTTCCTCACGTTAATGCCGGCACGCTTTCAGAGAAGGAAATCGCTGCGTTAAAACCGGTCAGTGCCAGCATGGGAATGATGCTTGAAACCGTCTCCCGACGCTTGTTGGTTAAAGGTCAGGTCCATTATGCCTGTCCTGACAAAGTACCCACCCAGCGGTTAAGGACTCTGGAACGCGCTGGTCGCCAGGATGTGCCATTTACCACCGGTATTCTTATCGGTATTGGCGAAACCTGGGAAGAGCGTATCGATAGCCTGATTGCTATTAATGAAATACATCAGCAGTACGGTCATATTCAGGAAGTCATCGTTCAGAACTTCTGTGCCAAGCCGGGCACGGGCATGGCTGACGCGCCGGAGCCTGACCTTAATGATATGCTGCGCACATTGGCTGTGGCACGCCTTATTCTCGATCCCACTATTAGCCTGCAGGCTCCTCCTAATCTTCAGCAACGTTATAGCGTTTATCTTAACTCTGGGATTAATGACTGGGGGGGGATTTCTCCACTGACTATTGACCACATCAACCCAGAAAGAGCCTGGCCGCAGATTGATGCCTTATCAGCTGCAAGTCGTGCCTGTGGCCACCGTCTGCACGAGCGCCTGGCGGTTTATCCACAGTATCAAAACCTCCCTGATCGTTATTTCACTCCAAAGATTGCAGAACGTGTTGGTCATATTGCCAGGGCTGATGGTCTGGCATCAATGCAGTGCTGCTGAGTCTTCAGAACTGAGCAAGAGGTTCAAAACGATGTTGTTCTCAGCCAGCGTCACTCTAGAAGATGGTTTCCTTCAACGGAACCTGGTTCAACAGTTGAACAGATTACGGGAATTAAAGGAGAACCCTAATGGGTATTCAGCAACCTTTCAGCAGACCTCATTCAGCACCGGTAATGAAAGCTCTGCCCAACGAGAGTATCGGGTCGCTCCCAAGTAATAGATTGGTGAGTCACACTTCTGCCCCGACTGCTGATCAGGCTGGCCCGCAGGTAACTATGGTTTACCAGCAGCTGAGTGCTATTGATCCGCAGGTGAGCACTATTTTAACAGCAGCGCTTGAGGGTCAGGAGGTTTCTGAAGCGGAGGCGGTCATTCTCTTTCAGGCCGAAGGCACAGAGCTTGAGGCTCTGGTTGCAGTTGCTGATCTGCTGAGATCACGAGCAGTCGGGGAAAAAGCGAGCTTCGTTATCACCCGTAACATTAACTTTACCAACGTCTGCTACATGGGCTGTAAGTTCTGTGGCTTTGCCAAGCGCAAGGACGAGTCAGGCGCCGAGTTGCTGTCCATGCAGGAGGTGGCAAAGCGTGCACAACAGGCTTGGGACCGGGGGGCGACTGAAGTCTGTATTCAGGGGGGGTTGCATCCGAATATTGATGGCGACCATTACCGTAATATCCTCAAGGCGATTAAACAGCAAGTACCAGATATGCATATCCATGCCTTTTCGCCATTTGAAATCTGGTTTGGTGCTCATAAAAGCAAAATGTCAGTGGCGGAATTTATTCAGGACCTGATAAATCATGGACTGGGTTCTATGCCCGGTACTGCGGCAGAAATTCTCGACGTGGAAATTCGTAAGCAGCTTACCAAGGATAAGCTCACTACTGAGCAGTGGGTTGAGATAATCACCACCGCGCATCAGCTGGGGCTGCCGACCACCGCGACGATTATGTACGGCCATATTGACGAGCCCAGACATTGGGCCGCTCATATCAGGTTGTTGCGGGATATCCAGAAGCAAACGGGCGGATTTACCGAGTTTGTGCCTTTGGGATTTGTCCATTATGAGTCCCCTCTTTATACCCAGCAACGTGACAACGATATGTCGGTTCGGCCGGGTCCTACAGCACAGGAGAATATCCGTATGCACGCGGTTTCCCGTCTTATGCTGAATGGCTGGATTGATAACATCCAGGCTTCCTGGGTCAAGCTTGGACCTGCTTATGCGCAGCAGATGCTGAGATCCGGTGCCAATGATCTCGGGGGCACCTTGATGAACGAGAGTATTTCCCGTTCTGCCGGTGGCAAAAACGGTCAGGAAATTGTCCCGGAAGATATGGTACGGATGATCCGCAATGCAGGCCGCACACCTTTGAGGCGAGGAACACTGTATCAGCCGCTGGAGACCTTCTCTGAATCAACGACTGCTGGACAAGTGCCTGAAAGGTCTCTGTCTGGAGGTGTTATGAGCCAAAGTGGTTTAGGCGTCCAGTTGATTGCTTCTACCGCGGGAGCTTCGGTATGAGTATTTCATTGAGGGGTAAAGCTCCTAAGATCACGCTCCTGGCCGGAGGTGTTGGCGGTGCCAAAATGGCTGAGGGTCTTCTGCACAGCCGCTATGGTGATAACCTGACCATTATTGGAAATGTGGCGGATGATCAGGATTTTCATGGTCTGTGGGTTTCCCCGGATATTGATACGCTGACCTACACCCTGGCTGATCAGATAGATCGAGAAAAAGGCTGGGGCCTGAAAGATGAAAGCAATCGAACGTTGGATGCTTTGAATCGCTTGGGTGTAGATACCTGGATGTATTTGGGCGACCAGGATTTTGCAACCCATATCTACCGTACTGAGCAGCGTAAACTAGGTGTTCGGCCTACCGATATTACCAGCCATATTGCTCGTCAACTGGGGGTGGAGACGCCAATCCTGTTACCCACTGATGATGTTATCCAGACGCGGGTTCGTACTACTGAAGGTTGGATGGATTTTCAGAGTTATTTTGTTAAGCATCGTTGTGAGCCCCTGATTAAAGATTTCTCCATTGTCGGGATTAAGCTGGCTAAACCTACACCGGAAGCCCTGGTCGCTATTGCCGACGCTGACCTGATCGTTTTTGCTCCCAGTAATCCTATTGTCAGCATTGGTGCCATTCTTGCGGTACCGGGCATCCGTGAAGCGGTAACTAAATCCCAGGCTTATAAACTGGCGGTCTCGCCTCTTATTAACGGTCAGACCGTCAAAGGCCCCGCTGACAAAATGATGACGGCGGCAGGTTATAGCTGTGATTTGTTTGGCATCGCCGATTGTTATGAGGGATTGATCGATGGCTTGCTGGTTGATCAACAAGATCGTTCAGCGGTGCCTGGTTTGGCAGGCCGGGGATTGGATGTGTTGGCGACCGATACCCTGATGCACTCCAGGGCCAATAAAATACGTGTCGCCGAGACATTGATGCATTTATACGAAAGTCGCCAAAGGCAGAATGAAACTGGTCAACAGGAGTTTGAGGTTCACCAGCGAAATTCCAGCCAACCATTGAGTCAGGCTGTTTAGGGGATTTGATGATGAAAACCTGTATTGCTATTCCAATGAAAGATCCGGGTCAATCAAAGCAGCGTTTGGCCAGCGTATTGAACCCCGATCAGCGGCAGACTCTGGCCCTTACATTATTTCGCCAGACACTGCGTTTTCTCAATCAGCATTTCTCTGATTACCAAGTGCTGGTTGTGACGGCTTCTTCCCGAATCGCTGCAATAGCAGAAGGGTACGGTGCAGCGCTATTGATTGAACAGGAAGGTACTGGACTTAATGGTGCCGCTTCTTTGGCTGCTCAGTGGAGCCTGGATCACGGCTTTGATTCTCAGTTGTTGATACCTGCTGATATCCCTGAGTTGAGCAAGGCTGAAGTTGGCCAGTTATTAGAACGATCACCGAAGTCTCCTTCTGTGCTGGTTTGTCCGGCCAGTGATGGCGGCACCAACGCCTTACTGACAACCCCGCCGAATGTTGTGCCATTTCAGTTTGGTCGAGATTCCAGCATTGCACATTTAAAGGCCGCAAAAGAACAGCTGGTTTTTTGTGAGTTATTACAACTGGAAAAACTGACGTTCGATCTGGATACCCCGGATGATTTGCAGCACTGGACTCAGATGCTGGCGAGTACTTTCGGTGGGAAAACGCTGGCAGCAATAACCCTGAGTGGAAGAACCAACCTGCAACAAGGAGCGATCTAATGACTGCGCAACTAAACCAGGCTACTGAGCTTTCAAGGCGGGACAGCCTCCGGGAGCCGGTCCCGCTGTCTGAGAGAACGGGTGTCAGCTACGGTGCGGCCAGTAATGGCGTCAATATACAGGCGGTGCCAGGTCTACCGGATATTAAACCGGGAGATGATCTGGTGGCGTTGATCATGGGAGCGATGGCTGAGTCCGAAATGAGCTTTGATGACGGCGATATTCTGGTTATTGCGCATAAAGTGGTTTCCAAGTCGGAGGGACGGATTGTCCGTCTGGCCGATGTTGAGCCTTCTGATGAGGCGCTGGAGCTGGCCGAGACCGTAACCAAGGATCCCCGCAAAATCGAAACTATTTTGTCGGAATCGAAACGTATCGTTCGGGCGGTAAAGCGGCCGGGTCAGGATGAGGGGATTTTGATCGCCGAGCACCGCCTGGGATTTATTTGTGCCAATGCCGCAGTGGATGAATCAAATGTCGATCTTCCCGGGCATGTCATTTTGCTGCCTGAAAACCCTGATGCGAGTGCGCAGGCTTTATGTAAAAGGCTGGAACAGATGTCTGGCAAACAACTGGGCGTGGTGATTACCGACACCTTTGGCCGCCCATGGCGGATGGGATTGGTCAATGTCGCCATCGGCTTGGCAAATGTACCTGGCAAGGTGGATCTGGCCGGTGAAAACGATGCTTACGGTCGTGAGTTAAAAGTCACCATCCCTGCTCTGGCTGATGAGCTGGCTGCGGCGTCCGGTTTACTGATGAGTAAAGAAGGTAAAAAACCGGCATTAATATTCAAAGGCGTTGAGTGGAGTCCTGCATGTAGCTCGGCCCTTGATCTGATAAGACCCCAACAGGAGGATTTATTTCGATGAAAATTGCCATTCTTGGTGGAACAGGCCCTCAGGGCAAAGGCCTTGCCTTGCGTTTTGCACTCGCGGGTGTGGATGTGGCGCTTGGCTCTCGTGATGCGACCCGAGCTGCAGAAATTGCTGAAACATTGAACCAACAGATAGGTGGAGCAAAGGGCCGTATCAGTGGCTTTGATAATACCGGAGCGGTGAATGCTGCGGACGAACTAGTCATCCTGGCCGTTCCCTATTCTGCCCATAATACGACCTTGGAGGCGATTAAAGGCGCGCTGAGCGGAAAAGTCCTTGTGGATATCGTGGTGCCGCTAAAGGATGGTGACCCGAAAGCGGTCGATATGCCCATTGAAGGATCTGCTACAGAAGCAGCTCAGGTCTTACTGGGTGAAGATATCCCTGTTGTTGGCGCGCTTCATAACGTTTCAGCAACCACGCTGAATAAACTGGATCATGCGATTAATTGTGACATTCTGGTGTGTGGAAACAACCTGGAAGCCAAAAATAAAGTCATTGATCTTATCCAGAGACTGGATATTAAGGCTTATAACGTGGGGCCTGCAGTAAACGCCCGCTGTGTTGAAGCGATCACTCCGATGCTGATTCGTTTGAATATCTCTAAGAAAGTGCCGTTCTCCCATGCGGGGATCAAAATCTGGGCACCTGATCACTGATTGAATACCTGTATTCGCTGTTTAAAACATCACTCAATAAAAAAACTAAGAATGAGAAATAGTCTCAGGAGAATTTGTTATGGAATTCGGTATAACTTTTAAAGGTTTTGTCAGCCCAAAGCGTGCTCGTAATCTGGTTCGTCAGGCCGAAGAGGCGGGCTTCAGTCACTGTTGGTTCTATGATTCCCATGTTTTGTGGCGTGAGTGCTACCCCGCCATTGCAATGTGTATGGAACACACAACAAAAATGAAATTTGGTCCCTGTGTGACCAACCCTAATTCCCGTGACTGGTCGGTGGCAGGCAGTCTGTTTGCCAGTTTGGCTTTACAGAGTGAAGGGCGTTTTGTCGTCGGTTTAGGTCGCGGTGACAGTGCGATGCGAGTGATGGGTAAGAAACCGGCTAATCTGGCACGAGTGGCAGAATTTACTCAGAAAGTTAAAGCAATGGTGCGCGGTGAAGAAGTGACCTACGGTGAAAGCCCTGAACCGGTTAAATTCCCATGGAGCAATGGTTACGAGTTGCCTGTTCATATCGGTGCTTACGGTCCCAAGGCTCTTAAAACAGCGGGTGAGGTGGGGGATGGTGTCATTCTGCAAATTGCTGACCCATCGCTGGTGAAGTGGTTCTCAGAGCAAGCCATTAGTGCAGGTAAAGAAGCAGGTCGTGATATGTCTGATTTCCAGGTGATTGCCTCAGCTCCGGCCTATATGGGAGATATGGAAAAGGGGCGGGAAGCTACTCGCTGGTTCCCGGCAATGGTTGGTAATCATGTTGCAGATATTGTTGAAAAGTATGGTGCCCATAGTGGCCTTGTGCCTGAAAGCCTGACGTCTTATATCGAGCAGCGTAAGGGGTACGATTATTCCAAGCACGGCCAGAGTGACAATCCTTATCTGGACTTTATCAGCGACGATATTATCGACAGTTTCTGTGTACTGGGTGAAATCGATGCCCATATCGCCAAGTTGGTTGAGCTTGAAAAAGCAGGGACCACTCAGTTCAATATTTATCTGGATAGTGGAGATGAAGAACGCATTATTGCTGACTACGGTAACAGCATTATCCCTGCAATGACTAAGTAAAGCAGCGGAGTTTACAGGGGCCGTAGTTGTTGCGGCTCCTATCTCGGCCAGAGTATCTACTGGGTATAAACAGTGGTTTTCCTGATTTGTTTTTATTCGAGCTGAACGGGCATTCCGGGTTTGCCTCTGGGAGGCACAGGAATATGAGCAGGAGAGAGGTATGTTTCAGCAACCCTACGAAGCGCTGTTTGAGAAGTCCGTAACGGTGCCGATACCGACGGAGTATGGGCAGTTTCGTATGACGGTCTTTACTGAATTGGCGAACAGCCGTGAGCATATTCTGTTGGAAATGGGCGAACCTGAACGAGAAAAAGCCCCTCTGGTACGCGTTCATTCGGAATGTGCCACTGGCGACCTGTTCGGCTCAAAACGCTGCGATTGTGGCGAGCAGTTGAATTATGCTCTTAAACGTATTGCCGAAGAAGGTAGTGGTGTTTTGATTTACTTGCGTCAGGAAGGTCGAGGTATTGGTCTGGCTAATAAAATGATGGCCTACCAATTACAAGACCAGGGAATGGATACCGTCGAGGCAAATCTGAGACTGGGTTTTGAAGCAGACCAGCGCAGCTATGACTTAGCTGCCTCGATTCTTGAATCTATAGGGCTGAAACAGTTACGCCTGCTAACCAATAATCCCGAAAAAGTCAGATCATTGACTGAACTGGGGCTGATCATTAAGCAAAGGCTGGCTATAGAGGTAGGCCTGGTTGTTGAAAATCAAACCTATCTGGCAACTAAGAAAAACCGGATGGGGCACCTGTTAGGGCTTGCTCTTCCCTAGGGCTCGCTGATCCGCTGTTTTGATTGGATGGTTTCAGATTTTTTCTTTCTTATTTCTTCTCATTCTCCAGTTTTTATCTGTGTTGATCCTTAAAAGGTTGTTTAAAATTCAGGCGAAATATATTTTGACCATAAGGTAAAATAAGTGCTATTTTTACCATATGGTAAAGTTGGTTGTGAGAGTAGAGGTGATCCTCCAGCTCGCACATTTTCTTAATAAAAGTATTTTTATCAGAACATTTTTTATCAGAACATTTTTTATCAGAGCTTTTTATTTGAGCACGGGAGCGGACGAACAATGACTACTATAAAAATAAACGGACAGCGTTTGTGGGACAGCTTAATGGAGATGGGCGAGATAGGAGGTACCGAGAAGGGTGGCGTCTGTCGTTTGGCACTGACTGATCTGGATAAGCAGGGCCGTGACCTGTTTGTATCCTGGTGTAAAGAAGCAGGCTGTACTGTGCGGGTCGATAAGATGGGTAATATCTTTGCCCGTCGGGCGGGGCGTGATAACAGCCTGCCGCCGGTGGTTATGGGGAGTCATCTGGATACTCAACCGACCGGTGGAAAATTTGATGGAATTTACGGTGTGCTATCTGGTCTTGAAGTGATTCGGGCCTTAAATGATCAGGGAATTGAAACGGAAGCGCCGATTGAAGCTTCAGTCTGGACTAATGAAGAAGGGTCTCGTTTCCCACCGGCGATGGTGGCTTCGGGTGTCTTTGCCGGTGTTTTTGACCTGGAATATGGGCTTAGCCGCGCTGATCTTGATGGCAAGACCATGGGGGAGGAGCTTGAGCGAATTGGTTATGCCGGGGAGGATGAAGTGGGTGGTCGTCCTTTTAAGGCGTTCTTTGAAGCACATATTGAACAGGGACCTATCCTTGAGAACGAAGACACCACCATTGGCGTGGTGACAGATGCTCAGGGACAGCGCTGGTATGAGGTGACGTTGACCGGTCAGGAGTCCCACGCTGGACCAACACCGATGAGCAGCCGTAAAGATGCTTTGCTGGGAGCTGCTCGTATTGTTGACCAGGTCAATCGTATTGGTTTGGACAATGCCCCGTTGGCCTGTGCAACGGTGGGGTTGATGAATGTCTTTCCTAATTCACGCAATGTCATTCCAGGTGAAGTGTTCTTTACGGTGGATTTTCGTCATCCGGATGACAAAGTACTGTCTGCCATGGATCAGCAGTTGCAGGAAATCAGCAAGAATATTGCTGATGAACTGGGTCTGGAAATGAAGTTTGAGCAGATCTGGTACTCTCCACCGGTACCTTTCAATAAGTCCTGCGTTGATTCGGTTCGAGATGCGGCCGAAGCAGCGGGTCTTAGCCATCGGGATATTGTCAGTGGTGCCGGTCACGACGCCTGTTATATCTCCCGTGTTGCACCGACGGCCATGGTCTTTGTGCCCTGTGAAAATGGTATCAGCCACAATGAAGCAGAGAATGCCGACCCTGCTCATCTGGAAGCCGGTTGCAACGTTTTATTGCAAGCTGTTCTGAATCAGGCTGGCTGACTTCTTACTGCTTAGATATCAGGGAAGCCTCTATCGCTTCCCTGAGTTTGTGCTGATTTTATGCTGTAAACGATAACAATAATCGCAAATAACTAAGCAATGGTTCTTCTCAATAGGTTTTTGTTCTGAGGGATATTTTCCTTCAGTGGCCTTTTGCGTCCGAAATTTGCCGGGCTTTCCGAGAGTGAGCAGTGCTTAGGGGAGAAAAGAATGATAATAGGAATCCCAAAGGAAATACTTCAGGGTGAGCGCCGGGTGGCCATGACTCCGGCTAATGTCGATGCCTTAACTCATCGGGGTTGCTCAGTTTTGGTTCAGGCGGGAGCAGGGGAGGAAGCTGATTTCTCTGATGCGTTGTATCGCCAGGCGGGTGCAGAAATCCTCCACGATCGAGATGAGCTTTATGCGCGTTCCGAGATCATCACTCAGGTTAACGTTTACCAGCCACAATCCGATGCGGAGCATTGTCACCTCCGACCTGGTCAGGTGGTCATCGGTATGATGGACCCGCTGGGGAATCCTCAGCAGGCTCGAAAGCTGGCCGAAAAACAGATCACCAGTATTGCGATGGAGCTTATTCCCAGAATCAGTCGTGCCCAAAGCATGGATGTGTTGTCGTCCATGGCCACTATTGCGGGTTATAAATCCGTAATAATGGCTGCCAGCGCTTCAGCCAGAATTTATCCGATGATGATGACTGCCGCCGGTAACCTGGACCCTGCACGGGTGTTTATTATGGGGGCCGGTGTGGCTGGACTTCAGGCCGCAGCGACTGCCAAACGTATGGGAGCCGTGGTTGAAGCCTATGATGTCCGCCCTGCTGCCCGCGAACAAATTCTTTCAGTTGGGGCTAAGCCGGTTGCACTGGATCTGGAAGCTGAAGCAACCGAGGGAAAGGGCGGGTATGCCAAGGCTCAGGGGGAAGACTTTCTTCGTCGCCAGCGTGAGCAAATGGCAGCGGTACTGGCTGCACAGGATATTGTGATTACCACCGCCGCGATTCCCGGTGCCAAATCTCCGATATTGATTACTGCGGAGATGGTCATGAAGATGAAGGCTGGTGCCGTTATTGTCGATCTTGCCTCGGAAAGAGGTGGAAATTGCGAATTGACTGAGCATGGCGAAACCGTTGTTGAGCACGGCGTGACTATTATCGGGCCTGAAAATGTCCCGGCAAGCGTTCCTCATCATGCCAGCCAGATGTACGGCAATAATATTGAGAATCTTCTGCTTCATCTTTTGGATGAGAATGGCCTGCTAAACCTGGATTTCACCGATGAAATTCTAGAGCAAACTGTCATGAGCCATGATGGTGTGGTTTGCCAAACACGAATTAGGGAGTTATTGAATATGGCTCCCTTATCCAAGCCTCTTCAACACGTTGAAGAGGTGGCCTAATGGAAACGCTTATTACAGGTTCAACGGAAATGGAACAATTGGTTCTGCTACTTTCCCTGTTCGCGCTTGCGGTCTTTCTAGGTGTGGAACTCATCACTAAAGTCCCCCCAACTCTGCATACCCCTTTGATGTCAGGTAGCAATGCTATCTCTGGGATTACCATTGTTGGCGCCATCGTAGCGACTGGATCGGGAGGGGAGGCTGGTGTACTGGTTCAGCTGCTGGGGTTTGTGGCTATCGTCTTGGCGACCATTAATGTTATCGGTGGCTTTCTGGTGACTCATCGCATGCTTAGCATGTTCAAACGGAGGGGCTGAGTTATGAATCTGGTAATCGTAGATCTGTCTTACTTACTGGCTGCTTTGTTGTTTGTGGTGGGTATTAAGGGGTTAACCCGCCCCCGGACGGCGGTGCGGGGAAATATGCTGGCGGCGAGCGGAATGTTGATTGCGGTCTTGGTCACGCTGATAGACCGTAATGTAATCAGTTACGAAGTGATCGCCCTGGGGATTGCCGTGGGAACCCTGATTGGTGTACTCATGGCTAAAAAAGTACAGATGACCGCCATGCCCCAAATGGTGGCATTATTGAATGGTTTTGGTGGTGGTGCATCATTGGCGGTGGCCGCTGCCAGCTATCTTGCTGCTACTGCCGGAACGATCGGTGTCACTGAAACAAGCTCTGTTATTAGCCAGACTGCGATGGCAATGGCGATACTTATTGGTGCCGTGACATTGTCGGGCAGTGCTATTGCCTTTGGTAAGCTGCAGGAAATTTTGCCTGGCAAGCCAATGGGTTTCAGTGGCATGAAGTTTCTTAACCTGGGATTGCTGATTGTTGCTCTGGTGGCTGCCTATCATATGATTTCGACTGAACCTGGCCCAGCGGTCGGAGCCTTCGTCATACTGGTTATCATCGCTCTGCTTCTGGGGGTGACATTAGTCATGCCGATTGGTGGTGCTGATATGCCAGTGGTCATCGCGTTGCTGAATTCATATTCCGGTATTGCCGCAGCCGCAGCCGGTTTTATCATGGGGAATACTGTGCTGATTGTTTCCGGTGCTTTGGTGGGGGCGTCCGGCATTATTCTGACTCAAATTATGTGTGTTGCCATGAACCGGTCATTGCTGAATGTGCTGTTTGGCACCATGGCACAAAGTAGCGGGGATCTGATTGATGCTGATGAGGTTTATGCTGGAAAAGTGAAGTCCTCGACCCCTGATGAAGTTGGAATGTTACTTGAGGATGCCAGGCGAGTGGTTATTGTTCCTGGATTTGGGCTGGCTATGGCTCAGGCACAGCACGCAGTGCGAGACCTGGCGGATACTCTGGAGAGTCGTGGTGTTGTCGTGGAGTATGCTATTCATCCGGTAGCTGGTCGTATGCCGGGCCATATGAACGTGCTGCTGGCCGAAGCTGAAGTTGCCTATGAGCAGATGCGAACGATGGAACAGGCTAATCCGACATTTAGTAAAACAGATGTGGTGATTGTTATTGGCGCGAATGATGTGACTAACCCGATGGCACGGGAAGATAAAGGCAGTCCTATTTATGGTATGCCCATTTTGGATGTGGAGCAGGCTAAAACGGTTGTTGTCGTTAAACGAAGCCTTAGCCCTGGCTTTGCGGGGTTACCTAATCCCCTGTTTGCCAGAGACAATACTCTGATGCTGTTTGGTGACGGTAAAAAGGCGATTATGGATCTTACTACAGCAGTTAATGAAGCGGCTTGAAGACTTTTGCTTAGCTGTCCGAAGATATTTAGAATCTGGAATATCAACTGCAAAAAAGCTGTTTTCTGTCGAGGGAATGGATCGTGCTGGATTTACTTGTACGAAATGTGAATTTACCGGATGGTCGTCAAGGGATTGATATTGCGATTGAAAAAGATCGTATTATTGAGATCAGCCCCGGAATATCTGCCCAGGCTATAACAGAGATCGATGGCGCTGGTTATCTTGCATCACCGCCGTTTGTCGATAGTCATTTCCATATGGACTCTGCTCTGAGTCTGGGACAGCCGCGTTTGAATGAGAGCGGGACCTTACTTGAAGGGATCTCTCTATGGGGGGAACTTAAGCCGGATCTGACGACGGAAGCGATCAAGAAACGTGCACTGGAGCTTTGCCGTTGGTCCATCGCGCGCGGAACACTGGCAATTCGTAGTCATGTGGATATCTGCGACGATCGTTTGCTGGCAGTGGATGCGCTATTGGATGTTCGAGAAATAATGAAGCCCTATATCGACTTACAGTTAGTGGCTTTCCCCCAGAATGGCTATCTGCGCTATCAACGTTCGGCAGAAAATTTGCGACGGGCTCTGGACAAAGGTGTTGATGTGGTCGGAGGCATTCCCCATTTTGAGCGTACGATGGCCGAGGGCAGTGAGTCGATTCAATTGCTCTGTGAAATAGCTGCCGATAGAGGCCTGCGTGTTGATATGCACTGCGATGAAAGTGATGATCCGATGTCACGGCATATTGAAATGCTGGCCAGCCAGACCGTGCGCTTGGGGCTGGGGGGGCGGGTATCTGGCTCCCATCTGACTTCGATGCATTCAATGGATAACTATTATGTCAGTAAGCTGCTGCCACTGATGAACGAAGCATCGATTCATGCTATCGCCAACCCTTTGATTAACATTACTTTGCAGGGGCGTAGTGATAGTTACCCTAAGCGTCGTGGTATGACACGGGTACCTGAACTCATGGCGGCTGGTATTAATGTAGCTTTTGGCCATGATTGTGTTATGGACCCTTGGTACAGCCTGGGCACCCATGACATGTTGGACGTGGCTTATATGGGGCTGCATGTTGCGCAGATGACGGGTTTACAGCAGATGCAGCAAGCTTACCAGGCGGTGACTGATAATGGCGCCAAAGCCCTTGGTCTGGAAGGTTACGGGCTGGAGAAAGGATGTTATGCGGATCTGGTAATACTGCAGGCAACGAGTGCGATTGAAGCGCTGCAGTTACGGCCGGAGCGACTTTTTGTTATCCGTCGTGGCAGGGTGATAGCCAAGTCGGTCCCATCTCAATGTCAATTGATGCTTGAGGAAGGTAAGGAAGAGGTTAATTTCTCCAGAGGTCTGTTCTAGTGCCTTGGAGCCTGCACCCTGGAAGTTCAAACTTAGAAGTCCAATCAAAAAAGCTCAAAGATTCCCGTACTCTGAGCTAGATGAACAGGATGATTATCCAGGTGTAGTGGATTACGTTTATTTTTGGTGCAGTTGAGGCCATAGCTGCGGGTATGGTCGATATTACCGCAGTAGCGCAACAGATGACAAAAAGCGCTGAATAATTGTTTTCAATAGTCTGTATATCGGGGCTGGAAAGGAGCCTGTTTTCAGGTTCCTCCAAAGCCTGTCATCATCGGACTGACTTTATCCTCCCGGTAATTGTGAATATACTCTAGTTAGAACGAGGCAAGTCTAGAGAATCAGGTTGGTAGTTATGGCTGAGATTGGTGCGGATAAACGTAAATTCAGTGGCAATCGTGTCATCGCGGAGTGCATCGTAGTGTTGCCGCTTACCAACCCGTTTGCCCACCAGAGCAACATTAAGAAAGGCTATCTGGTCCTGAACATCCGAGGCGGGAGTCTTTATTTGCCGGAGCGGTTTCAGGATAACCGTATCGAGAGGATTTTCCCGGACGGGAAAACAACGGTATTCAAGAAACTGACCCTGTTGCCGCAAGATAAGCCTGAGATAGTTATCACCGATATCAAGGTTAGCTTTGTCAGACTGAGAAAGGAGAAAAGCCGGGAGGGAATCGTATTCCGCTTTGTAGATATATCGGAAGAGCATCTGGATATACTCGATAGTCTGAAACATAAACTACCCGCTATCAGCGCTAATGAAGAATCTTCTGTCCCCTTTAGTGAGGTTATTGCCTTGGATCGAAGTCAAAATTTTGAGATGAAGTTAGAGCTGGAATTGGAGTGATTTTTATCTGCTCGGCAAGATTTATGGGTGTTGATTCCGGTGAGGATATGCCGGCCATATCCCCAAAAACAGTGACTTGGCTTGTGGATAACTTATGAGTAACTGATTGAACGCTGGAGTTTCAGGGGGGGATTCAAGATTGCGTATAAATTGTGCAATCACGGGATGCAACTATTGGCGCTATGTGACTCTGATTTATGATTCCGAGTTATGGCCCTGAATTGTCAGTAAGTGAACTGATCTATAATGTTCTGAAGTTCGCCGCTGCGGCGCATTTCATAGATTTGCACATCAAACTGTTTTTGAAAGTCTGGCTTAAACGCAAATTTTCCATTATCCCTGTCGGTGTATCCCAGAAATCCCTGCTCCAAAGTGATGGTTGCTCCCTCGACTAAATGAGCGTGCTTGTCACCAGGGGCATATTTACCCTGGCTTTCTAACCGTTTCAATTCCATCTGAATAGACAGACGATCATTGATATAGCAGTCTGTCCGGCCAAGTCCCAGAACGTTTAAGCTTTGGCTATTGCTATTGGTCTCAATGACTTTTATTTTCCCATTGTTGACCGCCTGCCAGAATTCTTCCCCTCCCAGATGAAAGCCTGCGTTAATGCCAATAGTGAGGCCATAGTAATCCTTTGGCCAGCGAGAGCGAGGATTCTCAGACAGGACTTTGTCCTGACAGAACACCACCACGCGTTCGTCTAGGATGGGGAGTGAATAGGGCCATATATAGGGTCTTTTCTGAAGATGAAAATAAGGGGGATAGAGAGCAAACCCTGTACCGGATTCGAGCATTCTCAGGCCTCGTTTCCAAGGGACTGCCTGGATTTTTATGGCATAATCCGGCATACGTGAAAATGCTACTTTTAGAATTTGTGCATAGAGCCCTTTAACTTCACCATTCTCTGAATAAGAGTAAGGCGGGTAGCTATTGTCTGCGTAGACAGTAACCGGAATTGGGGCGGCTGATACGGAAGTGCTCAGTAATCCTACGAGTGTAAAAAAGAGGGCTATGACATTAGGTTGTTTGAGCCTCATCTGTTTTCTCCTTGAACCGAGCTGTCAATTCTTAAGGCGCTGACCTTGCACATTCTGGCGCTAAATATTCGGGTGTTGCAGGCGACCTTGAGTGAGTCGGTTATACGTTCTTCCTATCGTGGTCTTCGTTGCTTTGATCCAATCTGATTTGTCTTGATATTCAGTGTAGTACAGCGTTTACGGTAAGTCCTGAGAGAGTCTTCAGGGACGCTGCGAACAGGTCCCTGATGTTGTCAGTTGAGCCCTTGGAGGCCCCTGGGACTGTTTGTAGGTTTCTTCGGCAAGGCATGGTAAACGGAGTCACAATCAGAGTTTAGAGTAACTCAGGTTGTGAGAAAGCGCTGAGCAGGATATGCAAAAGTGATGGCTGTGATTGCCTCTAAAAAGCCTGTTGCCAAGATGGGCCACCCGTCAGCGGGTGGCCTGAAGCAATCTATTACGCCGTTAATGGCTGTAACAGTGTTCTTAAGAGCCCTTAATAGCCTCGCATACCATTTTCAATCGCCCGCCATGCGAGTGAAATCAGCGGCCGCATCAATAGTTCAAGTACCCACTGCAAAAATGCCTGAGTTATGTTTTTACCAGTATTAACCGCCTTTCCGGCATATTTCATGACCAGGCCAACCCAGCGCATGATTTTTTCACCAATAGCTTTTGACAGGTTAACGGCTTTCATTAACATCGATGCGACGATATCAACCACTGTCGAGCCAACAATATAGGTGGCTGCACCGACAACACGTGCCAGCTCCATCAGGCCTTTAAGTGCGTGACCTAAGGCCCACATAGCCATACTGGATCCAGGAATTTTTACATATTCCTCGGCCTTGTCTATCCACTGATCGACACTGATATGCAGTGGTGTAGCGGTGGATGCAGCAGCCAGGGACTTCCAGGTCATGTTAGCTACAGCAGGGGTGTAGCTGGACATGTAGTGAGCATTCAGGGAAAACAAGCTTCCGCCGGTTTTTACCCGCAGACCATCTCTGGCGGTAGGTGCGTGGAGAAAGGGATGGATAGGAATCATGGGTACCACATCTGATGGGTTGTAGACCCTGTGGATATTTTCTTCTCCCAGTTTAGTTACAAGGTACTGAGCCATGTCTTGCATACCGACACGGGGAGCCCCGAAGGTATAAAGTGAAACACCGTGTCCTTCTCCTGCCAGCTTTGAGGCGGCCAGATTGGCTACAGCGCCACCCAGACTATGACCAACACAGTGAATACGGGATGGGTTTTTACCTTTAAGTGCATCATTGATGGCACTATCAACGGATGAGAAAACCTTTTTAAACCCTGCGTGTACTTTGTAGCCGGACGGACCCCGATCCGTTGTGACGTTTAGATTACTTAACCAGTCATAACCCGTTGCGGTTCCTCGTGCGACTACCGCCATTTCTCCTTGCCGCGGTCCTTTTCCCTGTAGAACAAGAGCAAAGCCGGAGGCCTTACTGACAGGACCCATCCCCGATACGCCCTGGGCGATAACTGCACTTCCTATATCGAAGAACTCGTTCAAACCGCTGACACCTCGGCCAGCAATACCTCGTGCAACGTTGTTATCTTCCCTAATTCCGTAAACACCGTCTGCTAACTTAGCAGCAATAAGTGGTTCGAGCGATTTCATTGGTTATAACTCCCTGAACTTAAATTAAAGTTCTACGATCCTGAGTTGCTATGGCAACCGTATCGCAGTTCACTATGTTTTCTGGATATCTCAAGCGTCCTTTAACGGGGATTCAAACGCCATTTTCAAGCGACTACTTATCTTCCACGCAGGTTCCCCAGTAAAGCCCCGCGTCTGAGGGCTCTCGATCCAGGTTGCAAATCACTTTAGTGGGTCGGCCATCCATTTCACTGTTTAACTCATAGCTCCGCTTGGCTGCAAACCAGATCTCTACATCACCGTTCTTAGTGTGGGCGATGATACGCTGGCTGACATGCGGCTCGTGAGGTAAGAACGAGGCGGTAAAGCTGCTTCCCTCTACGACAGGGAATGAGAACCTTCCTTGAGCGTCGGTAACAGTGCGATCGGAACCTGATTCATCGTTCCAGCCCCAGGTCCATTGACGTTCAACCTCTACACCTGCAGCAGGCTCTCCATCCCCGGTGATGGCAGTACCTGCAAAAGGAGAACAAAGCACAAATGTTTTTCCAATAGCCATAGGCACCCCTGACACTAGCATTAACAAAGTAATTAAAAGAATCGGTTGAAGCAGCAAGCGTTTTGTATATGCCATTATAAAATACCTACCTCTGTGTGCAGAGTGTAAGTTAAAAGCTTATAGACAGGCGGAGAAGAAAGAAGGTATGTCCTTGTAATCATTAGGTGTTTCCATTCCAATCAGATTAGATGTGGCGATATAAACCAATAATCATAGATCGGGACATTATTGCCTAACCAAGTTAATCCAGCAACCTTGTTACGGGAAGAAAAAACAATAACCATATTTTATTGTGCCAGAGGCCTGGTTTGGTGGAGTTATTTCCTTTGTTGAGTGAGCAGCTGATTAACGTGGGGTGCTCTACGACTGCGTTGGCAGCTGATAATTAAGTTGAAACTGATAGTAAGAATCAGTGACTTTTTCTGCATTTATATTCAGAATTTTTTTACCAGTACTACCCCTGCTGCGATTAACAGAACGCCGACAATTCGCCAGATATTAATTTCCTGAGTATTAAAGCCCAAGGCCCCAAAATGATCCAACACCAGAGAAGCGCTCATCTGTCCGGCAATGACTAATGCAAGCAGTGTTGTTGCTCCAAGCCTGGGAGCAAAAAAAACCATGCTGGTAACAAAAAAAGCACCCATTAATCCACCGGTCCAGGCCCAATAAGGGGCTTCTTTAAGCTGCATTATTCCAGGCCATGGATGACGAAGACCGGTGTAAACGATTAACAATGCCAGGGTGCCGACAAAAAAGGAGGCGCCGGATGCCCATAGTGCATGGCCACCACTGCGGGCTAATTGGGCATTGACGCCAGCCTGCATCGGCAACATGGCCCCAGCGGTGAGTACGATGATGACGCTAAGCCAGATCATGATTTGCTCCTTTCGTTGCGACACTGATGTAACTCAATGTGAATGGTTGGACTAGTGGCTGGAAGAAAAAAAAGGGGGGGGGGATTTCCCACCCCCCCTAAAAGGACGACGCTTGCGCGACGATTTCCTGATTGATTCTCAACCCCCTCATGAAGTTGAAAACCGTTCAGCAAATACTGATGGCTGCAGGGACGGTTTTACAGCTTGCGCTTTACCGCCGTTGGAGCATTGCGTTCGGCCTGCTTGGAGAGTGCATCAAACATAGGATTAAAAGCAGGACGATGAATATATTTACCAGCGCCTTTCTCTGCCCTTAATTCCCCATTGGCCCAGACAACCTTGCCCTGGCTGAGGGTATGGGATGGGATTCCTTTTACCGTGCGACCTTCGAAGATGTTAAAGTCGATATTCTGGTGGTGGGTTTTGGCTGAAATAGTGCGGGTTCCCTCTGGATCCCAAACCACCAGGTCGGCATCGGCCCCGATACTGACAGAGCCTTTGCGGGGATAGATGTTAAAAATCTTGGCTGCATTGGCGGAAGTCACTTCGACAAATTCATTCATTGTCAGTCGTCCGCTGTTTACTCCCTGATCCCAGAGTACAGCCATTCTATCTTCTACACCTGCCGTGCCGTTGGGGATTTTACTGAAATCATCTTTTCCGGCAGCTTTCTGATCGGCACAAAAACAACAGTGGTCGGTGGCTGTGGTTTGCAGATTACCACTTTGTAGTCCTTGCCATAATGCAGTCTGGTGTTCACTGGAACGGAATGGTGGGCTCATGACATGGGCTGCAGCGAACTCAAAATCTTCATTGCGATAGACGCTGTCATCGACCACCAGGTGGCCGGCCAGACATTCCCCAAACACCCGTTGACCTTCGTTGCGAGCGCGAACAATGGCATCCAGTGATTCTTTGCAGGAAACGTGGACAATATAGATTGGTACATTCATTACTTGAGCGATACGGATCGCACGATTAGCGGCCTCTCCTTCGACAGCAGGGGGTCTGCTCAATGGGTGACCCTCTGGTCCTGTGATCCCTTTTGCCAGCATCTGTTGCTGTAGTTGAAATACCAGTTCGCCGTTTTCGGCGTGTACTGTGGGTACTGCTCCCAATTCCATACAGCGACGGAAGCTGTTTACCAGAATTTCGTCATCCGCCATGATGGCATTTTTATAAGCCATAAAGTGTTTAAAACTATTGACTCCATGATCACGAACCAGAGTGCCCATATCTTCCTCAACGGACTCATCCCACCAGGTGACGGCTACATGAAAGCTATAGTCGGCAGCAGATTTTTCAGCCCAGTCCTTCCATTGGTTGTAGGCTTCCATGAGTGGTTGTTGTGGTGCCGGAATAACAAAATCAATAATACTGGTATTGCCGCCAGCCAAACCGGCTGCGGTGCCCGTATAGAAGTCTTCACTGGCGACCGTCCCCATAAAAGGGAGTTGCATATGGGTATGGGGATCGATACCTCCCGGCATTATATACTGGCCGGTGGCATCCAGGACTTCTGCACCCGTCGGGACCTCAAGGTTTTCACCTATCGCTGCAATCTTGCTGTTCTCACAGTAAACATCTGCGGCGAATGTCCGCTCTGCGGTGACCACGGTACCGCCACGAATCACAATGGACATGGTAGTCTCTCCTTTCTGGGAACTTTTAAATGACTTAGGTTATTAACGATTTAGCTGTTCAAGTAGTTGATTAAATGGTTGATGAGGCAATGACATGCCCTGAAAATCAAAGATCGATTCTCACAATTGAACTAAGAATGAAGTGAGCTCCGATCCGAAGCTCACCGTTGAGTACTAACGCCAGCGATGATTAGCGCTTTATCAGTTACCCAGAGTAACCCCTTCCTGTAAGGTATCTGGTTGTTTGGCGGCAGTAACCCAATACAACAGACCACCGAGGATGGAACCGGTAAACCAGCCATAGTCATAGAACCAGCTCAGTGTGCCAGTGGTCAGTGAAAAAATGGTGAGAATCACAGGAACTACAAAGGCGATCATTCCGGCGCTGTTAATACCGGCGTAAATACCATGGGTTTTATACAGTTCAGGCAGATTCAGAAACTGACGTTTAATGATGAAATAATCGACAATCATGATGCCTGCAATAGGCCCTAGCAGGCTTGAGTAGCCTAGTAGCCAGCCGGTATACATGGCTTCGACACTAACATCTGATTCGATTAAACCCAGTTTTTTAAGTAATTCCCATCCCATCAGCAGAATACCAACAGCACCGGTGAGCAGAACTCCGCGGGTCTGATTGATCTTCTTGGGGGCGATGTTCTGAAAATCATTCGTAGGAGAGACGATGTTGGCCGCTGTATTAGTGGACAGGGTGGCGATAATGATCATCACCATAGCGATCACAACCCAAAATGGACTGTCGATTTTTCCGATCAGTGTTACCGGATCAGAGATTGTTTCACCGACCAGAGTGGTTGAGGCTGCCGTCAGTACTACACCAAGAGCCGCGAAGAAAAACATGGTCAGTGGCAGGCCGATGATTTGCCCGGCAATCTGGTCTTTCTGAGATTTAACGTAGCGGCTGAAGTCTGGAATATTCAGGGACAATGTGGCCCAGAAACCAACCATCGCTGTCAGTCCGCCAAAGAAGTATCCCCAGAATGAAGCCTCTTCCGGACGGTTGGCGGGGGTGGACAAAATTTCAGTCAGTGATATTTGTGGTGTTGCCCACATCATTAAGCCGATGCTCACAGCCAGTAACAGAGGTGCTGACAGGGTTTCCATTATTTTGATGGATTCAGCGCCTTTGATAACGATGTACAGGTTCATCACCAGGAAGACAAAGAAGCCGATGACTTCACCGGTACTGCCCAGACTTTCCCATCCTGGCAGTATATTGGAAAGAAGAATGTGGATCGCAAGGCCGCCAAACATCGTTTGGATTCCGAACCAGCCACAGGCAACTAATGCTCTAATCAGGCAGGGAATATTTGAACCCAGAATACCAAAGGATGAACGTAGCAACACTGGAAAGGGAATGCCGTATTTGGTACCTGCATAGGCATTAAGAGTCAGGGGGACCAGTACCACCATATTGGCAACGAGGATAGTAATTAATGCTTCGCCAACAGAGAGTCCAAAGTAAGCGGTTAAAACACCACCAAGGGTGTAGGTTGGTACACAAATAGCCATACCAACCCAAAGAGCCGCTACGTTCCAGGTGGACCAGGTTCGCTCCTTTACTCTCGTTGGAGCTATATCTTCGTTATAGTGATCGCTATCACTGACATCGGGACCGGTATCAAGCTCGAAGAACTCTCCTACCCTGACAGCAGATGAAGTGCCGGCTTTGCCGCTACCTCCTGCTCTATTGGTACTCCCAGCGCTATTGGTACTCATAGTGCATCCTCGTTTTTTATTATTGACTGTTTTTTTATCAGCGACGGTTTAACCTTCTCTTCAGCGATGTCGCATCGGCTGGTGTTGTGGTCCAGTTTTTATCGCTGGCTTATTTAAGCTTCAACCAACTCGTTATAGCTCTCAGGGCGACGATCCCGGAAGAATTGCCAGCCGTTACGGACGTTTTTTATCTGATCAAGATCAATCTCATGCACCAGTAGCTCATCCTGATCGTAACTGGCCTGAGCTTCGATTTGACCTAACGGATTTGCAATATAACTGGAACCGTAAAATTCGCCCATTTTGTCATCCCAGGGGGCTTCTTTACCAACCCTGTTGATTGCCCCTATAAATACCCCATTGGCTGCTGCGGCAGCGGGTTGTTCCAGCTCCCACAAGTATTTGCTTTTACCGGCAACTGTGGCGGATGGGTTGACGATATACTCAGCTCCATTGAGGGCTAAGGCTCGCCATCCTTCCGGGAAATGGCGGTCATAGCAGATGTAGACTCCGAGCTTGCAGTAGGCGGTGTCAAATACCGGGTAGCCACAGTTGCCGGGTTTAAAATAGAGCTTTTCCCAAAATCCAGGAGCAACATCCGGTATGTGATTTTTACGGTATTTGCCCAGATAGGAACCATCAGCATCGATGACAGCCGCAGTATTGTAATAGACGCCGGGCATTTCTTCCTCATAGATTGGAACGACAATCACCATCTTGTGCTTTTTTGCATAGCCTTGCATCAGCTGTACGGTATGTCCTTCAGGAATACGTTCTGCAGCGGCGTACCATTTACTATCCTGGCTGGGACAAAAATAGGGTTGGGTAAAAACCTCTTGAAAACAGAGTACCTGTACGCCCTGTTCACCCGCTTGATCAATGAGTGGAATGTGGGCTTCCAGCATCTGCGTGCGGATCTGTTCCGGGGTTCCAGATGTCTCTCCTTTGAGCGCCATTTGGATAAGTCCACATTTTAGTTTTCTCATGATCTTGATCCTTCTATCAGTAATTCTCTGTTTCCTGTTTGCAATAGGCATGAAAATCTCTCCAGCCAACGGTTGGAGATGGTCAAACCAGATACAGCTAAGTGAGTTATGCAGTAGGGTGAGGTATTGGTAAGAAACAAGGGAGATTTTAGCGCGCCATAGGCCGCGTTTGAAAGCAATCCAAAAAGTTGACAGGGAAATGACCCTGATCTGAGCAACGTTGCATCCATCTGGTGCCTCCGTCTATGACCCTTTTTTGATGCAGGCTGGTGTTTGCTGCTACATCGGTAACGATCTGGGCGCTATGGTCTTCAGGAATCGATATTACTTATCGAAGCCAGCGTTGACGGGCTGGATGCAGATAAGGGTCAATCTGATTCCATCATTAGAATTCTTATTTTTACCTTTTGGTAAATCCTATGCCTGAAAAAAACAGCTGGCAAGTGATTTTTTCCAAAAGGTAAAAAATAAGTTTGGTGGTTAGGCTCCAGGCTCCGTATTATCGGGCTTCCAGCGAATAAAAAATTTTCTGCCGGCTTCTGCTCGACAAAATAACAGCTGTGAAAGGGATTATTCAGGCCAGTTTGGGGCTTTAAATTTGTGCTTGTAGTTGCTCCAGGTAGCTTTCCAGTACGCGGTTTGGGCGAGCACCTTTTCGGGTTATTGCTGCATAACGAGTTGAGTATTTCAGTTGCTTGGGAAGCAGTGCCCGTAAACTGCCCTGCAGTAGCCAGCGTTCAGCAAAATGGGTGGGCAGATAACCCAGATAGCGGCCGGTAAGAATTAAAAATGCGATTCCTTCCCGGTCTGTTGCTGTGGCTGTTCCGGACATTTGTTGCTGAAATGCTTTAATTTCCGGCGGTTGTGCGTAAGCCGGCAGAACTGCTTCATGAGATTCTATCTCCTGTTGTGTCAGGTCCCGTTCACTCAGCATAAAAAGAGGATGGCTGTTGCTACAGTAAAGGTTTGATTGCTCATCGTAGAGAGGAATGTATTCGAGCCCGGATAATGGTTTCAGCACCGGAACAACAGCGATGTGTAATTGCCCGTCCAGGACTCCTATCTCGAGCTCTCCTGGCGGCGCCATGCGGATATTTATACGTACTTCAGGGCCTTTTTCCTTCAGGGTTTTGATGGCATGGGTAATCTGCATTCGGGGCATCGTGACCAGATTATCGGTAATACCAATATTTAATTCGCCCTTCAGGTGCTCATGGATGCTGTTGACATGGGTACGAAAGTTCTCCAGTGCTGATAGCAGCTGTAAGGTTGCCTGGTATACCTCTTGCCCTGGATCTGTAACTGAAAAACCGCTTCGTCCACGTTGACATAGCCGCAGCGACAGTCGTTGTTCAAGATCAGCAATCGCGATACTGATAGCAGCCCGACTGATATTGAGTTCGACCTCTGCTGCAGTAAAGCCACCACATTCAACAACGGTTTTGAAGATACGCAATAAACGAATATCAGTATCAGCAATACGGCCCGAAATACCGGAGGTCTTTTTTTTGGCTGGGGACTGGACTGCCGAGGGACTGGTCAGTGTTTGCTTTGGAGAGCGATTACTGTTTGGAGAGTCGGGCTTAGGGGGCATTAATCTCTGTCTCCTGACAAGTGGTTCAGGTTATTCAAGTGATTTGGATTTCGGTATAGGAATCATATTAGGTCAATTTAGGTAAGTAATCATTTAACTAAGATTAAATATAAATATATTTTAAAAACCTATCTGAAGGTCCAAACTGAAATCAAGCCGTTATTACACGATGCCTTGGCCACCGAAAAGCAGTGGTGCCTGAGTGAAAAGATACCAACGATAACAACAAGAGGAAGCCCATGTCAGAGTTCAATACTGCAAAGTCTGCCGGTATGTCCCGGGCGGAACTAGAAGCTTACTGGATGCCTTATTCTGCCAATCGCCAGTTTAAGGATGATCCACGTATTATTGTGGACGGCAACGGCAGTTACTTTACTGACGCTGAAGGCCGCAAGGTGTTTGATGGTCTCTCCGGTTTATGGACCTGTGGAGCTGGGCATTGTCGTCCGGAAATAGCAGAGGCTGTTGCCAATCAGCTGAAACAGCTGGATTATGCGCCCGCCTTTCAGTATGCCCATCCAAAGGCTTTTGAGCTGGCAAACCGAATCAAGGAGATGACGCCTGCAGGACTTGATTATGTGTTCTACACCGGATCCGGTTCTGAAAGTGCCGACACTTCCCTGAAAATGGCTCGGGCCTACTGGCGTAAAAAAGGTATGCCTACCAAGACTAAACTGATTGGCCGATCCAAGGGATACCATGGGGTGAATTTCGGCGGCATAAGTGTAGGGGGGATCGGCGCGAACCGGGTGCTTTATGGACAGGGCGTTGATGCTGATCACCTGCCGCACACCTTACTTAAAGAAAATGCCTTCTCTCGCGGCATGCCCGAAAAAGGGGCTGAACTGGCCGATGAAATGCTGGAGTTGATTGCGCTGCATGATGCTTCCAACATAGCCGCCGTTATTGTCGAACCAATGGCGGGGTCAGCGGGTGTTATTCCACCGCCGCAGGGTTATCTGAAGCGGCTCCGGGAAATCTGTGATCAGCATAATATCTTGCTTATTTTTGATGAAGTGATTACCGGTTTCGGTCGTATGGGTTCAAATACCGGGGCGGAAGAGTTTGGTGTTACACCAGACATCATCAACGTGGCTAAGCAATTAACCAACGGTGCTGTTCCTATGGGAGCGGTTATCACCAGCGCCGATATCTATCAGACCTTTATGGATAATGGTGGTCCGGATTATATGATGGAGCTGCCTCACGGTTATACCTACTCTGGTCACCCTGTTGCCTGTGCTGCGGCATTGGCATCTCTGGACGTCCTTCAACAGGATAATCTGGTACCCCGGGTTAAAGAGATGAGTCCTGTTTTTGAAGAGGCTCTTCATAGTCTGAAGGGAACGAAATATATCAGTGACATTCGTAACTATGGTTTGGCCGGTGGGCTGCAGATAGAGGCTTATCCCGGTGAGCCTGCACGACGACCCTATGAAATAGCCATGAAGTGCTGGGAGAAAGGATTCTACGTTCGTTATGGCGGTGACACTATTCAACTGGGTCTACCGTTTATCGTTGAGCGCGAAGAGATCGATAATGTGATTAATGCTATTGGCGAATCGATCAATGAACTGGATTAACGAGTTCGAATAGATAAGAGTGTTGGATTCCGGTCTATTGGTTTTGACCCCTGGCAACTGATGTTTCGGCTAACGATTGATAGCAGTAGCCATGACTGGCACAGGAATCACATACTTTTTTGATACGTACCCTTTTAATACAAGCTGAATTTAAGAATAAACAGCTACTCCGTGAGGTTTACCAAATGACCACAGTTGGACATCTGATCAATGGCGAAATGCGTACTGATGCGCAACGTACTCAGGACGTTTTTAATCCGTCTACCGGAACCGTAAGCAAGCAGGTTGCGTTGGCAGAAAAAGCGACGGTTGAAGAAGCCATTGCTGCCGCACAGGCGGCTTATCCAGAGTGGCGGAATACTCCACCGGCCAAGCGCGCTCGTGTGATGTTTCGCTTTAAAGAACTGCTGGAGCAAAATTCTGACCGTATCATCAGCCTGATAGGTGAAGAGCACGGTAAGATTAGCCATGATGCTGCTGGTGAATTGCAACGGGGTATAGAGAATGTGGAATATGCCTGTTATGCACCTGAGCTGCTGAAAGGTGAGCACAGCAAGAACGTAGGCCCTGCGATTGATTCTTGGAGTGAGATGCAACCCTTGGGAGTTGTCGTGGGAATCACGCCATTTAACTTCCCAGCCATGGTGCCACTGTGGATGTATCCGATGGCAATTGTCTGCGGAAATTGCTTTGTACTGAAGCCGTCCGAGCGTGACCCTTCCTCGACTATGTTGATTGCGGAACTTCTGCACGAAGCGGGTTTACCGGCTGGTGTTCTGAATGTCGTTAATGGCGATAAAGAAGCGGTAGATACTTTATTGACGGATGAGCGTATCAAAGCTGTCAGTTTTGTTGGTTCTACCCCTATTGCGGAGTACATCTATACTACGGCAAATGCTAATGGTAAGCGTTGCCAGGCTCTGGGGGGGGCCAAGAACCATGCGATTGTTATGCCCGATGCCGATATGGACAATGCAGTAAACCAGCTTCTGGGGGCTGCCTTTGGTTCATCCGGTGAGCGTTGTATGGCTTTATCAGTTGCTGTTGCCGTCGGTGATCAGGCTGCGGATACCTTAGTATCAAAAATGAAAGAAGCAATGGGGCCTTTGAAAGTCGGCGCCTACAGCGATAGCAGCAATGATTTTGGTCCAGTGATTACCAAGGCCCACCAAGATAAAGTTGTCGGTTATATTAACAGTGCAGAAGAGCAGGGCGCGACTGTCGTGGTTGATGGGCGTAACCCTCAGGTGGAAGGCCATGAAAACGGCTTCTTTGTGGGCGGTACTCTGATTGATCAGGTCACACCGGAAATGCGCAGCTATAAAGAAGAAATTTTTGGGCCGGTACTGCAAGTGGTTCGGGTTGAATCGATGCAGGAAGCAATGGACCTGATTGATGCCCATGAGTATGGCAACGGTACCTGTATCTTTACCCGTGATGGGGAAGCTGCCCGTTATTTCAGCGATAACATCAATGTGGGAATGGTTGGTATTAACGTACCTCTGCCAGTTCCTGTCTCTTATCATAGCTTTGGTGGCTGGAAGCGTTCGCTATTTGGTGATTTGCATGCCTATGGCCCCGATTCAGTGCGTTTTTATACCAAGCGTAAGACAGTCACTCAGCGCTGGCCTTCTGCCGGGGTTCGTGAAGGTGCGCAGTTTGCGTTCCCTTCCTAATCCTTTACTGAGTAGCGGCAATCTTCGCTGATTTTCCAGAGGGCGTTTCAGGCTGCTGGTTCCATCAAAGACTAACGGGGGAAGTCCCTGTTAGTCTTAATTGTTGCTGCTATTTACTCCGGCTGTTTTTTGTCGCTTTAGTGAAAATGCTTTACTACTCACATAGTTCGTTATCCAAGGTAATGCAGTTTCGGCCATTGTTTTTGCCTTTATAAAGGCAAACGTCTGCTCTGTTGATAATCGATGCCGATGTTTCATCGGGACAGGCAGATACAGCACCGATGGTTGCTGTGATTTTTCCTACTCTATCAAACTCGAAATCGTGAATTGCGCTCATCAGTTTTTCAGCGATTGCTTCGGCATTCCCAAGACTGGTATGAGGACAGAGAATAATAAATTCTTCTCCGCCCCAGCGAGCAACGGTGTCAATTTTACGAGTTACCTCAGTAAGAATTGAGGAGAATTGGCACAGAACTCGATCGCCGATGTTATGACCTTGAATATCATTGATTTTTTTGAAGTAATCAACGTCGAGGATGATTATGGAAAGTTGCGTACCAGTTCTCTTTGAGCGTTCAATTTCAAGATTGAGGGTCTCATTGAAGTGGCGCCGATTGTATAAGCCCGTTAGTGGATCGGTGATGGATAGTTTGTGTACTTCGTTGTAAAGCCTGCGCATTTCTGACCATCTTCTCAGGGAAAAAATAATCAGAGAGAGGGCTATCGTAAAAAACAGCGGGATGATTTCGTCAATTTCCCACTCTTCGTACTGCTCGGCTAAATCAACGATCAGTTCCAGCATATCCATACTGGAAAAAATCAAAAACATACCGACATTGAAGCCAATGATAATCAGCAAGTCGATCTTCACTTGAGAAGACTTTCGCCAGTTTGTTTTTTCCATAGGCTAATACTTAACCTGAACGTAATCGATAATTCGGAATCAGGGACTCAAAAGTGTCGACGACTATCTTCCCCGTGCTTTCAGAAATATGGCGGTAAGCCAGAGACCGCTGAAGATAAGACCGGCTTCCTTGAAGCCTGTAGAGAGAACCTTGGATCTAAAATTACTAAGCTTTAATATAGTCGATTTATAGATTCATCAAGGAGAATATCTGTTTCAGTCTTATATGAATCTGTTTGGGAGTTAGGAGTATTTCTTCTCAGTCTTGTCCTTGATGATTTGTCACTTCATTGTTTTGTTATCACGAGATTGCTATGTCAGAAAATCCCTTTGAGTTAATTAAACAACAAGTTAGGGGCTTTGCCAGTGAGCGAGACTGGGACCAGTTTCATTCCCCTAAAAACCTGGCGATGGCTTTGAACGTGGAAGCGGGGGAGCTGTTAGAACATTTTCAATGGCTGACGCAAGAGGAGTCAGCGGCGCCTGATCAGGCAGCATTAGCCGAAATCGCTGATGAAATAGCCGATGTTCAGGTCTATCTCATTCGTCTGGCGGATAAGTTGAATATTGATATCCCCAAGGCGGTTGCCGTTAAAATGCAGAAAAATGCTGAGAAATACCCAGCAGAGCAAGCCCGAGGCAAATCCCAGAAGTACACCGCTTACCAGAAATAGTTACATATTGCTGGCTAAGGTTTGTATTTGTCGATATGGTGGCCGCCTTGTTTTTACTCTCTGAATTTTCTTCTATGCTGGACCCTTTATGCTAAGTTATCGACACGCCTTCCATGCAGGGAATCATGCAGATGTGATTAAGCATCTGGTGCTGGTTAATACGTTGGAGTACCTGCTACGTAAGGCTGCACCTGTACTCTATATTGATACCCATGCCGGTGCTGGAGGTTATGGTCTGGATAATAGTGAAGCACGAAAGACGGGTGAGGCCATAGAAGGTATCGGTGCCCTGAATTTCAATGTGTTGCCAAAAGCAGTCGATACTTATCGTACCCTTGTTGAACCCTATTTAAAAAGACGCCAATACCCGGGATCTCCGCGGTTGGCGGCCGATCTGTTGCGCTCCGAGGACCGGCTTTGCCTGTTTGAGCTGCACCCTGCTGATCATAAGGTACTGGATCATTCATTCAGCAAGGATCGACGTGTGAGGGTAGCGCAGAGTAATGGTTTTGACAGCCTTAAAGCACTTCTCCCTGCTAAGAATAAACGGGCGCTTGTATTAACGGACCCTTCCTACGAACTTAAAAGTGACTACGACCAGGTAGCTGACAGTATCCTGCAAGGCTACAAACGTATGTCCCATGGTGTGTTTTTAGTTTGGTATCCTGTTGTACAACGACAGTGGGTTAATCGAATGATATCGAGATTGAAAAAGGGGGCTGTGCGGGACCTTTGGCAATTTGAACTGGCTGTCACCGCGGACACTGAGGATTATGGAATGACTGCCAGTGGGCTTTTGGCGATTAATCCTCCCTGGGTGCTTCCAGAACAAATGGGCTCTCTGCTGCCTGCTATTCAGCAGCAACTGGCTCCTGAGACTGGCTTTACCCTGGTTGAGCAGTTAGTTGCTGAATAAGAGTTTTGCGAGTCGGGTGTCTGGCTGAATATGTCTCTTCGTCAGAATATTTCTGAAGGTGCCAAATCGGTGCCTTCTATTTCTGTGCCTTCTGGAAGTGCGGGCAGGCGTTTTAATAGCTCTTGATCTTTACCCTTTTGGATCACTATTTCTACCCGACGGTTGAGAGCTCTGTTCTGAGCA
Organism: Motiliproteus sp. MSK22-1; assembly: GCF_001968815.1. Taxonomy (GTDB): domain Bacteria; phylum Pseudomonadota; class Gammaproteobacteria; order Pseudomonadales; family Balneatricaceae; genus Motiliproteus. The sequence goes on along the minus strand of NZ_MIEQ01000020.1, from coordinate 64,499 downwards.
GTGTCGTTAGGGGCCAGTGGTCTTGAGTCAGCAAAGCCGATCACCTGGTACTTGCTCTGATCGATTCGACCGTCAGCAAATAGTTCCTGAGCTACGGAGAGGGCCCGGGCAGAAGAAAGTCCCCAGTTGGATGAAAATTCTGCGGTGGATATTGGAATATTGTCTGAATGGCCTTCTATGGATACGCTGCCCTCCACCGTTAACAGCACATCACGAATTTTGGCGATAATGGGGATAAATTCAAAATTCAGCTCTGCGGCTCCGGACTCGAAAGAACCTTTTTCACGGACTCGGATAATAACTTTGCCTTCCTTGGTTTCCACATCAACGCTGCCCTCACCAATTTCTTTTTGCAGGGCCATTGCCATCATTAACGCATCTTCCCGAGCTTCAGCCTTACTTTGTGCCTGGGAATCCTGCATTTTTTTCATGATTTCCTGGATTTCCCCTGCTTTGGGGTCCAGGTGTTTTTCCTGTCCTTCTTGTCTTCTAACGTCCAGATTTTGCTTGGCCGTTTCGGTTGTGAATTGACGAACTTCGTTAAGTGGGGTTGGTTCTGGTCGACCGGGGCTGAACTCCTGCGCAATAATGCTTGTTCCCTTAGGAATGTCTTTTACCTTTATACGGTTTTGAACACCAAAGGCTTCTCGCATGGAGCCAGCAAGTTGTTTGAACTTCAATACGTCCATTTCTGAAAATGACAAAAGCAATACGAAGAAACACATCAGCAACGACATCAAGTCTGCGAATGTGGCCAGCCAGGGGGGAAGCCCCTGGGGGCATTTACATTTCTGTTCTTCTTCGTCGCTCATCAGAGTATCCGTAAAAAGGCCTTAGCCTTCAGCGGCCTCGCTGGATCCTCGTTTCCCTTCGGGAAGGTAATTCTTCAGCATGGATTCAATCACACGGGGGTTTTGTCCCGCTTGAATAGCCAGCAGTGCATCAATAATCAGGGCTTTGCTGGTTGCTTCTTCATCGCGACGCCGGGTAAGTTTGTCAGCAATCGGTTCAGCAATCATGGTGGCAATCATAGCGCCGTAGAGCGTAGTCAACAGTGCAACTGCCATTGCCGGTCCAATGGATTTTGGGTCATCCATGTTAGCCAGCATCTGTACCAAACCAACCAGTGTGCCGATCATTCCCATGGCCGGGGCAACGGTCCCCAGTGCGCTGAACACTTCAGCACCAAGCTCGTGCCGGGTTTCGGCTTCATTCTTATCTTTGCTTAGCAGGGTTTTAACCACTTCTGGATCATGGCCATCAACCAATAATTGAATGCCGCCCTGCATGAAGTCATTGCTGACCTCTTTTTCTTCAAGGGACAGCAGTCCTCCTTTTCGAGCGGCATCAGCCAATTCCACCGCTTCGGCTATGAGTTCCTCAAGTGACGTAGACTTAAACATGAAAGCTTTGGCTGCGACTTTGCCTGCGCCCAAAAAACCGCTCAAAGTAAATTTCATCAGCACCACCATAGTCGCTCCGCCGACTACGATCAGCAATGAAGGAGGGTTGATGAACATGCCTGCGCTTCCGCCCAGTACAATAGCCGAGATGATGATGCCAAAAGAACCGATAAGGCCCACAAGTGTTGCGATATCCACCAACTTTCCTCACTAGAGCTGCTGCCTGTAGGGCAACTGAAATATATTGGCCTGTTGATAAACGAGCTAAAGAACTGGGGATAATACCAAAAAAACCATGCCATTGGCTGAAGATCTACGATTTATCAGTATTTTCTCATTGATAATCGGGTTAATTATCAGACTCTTCCCGTTGCTAATCATTACAACCGGGTAAAACCCAGCCAGAACAGCCAGTGGCTCCAGATTATCGCTGACGACTGGCACTGTTTTTAGCCAGGACATTGAGTATAGTGTCTGCTGGATTGACCGCCATATCTGCCTAGGGTAGGGTAGTCGCTTCGACAATAAAGCGGTCAACAACAACCGATCAAACCAGAAATTGACTAAATCAGAAACCCATAAAAGAAGTTGTAGCTATGCCCCGCACAAGAAAAGAACCAGATTTTGAGCAGAGTCTGGCTGAGCTTGAATCTCTGGTGACCCGGATGGAACAGGGAGATATGACTTTAGAGCAGTCCCTGGAAGCTTTTGAAAATGGAGTCAAGTTGACAAGGGAATGCCAGCAACGGCTGGAAAAGGCTGAGCAACGAGTGCAGGTTCTGATAGAACAGAATGGTGAGCTGACAGCTAAACCGCTGGAGGCTTTCGATCAGGAATGAGCTTTACCGCTGCCGTCAGTCAATGGCGAGATAGAGTCGATCAGAATCTGGAGCACTACCTTGAGAGTGCTGAGATAGCCAGGCAACTTTTCGATGCAATGTCTTACTCTACATTTAATGGTGGAAAGCGATTGCGTCCGGTATTGGTATACGCGGCTTGTGAAGCTCTGGGTGGAAATCCAGCCGCCGCAGACCCGGTAGCTGCTGCTGTTGAGTGTATTCATGCCTATTCTCTGATTCATGATGATTTACCCGCGATGGATGATGATGACCTGCGTCGCGGGAAGCCAACCTGCCATATCGCGTTTGATGAAGCGACAGCGATATTGGCGGGAGATGCTCTCCAGACACTGGCTTTTGAGATTCTGTCCAGACCTTCGGATTATCTTGATCCAGCTCGGCAGATGGCTATTGTGCAAACGCTTGCTCTGGCCAGTGGGGACAAAGGTATGGTGGCTGGACAGATGATTGATACTGTTGCGGCCGGGTCGCAGCTGAATTTGTCTGCGTTGGAGCGTATGCATGGGCTTAAAACAGGTGCTTTAATCCGTGCCAGTGTTCGTATGGGAGCGCTGGCATCGGGGGGGGCTACCGAAGAACAGCTGCTTGCTTTGGATCGTTATGCCGATGCTATTGGACTGGCGTTTCAGGTTCAGGATGACATTCTTGATGTGGAAGGAGATACCCGGGTTTTAGGCAAGCAACAGGGGGCAGACATCGCTCTGGATAAACCCACCTATCCATCACTGTTGGGTATGGAGGTTGCAAAAGTAAAGGCTGCAGAACTGCATCAGGCGGCCTTATCTGCATTATCGGAATTTGATGACAAAGCTATACTGTTAAGGCAGTTAGCAGACTACGTTGTTGAGCGTGATCACTAAATTTTGCTTCCCATAGCGGCTCTAGTCAGAGATTTCAAAGCACAGGGCTTTGATAGAACAGCTCAGGGCTGTGATATAGATGTCTCGGCTCTGACATAGGTGCTGCAATAGAAGCCCCCAACTGAAACCATTTCCAGTGTTTAATTTCTGATGTTAAAAGAACTGCCTACCCAGCGACCATCGACTCCACTATTGGATCAAACTTCTGTTCCCAATAAACTGCGTCGTCTTGATGCCAGTCAGTTGCCTCAGCTGGCGCAAGAACTGCGCCAGTACCTGCTGTATTCTGTCGGCCAGACCGGTGGCCATTTTGGTGCAGGCTTAGGTATCGTTGAGTTGACTTTGGCCTTGCATTACATCTTTGACACGCCTAATGATCAACTTATTTGGGATGTCGGCCACCAATGCTATCCTCACAAAGTCATCACCGGTCGCCGAGAGGCACTGCTGAGCATTCGTAAGCAGGGTGGTTTAGCGCCTTTTCCGAAAAGGGAAGAAAGCCCTTTTGATGATTTTGGGACCGGCCATTCCAGTACATCGATCAGCGCCGCTCTAGGCATGGCATTAGCGCATAAACTAGATAATAAAAATAACCGGACTGTAGCGGTTATTGGTGATGGGGCGATGACCGGTGGAATGGCTTTTGAAGCGCTGAACCATGCTGCCCATACGGGTGCCAACCTATTGGTTATCCTTAATGATAACGATATGTCGATCTCCCATAATGAAGGTGGATTGGCCACGTACCTGGCCAAAAACCTTAAGGGGCGAACCGGAGCGACAACCACTGCGGCAATGTTTGAAGCGCTAGAGTTCCATTATACCGGTCCGGTTGACGGTCATGATTTTGATCAGCTGTTGCCGGTTCTTAGTCAGTTGAGAAATGCAGAAGGGCCGCAATTTTTGCATCTTTTGACCACCAAAGGGAAAGGCTTCGCCCCCGCTGAAGAAGACCCTATTGGTTACCATGCCATTACTAAATTGCCCGAGCCAGACAGTTCGAATAACCGACTGCGACAGGCCGGTAATCAGCCCGATGAAGTGAATCCCGATAAAAAAACCGTATCTAAGCCCGACGGTATTTCTTACTCCAAGGTATTTGGCCAGTGGCTCTGCGATCAAGCGGAAGCTGATACTAAATTAATAGCTATTACTCCAGCCATGAGTGAAGGCTCAGGGATGGTGACCTTCGCTAAACGTTTTCCAGAGCGCTATTTCGATGTTGCCATTGCTGAGCAGCACGCCATTACTATGGCGGCAGGTTTGGCCTGTCAGGGAGCGAAGCCGGTGGTAGCCATCTATTCTACTTTTTTGCAGCGAGGTTATGATCAGCTGATCCATGATGTCGCTCTGCAAAACCTGGATGTCCTCTTTGCCATTGATCGCGCCGGTTTGGTTGGTGAAGACGGCCCGACTCATCATGGTAGCTTTGATCTCAGTTTTCTTAACTGTATTCCAAACCTGGTGATAATGGCTCCCTCTAATGAAGCTGAAGCCCGAATCATGCTGTCTACCGGTTATCATTATCAGGGACCTGCCTGTGTTAGATATCCCAGAGGTGTCGGGCCTGGTGCTAATCCGTCAAACTCTCTTGAATCGATAGAAATCGGGAAAAGTCGTGTTATCCGTAACGGCCGCACTGTCGCAATACTCTGTTTCGGGGCTCTGCTTTGGGAAGCTCAGCAGGTAGCAAAATCCCTGGATTTTACCTTAGTGGATATGCGCTTTGTGAAGCCGATGGACAAAGCGGCTGTCACTGAACTGGCAAAGAATCATCAACTGTTGGTGACCTTGGAAGAAAACGCCCTGATCGGAGGAGCAGGGTCGCTGGTTAATGGTTATCTGCTGAATCAGGGTATAGCGGTTAAGGTGTTGAATCTTGGCTTGGAAGACAGCTTTATCAGCCACGGAAAAGCAACTGGTCTATTGGCACAACAGGGATTGGATGCGGATGGGATTACGGCCAGGATTTGTAAAAGACTGAATGCTGACTGAAATACGGAGTAGACAGTTGATTTGAGGCCCCCCAACAGTGTCTTAGCGTAATTAGTACTAAATTCGCTATATTGATTCAACCTTGGTCAAATAGATAGAATTTCAGCCAAGTTTAGAAAACCGTTGTCAGATCAAATCGCCAGTACCTTAGCTAAATCAATCATGCCTTAGTTAACTCAACGATGGTCTGACTGAATTAACAACACCCTGGCTGAATTATGGCCCGTTCCGCTGGTACTTACCCTTTGTTGATACTTACTCTTTGTTAGTACTTACTCTTTAAAGTGGTGTTCGGTCATCATATGACCAAGCTTTCCTGCTTTGGTGGCCAGATACTCTTCATTGTGCCTGTTTTTACCCACTTGCAGCGGTTCCCGTTCAACGACCGGTACACCAAATTTTTTCAGGGCATCGACTTTGCGAGGGTTATTTGTCATCAGCCGAACCTGCTTGATGCCCAAATGTTTCAGCATAGTGATACACATGCTGTAATCGCGCATGTCTGCCTCAAAGCCTAACTGCTCGTTAGCTTCGACGGTGTCTGCTCCACCATCTTGTAAATGATAGGCTTTGATTTTATTGAGCAAACCGATGCCTCTGCCTTCTTGGCGGAGATAAAGAAGGGCTCCTCGTCCTTCTTCTGATATTCGTTTCAGTGCTTCCTGAAGTTGAAATCCGCAATCGCAACGCATACTGAACAGTGCGTCCCCAGTCAGACACTCCGAGTGAATTCGAGCGAGTACTGGTTTTTCATCATCAAATTCACCCAGTGTTAAGACAATGTGTTCCTTTCCACTGACTTCGTCTTCGAAGCCGTGCATCCGGAACGTGCCCCAGGGTGTGGGCAATTGGGATGATGCGATGTAGCGGACGGTCACAGATCTACTTCCTTCATTTGGGGAGGCTTATTCTATCAATCAGCTTAGCTATTAGCGACCTTAAAACGGACCTGAAAATGCCTCTTACTAACGGTTAGCACGGTTGATTGATATTCCTCATCTGACCAACTCTTTGCTATACCTATATGTGTACGTGATCAGAGTCTCCCGAGACTCAAATCCATGCCTGCTTACATGGGGCTGTTTAGTTGATCAGGGATGTTTTTGTTTTTAGCTGCTGTTAAGGGATAACACCATGGACCTACTCATCATTGGCTTATCAATCCTGTTGTTGCTGGTAGCGCCAAAACTGTGGGCGAGGTATATTTTTTTCAAACACAGTCATCAACGAAGGGACATCCCTGGTACAGGTGGGCAGTTAGCCCAGCATCTTATGGTTCATTTGCCTCTGGTCAGGGTAAAGCTGAAACAGGCCCATCGTCGAAGTCATTATAACCCATTCACCAAGGTGATCAGTCTTACAGAGCAGACTATGAGGGCTCGTAGTTTGACAGCGGTGGTGCGTGTGGCTTTTGAATTTGGCCATGCCCTGCAGGATCGGAATAACAATTCGTTGCTGAAGTTTCGTGATGGATTGCTGGCTTTAGCACGACTGGGAGAGCAAATAGGTTCCGGTGCTCTGCTTACCGGGTTGATTATGGCTTTTATGGTACCACCGGTAGCCGGTCTGTTACTGTTTGTTGCGTTGGTTAGTCTGTTGACCGGGGCTGCCGTTCATCTGCTGTTATTACCGATTGAGTGGCAAGCAAGCTTTACCTTTGCTTTACCGCTTTTGAGTAATGGCAGCTATATCTCTTCGCAAGACCAGCTGGCGGTTCGCCAGCTGTTACTGGCCTGTGCCTTCAGTCGCCTGGCTTATGCATTGGCTAATTTGCTGGATGCGCGTCACTGGTTATCGGTACTGGAAATAAGAAAAGAATAAATTCCCGTTAATATGTTCCGATCCAGGTTACCCTGTTTCCAGTCTATCGAATGTTCTGGAACATCGTTTCTAGAACATCAGGATAATTAACTGTAAGACTATCCAGGCGTAGATCCCCGCCAGCACGTCGTCCAGCATAATACCGAAGCCACCAGAGACCTGTCTGTCGGCCCATCGTATAGGCCAGGGTTTGGCGATATCAAAAATTCGAAAAAGCACAAAACCCAATGCGACCCAGTGCCAACCCGTCGGTACAGCCATGAGTGTTATCCACAGGCCGACAAACTCATCCCAGACAATACCCCCATGGTCGTGCACCTTCAGGTCTTTGGAGGTCTGGCCGCAGATGTAGATACCGGCCAGGAAGCTGATGACAATGACCGCAAGGTAGGGGAGTAGACTAAGGTCCTGCAAAAAATAATAGGGAAGCAACGCTGCAACTGTCCCCCAGGTGCCGGGGGCAAAGGAGGCTGCACCACTGCCAAAACCAAACGCCAGCAGGTGTATGGGGTTACGCCAGTCAGGTTTTATTTGGACAGGTTTGGTGGCTGAGGACACGGTTGATTTCCTATTGATTAAGATGTTCAGGCTTAGAAATGTTCGTAGCCTTGGGCTGCTACCGGTTTAGTTTTTCCATTTCTTGATTTCAGAATGATGCCTTGTTGCTTTGTGAGCTGGCCAATACAGGTCAGTTTTACAGGATGTCCTTCAAGGGCCTGTTGAAAACTCTCCATTTGAATCTCAGGAATACAGAAACAGAGTTCAAAATCTTCGCCTCCCGTGAGTGCCCAGCGCTGAACTTGCTGTTGATCGTAGTTTTCGGCGAGTGCGTTGGAAATGGGCAGGAGGTCTTCCTCTATAGTCGCACCAACCTTACTTTGTTCAAGAATATGCCCCAGATCTGCCAGTAAACCATCGGAAATATCGATAGCAGCACTGGCAAAAGTTCTGATTGCCAGTCCGGTGGATATACGTGGCTCCGGGTGTTGAAAGCGTTGGATCAAATAATCCCGCTGGTTGTTCTTTTTGTCGAGCCTGTGCTCGGCAGTCTTATCGGATCCTGTTTTGAGCTGATCCAATCCAGCTGCTGAGTCGCCTAGCGTACCACTGACAAAGACGTAGTCATTGATTTTTGCAGTGTTTCTTTGCAGGGCTTGTCCTTTGGGTACCCAGCCATGAACTTGCATGCTGATGGTCAGGTGACCACGGGTGGTGTCACCACCGACAAGCGTCACATTGAAAGTTGTCATTTTTTGAGAAAGAGCACGACTGAAGCCTTCAAGCCAGTCTTCACTCGCCCTGGGGATAGTGAGCGCCAGGGTAATCCAGGCCGGCTCTGCTCCCATAGCTGCCAAATCACTGAGACAGGCCCCAAACACACGACTGGCGATATGTTCCGCCGGCGTTCCTGGCAAAAAATGGACACCTTCCACCAACGTGTCGATGGATACCGCAAGTTGGTATCCATCAGGCACTTCAAGGAGGGCGCAATCATCGCCGATGCCGAGTGCCACCCCATTGGGTTGTTGTTCCAATGAGGTGAAATAACGCTCTATCAGAGAAAACTCCGAAATTGACATCGCTTGCGGCTACGGTCTTGCTGCGTTTACTTCGGCAGAACGCAATGATTTTGCCAGTTTATCCAGAACACCATTGACATACTTGTGACTGTCCGTTGCACCAAAAGTCTTAGCCAGGTTGACCGATTCGTTGATTGCCACCCGGTAGGGAACAGAAAGGCGACTGGCCAGTTCAAAAGTCCCAATACGCAGGACGTTGAGCTCGATTGGATCGAGCTCATCCAGGGTGCGATCAAGGCAGGGGGTGATTTTCTGATCCAGTTCTGCAACCTGAGCAGGAATGCCATGCAGTAGTTCACTGAACAGGGCAATATCGACCTGACTCAAATCTCGCTCGGCACGAAACTCTGCTTCTATTTCGTTCAGGGTTGAGCCAGCCATATGCCACTGGTAAAGGGCCTGCAGGGCAAAGTTACGTGCTTCACGTCGCATCTGGGTTTTTGAAGGTTTTTTAGCCTTCTTCGATTGCTCAGAGCGCTTGGGATCTTTTGGAGTCGGGGTGTTTTGAGAGTCAGTCACCCGCCTATACCTCTAGCTGGCGCATGACACTAACCATCTCAAGCGCAGTCAGTGCCGCTTCTGAGCCCTTGTTACCAGCTTTGGTGCCTGAGCGTTCGATAGCCTGTTCGATGGAATTTACCGTGAGAATACCGTTAGCCACTGGAATGCCGTACTCCAATGAAACCTGGCCGACACCCTTGGAGCTTTCTGCGCTGACATATTCAAAGTGCGGAGTGCCGCCACGAATAACAGCGCCCAGGGCGATAATCGCGTCGTCCTTTTTCTGTTCTGCCAGCTTCTTTACTGCCAGAGGAATTTCAAACGCACCGGGAACCCGAACGATGCGGATATTCTCTTCACCAATACCATGGCGTTTCAAGGTATCAACAGCACCTTCTACCAGGCTTTCTACTACAAAGCTGTTGAAACGACCAACAACGATCGCATAGCGGCCATCATTTTCGGTGAAAGTGCCTTCAATTGTCTGAATTGTCATTGAAAGAGTCCTATATAGTTAAGTAATCAGGCTTCGCAGGGAATGAATTCGACGATCTCCAGATCGAAGCCGGACAAAGCGTTAAATTTGGTTGGAGCGCTAAGCAGACGCATTTTTCCGATGCCAAGATCACGTAGAATCTGAGAACCGGTACCGATGGTCAGATAAGTACCTGCCCCATCAGTATTGATGTTTTTAAGTGGACGTTGATTGAGATAGGCATCCAGGCAGGCGCTCAGGTCCTCTGGGTCGTTGTCGCCCAGCAGTACTACAACTCCTTTACCCTCTTCGGCTACCCGTTGCAGTGAAGAACGCAAGGTCCATTTAGGATCATTCTCGTTGTGCACTCCGATAACATCTCTTAGCGGGTCTGCCATATGTACACGGACAAGTGTCGGATCGTTTTCGGTAAACTCACCCATGGCCAGGGCCAAGTGGGTCGCCCCCTGGGTTGTGTCTTTGTAGCAGGTGACTTCAAAAACACCATATTCGGTAGGCAATTGATATTGGCCGGACCGTTCTACCGTGTGCTCGTTCAGGGTTCGATAATGGATGAGATCGGCAATGGTCCCGATCTTAAGGTTATGCTTTTCGGCAAAGACCTCCAGGTCAGGGCGGCGAGCCATGGTCCCGTCATCATTCATTATCTCGACAATTGCAGCAGCCGGTGTACAACCAGCCAGTCGAGCCAGATCACATCCAGCCTCTGTATGGCCTGCACGGATCAACACTCCTCCGGGCTGAGCCATCAATGGAAAAATATGGCCGGGTTGGACGATATCTTCAGGCTTGGCATTTGCGGCTACTGCGGTGCGAACCGTATGAGCCCTGTCCGCAGCCGATATTCCTGTTGTTACACCCTCTGCTGCTTCAATAGAGACAGTGAAATGAGTAGAAAACTGTGCGCCATTATCCTGAACCATCAACGGCAGGTTCAGGTGTTTGCAATGTTCCTGAGTTAGGGTAAGGCAGATCAACCCCCGCGCGTGAGTTGCCATGAAGTTAATATCTTCACTGCGAACTTTTTCAGCTGCGATGATCAGATCACCTTCATTTTCGCGATCTTCGTCATCCATCAGGATGACCATCTTGCCTTGGCGAATGTCTTCAATGATTTCTGTAGTTGTATTGAGCGCCATGGGTCTACCTGTTCTCGTGTTTGTTAAAAAGCGTTCATTAAATGAGTCGGAAACCGATATCTAAAACTATCGACGGCCGATAAAACCATGCTGTGCCAGGAACGTTTCCGTCAGGTTTCCGGCCTTCGATGAGTTGGAGTCATCTGAGCTGCTATGACGGTCATCTGAATGCTCCCCTTGTTGAGAGGGTTGTAGCAATCTCTCCAGGTAGCGAGCAATCAGATCTACTTCCAAATTTACATTTTGGCCGACACTGTAATACTTAATCAGGGTTTCTTCTAGCGTATGGGGGACGATATTCAGCTCAAACAAGGCTCCCTCCACTGCATTTACAGTCAAACTGACACCATCGACACAGATTGAACCCTTAGGTGCAATATAACGGGCCAGGTTTTGTGGTGCTTTAATTCGGAAACGAATCGATCGGCCGTCATCCTGCTTATCTGCTATGGTGCCGAATCCGTCTACATGGCCGCTGACTATGTGTCCACCCAATCGACTGGTTGGAGTCAGTGCTTTTTCTAAGTTTACCCGATCTCCGGTGCGGAACTGTTCAAATTTGGTATGAGCTAATGTTTCCCGTGAAACATCCGCCCAAAATCCATCACCGGGCAGTTCCACCGCAGTCAGGCAGACGCCATTGACAGCAATACTGTCTCCCAGTTTCACATCGGCCAGATCCAGGCTTCCTGTTTTTATTCGCAGGCGCAGATCTCCACCTTGCATGCGGGCGTCGGCGACAGTTCCCAGAGCTTCAATTATACCGGTAAACATCTTAGCACTCCTTTCGTTGTGAACTGTTGCTTTCCGCCACTGGGCGCTCAGGCTGGGGGGAATCTGGTGTCGGGGAGGAGGCGGGTTGATAGCAGATACGGATATCCTCACCAAGTGTTTTCAGATCGACCTGCTGAAGGGCTATCTGCTGAGACATCTGTTCTATGCCTGGCAGGTGAAACAGAGGACGCGCCTGGCTGCCAAGTAATTTAGGTGCGATATAGATAATCCATTCATCGACTAAACCGGCCTGAGTAAAAGCACCTGAAAGTTTGGCTCCGGCCTCAATCAACAGTTCATTGCATTCCCGTTGTTCTGCCAGCCATTTTAATACGGTGATAGGGGCTAACTCCGCAAGTTGAACCAATGTGACATTGCTTTGGTTAAGTTGCTGGACCTTACTCTCGTCTGCGTGGCGATAAAAAATAACGGCTTTGCCAGGGGGCTGAAGAATTTTTGCTGCTGGTGAAATCTGTAAACTGGAGTCCATAATGACGCGTAACGGCTGTCTGTTGCAGAGTTCTGCCGCGTTGGCCAGCGGCAGTTGCTCAGGACGGATGGTCATTGCCGGATTATCCTGAACGACAGTTCCTATTCCTGTCAGTATTGCAGAGCTGCTGGCACGTAACAGCTGAACATCGCCTCTGGCTGTTGAGCCGGTGATCCACTGGGATTCTCCAGAGGCCATTGCCGTTCGGCCGTCCAAACTCATGGCCTGCTTAATCCTTACAAAGGGCAGTCCCGTTGACATACGCTTGATAAATCCCGGATTAAGAGCCCTGGCATCGGATTCGAGCAGGCCCCAGGAGGTATCCACTCCGGCCTGCTGAAGTAGCCTATGACCACGACCGGCAACTAAGGGGTTGGGGTCTTCCATTGCCGCAACGACCCTGTTAATACCTGCTGCAATTAAGCCTTCAGCGCAGGGTGGGGTACGACCCTGGTGACTACAGGGCTCCAGGGTTACGTAGGCAGTAGCGCCCCGAGCTTTTCCCGCCGCCGCTTTCAGGGCATTCACTTCCGCGTGACCCTCACCGGTTTTCAGGTGGAAGCCTTCACCGATGATTTCACCGTTTTTTACCAGTACGCAGCCAACTCTGGGGTTGGGATGAGTGGTGTAGAGGCCCTCTTTAGCCAACTCTATGGCACGAGCCATATAATCATTATCTTCGCGGCTGAATTGGCTCATCTTAGTTCTCGGTGCTCTTGTTTTCAGTGCTTTTGTTTACAGTAGCTTTATTCCCTGCACTTTTATTGTCAGTAGTTTTATTATCAGAACTTTTATTATCAGTACTCCGGCTAGCAGAAACCTTGGCTATTGAGGCAGGGCTGTTTGAAGACTGTTTTTGGGATGACAACCTATCGATCTCTTCCTTAAACTCATTCAGATCCTGAAAACTTCTGTATACAGAGGCAAATCTGACATAGGCGACTTCGTCAAGGCGACGCAACTCTGTCATTACCGCTTCACCCACGTCCATAGACTTTACTTCCCGTTCACCGGTGGCTCGCAGGCTGTATTTGATTCTATTAATGGCGGATTCAATTTCTTCGGTACTGACAGGGCGTTTTTCCAAAGAGCGTAATATACCCGCGCGCATTTTCTGTTCATCGAAGGGCTGACGGCTGCCATCTTGCTTGACGACACGCGGCATTAATAGCTCGGCAACTTCGTAGGTGGTATATCGTTCTTTACAGGACAGGCACTCACGGCGGCGGCGAACCTGTTCACCTTCGGCGACTAAGCGCGAATCTATTACCTTGGTTTCATTGGCTTTGCAAAAAGGGCATAGCATGTCATCAGGCCTGTGTTTAAGAGCGAAGCAGTTTCCATTTTTTCTCAGATCTAACCTGCAGATCTGAGCTCTGGTTTGAAAGCTGCATTTTGTATTTTTTAATGATTCAGGGTTGTTTTTGTTACGCTTATTACTCGTTAAGCAAAAGCAACAAAGCCCCGTCCAGTAAAGGACAGGGCTTTGAGCATCATTTTAGCGCCACTTGTTACTGTTTATACTTTGTTTCCTGAGTTTATTTGTAAACAGGGAAACGGGCACAGAGTTCCAGTACCTGCTGCTTAACACGCTCAATTGTCGCTTCGTTTTCGATATCATCCAGTACATCACAAATCCAGCCGGTCAGCTCAATTACTTCTGACTCTCCGAAACCACGACGTGTGATAGCAGGTGATCCTATACGCAGTCCGCTTGTTACAAATGGAGAGCGAGGGTCGTTCGGTACGGAATTTTTGTTGACGGTAATGTTTGCTCTTCCCAGAGCGGCATCCGCGTCTTTACCAGTAATGTTTTTAGAGATCAGATCCACCAGAAACAGGTGGTCATCGGTGCCATCAGAAACGATGTCGATACCACGCTCCTTCATTACGCGTACCATCGCCTGAGCATTGATAACAACTTGTTTCTGATAGGCTTTATATTCGTCTGACATCGCTTCTTTAAAGCAGACTGCTTTGGCCGCGATTACATGCATCAGAGGGCCTCCCTGGCTTTCAGGGAAAACAGCAAAGTTCAGTTTTTTCTCCAGCTCTTCATTCGCTTTGGCCAGAATCAAACCACCACGAGGACCACCCAGTGTTTTATGGGTGGTGGTTGTGGTGACGTCGGCGATAGCGACAGGAGAAGGGTACTCGCCAGCTGCAACCAGACCGGCAACGTGAGCCATATCCACAAACAGATAGGCACCAACTGCATCAGCAATGTCACGGAACCGCTGCCAGTCGACAATTCGAGAATAGGCCGAGAATCCAGCTACAATCATGCGAGGCTTATGCTCATGGGCAAGGCGCTCTACTTCGTCGTAATCGATCTCTCCGGTCTCAGCATTCAAGCCATACTGAACGGCATTGTAGATACGACCGGAAAAGCTTACTGCTGAACCGTGAGTCAGGTGTCCGCCATGAGCCAGGCTCATTCCCAGTATGGTATCACCAGGCTTACACAGGGCCATATAGACAGCCGCGTTGGCCTGAGAGCCAGAGTGAGGTTGAACATTGGCAAAATCGGCGCCAAACAGTTCCTTGGCCCGGTCAATAGCCAGTTGCTCAATTACATCAACATGCTCACAGCCGCCATAGTAACGCTTATTGGGGTAGCCTTCCGCATATTTATTGGTCAGACATGAGCCCTGTGCGGCCATAGAGCGCTGGCTTGCGTAGTTCTCTGAAGCAATTAGCTCAATGTGTTCTTCCTGACGTTTTTGTTCAGCTTCAATAGCGGAAAACAGTTCCGGATCGAACTCGGCGATTGATAACTCTTTGTTCAACATTATTCGCTATCCCCTGGAGATATAGAAATTTGGCCAGCACCCAAAAATAAGGTCGGCGATTATAGCCTATTTCCGGTCTCGAGATCACATGAAAGTAGATCATAATTCAATCAAATTTAATTCAACTTGTATTCCGTGGAAATAAACCCATAGTTCCCATGGCTTTGCGGATATGACTCTCCGGACTAATCCTGAAAACCGGATAGGGTGCAGTGGTTGCAAGTTGAGACCCAAATGTTGATCGGTCAGTTTTTTCCGCGCAGTGTTGTGATCAGCTGCCGGATCTGTCTTAGACCGCCATTGTCGTAGGCGTCAAGCAGCGCCGAACCAACGATTGCCACATCCGCCAATCCTTGTAACATGGTTATTTGGTGTCGTTCCCTGATGCCAAAACCGACCGCCAGTGGAACAGTGCTTTTTTCTGCTACCAGACCAAGGTAGTCGCGCAAACTGACCGTTGTAGTTGGTATTTGTTTTGAATCTTCTTTCTGGCTGTCGGTTTTTCCTGTTACACCCCTACGACTCACACAATAAAGCATCCCTGTTGCCGCTTCACAATGTTGAACTAGCCGTGACTCAGGGGTATCCGGAGTAATTAACCAGATCGGATCAATTCCGGCCAATTCACAGTCCTTACGATATTGTTCAGCCTGTTCCAGCGGCAGGTCCGGAATAATGAGTCCAGATACCCCTGTCGCAGCCTCCTTAACCAGCTTTGACAGACCGTAACGATAAAGGGGGTTAAGGTAACTCATCAATAAAATACGACTGTTAGGAAAGCGCTGCTTGAACGATTCGATTGCTTTGAGGCAATGGTCAAGCTGCGGCCTGTGGTTGATGGCTTTATGGCAAGCGTTAAGTATGGATGGGCCATCTGCGATAGGGTCAGAGAATGGAAACTGGATCTCCAGTAGCTCGACACCTGATTCCAGCAAGGTTTCCATTAACCTGATGCTGTCTTCAATCGATGGGTAGCCGTAGACCACGTGGGTCATAAGCAAAATGGGCTTCAGTTTTCGTTCCTGTTGGATGAACTGTTGTAATTGACTTGTCTCTGGAGTCCTGTCGTTGCTCACTGTACTGTTCTCCCGGTTTCATTCTTGTTCATTTTGAGCATGGTTAATTCTGCTTTAATCGCTGATTTTTCTTTGGCTGGTAGTGGGATTGTTGCTCAGGTTTTCAGGCTCTGATCAAGGTAACGGGAAAGAAACCGGTCAAATTCAGGGTCGCCAACGGCACTGGCAACATTAAAGATATCCTTGTCTCCTCGTCCTGAGATATTGATAACCACATTCTGTTCTTTGGGACGTTGGGGTATTTCCGAAATAGCCCCTGCTACAGCATGTGCTGACTCCAGAGCAGGAATAATTCCTTCATGGCGCAGCAGTAGTTGAAAGGCCTCGATTACCTTATCGTCTTTTGCAGCAATCATGCGCAGTCGATTTTTTTCTGCCAGGTCAGCAATGATCGGAGATACGCCCACATAGTCGAGCCCTGCTGCGATTGAATGGGTTTCCTGCAGTTGCCCCTGTTCATCTTGCAAGAAAATGGATGCAAAACCCTGCGCGATACCCGGGCTGCCCAACATCGCTGGGCTGTCAGTCTCGGCGCGGTTGTTTGACAGGCGTACCGCATGGTCACCTGGTTTTGTTCCGCGACCACCGGCTTCAACGCCGATAAGTTCTACCGCTACGTCAGACTGAAATGGGAGCATAATTCCACAGGCATTACTGCCACCTCCGACACTGGCATAAACGGCATCGGGCAGAGCATTGAACAACTGTTGGCTTTGTTCTTTTGTCTCTCGACCAATTACTGATTGAAACTTGGCAACCATTTCGGGGTAAGGGGCGCAGCCACAACTGGTTCCGATCAGATAGTGACTGCTGGGGTGGCTATCAGTCCAATCCCTTAGCGCTTCATCCAGGGCGTCTCGTAATGTCTGGCCTCCAGAGGTGACAGGTACAACTTCAGCGCCTAATTGTTTCATCCAGAATACATTGGGATATTGCCGCTCAATATCTTTGGCACCCATGTATACGGTGCATTCTAAACCCAGCCGGGCGGCAATTAACGCGGAGGCTATGCCATGTTGGCCTGCTCCCGTTTCGGCAATGATTCGTTTTTTCCCCATTCTTTTGACGAGCAGTCCTTGCCCAATCACATTGTTCATTTTATGTGCGCCACTGTGATTGAGATCTTCTCGTTTGAGGTAAATCTGAGCTCCTCCCAGTAGCTTTGAAAGGTTGCGACAGGGGGTCAGTGGTGTTGGCCGACCTGAAAACTGTTGCATCTCCTGTTGTAACTCTAACTGAAAGCTACTGTCAGCCTGTGCCTGTCGATATTCTTTCAGTAACTGTTGCTGGCTGGTGTAAAGAATCTCTGGAATATAGCTGCCGCCATATCGACCGTAATATCCGTTGTTATTCATTCTGTAACCTAATCATCAATATCTATTATATTAACCAAACCGTTTAGTAAATATAATGATGTTGCTGCAATCAGTCAACAGTTGCTTTCTTAAATAGGAAAGCAGCGCATCGTTCTTCAGCGGCCCTTCAATGAAGTAGTGTCAAAGTAGTAATGACTTCGAGCCGATGTATAATTGGAGCCGGCCTAAAAGCCTTGGAATCGACAGAGAAATACGGTTTGACTAAAAATCATGGAATTTAAAGAAAACGTGACAGAGGGCGACATGGCTGGAGAAGCAGTGGTCAAAGATAAAATCGGCCGTGGACGACCTTCGAAGAAACAGCAGATCCTTGATGCGGCGCTGACTCTTTTTGCAGAAAGAGGCTATCAGGGGTCGTCAGTTGATCTTGTTGTTCAGCGGGCGGGTGTTTCAAAGCCTACGGTCTATAACAATTTCCCTACCAAACTCTCACTCTGGCAGGCCTGTTTGGAGCAGTTGTTGGATGGAGCTGAGGCGCGAAGGGATGCGCTGGCCAAAACAGTTAATGGTGATGCGCTTGATCGTATTCTGGCCGTGTTTTCCGAACTGGGCAGTGATCCCGAGCTGAAGGCGATTTACAGTATTATGCTGGGTGAACAATACAAGATGGACGCTGCCATTCGTGAGTTGTTTGCTGAGTATGAAAATAAATTGAAACACTGGTGTTCAGAGCAGTTGCGAAAAGATGGTCAGGAGGTTTCGGTGACACAGCTTTTTGCGCTTATGGCTTTTTGTCGGGAAGGTTTGTTGTTGCCAGCGTTAACTCATCGACCAGTCGCTCCTGTCGATGAACTTAAAAAAGTGATTGAGTGTTTGTAACGCGATTAGTATGGAAGGAAGATTTGGTACCGGTAGTCGTGTCGAGTTGATGGTTATTGAATTGTATGCACGGAAAATGATCGAAAATTGTACTGCACATAGATAACCGGTTCAGATAGAATTCCTGTCATTACCCATTACCCATTACCCATTACCTAAAACAGGTCATTTCTGCATGGCACAGTTTGTTTTCTCCATGAATCGGGTCGGTAAGGTCGTTCCCCCGAAGCGTGAAATTCTTAAAGATATCTCACTTTCTTTTTTCCCCGGCGCAAAAATCGGGGTGTTGGGACTGAATGGTTCCGGTAAATCGACATTGCTGAAAATCATGGCAGGCGTTGATAAGGACTATAACGGTGAAGCTCGTCCGCAACCCGATATCAACATTGGGTACCTCCCTCAGGAACCTGAGCTGGATGATAGCAAGACAGTCCGGGAAGTTGTTGAGGAGGCGGTTTCTGAGGCTAAGGATGCATTGGCTGAACTGGACAAGGTTTATGCCGCTTACGCTGAACCGGAAGCTGATTTTGATAAATTGGCTGCCGAACAAGCCCGATTGGAGAATATTATCCAGTCCGTGGATGCTCATAACCTGGAGCGTCAGCTTGAAGTGGCTGCCGATGCACTGCGGCTGCCACCCTGGGAGGATAAAATCGAGCATCTGTCTGGTGGTGAGCGTCGTCGTGTGGCGCTATGTCGTTTGTTGTTGGCCAAACCAGATATGCTGTTGCTGGATGAACCAACGAACCATTTGGATGCTGAATCTGTGGGTTGGTTAGAGCGTTTTCTTCATGACTACAGTGGCACGGTTGTGGCTATCACGCACGATCGTTATTTTCTTGATAATGCAGCAGGGTGGATTCTTGAGCTGGATCGGGGTCATGGTATTCCTTATGAAGGGAATTACTCTAGTTGGTTGGAACAGAAAGAAAAGCGGCTGGAAATAGAAGCGAAACAGGAGGCTGCGCATCGCAAATCGGTTCAAGCTGAATTGGATTGGGTTCGTCAAGGTGCTAAAGGTCGTCAAGCCAAATCCAAGGCTCGCCTCAAGCAGTTTGATGAGCTTAATTCCCGAGATTTCCAAACCCGGAATGAAACTCAGGAGATATATATTCCACCAGGACCACGTCTGGGTGACAACGTTGTTTCTTTGGAAAATGTATCCAAATCCTACGGTGATAAGTTGTTGGTGGATGATCTTAGTTTCACGATTCCGCCCGGAGCCATTGTGGGTGTGATCGGCGGGAATGGTGCAGGTAAGTCTACTCTCTTTAAAATGATTGCTGGTAAAGAACAGCCAGATTCCGGAACTGTCAAAGTGGGCGAAACGGTGCAGTTGGCTTATGTTGACCAGATGCGTACTTTGGATGGAACTAAGACTGTCTGGGAAGAAATATCAGATAATCAGGATTTTATTACGGTAGGCAATTACAAAGTTTCCTCTCGTGCCTATGCGGGCCGCTTTAATTTTAAAGGCGGAGATCAGCAAAAATTTGTCAAAGATTTATCCGGTGGTGAGCGAAATCGTCTGCATTTAGCCAAACTGCTAAAAGAAGGCGGTAACGTTCTGCTTTTGGATGAGCCGACCAACGATCTCGATGTTGAAACCTTGCGAGCCCTGGAAGAAGCGTTGCTGGCATTCCCCGGCTGTGCTGTGGTTATTTCTCACGATCGCTGGTTCCTTGATCGTATTGCTACTCATATTCTTGCTTATGAAGGGGAGAGTAAGGCTTTATTCTTTGAAGGTAACTACACGGAATACGAAGAGGATCTGAAAAAGCGCCTGGGTGACTCAGGTGCTCAACCCACTCGTGTTCATTATAAAAAGTTGGCGGACTAGTCGGGCTTTTGTTCGTTAGTTGCAATCCTTAGTCGAGTTTCAGCAGAAACGGGGAGGGTCTGAAAAGGCTCTCCCCGTTTTGTTTTCTGCGCTGATAGATTGCCGTTAGACTGATACTGCCTGTGTTTACAAGATTGTTATTGTCACTCAATATCTGGTAAATGTCGGACAAACGATCATCATTAATGAGTAGGGCGTTCTATAGTAACAAGGGGGCTGTAGTAACAAGGGGACTGTAGTAACAGCCTATCGTAAAAACAGCCTGACACTGTTGAAGAACCTTAAACTGCTTTCTACCAGTCCATGAACGGGCGGTGATATACAGCGACACATGCGAAGAACGATCATATGACAAGCAAAAAAAAGCAGTTGTTACTGTTAGTAATTCCAATTTTGTTACTGGCTTTCTATCAGTCGCAAAAGACCGGAGATGTGGTGATGCAGCTGCAGGCCGAAGGTTTTGTTGTTGATCATAGAATCGATTCTGTACCGCCGCTGCTTATTGACCAGAATAACCGTCAGCTGGCGCTGGTTTACAGTGATCGTTTTGTCAAGATTCGTTTTGATCAGGTTATCGCTGTTGAAGAGCGACAGCTGGTGCAGGGGGATGGTGAGGAGTCCCTGGCATTAAGGCTGAAGCTGAAGAATCACGTCTTGCCGTCAATCACTATCAAGGCCAATCGGGTGTCTGATGCGGTTGTGTGGCGTCGACAGTTGCAGGGCTGGCTGTTCCAGTAATTAACAACTGTTGCCCAGTGAGTTCAACGCTGCTTTTTAAAGATTGACTGTTTTTTCAATTTCCAGACAACAGCTGGTTCTATCATCAGCATAATACCTTCCTGTCCATCGCGGTCTATACTAACTCTTACCCTTTGCCATTCGTCTGAAGTTGAACAGGGAGGTTTGTCGGTATTCTTCGGGTCAATGGTGTTGATATGGCAGGAGGGAGACCGGATGGATGAGCTTTTTGCTGAAGAAGCTGAGGTTACAGCTGCAGAACCCTGTGAACCTTGGAGAATTCTGGTCGTCGATGACGAAGTTGAGACCCATAAAGTTACTGAGCTGGTTTTACATAATATTCGCTTTGATGATCGTCCACTACAGTTTGAGCGAGCTTATACCGGAAAGGATGCACTTGATAAGTTGAAGCAGTTTCCCGACACCGCGTTAATTCTACTGGATGTGGTGATGGAGACTGATGATGCCGGGTTACGGGTGGTCAAAGCGATACGTGACGAGCTTAAAAACAGCTTGGTGCGTATTGTGCTTAGAACGGGGCAGCCGGGAATGGCTCCTCAACGAGATGTGATTTTCAGTTACGATATCAATGACTACAAGCCTAAGTCTGAGCTGACCAGCACAGGGCTTTGTACCGCTGTCGTTGCCAGTCTTCGAAACTACCGGGATCTGCGTCAAACCAATGCATGTTTTCTTGGCTTGATGAAAACCATGGATGCTGCCAATGAGCTTCATGATATTCATGGCAGAGAGCAATTTATTGAACTCTCTCTCAAGGCCTTGCATTCCCGGTTGCCTTTGACCATGAATGCTTCTGGTGCCATCAATGGTTACTCGGTGGTAGCGGATGGAGATGGTATTCGGGCCTGCAGGCATGACGGCAAATTCGTTACCTTCGATTCAGTGACTCAACAATGGCTTTATGACTGTCTTCATGGCGGGAAGTCCTGTTATGAAGGGCATCGCTTTGCCATGCGGTTAAAAAGTGCCCAGGGAGGAGAACCCTTTTTACTGTATTTTGACAATTATCCTTTGCTCAGTGACTGGGAAATTCGTCTGCTGGATGTAACCGCTGGAAAATTCTGTCTGACCTATGAAAACACTTACTTGTTGGAGCACCTGGAGGGGCTGAATAAATCATTAGAGGAAAAAGTTCAGCGACGGACAGAGGAGCTACAACAAGCTACGATGGCGGCTGAGGCTGCCAATCGAGCAAAGAGCCTTTTTTTAGCCAATATGTCTCACGAGATTCGAACACCCATGAACGCCATTCTGGGTTATTCGCAGTTGCTTCAGCATGATCAACGACTGCACTCTGACCAGATTCAAACGCTGGCGGGAATACATACGGCTGGTGAGCACTTATTAGATGTGATCAATGATGTTTTGGATCTTTCCAAAATCGAAGCCGGAGCAATGGAACTGGATCCGGTTACATTTGATCTGGCGGCGATGATTCGGGATGTATCGATGCTGTTTGATCATCGCTGTAGCCAGAAAAGTCTGTATTGGAAAATTCAGAACAGCTGTGAGAGCTACTTACCGGTTCTGGGTGATCAGGCAAAATTGAGACAGGTATTGATTAATCTGTTGGGCAATGCTGTGAAATACACAGACCGAGGGTCCATTACCTTAAAGCTGGCCAGCCCGTCTCAGGATAGCTACCACTTTGAGGTTATTGATACCGGGCAAGGCATCTCCAAGGATGATCAGGAGTTATTATTCGGCTCATTTTATCAGGGTCGAAATAGTACTAACAGAGGAGGTACCGGATTGGGATTATCCATAGCGGCAAAACAGCTGAAGCTAATGGGTAGTGAATTAAATCTGGAATCTGTTGAAGGCGAAGGGAGCCGTTTTTTCTTTACCCTAAACCTGCCCGAAACCTCTGGGGAGGTGCTTGTCCCAAAAACAGATTCTCGGCCAGTACAGCAATTACATAAGGGTTGTGCAGTCAGGGTTCTGGTTGTTGATGACGTCAAAACCAATCGAGATGTACTCAAGCGAATGTTGATAGGGGTTGGTGCTCAGGTTGAGGAAGCTTCAAATGGCCAAAAGGCGTTGGAGTGTATTGCTGCTGGTGACATTGATATCGTCTTTATGGATATTCGTATGCCGGTTATGCGGGGGGATGAAGCGATTACTATTATTCGTAATCAGCAGAACACCGCTACGTTGCCCTGTGTCGCTATTTCTGCCTTTAGCATGGCCCATGAAGTAAGTCATTATATTGAGCTGGGGTTTGATCGTTATATCTCTAAACCCTTTCGATTTGATGAAATCTACCAGTCTCTTGAGGACTTTCTTGGTGTTCAGTTTGATCATCAGGAGAGTCTGCCGCAGGACGTTGCTGCTCCATCGGTTGATGTTTCACAGATATCAATCACCGGAAGTTTGTACATAAAACTATGGGAAGCAGCTCAGTTTAATCGTATCTCTGAGCTAAAGAACCTGTTGCTTGAGCTTAAGGAATCCGGAAAAGACGGTAAGTTGTTGGCCCAGGAGTTTGGTCAGATGCTGGCAAGGTACGATACAGAGTCTCTGCTGGAAACCCTCAAGGAGATCAAGCATGGCCAATGAACCCATAAACCTTGAGGGGTGTAAAGTTCTGATCGTTGATGACATGCCGACTAATCTTGATATTCTGAATCAGATTCTGGAAGAAGAAGGTTATGTGGTTTCCTTTGCCACGAACGGTGAGCAGGCTATAAAACTGGCTACTCTTGATCAGCCTGATCTGATTTTACTGGACGTGATGATGCCGGATATGGATGGTTTCGAAACCTGTCGACGACTGAAATCTCTTGGGCCGACTCGGGGCATCCCGGTAATCTTCGTCACCGGTAAAACAGATACCCGAGATGTTGTAGAGGGGTTTCATATCGGCGCCGTTGACTACATTACCAAACCGGTGCGTCAAGAAGAGGTTTGTGCGCGTACCAGAGCCCACTTGCAAACCCAGGCATTGTTCAGAATTCGAGATGAACTGATCGAAAAACTGCGACAGCACAATGAACAAA
This sequence comes from Motiliproteus sp. MSK22-1, assembly GCF_001968815.1. Taxonomy (GTDB): domain Bacteria; phylum Pseudomonadota; class Gammaproteobacteria; order Pseudomonadales; family Balneatricaceae; genus Motiliproteus. The sequence goes on along the minus strand of NZ_MIEQ01000020.1, from coordinate 40,919 downwards.
ACAGGCAGGTGCTGGATTCTCAGCAAGAGCAGCTGATTAACAATACCCGTTTGGCGTCTTTGGGGGAGTTGGTTGGAGAATTTGCCCATGAAGTAGGTACCCCGGTGGGTATTTGCCTGACCGCTCTGACTAACTTAATTCAAGAAGGCCAGGTGTTGCAGCAAAAGGTTGAGGAAGGGGGGTTAACACGACAGGACTTTGCAAATTACATTAATGTTTCCCGAGAAAGTAGCACCTTAGCTGTCTCGAATATTGAGCGGGCCGCAAAATTGATTCAAAGCTACCGCCGTGTGGTTGTGGATCAATGTCGAGAGGAAGTCAGCAATTTTAATCTCAAGGAGTATATTGAGAGTGTTTTGTTAACTCTGAGTCCTAAGCTTAAACAGACAGGGCATCAGATAGAGGTAGACTGTTCGGAAACCCTGGTGATAGACAGTTACCCTGGAGCCTTTGCCGGTATTATTACTAACCTTGTCAACAATTCTTTGATTCATGGTTTTGAAGAGGGGCGTAAAGGTAATATAAAGTTTGTTGTACAGTGCCAGGGAAGTGAGTTGGTCATTGATTACAGCGATGATGGAAAAGGAATCGCCAAGGAGAATCTGGATAAGATCTTTGATAAGTACTACACCAGCAACCGTCAAGGAGGAGGCAGTGGTTTAGGGTTGCATGTTATCCAGACGCTTGTCAGAGACACGCTGGGAGGGAGTATTGGGTGCAAAAGCTCAGAGGGTAAAGGGGCTTGCTTTGCAATCAGAGTGCCCTTGAGTGCACCCGGCTTCTAACCCCTACCCATAATGCGCTGTTTCTGGCGTCCCCAGTCGCGATCTTTTTCTGTGGCTCGCTTATCATGATCTTTCTTGCCTTTGGCCAGTGCTATTTCGCACTTAACCCGACTGCCTTTCCAATAAAGAGAGAGAGCAACGCAGGTATGGCCCTTCTGCTCTGTGGAGGAGAACAGTCTGGAAAGTTCCCGCTTATTTAACAGCAGTTTTCGGGCGCGGGTTGGTTCTGCAACCACATGGCTGGAAGCCGTTTGCAAGGGCGTAATATGGCAGCCAACCAACCAGGCTTCCTGATCTTTAAGGAGAATATAGGAATCCACCAGCTGAACTTTATTTGCACGAATGCTTTTGACTTCCCAGCCGGACAGGACTAAGCCCGCTTCAAACTTATCTTCGATATGATAGTCAAAGCGTGCGCGTTTATTTCGGACGATGGAGCCGCCACTATTGGAGGATTGTTTATTTTTTGCCATGGTCGGCGATTATATAGAGCCTCCCGTTTGAATGCGAGTACCAAGAGTGCAACTATGGTTACCATTTCTGCGCGATTACAACCTGTTAACCAGCTGCGGTAATGCCATTGAGTAGTGCTGTTGATTTGTTGTGAGCTTTACTGGTGGTTGATACCTATTAGCGGGAGTTAATCGCTAAATTTGTGCTTCTGATAAGAATTAACGGTAAGGTCGTTCATTTGACCTTGGTCTAGAAACTACTCAACCTGGCTTGTTTCGAAGAGGTATTGTTTTACAATGCCGCCCTTGGTTGAACGCGGTAGGCAGTGTTAAATGCAGGATAAAGTATCCATTCATGGTTCCTGGAGCAGTCGCTGGGCTTTTATTCTGGCAGCACTGGGCTCCACTGTGGGTCTCGGTAATATATGGAAGTTTCCATATATTGTAGGGGAGAACGGTGGTGGCGCCTTTATCCTTGTTTATCTGGCGTGTGTGGCGATCATTGGTGTTCCGTTAATGATGGCGGAGGTGATGATTGGGCGTCGTGGGCGTCAAAGTTCTTTTTATTCGGTGCGGGATCTGGCATCCGAATCGTCGGTATCAACTTACTGGGCGTGGGTAGGCCTGGCAGGTGCGGTAGCTGGTTTTTTAATCTTCACTTTTTACAGCGTCGTTTCCGGTTGGTTGCTGGCCTACGTCTTTCATGCAGCTAATGGAAATTTTATCGGTGCCGGCAGCGATCAACTCAAAGCAATGTTTGAAGCATTGCTTGCTGATCCTAAAGCCTTGATTATCTGGCACAGCGTCTTTGTAATATTGGTAATGGGGGTGTTGATCAGGGGGGTTAGTCGCGGGCTTGAGCAGGCTATCCGTATTTTAATGCCATCATTGTTCGTGCTTTTGTTACTACTGCTGATGTATGCCTTAACTTCAGGCTCATTTGGTCAAGGCCTTGATTTTCTGTTTGACGCCGATTTCTCAAAGTTGAGTTGGAATTCTGTTTTGGTTGCCTTGGGGCATGCCTTTTTTACCCTGAGTCTGGGAATGGGAACAATGATTGTTTACGGTTCCTATATGTCGAAAAAAGAGTCTATTACGACTTCAATACTAACCGTTGTTATATTGGATACGGTGGTGGCTCTGGTTGCCGGAATGGTGATATTTCCAATCGTTTTTGCCAATGAACTGGACCCCGGTAGCGGGCCCGGCCTGATGTTTGTAACCCTGCCGATCGTTTTTGGGAACATGCTGGGCGGTCAGGTTTTTGGTTTTCTATTCTTCATGATGGTATCTATCGCGGCTTGGAGTTCGGCCATTTCTTTGGTGGAGCCCGGGGTTACCTGGCTGATGGAACGTTATAAACTGTCCCGAGTTCAAGCATGTGTTTTTTTGGGAATCAGTGCCTGGACGATAGGGGTGGGGGCATTGTTATCATTTAATGTTGGCAAAGACTGGCGATTTAAAGGACTGAATATTTTCCAGCTACTGGACTTTATGACAGCCAATATTTTGCTGCCACTGTGCGGGCTTCTTATTACTCTTTTTGCTGGTTGGTGGGTGAAGCGGTCAATCAGCAGTGAAGAGCTTGGGATATCAAAAGGACATGGTTTTGTCCTATGGCTCTTTACGATTCGTTTTTTGGCACCTGTGGCGATATCGATTATTTTCATCGCCAATTTGAATGGCAAGATCTAGTGTAGTGCTAAGTCAGTGTTTTATTTTAGAACCGGCTTCAGCATAGGAGGCTAAAAAGGTATGACGCAAGTTGATCGTAGCGCATTGGTACTGCATACGGATGAGCAAATGTATGATCTGGTGAATGATGTGCTCAGCTATCCGGATTTTCTGCCTTGGTGCAGCGGCTCGAGTGTTATTAGTCAATCCAGTGATGAGATGGTGGCCAGGGTGGATGTGGCCAAGGCTGGACTTAAATACAGCTTTACAACTTGTAATCGCTTAGAATCACCGAGCAAAATTTATTTGGAACTGGTTGAAGGTCCGTTTAGTGCGTTGACGGGGTGTTGGACTTTTACTCGCCTCAGTGAGGAAGCCTGTAAGGTTTCATTAAAACTGGATTTTGATTTCTCAGGCAAGTTGACCAGTCTTGCTATGGGCAAAGTGTTTAGTCAGATTGCAGTGGCTATGGTAGAAGCCTTCTGTAGCCAGGCTGATAAAAAATATGGTTAGGAGGCTGTTAGGGCTCATATGATCAACGTAGAAGTTGCTTACGCACTGCCAGAAGAGCAGAAGATTATCCCGGTAAAGGTTGAGCTGGGTTCCACTGCCTATGATGCGGTCATCCGGTCCCGCATTGTCGAAGTGTTTCCACAGATTAATCCTGATGAAGATCCGATGGGAATCTTTGGCAAGAGCATTCGTGATCCTAAGACAGAGGTGCTAAAGGAGGGGGCGCGAGTGGAAATCTACCGCCCGCTGACGATTGATCCAAAGGTTGCCCGTGCCAACAGAGCAGCAAAGCTGAAAGAGAAGCAGTCTAAGGCAGACAGCTCCTCCTCAGAGTGATCATTAGCGATCAGGTATGGCTTTCACTTTGTTCGACTCAGTGTAGATGGTTATTCGTCTTTGGCTGCACCAGGACGAAAATCTCCACTCAAATTGCTGAGTTTTCCGTCGGTAAAGAACAGCGACATTCGTTCCTGGGCTCGTTCATCGCCCCCTTTTTTCAGGGTTAATATATAGTCCCAGCGATTATTCTGGAATGTGTCCTGAATAAGCGGTGTACCCATCACAAAACGCACCTGATCTTTTGTCATTCCTGGTCTGAGCTGATCAACCATTTCCTGAGTGACAATGTTGCCCTGCTGTATATCGATCTTATGGACGCCAGGGAAAAAAGTGCACCCTGATAGGGTCAACAGAAGAACTGCATAAATAATAATTCTTTGCATTTGTAAATTGCTTCCACTCTCGATCCGAATTGCGGATAATACAGGATTATTGAGCTCTTTCTAAGGGGCTCTTTCTAAAGGGCTCTTTTTAAAGATGCTCTTTCCTATAGAGCTAGGGCTGTAACTATGTCATCAGAAAATACTGAACTGAGAAAAGCGGGTCTTAAAGTCACTCTGCCGCGAGTGAAAATTTACCAGATTCTGGAAAAAGCCGGTGAAGGCGATCACTGGAGTGCAGAAGACATCTATAAAATTCTGATGGAATCCGGGGAAGATGTTGGGCTGGCAACTGTTTATAGAGTATTGACGCAATTTGAGGCGGCAGGCCTTGTTATTAGGCATCACTTTGAAGGTGGCCACTCAGTATTTGAATTGGCGGATGACCAGAAGCACGACCATATTGTTTGTGTGAAATGCGGTAAGGTAAAAGAGTTTGCCGATACAGAGTTGAATTTACGACTGGAATCTATTGCAAAAGATATGGGATTTACTATTTCTGATCGTACACTCTATCTCTATGGGGTGTGTAATGAGGACTGTGAAGAAGCATAGTGCGCTGACAGCTTTACTCTGGTTTGAAATACATAAAAAGGCCGGAAAAACCGGCTTTTTTATCATCTGATGACTTGCCTGGAGTTTCTGTTGAAAATGTCTTTACGAGTGAGAGAGCATCTTTTTTGGCTAAGCAACTAGCCGGTTATTCTAAAGCAAGCATTTCTTCTGCATGATCCAAAGAACGCTGGGTTATATCGATACCCCCAAGCATCCGAGCTATTTCTTTCACACGTTCTGATGGGCTAAGCATAAGAATTCGACTATGGCTGCTGTCATCTTTCAGTTGATCCTGATTAATGTGTTTGCTGACGTACAAATGATTATGCCCTCTTGAGGCGACTTGAGGTTGGTGGGTAACACATAGAATCTGACTATGTTCTCCGAGTTCCCGTAATAGCCTTCCGACTACTTCAGCTATTGCACCTCCAATACCAACATCAACCTCATCAAAGGCTAGCACAGGGGTTGCCGATACGCGGGCCGTTACCACTTGAATGGCCAAACTGATGCGAGAGAGCTCTCCGCCGGAGGCAACTTTGTGAAGAGGCTTTGGTGGTTGTCCTGGGTTTGTGCTAATCAGAAACTCAACATCCTCCATCCCATTGGAGCAAGGTGGTTTTTCTGTTATGCCAACAAGGAAGCGGCTGGCTGGCATACCCAATAGCTGTAGCTGTTCATTGATCTTTGAATTCAAGCTTTCTGCCGTTCGCTGGCGATCGGTACTGAGTTGTGCTGCCTTTTCCATGTACAGGTCTCGAGCTTCGTCAGCATGAGCTTGTAGTTCTTCTATCGCATCATCAGACATCGTCATGGCGGCAAGCTTGTCGCTCAGGGTTTGGTGCAGTTCATAGAGTTGTTCTGGTGAGATCTGATGCTTGCGGGCAATTTGGTAAAATTCACTGAGCCGTTCCTCTACCTGATTCAGTCGCTGAGGATTGATTTCGAGCTGTGAAAGGTAGGCTTCAAGTTCCGAAGAGGCTTCTTCTATCTGAATAAGAGCGGAGTTGAGCATTTCCCTGGAGTTTTCCAGTTGGACCGAGTCAGCATTTAACTGTGCCAGCTGTTGTAAACTCTGGTTCAGCAGATCGCTGCAGTTGCTGTCTTCTCCTTCAGTGGTGAGATGGCGAATATGGTTGGCACCCTGCATCAGATCCCCGGCGTTGGATAGTTGTTTCTGCTCTGCTTCAAGGCTGGCGAGTTCATCTTGTTGAGGGGATAACAAATCTAGTTCCTGGACCTGATAAGTCAGCAACTGCTGTTGGGCGTTTTGCTCTTCTGATTGCTGTTGAATTCTCTCCAGCTGAAGCGAGAGTTTTTTCCATTTTTTGAACAGTGAGGAGACCTCACCGGTTTGTTCTGATAAGTGACCAACGGCATCAAGCAACAGAGAGTGAGACTCTTTTTTTAGCAGGCGTTGATGCTCGTGCTGGCCATGTATGTCTATCAGTCGCTCGCCTAGGTTTCGTAAGCTTTGCAGTGGTACGGGGTGTCCGTTGATATAGGCGCGGGAGCGGCCGTTGCGGCTGACTACGCGACGCAACAGGCAGTCATCGTTGTTGGCCAGATCCTGCTCTTTCAGCCAGCTTTTGGCACTTGGAATTGCAGTGATGTCAAAACATGCACTGATATCGGCTCTTTCAGTGCCGTTCCTGACCATGTCTGAATCGGCGCGATCCCCGAGAGTTAACCCGAGAGCATCCAGCATTATTGATTTGCCCGCGCCTGTTTCTCCGCTGATAACGGTCATCCCCCGGTCCAATTCAAGGTCAAGATGATCAATCAGCGTAAAATTTCGAATGCTCAGTTGGGTTAGCATGGTCTCGCTCTCGGTATTGATTGATATGTTTATTTATACAGTAGTTTTGCGAATCTCGCCAGCCCTTTGAAAGTGACTTTTTTATCCCAGATTGCAGGTCTTGAAAACAAGTATGAATAGCCGTTGATTGTCAGTACCTAGCCTGATTTTGGAGTTCACTTGATGTCTGATTGCGTTAATTTTGATCAGTTGAAGATTAAGGGTTGAATCGTAATCGGCAACCCCCATATAGGGGACTTAGAAGCGTATTGAACTTGTTGCTTAGTGGATCTGGAGGTTTGCGTGTCGGAAAAAGAAGTGGCTCAGGAAGCACAGGCTGAAGAAGTTAAAGAGTCTGCGGTTATCGAAGAAGTTGAAGGTTTGGAGGCCGACTCTGTACCAGGAGCAGAGGTCCAGGAAGCTTCTGCGGAATTGCTTCAGAGTGAGCTTGAGAAAGCACAGGCTGAGTTGGTTGACGCCAAAAATCAGGTGTTGCGTGCTCATGCAGAAGCGCAGAATGTTCGCCGTCGTGCTGAGCAGGATGTGGAAAAGGCACATAAATATGCTCTGGAGAAGTTCACCAACGAGTTGTTACCGGTGGTTGATAGTCTGGAGCGGGCGATTGAATCTGCTCAGTCCGAAGAAGCTGGGATTGGCGCTATTCGCGATGGGGTTGAACTGACCCTGAATATGTTTGTGGCAGCGCTTAAAAAATTCAATGTTGAATCCGTTAATCCGGAAGGTGAGCCATTTGATCCTCAGCTACATCAGGCCATGTCGATGGTGGAAAATGCTGAAGTTGAGCCCAATACGGTTTTGCATGTAATGCAAAAGGGTTATCAGTTGAATGGTCGATTGGTTCGTCCGGCAATGGTGATGGTTTCAAAGGCTGCTCCTCAAGCTGCACCAAAAATCGACGATCAGGCTTGAATCTGGAAAAAACAGACCAATATAGTTTAAAAAGTTTACGAATATAACGGTTGCGGTTGAATTTCTCCCGAACCTAGAACGATCTGGAGTTGAAAATGGGTAAAGTGATTGGTATCGACCTGGGGACCACTAATTCATGTGTGGCAATTCTCGACGGTGATAAAACCAAAGTTATCGAGAATGCCGAGGGTGATCGTACAACGCCTTCTATTATTGCGTACACAGATGATAGTGAAATTTTGGTAGGCCAGTCTGCTAAGCGTCAGGCGGTGACCAACCCGAATAACACGCTGTTTGCTATTAAGCGTTTGATTGGCCGACGCTTTAAAGATGATGTCGTCCAGAAAGACATCAAAATGGTGCCTTATAAGATTATTGAAGCCGACAACGGCGATGCTTGGGTTAATGTCAAGGATCAGAAGCTGGCTCCACCGCAAGTTTCTGCTGAAATTCTCAAAAAGATGAAGAAGACTGCTGAGGATTATCTTGGTGAAAGCGTTACTGAAGCGGTAATCACCGTTCCTGCGTACTTTAATGATTCTCAGCGTCAAGCGACTAAAGATGCAGGAAAAATCGCTGGCCTGGAAGTTAAGCGAATCATTAACGAGCCTACTGCTGCCGCTCTGGCTTATGGAATGGACAAGAAAACAGGTGATCGTACGGTTGCTGTTTTCGATCTGGGTGGTGGTACTTTTGATATTTCCATCATCGAAATTGCAGAAGTTGATGGTGAGCACCAGTTTGAAGTGCTTTCTACCAATGGTGACACCTTCCTGGGTGGTGAAGACTTTGACCTGCGTTTGATTGAGTATTTGGCCGCAGAGTTTAAGAAAGAAAGTGGTATTGATCTTCATAATGACCCACTGGCTTTACAGCGTCTTAAAGAAGCTGCAGAAAAAGCTAAGGTTGAGCTTTCTTCCAGTCAGCAGACTGATGTGAATCTGCCATATATCACCGCTGATGCTAGTGGACCTAAGCATTTGAATGTGAAAGTGACTCGAGCCAAACTGGAGTCCCTTGTTGAAGAGCTGGTTGCCCGGACCCTTATTCCTTGCGCTCAAGCACTGAAAGATGCAGACCTGTCCAACTCTGAAATCGAAGATGTGATTCTGGTGGGTGGTCAGACTCGTATGCCTTTGGTTCAGGAGAAGGTTAAAGAGTTCTTCGGTAAAGAAGCTCGTAAAGACGTTAACCCTGATGAAGCGGTAGCCATGGGTGCGGCGATTCAAGGTGCTGTACTGTCTGGAGAGGTGAAAGACGTATTGCTGCTTGATGTTACTCCGTTGACACTTGGTATTGAAACCATGGGTGGCGTTGCTACATCTTTGATTGATAAGAATACGACTATTCCGACCAAGAAATCGCAGATTTTCTCTACAGCAGATGACAATCAAAGCGCGGTTACGATTCACGTAGTTCAGGGTGAACGTAAGCAAGCTGCCCAGAATAAGTCCTTGGGACGTTTTGATCTGGCTGATATTCCTCCTGCACCTCGTGGAATGCCTCAGATTGAGGTCAGCTTTGATCTGGATGCTAACGGTATTCTCAATGTGTCAGCAAAGGATAAGGCGACAGGAAAAGAACAGTCTATCGTAATCAAGGCCTCTTCCGGATTGTCTGATGAAGATATCGAAAAGATGGTTGCTGATGCAGAAGCCCATTCTGCTGAAGATGCCAAGTTTGAGGAAATGATCCAGGTTCGCAATACTGCCGATGGCCTGGTCCATTCAGCTAAGAAGACTCTGGAAGAAGCTGGAGATAAGGTTGAAGCTGGTGAGAAGGAAGCGATTGAAACCGCAATCTCTGAGCTGGAAGAAGTATTGAAGGGTGAAGACAAGGAAGCGATTGAAGCTAAAACAACTGCCCTTACTGAAGCCGTCTCTCCTGTTGCTCAGAAAATGTATGCTGAGCAAGCAGCCCAGGCTCAAGCAGGTGCAGGTGAAGATGCCGGTGCTGAAGCTCAATCAGCTGACGATGCGGTCGACGCTGAGTTTGAAGAGGTAAAAGACGACAAAAAGTAATCGCTTTGTCGATTACTTCAGGTGTTGTTCGATACTCAATCTGAGGTCGGGCAACATCAACGTCTAAGCCGGCAACGTGGGATTATTCCTGCGTTGCCGTTTTTGCATCCAAGTCTACCCGGCCATCTGTGCTGGCCAACTGTTTGACTGAGACAATCTGCCATGTCCAAGAGAGATTATTACGAAGTTCTTGGCGTCTCCAAAGACGCATCTGATCGGGATATTAAAAAGGCTTATCGCCGGATGGCGATGAAGCACCATCCCGACCGTAACCCCGATGACAAAGGTGCGGAAGAAAGCTTTAAAGAGGCTAACGAGGCCTACGAAGTACTCTCTGACGCTCAGAAAAAGGCTGCCTATGATCAGTATGGTCATGCGGGTGTTGATCCTAATGGTGGTGCTGGAGGGTTTGGAGGTACAGGCGGGTTCGGCGATGTATTCGGAGATGTCTTTGGTGATATTTTTGGCGGCGGAGGCGGTAGTCGTCGTAGTCATGTGCAGCGGGGGGCGGACCTTCGATACACCATTGAGCTGGACCTTGAGGAGGCTGTAAAAGGGGTTGAGAAAAAAATCCGCATACCAACTCTGGTAGGTTGTAAAACCTGCAGCGGTAGTGGAGCTAAAGCAGGCTCAACGCCACAGCAGTGCGGTACCTGTGGGGGGATTGGTCAGGTACGAATGCAGCAAGGTTTCTTTTCTGTGCAGCAGACATGTCCTGCTTGTCATGGGGAAGGTAAGATCATCAAGGATCCCTGCCATGACTGCCATGGCCGTGGGCGCGTAGAAGAAAGCAAAACCTTATCGGTTAAAATTCCTGCCGGTGTTGATACCGGTGATCGAATTCGTCTTGCTGGTGAAGGTGAGGCAGGTGTGCATGGTGGGCCGTCCGGCGATCTGTTTGTTCAGGTGTCTGTTCGAGATCATGCCATTTTTGAGCGAGATGGCCGTAATCTTTACTGTGAGGTTCCGATTAGTTTTGTTGACGCCGCCCTGGGTGGGGAATTAGAGGTGCCGACCTTAGATGGCAGAGTTAAGCTTAAGGTTCCTGCTGAAACTCAAAGTGGCAAGATGTTCCGATTGCGGGCGAAAGGTGTCACTCCTGTGCGAGGCGGCTCTCCTGGGGATCTGATGTGTCGTATTCTCGTTGAGACACCTGTCAATCTAAGCAGTAAGCAGAAAGGGCTGCTGCGGGAATTTCAGGCCAGTCTTGATGAAAAGTATGAAAAACATTCACCTAAGAAAACCTCCTTCTTTGATGGCGTGAAGAAGTTCTTTGAGGACATGTAGTCTGGGAACTGACTAGAAAAGTACGATAAAGTGACCAGGAAAGTACTATAAATTGACCAGGAAAGTACTATGACGCGTATTGCTATTACTGGCGCTGCCGGCCGGATGGGTAAAAATTTGCTGCAGGCGGTGATGGAGGCTGAAGGGGTTGAACTGACGGCGGCAATCATTAATCCGAACAGCAGCTTGCTGGGGGCTGATATCGGTGAGCTGGTTGGCGCCGGTAAGATTGGAGTCAAAGCGGTCGGAGCCTTGACAGAAGTGCTGGATGCATTCGATGTGCTTATCGACTTCACGTCAATTGAGCTGACCCTTGAGAATCTGGAAATCTGTCGTCGGAACGGTAAAAAAATCGTTATTGGAACCACTGGCTTTAACGAGCAGCAAAAGGCAGAGATTGCTAAGGCCGGTGAAACCATTGGCGTTGTGTTTGCGCCAAACATGAGTGTTGGCGTTAATCTTTGTTTTAAACTTCTGGCGCTAGCTGCCGAAGTAATGGGGGATGAGTACGATATCGAAGTGATCGAAGCTCATCATCGGCATAAAGTGGATTCTCCTTCAGGGACGGCCTTGCGGTTAGGTGAAGTGATTGCCGAAACTCTGGGGCGGGATCTAAGTGAGTGTGCGGTTTATGGTCGTGAAGGCCAGATCGGTCCCCGTAGTGATAAAGAGATTGGTTTCGAAACTATCCGTGCGGGCGACATTGTTGGAGAGCACACCGTGTTGTTTGCGACTGAAGGTGAGCGGGTTGAGATTACTCACAAAGCCAGTAGTCGGATGACTTTCGCAAAAGGTGCGGCTCGGGCCGCTACCTGGTTAATGCAAGCGGATAAGGGCTTGTATGATATGCAGGACGTTCTCGGACTGAAATAGTTCTTGATGTTGTCAGGCAATGTATGGGCCTGATGCCGGTGAATTTTGACTTTTTTTGATAGTTATCCGGTATTTGAGTGGACAGCGCTTAGATCTGCATTTATAAACAGTTGTGTTATAAAAAATAAGTGTCTGGTTTCGTGTGTGGGTGTTTGCGCATCAAAACAATGGTTTGCCGGTGTGGTGCCGAACAAATCAGAACATGTTGTGATTCGGATTGGTTATACTATGCCGAATTTTGTTTTTTCAAGGAGATATAGAATGAAGAAAATGCTCATTACGTCAGCGGTTGTAGCAATGTTTAGTCTACCTGTAGCTGCTCTTGCTCATGATACTGGTAAGCAGAATCATGACGTCTACTGGCATGATTCCAACGGAGTATTTGTTAAAGATAGTAATGGGGACTGTGTCAGGGGTAAGGACTGGTTCGCAGGATCCCGGGTTGAAGGTTGTGACGATATACCTGCTCCAATGGTAACTCCGTCTGATAGTGATGGTGATGGTGTTGTTGATGTTAACGATAAGTGCCCGAACACTCCTGCAGGTGTACTGGTTGACCGTGATGGTTGCCCATTAGACAGTGACAATGACGGTGTACCTAACTATAAGGACAAGTGCTTGAGAACACCTCCTGGTGCTACAGTTGATGTGAATGGCTGTGAGATCAAGGCTCAGGTACTGATGGAAGTTAATCTGAATGTTTACTTTGCACTTGATTCTGCCGTAGTAACCAGAGCGTACGATGGTGAAATTGCACGTGTTGCTGACTTTATGAAAAAAGCACCGGGTTCTCTGGCTTACATCGAAGGTCATACTGACAGCACTGGTAAAGAAGCATATAACCAGCAGTTGTCTCTGCGTCGTGCGCAAGCCGTTGCTAATGACCTGGTTAACAAATATGGTATCGCTAAAAACCGTGTTAAAGCAGAAGGTTATGGTGAAACTCGCCCTGTTGCATCCAACAAAACCAAAGAAGGTCGTCGCGAAAACCGTCGCGTAGTTGCTGTTGTAAAAGGTATGGTTGAGAAGTAAATATCTGAACCTGGGAGGCTTTAAGATAGCCGGTATTTAGCCAGCTTTGATTTAGAGTACTCTTGATGTAATAAAAACCCGCTGTGCCTTCTGGTTCAGCGGGTTTTTTCTATCAGTTAAATGCATTGAGCTGGTATGTGTGGATGTTATCTTATTCAGAGGTAATTGTTTAATTGTTCCTTGATTTTGACTATTTGTTTTGAGATGGCCGACCATCTAGATTTATGGCTCATTTTTTAGTAGTATGCAGCGAATTTGGCCACGTCAAAGTGGTCGGTTGGAATAATTGATAAAAAGCGGGATGCAATGATTGATTTGCATCCCGCTTTTTGTAGATAAAGTCTTGAATTTACTGTTTTTTCTGTTTGGTAGTGAAAATTCCAGTAGTTGAAATTCGAATTCATCGAAGTTTTTTGTGGGAGAGGCGACATTGACTAGACCAGCCATTCTGGCCTTGGCTGACGGTAGCATTTTCAGGGGCATAGCCATTGGTGCTGAGGGACAGACTAGTGGCGAGGTGGTATTTAATACCTCGATGACCGGCTACCAGGAGATCCTGACCGATCCTTCCTATGCACGGCAAATCGTAACTCTGACTTATCCACATATCGGCAATACCGGTATCAACTCCGAAGATGAAGAGTCTGCCAATATCTGGGCTGCTGGATTGGTTATTCGCGATTTACCACTGGTCGCCAGTAGCTGGCGCAGTGAGCAGTCCCTGTCAGACTACCTTAAGGCACGAAATATTATTGGCATTGCTGATATTGATACCCGTCGTCTGACCCGGATTCTACGGGAGAAAGGCGCACAAAATGGCTGCATTATCACTGGCGATGCGGTCGTTGAAGACGAGTCGGCAGCGGTAGAGCTAGCCAACGCTTTCCCTGGCTTGAAAGGGATGGATCTGGCGAAGGAAGTGACTGTTGACAGCCCCTATGAGTGGACTGAATCCACCTGGGATCTGGTCGACGGTTACGGTGTAGCTGCAGAGGAATCGCCGTTCCACGTTGTTGCTTATGACTTTGGTGTTAAACGCAATATTCTTCGGATGCTGGTCGAGCGTGGCTGTAAGCTGACGGTGGTTCCGGCCCAGACTCCGGCAAAAGACGTTTTGGCGTTGAATCCTGATGGTGTGTTCTTGTCTAACGGCCCTGGTGATCCAGAGCCTTGCGACTATGCTATTGCCGCGATCAAAGAAATTCTGGATGCTGACCTGCCCATTTTTGGTATCTGCCTGGGACATCAACTGTTGTCTCTTGCCAGCGGTGCTAAAACCATCAAGATGAAGTTTGGTCATCATGGCGCCAATCATCCTGTTCAGCAGCTGGATTCCGGTGTTGTGATGATTACCAGCCAGAACCACGGTTTTGCCGTTGATGAAGAATCCCTTCCTGACAATCTGAGTGCTACGCACAAGTCGTTATTTGATGGCTCGTTACAAGGTATCGAGCGAACGGATAAGTCGGCCTTTAGCTTCCAGGGACACCCTGAAGCAAGTCCTGGCCCTCACGATGTGGCACCACTGTTTGATCGTTTTATCGATTCAATGCAGGCCCGTCGTTAACTAAGGGGTGGGTGTGCGCATCGGCGCACTCCCAGCAGGTAATGAGTAACTGTTTTGCTGAACAGCTTTTATATTGAACAAACAATACCGGTTCTGATAAATGCCAAAACGTACTGACTTAAAAAGCATTCTAATCCTGGGCGCAGGTCCGATCATTATCGGTCAGGCCTGTGAGTTTGACTACTCTGGCGCCCAAGCCTGTAAGGCTCTGCGTGAAGAGGGCTATCGCGTTATTCTGGTGAACTCCAACCCAGCCACCATTATGACTGATCCAGCGATGGCGGATGCGACCTATATCGAGCCGATTCATTGGAAGACTGTTGCCAAGATCATTGAGAAGGAACGCCCTGATGCATTGTTGCCGACAATGGGCGGTCAAACAGCATTGAACTGTGCGCTGGATCTTGCCCGTGAAGGGGTTCTTGATCAGTTTGATGTTGAAATGATCGGTGCTACCCAGGATGCCATTGATAAAGCAGAAGACCGCGATCGATTTGATAAGGCGATGAAGTCTATCGGCCTGGAGTGTCCACGTGCAGCAATCGCTCACAGTCTGGAAGAAGCAATGCAGGTCCAGGGGCAATTGGGCTTTCCCTGTATTATTCGTCCATCCTTTACTATGGGGGGGACCGGCGGAGGTATTGCCTACAACAAAGAAGAGTTTGTTGAAATCTGTGAACGAGGATTGGATTTATCTCCCACCAGTGAGCTGTTGATCGATGAGTCTCTGATTGGTTGGAAAGAATATGAGATGGAGGTCGTTCGTGATAAGAACGATAACTGCATCATTGTCTGCGCGATTGAGAATTTTGACGCGATGGGTGTGCATACGGGAGACTCAATCACCGTTGCTCCGGCACAAACCCTGACGGACAAAGAATACCAGATCATGCGGAATGCATCTCTGGCGGTGTTGCGTGAAATTGGTGTTGAAACCGGCGGCTCAAATGTGCAATTTGGCATGGATCCAAAAACCGGGCGCCTGGTTGTTATCGAGATGAATCCAAGGGTATCCCGTTCATCTGCTCTGGCTTCTAAAGCCACCGGCTTCCCTATTGCTAAAGTTGCTGCCAAGCTGGCGGTGGGATACACCCTGGACGAATTGCAGAACGATATCACAGGCGGTCGCACTCCTGCTTCTTTTGAGCCTGCCATTGATTACGTGGTGACTAAAATTCCACGTTTTGCATTTGAGAAATTCCCCCAGGCCAATGACCGGCTAACCACTCAGATGAAATCTGTGGGTGAAGTGATGGCTATTGGCCGTACTTTGCAGGAATCCATGCAGAAGGCACTTCGAGGGTTGGAAGTTGGTGTTGAAGGATTTGATCCTATTGTTGATTTGGAATCAAAAGATGCCCGTGACACTCTGGTGCGTGAATTAAAGAATCCCGGTTCAGATCGTATCTGGTATATCGGTGATGCGTTGCGCTTTGGTCTTTCCGTTGACGAAATTTATCAGCTCAGCGGTGTTGATCACTGGTTCCTGGTTCAATTGGAAGACCTGATTAAAGAAGAGCAAGCGGTTTCCAAGCTGGCTTTGAGTGAATTAAGCAAAGATCTGGTCTATCGCTTAAAACGCAAAGGCTTTTCAGATGGGCGACTGGCCAAGCTGTTAGGCGTGACTGAAAAAGAATTCCGTAAGCGTCGGCATGGCATGGGCTTGCGACCTGTGTATAAGCGTGTTGACACCTGTTCAGCAGAATTTGCGACCGATACTGCTTATATGTACTCCACTTATGAAGAAGAGTGCGAGGCTAATCCCAGTGATCGAGACAAGATCATGGTTCTCGGTGGTGGTCCAAACCGTATTGGCCAGGGCATTGAGTTTGACTACTGCTGTGTTCATGCTGCACTGGCGATGCGTGAAGATGGCTACGAAACCATTATGGTTAACTGTAATCCGGAAACGGTTTCAACCGACTACGATACTTCTGATCGTCTATATTTTGAGCCGGTAACGCTGGAAGATGTTCTGGAAATCGTGAATGTTGAGCAGCCGAAAGGTGTGATAGTGCAGTATGGTGGGCAAACTCCGCTGAAGCTGGCCGTTGCGCTAGAAGCTGCAGGTGTACCGATTATCGGCACCAGCCCAGAAGCGATTGACCGTGCTGAAGATCGTGAGCGTTTCCAGCAAATGATCCAGCGGCTGAATCTGAAACAGCCTGAGAACGCCACCGTACGAAGCCTGGAAGAAGCGATCGTTAAAGCGGAACAGATCGGGTATCCGATGGTTGTCCGCCCCTCATATGTGCTGGGTGGACGGGCCATGGAGATCGTTTACAACGACGAAGAGTTGCGTCGTTATATGAACGAAGCTGTGCAGGTCTCTAATGATGCACCCGTTTTGTTAGACCGTTTTTTATCTGCGGCGATCGAAGTGGATATTGATGCGGTCTGCGATGGGGAGAAAGTCGTTATTGGCGCGATTATGCAGCATATCGAGCAGTGTGGCGTACATTCCGGTGATTCGGCTTGTTCTCTTCCGCCATATAATCTGGCAGATGATGTTCAGGACAGAATGCGTGAAATAGTGTCGATGATGGCGCTGGAGCTTGGTGTTGTCGGCCTGATGAATACTCAGCTGGCCTATCAGGATGGCGAGATCTATGTTATTGAAGTCAACCCTCGTGCTTCTCGGACGGTACCTTTTGTTTCCAAGTGCATCGGTGCATCTCTGGCAAAAATAGCAGCGCGAGTCATGGCTGGTACCAGTCTGGAAGAGCAAGGCTTCACTCGGGAGATTATTCCACCATACTACTGTGTTAAAGAGGCTGTATTCCCGTTTAATAAGTTCCAGGGTGTTGATCCGATTCTCGGTCCAGAGATGAAATCTACCGGGGAAGTGATGGGCGTGGGTACCAGTTTCGGAGAAGCGTTTTCCAAAGCACATATCGGAACAAATGAAATATTGCCGGAGCCGGGTAAGGCTTTTGTGAGTGTTCGTGATGTAGACAAGCCAGGGGCCTTGGCTGTCGCCAAGTCCTTGGTTGAGCTAGGCTTTGAACTGGTTGCCACAGCAGGAACCCATCAATTATTGGCCGACAATGGTATTGGTGCGGAACTTGTTAATAAGGTGACCGAAGGTCGGCCAAATATCGTCGATATGATAAAGAACGACGAAATCGTATATGTGGTAAACACCACTGAAGGTCGTAGTGCTATTCGGGACTCAGCCGAAATTCGCCGCTCTGCGTTGCAACATAAAATACCGTATACCACGACCCTGGCGGGTGCTGAAGCGGAAGTTGAAGCGTTACAATTTGGTGAAGAGAAGGACGTCCGTAGCCTACAGGAATTACATGCAGGTATTAGTGTATGAATAAAGTACCAATGACGATTCATGGTGAGCAGAAGCTCCGTGAAGAACTCAACCAACTTAAAACTGTCGAGCGTCCACGGATTATTCAGGCGATTGCCGAGGCTCGTGAACACGGTGATCTAAAAGAAAATGCCGAATACCATGCGGCTCGTGAGCAGCAGGGGTTTACCGAGGGACGGATAAAGGAAATTGAAAGCAAGCTTTCAGGTTCTCAGGTGATTGATGTCACCAAGATTCCTCAAACTGGAAAAGTTATTTTTGGCACGACAGTGGATATCATTAATCTGGATACTGATGATACAGTTTGTTACCAGATTGTTGGAGATGATGAAGCTGATCTAAAGCACAAGAAAATCTCAGTCAACTCGCCAATTGCCAGAGCGCTTATCGGCAAAGAAGAGGGTGATGTCGTAGTGGTCAAAACCCCTAATGGTGGGGTTGAGTATGAAATTGACCAGGTACGCCATATTTAGGTTGATTTTTAGTTTGCGGGCTTTAATGGCTCGCCTTGAATAGTAAAGCCCCGTTCGATTGAACGGGGTTTTTTTTTTGACAGAATATTTTCCGAAAGAGACTGGGTTATCGGATGACTGCAGTGCGGAGTGGTAAACAAAAAAGCCCCGAAGAATCTCCGAGGCATTTTGAATAAATGCCCTAAAGGGTAACGTCCAAAGATTGTCTGATCAATCAGTGAGTTTCCTGGGCTTCTGCTTCCTGCTGCTGCATTTGCTCGGCAAACAGAGCTTCAAAGTTGACGGGGGCCAACATGAGGGGAGGGAAACTACCTTTGTTTGCCAGGTTATCCACGGCCTCTCTAGCGTAAGGGAACAGAATCGTGGGGCAGAAAGCACCTAGCGTATGCTGCAGCCCTGGGCCCTCTATGTTCTGAATCTGAAATAGGCCGGCTTGCTGGATTTCTATCAAGAAAGCTGTTTCACCTTCACTTTTAGCCGTTACCGTCAGTGTCAGTACAACTTCGTACAGGTCTTCGTTAATTTTTTTTGTGCGAGTGTTCAGATCGAGGCCGACTTCTGGTGCCCATTGCTTAGTGAAAAGCGCTGGTGAGCCCGGAGCTTCGAAAGATGCATCTTTCAGGTATAAACGTTGTACAGAAAAATGAGGCTGAGCCTGGTCGTTTTCTGTTTGTGGAGTTGCTTCTTGTTCAGCCATCGCTTAGTTTCCTTTGTTCCTGATAACCAATAAAACCGGGTTGTTTATTTTAAGAATCATCGTTTTTGAATCAGCTGACTTTGAATCTTTAGCCTTCAAGTAATGGGTCTAATTCGCCGCTACGTTCTAGTGCGTGAAGTTCGTCACAGCCACCGATACTGACATCATCAATAAAAATCTGTGGTACGGTGCGACCACCACCTCTTTGCTGCATTTCCCCGCGCTTGGCAGGTTCAAGGTCAACTCTTATTTCATTGAAGCTGACGTGTTTTTTTTCTAGCAGGGCTTTGGCGCGAACGCAGTATGGGCAATACTGAGTACCGTAAAAATCAATTGTGGCCATGATAATTTATTTCTTAGTCAGAGGTAGATTCTGAGACTTCCACTCAGTAATACCGCCTTGCAGTTTTACCACATTGGTGAACTCAGCGTCCTTGAGTTTCTTGGCAGCTCCGGATGATGTTTGACCCAGGTTGCAAACCACAATAACGGGCTTATCGCGAAATTTCTGTATTTCGCTTATGCGTTTATCTAATTCAGCATAGGGAATGTTAACTGATGAAACGATATGGCCGGTTTTAAATTCTTTCTTCGGCCGAATATCCAGCAGAACAGCCTCATCTTTGTTGATCATCTGAGTCGCAATGTGGGTAGAAACGGATTTTCCACCTTTGCGGGATTCATTGTACAACAGCATGGCCAAGGTCGCTGCAAATGCCAATACCAACTCCCAGTGGTTGGTTGCAAACTCGATATATTGCTCCATTACAGAATTCCGAATGTCTCTTTGCTGATTAAGTGGGCGGGCAACAGTGCCAAGGAGGCAGCCGACTGCGAAATCTGCATTCAGAGTAAGCCTCCCCAATAATAGATGCGAGAGTATACCCTTTCATGAAGATAGAAACTACGGGGCGCAGCGGCAAGTCAAAGGAGGGAAAGGTCAGGGGCATATATCTTTTTAAGGAGACTGTTATGAATTGAAGCTTTGGTTGGAAAAACAGCTACTGAATCTTGTCTGAATTAGCACAGGCCTGTTTTAAATCAACAATATTTACGAATAACCATATCTCGAAATAGATAATCAAAATTAGATAGTGATTGATTATTATCAGATATAAAGTAAACTTAAACGAAACATGAACATCTATAAGAAAAAATGACATGCAAGAAAAGGAATTGAAACTTCTCTTTAATGCAGGTTGCTTCAAACTATGCCGCGCAGTGCCGATATCAATGGCGAAAGGCTGGAACCTGAAATTTGTCACCCAGGACGATCGGGAAGAAGCTCTGACCTTGCAGCGCAATAATAGCGAGAGAGAATTCAAGAGCCTTGATGGTGCGGTTTCTGTTGCTCGTAAAGTCGGTTTTGACTGGGTACGGGTCGAAATCGGAAATCTTCAGTGGGAAGAGCAAATCTGAGGCAGGTTGGTTATGATTTTCCAACACCTGCGTATGTTTATTATTTCTGCCAGCTGCTTTTTGTTTGCCTGGCCGACCTTGGCGAACCCTGCCAGTCAGGCTGTTCCGGGCATTCAGCCAACGACGCCGGACTCTATCGCTCCTCTGCGCCAACCCGCTGTTTCAACTCAAGTCCCCTCTGTTAACACGACAACCATTGTTAACCC
The DNA here is from genome assembly GCF_001968815.1 of Motiliproteus sp. MSK22-1. GTDB lineage: Bacteria > Pseudomonadota > Gammaproteobacteria > Pseudomonadales > Balneatricaceae > Motiliproteus. The sequence goes on along the minus strand of NZ_MIEQ01000020.1, from coordinate 20,596 downwards.
GTCTGTTGGTGTCTCAATATTTGTCGAAAAGGCTGCGGAAAAAATAATCACTGCTGGGCGAATTGATCCAATATTAGTATCAAACCTTGAACACAGTGCTGATGGCCTATTTATCCTTGGTTGGTTGTATGAATTTGGAGCTTACGGGTTTGATGTCAACGCTGAACTTGCGTATCAGTATTACCAGAAAGCTGCTGAGAGGGGGCAGATGGATGCCGCTCATTATTGTTGGCAGCGTTGTCTGAATCTGACTCCTGCCTGGTTATCGGCGATGAGGGCTGTGGCTGGTGGTAATGGTGCGGATACCGTCAGAGCGAACCCTCAGGGACTTTATTTATACTCCAAGTGGCTGCTCAGACAAGGGGGCGAAGCTCTTTCACTGGCGGATAAAAAGTTACTGGATGCGGCTAAGCTTCGACAGCCCCAAGCCATTAATGAACTCTATATTCAGCATTTTCTCCAATGGTCCAAGGCGAAAAGAAGCTTTCCTGAAGCGTTAAAAAAACTGAATCGTTGTGCGGATGAAGGGGTTGTTGCCTGCTACCTGTTATTAGGGTCGCTGTATCAACGGCATGGGTATGCACAAGAGGCGCTTCTTAACTATTTACTATTACAGCAGTTGGATTACGGGCTGTTTAGGAACTACTTGTCGGCCTCGAAATTAGCTGAGCTGGAGATGAGGCTGCCCAAGGGAAGTTTACCTGTTGTGCAGTCCAGAGTAGCTACACGACTGGCTACCCACCCAAAAACCGGTTTTGATGCGATAGACCGGTTTAGGGTCTGTTCTCCCAACGCAACCTATGCCTGTATCCGAAAAATAGTGAAGAGAGATCCCGCCTGTATGCTGAGTTACTTTGCTGATAGTTATTTTATGGGCTTACGTGAAACTAGCGCTTACCAAAACTGCATGAACAAATATGCGGCAGACTAGAGGGGCCGGGTGCTGCTAATCAGCTCTGTTGAGGGGCTGGCAGAGCTTAATATTCTGAGTGCTGGGGTTGTTTGGTGGCATGCTGTCAGTGAAACTGGTAGTCCAGACAGAGGACAAGTAAAATAGCGCTTTCTTTGATCGACTCTTGCTAATCCATCAGGACCTACCGCTACGATGTCTCAAGTTAATACACCTACTGCTCTAATTATTCTCGATGGTTGGGGATTCAACGAAAGTGCTAAGGATAATGCCATTGCTGCTGCCCATACACCTGTTTGGGATAAGTTATGGGATAAGTCCCCCCACTCAATGATCGCAACATCTGGTATGGCTGTCGGGCTACCAGAAGGCCAGATGGGTAATTCTGAAGTGGGCCATATGAATATGGGAGCGGGACGTACCGTTTATCAAAATTTCACGCGTATCTCCAAAGCGATTGAGGAAGGTGACTTTTTTTCCAACCCGGTGCTGGTAGAAAACCTTGATCGGGCAATCAGTCAGGGCAAAGCTGTCCATCTTTTTGGTCTGTTATCTCCTGGGGGAGTACACAGTCATGAGGAACATATTCAGGCCCTGTGCGAGATGGCCGCTAAGCGTGGGGCCAAGTCAATCTGCGTTCACGCCATTCTGGATGGTCGGGATATGCCTCCTCGCAGCGCTTTACCTTCTATTGAAGCAATGGAGGCAAAACTTGATAGGCTGGGAACCGGAGTTATAGCAACAATTACCGGACGTTACTTTGCGATGGATCGTGATAACCGCTGGGATCGAGTGCAGCAGGCCTATGATGCGATGACACGGGGAAAAGGAAAGTTTTCCAGTCTATCAGCTTCTGACGCGCTTGCAGACGCCTATCAACGTAATGAGAATGACGAGTTTGTGCAAGCGACTGTTATTACAGATGCTGATGGTCATCCGAAGGGGGTTATCAATGACGGAGATGTTGTCATCTGTGCTAACTTTCGTCCAGATCGGGCTCGTGAAATTACCCGCGCTTTTGTTGATTCCAACTTTAACGGGTTTGAGCGTGAGCGTGAACTGCAGTTGGCTGGTTATGTCATGATGACCGAATATTCTGCAGATATCGACACGGCCTGTGCTTATCCACCTGAAACCATCAGTAATGGTCTGGGCGAGTATATGTCGTCTCTTGGGAAGACTCAGTTGCGCATTGCTGAAACTGAGAAATATGCTCATGTGACCTTTTTCTTCAACGGTGGTCGGGAAGAGCAGTATCCAGGTGAAGATCGTATCTTGGTACCTTCGCCGGATGTTGCGACCTACGACCTTAAACCGGAAATGAGCGCGCCAGAGCTGACTGATAAGTTGGTTGCGGCAATAGCTTCCAACAAGTATGAGCTGATTGTTTGTAATTATGCCAACCCGGATATGGTTGGCCATACCGGCAAGTTTGATGCTGCCGTGAAAGCAGTAGAAGCGGTCGATCAGTGCCTGGGGCGTGTACAAGAAGCTTTGCAGGCCGTGGGTGGGCAGATGCTAATTACTGCTGATCACGGCAACGTTGAGTTAATGAGTGACCCCTCTACCGGACAAGCCCATACTGCACATACTCTATGGCCGGTTGGTTTGATTTACTCTGGACCTCGTGAACTGGCACTCAAGGATGGTAGCCTGGCAGACTTGGCGCCGACCTTATTGCAGTTGATGCAGCTTGAAAAGCCGGCAGAGATGAGCGGCCATTCGCTTATCCGCTAAACAATTGGATGGTGGCAGCTGTTGTGTTAGTTAACAACAGTATTGGCAGATAAGTATACAAATCGGATAGTCCTGGTTTATAGTCAGGGCCTATCCGGCTTTTTATTCGAGAGATTGAGCTTATCTCGTTGAACAATTTCATTTTATCCTTTCCTCTTTGCTATCTTATTTTCTTCCTTACATTTGTCGGGCTGCCGTCAGTTAGTCTGGGGGCTGATTCAGCCGTGACTGAAAAGAAAGTCCGTCAGTTGCAGAAGAATATTCGAAAGCTTGAAACTCAATTAAAAGAATTCAAAGGAGAGAGTAAAAGCCTGCAAACTGCGCTCAGAGGGTCAGAAAAGAAAGCAGGAAAATTGAGTCAGGCGATTCGAGTCAATCAGCAGCAGATCAGTGAAGGCCAGAAGCAACTGAAAGCACTGGCTGAGGAGCAGAATCGTTTAAAGGAGGCACAAGTCGAACAGGCAGAAATCCTTCGAAAACAGTTGTTAGCGGCTTACCGAATGGGTCGCCAGGATCAGATCAAATTATTGTTGAATCAAAAGAACCCCGAACGTCTTTCTCGAATTTTACGCTACTATGAGTACTTGAACCGATCAAAAATTGAATCTATTGCGCTATATCAACAGACATTGGCTTCTCTTACTGATGTGGAGAGGGAGATTGCAGCACGGCAGCAGCAATTGGAGCAGCGTCAGTCACAATTGAAACGTAATTCTGAACAACTGGAGGCCAGTCGACGTCAAAGGAAGAAAGCCCTTGGACAATTAAAGCGTCAGATCAGCGGAGGTGACAAGCGTTTACAGCGTATGAAGTCTGATCGGCAACGGTTGCAGCAAGTGCTGAAGCAATTACAGCAGACTTTGAAGAAAATTGATTTGAGCTGGGAGAGCAAAGAGTTTTCTCAATTCAAGGGTAAGTTGAAGTGGCCGACAAAAGGACGAGTGGTTCGCAGTTACGGAAGTAGAACGGACCAAGGGATAAAAAACGAAGGTATTCTTATCAGTGCTCCGATGGGGCGACAGGTGACAGCGGTACATCATGGACGGGTTGTCTTTGCTGATTGGCTGAGGGGGTTCGGATTGCTGATAATCGTAGATCATGGAAATGGGTACATGAGCCTTTATGGTCACAATGAAAGTTTGCTCAAGGAAGTTGGAGACTGGGTTTCTACGAGTGAAAAAATTGCAACAGTTGGCGATAGCGGTGGTCTATCCAGCACAGGCCTGTATTTTGCTATTCGCTATAAAGGGCAGCCCTATAATCCAAAACCCTGGCTTCGACGGAGTCAGGGGTAAGTTAAGGAAATGTTACAGATGATGGGTCACATAAAGTTTATTGCACCAGTGTTGCTGAGTCTGAGCGTTGCCTGGTCAGGGACTGCTTACACAGCGGAGCCAACAAAAGCAGAGCAGAGTGAGTCAGCAGTTCAGGTTCCTTCGCCACCAAAAGTTCAGCCGTTACCCTTAGAGGAATTGAGGACTTTTACCGAGATTTTTGATCGGGTAAAAACTGCTTATGTCGAGCCGGTGGATGATTCGGAATTACTGGAGAACGCTATTAAAGGGATGTTGTCAGGACTTGATCCTCATTCTAATTATCTTGATCCCAGAGCATTTAAAGACTTACGGGTTAGCACCAGCGGTGAGTTTGGAGGGTTGGGAATTGAAGTCGGAATGGAGGATGGTTTCGTCCGGGTCGTGGCACCAATAGATGATACGCCCGCCCAAAGGGCTGGCATTCAAGCTGGAGATGTCATCATTAAGCTGGACACTCATTCTGTCCAGGGTATGGACTTGAATGACGCGGTAAATCTAATGCGCGGAAAAATAGGCACTGACATAGTGCTTACTGTTGTTCGCGAAGGGGAAAGCCAGCCACTGGAGATAACGGTTACTCGTGCCATTATTAAGGTTACCAGCGTTAAGAAACGCCTTATAGATGAGCAATATGGGTATCTTCGGGTATCTCAGTTCCAAGTAGATTCAGGTAAAGATCTTACTGATGCGATTAATGCGTTAAAAGACAAAACTGAATTGAAGGGCTTTATTCTGGATTTGCGTAATAACCCTGGTGGAGTCCTTCAGGCTGCGGTCGAAATCAGTGATGCATTTCTTGATGATGGTCTGATAGTTTACACCAAGGGGCGTCTCAAGCAGGCTGAACTGCGCTATTCTGCAACAGCGAACGATCCCAGTGATGGCCTACCGGTAGTTGTACTGATCAACGGAGGCTCTGCTTCGGCATCGGAAATCGTTGCGGGGGCATTGCAAGATCAGAAAAGGGCTGTGGTCATGGGGACCCGCAGTTTTGGTAAAGGCTCTGTCCAAACGGTTTTGCCTTTGACTAACGAACGTGCATTGAAACTGACGACTGCCCGTTACTTCACACCGTCTGGCCGATCTATTCAAGCGGAGGGGATTATTCCAGATATCATTGTAGAGCCTTCAAAAGTAACTAAGGTTGCTGTCAGGCAGACGGTTAAGGAAGCTGACCTTCAGGGGCACCTTAGCAATGGCAGCCAAAAAGCAGCTGAAGAAGCCAAGGTAAGCAATGAAGCTGAAAGCAAATTACTGGCAACCGATTATCAACTCAATGAGGCGCTGAATCTGCTTAAGGGTATTTCAATCTATCAGCGAGGGGAATTACCCCGTACCTGATAGCTGTTTACCATTGTTGTTGTGACCCCTGTACTGGTGAAAAGAGGACAAGGCTTAACTGTTTTTCCAAATATTTGGCATTGTCACAGCGCATAATTCATGGAGGTAGAGAAGATTAACGACCGCTCGATATATGTGTTTGTGGCAACTGTATTTTTGATACTTTGGCAGTTCCTGTACTCAGCGGAAGCTGCCGAAGTAGACGCGGTATCCCAGCCTGCACTAGTTGTTTTGATTGATGATGTAGGTGATAACCTGATTAAGGGACGTGCTGCGGTTGAACTCCCTGGGCCTGTTACCTACGCTGTCCTGCCTCACAGTCCTCACGGTGGGGCTCTTGCTCGATTGGCCGTTCAGGGGGGGAAAGAGGTCATGTTGCACGCTCCCATGGAAAATACGCATGATCGCCCTCTTGGGCCAGGAGCATTGACTCGAAAGTTGACTCGAGCTGAGTTTGTTAGGGTTCTTCAGGATGATCTGGATACCGTTCCGGGGGTGCTTGGGCTTAACAACCATATGGGCAGTCTGTTGACCCGTCTTCGACCCCAGATGGAGTGGGTTATGGAAGTGGCTAAAGAGCGACAGTTATTTTTTGTCGATAGTCGAACCACGCCTGAATCTGTGGCTTGGCGAGTGGCGCGAGAGCAGGGCATACCTTATTTACGGCGTGATATATTTCTAGATCACGAAGCGACCACGGCATTTGTTGACCAGCAATTTCAGAAAGCTATTGCCATTGCACGAAAAGAGGGAGCTGCAGTTGCAATCGGACATCCCTATCCGGTAACCGTAGCATATTTGAAGACAGCTTTGCCAAAACTTGATGAAATGGGAATTAGATTGGTTACAGCCTCCGCGTTGATAGAAGAAAAAGCCGTTGAGCGCCAATTGCAAGAGTACTATGAGCGACAGAAACAGCGAGCTATGCAGTTTAGCTCGGTATCTCCTTGTGAGCCTTCGGAGTCTTGTTCACCGCTGAACTAATGCTCTGCTCTGCATTAGTTCAGTAGCGTTAAAGCGTCTATTCAGATCTATGGTTTTCAAGCTGGTAATTATATTGCTATAGAACCTGTTCGGGTAACCAGGTAGCCAGCTGTGGATAAAGTACTATCAAAACAATCATCAGAAACATTGCGATCACAAACGGTATAACACCTTTGACTACGTCCTTGATTGGCCCCCCTGTTCGTACTCCCTGAACAACGTACAGGTTAAGGCCAATTGGAGGGGTTATTAGAGCGGTTTCCAACAAGACCATTAGCAAGATACCGAACCACACCGGATCAAATCCCATTTGAATTAGAATAGGAGCGATAATCGGTACCGTAGTTATCATCATTGACAGGGTTTCCATAAAGCAGCCTAAAAGTAGATAGAAAATGACAACTGCAACCAGCGTCTGCATCGGTGACCAGCCTAGTTCGGCAATAAAGTTGTTGAGCTGATCCGTCAAGCCGATGCCTGAAAGTACAAAGTTTAGAAAATAGGCTGCCATTATGATTAACATCACCATAGCGGTGGTCTTCATGGTGCCTTCAATCGCTTCACGTAAAACTTCCAAGGTCAGCCTGTTATAAATTTGAGCAATAATTAGTGCACAAACAACACCTAATGCCGCAGCTTCTGTTGGAGTTGCAAGGCCTCCGTAAATTGATCCGACAACAACAACGAATATGACAAAAGGAGCAACCAGAGCTTTAAGGCTCTGCCATTTTTCCGACCAAGAGTACAGTTGTCGGCGTCCTTTATATGCAGGATTGATCAAGCAGAGAGCTATAATTATGGCCATGAATAGTCCGGCAAGTACCAGGCCTGGGATAATGCCCGCCAAATAGAGTTTTGGTACTGAGGTGTCGGTAAGTACTCCGTATATAATCATATTGATGGAAGGTGGTATCAGGATCCCCAAGGTTCCACCTGCGGCAATTGTTCCGAGGAATAGGGACTCGTTGTATTGTTGTTTTTCCACTTGAGGCAGGGCAACTGTTCCTATGGTTGCCGCTGTTGCGACACTGGAGCCGGAAGTTGCGGCAAATAAAGAACATGCACCAATATTTGAGTGCATCAGCCCTCCTGGAAGCCAGCCAACCCATTTGGCCAGCGCTTCATACATACGATCAGCGACTCCCGATCGAAGCATGATCTCACCAAGTAGAACAAACAGTGGAATAGCGACCAATAAGAAGTCTGTGGTGGAAGACCAGGTTATTTCTCCAACTGCTTTATACAGAGGGAGAAAAGAATACATCCCATCTAAAGTGACAGCTAGAATTCCAAGAGCCGCAGCAATTGGGAGACTGAGCGCTAGTAGAAACAGTAGCAGGCTAAGGGTGACAATAAGCATTTTAAATTAACTCCGGTTGTTGATAAGTTCGCGAATGTCGTCAGAGACTTCTTCATCGATGTCTTCTTCAACAGTTCTGACGCCGCAAATCTTATTGATGGTGCTGAGGTCTCCCCGGATTAGCGCGATACAGCCTCTTAGCAGTAGTAATGACAGAATCAAAAGAAAAACAATAAAGCCAAATAACCATAACCCCTGGGGGATTATCAGTGGTGTTTGTAAAGGTGTATTCGCAGTGGAGCTGTAGGTATAAGTATCGCTAACCACAGTGGCAGCATAGGTGGTAATCAACCCGACAAATGCTCCCAATGCAGCCAGTGAAAGTATGTCTAGCAAGGCACAGAGGCGAGGTGGTAATGAGTGATAAAGCGCATCAATACGAATATTGGCTCGATGCATCAGGGTAAAAGACATTGCCCAGGTCACGGATACTCCCAGCGCGTAACCTGATAATTCATCTGCACCTCCAATTGATATGTTAAGGATCTTTCGCAGAAAGACCTCTGCTGCAATCAGTAAAGCGGAAGCCAACACCATGCTTCCCCCAGCCCACGCCATCCAGCGACTGTATTTTTCGGCTAATTCTATTAATTTATCCACCGCTATCTCCTAGGTTAAAACCGGACTGGCTGAGAGCTGTAGTTATTGGAAAAGTGATTGAGAAACACTAAAGGGATTCATTTTTAAAGAGCGTCTAATTATCAACAGAGTCTGCTAAGGGAGAGCGGTGCTAGCCGCAGCTAAGCGTCTAACACCACTGCACAGGATCAATAGATGCGTTTGTTTACGGTCTTGCCGACGGTATTATTCCAATCGGTAATGCAGCTGGTTCCACAACGCTCGCCCCAACTAGGTAATACAACGTCTTCTAGAATCTGAGCCAAAGCGTCTTTGTCTTGCTGGGAGACGGAGACCAACGTCATGTTTGCTGATTGACCTGAGGAACAAGGGCCTGTTCCTGTATTGCAGTTTATGCCTTCAATAGTTTCTTTCGCTGCTGCATCCCAAATTCGTTCTTCCAGGCCATTAATTTCCTGGCTGATAAACTGGCGTACTTCAGGGTTGAGCTTATTCCAGGCCTTTAAACTGACACCATGCATAACATGGCTCCAGCCGACCGGAAGAGCATATAGGTGAGTTGATACCTCATGCCATTTGGCTGAATAACCAGACATAGAGCCAGTAATGGCGCAATCCACGACTCCTTTTTGTAAGCCCTGGACAACTTCACCAAAGGACATGGTAACGCCAGTGCCGCCTAATGCTCCAACAAACTCTGCCAGTGTTCGATTAGCCGTTCTGACTTTCTTGCCGTATAGGTCTTTAAGTCCTTTTAACGGTGTGTTGCAGAACAGAACCTGGGCTGAATAGGGCCATATTCCCAGTAGTTTGACGCCATACCTTTCTTCGTACAATTTGGAGAGATTAGGTTTATAAGCGTTGGATACTCGGTGAGCTGTTTCGATATCAGGACTTAATCCTGCCAGGTCAATAGCTTCATTCATCGAACTGTCGGCAGCTAGGTAACCTACAACGGTAGAACCAAAATCCAAGACACCCCGTTTCATCAGTCGAACAACCTCGCTGCCTTTCAAGCCCATTTCGTTAAAGCCCTTGATGTCGGCTTTAATCGCACCGTTGCTTTTTTTACTGACTTCTTCGGTCCAAAATGGCTTTTCGAAATTTTTGTACTGGGGAAGCATGCTCCAAGTCCCCACTACCGATATTTTGGTTTCTGGAAGTTCTTCAGCATAACTTGAGAAGCAAGGAATGGTCAGCAAAGCTGTTGCCGCAATTGCTTTGAGAGTTTGCGAGTAATTCATGGGGGTCAGCCTCTTTTATTATTGTAGAACGAATATGTTGTGGTTGCGTTTGATTAGAAAATTGAGAGCTCTGCGTTCAGCCGATCAGTGATCAGCATTTTTCCGGGGGCGTGGGTTATGCATAGAGGGGGTTTAGCATTGCGAACTGCCACTTGGGGAGTGACTCCACAAGGCCAGAAAACTGGAATTTCGTCACTGTGTACAGTAACCGGATCGCCATAGTCTGGTTGACTGAGATCAGAAATTCCTATCAGTTCTGGGTTACCGAGGTGTACCGGGGCACCATGAGCTTTTGGAAAACGTGTGGTTACCTGTACCGCTCTAATGGCTTGAGCAGCTAAAAATGGTCTCATGGTAACGACTAGGTTGCCATGGAATCGGCCGCCACCCTGTGTGGGTATATTAGACTCAAACATTGATACATTTCGCGCATTCTCAATGTTTCGTATCGAGAGTCCTGATTGGATCAAAGCCTCTTCAAAGGAAAATGAGCAGCCCAGAACAAAAGCCACCATCTCATCCGTCCATAACGCAGAAATATTAGATACGGTGTCTACCAGTTCTCCATGACGATAAACTTGGTATCGAGGAATATCCGAGCGTATATCGATATCAGAGCCGAGTTCGGGAAGGAAAGGTGATCCTGGTTTGGATAGCCCAATAAGGGGGCATGAAGTGGGATTAGCTACACAAAACTGAAGAAATTCATCAGCCCAGCTCTGAGGAAGTACGACTAGATTCCCTTGAACCATTCCTGGCGCCAGACCACTAGTGTTCTGAGTAAACGTACCCTCACGGATCTGTCTTCGTAGTGAATTAGCATTTCGTCGCTGTTCCTTTATCAAATGGTTATCAGCCATAATATTTTTTGGAACAGTGGTCTTTGAACTGTTTGTTAACAGCATGGGGGCTACTCCTGCCTACTATGCATCCTGTCAAGTGAATATGCGATGCGTGTTTAACAGGTTACTCCAATGCTGAATTAAGTCTAATTATCAATTTTTGCTTATAGTGATAAATTATTTTTATAGGGAAAGTCTAAGTACGAGAGTGAATCTTGGGCAGAGGATAGATTATTCCGACTGACTTGCATCGACTGCGAGCTGCGCAGCACGCTCTGCCAGCGGGTTATAGGGAGCGGTTGAATAAGAAGCGGTGAACTTTAAGTTTTTGGGTGTCCAGCCTGTTTTTACTTCTGTCAGCTCTCCTGATTTCAGATGCTCTGAAACGATTGCTCTGGGTATCGAACAGATGCCTATCCCGTCAAGGGTTAGTCTGAGACAGGCGGCGAGGGAGCTGGAGGAAAAAAAACGTGCCGGCGGGCCCTCCACCGATCGCAACATGGTATTGATTTCTGCATAAGGGCGTGTGTTGCGTGCATAAGTAATGATCGGCCACTGAGTCAGCTCGTGCAGACTAATGACTCGCCCCGGGATGTTCAGCGCTGAGCTGGCGACCCAGACAAGCGGGAATTCTCCTAATTCTTTATTGGCTATGGATGGCTCTGACATCGGCCCCATAAATAAGCCTAAATCGATGGAACGCGCCAGCAGCTCTTTTCGTAAGTTGACGGTGACATCTACCGTTAATTCTATGTCCAGATTAGGTAATTGAGTGTGTAATTGGTTAAGAAACTGAGGTAGCCAGCTATGAACGATTGTCTCAGATACCCCCAGTCGTAATAGTCCCGACAGTGAGGTTGCTTCATCAGCTTTTTTTCGCATCTGTTCAGACATGAAGATAATCTTTTCTGCATAAGGTAAGAGTTCCTGACCTTTAGCTGTGAGAGATATATTGCCTGACCCCCGTTCAAACAGTTTGACTCCCAGCTCCTCCTCAAGAGCGGCAATGCGTGATGAAATTGCAGGCTGTGTAGTAAACTGACGTTCAGCCGCTCGACGGAAGCTTCCTAATGTTGCGACCCATAAAAAAGTTTCCAATCGCTTATAGTTCATGGTCAACCTCTGTCGTTGGGTGAATGTTATTCTAAATGACCGCTTGCCGTTCTTGACATTTTAGGGTCTCGAAATTTGTGGGCTATCGTTAAAGACTGACTTAATCCATCTGGCTGTAGCAATAATCATGATGGATTAGGGGATATTCAGGGCATTAGTCTATGGGTAACTGGATGAATAAGTAAAACAATATTCAGTCTGTTTATCTGGGAAATGAAGGGGAGCAGTACGGGAAGAGCTTCCCGTACTTGTTGGTATGGTAGTGATCTGTATTGCACTGATCAGGTACGAAACAGACATTGACTCAGCAATGGCCACTGATCCTCCCAATCAGCGGTGGGGTGGCGAACAAAGTCACTACGGACAAACTGTCGAATTCGTCCCTCAGCAGACGCCAGTAATAGGTTGGCAGTTGCGGCAGCTGATGCTTGAGTACGCAACCCTTCTCGAATTTCCGCTTCCCGCAAAATAGTTTTTAATTGGGTTTCCAGGCGGTCAAAGAGCTGACTGACTCTAACGCGCAGTCGTTCTGTTTCCCCTGCCAGAGCATCCCCCGCCAAAATTCGTCCCATACCGGGATTTTTCTCGACGAATGCTAGCAGTAAAACCAGTATTTGTTCACATTGCTTAGCGCTGTCGTTACCGCTTTGAGTGATCAGTTTTACTCGTGTAAAAAGCGTATCTTCGATAAAACCGATCAGACCTTCGAACATTTTTGCTTTACTTGGGAAGTGCCGATAAAGAGCTGCTTCTGATACGCCAACCTCTTTAGCCAGTGCTGCCGTTGTAATTCGGTTTCCAGGACTGGCTTGGAGCATGTAAGCCAGTGCCTGCAGAATTTGCTCTCTGCGCGAGAGCTTTTGAGTATCAATGGATTGATTCATAGCTTACAAATTCTGGTTGGTGATCAGGGTGCCAACACCTTCGTCAGTGAATATTTCCAGTAAGGTGGCGTGAGAAACCCGACCGTCAATAATATGGGCGCTGGTGACACCGCTATTGACCGCGCTCAGCGCGCAACCGATCTTTGGTAGCATACCGCCGTGAATAGTTCCATCTTCAATGAGCTCATCAACTTGTTCAGTGCTTAGACCTGTCAGGACCTCGCCTTTTTTATCCAGCAACCCCGCGATATTGGTTAGCAGAATCAGTTTTTCTGCCTTCAATACTTCTGAAATTTTACCAGCCACAAGGTCAGCATTGATATTGTAAGAACTGCCATCCTTACCAACGCCAATGGGAGCAATCACAGGAATGAAATGGCTGTTGGCTAACATTTCCAGTACTTCAGTATTGACGCTTTCAACCTCTCCAACATGGCCAATATCAATGATTTCCGAGGACTGCATTTCAGGAGATTTATGCATGACCTTGAGTTTACTGGCTGTAATCAGTTTGCCATCTTTACCAGTCAAACCAATGGCTTTGCCCCCATTGCTGTTTATCAAGCCAACAATATCCTTGTTGACCAGACCACCCAATACCATTTCGACGACATCCATGGTTGCGCTATCGGTTACACGCATACCATTGACGAAGCGGGATTCGATATTTAACCGACTCAGCAAGTCACCTATCTGTGGCCCGCCTCCATGAATAACAATGGGGTTTATGCCTACTGTTTTCATCAGCACGATATCACGGGCAAAGCTATTCTTCAGATTCTCGTCGGTCATGGCGTTGCCACCATATTTGATAACCAGTGTTTTACCGGAGAAGCGCTGAATATAAGGGAGTGCTTCTGAGAGTACCTTTGCCACATTCATGGCTGAATCACGGTTCAGGGGCATAGAAAAACCTTAAGTCCTTAATGTTAACGATGATACCTTGCTAACGATAATGTAATACTGTGGTTGCGTCCGCGACAGTTAAGTTTATTAAGTGGTCGGTATAGTCAGGTCCTTATCCACTTCTTGAAGTCGTAACTGAAACTGATCACGGATTCGGTCCAGTGCTTCCTGGGTTTCTGCCTCAAAGCGCAGAACCAGCACCGGCGTTGTATTGGAGGCTCTTATCAATCCCCAGCCGTCAGGATAGTCTACTCGGATACCGTCAATTGTAGAGGCGTTTCCACCCGGGTATTCACCTTTTTGAAGTTGCTCGACAATTTTAAACTTCGATTCATCGGTTACGGTGATATTGATTTCGGGAGTACTGATATCTTCCGGGAAGGAATCAAAAATCTGGTCTGCGTTGCGTTCTTCTGCAGCCAGGATTTCCAGTAAGCGAGCGGCACTGTATAGGCCGTCATCAAAGCCGTACCAGCGCTCTTTGAAGAATATGTGCCCGCTCATTTCACCAGCGAGTAGCGCCCCGGTTTCTTTCATTCGGGCTTTGATCAGTGAGTGCCCGGTTTTCCACATGCAGGGTTTACCGCCTGCTTTTTGTAATAGTGGTTGCAGCAAGCGGGTACATTTAACATCGTAGATTATTTCCGCCCCCGGGTTACGTTTGATTACATCAAGAGCAAAAAGCATTAATAAACGATCGGGATACACCATTTTGCCGCTGGAGGTTACAACTCCAACTCGATCACCGTCACCATCAAAAGCAAGACCAAGATCGGCGCCTTCGGCTTTTACTGTTTTTATCAGATCTACCAGGTTTTCTGGTTTACCGGGATCTGGATGATGGTTTGGAAAGGTTCCGTCAATTTCACAGAATAGTTCTGTAACGTCACAGCCCAAAGTCTTTAACATCTGAGGGGCAAGGTTACCTGCAACTCCGTTCCCGCAGTCCACCACGACTTTCATTGGTCGGTCCAGCTTAATATCTGAGCTAATCCGATTAAGGTAATCGCTGGATACACTGACCTTCTGAAGACTACCATTACCTTTGCTATAGTCCTGATTTTTTATCCGTGTCAGCAGCGCCTGAATATCATCCCCATACAGGGTCTTGCCGTTGATTACGATCTTGAACCCATTGTAATCGGCTGGATTATGACTTCCGGTAACCATTACCCCGGTGTTGCTGTCCAGGATGGCAATACCGTAATAAAGCACAGGCGTTGGTACCATGCCAATATCCAGAACTTCACGGCCACTATCCCGAAGTCCCTGAATTAAGGCGTCGCTCATCTCAGGGCTTGAAACACGGCCGTCAGCTCCTACAACAACCGTTGTATCACCTTCTGCCGCCGCAGCTGATCCTATTGCTCGTCCAATGTGGTAGACAACGGCTGGTGTAAGACTGTCTCCAACAACTCCGCGAATATCGTAAGCACGGAATATTGACTCTGGTAGTGTACTGGGTAATCCAGTATCCAGGATGTTTGTGTCGCTAATACCTGTATTCATGGTTTCCATAATGGTTCTCTACTCCTTTTCCCTGTTGGAGGGAGTTGTAGGTTGACCGCGCTTAATGAGTTTGCCTGAAACTTTTCTGATCAGCGGGTTTTGCCTGTTTTCTTGCTGCCATTCGCTCTTTTCGATTGCCGGGTCGACAGCAAGTGCAAATAAAATTAAAAAATATCTATCAATGTCTTCCTGAGTGGCCAAAGCCTCCTTCGCCTCGGTCACTATCAGAGAATTCTTCGACTATTTCAAAATCTGCCTGTACCACCGGGACCAATACCATCTGAGCAATCCGTTCTCCCGGAGCGACCTTGAAGACTTGATGCCCTCTATTCCAGCAAGACACCATGAGCTGTCCCTGGTAATCGGAATCGATTAGCCCGACCAGGTTGCCAAGCACAATCCCGTGCTTGTGACCCAGGCCCGAACGGGGTAATAGCATTGCACACAGGCTTGGATCTGCTATATGCACAGAAAGACCTGTGGGGATGAGTTCTGTCTGCCCCGGTTCCAGGACGAGATCCTGGTCCAGGCAGGCACGCAGATCCATCCCAGCTGACCCAGGGGTTGCATAAGATGGCAGCGGAAACTCACTACCGATGCGCTCATCCAGTATTTTTACTTGTAACGTCTTAGCTGTGCTCATCGTTCTGAATTCTCATATGCTTCAGCAATCAGTGCGATCAATCGCCTTGCTAGCTGTGATTTTGATGTTTGCGGAATGGTGAGTTCACTGTTAGCTGTCACAACGGTGACCGCATTATCATCGCTGTTAAACCCGATACCTTCCTGGGCTACATCATTAGCGACAATCATATCGAGGTTTTTGCGCTTCAGCTTTCCTCGCGCATAGATGACAACCTGCTCTGTTTCAGCGGCAAAACCGACAGTAAACGGCCGTTGGTCGTGGGATGATACCGTCGCTACGATATCGGGATTCCTGACCAGCGTTATTCCCATTTCTTCGCTATTTTTTTTGATTTTCTGTTCGGCAAAGTCGGCAGGTCGATAGTCGGCGACAGCGGCTGCGGCAATGAATATATTGCAACTATCCAGGGCTGCTAAGCTGGCGGAAAGCATCTCTTGTGCGCTGGTCACTGATATTAGCTTACAGCGTTCTGGAGGGCTCAGGCTGACAGGGCCACTTATCAGGCTTACACTTGCTCCGGCCTCTATCGCTGCTTCTGCCAGGGCATAACCCATTTTGCCGGAGCTGTGGTTACTGATATATCGAACAGGATCTATCGCTTCTCGAGTAGGACCTGCTGTAATGACCAGATGACGCCCACTTAGTTCTTCTGTTTTAAAGTATTTTGCACAGTGTTCAGCCAGCTCTGAAGGTTCAAGCATCCTTCCGGGACCAGTATCGCCACAGGCTTGGTCTCCGATACCAGGTCCTAATATTTTCATCCCCAGCTGTTCCAGTCGATTGCTGTTCTCCTGAGTACGTAGATCCCGCCACATGGACTGGTTCATTGCGGGGGCTAGCGCTATTGAAGTATCTGTAGCTAAACAGAGTGTTGTCAGCAAATCGTTGCCCATACCATTTGACAGTCTTGCCATGAAATCGGCACTTGCGGGAGCAACCATGATGAGGTCTGCCCAGCGTGCCAATTCTATGTGGCCCATGCCTGCTTCTGCTTCTGGGTCTAGCAGGTGCTGGTGTACTGGATTTCCTGAAAGAGCCTGCATGGTCAGTGGTGTAATAAATTCCGCTGCGGCCGGTGTCAGAACTACACGAACATCTGCTCCGGCTGTTTTCAGCAGTCGAGTGAGTTCGGCACTTTTATAGGCAGCTATGCCGCCAGTGATACCAAGTAGGATACGTTTGTTGTTTAGTCGGTGCATTTTAAGTTGCGCACATTTTTTGTATGGCTCAGGAATCTATCGATTGCATCCGAGACTGGGCGTTGCTGGAACTGGCCCTAGTGTTCCCGGAGAGCGAGTTACTCGTTATTTTACGAGGGTTCTCGTTAGAGATAACGTGAAATATAGTCGAGGCAGTTTTCCGCAATCGATTAGTACTATTTCCGATAGGCTCCTAGGCTTGAAGGTGAGTGAAAGCTCACCAATATACCATCAGACTGAGAGCTATGCGTAGCTTATTTGCTAATAAGTTCTTTAACTAAGTTGGTATTTGTTGCTTAATACTGGCGTTGTTTATATTCCACTTAATGCCAGACTCAAGGAGTGAGCGTATGGCTATATCAGATTGGCCGAAGGCCGAACGGCCTAGGGAAAAGTTATTGGAACGTGGAGCTCAGGCTCTTTCAGATGCTGAGCTTCTGGCTATCTTTTTAAGGTCAGGTATTGCGGGAAAATCGGCTGTCGATTTGTCCAGAGATCTACTGATTGAGTTTGGTGGTGTACGCTCTTTACTCAAAGCATCTGAAACCTCATTCTGTCAGGCCCGAGGGTTAGGGCGGGCTAAGTATGCGCAGTTACAGGCAGTGTTGGAAATGGCGAGACGTCATCTTGCTGAGAAAGTCCGGCAAACCAGTGCCCTGAGTTCACCGGAAGATACCCGCCAGCTTATTTCAAGCCACTTGAGAGATCGCCAACGGGAAGTCTTTGCTGTGCTGTTCCTTGATAACCAACATCGATTGCTGGCATTTGAAGAATTGTTTGAAGGCACGATTGATTGCGCGGGTGTTTATCCTCGAGAGGTGGTTCGCAGAGTTCTTGCCCACAATGCAGCAGCGACTATCTTTGCCCATAATCATCCTTCAGGCATCGCTGAACCGAGCCTGGCAGACCGTCAGATCACCAATCGACTGATAGACGCACTCTCTTTAATTGATGTGAGAGTACTGGATCACTTGGTTGTTGGAGAGGGAGAGCCGGTTTCTTTTGCAGAGCGAGGGTGGATTTGAGAGTAGCCATACAGCTGCGGATTTAGAGGGTGGGAGAGGATTGTTACAATCCTTCTGCGCAAAAGATATACAAAACATTGCGGCCGATTAAGGTTTTCTGTATATTGTGCCGCTCGCTTATCCGTGGTACGGGATTTTGTCTTCAATGGGTGAAGGCGCTCCGCCTGAATGTCTGGTATCTGCAGTAGAGTTGAAGTTAACTCAAGCTCAATCATTCATAATATATAATGGATAGCGTATAGGGTTATTAATATGGCTAAAGTATGCATGGTTACAGGCAAGCGTCCTGTAACAGGGAACAATGTTTCCCACGCTCAGAACAAAACTCGTCGTCGTTTCTTGCCTAATCTTCACTGGCATCGTTTCTGGGTTGAAAGTGAGAACCGTTTCGTTCGTTTGCGCGTTACTTCAAAAGGTATGCGTATTATCGATAAGAAAGGTATTGACGCAGTTCTGGCCGAAGTTCGTGCCAATGGCATCAAGGTATAAGGAGCAGAACAATGCGCGATAAGATTAAAATGGTTTCCAGTGCCGGCACTGGCCACTTCTATACTACTGACAAGAACAAGCGTACGAAGCCTGAAAAACTGGAAATGAAGAAATTCGATCCAGTGGTTCGTAAGCATGTTATGTACAAAGAATCCAAGATTAAATAATCTTGAGTTTCGTTAAAAAAACCCGGCTTGCCGGGTTTTTTTATGTCTGAGGAACTGGGAATGCCTGAGTTACCTGAAGTTGAAACTACTCGAAGAGGTATAGAACCTCATATTCTTGGTGCGCAAGTGCTGTCTGTCGTCGTGAGGCAGCCGAAGCTTCGTTGGCCTGTTCCTGAAGAACTCGGTCAGGTTTTATTGGGGCTTGAAGTTCTTGCGGTAGAGCGGCGCGCAAAGTATCTGCTAGTCAGGACAGAACTTGGCACCTTGCTGTTACATTTGGGGATGTCAGGCAGCCTTCGTTTGGTTGAGGCTGGTGAATTACCGGGTAAGCATGATCATTTGGATCTGGGGTTTGATAACGGAAAAATATTACGATTCTGTGACCCTAGACGGTTCGGCGCTGTTTTATGGACTGATGGGGGTGTTGATCAGCATCCGTTATTAATAAATCTTGGACCTGAGCCTCTTCAGCCCGAATTTGATGATGATCGTCTTTTTTCTCTTTCTCGCGGCAAAAAGCAACCCGTAAAGACGTTTGTTATGGATAACAAGGTCGTGGTTGGTGTAGGGAATATCTATGCCAATGAAGCTCTTTTTGAGGCGGGCATTGATCCTCGTAGAGAGGCAGGCAAAATATCAAAACGTCGCTATCTGCTCCTGACCAGTATTATCAAGAAGGTGCTCGCTCGGGCGATTCAACAAGGAGGCACAACTCTTAAAGACTTTGTTGGGGGAGATGGTAAACCTGGGTATTTTCAACAAGAGTTGCAGGTCTATGGAAGAGGGGGAGAAAGCTGCAAAATTTGCCAATCTATCCTTAAAGAAGTACGGATAGGGCAAAGAAATACGGTTTTTTGTCCAAAGTGTCAGCGTTAACTGATTTTCTCCTGGCTTTAATCAAGTGCTGATTACTATTGGTTTTGAACATCTTGCGTTCCAATAATTATGTATACGCAGCTATCAGCTAGGTTAAATATGGCAGGAGCTAAAGTGGCAGGGATAAATTTGGAGGAACTAAGATTGAGCAACTTAACGTCTGATGCCGATATCTGGCCTTGTGTGCTGGCCGTGGCAGGATCAGACAGCGGCGCAGGGGCAGGGATTCAGGCTGATATGAAAACTTGTTCAGCGCTTCAAGTCTATGCTGCTACAGCGATAACGGCGGTAACTGCCCAGAATACTCTCAGTGTTAAATCAGTGGTACCGATTTCTGCCGCTATGGTTCGTGATCAGATTTCGATGATTCTTGATGATTTTCCAGTAAGAGCTATCAAAGTAGGAATGTTATGTAACGCGGATATCGTTGGAGCTGTGGCTGAAGTTCTGGCATCTCATCGCCAGCTGCCTGTTGTATTGGACCCCGTTATTGTCTCAAGTACTGGTAAAGCATTGCTGGATCAACAAGGGCTGGATCGTCTTATTCACGAGCTTATTCCAAAGGTAACGTTGTTAACGCCCAATATTCAGGAGGCTGCAGTTCTGCTTGGCTGGACTGAGCAGCAAGTTCTAGCGGAGTCTTCCCTTGCTATAAAGTCTCTTCAGTTGCTTGGTGCTCAATCAATACTGTTAAAAGGGGGGCATCGAGAAGGTCCCGAATGCCAGGATCTGCTATGGTCGAACGGAAATTTGCTGCCCTATTCAGCTCCTCGTATAAATACCCATAATAATCACGGCACCGGATGCACCCTGTCTTCTGCTATAGCAGCTTATATGGCTAAGGGGTACTCCTTAAATGAATCTGTTGCTAAAGGAAAAGGCTACATTACGTCCGCATTAAAGGCTGCCGATAGCCTGGGATATGGGATGGGGGCGGGTCCTCTGCAGCATTTTTTCTGAGGCAGGAAATAAATCCAAATCCCTTATTGACGGTGGCGCTAAGGTCTGTAGAATACGCCGCTCTTGTGCTGATGCATAAGCGCTCGGAAAGAAGTTAATGTGTTGTTTTAAAATATCTTTTCTGGGGGTCTGGCAAAAATTAAAATTTGAAGACAGTTAATAAAGTTTTCAAAAAAACGATTGACAGTCAGGCAGCAGGCTCTATAATACGCGCCTCGGTTGACGAGACAGGCTCTGAAGAAGAGTCAATTAAATTAAGTCAGCCAACGCTCTTTAACAAATCGATCAAGTAATTCGTGTGGGCACTTATGGCTTTGTTTGCAGAAGATCTTATTCGTAAGATCAGCAAGCATTGAAGTAAGTGACTCGTGAATTCATATGACTTACGTACATACGTTTAGTTAAGTTTTTACAGTATTTACTTTGAGCAAGATTGGTTCTTTTTCGAAAGAACAACTTTTGAACTGAAGAGTTTGATCATGGCTCAGATTGAACGCTGGCGGCAGGCT
>NZ_MIEQ01000019.1 GCF_001968815.1 Motiliproteus sp. MSK22-1 | reverse complement strand
GTCTACGGCAAGCGGCCAAGTTAATCCGGCCTGTTGGGCGCGATTGAGGTAATTAACGGCACTGCCGTAACTGATATTAAGCGCTTGAGCGACGCCGCGTCGGCTCAGGCCTGCCTCGTAATGCAATCGCAGCACGTCTTTGATTTTACGCATTGATAATCTCTTGGAACCCTCCGGCCACACTCCTCGCAGACAAAATGCGAGAGGTTAGCCGGGAAGGTCTATTAATCAATGCGTTACATAGGATTCTGGAAATACTTGATCATTGATTCCGGTATTTGATCACCGATTCTGGAAATCCAGAAAAAGTGATCAAATAAAACCAGAATGACCGATCAAGTAAAATCAGTACGGCTGATCAACTAAGACCAGAATGGGTGATCAAAGTCGGCCGGAATATGCACACAAAAATTCGAGCCTGATTGGCATGCTTTCGCTTAAGTTCTGCTGGGCTTATATAGCTCGAGGTTGAGTGTCTATGAAAGCGGTTTTTAAAACATCGATGTACTCTAAGATACCTGAATTGGCTTCACCAATCGATTGATACTGCTTCGCGTGCCCCAGCTGACTTAATCATTCCTGAGGCTCCCTA
This sequence comes from Motiliproteus sp. MSK22-1, assembly GCF_001968815.1. Classification (GTDB taxonomy): domain Bacteria; phylum Pseudomonadota; class Gammaproteobacteria; order Pseudomonadales; family Balneatricaceae; genus Motiliproteus. The sequence continues at coordinate 1,209 of NZ_MIEQ01000019.1, read as the reverse complement.
CCTATGCTTTATACAATTAAGGAGACACGACAACCCCGCTAGAGGGGATGGGCAAAGACGCGCAGATTCGCCATAGAGTCAAGGCCGTCGATTGAAAACCGTCATGCAGGAATGTACATGGCTTGCCGGATGGTTAGCGGCGACGACAACTCATACTTCGATTTGGGAAACATAGCCCAGGATTCAAAGCCTCCAGTTTTGTCTACGGGAACGTATAGTCTTTATCGGAGAACGACTATCGGGTAACATTTTTTTGGATGGTATTCACTCGCGGGGTTGTCTCCGTCAAGCCTAATGAGTTGATCAAAAAACAATCGTCCCAGCAGAGAAAAGTAGCAGAAACTGATTGCACATAGGAACAACACACTGAACTGATGGGATAAGATCGAGTTTTTAGAGAGCAGTGACGAATCTAGCAAATCTGCCTATCCCCCTCTGTCAGGATAGATAATTGGACTCCCCTTTCCCTTACCGATAGGCTGATTGGCTTGTTGATAACAAATGGAGGCTACCTTAAAAAATACTATCGTTGGTGTAGATCTAGCAAAAGATGTGATTCAGGTTTGTGTTTTCACAAACAAAAAAGTGCGCTCAAATACAGAAAAGACACCGTCTGAGTTCACAGATTGGCTTGCAAATTCTAAATCGCTAACCATAGTATTTGAAGCATGTGGAACCTCTAATTTTTGGAAACAAAAAGCCATCTCTCTAGGTCACAATGCCCGTCACATTTCAGCAAAACTAGTTACAGCGGTAAGGCAGAACCAAAAAACGGACAAAAAATGATGCTTTGGCAATTGTCCAAGCAACGTTATTACCCTATGTGACGTTTATCTCAGAGAATTCAGTGAAACAGCAACAGCTGCAATCTATTATGCGATTACGAGAGCTTTGTGTAAAACAAAAAACAGCAGCGGGCAACCAACTGACAGCACTATTGTTAGAATTCAATATCAAAGTATCAAGTAGAAATGGCAGCTTGAAGGGAGCTATTGAATCAGTGCTATTAGCCCGGTGGGCTAATACATTTACGATGCGTAGCGGATAGCTGGATGCTCGAAGTACTTCGCCACTCTCTTTGGCTTTTTCTGCAACATCCGCATATGGCCCAGCACTTTACCTGCCAAGTCCGATTGATTTCTTGCTGGTGATGCACTGCGGATCCCGGCCTTTAAATCCGCATTCAGATACTCATCAGGATTTAAGTCT
>NZ_MIEQ01000018.1 GCF_001968815.1 Motiliproteus sp. MSK22-1 | reverse complement strand
ATCGCGCCAATCTCGAAGTCAACTGTTTATTTCAGCCGGTTGATTCAGTCATTCACCTCGGTGAGATCTTCAATCAACCGCTGCAAAACCTGATGCTGCTTGGGTTTTGCCGGACTTCTATTGCCGCCTTCAGCGACAACGTGGGGGCGTATTCTACAGACCTGAGCGCTGTCGTCAACACATGTTTTGAAGTATTTTTGAGATTAAATAAAGCAGGTATAAAGAGGGAAGCAATGGAATTAAATTGAGTGGGTCTGGATAAACAACCACTAACCCTCAAACAAGGTTCAGAAATAAAAAGGAGGGCAATGCCCTCCTTAATGCTGTCTAACAAACTCATTTGTCATTCAATGAACAGCAGCATGAACTTATCACCAATAACTATGCAGAAGCTTCCTCATCATCAGCCTTCTTTCTTACCAATACCCCACCTAAGAAAATTCCGAGCTCAAACAAAAGCCACATTGGCAACGCGAGTAGGGATTGAGAAATAACGTCTGGAGGCGTCAGCAGCATACCAACAACAAAGCACCCAACAATAACGTAGGCTCTTTTCTGCTTTAAACTTTCAACGGTTGTTACTCCACTCCACAACAGCAATAAAGTGGCAATTGGAATTTCAAAAACTACACCAAAAGCAAAAAACAGCTTCAACACGAGGTTCAGAAAGCTACTTATATCTGGCGTTACGGCAACATGCTCAGGGCCAATACTGGTAAAGAAGCCAAACATCAGCGGAAACACCACGAAGTAGGCAAAAGCAACTCCACAATAAAACAGAAAAATACTGGAGAACAACAGCGGCATTGCTATCTTTTTTTCATGCCGATATAAACCAGGAGAAATAAAGCCCCAAACCTGATGCAAAATAAACGGAATACCAGCAAAAATAGCCAACACCAGCGTCAGTTTAAAAGGGGCAAAGAAGGGTGACGTCACATCCGTAGCTATCATAGTGCTGCCGGCAGGCAGCAATGCAGTCAACGGCTCTGATACAAACGCATATATTTCATTGGCAAAATAAAATAACGGCAAAAACAGCACAAGCACCACCAGCAAACTTCGCAATATGCGATCACGAAGTTCAATTAGATGAGCAATCAAAGGCTGTATTTTGTCGTCATCGGTCATTTCATTGGATTGATTCTGAGTCATGGTTCCCCAGTAACAGATTTACTAACTATTCGCTGTCTTCTCTGAGGATTCACTTTCAGAGGAGGTGGATTTTTCTGGCTTGCCAGGAGCCAGAATGTCTTCTCTTAAGGATTCGCTAAAAGGTTTTTGCAGGCTATCCACCTGAGACTCCAGACGTTCCTGCTGATCTTTAGCGGCTCGTCGCATTTCGTCAACTCGAAGTTCTTCGGAAATCTCCCTCTGAACACTGCCGAGCGTACGCCGTATGCGACCAACCCACAGCCCCACCGTTCGAATGGCAGAAGGGAGCCGCTCGGGCCCGACCACAATTAGAGCAACAACGGCAACAGTAAGCAGTTCAACAAAACCGATATCAAACATAAACGGTACCTAACGGGCTAATAATGGCAGTTAGGATTTGTCAGTCGATTTTTCTTTTTCGGTCTGACTGGAAGCAGCATCGGTAAAATCTGCATCCTCTTTGATCTGCTTTGGTTCATCTTTCGCAGTTGTAGTCTCGTCTTCGTTCATTGCCTTTTTAAAACCTTTCACAGCATTACCCAAGTCCCCACCAATGTTACGGAATTTCTTGGTTCCAAAAATCAAAACGATGATGACCAGGACAATTAGCAACTGCCAGATACTAATACCACCAAAACCCATGTTGTTCTCCTGTCACTCTTGAATGAATTTTCTATCCGACCATCGGATAGATTAATATTAAAATTCTGACACCATTTTCAGATAGGCATTCAGGATAGTCTTAACGATATCCTACTGTCCTTGATTTCGCCCAATCCGTAAACCCAATTAATCTATGAGCATCATTAATAAACCAAGAACCTAACGCAGGTCTCTTAGCCTTTGGTGTTACGCGAGGCCTTTTCTTCCAAACCAGATAGCCCAAACCTGCGCCCTAGTTCTTCTAAAACCGCATCAGGCCCCAAACCCAAGTGTGAAAGCATAACCAGGCTATGAAACCATAAATCGGCAGTTTCACCAACCACCTCTTTTTTATCCTCACTGAGATGGGCATCTTTAGCCGCCAGGATGGTCTCCGTTGCCTCTTCCCCAACCTTTTCCAGAATCTTGTTCAACCCTTTCGCATGAAGACTTGCCACATAAGAACTATCAGCATCCGCACATTTTCGCTGTTCAAGCACTTCCGCCAGGGCCTTTAAAATGTCATTACTCATCGTTCTTCCGATAGATAGACTTTGGATCTCGTTTAACCTCTTCAACGGCTACCCAGGAGTTCTGCTGAAGTTGCTTATAAAAACAATGCTCCCGTCCGGTATGGCAGGCAATATTACCCCGTTGCTCGACAGTCATTAATATCACATCACTGTCACAGTCTAAACGAATATCATGCAAAACCTGCACGTGGCCTGATTCTTCACCTTTACGCCAGAGTTTGCCTCTTGAGCGGGACCAATAAATGGCCCGTTGCTCGGCTACTGTCAATGCCAACGAATCTCTGTTCATCCAGGCCATCATTAACACCTTACCCGTCTGATAGTCTTGGGCAATAGCAGGCACCAAGCCATCACTGTTCCACTTTATTTCATCCAACCATTGGTAGGTCACTTCACCACTCCGAATAGCTATACAGCTCAGATCAAAAATTGGGTGTCGATCTATCTTTGACAGCGAATCAAGATCCGCTTCGCTGACTGCTTAACAATAAAATTCCAACCACACCTAACATCCAGCTACTTGCCGGTAGCTGTTGTAATTGTTCCGCAGGTACCAGTCCCGCTGCTCCGACAGCAGCTAAGATCGCAACAACTCCGAGAGCCCTCCCCCAGTGTATTTGCCACTTTCGTGCCTGAGTTTGCTTAGCCCACTCTCTGGCTGCCGCGTTTCTCAATTGAACATCATCCAGTCGCTTCAACTGAGTTAAGGCATCATGCAGAAGCTGAGGCATATGAGGAAGCTGCTCAACAATTTCCGGGGCACGATCCTTTAACCCCTGCAAGAGCCCACGAGCGCCCATTCTTTGCTTCATCCAATCCTCAAGAAAAGGCTTTGCCGTCTGCCACAAATCAAGATCCGGATATAACTGCCGCCCTAAACCTTCAATATTAAGCAGCGTTTTCTGCAACAGCACTAGTTGAGGCTGTACTTCCATATTGAACCTACGGGCGGTTTGGAACAAGCCCAATAACACCTGCCCAAAGGAGATTTCTTTCAGTGGCTTTTCGAAAACCGGCTCACAAACACTGCGAATGGCCGTTTCAAAGTCATTTACGTTAGTATTTGCCGGCACCCATCCAGAGTCGATATGAAGCTGCGCAACTTGCTTATAGTCTCGTTTGAAAAATGCCAAAAAGTTTCTTGCCAGGTAGCTTTGATCTTCAGGAGTTAAAGACCCCACGATGCCGAAATCTAACGCTATGTATTTAGGGTCCTGGGGATTATGGAAAGAAACGTAGATATTTCCCGGGTGCATATCAGCATGGAAGAAACTGTCTCGAAACACCTGAGTGAAAAAGATCTCCACTCCACGTTCAGCCAATAGCCGGAAGTTGGTGTTTTGACTTTCCAGCGCATGGATATCAGACACGGGGGTTCCGTAGATGCGCTCCATCACCATTACATCCCGATGCGTAAAGTCCCAGTAGATCTCAGGAACATATAGAATATCAGAGCCTTCAAAATTACGTTTCAACTGAGAAGCGTTTCCCGCCTCTTTTCGAAGATCCAATTCATCAAAAATTGTTTTTTCGTATTCAGCAACAACTTCTACCGGACGCAATCGACGACCGTCGGCCCAGACACTCTGAACAAGGTGAGCCAGTGTATAAAGCAAACCTACGTCCTGCTTGATAATCCGATCAATACCCGGACGTATCACTTTAACAACAACATCCTCACCGCTGTGCAGGGTAGCTGTGTGGACTTGTGCCACGGAGGCTGAGGCCAGAGGTGTACTATCAAAACTGGAGAACAGTGTAGTGACAGACTCCCCAAGTGCACGCTCTACAATTCGGGTCGCCTCATCTCCGCAAAAGGGAGGGACCTGGTCCTGCAATCGAGTAAGCTCCGCCGCAACATCCCCAGGCAGCAAATCTTGCCGAGTAGACAGCATTTGTCCGAATTTGACAAAAATCGGCCCCAGCTCTTCCATTGCCAGACGTAAACGTTGCCCTCTAGGTAAAGCGCTACTGTAAAAGTAACGCCAGGGCAGCATTAGCAAACATGCCTTGGCGTACCAGGGTAATGGCAGTTCATCGAATAGATCGTCAAGCCTGTATTTGGCGACAACCCGCACGATTTTAAATAGGCGAAGAATCCTAAGCACCGGGGTTAGACCTCTACTTCAATAGAATGGACAGGGTGCGTTCAGGGCTTAATCCCTTTATGGAGCGCAACCACTCCCCCGGTCATGTTATGGTAGGAGCATCGAACTAATCCGGCGTTTTCCATCATCCCTTTAAGGGTCTCCTGATCCGGATGCATACGAATGGACTCCGCCAAATAGCGATAGCTATCAGCGTCATTAACAACGGCTTTCCCAATCATCGGCAACAGGGAAAATGAATAAGCATCATAAGCCTTGCTTAACACTTTGCTTCCGGGCTTAGAAAACTCAAGGACAAGAAGGCGTCCACCCGGCTTAAGCACCCGCGCCATCGACGCAAGCGCTCTATCCTTGTCAGTAACATTACGCAATCCAAATGCAATGGTTATACAATCAAAATAGTTATCTGGAAAAGGTAATTCTTCTGCATTTGCCTGCACGTATCGAACGTTGCCACCAACCCCTCTATCCTGTAGCTTATCGCGGCCAACTTTCAGCATTGAATCGTTAATATCGGCCAATATAACCTGCCCTTCAGATCCAACCAACCGGGAGAACTTCAACGTTAAATCGCCAGTTCCACCGGCTATATCCAACACTCGCTGTCCTTTGCGAACCCCTGAATATTCGATGGTAAACATTTTCCACAATCTATGAACGCCAAAGGACATCAGATCATTCATGAAGTCATACTTAGCCGCTACCGAGTGAAAAACTTCAGCGACACGATTTTCTTTATCGCCAACATCCACCTGCTCATAGCCAAAATGTGTTTTTTCCTGGCTGTTGTTCTGGGTCCGGTCCTGTGTCTTCATGAATGTCTCTGGTTTTGATCGAAGTTAGCCCATTGTTTGAATGGGTAAATCATAGCGCGCATATTATAGCCCCAAACGGGTGCAGCCCCAAACACTCATCAACTGAGTGAGCTGAGGCACTGAAAACCCAACTGGTTAATCAATAATCGTACAAAACAGTTATTTACTCGGCCAAAATGCAACGATTACGCCCAGCTTCCTTAGCGGCATAAAGTGCCCGGTCAGCTCGAGAAAAGAGACCGTCTGGTGCTTCATCAGCCAAATTCTGCGCAATACCGAAGGACATGGTAACTCGCACGGGCTTGCCTTTAAAATTAAATGGACTCTGCTCCATTACACGACGCAACTTTTCCACAACTTCCAGCGCCTGACTGGAATCAGTATTAGGCATAACAATGACAAATTCCTCACCACCGTAACGGCAAATAACATCACTTTCGCGTAAACCGCCACGAAGAATTTTAGCAACCAGCCGCAACACCTTATCCCCGGCCAAATGGCCAAAACCATCATTTACTGCTTTGAAATGGTCCAGGTCTGCAACCACCAACGTAAGGGGCTTGTTCTGGGCGATAGATTCCGCCCTCAGCATGGTGATGCTATCGTCATAGGCGGCTCTGTTAGGCAACCCTGTCAAGGGATCAGAAAGCGCTCTTAGACGCTGCTCTTCCAGGTGCTCCTGAACTATTGCTGCCTTCTGCTCCATTTCGACGACTTGCTTTTGCAGATGAGCCAAACGCTCTTCAGCTTTATTTTCTCTTATTACCTGCTCTTCCCTATAAGTGTCGACTACGCGCACAATATTGCTGAGCTGAGCCCTAACAGATTTCTGTAGCTGATCAAGGTTATCGGACTCTGTTAAGCTAAATTCAACCTTGGCAACATCACTGCGAACACTTTTATCCAATAAACGGCTGCTTTCCAGGGCATCAGCCCGGTGGTCACGGCTTTCTGACAGAAAAGACTGGATATCATCCAACTGTACATTTAAGCCCTGCAGGTAGGTTTCAAAATCCTGGTGTCCAGTGGCCGTTGCTTTAACAGCCAACTCAACCGCTTCCTTAAGAATCGACTCCAGCTGACCCCAGTCAAACCCACCTTCTATTTGCGCCATCAACTGACGTGCTTTTGGCAGCATTTCTTTAGGTACAGACAGTTGCTCCAGCATTTTGACTAAAAGATCGCCTATATAGCGACAGAGCGCCTCTTTATCATGCGGATCACCTCCGTTGACTTTCAGGTTTTCTACATGTTCGGGCTGACTTTTATCTAAAACCTGTGCCTGAAATCGAGCCAGCTCATTCAACAAGCGGGGATATTCATAGTACTGGTCACAGGCTTCCCCGATCTCAGCTTTAAGCGTTTCCAGCTTGTCATTAATTTCAACATCATCAACACAGCTAGCAAGCTGGCGCAGCAGCTGATTCATCGATTCATGGGAGAAGCGCGCACCATCATCCCGACGCTGCAGTACTTGCAGAATACCACTCTCCAGTGACCTGGCGAGGGGGGAAAAGGCTTTATCAGGGGGAAACCCCTTAAGAGTTTCCTGAAGGGGTTCAAGCTGGCGATCCAGCTCTTGATCAATGCCATTAGTCACCGCACAAAAGCGTTGCAGTAATCGACACAGCAACTCTCCATCCACTTGAAGAATTTCTTGCTGGTGCTCTAGCTGCAAACAGCGCTTTTTCCAATGACGGTCATCAGACTCAGGATTATTCGAACTCAACGATTTACAATCCTTTTCTACACATGGGTAAGAGCACCATAATAGCTCAGGATTGCGGGCAAGACCATGCAGTAGGGGTTGATCTGGAACAACCCCTGGCAGTTTTAGTCAAAAATCAGAGTTCCGCTCTTTCCTTTGCAATTAAGTAGTCAACTACTTTGAGCATATTTCGCTGACTTCCAGCAGATTCCGCAGAAACTAAATACTTACCGTTGACGACAAGTGATGGCACTCCGGTAATCTGATAAGCGCTCGCTTTTTTGTTACCGCTGCTGAGCTGACTATTAATGGAAAACGAGTTGTAGACCTTGTTAAAACTGGCCTCGTCCACACCATAATTGGCAAAAAATTCCCCAAGCTGCTCCTTATTATTGATCCACTGACGTTGGCGATGGATCAAACTAAAAAGCCCTGAGTGTGTTTTATCCTCAACGCCTAATGCCTTCGCGATATAGTAGGCCTTGGCAAATTCTGTCTGATTCGGACGAAAAACCACAGGGATGTGCTTAAAGTAAGCCTGGTCACCAAGTTTTTTCTTCCAGGGTTCAAGATAGCGTTCAAAGTTATTACAATGAGGGCACCAGTAACCAAACATTTCAACCACTTCGACCTTACTCGGATCCTGCGTTCTTACTTGCTTTGCCAGACGAGTATAGTGAACACCTTCTTCATATTCTGCAGCCTGCGCGGCCACTGCCATAAAAGGAATAATCAGCAAAGCGATCCATGCCCGGCCTAACTGTCTTAGCATCGCTATTTTTTTTAATAGAAATGGCTGCTTTAGCATAAAGCTCTCTCCAACTTTTAACTGCCTAATCATAGGCTTAATAATTCAATGACAGTGGGTTTGAATACAAATACAGGAAAAAGTTTCCTTTCTGCTCAGCCGCCTTAAATCCAATAGCTTCGGTAGCTTTCGAAAAGCACGTCGGTCACAGACTGAGGCTGGATCAATGACTTTATCGGATTACGACTCTTATCAAAGGGCAAACTGAAAAGATTCACCAGCATGTTCGGCAAAAACACGTTGAAGGAACAACTCCAAAGGTTCTGAATCAGAGTCCCGCCTCCACTGTCCGCCACCGCTTTCCTCGTTTTTATGGTAATCAAAATGGAAACCACCATCAGGTGATGCGATCCACAGCTGACTGACAGCCGCTTGGCGTGTAAAGATCACCTGCACTCCGTTTTCACACTGAACCGTTAGCACACCGCCGACATTCATAAGATCCAGGTCAGTCTCCGCATCATCCAGGGTTTCTTCGATACTAAGCAGAGTATCATCTACAAGCACATTAAATTCGCTTTCATTCATAAGTCATCTCTACACTGCCTTTAGTCTACCAGTAGACCTGTTACCATAATTCGAGCCAATCAGGGAGCCTGTGAATCAGTCCATTATGTTTTCAGCAAGCTCAGGAATGGCTGGATACGCGAAAGACAGCCTAGCGGAATGGCAAGTCCTTTCCAAGCGGTCTGACTGAAACTTGGCCTGACTGATACCCAGTCTCACAAAAACTTTAGTACGCAAGGTGTGATGGGCAACGCTTAAGGCAATCGGTATAATGCAGCTGAATTTTTTGCTGACTCAAGAGGTCGACAATGAACCATTGGTTCCTAGCTTTAATTTTGGGAGTGCTAGTGCTCACCGGATGCGGTCAAAAGGGTGACCTCTATTTACCGGATCAACCTCAACAACAGCAACCCGAGTAACACTCATTTGATGGATGGTTTGATGGAAAGTTTAGTAGACAGCTTTGAGTACCGAGATGACCGTCTCTTCGGTGAAGAAGTAGATCTGGAAGCAATAGTTAAAACTCATGGCACCCCCACTTATGTTTATTCCCGGGATATGCTTGAACGGAGTTACCTAGCCTATGCTCAAGCCCTTGAGGGACATAACGGTTTAGTATGCTACGCCGTTAAAGCCAATTCCAATATTGCTGTACTAAACGTACTCGCTCAACTGAATTCAGGCTTTGATATCGTATCCCTTGGAGAACTGCAACGAGTCCTGAAGGCGGGTGGAGATCCATCCAGGATTGTGTTCTCCGGGGTAGCTAAACAGGCAGAAGAGATGGCAGAGGCTCTTAAGGTCGGCATTCACTGTTTTAATGTCGAATCAGAAGACGAACTGGAGCGCCTCAATGAAGTCGCCAGGACGCTGGGGAAAACGGCACCGATATCTATTCGGGTTAACCCGGATGTGGATGCCAAAACGCACCCCTACATATCGACAGGTCTGAAAGAAAACAAATTCGGTATTGCCATTGAGCGTGCTGTTGAGGTTTATCAGCGTGCTGAAGCTTTCTCAAATCTGGAAATCAAAGGTATAGATTGTCATATAGGCTCTCAACTCACCGAAATTGCTCCATTTCTAGATGCGCTGGATCGCCTGTTACTGGTGATAGATCGGCTTGAGGGAATGGGAATAACACTCAAGCATTTGGATCTGGGTGGAGGTCTCGGAGTTTGTTATACCGATGAAACCCCTCCCCAACCTCAAGAGTACATTGCTGCAGTGATCGAAAAGCTTGGAAACAGAAAACTCTCGCTGATATTTGAACCAGGTCGCTCCATTGCAGCTAATGCTGGGGTTTTCCTGACGCAGGTAGAGTTCTTGAAATGCACGGAAGGCAAGAATTTCGCTATTGTTGACGGCGCCATGAATGATCTTCTCCGCCCTGCCCTTTACGGAGCCTACCAAGAGATTATTCCGTTACGTTTACCCGCAGAAGCTGATCAGAGCAAACCCTGGGATATTGTTGGGCCGGTTTGTGAAACAGGAGATTTTCTTGGTAAAGACCGAGAGCTTTGCTTAGCGGCAGGTGATCTTTTGGCGGTGTGTTCGGCTGGGGCCTACGGTTTCACAATGAGTTCCAACTATAACTCCCGTAACCGTGCGGCTGAAGTGATGATTGATGACAACCGTTTCCATCTTATTCGAGAGCGTGAGAACATAGATCATCAAATTAAAGGTGAGAGTCTTTTACCAGCTTGACCGCAAGAATTTAGTGATGCAGGGTTACACTGATAAACAGCCCCGCTAAGCAAAGAATATTTGGAATTGCAATGCTAGTACGTTTTACCAAAATGCATGGTTTGGGCAATGATTTCGTTGTCCTCGATCTAATGACTCAGCGGATCAAAATCGATCAGGATACTGTTCGGCGTCTTTCTGATCGACACTTTGGTATTGGTTTTGATCAACTGCTCATTGTCGAAGCACCTACTGATCCTGAAATGGATTTCAAATATCGCATTTTTAACGCCGACGGTAGTGAAGTTGAACATTGCGGAAATGGAGCTCGTTGCTTTGCCAAGTTTGTCACTGAAAAGCGTCTAACGGGTAAGCAAACCATTGCTGTTCAGACAATGAAGGGCCCCATCTATCTCACTCTTACGGACAATAACCGTGTACGAGTCGACATGGGACAACCCATTATTGAACCAGCAGAAGTCCCCTTTATTGCAGATATCAAATCCAGCAGCTATTCCTTGGCAATAGGGACAGAGTTACTGGAAATCAGCGCGATTTCCATGGGCAATCCTCATGGAGTCATAGTCGTTGAGGATGTAGACAGTGCCCCTGTGGAAACACTTGGACCGTTGCTGGAAAGTCATGAGCGCTTTCCTGCCAAAGCCAATATAGGCTTCATGCAGATCATTGACCGACAGCATATACGCCTGCGAGTGTATGAACGAGGTGCTGGTGAAACCCTGGCCTGTGGAACAGGCGCCTGCGCCGCCGTTGTCGCAGGACAAATTCGAGGCATGTTGGACGCTAATGTGGAAGTCGAATTACCGGGTGGCAAGCTGGACATTGAATGGCATGGTGCCGGCACTGATCTGATTATGACTGGATCAGCTACCAATGTATTTGAAGGACAAATTCATATCTGACCAATCCATTGAATTTGCAGAACCTTTAAACTGAAGAACCTATATTATTGAAGAACAAAGCTATGAGTGATCAACCACCAGCAGATGTCGCCAATACAGACGATGAAGCAGAACAGCAGGTCGTAAGGTATCTGGAAAACCATCCTGACTTTTTCAAACATCACCAGGCTTTATTGCAGGAACTGCATATCCCCCACCAGCGGGCGGGTGCGGTATCATTAGTCGAACGACAAACAGCACTGCTTCGGCAACAAAACCGCGAGCTTCACTCTCAGCTCAGTGAACTGATTGAGGCAGCTCGCCATAACGATCTTCAGTTTGACAAAACGCGTCGTTTAGTCATTAATTTGCTGGAAGCAAACACCCTGGATGAAGCCATCATTGCGGTGGATGAAGGCCTTTGCCAGGATTTCAATGGCGACGTTGTACAGCTGATCATGTTCAGTGACTCCAAAACACTGGAAGCCAATAACCTGAAAGTTGTGTCTAAAGCTGAAGCCGACCCGCAAATGGTTAATCTGATTGAGAGTGACTGGGCGATTTGTGGCAGCCTGACGGATAAAGAGAGAAATTTTTTATTTAACGACCATGCAGGAAAAGTACTCTCTGCAGCCGCAGTCCCTCTCGTCAAAGGAAACCCCATCGGCTTGTTGGCCATTGGAAGCTTCGAAAGCAACTACTTTCACAGCAGTATGGGAACTTTGTTTCTCAACTATATTGGTGAAATACTTAGCCGTGTCCTGCATCGTATTACCGGGCTTAACGACACTGCCTCCTGAAGCAGTGTCTACCGCCGCTCATGGACTTGACCAAAACAGCAAATCAACTTAGTAGCTGGATTGATCAATTTGTAAATCACCTGGATACTGAACGACGTTTATCGCCGCATACATGTAACAATTACCGACGGGATCTTGAGCAATTATTAAGGCTCCTGCTGGAAATGGAAATCGACAGCTGGATTGAAGCAGATTCTTCCTCAGTACGGCAGTTTATCGCAAGCCAGCGAAGTAAAGGCTTGTCTGCCAAGAGCCTACAACGCCAACTATCCAGTATTCGCACTTTTTATCGGTACCTCATTCGAGAAGGGCATACTGACAACAACCCTGTGGCCGGTATACAGGCTCCAAAAGTGCCAAAAAAACTTCCAAAGACTCTGGACGTCGATCAGGTTCATCAATTATTAGAACGCCCGGCTTCGACACCGCTCGAATGCAGAGATCTGGCGATGCTTGAACTACTATACTCAAGCGGACTGCGTCTGGCGGAGTTGGTGAGCCTGAATATCAATGATATTGATTTTCGAGGTGCGAGTCTCAGAGTCACAGGAAAAGGACGAAAAGTACGTCAGCTGCCGGTTGGCCGCATGGCAATCAAAGCTCTTGACCGCTGGCTGGAGCAAAGGGAACAAATCGTTGGTTTCGACCAGCAAGCCCTCTTTGTCAGCAAGCAAGGCAATCGTATAAGTGAGCGAAGCGTACAATTACGTATAAAGAAATGGGGACTTGAAAAAGGACAAGGAAAGCTCCACCCTCATCGATTAAGGCATTCTTTTGCAAGCCATATATTGGAATCCAGCGGTGATCTTCGAGCGGTCCAGGAATTATTGGGGCATGCTGATATTTCTACCACACAGATATACACCCACCTCGACTTCCAACATCTGGCAAAAGTCTATGACGGTGCACATCCACGGGCAAAAAAGGAACTACGAATGAACAGAAAGAAAAAATCATGATCCGTATTATTACATTTGATCTGGACGATACCCTCTGGGATGTCTCCGAAGTGATGGTCAAAGCCAACCAGGCTCTTTATCAGTGGCTGCACAGACACGCTCCTGAGTTTACCGCCCGCTATCAAATTGAGGATTTTGACAGACTGCGTGAGCAGATTGTTCAAGAGCATCCTGAGTGGGCACACAGTGTAACTGCAATTCGCCTCGGCGTGCTCCGCAAAGGCTTATCCGCAAGCGGTTATCATGGCGATTCTCTGGAAGAGCTTATTAAACAGGCATTTGCTTGTCTGTTAAAAGCGCGCAATCAGGTTACCTTTTTCCAGCATGCTATCGAAATGATCCAAGAGCTTCATCCACATTATCAGCTTGGGGCTCTCAGTAACGGCAACGCGGATATTGAACAGGTAGGTCTTGGTGACTTCTTTGATTTCGGCTTAAATGCAGATCAGGTAGGAACGGCTAAACCCGACCCTCTGATGTTTAATCAGATGCTGGAACTAACCGGAGCAAAACCAAACCAGGTGATCCACGTTGGAGACCATCCTGAACATGACGTTCAGGGAGCTCAAAGAGCCGGCCTCTACAGCCTCTGGGTGAACCTTAACAATGCCGCCTGGCCCGGAGGTGAGCCACCAACGCTGGAAGTACAGTGCCTAAGCGAAATCCCTGCCGCTATCTCAGCCTTTTCCAGCAACCTCAGCCGCTGATAAGAAGCACTTGGTTTTGGCCTGAGAGGAGAATCGCTCCTCTCTTAGAAAAATAACTCCAGCAGGTCGTTCAAGAATCGCCGCCCTTGCTCAGTGGGCGCCAAACGACGGTGATCTTCCACCATTAATCCACGCTCACGCGCCTGCTTCACTGCGAATTCAATTTGATGGATACTTTGCCCTGTTCGTCGACTGAACAGATCTGCTTCTACGCCATCCTGCAAACGAAGCGCATTCATCATAAACTCCAGAGGAAGCGCCTCGGTGGCAATCACTTCTTCACCTGATACAGGACTGCCTCGTTCTAATGCTGCAGCCATATAAGCTTTGGGCTGCCGTATTTTCCACCGCCTTGTCACAGACTGATAGTTCAAATCTGTCATCTTGCCATGCGCACCGGCGCCGATCCCCACATAATCACCAAAGCGCCAGTAATTATAATTATGACGACTTTGCTGACCGGGTCTGGCATAGGCAGATACTTCATACTGCTGAAAGCCTGAAGCTGCCAGTAATTGCTGCCCTTGTTCCTGAATTTCCCAAAGCGTTTCATCCTCCGGCAGCCGGGGTGGCCGACTATGAAACTCAGTATTCGGTTCAATCGTTAATTGATACCAGGATAAGTGAGAAGGCCCTAATTCCAATCCCTGATGCAAATCATCCAACGCTTGGGCTAATGTCTGTGCCGGTAAGCCATGCATCAGGTCAATATTCAATCGCTCAAAACCCAGTGCTTTAGCAGCAAGCACCGCCTTATAAGCGTCTTCAGCGCTGTGAATGCGGCCCAACGCTTGCAATCGCTGATTGGAAAAACTCTGAATACCCAGAGAGAGACGGTTAATACCCGCCTCTAAATAGCCACCAAACTTTTCCTGTTCAAAAGTTCCAGGATTGGCTTCCAGAGTAATTTCGATTTCGTCACCAAAGCCAATCTGTTGCTGCAACTCACACAGCAGCTTTCGATAGAAGCTCCCACTCATCAAACTGGGTGTACCGCCCCCAATAAAGATAGATTTTAATTTTCGTCCCTGAAGATGAGGAAGCTCTTCCTGAAGATCTGCCAATAACGCTTGCAGGTAAGATTCTTCAGGTAATTCACCCTGCTGAGCATGAGAGTTAAAATCACAGTAGGGGCACTTGCGCACGCACCAGGGTACATGAACATAAAGACTCAGCGGAGGCAGTTTCAACAGCCCACTTTCAACGGACATCGGCGAATACATCAAACATGATAATGCTCATACAAGTATATGATCGGCAACTTAAACACCTGGGGTACAGAAACATTTTACAGGCATAAGCCTCCATAGAACGATAAAGATCCAGAATATCTGAACCCGTTGAAAGCACAGGGTACTTTGCAAAACATAAACCGCATCGATAGCGGATAGTTCTGTGATCAGCCTGCTCTTAACAGGTTCTCAGGTTCTCAGGCGTTCAACCAGTTGCGCGACAGCCTGGGCACGATGGCTCAAGCTGTTTTTCTGCTCAGGCATCAGTTCTGCTGAACAGCAGCCTAGTGACGGAATATAGAATAAAGGGTCATAGCCAAAGCCATTGCTGCCTCGGGGTTCGGTTAGAATCCTACCTTCCCAGGTCCCCTGGCAAATAACAGGTGTCGGATCAGCAGCATGACGAACAAAAACCAGTAGACACTGAAACCGAGCACTACGCTGTTGTTCAGGAACAGCAGCCAACTTCTCAAGTAGTTTATGATTGTTGGCCTCATCATTAGCACCTTCACCGGCAAATCGTGCAGAATAAATACCCGGAGCCCCATCCAAAACATCCACTTCCAGCCCAGAATCATCCGCCAATGCAGGCAACCCACTGATCCGACTGGCATGTCGAGCTTTGAGGATGGCATTTTCGACAAAACTCAATCCAGTCTCTTCTGCATCGGTCACATCAAAATGAGACTGTGGTAGTACCTCATACTCCAGTCCACTGAGCACCTGATTAAACTCTCTGAGCTTTCCGGAATTACTACTGGCAAGAACGATCTGTTGCATAACTTAGATTCTTTAATCCGCATAAAAATGTTGTTGAAAGCTCATCTTGTAGGCAGGCTTGTTCGGGTCAGGCTGAACATCCAATTCAAACTTAAGAACTTCGTCATCTGTAAATCGGAAACTGGCAATATAGTAGATTGATTCACCTTCCCGAATTTCAGTAAAGTCCAGATCCTGACTCTGCCCTATCAAATTTTTCATTGTGCCCTTAACCATTGCCTTAACCGATAACTTATTGCTATCCGCTACTTTTAATACAGCAATGTTCATCAGCGCTCTAGATTTGCTGCGTTGCAGGTTATAAGCACTTGCCACTTCCGGTGTCACAAAGCTGCTATTAAATGCATTGTAATGCACTTCATAGTTGTCAAAGGGTTTGAATTGTTCTGCACCCGCATGACTGGCCAGCCAAAGTAACGGTATCAATAATATTGTTTTCAGCGACAATGCAGTCAACTTCATTACTTTCACGTTCAAAGTGCTTGTTTTTTGTACACCTCGCCCTAAAGCATTCAATCTCGATGCTCTCAATATGGAAAAAGCCATGGAATTCTCCTCAAAGACTATCTGAAGCAGATAACGGTACCAGCGAGGATGTGAGTCTCTTCTGTGAGCAGAACTCTTCTTAATCCTTGAAGGTACAGAAGCATATACTTGGCGCGTAATACCAAGTATAGAGTAGAAACATCAGAATCGGCAGATTACCGACTCTGTTATCATCCGTTCAATAGCCTAGTACGCAAGCATATGAGGTAGTTGGGATCTTAGGAAAACGATCAGCAGAAGAATAACCATCGGTGAAAAATCGAGCCCCCCCAGAGGGGGAATGACCTTACGAGCTAAAGAAAACAAAGGATCAGTCAATTGAGCAATCAACTGTGGTCCGGGATGGTAGCTGTTAGGTGCAACCCAACTAATAATAACGGCCCCCATTATGGCAAAAAAATAGACATTCAAAATAACGCTGAGCAAGCCAAGTTGACTATCCAGAAGCGATGCTAAAACGACGCCAACCGGATTGGAAAAACCTGCCAACAGGAATATGGTTGCCATGATGACTAACAAAGCCAGGATCAACGCTGAAAAATCAATACCGAAGATGCGGGGCATCACCTTTTGAATTGGACTCGTCAGAGGCTGAGTGATCTTATATACACCCTGAGAAATCGGGTTATAAAAATCCGCTTTCGATACCTGGAGTAAAAAACGCAGGGCTACGATAAATGCGAAAAAGCCCCCGATTATACCAATTAGCTGATTCAAAAAAATTTCCTCTTATATTCTATAAGCCTGCACGAAGAAGGGAGCCAGAGGCCGAATGGACTTATTCACAGGTTCCCTAACTCCCTTTTGAAAACTCAAGAGCCTAAATTCATTTACTTAACATGTAATTACATAAGCTGCCCGGAAATACCAGCAAAGCAATATAATATAGGGGCAGAAGTTCTCATTTTCCAGAGTTCTTTTAATGCTATGTCATCATTCAATCAATCGTTCCCCAGCTCCTTTGCCAGCGATTTAGAACGTTCCGCACAGGCTTCAAGGGCCTCATTAACCAATGTTCTCATACCCCCCTGTTCAAAAGCCTCAATTGCCTTCTCGGTGGTGCCCTTAGGAGAGGTCACTCTCCGTCTCAGCTCAGCCGGATCTACATCACTGGCCAAGGCCATTTTCGCTGCACCCAACGCTGTTTGTAGAGTCAGCTTGGTGCTGGTAGCAGCATCCAGCCCAAGGGACTCACCGGCAGCAATCATCGCTTCCATCATTAAAAAGTAATAAGCGGGCCCGCTGCCAGAAACAGCCGTTACTGCATCTAAATGCGCTTCTTCATCAACCCAAAGCGCAATTCCTACAGCCCGCATCACTTGCTCAGCTTGTGCTCGTTGAAGAGCACTCACGTGCTCATTAGCATAAAGTCCGCTAGCCCCTTCTCCGACCAATGAAGGGGTATTTGGCATACATCGAACAATGGCAGTCTCTTCTCCTAACCAGGATTTTATACTGCTACTCATGATTCCCGCCGCAATGGATACGATCAAGGGTTTTGACTCAGCAAGTACCGCCCTGAGGCCTTTTGCAACAACTTCCAGCACCTGAGGCTTAACCGCAAGGACCAGTACATCAACACTGGCTGCTGCTTTCTGATTATCGGTGGTCGTACAAATACCCCAGTCAGCATGCAGCTGCTTAAGCCTATCTTCTGAAGTATCGGTTGCCCAGATATTCTGCGGAGGATACCCTTCCGACAATAGACCACTGATAATGGCAGATGCCATATTGCCTGCTCCGATAAAACCAAGAGTAGGAGTTGGGTTTTCTTTACTTGTATCGCTCACCTGTTCATTCCTTTCTGTTTGTTCATTTCACATCTGATACGCTGATATCCGGCGCCGAAACTCTCAAAAAATAATTAATGTGTTGTGTCTTAAGCGCATCATTTACACGGCTGTACTGTTATCCATATAACTACTCACCAATATTAAAGGAACCAGTGAATTACAACGGATGAAAAACGACGCCTCAGCCCATGTTTATGATCAGTAGCCCAGGATTTTAGTTCCGTGCACCAAAAATAGCCGTGCCAATACGTACAATCGTTGCCCCTTCCGCTACAGCAGCATTCATATCCTGACTCATTCCCATAGAGAGTGTGTCTAAATTCGGAGATACTGTTTTCAGATGTTCAAGTAAGTTGTGGAGACGGCCAAATGTCTGTCGTTGTTGCTGCTCACTAAGACCCGCCTGCGGTATCGCCATCAGCCCCCTTATTCGAAGATTATCCAGCTTGCCAATCTCCCTTACCAGCTCTTCCGCCTCATCTAATAGCACACCTGATTTATTTAATTCTTCGCTGATATTGACCTGAACACAAAGGTTCAAGGGCGGCATGCTTTCCGGGCGCTGCTCACTTAGTCGTCGTGCTATCTTTAATCGATCAACACTGTGGACCCAGTGAAAATGCTCGGCGACCGGACGAGTTTTATTTGATTGCAATGGACCAATAAAATGCCAGCTGATATCTAGATCAGCCAGCAGCTCAATCTTTGCTAGCGCATCCTGTAGATAATTTTCGCCGAAGTCTCGAATTCCTTCAGCGTACGCTTCTCTTAACTCTGAGGCAGGTCGGGTTTTACTGACAGCCAAAAGTTTAACAGAATGGGGAGATCTTCGGGACTGCGCTTCCGCTTCTCTGATCCTGGTCAAAGTAAGGGCTATATTCTCTGCTATGCTAGTCATCAGATTTCAGTAATAATGCTCGGTAGCTTAATTTGTTGGTGTGTGCTGTTTTGACGAGACGACTTGCGCTCGAAGTTTTTACAACACAGAACACGCACTTTATTTGATAGTCTTTTCTGGGTCCAGAGGGTGCTATGGATATTACCGAACTCTTGACGTTCAGCGTTCAACAAAACGCGTCTGACCTCCACGTATCAGCCGGACTTCCGCCGATGATTCGGGTTGATGGAGATATGCGCCGAATCAAGATGCCAGCATTGGACCACAAACAGGTTCACTCGCTGATCTACGACATCATGAATGACAAGCAGCGAAAGGACTACGAAGAGTTCTATGAAACCGACTTCTCTTTTGAAGTTCCGGGACTCGCTCGTTTCCGTGTTAATGCGTTTAACCAGAACCGCGGTGCTGCCTCTGTTTTTCGTACAATTCCCACCGATATCTTAGGCATGGAACAACTTGGAATGGGTAAGGTTTTTCGCGACCTTTCCGAGCGTCCGCGAGGACTCGTTCTGGTTACCGGCCCTACAGGTTCTGGTAAGAGTACCACTCTGGCTGCAATGGTTGATTACGTTAATGACACTCGCAACGACCACATACTGACCATTGAAGATCCTATCGAATTTGTTCACACCAGTAAGAAGTGCCTTGTTAACCAACGGGAGGTCCATAGGGATACATTAGGTTTCTCAGAAGCTCTGCGTTCAGCGTTACGGGAAGACCCTGATATCATACTGGTTGGTGAAATGCGTGATCTGGAGACAATACGCTTGGCGTTGACGGCAGCAGAAACAGGTCATCTGGTGTTTGGCACTCTGCATACAACTTCCGCCGCCAAAACCATTGACCGAGTGATTGATGTTTTCCCGGCGCAGGAAAAAGACATGGTACGCTCCATGTTGTCGGAATCACTTGAGGGAATTATCTCCCAGACACTTCTCAAGCGCCCCAAAGGAGGGCGAATTGCAGCCCATGAGATTATGATCGGTACACCTGCAATTCGAAATCTGATTCGCGAAGACAAGGTCGCACAGATGTATTCTGCCATTCAGACCGGCTCTGGGTTTGGTATGCAAACAATGGATCAGTGCCTACAGGAGTTACTGAAGAAAGGGCTCATCTCCCGAGATGCAGCTAGAGAGAAGGCAAAAATGCCACAAAATTTTTAATCGGCTCATCCTTGGCTTTTGTTAACAGCTACAATCAAGCATGATCTGGTCTTTTATTCAGGATAAAGGTGGGTAAGTGGATTTTACACAACTGCTCAAAGTGATGGTTGAACGGGATGCGTCAGACCTGTTCGTGACCGCTGGCGCCCAACCCAGCATCAAAGCAGATGGATCAGTTAAGCCGCTGACCAGGGAGGCATTAAGCGCCCGCCAGGCAAGAGCTCTGACTTACAGCACCATGAATGACATGCAACAGAGTCAGTTTGAAGCTACTCATGAATGTAATTATGCAATCAGCGCCCCCGGCATTGGTCGCTTCAGGGTCAGTGCATTTTTTCAACGCAACTCTCCTGGCATGGTGTTACGCCGCATAAAGAATGAAATACCCTCCATGGAAGAGCTAGGGCTTCCCTCCGTTATCAAAGATCTGTCGATGTCCAAGCGGGGTTTGATCCTTTTTGTAGGTGGTACCAGCACAGGTAAGTCCACCTCTCTGGCTTCGATGGTTGATTACCGGAACGAGAACAGCAAAGGCCACATTATTTGCATAGAAGATCCTATCGAATTTATTCATGACCACAAAAAATGCATCATCACTCAACGGGAAGTTGGTCTGGATACCGATAGTTTCGAAATTGCACTTAAAAATACCTTACGCCAGGCACCGGACGTTATCCTGATGGGGGAGATACGTAGTCAGGACACCATGGGCTACGGACTTCAATTTGCTGAGACTGGCCACCTCTGCCTTGCCACCTTACACGCTAACAATGCAAACCAGGCATTGGATAGAATTGTTAGCTTCTTCGGTCCTGAACATCACTCACAGCTGTGGATGGATTTATCTCTCAACCTGAAAGCAATCGTTGCCCAGCAGCTTTTACCCACTACCGATGGCAAGGGACGTGTGGCCGCGGTGGAAATTTTACTTAATTCCCCGTTGGCTGCCGATTTAATTCGTAAGGGGAATGTACACGAGTTAAAAGAGCTGATGAAAAAATCCACCAATATCGGCATGCAGACGTTCGATCAACACCTATTTAAATTGTTCGAAGCCAATACCATCACCTATGAAGACGCCCTGGCTCACGCCGACTCCGCTAATGACTTGCGCCTGATGATAAAACTCTCTGCGGAAGCCAATCCTAAGCTACAGGAACAAATAAATGGTCAGGAAGACAACGATATGTTCTTCCTGCAGGAAGACGACGACTATCTGAACATGTAAGGTCTATTTCACTTACGTAACAGGCTCTTTTTATATTATCGGAAGAAAAGCGCCTTCTTGAGTTTACGACTGAAGAAGGCTTAGCAACGAGACTGGATATCGCAGAACAGACTCAATGAGCCTGTTCTGCTTGAAAAACGACACGCCCGGCGAGTAGCGTATAGTTAACCCGCCCCTTCAGTGTGCTGTTCATATAAGGCGTGTTAAGCCCCTTGGAGACGCAGGTCTCTTCATTAAGCGTCCAGAGTTGCTCAGGGGCGAAGATACAAACATCAGCTTCAGCACCAACACCCAATTGTCCGCGCTCGATCCCCAGTACTTCTGCTGGCCCTCGGGTCAAGAGAGCAATCATTTGATTGAGACTAACCCGTCCCTGCTCGACTAATCTCAAGCTCAAAGGAAGCAACGTTTGCAACCCGGTCATTCCCGGCTCGGTTGCACTGAAAGGCGCATCTTTTGCCGCTGCATCTTGCGGCTGGTGATCCGAGCATAGCGCCTGAATACCGCCCTCCTCCAGTACTTTAAGCAGCCCTTCCCTGTCTCTAGTCCCCCGCAAAGGAGGAATCAGGTGGTAAGCGCTATCATAATTTTCAAGGTTCTCGTCCGTCAGCAGTAGATGATGAATGGCCACATCTGCAGTAACCTTGACCCCTCGTGAACGGGCATCAGCAATCATCTGCAACGAGTGAGCGGTGGAGAGTTGTCCCACATGGAGACGAGCACCGGTTTGCTCAGCAAGGAGCAAATACCTTGCCAAATCAAGGGTTTCCGCAGCTTCTGGTATTCCCGGGAGCCCCAGTACTGTCGCCATCTGACCATCATGTGCGCATCCATTCTTGCTCAGTTCATAGTCCTGCGGCTGAACAAACATAAGCAAGTCGTAAGTTGCCAGATACTCAAGACAGCGTAGCAGCGTTTGATTGCTTTTGATGGGCTTGCGGGCATTGCTCAGAGCAACACAACCAGCCTCTTTCAAAGAAACCATGTTACTTAACTGCTCACCTTCAAGCCCTTTGGTCAACGCAGCCAAGGGTAAAACCCGCGTCAAACCAACCTCAGCAGCCCGCTCCTGAACCAATTGAACAACGGCTACACTGTCCATTACCGGAAGCGTAGTCGGAGGACAACACAACGTAGTAACTCCGCCTGCGGCCGCAGCTGCTGATTCACTGCCAATATTGCCTTTCTGGGTAAATCCGGGCTCTCGCAAATGAGCCTGGAGATCAACGAACCCAGGACAAACGATCTGCCCTTCTGCATCAATCAACTGATCAGCAACAAATCCTTTCGGCGCATCGCCCTGTGCGACTACCTTGCCATCTTCAATAAACAGATCCAGATTAGCATCTGTTTTATTGGCCGGATCAATCAATCGACCGCCTCGAATATGAACTTTCATCAATCTCGCTCTTGTAGTTCGGATAGCCCAAACGCTATCGGATCAAGGTTCTAAAGACTGCTCTGAATAACATCTTCAAAACAGCCGTAATAAAATAAGCGTATTCTAAAGACGGGTTATCCTGCAGCAGCCTGTGTGGCTTGACCGCTCATCGCCATTGACATCACCGCCATTCGCGTGGCGATGCCATAACCCACTTGCTTAAGAATCAGTGATTGAGCACCGTCAGCGACCTCTGACTCGATCTCAACACCACGGTTAATCGGCCCCGGGTGCATTACAATAGCATCTGGTTTAGCCCCTGCGAGCCTTTCTCGGGTTAACCCATAAAGTTTGTAGAACTCCCCCTGGCTTGGCAGGAAGGCACTGACCATTCGCTCAGTCTGAAGCCGCAGCATAATAACAACATCCACATCCTGAAGGCCGGCTGCCAAATCGTAATAAACTTTCGCCCCCAACGACTCAATGTGGTGCGGTAACAAGGTTTTTGGACCAATGACTCGCACTTCTGCTGCACCCAGAGTATTTAACGCATAGATCTGAGATCGAGCCACGCGGGAATGGAGAATATCACCAACAATCGCAACTTTAAGCTCGGAAAAGTCTCCCTTATGGCGGCGTATTGTCAGCATATCCAGCATCGCTTGAGTCGGGTGAGCATGCTGACCGTCCCCAGCGTTGATAATAGCCACATTAGGAGTCACATGTTGCGCAATAAAATGAGGAGCTCCGCTGTCAGGATGCCGAACCACAAACATATCACTGGCCATGGCCTCAAGGTTCCTCAGCGTATCCTTGAGAGATTCACCCTTGGAGGTAGCAGAGGTACTGATATCCAGATTAAGAACATCTGCAGATAGTCTTTTTGCCGCTAGTTCAAAGGTACTTCGCGTACGAGTACTGTTCTCAAAGAACAGATTGACCACCGTTTTTCCTCTCAACAAGGGTACTTTCTTAACGGCCTGGGCACTCATATCGGCAAAAGAGTTCGCCGTATTAAGGATCTCAGTTAACAGCTCCCTGCTCAAACCTTCTGTGGTTAGAAAGTGACGCAACTGCCCTTCTTCTGTGAGCTGAAGTTTGACCGCATCGGTATGCTGATTCATCGGTTTCTCATCTGGATAATTAGTAAAATTGGTAACAGTCTAATCGGATAAAAATTACTTAGATAACAATAAACCAGGCGCAACAAGTTTATCATCGATCAGCCGCTCTTAAGGAAAACCTGATTAGTCATCAAACAATTATGATTTCTAGGCATTTTTATCCTGTAACTCAAGGCGCAAGGGATCAGGCCCCAGTAGTTTAATCTGCTGCCCTGGCTTCAAACGCAATATCTGCCCTGTAATATCAGGTCGTATTGGTAACTCCCGGTCATCCAGGTCCAACAGCGAGACTAAAGTGACTGATGCAGGTCGGCCATAATCAAAGAGCTCATTAAGAGCGGCGCGAATAGTACGCCCTGTCATTACCACATCATCGACCAGGACCAGATGCTGATCTTCGGTAGCCAAGGGTATGGATGATGGTCGAACTTTGGGGTTTAAGCCTACGCGGGTGAAATCATCCCGATAAAAACTGATATCGAGAACTCCCATCGGGGTCTGCAATCCCAGAGTCTGATGCAGACGTTCCGCTAACCAGACACCCCCGGTATGAATACCAACAATAATCGGCTGTTCAATAGCACGATCTTTCAGATACTGCTGGAGTTGTTGCTCCATCGACTTAAGCAGCTGATCTACATTTATATTTTCCAGCATTATTGCTCCTGCGGTTACATCAGTGACCTAGGTCGTTTTTGGTATATCACTAATTTGTATACGAATTTCTTGCAGCCTGGAACCATCTGCGTGGTAAATACGGTCAACACAACGGCCTATGCAGTTAACGGAATAAACAGAAAAGGACCGAAGCTGCATCAGCTAATCTCAGTAAATCCTTCCAGTTTATCCTGGCATGGGCGATGGACGGATTCACGGAACCAGCTTTCCAGAATTAACTGTGCAGCCAGACCGTCCACCGAATTTTCTTTAAAGTCAGCCTTACCCCCTTTTGACAGATGAATGCCTTTGGCTTCGTGGCTGGTCAGTCGCTCATCAACCAGATAAACAGGTAAATGAAAACGGGCCTGTAGACGATTACCAAATTTACGTGCCCGGTATGACATTTCACACAGACTTCCGTCCATGTTCAATGGTAATCCAACAACAAGGGACTTGGGTTGCCACTCATCAATCAGTGCAGCAATTAGATTCCAATCAGGAGTTCCCTCTTTCGCCAAAACAGGTTTTAGAGGCGTAGCAGTGCAGGTTACGGCCTGCCCTACAGCGATACCAATACGGGAGGTGCCGAAATCAAAAGATAAGATCAATCAAAAACCTGCTATGTTAGTAAAGACTTGATGTATAAAACGAGAACAACACTTCCCGACACTCAGAAACCAGACCATAAACCATACTAACTATGCCCTGACTCCGAGGTTAACAAATCCAAGTTTATTCCCAGTAAAGAAGCAGCAGCATCAAGACGTTTTTCTGCCGTTGTGGAAAACATTATATCCAAATCCGCCGGACAACTTAACCAGGCATTGTTACCAATCTCCGCTTCTAATTGGCCTGCTCCCCATCCGGCATACCCAAGGGCCACCAAAAATTGCTCGGGCCCCTTGCCCTCGGCGATAGACTGCAAAATATCCAACGATGTGGAAAGCTGGATATGTTCATTGATCGTATGGCTGGAAATCCACTCCTCTCCAGGGCTATGGAGGACAAACCCCCTCTCTCCCTGGACCGGACCACCACTGTAAACAGGAGCGTCTTGATCTCGCATAGACTCTGTTGCCATATCCAGGTGATTGAGAATATCCTTAAGGGAAAGCTCCATCGGGCGATTGATCACAATACCCATTGCTCCATCTTCACTGTGATCACAGATATAAGTAAGTGTATGAGAGAAATTCCTGTCGCTCATATGCG
This sequence comes from Motiliproteus sp. MSK22-1, assembly GCF_001968815.1. Lineage (GTDB taxonomy): Bacteria > Pseudomonadota > Gammaproteobacteria > Pseudomonadales > Balneatricaceae > Motiliproteus. The sequence goes on along the minus strand of NZ_MIEQ01000018.1, from coordinate 132,529 downwards.
GCATCGAGATCAGAAAATGATCTTTAAGATGTATATCAGTCTTTGTATCAGTCATGTTTTTAGTATCGATCCCAGCGAGACGATTAACAAGTATTTCATTGAATCTCTAATTCAGAGGCTCCTAAATTTAAAGTCTCTCTAATTCAAGACTGGCCTCACAAAATAACCTCGGTTATGCTTTGGGGTTCAGGAGGGAATCAACCTATTATGGCAAATCTCAAAATTCTTGTTGTAGATGACGCTGCGTTTATTCGGGACATGGTCCGAAAAACGTTACGTGCTCGCTTTCCAGGCTTCTCCGTTGAAGAAGCAATCAATGGCCGTAAGGCACAGCAACTGCTGAGCAAAGAGAACTTTGATCTGATACTTTGCGATTGGGAAATGCCTGAAATGTCCGGCATTGAACTCCTTGCATGGCTTCGAAAAGAACATAAACAAGCCACCCCCTTCGTTATGGTCACCAGTCGCGGTGATAAAGCTAACGTTGTTGAAGCAGTACAGGCTGGCGTTACTGACTATATTGGTAAGCCTTTTTCTCGCGAAAAACTGCTCAACAAAGTTATTAAAGTATTGAATAAAAAACATGACTTGAAAGCGGCGGAATCAGATTCGTCCGGTGCACAGGCCAGTGTCGCGGCAGGCTCAATTGATGCATTAACAGCAAAACGCGCAGCTCCAGCGAAAAAACCAGCACCGGCAGTGACAAGCCCGTTAATTACAGAAAAACCCGCACCAGCTCCCAAACCCTCCTCCGCTAAACCATCGGGTCGCGGAACAGCCCACTTGCGCTTTGGAGATGCCGTCTGTGAGTGTATTGTCAAAGCACTCAGTCTAAAGCAAATATCTCTGGTTTGCCGAACTCAGGATGGTATCCCAAGCATACTGGAGCCAGTTGTAGTCGATCTTCAGCAATCAGACAGTAGTGCAGAAATCGCGAGAATAAATGCTTATGTTCATCAGCTCCAGGCAGCCGAACCATCAATGGATAGTGCACTGGTCAACGTATCAGTCACCATTGTTGATCAGGATCCGAATAAGCTCTCATACTTGTCCAAGATGATTGCCCGTGGCACCAGTAGCAGCGGCTATGTTCCTGGTGCTTAGGGGACCACATCGCTCCGAACCAAGGTAGATTCATCTCTGATAAGCTGATCACCAGGGTAAGCCCGGCAACCTTCTTGCGTGGGCTATTCTTCTCTCTTCCCGTCGCTGTTGTTAAGAAGGCGGGTCGCTGACAGAAGTCTCTGAAGAAGCAAAGCGTTCTCTAAACTCCTGTAGCCCCTGCTGCACCAGTTCGTAAGTCTTATCGATATTACTGGCGATATCTCCTTCCAACACACCAAGACCGTCCAGGATATCTTTAGCCTCAGCAAAGCCCTGATCGATACCGGAACTGATCAGCTGAAGAAAACGTTCTACCTGCTCAGGTTCAGCTAGTTCTGGGCGATGCTGCTGAAACCGGCTAAACATTCCGGTTGTCAGGCTCAGTATTCGATCAGCGGTCGCTTGAGGCGAGACATCCAAACCCTCTTCATGGGCTCGCTCAATAGCCTGTTCACCCAGCTCAGGCGCCAGCGTTTCATTAATTGCATCAATCGCAGCCTGATACACCAGACTCAAAGGTTGATTCTTAGCTGACAGACTCAGCGTTCGATGTGCCTCCAGAATAGCAACATTCTGTTGTTTCTGGTTTTGTTGCCGCATTTGTTCGGGGTTCTCTGGAGCTTTCGCTTCAGCAGTCTGCCCTGACGCGGATGAAGATCCGATAGATGGAATAGCCATCACCGTCCCTCCTGAGTGAGGAATTAAAAGTACTGATTACAGCCTATAACTATCGGCTGGAAACCGCAAAAAAAACTCTCACACTAACTGTTGATCCCAAAGCGTGAGCGCTCAAATCGCCATGTCCGAATGATCTCTACAAGATCGGCTCTCTTACGTATCTCTGGTGGAAAAGGAGCAAAGGGCGCTGACAGGTACACAATCCGTTTGGCAGCATCATCAAGCACACTATGACCAGAGGATTTTAATACCTCGACCCGCTTGAGACCTCCGTCCGGCTCAATAACCACCAATAACCGAAGCTGTCCGTACAGCTGCCGACGGTGAGCTTCTTCAGGATAGTTGAAATTCCCCACCCGCTCCACTTTACGCCGCCAAGCTTCCAGATAGGCCGCATCATAGGACTGCCGGGTAGATGCCGAATATAGCCTGCGGACTCGAGGCCGGTTGGCCATCTCCTGTTTTTGAGCATCCAGCTTCGCCTCAAGGCTGGCTATTTCCAAACTACGAGCCAGCAATGACGTAGCCATTCCTGCTGCTGGCTTGCTCAGAGCCTGTGTTTTTACCTGCTGAGTTTCTGCCACAGCCTTCTTGGGAGCCTTGGCTCGAGTGACTATCACTTGCTTTTTAAGCTGTTCTTTAGATTTCTGTTTTAGCTGAGGAGCCGGTTCCAGCTTTTCCGGTTTCTGGACCGGTACAGGCAGTGGTTCAGGAATAATCTCCGGAGCAGGGAGAGGCAATTGCTGAGCAGCCAGAGGAGTTGATTCGTTTGCTTGGAAAACAGCGCGCTCGGTGGTACTGGGTAACGCCTTTTTTTCTGACTCACCGCTGCCAATCTGATTTTTCTGAGCAATAAAGTCAGCCTTTTCAGGAGCTTTTTCACTTTCAAACTGTGCCAGAGTTACTTCAAGCGTACGTGCCACGCGCGGTAGCTCTTCTTCCTTGAAGCCAATGCCTAACAGCAGGATCGCATGCACAGCCACAGCGATGAACAGAGTGAACCCCAGCCTATCAACTGCACGGACTCTTGTATCAGCAGGTGCTGCTACCATTCAATCGACCCTGACGCCCTTTGTTAATATTTGTTACCACTACTTATACTTACTTACGCTTGATACTTACTAACACTGTTGATGCTGATCGCACAGGCTATAGATAGCCACCAGGCTTATTTTCTATATTGTACAAAGCAAGCACCTACTACCAAAATTATACCCAGTACTACTGAATATTATGGATGGAAAGCAATCTATTTACTGCACTGCTTGGCAATTACATCCATCAGCTGACCAGCGATATCCAGTCCAAACTGGTCATTCAACTCACGAATACAGGTAGGACTGGTAACATTAATCTCAGTCAAATAGTCTCCAATCACATCCAACCCGACAAATATCAGACCTTTTTCTCGTAACGTCGGAGCCACCTGCTGACAGATCCAACGATCGCGGTCACTCAGCGGGCGTCCTTCACCGCGTCCTCCAGCAGCCAGATTCCCCCTGGTTTCACCACCTGTTGGAATACGAGCCAAGCAATAGTCAACTGGTTCACCGTCAATCATCAGAATACGCTTATCACCGGTTTTTATTTCCGGTATGAATTTTTGCGCCATGATTTGTTGAGTACCGTACAGTGTCAGAGTCTCAAGTATGACGTTAAGATTCGGGTCATCTTGCTTAACACGAAATATTGAGGTACCACCCATACCGTCCAAGGGTTTAAAAATAACATCCCCCTGCTGCTGATGAAAATCCTTCAATAACTCCGCACTACGGCTGACCAGCACCGGAGGGCAACACTGTGGAAACTGAGTCGCAAACAGCTTCTCATTACAATCTCGCAAACTCTGAGTACGATTAACAATCAGTGTTCCCTGCCGCTCTGCCTGTTCCAGCAAATAGGTGCTGTATAAAAACTCATTATCAAAAGGAGGATCCTTACGCATCAGCACTACATCCAGATCCGCTAAAATACCTTGAGCATACTCTCCCCGCTCAAACCAGTTTTCTGAATCTCGCGCCACCTTCAAAGGAGCCATACGTCCCATCGCAACGCCATCCCTAAGGAACAGGTCGGATTGCTCCATATAAAAAAGTTCCCAGCCACGATCCTGGGCCGCCCAAAGCATCGCCAGCGTACTGTCTTTTTTGTAGTTTATCGCTTCAATTGGGTCCATCACGACCCCGACTTTAAGACTCATACTGTTACCGGTTCCTATTTCAGAGGTGGACAATTCCGAGAGGACTACTTATGTGGAATAACTCAGAATATCAAGCTGATCAACGTGAAATTACTTGATTGACATCGTTCATGGGCACGACTTGCCCAGAGCCGTTAAGAACTGCCAGATAAAACGCTCTTGCGAGGGTAGTCTACCAGACCAAACGCAAAATACAGCAACCCCGCCCAATGGAAAGCAGCTAAAAGCTGAGCGATAGTCCTTCTCTAGATATCCCCCCAAAGATATTGCAACAACGACAAAGCGACGACCGGAGCGGTTTCGGTTCGCAAAATACGAGGCCCCAGGGATATCGGCAAAAAACCCTGCCCCCGGGCCAGCTTCACTTCATCATCACTCAGACCACCCTCTGGACCGATAAGCAATGCAACGCTTTCAGGCGCTTCGAAGCTGGACAAGGGGTGTGGAGATCGAGGATCAAGCACTAGTTTAAGATCACCCGGCACCTGACTGATCCAATCCTTCAGCGGCTCAGCTGACTGGATTTCAGGCACCGTACAGCGCAGGCTCTGCTCGCTTGCACTGACAGCCACCTGCTGCCAATGTTGGGTTCGCTTATGCAAACGATCCGCTTTTAACCGAACTTCACTACGCTCTGTGAATAATGGCGTTAACTGCTGAACTCCCAGCTCAGTGGCTTTTTGAACAGCGTAGTCCATACGCTCCCCACGGGAAAGCCCCTGCCCGAGATGAATCATAAGAGCAGAGTCAGCTACAGCATTTTGAAATTGACCGACACGAACACTCAGTTGTTTTTTTGTAACTGAAGTAATGACAGCCGTATATTCTCCCCCCTGGCCATTAAAAAGAATCAGAGAATCTCCAATCTGCATTCTTAACACACGCCCAAGGTGCTGAGCAGCGAAATCGCCAAGACAGATTTCCGTGCCTTCTTTCAGCGGCTGATTGTCATAAACTCGAGGTATTCGCATGAAATGATCGGCTATGTAAATTGAGATACTGGATTTGGAGAATATATGACTGCAGATTATTGAATTACTGATAATTCAGACGATGACTCAGACATTGAATACTATGCCACTGCATACTCTGGTGTTATCTATTATGGTGCTACTTAATGCCAGACTGCGCTAATAAAACCCAAATAAATTAATGGTAATCAGGTTTTAATCGCGGTAAAGGAGATACCTTATACCGCGATATACCGCGATTGTCAGTCACACCTCATGAAAGACCTGCCGCATTGCGCAGCTCTTCAGCCTTATCGGTGCGCTCCCAGGTGAAATTTTCTTCTTCACGGCCAAAGTGGCCATAGGCAGCAGTCGCTTGATAAATCGGCCGACGCAGGTTCAGCATTTCAATCAAACCACCGGGACGCAGATCAAAGTGCTTTCGCACCAAGCCATCAATTTTACTATCTTCAATCTTACCCGTACCGAATGTGTTAACACTGATAGAAGTAGGCTCAGCAACTCCAATAGCATAAGAAATCTGAACTTCACAGCGGTCTGCCAATCCTGCAGCAACTATGTTTTTTGCTACATAACGACCGGCATAGGCAGCAGAACGGTCAACTTTCGAAGGATCCTTTCCGGAAAAGGCTCCCCCACCATGCCGGGCCATTCCACCATAGGTATCAACAATGATCTTGCGCCCGGTAACACCACAATCCCCCATTGGACCACCAATGATAAATTGCCCTGTCGGATTAATATGGTACTTGGTATCAGCATGCAGCCATTCATTTGGAATAACGTGCTTGATAATCTCATCCATCACAGCTTCACGAATATCAGACTGCTCAATATCCGGGTCATGTTGAGTCGACAAAACCACGGCATCAACAGCGATCGGCTTACCATTTTCGTATCTCAGGGTGACCTGAGATTTTGCATCAGGACGCAACCAGGGAAGAATATTCTTTTTACGCAGATGGGCCTGGCGCTCCACCAGTCGATGAGAATAATAGATGGGAGCGGGCATCAACACATCGGTTTCATTAGTGGCGTAACCAAACATAAGCCCTTGATCACCGGCACCAAGGTCTTTGTTGTCTGCTTCATCAACACCTACGGCAATATCAACAGACTGCTTTCCGATGGCATTCAAAACAGCACAGGAAGCTCCATCAAATCCAACGTCAGAGCTATCGTAACCGATGTTCAGAATCACGTTACGAACAATGTCTTCCAAATCAACATAAGTAGAAGTTCGGACTTCACCAGCGATGATCGCCATGCCGGTTTTGACCATGGTTTCTACGGCAACACGGGAATGAGGGTCGTCCTTAAGGATGGCATCCAGAATGGCGTCAGAAATCTGATCGGCCATTTTGTCCGGATGTCCTTCGGACACAGACTCAGAGGTAAAAATAGAATAGGTACTCATAAGTAGAGATTGCCTTAATAATTGAATGTTTTAACAAATTAATGTTTAACAACAGGGACTTAATTACCAAGCAATTTAGTTGCGGACAGGTGCAGAAACACACCCTGACTACAGATATTTGACGATCTGCCAGCCAGTTCCGCTGGATTATAAAAAGCCGTGACTAAATCAGAGGAGGTATCATATCGGCAAATGGCCCCATTGGCATTGTTTATTTGCGCCCCCTGAGGAAAAATTTTAGGCCCTATTGATGGAAATCATCATTAAATTGGCATGAAAACGATTCATTTTCGCTTTTTTTTGCCTTTCTTGTTTGAAGCCAAACGACTAGTACGAGAGAATACGCCTCTAAATTTTTTTGATTTCTCTACTTTCGCTTCCCGACCAGTGTTCGGGACTACGCCCAGGAGTTATTTTAGATGTCCTCTCGTCGAGAACTAGCCAACGCTATCCGCGCTCTAAGTATGGACGCTGTGCAACGAGCCAAATCCGGACATCCCGGTGCCCCAATGGGTATGGCGGATATTGCCGAAGTGTTATGGAGCGACTATTTACAGCATAACCCGAGCAATCCACAGTGGTTTAACCGCGATCGCTTTGTACTTTCCAATGGTCACGGTTCAATGCTTCACTACTCTTTGCTGCACTTGAGTGGTTATGAGCTAACGATTGACGACCTGAAAAACTTCCGCCAGCTGCACTCAAAAACAGCCGGTCATCCCGAACTGGGTTATGCACCCGGTGTCGAAACAACGACAGGGCCATTAGGTCAAGGGCTTGCAAATGCGGTAGGTATGGCAGTAGCGGAAAAAACCCTGGCGGGACAATTCAACCGCGAAGGACACAACATTGTAGACCACTACACCTATACATTCCTGGGTGATGGCTGCTTGATGGAAGGGATTTCCCACGAGGTCTGCTCTCTTGCTGGAACTCTGGGATTAGGCAAACTGATTGCATTTTATGATGACAACGGTATATCCATCGACGGCGAGGTTGAAGGCTGGTTTACCGATGACACGACCAAGCGCTTTGAATCCTATGGATGGCAGGTTATTTCCGGGGTTGACGGACATGATTCAGAAGCCATTGGTGCTGCTATTGATGCTGCTCGTGGCAACACCGAACAGCCGACTCTGATCTGCTGCAAAACAATCATCGGATTTGGCTCACCTAACAAACAAGGTAAAGAAGACTGTCATGGAGCACCTCTGGGTGATGACGAAATTGCCTTGACTCGTGACAGCCTGGGTTGGAAATATGGTGCTTTTGAGATTCCTCAGGATATTTATGAGGCTTGGGATGCCCGTGATGAAGGCTGTATTGCAGAAAATAACTGGAATGAAGATTTTTCAGCCTATAACGAATCCCATCCCCGTTTAGCTGCCGAATTCCTGCGTCGTATCAGCGGTGACCTCCCGCAGGACTTCTCTCAACAGGCCAACAGTTATATTGAGAATCTACAGGAAAAGGGTGAGACTATTGCCAGCCGCAAGGCCTCTCAGAATACCCTCAATGCATTTGGTCCTTTGCTCCCTGAACTCTTGGGCGGATCTGCTGACTTAGCAGGCTCTAACCTGACTCTCTGGAGTGGCTGTAAAGGTGTCAGTAAAGAGGAAAGCGACGGTAACTATATCTTTTATGGTGTTCGGGAATTTGGCATGTCAGCCATAATGAACGGTATTGCTCTGCATGGTGGTTTTATCCCTTATGGCGCCACTTTCCTGGTGTTTATGGAATACGCACGTAATGCTGTTCGCATGGCAGCACTGATGAAACAACGATCGATCTTTGTTTATACCCATGACTCTATCGGGCTGGGTGAAGATGGACCAACCCACCAGCCGATTGAGCAGATTGCAAACTTGCGCAACACGCCTAATCTGGATCTGTGGCGTCCCTGTGACGCAGTGGAGTCAGCAGTTGCCTGGAAGAGCGCCCTGGAAAAAGTAGATGGCCCCAGTGCTCTGATATTCTCGCGTCAAGGCCTTCCTCACCAGGCTCGATGTGTGGAACGCCTGAATAATATCCAGCGCGGTGCATACGTTTTGCGAGATACTCAAGGTAGCCCGGATGCAATTCTGATCGCAACAGGCTCAGAAGTCGGATTGGCAATGGAGGCGGCAGAACAGCTGGCAACCAAAGGCAAACAGGTACGAGTAGTGTCAATGCCTTGTGCAGAAGTATTTGAAGCACAATCCAATGACTATAGAGAAAGTGTTTTGCCTTCTGCAATTACTGCTCGAGTGGCCATCGAAGCGGCCCACAGCGATTACTGGTATAAATACGTTGGACTTAACGGACGTATCGTTGGTATGACCCGATTCGGCGAGTCAGCTCCTGCCGGAGAACTTTTCGAGCTGTTCGGATTTACCGTCGAAAATGTTGTCAACAAGGTCAATGAACTGCTGTAAGGCGTTAGATTCCTCGCTTAATTTCTTATATCAGCCTCAATTGAAGAGGCTGGTATAAGGAAGTCGGCTATCTAAGTTGAATCGGGAACAAAGCAGTATTAGGCAAAGTTCAGTCATAAATCAAAGAAAAGAACCCATGGGTAGCTATTCTGGGCCAGTTTATGGCACTGCATTATCTTGCAAAGAAATTGCAAAACAGTATCAAGGTGACGACCCCCTAACAGCAGGCATTAGCCATGAGCTTTAGAATTGCCATTAACGGCTATGGCCGTATTGGCCAAAGTGTATTGCGAGCCTTGTATTCGGATTCAAAATACTCAGATCTGAAAATTGTTGCCATCAATGAGCTGGCCGATATCAAGACCATTGCTTATTTGACCCGCTATGATACCACCCATGGCCGCTTCCCTTTACAGGTAGAGCATGAGGATTCCTGCTTATTGATTGGCGATGACAGGATCCGTCTGCTAAACGAGGAAGATCCAAGGCGTCTGCCCTGGTCAGAACTCGAGATTGATCTTGTACTGGAATGTTCCGGTACCTTCAGCGATAGAGCTACAGCCCAACTTCATCTGCAAAGCGGCGCCAAGCGTCTGTTGTTTTCACAACCCGCATCCTCTGACGTGGATGCCACTATTGTCTATGGCGTAAATCAGCATCTGCTCAGAGCAGACCATAGAATAGTTTCCAACGCATCCTGCACAACCAACTGTGTGGTACCGGTTCTAAAATTGCTGAACAAAAGTTTTGGCATCGAATCGGGGGTTACAACGACCATACACTCTGCCATGAATGATCAACCCGTTATTGACAGCTACCATCACACCAATTTACGTCTGACACGAAGCGCCTTGCAGTCAATCATTCCTGTCGATACAGGTCTCGATAAGGGTATCGACAGGCTGCTTCCTGAACTTCAGGGTCGCTTCCAGTGCCTGCATTTTAGAGTTCCTACCATTAACGTGTCAGTCATGGATCTTTCTATCCAGGTCAGGCAAGCGGTGAAGGTTGAGGACATTAACGAGTTATTTTGTCAGGCAGCTGAAGATGGCCAGCTAAAGGGATTACTGGGCTATACCGAGGAACCCCACGCCTCAACAGACTTCAACACTGACCCACGTTCGGGCATCGTGGACGGCACACAAACAAGAGTCAGTCATGAGAAACTGATCAAAATGGTTTGTTGGTTCGACAATGAGTGGGGGTTCGCCAACCGTATGATGGATGTCGCTCATATGTGGCTGCATACGCCAAATGAGAATTGACAGCAGGCGATACTTGCAGCAGTGCTCATCAACGATTGAAGGCACTGCTGCAAAGAAAGAATAAACAGGTTTAAATTTTAGTAATCATTGATTATAGGGTGCTCTGATGAGTGTATTGAAAATGACTGAGCTGGATCTGGGCGGCAAACGTGTCCTGATCCGCGAAGACTTAAATGTTCCAATCAAGGAAGGGAAGGTTGGCAGCGACGCTCGAATCAGGGCGGCTTTACCAACCATCGAACAGGCTCTTAAGGCTGGTGCAAAAGTCATGGTGATGTCACACCTGGGTCGCCCCATGGAAGGTGAATATGCAGACCTGTATTCACTGGCTCCTGTTGCAGAACATCTATCCCTGTTGCTGGGCCGCACTGTCAAATTGCAGAAAGACTGGCTTGAAGGTGTCGAGGTTGCCGAGGGAGAAGTTGTTTTACTGGAAAACGTTCGTTTCAATCCAGGTGAAAAGAACAACAATGATGACCTGGCTCGCAAAATGGCAAATCTCTGCGACATTTTTGTCATGGACGCTTTTGGCACCGCACACCGTGCCCAGGCCTCAACCCACGGGGTTGCCAAATACGCACCTATCGCCTGTGCTGGTCCTCTGCTGGCCAATGAGCTTGATGCGTTAACCAAGGCACTGGAAACCCCTGAAAGCCCTATGGCGGCAATTGTTGGTGGCTCCAAGGTATCAACCAAACTGACTGTTCTGGAAGCACTGTCGGATAAAGTAGACCAACTTATCGTTGGTGGTGGCATTGCTAACACCTTCCTGGCTGCGGCGGGTCATCCAGTAGGAAAATCACTCTATGAGCCGGATCTGATTGAACAAGCTAAAATGCTGATGAAAAAGACTCATATACCTTTACCGACCGATGTTGTTGTCGCTACAGAGTTCTCTGATTCCGCCAATGCTGTTACCAAGCCTGTATCAGAAGTTAATGATGACGAAATGATTCTGGATATTGGTCCGGAAACAGCCGCTCGACTTGCACAGATGCTGGAATCGGCCAAAACCATCATCTGGAACGGCCCGGTTGGTGTATTCGAGTTTGATCAGTTCGGTGAAGGCACCAAGGTTTTATCCTTGGCCATAGCCAACAGCGAAGGTTTTTCTATTGCAGGCGGTGGTGACACCCTGGCAGCCGTCGATAAGTACCAAATTGCCGACAAGGTATCCTACATATCTACGGGAGGAGGTGCCTTTCTGGAGTTTGTTGAAGGAAAACAACTCCCTGCTGTAGCAATCCTTGAAGAACGGGCGAAACGCTAAAATTTGCAATGGTATAGTGGTCACAGAGCCTTTGCTCCCGCTCAATGATTCTGAGCATCGGCTATGAGTGACCGCTGTCTGAAAGCACTTTTTGTAAACCGGGTCGATCAATACGACCGATAAACCTACATATTAATTTGAGAGGCTACTATGGCTCTGATCAGCATGAGACAACTGCTGGACCACGCAGCTGAGTACAACTATGGCATTCCAGCATTTAACGTCAACAATCTGGAGCAGATGCGCGCAATTATGGAGGCTGCTAATAAAACCAACAGCCCGGTAATTGTTCAGGCATCTGCAGGCGCCCGAAAATATGCAGGATCCAATTTCCTCAAGCACATGATTTTAGCGGCGATTGAAGAATTCCCTCATATTCCTGTCTGCATGCATCAAGATCATGGGACCTCCCCAGCAGTATGTCAGCGCTCTATTCAACTGGGCTTTTCCTCAGTCATGATGGATGGTTCATTGCTGGAAGACGGTAAAACGCCAAGTGACTATGACTACAATGTTGATGTTACCCGACGCACTGTCGATATGGCCCATGCCTGCGGTGTTTCCGTTGAGGGTGAGCTGGGATGCCTGGGCTCTCTGGAGACAGGCCAGGCAGGAGAAGAAGATGGCATTGGGGCAGAAGGAATATTAACCCATGAGCAAATGTTGACTGATCCTGAGGAAGCAGCGGACTTTGTTGACAAGACAGGTGTCGACGCTCTGGCTATTGCCTGCGGAACCAGCCACGGAGCCTATAAGTTCACTCGTCCACCAACTGATGATGTTCTCTCCATTGAAACCATCAAAAAGATCCATGCACGTGTTCCCAATACCCATCTGGTCATGCATGGCTCCTCCTCAGTCCCACAGGAATGGCTGGCAGTGATCAACGAATTCGGCGGTGCTATCCCAGAAACCTACGGCGTCCCGGTTGCGCAAATCGTCGAAGGTATCAAGCACGGGGTTCGTAAAGTCAATATAGACACTGACCTGCGCCTCGCATCCACAGGTGCCATTCGTCGCTTTATGGCAGCTAATCCCGCTGAATTTGATCCTCGTAAGTATCTAAAGGAAACAATGAAGGCGATGTCTGAAATCTGCATCTCTCGCTATGAAGAATTTGGCACATCCGGAAATGCCGATAAAATCAAAGCAATTTCCCTGGAAAACATGGCTGAGCGCTACTGATTGTTCAGGAGTCTGCTAAATTACAAAGGCGGCTTAAGCCGCCTTTTTTACGATCTGAAAATTACAATCCTGTGGGCTAACACCAAAAAGTCTAAGGAAAATACAATGACTGTACAGCAGAACCTTTACCCACATGTGGAGCCTGCACCCTATCAATGACCACTTTTGATCCCCGCACACTTATCGCTAATCTACCTGCCTATGATGAAGACTGCACGGTCAACGCGGAAATTAAAGCCTTCAATCGCTTTTACGGGATCGATTTTTCTGCTGACAAATATGAACAAAGACTTGGTCTGGTGCTAACCACCGGCTTTGGTATTGCCTTACATCGGTTTCAGCCAGAGAAACCGGCTGGAAGTGCCATTTTAGTTCATGGCTATCATGATCATCATGGAATGTACGGTCATCTGATTAAGTATTTGCTGGAACGAAATCTGACTGTCTACTGCTTTGACCTCCCTGGTCATGGTCTGTCTTCTGGCATCCGTGGTGGGATTGAGGACTTTGAACAATACCAGCAAGTACTGGCATCAATCATTGAGATTGCTACCAGCGAGCAAAAAAACATATCCCCCACCCTGGAAAATGACGCTCCCCTGCACCTCATAGGACAAAGCACAGGCGCTGCTATCATTAATCACTATATCCTGAGCCAGCCGCCCTCTTTAACAGGCCAGATAATACTGCTGGCACCGTTGATAAAACCAGCCCAGTGGCCTTTGGTTAAATCGGCTCATTTAGTCCTCGGCCCCTGGCTGAAGGAAGTACCCAGGAAGTTCTCAATCAATAGCCATGATCAGGCCTTTCTACAGTTTGTTCAGCATCAGGACCCACTACAGTGCCGTACAATTCCTGTATCCTGGGTTGGCGCATTACGAAGGTGGATTCCTGCTTTTCTCAAGCTTGAAGCCAACAACCACTATCGACCACTGATTATCCAGGGACAACAGGATGCGACCGTTGACTGGCTCTACAACCTGAAAATTCTAAGACAAAAATTCCCCCGTGCTGAGGAGTTGATACTGGCAGAGGCTAGACATCACCTTGCCAACGAAGATCTGAAGATCCGCCACCGCTATCTGGAGTGGCTCAATGACCAACATTGGGGAGCCTGATCCCATAGAGTGGCATTAGCTGATCAGCACCTCAGGAAGCAATAACCGGTGTACAGATAACGAAGTGAATACCCTCTCCGATACCGCTTTCCAACTGGATAGTGCCCCCCAGTCGTTGGGTAATCAAACTATGAACAATGGGCATACCCAGTCCAGTTCCCCCGTGCTCCCTGTTGGTCGTAAAGAAAGGCTCAAACAGGCGCGCTAGCGAGTCTTCAGAGAGTCCTGAGCCATTATCCTTATAATCCAACTGCAATAGCCTTTCTTGCCTGGCTTCCTCTATGAGGGTTACGTCGATATTAATTTTGCCTCCAGGGTTTCCATTAAATCCATGATTGAGTGAATTCATGATTAAGTTCATCAGAATCTGACTGTAATCTCCCGGGTAGCTGTCGAGTATAATCGTCTCTTCACAACTAACCGCTACGGTGCATTTTGCACGTTTTAGACGAGGAGACATCGCAGCGATGGTGTCGGCTAACATTTCGGAAAACTTGAAAACCCGTTGTTCCTCATTGGACTGATCTACAGCAACTTGCTTGAAACGACCCACTAAATCAGCGCTACGAGACAAATTAATGGTCAATAACTCAAAGCCGCTTTTTAGCTGGTCCATATGATCCAAAAATTCCTTCTTTTTAATAACCCCCGCCTGAACGCTATCGAGTAATTCATCCACCGTCTCTTCCAGGTTGGAAGCAGCCAGCACACAGTTGCCAAGGGGGGTATTTATCTCATGTGCCAATCCCGCCACCATACTACCCAAGGCTGCCAGTTTTTCTGCTTGAACCAACTGCTGTTGAGCCTGGTTGATTTGCCTGAGCGATTCTTCCAGATCAGCAGTACGCTCTTTAACCCGAGATTCGAGCACATGGTTGAGATCAACAATTTCCTCCTTAGCCAGGGTCAGATCATTAACCTTATTCAGTAATCGCTGATTAACACGTTGATAATCCTGAGTTGTTCCCGCAAGTGAACGCTCACTACGCTGCAGTAGCCTTTCCGTTACTTTGATTCTATCCTCGGTATCCATACACTGTTGTAAGGCACAGAGAAGCGGAGTCAGCCACTGAGCCAGATCAGCAAAACAGCTCTGCGGCACCTGGGCTCGCCACAAGCGCTGGGTGAGTTCAACAATTTGCAGGGTATCCGCAGGCATGATTAATATGCCACTGATGCGGTGAACATATTCAGAATAGATTTCCAACAACTGATCCGTGTCCTCGCTCAGCAACGCAACGGGACCAGCCAACAATTCTCGACGGGAAAGTTCCACATGGGAAAATCCCTCAGGTACCAATGTCAGCGTTGATATCAACCTAAAGGTCATAGGATAACCTTTGGCTGAGTTCTTTTATATTCCTTGTTCAAAAGCTTACTCATAGGTCCCTTAACCCAGTAGCAACAGTACATAGGTCATGTTGTGGAATAAATTCTCGCTATATCCCCCTTTGCTTGGAATCGGCGCAATTTCTCCAAAGGAAGGAAAACCAGCCAACGGCAAGTTTGACCAGCTCCCCTGCACCAACTCAGTCACTTCTTTCTCAATTTGTTCGCCCAGTAGCCACTTTCTGCCGGCACAGCTGACAACCAGCACTGCGCTGGGATGAAACTGCTGTTCACGACAGTGATTTGCAATATTACGAACTTCAGCAATGAGTTCAGCAGGTTTTGCCAGACAAACCTGCACCTGCTCCCCCTGGTCAATACCGCCATACAATCCGATAGACCGCTCAGACACAGAAAAGTCAGGAACAATGGCCCGTAACCTCCTGATGTCAGAGCTTTCAGGCTGTAAAATCGTCAGCGAGGTCACACCACGATCAGACTGCAATACCGGTTTGCCTGTTTCCCTTTCAATAAAGTCCATCGCCGAAAGACCATCTATTTCAAAGATGTTGGTTCCTTCCGCTCGCTCGACAGTTCCAGCTCTACCCACTGTGGAGATCGAATTTCCCACATGAATAGAAAATTTAAACGCCCCTTTTGCAGACACCAGAACAAGCCCGTCTTCAATGCAATCCTGATTCAGATATACTCCGCAACCTGCCATCTGGTTATCATCTGAAGCAATCCCGCCAATAACAGGTATAGGTATTTGTTCTCGCAATACTTTTTCGTAAAGACTGGCATCGGTACGAAAATCAGAGAACATAAACAAAATGTCAGGGTCACCTTCAGTTTTTTGTTTAAGTTCTGACCAGGCCTGCTGAAGGCATCCATCAGGGTTCTCTTTAACCCCCTGCTTCCTAACCACATTCCATTCAACAGCACCATTGCTGTTTAATCCCATAGCAACACAGCCAATGTCTCCACAGCTATCCTGATGATAATAACCATCACCGGTATTACCTACGATCAGGGCGCTCTGTTGACCCAAGCCATCTGCCATCCCTTCCAATAAATCATTGGATTCACTGTAATGCACGGTAGAAAACAGAAAGATAATCTCAGGCTTCAATCCGCTTAGCCCCTCTCCCAGCTCCACCCCCGCACGATACGGATCGGAAGCCTGTGTAGCTATAGATTGCGCCTTCATTGCTACCTCCAACAACATAGGGTCCAACGGTATAACAGGGAACTCTCTTACATTAGCCATGGCCTTTGAATAATCTTCAAAAGCAACATCTCAGAAACCACGGCTAAACCCCAGAATAGCTGTAGGCATATATAGCAACAAACTTATCGAATTATGAGCCCAAATTGCGACATATCCCGGTAGCAGCACACCACTACAAAAAACAAAGAGATTAACAGTAAGTTTAGCCCCCTTTAATCAGTGCGCCAGTTCCACAAGGCAAATCAAACTATTAAGGAATGCTCAACAACTTATGCGGCAACTTCGACATGATTGCCGGTTGGTGAAAGAAAGGAAATGATAATAAAGAGATAAGTAAGAGCGGAAGGGGACTAAAAGGAGCAACAAGGGGCCGAAGCCCCCTTTGTACGCACTGGAGTGGAATCCTTAGAACAGCACCCGACAACGAATGGTCCCAGGAACCTTTTGTAGTTGCTTTAATGCTAAGTCGCTATGCTCAGCATCGATATCCATCACCACATAGCCCACCTTATCGTTGGTCTGCAGATACTGACCACTGATATTAATATTGTGCTCAGAGAAAATGGTGTTGATCTTGGTCATAACCCCAGGAACATTCTCATGAATATGGAGTAAACGGTGCTTATCAGGATGTGAAGGCAACGCAACTTCCGGGAAATTGACAGAAGTGATGGTTGAACCATTGTCACTGTAGCGAACCAGTTTTTCTGCCACTTCAACCCCGATGTTCTCTTGAGCTTCCATGGTACTGCCTCCTACATGAGGAGTCAGGATAACGTTATCGAACTCGCGCAGAGGCGACACAAACTCCTCAGAGTTTGAACGAGGCTCTACCGGGAATACATCAATCGCGGCACCCAGCAGTTTACCTTCTGCCAGCGATGCACTCAGTGCATCAATATCAACAACCGTTCCACGAGACGCATTGATAAGAATACTCCCCTGCTTCATTTGAGCTATCTCTTCAACGCCCATCATGTATTTAGTTGCAGCGGTTTCTGGGACATGCAGACTCACAATATCGGAAGTTTCAAGAAGCTCTTTCAAAGAGCTACTTTGGGTTGCGTTACCGATGGGTAATTTAGTGACAACATCATAGAAACTTACGACCATCCCCAGGGATTCTGCCATTACACTCAGCTGAGATCCGATACTGCCATAGCCGATAATTCCGAGTCGCTTACCACGAATCTCATAGGAATTTTTTGCAGATTTGTTCCATACGCCTCGATGAGCTTTAGCATTTTTTTCAGCAACACCGCGAAGCAAAATGATCGCTTCAGCCAAAACCAGCTCTGCAACACTACGAGTGTTGGAAAAAGGAGCATTAAAAACTGAAACCCCTTTTTTGATGGCTGCTCCAAGATTAACCTGGTTGGTACCAATACAGAAACAGCCAACTGCCAATAGCTTATTGGCAGCATCAAGAACCTTTTCATTCACCTGGGTACGGGAGCGAATACCGATAAAATGCACATCCTTAACCCGTTCAATCAACTCCTCTTCAGGTAACGCCGTCGCCAGATAATCAATATTGCTATAACCGGCGGCATTAAGCGCATCAACGGCAGACTGATGGACCCCCTCCAATAGCAGGAATTTGATCTTGCTCTTGCCCAGGGATGTAATCTTACTCATGATGTCAAACGACCTCGAAACTGACCAGATTTAAGCGGGCGCTAATGATAGCACAGAGAATTGATATAACAGCCCTACGGAAGTGTATATAGGTTGAAATTTTGACATGCCTGGATGAGTCAACTTCAAGTCGTTATGCGACTTAGCTGGAGTTTTTTTAAGCTTAATGGGCAACGCTTTATTGTCCGACCGAATTATCCAAACGATTATGTTTCAGCAAAAACTTCACAAAGCATCGATCAGCATGTGAAAGGTAGGCTCCTTTTTTCCAGGCAATACAGAGTTCTAACCAAACCGGTTGCTCGAATGGTACAGCAACAAGCTCCGAGTCATCAGTCACAACCATTCGCAAAAAAGTCGTAATACCAAAGCCTTTTTTAACAATACTCCGAATCAAATGAATCAGGTTGGTCTCAAAGGCAATCTGAAGCTGGCGACCTGAGGAAGCACATAGCCTGTCAATAAATTCGCGATGGAAGTACCCCTCTTTGAATAGCACCAGTTGCTCATCAAAGAACTCAGAAAAGCCGACGGCATCTTTATCCGCAAATGGGTGGCCATCAGGAACACAAACAACCATTTCTTCCCGCAGCAACGCCTGGGTTTCGAGCCTGTCCGACACCTCATCCCCAACAATAATACCCATATCCAACTCCCCGCTGGCTAAACGTTTTTGGATATCCCGTGCCCCTGCTTCGATCACCGTTAACTGCAAGTCGGGAAACTCAAGCTTAAAAGCCATTAAAATTTCCGGGAAGTAGTAGCTGCCAAGCATACTTGGAATACCAATTCGAACCTCACCTTTTCGTAGCCCTCTAAGTTCATCCATCTCCAGATGTGCTTGTCGGACATCATCAAGTATCCGATTGGTATGGCGAAGTAAAGCTTCCCCTTCTGCTGTCAAAAGCACTTGCTTGTCCTGACGGTGAAACAGTTCCAGCTCCAGCTCTGCCTCCAGTTTACGCACTGCAATACTCACTGCCGGTTGAGCCATATGCAGACTCTTTGCCGCACCAGTAAAACTGCCCAGCTTGGCAACCAGGCTAAAGATATGCAGCTTTCTAAGATCCATTCCATCTCCTATATTTGCTTACTCATATCTATTTTATATGGTTTCAATATATTTAATATATTTTTTAAATAATGATATTAAGATTACAGTGACCTGACGTCAGTCAGCAGCCTTTTAAGCATATTCAGATCAACATATACCGCTGGGCCTGCTTCCTTTAAAAACGATATTTACGCACAAGTTAACTGCCATGGATTTTTAAGACATTGGCCAAAAACCTGTGAATAAGCCCATTGTGGGCTCTGGAGTGGGCAGTAGAAGCACAATGATTGAAACAGGTAGCATCGCGTTTTGGCGAGCAACATTGGCTCTTTGTTTTGGCAGTTTTCTGGTATTTGCCAATCTGTATATAA
This sequence comes from Motiliproteus sp. MSK22-1, assembly GCF_001968815.1. Taxonomy (GTDB): domain Bacteria; phylum Pseudomonadota; class Gammaproteobacteria; order Pseudomonadales; family Balneatricaceae; genus Motiliproteus. The sequence goes on along the minus strand of NZ_MIEQ01000018.1, from coordinate 113,284 downwards.
CCCACCCACTGATGCCATTATTTAGCAGGGAGTTTCACTTAACTCCTTTGCAGGCTTCCTGGTCATTGTCAGTTTCAATGCTGACACTAGGCATTTCATTGGTGTTTTATGGTCCTTTGTCAGATGTCCTTGGACGACGAAAAATAATGATAGTTACGCTGGCGGGAGGCATCCTGATCGGCGCCTTGATAACCCAGGTCAACAGTTATAACCAGTTACTTGCTCTGCGCGCCTTACAGGGTTTGTTCCTGGGGGGATTACCAGCTATAGCCATTGCCTACATGGGAGACGAGTTCTCTCGTAAAGCCTTACTCTTTGCCGTAGGGTTCTATATCAGTGGCAATAGTCTGGGAGGTATTAGCGGGCGTCTGGTCGGTGGATTTATCACTGAATTCAGTGACTGGAAATTTGCATTTGAGGTGATGGCTGTAGGCAGCTTGATCGGGTTACTGCTGTTTATCCAGCTACTTCCCCCTTCTAAACACTTCAGCCCACAGCCTCGTCACATCCGTGGAATGTTAAAGGGTCTCGCAGATCACCTAAGAAACCCTTTTTTATTGGCAGCTTATTTAATTGGCGGACTGAACTTCTTTATATTCTCAAATCAATACAGCTACATAACCTACGTATTGAGTGAAGCGCCCTACGGATTGACGCCAGCCCTGCTGGGGATGTTATTTCTATGCTACTTTTCGGGAACAATAGGATCAGCCATATCCGGTCGGGTTGCCCAGTATGTACCCCAATCACTTTGTATACTGCTGGGCATTATTATTCTGATGATCGGCTCCCTGGTGACATTGGCAGGTAGTCTAAGCACCATAATCACTGGTCTGCTGATCAGCAGCTTTGGTTTCTTCTTTAGTCACTCAATGGCCAGTGCCTGGGTTAACCGACATGCGATTAAAGCTCACGCCAGTGCCTCCTCTCTCTATTTAGTGTTCTATTATCTAGGTGCCAGCAGTGGTAGCTTTTATCTGGATATTTTCTGGCGTCAGTGGCACTGGTACGGTGTGATTTTTGGGTCAATGCTGATATTAGGTGCTACCGCAGCAATCGCTGTTTGGCTATATTTTCAAGAAAAAATGCAACCATGTGAAAATAAGGACCCTATTACTCTTTGAGCAAGAACGCATAACAAACTTTCGGTTTAGACCGGATCAATCTTCAAGCCAGTCCCAGGCATCATCAACATGGTCAAGGCTAAAATGACGTGCCTCCCCGTGGGTAAGCGCTTTAACAAGTCGAGCCACCCAATGCTCCCAGCGACTGTCTCCTACTATGGCTATTTTTTCGACATTACGATTAATTTCCATACCGAAGATCAGGTCATCCCAGGCCGCTTGTATATCCCAACCTCTAAAACCATCCAACTGAAAAAGCAACCGAACCTGACCAGATTCATCAATTGCAGTTTTAACGGCAGGGATCAGAAAATTCTTATAGTCATTATCAGTCAAACGACCACTAGCCAGAAATCCCAGTATTCCAGTGCTACTTTGTTCCAGTTTCATCAACATCAACAACACTCCTACCAGACAAGCCTTGGTTGCTATTAATAGCAGTAAACGACTATGGTTGCCATTATTCAGCTATCCTGTTCACCGTTTAATCAGCGATCTTGCACACAGCTTAAAAATAGAAAGCGTAACAGAAATAGCGAAAAGCATGACAGATACTGGAAATCAGACCGGGAAAGCGGCGCTTTATCCACGGTCAGGCAACGCTCAGTCAACTCAGGAGAATATCTACCGATGTCCGATCCGTACTCAGGCTACCTGCACCAATCAAATGATGGAAAAGACCTGTCCCTTCCGCCTGGAAAAGCCGTTTGTGTTGGCCGCAATTACGTGGAGCACGCGAAGGAATTAAACAACCCTGTTCCTGCAAACCCGCTACTGTTTATTAAGCCCTATACCGCAATGACGGGATTAACCCCATCGATTCAACTCCCTGTTGAGAAAGGACCCTGTCACTTTGAAACGGAACTTACCGTTCTGATTGGCAGCCCATTGACCCAGGCGAATGAGGCTCAAGCAGCGGACGCTATTGCCGGAATAGGTCTGGGACTGGATCTAACACTCAGAGACCTGCAGGATGAATTAAAGAAAAAAGGGCATCCCTGGGAGATTGCAAAAAGCTTTGATGGAAGTTGTCCTCTGTCTGCTTTTATCTCCCCCCGGAGAATTAGTAATATTGAGGATACCGAGTACAGGCTATGGGTTAATGGTGAGCTACGTCAGCACGGACAAACCCGTCAGATGATCACAGCAGTGAATAAGTTGCTATCCTATTGCAGCCAACACTTTACCCTGCTTCCAGGGGATGTAGTCCTGACAGGGACTCCAGCAGGTGTCGGAGTATTGCAACGGGGAGACTTACTGAAATTTCAGCTGGATACGCTGATGAGCTTCGAAACACAAGTAATCTAGAAAGCTTAGGAGCCGGCGAGTCGATCCTCACCTGATCGTCAATCTGGAGACTTTTCCAGTAGATCGATTCGAGCCTCGAGTCGATCTACTGTCAGCCGAAGCTGATCAACCTGATCATAAAAATGCTCAAGTTCTATCCTTGGTGGTAACAACCTGACCTCTTCGTGCAGGTAATCATCCAGATCGTCAAGCAATGACTCAGTACTCTGCTTAGCATAGGCCCGACCTTTTCTAAAAAATGCTGCAAATTGATGGGCGGCAAGATCGCCAATGGCTTCAGCCAACAAGTCTTCCCAATCAATATCGAGTTTCTGCAAACAGCTCTTTAACTCAATGGCGAGCTGTGTATCACCACTGAGCCGAATACCAGATCCAAACGTTTTCTGCTCGTCCAGGAGTATTTCGAGAAAATCTGAAGCGGCCCCTTCAATAACACAGTGCCCTTCGAGGATATGCTGATTGTCAAACTCAATGCCATCTGTAACCGGAAGAACGAAGAGCCGATACTCCGGCGCTGTTAGTCGGACCTCAATCACCTTTCCATCGAGCCGGGCCAATCGACGCAATGTTGCAGGATCTCGCTTAAAGGCTACTTTAATAGCAACTTCAAGTACGGTTTTTAAGCCATCGTTAAACAAGTCCAACATCCCCTCCCCAGAACTCTTCCTTTAGCAGTTTGTCAGCAACGCTAGTGCCATAGCTGCTAACCACCACAGCTTCCACCGCTGCCACAGGATTTTTGAACAGCAGCCATAGCCGGAGTCGTGCAAACATCCCGGCTGCCGCCAGCAGCTTCCAGACGATCAAGATATGCTTGCCAGTAAGTATCCTGATTAACACAGAGCTCCCTGAGATAACTCCAGCTGAAAAGCCCTGAATCATGACCATCATCAAAGATCAGCTTAACAGCAAAATTCCCACTGGGCTCAATACCCGTCAAGGCAACATTGCGCTTTCCTGTTTGAAGCACTTCGTTACCTTGCCCATGCCCACGCACTTCAGCAGAGGGTGATGACACCCTCAATAGCTCTGCGGGGAGCTGATAAGCCTGATCTTCATACACCAACTCCAATAGTCTGGAGCGAAGATGTAATTCGATACGTGTTGGTCGCATGTCACTCATAGCAGATACCATTCGTTCGAAAATCTGTGTCAATCTGTTCAGGACGCCAGCAATTACCAGCCAACAAAATAGCAGCGATTATAGAATATAACGGCTTAGATCCTCATCTTGAGCCAGTTCTTTTAACGCCTTGTTTACGTATTCTGCATCAATGGTCAAACTTTGTCCTGATTTATCGCTGGCCTCAAACGAGAGCTCTTCCAACAGACGCTCCATCATCGTGTGCAAACGCCGTGCACCAATATTCTCGGTACTTTCATTAACTTCGAAGGCCATCTGGGCAATTCGTTCAATCCCGTCTTCAGCAAAGCTGATAGTCAGCCCTTCAGTCCCCATTAGTGCCTGATACTGTTCGGTCAAAGATGCATCCGGTTCAGTCAGAATACGCCGGAAGTCCTCTGGCGTTAACGCACTGAGTTCGACTCGGATAGGAAGACGCCCCTGCAGCTCAGGGATTAAATCCGAAGGTTTGGAGAGATGGAAAGCGCCTGAGGCAATGAACAAAATATGATCGGTGTTAACCATACCGAACTTGGTACTAACTGTACTGCCTTCAATTAACGGCAACAAATCACGCTGCACACCTTCACGCGAGACATCGGCTCCACCCGCTTCTGCCCGCTTAGCCACTTTATCTATCTCATCCAGGAAAACAATACCGTTTTGTTCTACCACTTCGATAGCTCGCGCCTTTAGATCGTCCTCCTTTATCATTGCCGCGGCTTCTTCATCACAAAGGATTTTTAACGCATCTTTAACTTTCAGCTTACGGGTTTTCTTACGCTCAGTTCCCATATTGGAAAACATGTTCTGCAGCTGGCTGGTCATTTCTTCCATGCCAGGAGGCGCCATGATTTCAACTCCCATCGGCTGGGCACTGACTTCAATCTCTATCTCTTTATCGTCGAGCTGTCCTTCCCGCAGTTTTTTGCGGAAAAGCTGACGAGTATTGTTATTGTCGTCACGTGCTGGTTCTTCTCCAGAGCCAGACCTGGCCTGAGGAAGCAGGGCATCAAGAATTCGCTCTTCCGCGACATCGGCTGCTCGATTCTGAACCTTGGCCATCTCCTGCTCTCTGAGCATTTTGACGGCCATATCGACCAAATCACGGACGATAGATTCAACATCTCTACCGACATAACCCACTTCGGTGAACTTGGTCGCTTCTATTTTAATAAAAGGAGCATTCGCCAGCTTTGCCAAACGACGGGCAATTTCAGTTTTACCTACACCAGTGGGGCCTATCATCAGAATATTTTTTGGTGTGATTTCATTGCGCATGCCTTCTGGCAATTGCATCCGACGCCAGCGATTCCTCAGAGCTATGGCAACTGCACGCTTAGCATCTGACTGACCAATAATGTGTTTATCCAGTTCGTGAACAATTTCTCGAGGTGTCATATGGGACATGTTGATTTCTCTTCTATCGGATTACCGGGCAACAGTGCTCGTCGGCAACCATCATTATTCGTTAGTGCCAAGACTCTAGGTGCCAGCGATCTAGCCGATGCTGTCCAGCTCTTCGATAACTTGGGTGTGATTGGTAAAAACACAGATATCAGCAGCAATACTCAAGCTTTTCTCAACAATCTCTCGAGCGCCCAAGTCAGTATTTTTCAATAAAGCTTTGCCTGCCGCCTGGGCGAAATTACCACCGGAACCGATGGCTACCAGCCCTTCCTCCGGCTCAACCACATCACCATTGCCCGAAATAATCAGGGATGCATCTTTGTTAGCTACGATGAGCATAGCCTCCAGGCGACGTAATGCGCGGTCACTGCGCCAATCTTTTGCCAGCTCCACCGCCGAACGCACCAAGTGGCCTTGGTGTTTCTCCAGTTGCGCCTCAAAACGTTCAAACAGCGTAAAAGCGTCTGCGGTGCCACCGGCAAAACCCGCGATCACCTGATCATGATAAAGCCGACGCACTTTGCGAGCGTTCCCCTTCATAACTGTGTTGCCCAGCGAAACCTGTCCATCACCGCCAAGAGCTACTTTGTCATCCCGGCGCACGGATACGATCGTTGTCATGTCTTTATGCCTGTAAGTTGATTCTTTGGTATGCCAGTAAGTTGTTTCTGTAAACTGTACCCGTTAGTCGTGTCAATAATATGCTAGGGGCAAGCTATTTATATGGCACCAAGGGAAAGAAATTCAAGGCCAGCATCAATGGCTTTTAGAAAGCAGGCTCCTTAACAAGGAAGGAGCCTGTTATGGAATTTTGATTTGAAGCGGTTGAAGGCGCATACGGACCATTTGATCCTGGGCCTTATTGAGCTTGGAGCGAGATTCGAAGGGTCCTACCCGTACCCGATACCAGACAGTACCATTGGCCGAGCTGACTTTACTGGAGCTAACATTAGGCAACCCTAACAAGATTAGCTTCGCCCTTAAACTATCAGCATCAGTTGCACTTCGAAACGATCCGGCCTGTAACAGATACCGGCTATGATTTTTAGCAGACTTTGGGGTTGATTTATAGGCTTCAACCTTAGGGGGCACGACTTTGCTTTCAGGCAATAACTTATAGAACTTAAAGCCTTCTTCCTTGCCAGCGCCTGATTTATCTGAGCTTTTATCAGAGTTACTGCTAGTCGCAACCACTTTTTTGGCCGTACTGGATGTCTCTGCCTTTGCACTAGAGTGATCTTTTAATTTACCAGCCGCAGCAGGTCCTTGCTTGGTGACAGTCTTTTGAGTAGCGACAGGGTCAGGTTTTACCGTAGCCAACTTATAAAGACCATAACCAAAGCCGGGTAGCAGCAAAAGAGGCACGATCGCCAGCCAGAGCCGACGACGAGAAGGCTTTTCTACTGCCTTGGCCTTTGGTTTGAGCGCCGTACGTTTAGCCGAAGGTTTGCGCTTCTTCGGTCGATTTGCGTAATCATGAGCCATTAGAGAACTGCTTACATCAATTCCGGAGCAGAAACACCCAGCAAGCCTAAACCGTTGGCCAGCACCTGTCGGACAGCCTGACTCAGCGCCAACCTTGCATCACGTAAAGGAGCATCTTCAATCAACATTTTATTGGCGTTGTAGTAAGTATGAAAATCGCTGGCAAGATCTTTCAGGTAATGTGAGATCACATGAGGCTCATAGGCTTCAGCCGCATTTTTTAGTAGCTCGGGATACTTCGCCAGGCTGGTCATCAGATCTTTCTCATAATCCGTATCGAGAAGTTGCAGGTTATCAAGCCCCCGCTGTTGATCCCAACTCCAACCGTTTTCCTGAAGCTTACGCATAACGCTGCAGACCCGAGCATGAGCATACTGGATATAATAAACCGGATTGTCTTTGCTCTGAGATTTTGCCAACTCCAGATCAAAATCCATATGCTGCTCAGACTTGCGAGTCACGTAGAAGAAACGGGCAGCATCATTGCCGACTTCCGAACGCAAATCCCGCAGGGTGACAAAAGAGCCACTTCTTGTGGACATCTGTACCCGCTCTTCACCTCTATACAATATGGCAAATTGAACCAGGCGAACGACAAGACGTTCCGGATCAATCCCCAGTGCTTCCAAAGCAGCCTTAACCCGCGTGATATAACCGTGGTGATCGGCCCCCCAGACATTGATGACTCGATCAAAGCCTCTCTCGAACTTATTCATATGATAAGCGATATCTGAAGCAAAATAGGTCGTCTGACCGTTTGCCCGCTTTACGACCCGGTCCTTATCATCACCAAAGGCTGTTGAGCGGAACCAGATATTACCGCCCTCTTCAAAAAGGTGCCCCTTTTGCTGAAGCTTATCCAACGCTCTTTCGATACTGCTTTTTTCATCCTGATTGCTTTCCGCTAAAGAACGCTCGGAAAACCATTCCTGAAACTTGACGCCAAACCCTGCCAGATCATCACGAATGTCATCTCGAATACCGTCCAGACCAGCATCAAAAACAATCCGGTAATCCGCTTCACCCAATAACTCAAGGCAACGATCAATCAACGCATCAATATGCAATTCTTTATCGCCGCCTTCAGGCTCATCAGCCGGAATGTCTGCAAACACCTGCTCTAGCGGACGACTGAATTGTTCGCCATGGGCCTTGAATAGCTGATCAGCAATGTCATAAACATATTCACCTTTATAACCATTGCTGGGGAACGTCAGCGTCAGACCACAACGCTCCAGATAACGCAGCCAGACACTGGCCGCCAGAATATTCATCTGCCGGCCCGCATCATTGACGTAATATTCTCGCTGTACATCGTAGCCTGCGGCCTGCAAAAGATCAGCAACAGAAGCGCCGTAGGCAGCTCCCCGGCCATGACCCACATGTAAAGGCCCGGTAGGATTCGCAGAGACAAACTCCACTTGAACCCGCTCAGCGCTGGCCGGTTCAGCTAAGCCATAACCAGCGCCTGCAGCTAATACCTCACCAACCACAGCGAAGCTGCTGGCACTCGTTATAAAAAAATTGATAAAACCGGGTCCGGCAATCGTTACGTTGGAAATATTGTCACTTTTCGGCAGCTTATCACAAAGCTTCTCCGCCAATTGCCGTGGCGCGCACTTGGCCGCCTTCGCCATCGTCAAGGCTATATTGGAGGCAAAATCACCATGAGCCTTATCTTTGGTGTTTTCCACCATGATACGAGGCTCTAACTCTTGAGGCAGAACCCCTTCAGCCTTAAGGATTTCAATTGAAGCGCTCACTAGCTCTGCGATATGTTGTTTCATTGCCAACCGTCTGTATAAACTGCTTGAGTATGTAATCCAACAGCCATATCTACCAGATCCAGGCATTTTAAAGCGATGCCGACTGTTTTTCCGTAACGGACCAGTGGTGATTAGTGCTGAGCTTCGTGCAATCGTCACGAGGGATTTAAAATTAGCCGACTATTATCGCTGGAATAACTAACTATGCCAAGCTGAAGTATATGAAAGAGGTGAGTAATAATCTCATTGGAGGCTGAACCTCCTTTGACTGAACCTAAAACATCTCTGTTGGATCAATATCCAAAGACCAGCGAACCTTCTTCGCATGCTTGTTCTGCTCCAACAGCTGTACTAGTTGTGTTGCCACACCATGTAACGCCTTACGCTGATCACTATATAGCAACAACTGTGCACGATAGCGCCCCGCCCGACGTTCCATCGGAGATGGAATCGGTCCCAGTAGCTGCACCCGTTGATCGGTTAGCGGTTCAACAATCATTCTAGCCAACTGCAAAAACGCATCTGCCCTCCCAGGTGCAACCGCTTCAGCCCGTAACAAACCGTAATGACAAAATGGTGGCAGTCTGACAGCTTTACGATCAATCAGCTCCTCTCGGGCAAATGCGGTATAGCCTTGCTCAATCAGGCAGCGCAACCTTGGATGATCTGCATTTAAGGTCTGCATGACAACTTTTCCTGGTCTGTCTGAGCGCCCGGCCCGACCCGCGACCTGGAGTATCAGTTGAGCCATTTTCTCCATACCGCGAAAGTCAGCGCTGAACAACCCCGCGTCAGCATCCAGAATAGCCACTAGGGTTACCTTGGGAAAATGATGCCCCTTGGCAAGCATCTGTGTCCCCACCAATATACAGGGACCGCCATCATGAACTCGCTTCAAAATGCCTTGCATTGCATTCTTTCGTCGAGTGCTGTCGCGATCCACTCTGATCACCGAAATATCTGGAAACAACCGCTGTAATGCCTCTTCTGTACGCTCCGTACCTGCACCCATTGGATTCAGATTACGTCCTTGGCACTCGGGGCAGGTAGCCCCCACCGGGGCTTGATAATCACAATGATGACAATGCAGATGAGGCGGCCGTCGGTGCAGGGTCATATGAGCGTCACACTGAGGACAATCCGCTTGCCAGCCACAATCATGACACATTAATGTTGGAGCAAAACCGCGCCGATTAAGAAACACTAACACCTGCTCGCCTTGTTGGAGAGGTGTTTTCATTTGTTCAATCAAGGAGTCAGAAAGACCATCCTGCAATAACTGCTGTCGAATATCCAGCAACTCAAACTCGGGAGGACTGGCCTCTCCCGCCCTCTTTTCCATCTTCAGCCATCGATAACGACCTGCTTCGGCATTGGCAAAACTTTCCAGAGATGGAGTGGCGCTTCCCAGAATAATCGGTATCGATTCTGCCCGGGCTCGCATGATTCCCAGATCGCGGGCGGAGTACCGGAATCCGTCCTGTTGTTTGAATGAGCCATCGTGCTCTTCATCAATAATAATGATGCCAGGACGGATCAAAGGAGTTAAGAGTGCTGATCGAGTGCCAATCAGTATGCCGGCATGACCTTGCTGGGCCATCAACCAGGCATCAAGACGCTCTCGATCGGTAAGCCCAGAGTGAATCACGGCAACAGGTACATTAAATCTTTGCCGAAAACGCCCCACGGTTTGAGGCGTCAAGCCTATCTCTGGAACCAGAACCAGCGCTTGACGTCCCCGTTCCACTACTTTTCCAATCAGCTGCAGATAAACCTCTGTCTTGCCACTACCGGTAATACCCTGTAAAAGAAAACTTTGGAACTCTCCCATGGAAGCTGCAATCGCATCAACTGCTCGTTGCTGCTCTTCATTCAGTGCCAGCGGTACCTCCTGCAATAAACTTTCCTTAGTTTCCGGTTTATGCAGTAAAGAATGGGGCGGTGCTGTTTCACGCTGAATACGAGTCACCAACGCTTTCTCTTTCAGTCCTCTAAGCAGACTCTGGGAGAACCCCAGGGTTTTTAAAGCATCACTACTAAGACCATCTGGATGTTCACGCAAAATATCAAGAAGCTGCTGCTGTCTCTGAGTGGGATTCTTTCGCTTCGAATCAACATCAGCAAGATCAGCAGCTTCTGGTTCGCCAACCACCCATAACCACTGATGCCTGAATTGAGCTTGCTCGCCCTTTCGCAACAGTACGGGTAAAAATGAGCAAAGCGCATCACCAACCGCGTGCTGATAATAATTAGCCGCCCAGAGCCCTAATTCCAATAGATGAGCAGGCAATAGAGGCTGTAAGTCCAGGCAACGAATAGCCGGTCTGAGTTTCTCAACAGGTATGTCAGATTGCTCCGACGTCTCCAACAGCAATCCAACCAATTCACGTTTACCGAAGGGAACCAAAAAGCGCAGACCTGGCTGAAAATCATCCAGAGCACCCTCTGGTGGCAGGTAATCGAACTGTCGGCGTAAAGGGGAAGGCAGCGCCAAACGCAGAATCTGTCTCTTGCTACTCATGACTTTGCCGAAGCTCCAATTAATGACCCTCTGCCCGCCATATTGGCTAGTCGCTGAAGTGACCTGACGTTTTTGACGATCATGCTTTTTGACGGCCGCATTGTAGCATTAGATAGAAGGATGGTAACACCAGAGGGATAGGGCCAGCATAACTCAAATTTGAGACCACACTGTTCCATGCTTGCTTATCTAAAGGACTCTGTTAAAATGCGCCGCTTGTTTACATCTCCTGAATAAAATCAGGTGTGTGCTAGGTGCGGTGCTCAGCGAAAACCTGGGTGGCGGCGCGATTAAAATAGACAGAGGTCACAGTCTGATGAAAGACGGAATTCACCCTAAGTATGAAGACATTACCGCCACTTGCAGCTGCGGAAATGTAGTAAAAACCAAATCCACTATCTGCAAAGATATCCACATCGACGTATGTGGTGCCTGTCACCCATTCTACACCGGTAAGCAGAAAGTTCTGGATACAGGTGGTCGTATCGATCGCTTCAACAAGCGTTTCGGCGGTCGCAGCCTGAGCAAGTAATCGCACCATCAAGCCAGACTTGATGAATTGAGAAAAGGCACTTTTTAAGTGCCTTTTTTGTTTTCTGAACAACGAGTTAGTTTTTTTAACTCCGGCAAAAAGCTATCCCAAAAGTCAGTTTCCACCTCTGTATTTACAACCTGACTGTTCTATATCCCTCAACCTCTGTCTATTTTTTTAGACAGCAAAATCCGCTCTAACCCACGAATTTCAAGGCCTCCAGCGGTCTGACCACTTGAGGCCATATAGACTTTCGTATATGATTGCCTGCCCAAATTTTAACCGAGTTGGAAAACGAGCATGACCGAACAAGACCTGAAGAGGCGTGCCCTCGACTATCACGAATACCCCAAGCCCGGAAAAATCAGCATAGAACTGACTACACCGGCTGAAACTGCAGACGACCTGTCCTTGGCTTACAGCCCTGGCGTAGCCGAGCCGGTAAGAGCTATTGCCGAAAACCCGGATGATGCTTACCGTTATACAGCCAAGGGAAACCTGGTCGCCGTTATCTCCAACGGATCTGCGATTCTAGGTCTCGGAAACCTTGGCCCCCTGGCCAGTAAACCCGTCATGGAAGGAAAAGCGCTGTTATTCAAACGTTTTGCCGGCCTGGACTCTATCGACATTGAAGTGGACAACGAAAGTCCCCAGGCGTTTATCGATACCGTTGCTCGTATCGCTTGCTCCTTCGGCGGTATCAACCTTGAAGATATCAAAGCTCCAGAATGTTTTGAGATTGAGCGGCAGCTGATTGAGCGCTGTGATATCCCTGTGTTCCATGATGATCAGCACGGTACCGCCATAGTCACGGCCGCCGGTATGATTAACGCAATTGAGCTGGCCGGTAAGAGCCTGGAAGAAGCCAAAGTTGTCTGCCTCGGCGCCGGAGCTGCCGCAACGGCTTGCTTACGTTTGTTAATAAGCTCTGGTATCCGTCGTCATAACATTATTGTGGTGGATCGCCGTGGTGTCATTCACGACTGCCGTGGTGACCTGACGCCAGAAAAAGCCATGTTTGCTGCAATCAACACCGATCTGCGCACTCTGGACGACGCTATTGAAGGCGCAGACGTATTCCTGGGCTTAGCTGGACCAAATATGCTTTCTGCAGAGCAGCTCAAGAAGATGGCAGTAAACCCTATCGTCTTTGCCTGCGCCAACCCAGACCCTGAAATTAAACCTTCATTGGTTCACGCCACCCGCGACGATGTGATTATGGCTACCGGCCGCTCGGATTACCCCAATCAGGTCAACAATGTACTCTGCTTCCCCTATATTTTCAGGGGCGCTATGGATGTTCGTGCTCGTCACATTACTCATGAAATGAAGTGTGCCGCTGTTCAGGCAATCGCCGAACTGGCTAAAGAACCGGTACCTCAGGAGGTTGTAGATTCCTACGAAGGCATTGATTCGCTGGAATTCGGTCCGAAATACATCATCCCCAAACCAAATGACCCTCGGCTGTTAGGCCGTGTTTCAGCAGCGGTGGCTAAAGCAGCCGTTGATGTTGGTGTGGCGAAACTTCCTTATCCTGCTCATTATCCAATCAAGGATGTTAGCGAAATCTGACCAGATACAAGCTGACAAAAACCCGGCAATTGCCGGGTTTTATTAACTGCACGGTTATCATAGGCTACTGATTAGCCACGAGCTGTTCCTGTTGTCTATCTGTTCCAATATTCTATAGCTGGATACAGATTCTTTGAGTGAATTACCCCTTCGAAGCTTCCAAAGCTTGGGTAATATCCGCCAGAATATCATCAATGTGCTCAATACCGACCGACAGACGAACCATATCTTCACTGACACCCGCAGCAACCAATTCATCACCTGACAGCTGTCGATGCGTTGTACTGGCAGGATGACAGGCGAGTGACTTCGCATCGCCAATATTAACCAACCGGGTTACCAACTGAAGTGCATCAATAAACCGGGCTCCTGCTTCAGCACCACCTTTGATGCCAAAACTGAGAATTCCTGAAGGCTTTCCATCAACATAGCGTTGTGCCAACTCATAACCTGCATTCCCTTCAAGCCCCGCATAGTTCACCCAGGCCACCTGCTCTTGCTGGGCCAGGAACTGAGCAACCGCCATGGCATTATCACAATGGCGCTCCATACGTAGTGGCAGCGTTTCAATGCCCTGCAAAATCAGGAATGCATTAAAGGGAGAAATGGCAGCACCGGTATTACGAAGGGGAACAACACGACAGCGACCAATAAATGCAGCAGCTCCCAGAGCCTCTGTATAAACCACTCCATGATAAGAGGGATCAGGCTCGTTCAGCACTGGAAAGCGATCTTTATGGTCGGCCCAGGGAAATTTTCCAGAGTCAACCACGACCCCACCGATTGATGTGCCGTGACCTCCAATATACTTTGTCAGAGAGTGGACGACTATATCGGCACCGTACTCAAATGGCTTTAGCAGGCATGGAGTGGCTACTGTATTATCAACAATCAGCGGAACACCGTGACGATGAGCAACCTCAGCCAGCGCTTCAATATCCACCACGTTGCCCAAGGGGTTTCCTATAGACTCACAGAACACCGCTTTGGTGCGATCATCAATGAGAGCTTCAAGCGCAGCAAAGTCATCATGAGGGGCCATCCTCACGTCAATCCCCTGCTTAGGGAAAGTATGAGCAAACAGGTTATAAGTGCCACCATAAAGCTTGTTGATACTGACAATGTTATCACCCGCTTCCGCTATGGTCTGAATCGCATAGGTAATGGCAGCCATACCCGAGGCCAGTGCCAAAGCACCAATACCGCCCTCCATTTCGGCAACGCGCTGCTCAAGGACTGCCGTGGTCGGATTCATAATGCGGGTGTAGATATTACCCTCCACCTTCAGGTCAAAAAGATCTGCCCCATGCTGAGTACTGTCGAAAGCATAGGAGGTGGTCTGGTATAACGGGACAGCTACCGCATTAGTAGTAGGATCGGGCTGATAGCCGCTGTGTATCGCTTGGGTTTCTAATTTCATAATAGACTGCCACTCATATTCGTTGGTTTGATTATCAGAAGTGTTTGTCAGAGAACTCGTAGACTAGCTTAATTCTGATCGTGTTATCATCCCATTCCATCAATTTGGCAACACTTTTTATCCTGATCAGGCGGTACAGACTCAGCGCGGCTCATTTAACAGGCTCTGAAATTCTTGGAATCACCCATTTATGCTGATGCCGCAAACTTATCCACATCCTGCGAAAGACTTTCTTTACTATGGCCAAACAAAAAACCGCTTATGTCTGCAACGATTGCGGATCAGATTACAGTAAATGGCAGGGCCAGTGCAGTGACTGCGGAGCCTGGAATACCCTGACCGAAATTCGCCTCGGCACCCAAAAAGCTGCCAACCAGCGATTTGATGGTTATGCAGGAACCGCCGGCCAACAGACAGAGGTACAACGGCTGGCAGAAGTTGATCTGGCTGATCTCCCCCGCTTCAGCACATCCAGTTCTGAACTGGATAGAGTTCTGGGAGGTGGATTGGTACCGGGGTCTGCCATACTGATCGGTGGTAATCCTGGCGCCGGAAAAAGCACATTGTTACTGCAAACCCTATGCAAACTGGCTGAGTCCATGGAGGCGCTTTACATCACCGGGGAAGAATCATTGCAACAGGTAGCCCTGCGGGCACAGCGGCTAGGATTACCGACTGATAAATTAAAGATGCTGTCTGAAACCAGTGTTGAATCAATTTGCCAGATAGCTCAAACCCATCAACCGAAAGTCATGGTGGTGGACTCGATACAGGTTGTTCATATGGCTGACGTGCAATCAGCACCCGGCAGCGTATCCCAGGTCAGGGAAAGTGCCGCCTACCTGACCCGCTATGCCAAGCAAACCCATACCGTACTTTTTTTAGTCGGTCACGTCACCAAGGATGGCTCCCTGGCAGGTCCAAAGGTACTGGAGCATATGATCGATTGCTCATTACTTCTTGAAGGCAGTCACGACAGCCGTTTTCGGACCCTTCGGGGACAAAAAAACCGCTTCGGTGCTGTCAATGAGCTCGGTGTTTTTGCCATGCTTGAGGAAGGTCTCAAGGAAGTGAAAAATCCCAGCGCTATCTTTCTGAATCGCTCTCAACAACCAAACTCTGGTAGTTTAGTCATGGTTATCTGGGAGGGAACCCGCCCCATGCTGGTGGAAGTTCAGGCGTTGGTAGATGAAAGTCATATGAGCAATCCAAGACGTATCGCTGTGGGACTGGATTCCAACCGACTGGCTATGCTGCTTGCAGTCTTGCACCGCCACGGCGGACTCCATACCGGTGATCAGGATGTTTTTGTTAACGTTGTCGGGGGAGTTAAAGTTTTAGAAACCAGCGCGGACCTGGCACTGCTGCTATCGATCGTATCCAGTCTAAGAGATCGCCCTCTACCCTTAGATCTTGTGGTCTTTGGTGAAGTTGGACTGTCCGGCGAAATACGCCCGGTTCCCAGTGGCCAGGAACGAATCAGGGAAGCTGCCAAACATGGTTTCAAAAGGGCTATTGTGCCCAAAGCCAATTGCCCGAAAGAACTGCCAACAGGAATGGAAGTTATCGCCGTTGAGCACCTCAATCAGGCATTGGATGCAATCTGACTAGTAACATCAGACTGGTTGGAAAAACGTGACTGGTGACAAGACAGTTGCCACCAGCTACCTCTGAAATAAACTGGCTCGTTTCAAAGCCAGCAATTCGTGTATCGAAAACGGCGACTCTTGCTGCACAAGTATCGCTTCAATCCCCAGGGTAACTCAGCCTTTATCAGACGCATCTTCAACCAGATGCTCCAGCTCCCTGTCGAGAAGATCAGGATCGCCCAGATTCAGCTCAATTAAACGACGCAAATGACTGATACTTTCCAGTTCAACGGCTCCACATACCAAGCCCAAATAGGGTGGATGAATTCTGGCTAGCTTTACCGGCAGCTCCAGCATAATCTCTCCACCCGCCAAATAAACCACTGCCTTGAAATCTGCCCCCATGTCGGCACATAGATCCTGTGGCTGCTTTACCAGCAGACCGTGCAGGGAAATATCCACCAATTCAACGGTCCAGGAATTATCTCCCTGACGCAGCTCAGTCTTGGCGTCAAATGAGACCCGGGTAAAACGGCGCCTCTCAGACTGCTGATCATCCATAGTTACCACGGCCTACCTCCAAAACAGGAAACACTGTAAAAATACACTATAGCATGTAGAAGCAGGTTAGAGCGGACCAGTTAGCCTCTATTGCTGAACTCTCAGAACAACTCTTCTAATAGCTTGGTCAACTCCGCTTCCGCAACGTCCTTCGCTAGATATATCATAGTAAGTGATGCCATCAATAGGCCCTAGCTGTGAGCAGCTAGTGAGTGCGCTACAGCCATTTAGACCTTCCACTGTAAAAGTTTCCGTCGAAGTTGCTGCACAAGTACCTACCCCAGAAGGAGGGATAACTGCGTTAACCGTTAGTTGTGCACCACTCTCAGCCGCCAGAAAAGCACGGGTAGAAAGCACCTCATGCCCATAGGATTGTTGGCCGGTCACTACAAGATTACTGATGCCGACAGCTATCAATGCCATCACCGTAATGACAAAAATCGCGGCGACCAGGCCCAGCCCTTTTTGTTTTCTGGCTCCCAGAGATTGTAGTTGCTGAACAGGCCAGCTGCTCTTTTTTCGAGACCTAAGGAACATTACGTAGCTGCACCTCATGATTGATGCGAATACCTTCTCCCAGCTCAGTAAATGACAAATCAATCTGAACCATGGCATTACGTTGCAAGGTGGCAGCAACAACGGTAAAGGGAGCCCCTTCACTGGAAACTTGAGTAGCGAGCAAAGTACGCCCGGTCGCTACGCTTATTGGTAGTGTTGAGTCCGAAGTAGGCTGAGTGGCTTCAAACCCGTAACTGCCGCCATGATAGCGATAGAGGTTTCCAGCGACTAAACAAAAACTAGTCGGGGTATCCACCATAAACCAGCGTTTTGTGGGAGACTCCGTCAAAAACTGATGCGGACTTGCCCAGGCCACTGACACTGCAGTACTGCTACTGACCAGAGCCGAGGAAGCCGTACTGATCTGGGGTGAAATCACTGAAGGAGCTGTCAGCTGGTAGATATCTGCCACGTTTAGCGGATAAACCGCCGCTCGACCAATAATTGAGGGTATCGAGCCAGAAGAAAAAGGCACGGAGACAAAGGAAGACAATGAACTTGAGGCAGTCTGAGTCGGTATGCTGATATAGCTGGAGCCTCCCAGTACCGGGACAAATTCGATGCAGTTAGAGGCGACCCGAGCACTATTAGGTAGTGCGTTTCTAATTTCTCGACTCATTTTTTCTATGGCGACTCGACCTGCAGAAGCCAGTTGATCGCGGCGCGCTGTTTGATCATAAGCATCGCTGGTATTTAGCATAAACTGCACGGTACCAAAAGACAGAATACCCATGATTACGATAGCGATGATCAGTTCAATCAGGGTAAATCCCTGATTGAAAGGGTACTGCCGGGAAAAAGACATCAGTAATTTCCCCGGTAAACACTGAATACCAACGGAGGTTGCCCGGGAGGTGTGACGGTAATTTCGATCTTTTTAGCAAAATGATTATTACTTAACCCCAGGGCGCTACCTGCATAAGAGACGTTCACCTCTACCTGATAGTTAGCATATTCCGAACGCAGATTACCGGCGGCATCAATTGGTGGTTTGTTATTGAGCGTATGATAATCATCCACATCATCAAAGGTGTTGGCTCCCCCACCCCGGGTTTCTGTACCAACAGGGCCATCCGTACCCAGAGTTGAAGAGCATAGGGAGCAAGCAGGCACACCACCAATTGGTGTCAGTTCGTCATAACGTTTGGTTAGAATCTCATCCAGATAGGCCTGAACCAGTTTGATAGTTTTACTCTGCCACAAAGGGTCAGCACTGCGCTGGGCGCTAAATTGCAGGGAATAGGCCACCCCCAACAGCGCAATACTCATAATCGCAATAGTCACCACCAGTTCCACCAGTGTGAAACCTGAAGTGCTCAAACCAGGGCTAGTTGTTTTCACAGTCAGCCTGGCTAGCGGCTTCATAAGCATACCCTGCCAAAGAAATACAGAAAAACCGTCCCGATGCATTAAAACTCAGGTTACTGTTGGTGCCTGAAATCTGGGGAGCGGTAATGTTACCCAGATTGTCAAATCCGATGCTTAAGGTTGTTAAGGCATTAATTGTAACGGTCTGGGGTGACAGCAAACTGAGCGTTCCACTGCCCCGTTCGGTAATCAACCGTTTTAGTTCTATATCACCAGAGCCATCATTAGCCAACACCCGGAACAACCAATCACCTGATACGGCCTGTTGACTTAAGTTTAATGTGATCTGGTGATTATAGCGGCTTAGAGCGGATTGCTGGGAAAAGCGGGTAATTGCTATAAGCTGATCCAGCAACTGACGATTTTGAAACGATTGGGTTCCGGTAAAACGAGGCAATACAACGACAGCAACAATAGAAAGCACTAACAATACACTGATCAGCTCTACCAGAGTGAAGCCTTGGCTTCGGTTTGTCATTCGCTGGTAGAGCATCAGCATACAAATGGGGCAATTCTACCCATCAGTTCTTAGAGTGTGGTGGTTACGTTGCCAGTGTCAGATTCATAAACAATAGTCTGGCCGCTGTCGTTTTGATACGTATAGGTGCAGTCAGGGTCTGCAGCGGTCACCAAGTAATCAATATTTGCACCAGAAGTTGTGGACACAACTGGACCTGTCCCTTGAAGTATTCCCGTCCAAATATCAAAGCACGATGCAGCAGTCACTGATAAAGCAGCCCCTGATGCACCAACAGCAAAACCTGAAGCATTCACCTGCATACTGCTGCCATCAAAATCCACGCCTGTTGCCGTACCCAGGTCTCCATTTGCGACTGTCTGTGCTTTTAACAGGGCAATACCGGTAGCGAATCCTGCTCCAGCACCTTCAACCGCAGCATCATGAGCCTCTGCAGTGACGTTAATAAACCGCGGTAGTGCCACCGCCGAAAGAATACCCAGAAGAGCTATAACCACAATCAGCTCGATAATGGTAAAACCCGATTGCCTGTTGCGCATAATGACTCCCAAATACATTTATTTGCTGCCATTTACCGCAGCGATTAAAAACGGTTGATATCAAATTACACTGTATTGGCTGTAATCCCAACAAACTCAAGGCTCAGTCTCGAGGCTTCCAACCTGATCCCAGCGGTGTTTTCCAAAAGTCCTTATGTGACGGCTGCAAACGAACTCGCCGAATAACTCTCCTACCTTTATAACTATCGGCCGGACTGTAAACCAGCTTTAAAACAAAACTGAGCTTATTATTATCCAATTTATCAATACCTTCCAGATTTTGATCATATCGGACCCGATAAATCAGTGATTTCTGATGCAGATCAAAATACCAGAAGCCCGGTTCCGCTGCTAAAGCCTGCTGCTGATCCAGCTCTCCCAGGTAATTACTGGGAGGCTCCATCACCTTAAGAACCAATGCCATCGGATTCGAGTGTTCCAAGTGTTCCAGGTTCTGCATCCCCCCCTGAGTTAATGCATGGCCCATTTCCATATTCATGCCTGCCTGTAACCAACCAATAACGCCTTTAAATGCAGCCCTTTCGGCATCAATGGCCAGCTCCATATAACGCATATAGGCACCCGCTACCAATACCAGAATAATGACAGCGGAAACCAGCAACTCCAATAGACTAAAGCCACCTTGATATTTACAGTCACGTTGAGATTTTTGGCAGAAAGGGGGGATTCCGGTTTGCTGTAGACGACAGCTTCTGGTTTGATACAGTGGCTTCACTAGCGGTTAACCGCGCCGCTGAGTTCCCACAACGGTAAAAACACACCGAGAGCTAGTACCAGCACCATACCACCGATAGCAACGATCAAAACAGGTTCTATTGCACTAGCCAGTCCTTTAAGGTCGTATTCCACTTCCTGTTCATAGAAATCGGCTGTTTGCTCTAACATGTCGTCTATATTTCCGGTTTCTTCACCCACCCCTATCATTTGCAGTACCAGTGGGCTAAACATCTGTGCCGAGTGCGCCGTGCGGGTAAACCCTTCTCCTCGCTCTATTCCATGGCGCATCTCCTGAACCTTTTTACCAATATAAGAATTGCCTATCGCTCCCGAGACAATAGTAAGCCCCTGTTCAATAGGGATACCTGATCGAAGAACCAGGGAAAAGGTTCGGGAAAAACGCCCTAAAGCAATCCGGGTAAACAAGCCACCGACTATTGGAAAGCGCAGTTTCATTCGATCCCACTTAAAGCGCCCTTTCTCCGTATCGGTGTAACGAAAGAAGCTGAACAGAGCCACAACAAAGATACCCAGCAAGACATACCAGTAGCTGCGCATAAAATCAGAAATCGAGATTAACAGCTGAGTTTGCCAGGGAAGCTCTGCACCCAACTTACTAAAAACTCCGGCAAAGGCAGGTATCACCCAGATATTGATAACCACCATTGCTAAGGCAATGGCACCAATTACAAACATCGGATAACGTGTAGCTGACTTAATGTTCTTGATAGTATTGCGTTCCAGCTCCAGATATTTGCTGATTTGCAGAAACACCTGATCGAGATTACCGGTATTTTCACCAACATGAATCAAACTGATATAAAGTGGTGAAAAAACCTTACTATGCTTACGCAGGCTACCTGAAAGCGTATTACCCTGTTCAAGATCATCGGTCACCTCATTGAGGGTTCGCTCCAGTAACGGATTGCGTACCGACATGGCCAGCCCTCGCATCGCTCGGGTAATCGGCACCCCCGCTTTCGTCAGGCTATACATCTGACGACTGAGTAAAATCAGCTCATCAAGTTTCACCCGCTGAAACAGGCGGATATCCTTAAATTCTATCGATGCCGAAGCGGGTTTCTCCGGTGCCACTTCATCTATGCTGACAGGAGTGATCTGGCGCTCGGCCAGCAACCCGGCGACCTGCCCGGCACTGGCCGCTTCCTGTTTACCGGCAACCAACTCACCGGCGGCATTACGTCCTTTGTAACTGAAATGCGGCATTATCAGAAATCTCCGCTGTCCCGAGGCTCAAGCGTCAGCCCACCAGAGACCAGCCCTGAACGGCCTCCGGAAACAGCATCGGGTTCAGCAATATCGGCCATTTCATCCATTTGTTCAGTTACCCGGAACACTTCGTCCAGGGTTGTAATTCCCTTCACGGCATATTCCAGCGCACTATCGGTCAACGTCTTAAATCCCTCAGAAGCCCTTGCGGCGCGAGTAAACGCCTGGGTGTCATTTGCCCTCAGAGCATCTGCCATCGATTCATCAAGCTCCAACAGCTCAAAGATACCTATGCGACCGCTGTAACCGGTATTGTTACAATAGGTACAGCCTTGTCCTTGCTGAAAATGGGTACCGCCTGTTTGTTCTCTTAGTCGTGCATCGAGCCAATGTTGCTCCTGCTCACTGGGAATAAACGGCTCACTGCAGTGCTCACATACCCTTCGAACCAGTCGTTGGGCTAACACCCCCCTTAAAGCTGAAGCAGCCATATATCCTTCAACACCGATATCGACCAAACGCATAGCACTGCTGATGGCATCATTGGTATGTAGAGTGGACAATACCATATGCCCTGTCATGGCTGCCCTCAACGCAATAGCGGCCGTTTCCTGGTCTCGTATTTCCCCGACCAGCAGAATATCCGGATCTTGCCGCAGACAGGAGCGTAATACCTTTCCAAAAGTGAGCCCTATTTTGGGATTAACCCCAACTTGATTAATGCGTTCAAGACGATATTCCACCGGATCTTCCACCGTAATAATCTTCTTGGCAGCGACATTCAACTCCATCAGAGCACCATAGAGTGTCGTGGTTTTACCACTACCAGTGGGACCAGTAACCAATAGAAGTCCATGAGGTTGATGAATAATGCGTCGCAAACGCTTCAGCATATCCTCAGGTATTCCAGCCTGGTCCAGTCCGATAGCACCTGAAGACTGATCTAACAGACGCATCACCACTGACTCACCATGCTGCACCGGCATGGTAGAAATACGAATATCCAGATTACGGCCACTCACGGTAATATTAAAGCGGCCATCCTGAGGCAAGCGCTTTTCAGAGATATTCAGTTCAGCCATCAATTTCAGCCGCAATACCAGCGCAGAAACGACTCGTTTCTCCTTAACCAGATTCTCCTGTAAAACACCGTCCACCCGAAGGCGAATTCTTAATGCATGCTCATCCGGTTCAATATGAATATCCGAAGCCCGTATCTGAACCGCATCTTCAAATATCTTCTGCAGCATCTTGACCACAGGAACTTCGCTGTCATCCTGAGCGGCAAGCTCAGCGATATCGAAAACATCGTCGCTGATCTCTTCTTCCAACTGGCCGGCAAGTGAAGCAATCTCATCAGTACGCCGATACATAAGATCCAGTGTGCTCAGCAACTGACTCTCTGAAACCACCGCTTGCTTCAGGGGTTTGGGAAGTAACCTCTGTAGTTCATCAAAAGCAAACAGATCCATTGGATCCGCCATACCCACCAGAAAATGATCCGGATGTTCCTTCAGCACAATAACTCGAAATCGCCGTGCATGAGTCTCTGAAAGACGTTTGACATCTTTCTGGCCCAACTTATAGTGACTGAGATCCACTGCCGGGATATTGAGCTGCTGCGAAAGAAATTCGATAAAACGGGCTTCTTTGACAAAACCTAGCGCGACCAGCGCCCGACCGAGCTTCTGCCCGGTCTTGTTTTGCATGCTCAGCGCTTCTTGTAACTGTGGCTCGGTAATAACACCGTTTTGAACCAGCAGATCACCGATACGAATTTTCTGTTTTTGACCGGCAGCCATAATCTACCCTTACGCTGTATTCAATTTGTAAACCCTGAAACCAGCCTCGCCCGGGCCGTTGGTTTAACTAAAGTCTGCTTTTAAAATCGGAGCATACTATCAAACCAGTATCCAGGACTCCTGAAGCAATATAATGAGCCCTGACAGTCACTGTTATTGCCCAATCAATCTGATCCGTTGTTGAGCATATTCACTTAAAGGAAGTGCAGCCCCAGGTATCTGCAAAACATTCTTATAGGCTTGGAAGGCCTGCTGTCTTTTCTCAAGCGCCTCCAATGATATGGCCAGCCCCAGCCACCAGGATGCCTGCGTTGAATCCTGTCGCAGCAGCTGATAATAAACGCTGGATGCTTCTTCATATTGCTTGCCACCTTGCAACGCAGCAGCTCGGAGCTGATGATACTGAGGATCAGCCGCCAGTTCAGGCATTGAGAATTGAAGCAACTTTACAGCCTCAGCATGTTTGCTATTTCGCATCAAAATCCGGGCCCTGACCTTTCGTAACCCCTGATTTTCGGGATCTTCTATCAGTCCCTTCTCTAATATCGCAGAGGCCTGCTTCAAACGACCTTGACTAAGCAGCAATGAGGCCAACAATTGACGACTTTCAACAGCCGCTGGCTGATTGATAAGGGTCTTGCTAAGTAGTTTCTCAGCCTCTTCAGCCAGCCCTTTTCGAATCAGCGCTGATGCTTTTTCAACCTGCTTTCGATCTGCCTGACCTAACATTAATTTCTTCGGAGTTTTCATTGCAGCGCTGACAGATGCCGGAGTGCTAGCTGCAGTCTGGCGTTGTATGCTTTGGACCGGAACTACTGCTTTTGCAACATGACTGGCAGGCTTTAACGAAGGAGACTCAGAAGAAACCGGCTTTGATTTCGGCAACTGTGGAAACACGTTTTGCTGACTGGCCTCCAGAGTCTGTCTCTGGGAGGGCTGTAATTCTATAACCAGACTAAATCCTTTTTCATTGCCAAGAGAATAGACCTGAAAACGGCTCTTACGATCAGTGGTTAGGGTTAAAACCAATTGATCACGACCTTTAGAGAAACGACTGCTCTGAATAAACTCACTCGGCAACGGTGGCAAGGGATGGGTTAAATTTGCTTGCCTGATTTCCAACTGCAACAGTTGGTTAGTTAATTCACTGATATTGAAGAGAGGACTCTGACTGGTTTCCAAAATCAGCTTGTGACCCTTCCCTAAAGACTCCCAGTAAGCGCCGGTAATTTGAACACTCTCCGTTTTAATCACCGGATTAACGTCAACCGTCTCAGGAGGGATTGCAGCCGCTGATTTAACGGTGACGACCATCTCTGTTTCTGGACTGTCATTCTGCTCGGGCCAAAAGACATCGCCCTCAACGATTACCTTTGATGGTGTAGTGTTGGTTGAAGTGCTGACCGTTTTAAAAACAGGCACTTTTGAGTGGACCTCTGGTGCCGAAGACTGCTCCGTGTTACTCAATAGTGCCCGCCACTGTGGTTGCAGCAGGTAGAAGCCGATCAAAACAGCAACAGCGAGCAACAATACCCAGATCCAGAGTGCCTGCCGTTTTCGTTGTGAGGGTGCTCTAACCGGGGACATTTGATCGACATTTGACTGGGTTCCGTTACCGGGCTGACGCCGCTGATCCAGATCCCTCAGCATGTCGTTAACCAGACTCATGGGATAAGCCCCTTGTCCAGCAACAGTCCGACAGCTAAACCAATGGCAGCGATAAACAACACAGCTAAACCGGTTTTAGCAAAGAGCGCCCGTGAGGAAGGTAAACTTACCCCCTCCGTATCTGCCGCTGCCAGCCGTACATGTTCAGGCTGTACCTGCCTGTCTCCTTTTCCGTAAGCAGACATCAGTGTTTTATGACTGAGTATATTAATCAGACGAGGCGTCCCCACTGAGGCCTTATGAAGCAGCTTCATCGCTTTCTGATCAAAAATGGGCATGCCATTATATCCGGCTAGCGCAATTCGATGCTGGATATATTGACCAGTCCCCTCCTGATCAAGGAGTTTGAGCTGATATGAGAACGTAATGCGTTGTTTCAGCTGACGCAAAGATCGACGGTCCAGTAATTCATCCAATTCTGGTTGGCCAAACAACACAACCTGAAATAACTTTGAAGTCTCAGTCTCCAGATTAGTCAATAATCTCAAAGCTTCTATGGTTTCTTCAGGCATGGTTTGAGCTTCATCGACAATCAGCACTACCTGTTTGTTGTCCGCAGCAAGCTCCAGCAGCTTTTGGTTCAACCGCTCCAACAAGTCGTAGCTCCCTTTCAGGCCTTCCATCGCTACGCCGAGTTCCCTGGCGAAATTCATTCTAAATCCATCTGGAGTCAGATTTGGATTTGGTATGTAAGCGCTCACATACCTTGAATCTTTAACACTAGTAGTCTCCGAACCAGTAGCACCGGTCGATAACGGCTGATCACAAAGATGCTCTTGACTGAGGGCATTGAGTACTTTTCGGCACAGTAGCGTTTTGCCAGTCCCGACCTCACCGACAATTTTGACAAAGCCATCACCGTTTCCCATTGCCACCATAATCAAATTAAAGGCTTCTTGATGAGTCGGCAGATTCAGGTAGAAATGAGTGTTTGGCGTTAACGTGAAAGGCAGTTCTCTGAGACCAAAGTGCTGCTGATACATAATAAACCTAAGGGTTATCGGTTGCTAAAGCTGAGCCGGTAGGGTTCAGATTATTAAAATTATCGAGACTACGCTTAAGGTTTTTCTGCCAGGCATCACTGTTAGCGATTGTTGGCTTCAATAATATAACCAGTTCACTCTTTGTCGACTTCTGACGCTGTTGCCTAAACAAATCACCAACAATATCGATATCCCCCAATCCCGGTGTTTTACCCTGGGTATCACTGCTATTCGCCTTCATCAAACCTCCGATAACAATCACCTGGCCACTGCTGGCTCGAACAACACTATCCGATTCCCGAATAGTGCTCAGCGCTAGGGGAAGATCTAACGCTTGGGAGCCAATGGTTATCAGCTTCTGCTGATCTGATACCTGACTGATCGACGGATGGATATGCAGGATAATTTCGCCTCCGGCACTGATTTGAGGCGTGACATCCAAAGCGATACCTGAAAAAAACGGCGTGAGTTCGACTTCTGGTGTGGTGGTCGTAGCCGTTCCCGTTGTGGTTGTGGTTTCAACACTGGTAACAAAAAACTCATCGGTACCAACTTTAATAACCGCTTTTTGATTATTCAGTGTCGATACCCGTGGACTTGACAACACCTGCACATTGCCCTGAGTTTCCAGTAATTCGATAAGCGCAGTGAAGTCCTTGAGATTAAACGCCGCTCCAAACACTCCGTCTATACCGTCATTGTTGGAAAGCTGGGTACTTCCCTGACTGAAGACAATGTTCTTACCGCCCCCACCCACTTCAGCAATGGTTGCCCAGTTGATTCCCGATTGAAAGCCATTGCTCAAACTCACTTCCAAAATCTTTGCTTCCAGAATAACCTGACGCTGTAACGTTAGCTCTGTACGATCCAGATAATCTTTAACAACCGCCAGCTCCTGAGGGAACGCACTGACAACAATCACCCCCGCCTGAGGAGTAATAACCACCCGGCGGCCCTCACCAGCTCCGATAATTGTCATTAGAGAGGTCTGCAACTGCCCCCAGAAATCTGATTTACTGGTTGTACTGATATGGGTACCAACACTTCTAACGGAATTGTTATCGCCAGAATTGGA
Organism: Motiliproteus sp. MSK22-1; assembly: GCF_001968815.1. GTDB lineage: Bacteria > Pseudomonadota > Gammaproteobacteria > Pseudomonadales > Balneatricaceae > Motiliproteus. The sequence goes on along the minus strand of NZ_MIEQ01000018.1, from coordinate 86,434 downwards.
TGAATTGTTGGACGAGTTATTAGAGGAACCATTGGATGTGCTTCCCACTTCACTGACCGTCCCGGCACTGACCAGGGTGTCAGAAGAACCGTCCCTTACGACATGCAGGTAGTCTATCTGAAAGATGACTGTTTCCAATTGCTCAGGCACTACCTGGTAAAGCCTGCCAGAGCGTCTGTACTGATAGCCATAAACCTGTTGTACAGTCTGCATTACTTCATCAACAGTGACATCTTTAAGATCAAGGGAAATGGTTCCAGCAATTTCTTCACTCACCACCATATTGTAGGGAGTTCCCTGAACCAGCCCCATAAAAAATGCCCGTGCATCCAACCGATCCACCGCCACATCAAATCGGTCTTCAGCGGGGGAGGCGATAGCCTCTACCTGCAACGACGGAAGCAACGCCTGCACCACCTCAGGAGACAACTCAGACTGCTGATCTAACTGCTGTTGTTGATTACTTTTTAACGCCTGCTCAATCGCCACTGTGCCTGTATTCTGAGCGGACTGCTCAGATACCGGTTGCCAAGGCTGGCAACCGGTCAGCATTACGATGAGAACAGTCATGCACGTTTTAAAGATCATCTGTGGTATTGAATGGTGCATCTAATTTCTGTCCCGCTTGAGCCACTTCTTAGTTAACGATTGGTTAATCGATATGCGCTTTTTTAGCGTCGTTTGCGTTTGCAGATCCGGCCAGCTTAATGTCACCGCATCCCGCTCTATCTTAACCACCCGGGCACCACTAACACTTCCCCCTTCAAAAACCTGCTGACCGTTGATTACAGCAATTTTTCTGCCACCACCAGAAATAATGGACTCAACATGAAAGCTGTTAACTGCCTGCACCTTATTAGGAACAGTGACTCGATGATCCGGTGGCCGAGTGGGGTCTTTTGCAGCAAACACTGCTGTTGTCATACACAGTGAGGCCGCAAAAAAACAAGTATACCCGCTAACCCCTCGAACTGTGATCCTCGATTGGACTACAGCGCAACAATACCTTCCAAGCCTATACACCTAACCACCCTTGTTCGGTGCTCAACGTATGAACCTTCAAACTGACCTGAGCTTTCGGATATTCTTCAACCTGATAATCAATGGAATCCCAAAAAAATCCTTGTGGCAATTGCTCCAAAGCCTGAAGGTAACTGAGCACATCAAAAAAACCTCCTTCCACCACCAGTTTCATATCATGCCGATAAAGTCCTGTTTCGATGCTAACCATGTCAGCGCCCTGCTCCTGGTCTTTTGAGTCGGAGTCAATCATAAATCGCTGAGGCTCTGCTTTATCTACTGCTACCAACCTCAACCCCCGATAGTCTGACAGAACCTGCTCAAGCTGAGTTAGCATCTCTGATGCGGAAACCAAACGGCCGGATCGCTTCTTCAGCGTTTCATTTAAAGCTGCTAATTGTTGTTCACGCAGTTTAAGCTGTGTTCTTATCGCCTCGTTAGGATCCGTTGTCTTTGCCATTGATAACGTTTGAATATCCAGGGCTTTATTGGCATTGGCTGCTTTTAACTTAGCAACCTGAGTGGTCAGAACAATCTGCTTTTTCTGAGTTGGCTCAATCAGATAGATAAATACCGGCAATAGGATAGCCACTACTACCGTCACCAAAATCAACACTCTCTCCCGTACCGAAAGCGCATCAAATTTAGCGACGGACGCCTTGATTTGCTTCATCAATTATCATCTCCTGACCGGAGTGTTGCAGCGACCGTAAAGCTAAGCCCCTGTTCAGATCCTATTAACTTCAACTGATCAAATCGTGCCTGGAAATAAACCGGTTCACTCTTGCCCAGACGCTTGAGATAGTGAGGAACAAGCTCGGGAATAAGCGTTTCCCCTTCCAGATTAAGTACACGGCCTGCCTCGGTGGCCTTGATTCGTTTCAACCAGATTCCATCAACCGCCTGAGTGGATAATCCGGATAACATCGATGAAAACCGAATACCCTTCCCCGGCTGTAGCTGGCCTAATAGACTCTCATAGCGTTGCTTCGCTTTAATCTCCAGGTCTCGAGAACGCAATTCAGCCTTAAGCCTTGGCGATTCCTCAATAATGACCTGCTGATTCCGCGCTCGATCAAAAGCTTGCTGGAGCCGGCTTTGCTCCTCTTTCAAGGCACTTAATTCAGCGTTAAGACGATCGACGCCTTGCCAGTTGTAAGCAAATACAGCAATTAGCACAGCAGCCGAGATACATACAATTAACAAACAGGAGGCAGCAGAAAAAGGAACCTTAACCTTTTCCTTTCTTACATACAGATTAATCTGCTGCTTCATCAATTGATTTTTCTCCGCAGTGCCCCGGCTACCGCCACGACGGTGAGGAACTGTTGTTCTGGAGACAACGGCTCTCGGCAGTGAAGCAACTCACCAAGATCCAGTTGTTCGACCTCCACTCCAAGATTGTGGCGAAACTGGGATAACAATGGCGTTTCACCTGCCTGCAAAGGACAGATCAACAACTTAATGCAAGGAGGTTTACCTATCTGACTCTCGTAATAATCCAATGAGCGCTGGATATCCAAAATCGTGCCGCCCGCCAATTCAGCGACCTGCTCTTCTCCTGCCTCCAACAGCCCCGAGGGTATATCAACCTGCCGAGTCAAATACAAAGACTTTTCGGTAATCAGGTCAATGTAACTGGTAGGCTCCTGCAAGCACAGGCAAGCTCGCGACAATGGCGAATCAGCATCATAAAGCTCAGAGAGATTCATCAACGCTAATTCAGGGATATCAATGGTATCAAGTACTAACCCCGCGGTATTAACAAAGCCTTCTATTTGGCTACCCAGAGATTCGGGCATGACCACCGCATAGATCATATTGCTACGTCCACGGTAGGCATCTTCAGGAAGAGGGAAATAGTCGATAACTGCTGCTGTGATATCGTAAGAAACCAAGTCTTTAACCCGCCAGCGAATAGCCTCCTTAAGCTCGGATGCTTCAACAGAGGGAGCCTCAACCAATATCAGTTGATAGTCTTTGGGAGAGAGGACAAAACTCGTTTCACAACCGGTAAGCTTCCATTCATCAATCCGCTGCTTTAATTGTTCAGGACGATTGAGGTCAACGTCAGCAATCCACTGGCACTGATTAAGGTCATTACCGGACGCTGAATCATAATGAGCGACAGCAATTCCTCCAGCCGTCATATGGAGCCCAACACGGCCCTTTGCTCGATGTCCTTTTTTTAACAAGTGGAACAGAGGGCTTCTCCTTTCAATGATGTATCCACTTTTAACTAGCTTTCTTTATTATCACAGACCTCCCATTTATACCACATAAACCGCTAACAGCATGGCTTACAAGGCAATTTTACTGCTAAGGAATAATATAATTTACTGTTGACTAATTTCTAACAGCCGTGTTTAATACGGCCCCGTTGCCCGGATAGCTCAGTCGGTAGAGCAGAGGATTGAAAATCCTCGTGTCGGTGGTTCGATTCCGCCTCCGGGCACCAGTATCTTAAAGCCTTGCAGTCGAATGCAGGGCTTTGTTGTTTCTGGTGATTAAAAATTCTCATGTCGGTGGCTCGGCTCTTTACAATTCAGGGCCTCCGGGCACCAGTACTTTACAGCCTTGCAGTCAAATGCAGGGCTAGCCTTGCAGTCAAATGCAGGGCTTTGTTGTTTCTGGTGATTAAAAATTCTCATGTCGGTGGCTCGGCTCGTTACAATTCAGGGCCTCCGGGCACCAGTACTTTACAGCCTTGCAGTCGAATGCAGGGCTTTGTTGTTTCTGGTGATTAAAATTTTCCAATGCTCTCCAAGACTTAGACTGGTTGTGGCCATTATTAGCATCTTGTTTATTCATATATTCTATATATGGATATAGCATTGTGTTTTTCAGGTGATCAAACACAGTTCCGCCAGTCTTGATCTTAGCTAGAACAGACACAGTTTTTACCGGCTCCTTTCGCGCGATAAAGCATTTTATCTGCCCGGGCAACAAACGTCTGTGCTTTCTCTTCAGGTCTATACTCGACAACACCGAAGCTACAACTGAGAGGCTGTTGATGGGAGAAGTGAGCGCTGGAAACAACCTCACGCAGTTTCTCTGCACCAGCTTCGGCACTGTTCAGGTCAAGCTCCGGCAACAATATTAAAAACTCTTCTCCGCCCCAGCGACCAAAAAAATCAGCATCACGAAGATTGGCGCTTATAACCCTGGCCAATTCCTGAAGAATATGATCCCCAACATTATGACCGTACTGATCATTAACCTGTTTGAAGTCATCAATATCGAAAAATATCAGAGAAAGGCTACGATGATATCGACTGGCTATTTTTATTTGATCTTCCAACTTGGAGACAAGGGCATACCGGTTATCAATTCCCGTCAGCTGATCAGAATTGGCCAATATCTCCAGTTTTCGATTGTAATCGGAGATAACTTTGTACCGATACGCCAGAAACAGTAACAATAACATCACCCCTGCGCTGATCTTCCAGAATAGCTGGTAGTCAAAACGGTGATCGTATTGAACAGGTAACCAACGGGATCGGATTGCCTGATGCTCTGAGGCTGAGATGCTATTGATAGCGTGGTTAAGGATGTCTACCAATCTCGGGTTTTTATACACGGCAAGACTGAAATCCCAATTGTCATTAATCGGACTAGTAATCAGAAATCCACTGCGCTGGGAAATTTGCAATTCCGCATTAATATGGCCAGCAGCGCTAACAAATCCCTTGGCAGCCCCCTCTTCAACAAGATTCAATCCTTCTTCAGCCGTAACCACCGGTACTAGCTTGGTCTCTGAATAACGCCCTCTGAGAATCTCTTCAAAAGCGCTTCCTTTGAGAATAGCCAGAGGGCCCTCTACGACAGAATCGCTATTAGATTCACGCACAGCCACGGCCACAGGCATACTGAAATAAGGATTTGTAAACAAGAGGTTCTTGGACCGCCCGGGTGTTTGCATGGCTCCAGCTACCAGGTCACAGCCACCTCTCTGTGCCGTCGCCAGACTTTGTGCCCAGTTCTCGAACGATCCAAATGAAAATGTCACCCCCAGTTTTTTTGACAACAAGTCCATATAACCTGCCACCACGCCCTGATGCTTACCTTCCACGACTCCTTCATACGGCATCCAGTCAGGGTTCACACACAAATGAAATCTTCGATTTCTCTGTAAAAAACGCTTTTCTTCTCTGGATAATCCCAGCTCGGGCGCGTGTTCTAATGGCTGGTAAACCAGGTTATCAATATCGTAGTCACGATCCAACACGCCTGTTACACGATAAATCTGGGCCATCTCTTGAAAACGATCGAGTGAGATATCACCGAATTCTACGCCCTCTGCATAGGCCAGCTCCTTAAGGGCCTTCCCCTCATACACTAATGCATCAACGCTTCGTGACTGACTATTATAGTTTTCATGTATCATTCGGGCCGTTTCTTCAATATGCGCAAACGCATACTCCCAACCGCGACGGGAAGCTTCAACAAATATCATTGTCTTTACCGGATTCTTCTGAACATATTCCTCCGAAGTAAATAAGATGTCTGAATACATATCAAAGCCATAATCACGGGGATGAATAATCCGGTAAGGAATACCCAATTTTTCCAATTGAAAGGGTTCATTCGACAAATACCCTGCATAAGCATCGGTTTTATCCTCAATCAAATCAGTCAGGTTGAAGCTATGAGGCTGGCGAATATAGTCATCAGCGCTGATACCACTTTTCAGCAACATGGCTAAAACCTCTGCCACATTTTTAGCATCCGGCGTTATCATTACCCGCTGACCAAACAAATCTTTTGCCTCTCTTATCTGGTCAGATTGTTTGGTAATCAACATTAGAGGAGACTGTTGAAATGCCGCCATTAAGGCAACAATTCTGGCTCCCTTCGCCTTATCAATAAGGATCGAAGAACGACCAATGGCAAAGGTAGAATCCTCGCTTAGAACAGATTTAACTAAATCCAGTTCACTGGGCATTTCTCGGATCTCAACTTCAAGACCCTCTTCAGCATAATAACCCTTCTCCTTGGCTACATAATAACCAGCAAACTGAAACTGGTTTTTCCATAACAACTGTAGTGATACTTTTTCAATCACATCAACCGGCTTGGAGCATGCTGAATATGGCAGCAGAAAAGCAGTCAACAAAAGCCATAGACCGAGAAAATTCTTTAACACAAGAGTTCATCGCTTTATTTGGGAAGCTATGAATAAGTCCATTGCGTCCTCTGTGGATTTATTCAAAGGCTCCTTAGCTAACAAGTATGGTGCTACCTATGAAAGATAGACCTGAATAGCTGAATAAGCCGAGCCAAATGACAACAATGACTACATGAGCAGACTGAATCTCATCATTAGGTCATATCATATTGATCAACGTTGTCATTTTGATGGAGCCAGGATTACAAGCTTGAAAACTTCGTCGCGAGCAAAAGCCATAGTCTTACTTTCTAATCACTGCTTTTCCTGGCAAGCCAGTACCAGTGCCCAGAACTCAGAAAAGTCATTCACCACCACATCAGGCTTATAAGGATGACGTTCTGTTGCAGGAAAGATCTTTCCCAACCAGGGTAAGTCCCACTGAGCCCCATTAAAGAATACCGCTGTAACGCCCGCTTTTTGAGCTGCAATGATATCTGTAGTGCTGTCCCCAACGTACCAGATTGCTTCATTTACAGGCATGCCCAGTCGCTGGGCAGCCAATATTAGTTGGTCTGGATGAGGTTTACGTAAAGGCGTGTCATCTCCACAAATATTACAGGAAAAAAGCTCAGCCCAACCCGTCCCATCCACAGCTGCAAGCTCGTGCTCAAAGAATTCACGATCCCTGTTAGTAATCACACCAACTTTCACCAGCCCATTTAACGCCTGCAGCATTTTTTTCACCTGAGGCTCAAAGGGCAGCACGGTTCCATAGTGATTACGATAGTGAGAATTAAATATCTTATGTGCCAGCTGTTTAGCCTCCTGATCTTCCCCAAAAAGCACTTCAAAAATATCGGTTCGGGATATTTTACGATCAACTTTCACTTTAGGGTGTAACTGACAATAACTTTGTACATATTCAACAAGGCGGGCATCTTCCAGCGATTTACTGGAACCAGGATCAACCATTCGATCCAACAGTCCCTTATCTCTTAACTCCGGCAACATGTCGTCCACCGCGTGGTACATCGCATCCAGGGTATCCACAAGCGTCGCATGCCAGTCAAACAATATGGCTTTAGGGGCTTGTAATTGAGCCGTAGCCGGGTGCCAGTCCGGCTCAATACGAGGAGCAGGAGCCTCCGGCCCAGGGGAATGCCAAGGTCGGATACCTGCTAAGTTAGCCGAAAATACCTGACTGTCCTGCTGCTGCATCTGCTCAAGCAAATCAACCAGCTCATCAAAACTGTTAACAAAGGCATAGGGCAAACATGCAGGGTCTTTAGCAAAAAGTCTGTTAAGGTACTCTTCAGGCCAGGACGCACCGTTATAAAAGATACCCGACACACCTGCATTCTTTGCTGTAACCATGTCCTGATAGCTATCACCCACATACCAGCAATTAGCATCAGCCTTTACATCAATAGCAGACAAGGCGGCATGAATCACGTCAGGATGGGGCTTATAATGAGGAACACCATCTGCACAAGCTGTTGTATCAATCAAACCAGCCCATTCTCCGTCATCAACCACCTGTAATTCATGATCAAGAAACTCTCGGCTTCTATTGGTAGCAATTCCTAGCTTTAACCCCAGTTTTTTAAAGGTTTCAAGGTAACATCCCACTCCCTCTTGATAAGGACGAACCTTACCGAAATAATGACGATAGCAGCGATTATATGCTTCATGGGCAAGCCGCTTAGCCTCGACATCATCACCAAAAATGGCGTTAAAGATATCTGTGCGGGAGACTCGCCTTTCTGCAAGTATTTTGGGATGGAGCCGCCGGAAAATACGAATGTACCTGACCAGCTTTACATCATCCGAGGTGCGACAGAGATCTTCCGGCAACAAGTGTTTAACAAGGTCAAGATCCTCTAGCTGCGGCAGCATCTCCTCCATCGCTTCAAACATCGCATCCAGGGTATCAACCAGTGTGCCATGCCAGTCAAAAATCAATGTTGAAGGGGCCAGCAGACAGCCCTTGGTTTTTAGTGCATCCATGACCACCAAGTCCGCTTAAAGTTAAAGATCATTTGATCAGTTAGAGTCATTGACGGTGGTTATTGTGAACCTGGCAACTCAGGAGCATCTACTACTGTGTCATCCGCCAATTTCCAACCCTTCTCCCATTCATAGTATTTCCAGTTGTTAATGGCATAGGGGTTATCACTTAACCGAATACACTCGAGCCTCGCATCCCAACCTGCATCCAAAGGGCCGTAATCATCCTCAGATACAGTACTCTTTCGCAGTTCAACCATATCCTCCTCTCCATCAGGAATTAGTTATTTATGATTTGAATAGCCATCACTATAAATCCTAGCAGGTGATTGAGGATATTAGCAGGCAACTTAAGTAATCAACCAACCCATCAGCAAACAGCCATTAGCAGTTGATAACTGGATCGTATCCTTAGCGACCTTGTGCCTGACCCAGTCGGTAGATATGCATGTTGCGGGCTTAACACCCACTGCAGCCAGGTGCAGCAATAAACAGAGTTAGTGCTACTGTTTAATAAAGTTAACTTCACAAAATGGCAACAAGACCTCCTTGAAAAGTAGCTGATAATTTTTCGAAATCTGATTTCGTCTGTAAACAGCTAAACGGGATAACGGGGAGGTTTTAACTCCAACACCGATCAGATAGTTTATGACCCATAAAGAGTAAGGAGTTGTGTAGGAACTGAAAGATAATATCGCGGGTGTAGTTCAATGGTAGAACGGCAGCTTCCCAAGCTGCATACGGGAGTTCGATTCTCCTCACCCGCTCCACTCATATTATTTTATATAATTCAACAGCTTAAATTACTCCAGCAAGACAGTTTCAGGTTCTCATTTCAGTAGAAGACATGCGTAAACGCTTCGTGTATCATCACGCCGCTCATTGGAATCTACTTAAAAGGAACTTTGCATGGCTACTGCCTTGATGTGTGAAAAGCCTACAGCTGTCTCTTCTCTAAACCACCGGTGTGACCTCCAGTCGACTGAGAGCATTCAAACCGTCACTTGCGAGATACCGACTACGTTATCCCCCTATACACCCTATTTGGTCGGTGACTACTCCAGACCCCAGGACCGAGGAATAATCAACCCGCTAGCCTCTATGCCACAGTCTTCTGCGAAGAATCTGATGGGATTAGTTTCAGAGTTTGGTGAAGATAAAACTGTAGCTATAGCTCAAGTAATGTCCGGGCTTAGCAACCCATACAGCACTGCTGGCATGGGAGCCGCAACTAGTGTCTATGGTGGTCGCGTTACAGGGTTTGTCGGTGCTGTAAAGGCCTATGAAGCAGCTCTAAAGCAACATAAGCAGGCGATCAGTTACCCCGGCGGTCGTCAGATGAGCAAAGTAAGGATACAACGTGCTCACCAGAAGATGGTCAAACAGTTTAACTTAGAGGTAGAGCTAGCAACAGCAGGCAAAAAGATACGTAAAGGTCATCCTCTGATGAATGCTACCCGCGCCAGACATATAGCGGAGAGTGGACGCACTGTTGCAAAGTTAGAACTGATCAGCCAACTTGAAGCTCAGAACCTTGTAAATTTCTCCAAGTATACTCAGCATTTGGGTAATGGACTGGCAGTTATAGATTTTACTGGCCGTGTAGGATCAATACATAATACATACAAGGCTGGTGGTAACTGGGAAAAGAAGATGTTTATCGAGGCTAGCGGTTTTGCTGCTGGTGCTGTTATGGGATCATTAGCGGTCAAGGGGGGCTTGGCGTTACTGACTTTAGCCACACCTATGGGTTGGATTTTCCTTATTAGTGCAGGTATTGCTATCACTGCTGCGGCGGCTGGAGCATCTATGGTGGTTGATCATCAGGCAAAAAAAGCAGCAGATCGGCTGTATGACCCTATTCTTGATTGGATCAACTCCCTATGGAACTAGTAGATTACCTATGGGGAATTGTGCTATTTGCACTTTTCTTAACCTGCATTCTCTTCGTAACCTTTGGCCAGATAACAGTCAGAAAGCTACGTAAGAACACTACCACAAAGGAAAGTTTAGGAGTCGAGTTTGCCAGTGGATGGGACATTCTGAATGTTGCGGAAGCGTTGGCGCTGCCTAAAGTAATAACAGATAGGTTCGAGGGGAGTCCTATATCAGTGATGTTTGCTAGCGCTGACGTACTCCGAAAAAATACGAATACCTTTGATAAGGTACTAGCGGCTCTATTCTTTTGGCTTTTTGTATTTACAGGTGTTTCGTTATTGGTACTGTCTTTGTATATGACCCTATTTGTCGACTAGTTCCTTCAAACGATACAACCACAACGTGTACTCAGTATTACGCGCCGCACTACTTCTTATCAGGCTGCATACCGGAGTGCCGATAACATTTATGGAAAAACTATCAACCTCAACGCCATCCAGATAAGATTCGCTGTTCCAGCTACTTGTTTCTGAAGCAATGACCCATAAAACCTTTATTCCCAATACCAATGCCTTGATTGGCGCTCTGATGGTTATTTCACTTCTGTCAATGATGGGCCGCGGTTTGGGTTTATCGTTGCCGCTATGGATACCTATCGTTGGCTATTGGGCTGCGGCTCTGATCAGTAGTCCAGGGTTAGCAAGCCGAAACCTTAGGCAATCACTACTGCTTTTAACGGTTGGTATTGGTTGTATTTCCTGGGGTACATATCAAGGTCAGCAATTTCAGCTAGAAGATATGCTAGGTCGTAATCTGGAGCTGATATCGATGTTAGTCGCAGTAAGCTTTCTAGGATTGGTTAGCCAACCTGCAGCAGCTCAAAGCCAAGATTTACCGCAGGGTCGACGAGCTGTTACCAGCACCCTGAGCGGTGTGCATTTATTCGGAGCTGTCATCAACTTATCATCTGTTTTTATCCTTGGTGATCGTATGACGCATAATCGGCCTATGTCCCGAGAGCAAGCCATTGCCTTAACCCGTGGTTTTTCCTCAGCGGCTTTCTGGTCACCATTTTTTGCCGCAATGGGAGTTGCTTATACCTTTGCGCCCGGTGCCGACCTCCAATCTATAATGCTAGCCGGAATTCCGTTAGCACTCATTGCCTTACTGGTCACCTGGTTGGAATTATCAAGAATTGATAAAGCCGTAGATTTTTCCGGTTATCCAATGAATTACAGTAGCTTATGGCTACCGGCCTTATTGGCGATCTGCGTCTTTGCGGTACGTCACCAACGACCAGACTTTCCGATTCTGACTCTGATAACGCTGCTTGCACCTTCGATTAGTTTACTGGTGCTGCTTCATCACCCCCGTCGCACCACTTCTCGATTGCAACAACATGTCACCGAACGTGTACCTCGTATGAGTAATGAATTGTCCCTGTTCCTTGCAGCAGGTGTTCTGAGCTACGGACTGCATCTAGTGCAGTCCGGCACCTCAGGGTGGCTACCCTTTAATAGTTTTGGCAGCCTGGAAGCAATACTTTGTCTCGGATTTTCATTACTGATGGCGCTCTTCGGTATCCACCCGATCATCAGTATCTCGTTGTTAGGACCGTTGCTAACTCCGCTGAACCCGGACCAAAGCCTATTGGCAATGATGTTCTTAGCCTCCTGGGCACTGGGCTCAGCAATAGGACCTTTGTCAGGAATGAACCTGGCAGTACAAGGTCGCTACGGAATCGAGGCGGTATCACTGATGCGTTGGAATTTGCCCTATGCAGCTATTATGTTCATTCCAACAGCCATAATTCTTTATCTGCTGGCCTGGTTCTCTTTATCCTAAGGAGCATATATCCCTATAGGCCCCACATCTAAAAGATACGTAATTACTTACGACTAACAGGCCCGATAAAGACTCCTTCCCTCTCCGCAAATAGCTGTGCATTCTTACGGGACTGTACCTTAAAAAGCAGTTGAGTCGTTTCATCATTAAATAAGTGGCGAGGAAGCCCGACAAACAGGGTATGAGAAGTGACTCCTGACGGCTTGATTTCAATCGGCTGGTCAGCTCCTTTCAATACCAAACCTGGCAATGGTTGTCCCTCGGCGCCTTCGACAGTTATCACAGCCATGGTAGGTTGATCCGTCTTATTGAGAACCTTTAACTGGTAACGGTTCTGGATGGATCCGTCACTTTGCAATACAAAGAGGGGTTGACGGTTTTGTATTACTTTCAGCTCTAAGGGACTTAATGTTGCCAGCCCATAAGTTCCCGCCAAAACGGAAAAAACCATTATTCCTAAGTATGTCCATACTCTCGACCGCTTGTACCAGACAGGTTCTAAAATACCTTGCAAACCGTTAAGAGAATCATAACGAATCAGCCCCTGTGGACGTCCTATTTTATCCATAACGGCATCACAGGCATCAAGACACAGGCCGCAGGTAATACACCCCTGCTGCTGCCCCTGGCGAATATCCACTCCTGTTGGGCAAACAGCCACACAAAGATTACAGTCGATACAATCCCCCTCAGAACGGGCGCTACCTGTAATGATGTTGGTTTTTTTCTGAAGTCGCCCCCTAGGCTCTCCTCGATCAACATCATAGACCGGTAATACCGTGTTGCTATCCACCATAACACCCTGAATACGAGAATAAGGGCATAGCCATAAACAGGTTTGCTCTCGCATAAAGCCCGCGAGACTGTAGGTGCCAAATATAAATGCACCAATAGTAATCCCTGCTTCAATAGGAACAGAAAGATTGATCAGGCCTTGCCACAACTCAAAAGCATCCATAAACCAGGCAGTAAAGCTGATACCGGTTATTAACCCAATCAATAGCCAAAGCCCATGCTTAATCACCTTTATCCTTAGTTTTTTTAACGTCCAGGGCCCGCTATCCAGCTTCTGGCGCTGCCTCGGTGCTCCCTCCAAGCGTTCTTCAATCCAAACGTAGATATCTGTCCATACCGTTTGAAAGCAGAAATACCCGCAGAAAACTCGCCCTGCAACAGCGGTGACTACTGCTAGACCAATGGCAAAGAAAAGCAGGATAAGCGCTAAAATCCATAGATCCTGAGGAAGTATCGTCAAACCAAAAATATGAAATTTTTGCTCTGGCAAATCAAACAAGACCGCTTGTCTCTCTCCCCAGCGAACATAAGGACCTAGAAAAAACACCAACCATGTGGAACTCGCCCACCACTTCAGAGTTCGCCATTTACCCGGCATTCGCTTCGGATGGATCTTTTTCTCCCCCACATTGACGTGCCATTGCCCCGCTTCGGCATACAGATCATCAATAGACTGGGTCGGGATGACAGTACTGACGTTATCCACTTTTAATACCTCAACTATCGTTAGATGGGGATTTACGAGATTGGGAGATCTTTTTTCTCATTTTAAAGGCAACTATTCCCATGACTGCTACCAACAGAATCAGAGAACCAATGACGGTGAATACCGCCCCCAGCGCGACCGCATCAAAACTCCCCATATCAACTTCCTACCTTGCTGTAACGAAACTTAAACGGTGTTCGAGGACTAAATACAGAACCCTGATAAGTCAGGCCACTGTTCATCAGTAGCTCCAATCCGTCCTCAAGTGACTGCCCATCAGGCAGAGCAATAGAGTTGAAGCCACAGCGTCTCAGGTACGGGACCTGATCAATGATTAACTCACCAAACGCGCGAAGTTCTCCTTCAAATCCATAGACTTCCCGTAAGAGAGAGCCGGTAGAATATCCAGAGCCATCAGTAAATGCAGAAAACTCAACAGCGATAACCGGCGCGAGAGCAATCAGGTGTTTAATCGTTTCTAACTCCTGATTCCCTTCAATCCATAGACCCGGCCAGCTTCCCCGCTGCTCGAACAGGGAGCTTTGCTGCACCCAGAGAACCAAGGGCAAAATGAGGTCGCCTTCGGGTAACCTCAGGGCCTCATCATCAGTCAACGATTCAATCAATTGCCAATTGTCGTTGACAATTCCTCCATCCTTAATGAGATTTCCCATAGACATGCTCCTTAAAAGGGCGGCTACCAAGACGTAAAAAAGTATCGATAAATCGCTCAGTATGATCAGTACGCTCGCGCAGGTAGATTTCGATCACCCGCTCGATGGCCTCTGGTAAAAGGTCCATAGGTAATGAGGGACCCAGAACTTTAGCCAGCCTGGAAGCCTCTCCAGACTGGCCTCCCAGAGTAATCTGGTAAAATTCTTCACCCTTTTTGTCGACCCCGAGTATGCCAATATTGGCGATATGGTGGTGTGCACAGGCATTAACACAGCCAGAAATCCTCAGGCTCATATCCCCAAGATCATAAAGAAAGTCCAGATCCTCAAAGCGCTGTTGGATAGCAGCATTGATTGGTAATGACCGAGCATTTGCCAAGGCGCAGAAATCCCCCCCTGGACAGCAAACGATATCCGTAATGGTGCCAATATTAGGAGTCGCCAGTTTCAGGCTGGTCGCTTCCAGCCAGAGGTTAAATAAATCGGATTGCTTTACATCAGTCAAAACCAGATTCTGCTGCTGGGTAGTACGAACTTCACCAAAAGAATAACGCTCTGCCAGTTCTGCGATTTGCTCCAGCTGTATAGCAGAGATATCACCAGGCGCCTGGGTTGAAGATTTCAGAGACAAGCTGACTATCGAATAACCATCTACGCGATGTTCATGGGTATTACGGGACAACCAGCGCTCAAAAGGTGGGTTAAGCTGTCCCTGCAAGAGCAAATCTGCTTGCACCTTATGCTCATCGATGGCTTCATACTCAGGTGAGCTAAAAAACGATCTGGCATAATCAACTTCTTCCAGATTTAGCAGATATTCCGGTGAAAGCGTTCGCTCAAACTCTTCTTCCACCTGTGTAGAAAAGTTATCGATACCCAGGGTGTTAACAAGAATCTTTATACGAGCTTTGTATTTGTTATCCCGACGTCCGTAGCGGTTGTAAACCCGTAAGATTGCCTTTAGATAAGCAAGAAGCTCTTGTTGCGGAAGAAACTCACGGACCGGAGTTGCCAGAACAGGTGTGCGGCCCAAACCTCCACCAACCCATACCTTAAAGCCATAATCTCCCACTTTGTTAGTGGTCAACTGCAAACCAATGTCATGCAGCTGAATCGATGCTCTATCCTGTTGCGCCCCGATCACTGCAATCTTGAATTTACGTGGAAGAAAGGCAAACTCAGGATGCAACGTCGACCATTGACGAATAATCTCACAGAAGGGTCTGGGGTCTGCCAATTCATCCTGAGCAACACCTGCAAACGGATCACAGGTAGTATTTCGAATACAGTTTCCACTAGTTTGAATAGAGTGCATATCAACCGTCGCCAATTCCTTCAATATTTCTGGTACCTGCTCAACAGATACCCAGTTAAACTGAATATTTTGACGTGTCGTAACATGGCAATAGCTGCGATCGTAAGTACGGGTAATTTCTGCTAACTTGCGCAGTTGACGGGAAGAAAGCATGCCATAAGGAACCGCTACTCTCAGCATCGGAGACTGCCGCTGAATGTACAGACCGTTCTGCAACCGTAATGGCAGAAAGGCCTCCTCACTTAAGGTTCCTGCTAGATAGCGGGCCGTCTGTCCCCGGAACTGCTTCACTCGTTCCTCAACAATTTTTTGGTCGAAACTGTCGTACTGATACATCGAAGTGAGCTACCTTTTGTGGGACGCCGCAATTGCAGCGACCTTATTTAAACCAGCTCTTCCTCAGGTAGTCGCATACCACCTGTTTCCATAATAATTTGAAGAAGAGTAGAAAGAATTCAGCTTATCCTGGTAAAGCAGAGGGGTACAGATTCAATTTTTAGTATATATTAAGGCACAGAAAGTTTGTTTGACTCTCTGGGCCTATCAGTTTTAAAAGATCTGTACCTGTCGAGTCCATAGCTGCCTGATCCGTTTCGAGCCAAACAGGAAACCAGTACTAATGCCGGAGTATCTCTATCAACAGCTAGTCAGCGATATCACCGAAGAAATCCGCAGCGGCCAGCGTGCTGTGGGTGAACGTATGCCTTCAGTCCGCGCCCTCTGTCAGGAAAAGACCGTTTCAAAATCAACAGTGCTAGCAACCTATGACCGTCTGGAAGCGGATGGGCTCATTTCAGCTCGCCCCAGGTCAGGTTACTTTGTCTGTGCCCGGCAATTAGAAAACACTCAATCACTCAAGCGCCCATCCCCGAGTAGGCCAGAGTCAACTCCGGTTCCGATTACCGCCGGTCAGATCATGATGGATATTATGGAAAAAGGCGCGGCCTTTGATCTGATTGCTGCAACGGACAACAATCCGGGAAACGATCATTTAAGGCGCTGTATGGCTCGGGCACATCGCCGACAAACAACGATTGAGCAGATGAATTATGATGAGCCGGCGGGATCAGCAAATCTGCGACAACAGCTTGTTCAGAGACTGTCGCAAGGGGCCAGTCAAGTCAGTGCAGATGATATGGTCATTACCGCCGGTTGCCAGAATGCGTTATTACTGGCCTTGATGGCAACGACCCGGCGTGGAGATGTGGTAGCCGTTGAATCACCTGGGTTTTATGGCGTCTTCCAGTTACTTGAAGCTCTGGGTTTAAAAGCCCTTGAACTTCCCAGTTCAGCCGATCATGGCCTGAGTCCGGAAGCCCTGGAATTAGCATTGCAACATTGGGATATCAAAGCGTTAGTCATCTCTCCCTGTTATGGAACTCCGACAGGGGCATGTATGCCAGATACCCATAAGCATCGCATTATTGAACTCATTCAAGCACGTAATATTGCCGTTATCGAAGATGACATCTATGGGGATCTGGGGTTTTCTCTGCAACGGCCGCGTACCCTACATTCCTACGACACGACAGGCTCCGTATTATTATGCTCATCCTTCTCAAAGAGCTTATCTCGCGATTTGCGCATTGGCTGGATTGTTCCAGGAAAATATCTGGATCGGGTCAAACAATTAAAGTTAATCACTACTCTCTCAAGCAGTCGTTCTCAGCAACAGGGAATTGGTCACTTTATTGAAGAAGGTGGGCTTGATCGTCACCTGCGCCTCAGGCGTCAACAACTTCAACAACAGTCCCAAGAACTGCTTAGCCTTATTCCCCAGTATTTGCCCACGGCGACCAGCTGCAGCCAACCCCAGGGTGGGCTTTCACTTTGGGTAGAATTTCCAATCCAGGTTGATACCGTCAATTTATATAAATCGGCGTTAGACATCGGTGTTATTCTGACTCCCGGAAGACTTTTTACGGCCCAGGAAAGCTACCGAAACGCCTTGCGACTGAGCTTCGCTTATCCCTGGACTCAACAGCGCAAGGACGCATTAAAAAGACTGGGAAATCTTTTAACGAAATAATCATCAATATTCAATTACGAACCATCAAATTTTAAAAACAATACTTTAAAATTGACTAAGAATTTCAGTTTTAATTATTAACACTTTATTTTTCGTAATTACCGTCAAGGATTGCACTGATACATCCTATTACTACAAGGTAACCACTCTCAGCGCCAGCCCAACCAAAACAATACCACTGATTTTGTCGATGGTGGCAGATTGTCTCTGCAATTTATCGATCACATTAGAGTGGGACAACGCTAGTGCAACGATGATGTACCAAATGCTATCAATAGAGGCCACCGTTGCAGTCATGATCAACTGCTCAACAATAGTCAGATCTGCCGACACAAACTGGGAAAATAACGCAATAAAAAATACAGCCAACTTAGGGTTAAGTAACGAAATTAATACGCCATCCCGCGCAGCCACCATGAGAGGCGCCGTATCTTTATCAATGTTTAATTTCGCACTTCCCTTTGATCGTATCGCCTTGACTCCCATCCACGCCAGGTACCCTGCCCCAGCATAAGTAATCAAAGTGTAAAACAATGGCGTTTCTGTCACTAATAGGGCAAGCCCCCAGATCGTCAGCATCGCCCAGACAGCAATTCCAATCGCATGAGTAATCGCCGCGACAATACCATGAGCACGCCCATTACTGATGGTATGGCGTAAAACTACAGCTAGACTCGGTCCAGGTGACATGGCCCCGATACAGCATACGGCGACGAGAGATAACCAGATTGTGAGAGTCATAAAGCTATCCTTGCTAGAAGCTTTGGGTACCAATGAATCCGCTAGTGTAATCCGACACAGGCAATGCGAGAAATGCTAATTGCATATCAAAGGTATGATTTTTATTCATAGTATTATGGTGAATACATTGAGGTTCTTATTTGCTCAGCGATACAATTACGAACCCAGCAATGAGCCGGATCCCGGTCATGAATTGCATGCCAGCATAAGTGATAGTGATTCTTGGGGACACTCAACGGCAAAGGCAGATAAGAAAGATAAAACCGATCAGCCGCATTGCGAGCAATGTGCTCGGGTAATATCATCAGTGCCCGGCTGTCAGCAACCACTTGAAATGCAGAAGAAAAGAAAGGAACTTCAAATAGAATCCGGCGCCTTAGCCCCTTTGCTTCCAACGCGCGATCAAAGAAAGAATCCTTGTCACCACCACTGTTCAAATGGACAAAGGAGTAGTTCAATAGCAGTTCAAGGGACAGCTTTTGATGTCCAGTTAATGGATGATCACCCGCCATTAAACATACCGGCTTATCCTGACCCATATGGATACTGAACAGGTTCTTCGGAACGCTGGCTGTCATGGTAGAGACCATGTCTAACGGCAATTGACCTAAGCGTTCAAGCCAATCTGGCTGCCACATTTTATAACTGATATCGATCCCTGGCGCCTCCAGCTGCAACTGTTTCAGCACATCAGGAAAGATAAACTCAGCAACATAGTCAGTACAGGCGAAGCTAAATCTACGTCGGCAGGACGAAGGATCAAACCCCTCCGCCGTTCTTAACATTTCAATATCAGACAGAATGGCCTGAACTTGAGGCAACAATTGCCTGGCCCTGGCACTCAACAGATAACTATTCCCTTCACGAATCAGCAAAGGATCAGCAAAATAATCCCGTAATTGAGTCAATTGTCGGCTCATAGCAGACTGTGTCAGGTTCAATCGTAAAGCAGCCTGAGTGACATTTCTGTCCTGAAGTAAAACAGTCAAAGCCCGAAGTAGATTGAGATTAAGTCGATCCATATTGATTCCAATGGTTGGAGCCGGCCCAGATCAGAAGCCTTACATCATTGACCAAATCAATAAGGAGGAAAGGAAGCTATTTTATATAATCTTCGGACACTCCCTGACAGCAATGCTCCCTAATGAGTAATTCAAGCTGATCGGCGAGAACGACTCAACCAGGAGCATATGGCGACAAGCTACCTTCTGATTCTTAATTCTTATCTGCTGAACACAATCGGTCAAAACTGATAAGTCACACCAATCAGACTTTTGAAACTACTGTCGTCCTCCACGATTGGGCTATCAGCGATAGAATTATGGAATTGTTCATAGGCCAGTGAACCAATCACTCCCCAGCGTTGGCTTAAGCGGTAGTCGATATTAACACCCAACTCATAGCTGGTATCATCATCACTGTTAAACTGCGGAAACCTTGCTGTTGCCTCTTCAGGTTTAACACCATAATAGTAAACGTTTAGTTCACGATCTCGGCGTGTAGCTGCAACATAAGGCACTAAAACAAAATCATCATAGTGGATAGGATAGGCATGCTGGAGCCTCATGACATCACCGTCATAAGCACTGGAAACGTCAAAACCTCCAAAAAATGATGTCTGCCCCAAAAACCAATCGTAACTAAATAGAAAACCTGCTTCTAACGCTGAATCGTGATCCTCAAAGTCCTTTAAGGCTTCACTATCATCTGGATCAAAACCTTCTCTGCGAACTTGAAGCTGAACAGCTACCTTGAACGCCCCCGTTTGATAAAACTCATAACCAGCGCGGGAACCGTCAATATAAAAATTACCTTGCCGATAAAAAACCAGCGGTACCACATCAACCCGACGATCAGTATCTACAAAGACATCATGGCCAGCAGCGACTCCAACTCCAATTCTAAGACCTGGACTTTCAGAAGAAATCGCAGGCTTTGACAAAGCAAGTAAAAAAATCAGTGGCAAAAAGTAAACAGTCCGTATATCCATATAGTTCCCCTTCGGTGTCAAATAGATTCTTGCAAAACTCAAAACCTCGACCAATGAAAAGATAATTTTTACACAATCAAAGGCAGAAGCTAAAGGAAAGATTAACATACTTTAACCTTCAAGCCCTTATTCTAGGGCTTATTAGCCCCGCTTTCCAATTCAATAATGATATCTCCAATTAACCGCTTATTACCTCCACGAAGATGTTCGACCAGCGTTTGCAGAGTATAAAACGGTCCTAAAGGAAGTCCCCACCAACCGAAGATAAGGGTCACCAAAACCGTAGCCAGCCTGACCCGAGATCTATCTGAGGATGACTGAAAGAAAAATCGACTTGACTGTTTGAACGACACGATTAGAAATGAAGTACAAAACGGGTACTGGGTTACGACGGTGTCATAGCGGATAGGCACTCCTTGCCAGGTAATAGCGTTTAGTCTGTTAGTTTTCAGCTTATCTTTATGCTCTAGAAGCCATATGAGAAACTCCTCAATTCTACTTTCCTGCTCCCTGCTGAAAAAAAACAGGACAGTCAGCAAAAAAGCAATCGCAACCCCTGCCAATGCTTCACTATAAACTCCCAAGGAGAAATTATAGATAGCTCCTGCCAGAAACAAAATCGCCACGATCAGCATCAGGAACATCTAAATACCCCCCCAAAACAAGCTAAATAAATACGCTTTGCTGTTTTGATCCTGATTTTAAATACAAAAATTCTGGTTAGAAACCAGCTCTGAGGCGATCATAAAATAAACAGTGTTCCGGTTTATTGACTGAAAGCCGGTTTCAGCAAACACCCCATAAGCTGGGAAGTACCATCTTCTATCTGGAAACACTGCCTGTTTAGAATAGACTATCTGTTTAAATAAGGAAGGAAGGGTCTAACTGCAGCAGTGATATAGGAACACTGCGTGGATTAGAGCAGACCCTAGTTGTCATTCATCAATATGATAAACGCGGGGTTTTGCCGATCTGGAATTAAGATCTAGGCCGCCAGCTTGACGCAAAAGTGTTGATTTCCATACCAACGGCTTTCTTCATTGTCGTTCTCAATCAAATAGGAGTTTTCTCCTACTTCTTTTACTTGGTATGTTGTAGAAGATGTCAGTTGATCTTCAAAGCCATCAGCGCGGATACATTCAATATACATTCAGCTTTTCCTCATTTTGAACTCCGGAATTCAGACAAGACTTCGAGCGGAGTTCAATCATTTTTATTTTAATGCCGACACTTGTTCACTGTTGCGAAAGAACGGTCGACGTCACTTTCGATACAACTGAATTCCCTGTCGTGGGCCAAGCTTTTGCTTAGGGGTAATCCCTTAGTTGCACCGCACTATATCTCACTTTTTTGATCAGGGGAATACCCGAATACGACATGATCATCATCTTTTGGAACAAAAATTCAAAATTTAATAATTCTGACACAAACCGGTGATTCACCAGTAGTGCAGATACACTAATAGATATATATCAATAAGTTAAATAAACACAAGATGGAAGTGAGCACTTTCTCTGCGGGAACATGGTCGAGTTTGTAAGAGAACACCAACGCTAAGACTTATTAATCACGTTGATAATATTAAAGCCTATACTGGTAAGTAACTAGATAGAACGCACTGCAATCAGATGCTCCGTTATAAACCGCAGGCAGCAGACTTACACTTGATGGAAGTGCTCTGTATCGATTGCAAAGTTAACTTGGCTACAAGCTCTAGCCGCTGAAGGCAAATCAACAGCCTTCCAAAGGCCCACCTGGAGGTTGCCGTATGAAACCGTCCCTTATCCTGATCGTTTGTACCAGCTTTTCCCTGTTATTACCCACAGCCCTTCAAGCAAATACCTTCCGCTGTAACAACATCCCTATAGAGGTGACAACTTCCGACAGCACAGTGGTCGACATCGCCTGTGCGGCTTCAACATCAGCGCTGAGATATCTGGAGCAATACGATCTACGGCCCAAAAAACTTATCCGCATCGATATAGTCCAGCGCCCGTTAGAATCCATTGGTCATCCCATCTTCGGCAGTTATAACAGTCGTAAAGACCTGATTGAGGTAATGTCTTTCCGATCAATCCTCGAAATAAAACCACTGCCTTCTATGTATGGAGAGCCATTCGATCCAGACCACTATTTCGGTGTTATTGCTCATGAAGTAACCCATGCGGTGGTTCAACACAACACAGAACTCACCAGAATTAGTAATGCTGCTCAAGAATATTTAGCCCATGCTACCCAATTGGCCGTCATGTCCGCTCCGCGTCGCGAAAAAATAATCCAATCTGCCGGAGTCGGCGCCTGGGAGCCCAATGATGTTATCAGCGATATCTATATGGCCTTGGCTGTGAAGCGCTTTGCGGTCAAATGCTACCTTCATTTGTCAGGGCACAATTCCCCACGCTCATTTGTCCATACTTTATTGACTCACAAATGGCGTTACGTGGTTGCAACCTGAGGAAACTATCCATTGATCATTGTGGCCTATATCCGGACGATCGCTTCAACACTTTATTACGGCCACTTTCTTTCGCCTGATACAAAGCCTTATCACAACCTTTTAACCATGAATCGACTGACTCATCAGCTGTTAACTGGGCAACCCCGAAACTACAGGTTAGACGAATATTATTCGAAAATGATGTTGCTTCCACCAAAGCCCTTAGCGCTTCACAAAGCTCCCAGGCCTGCTGTTCATCCGTTTGTGGAAGCTGCAGGATAAATTCCTCACCACCAAAGCGAAACAATTTATCTGAATTGCGTATCCGTCCTGCAACCAACTGTGAAAACTCCTTTAATACCTCATCACCCACCAGATGCCCATGAAGATCATTTACCTGCTTAAAATGATCAAGATCCATGATTGCCAAACTCTCTGACTGCTGGTGCCTCTGATGCATATTTTTCGCTGCGTCCAGCTCAGGGCGCAATGTACGGCGATTCAACGCCCCCGTCAGTTCATCTCTGTTTGCCAATTGCTCCAGCTTGTTTTTTTGCTTCAGTACAATAAATGCGAATATGCCAGCAAATACCATACTGATAGTAATACCGACAGAAAATCTCAGCACTAGTATCAAGGGCTCAACATAAGACGCCGCCAACAAGCAGCAAAGTGAAAAAATTACACCCGATACAATCCCCTGGACGAACGGAAATGTAAAAAAGAATACCGAAGACATCGGAAAAACGTAAATCAGGCCTCGCAACCCCAGTTGATAGCAACTCAGTGCAATTGAAAAAGAGACCAGAACAACGAACATTTGTCGATAAAGCAAGCTGTCTCTGTGTTTAAACTCATTATAAAGAGATAGGCTGACAACCAGCAGCGAACCTCCAAGGAATAAGGAAAGCCAATGACTACCCCATATTCCATGATAGAGGGTAAAACCGAGAACTGGCGCAATGGCCACAAGATGAAAGAGGATCGAAACCCGACGCGGAAAATTAGTCGATTGCCCAGAGATCAAGACCTTTTACCTCCGTTGTACAGATGGACATTACCATAGTGACCCTTACCGGTTAATCAACTTATCCCACCAGGCGATCTTTACAGGCTAATCCTTGCATTAGTCATTATCGGCATAAAACCGGGGATTGCCATATTTCACCTACAATGAATTCAATAACGTAAATGGATTTAAAACACTATGACCAGATTGCACTATGTCGGGAATCAACTCAGCACCTTTACAGAGTTACAAAGCGCAACCCCGGATAACTATTCTATTGGAAACTCTGATTTCCTCTCCAATACAAGCCTCCAGGGTGAGCTTATACTTTTTGATGCAGCCTGCGTAGATCAATTTGGTTTACAGAACTGTAAACACTTCGTACAGCTGGCCAAGAGTGCGGGAATTCCTGTAATCATGGTATGGAGTGACTCAGCAGATCATCAACTGCTGGCGATCGATTGTGGCTGTGCCGATTATTTGTGCAGCCCATTTCATCGCTCCATTTTGCTGAGTAAGGCAAAAATCCATCGACAATTAGCATCAACTGATCATCTGTTTACTGAACAGCAACAACTACTTGAAAATGCCAGATCAAGCTACCGGGAAGAGTTACTATCCGTGCAGGAAGCAATTATTCTTAGTATGTCGGCCCTCGCACGGATCAAGGACCATTCAACTGGAGACCATATCCTACGTACCCAATACTATGTAAAAGCGCTGGCAGAGCGCCTCAGGTATCACCCCGACTTTGCTGAGGAACTGGACGACGATCAGGTGATAGATTTGCTATACAAAACAGCTTCGTTACACGATATTGGAAAAGTCGCTATTCCCGACAAAATCTTGCAAAAGCCAGACAAACTGTCAGCTGCCGAATATGAAATTATGAAACAGCACCCTCGATACGGTTTTCAGGCGCTGTGCACTGCGGAAAGTCTGCTGCGAAAACCCACTGAAACGGCAACTAATTTTTTCCGGATAGGCCGACAGGTTACACTGAGCCATCATGAACACTGGGATGGTAGTGGCTACCCGGAAGGCCTCTGTGGCAATCAAATACCCATAGTCGCTCGAATAATGGCCGTGGCTGATGTATATGACGCTATCGTTTCGCGACGCCCGTACAAAAACGCCCACCCCCATAGCCTGGCTGTCAATCAAATAGTGGCGGGGAAAGGCACCCTCTTTGATCCTGTCGTAGTTGACGCATTCACTGAATTAGCGGACACCTTCGAGAAAATTTCTGTTCTAATGGATGGTCAGTTCCCCCACTTATCGGATCTCACGCTGCAAAATATTGAGGATCTGATCACTCAAAGCAGATAATTGGCAACTGCTGTTAAAGGCTGTGCCCGGTTGTGACGTTTTTTTGACCTTTAAGAAAAAATTAGTTATAAGGGGGTCAGGATTGTGCAACGCAGCACTATTCTAAGGTCAAATGAAGTGAGGTCAGACGATGAGTAATTCTCTCAATCAGCTGGATATCTACATGCAACCTTTGCAGGAATGCAAAGAAACCATCAGCAAATTGATGGCATTGCAGAAGTACTGTTTTGACGACGTAACAAAAGCCAGCTTTGAACAGCTTAAAACGCTTTCTCATTGCTCAAGCCCTGAGCAGGCAATGAACCTCAATTTCTACTTCTGTAAGGGCCTCGAAGCCCATGCCAATTACCTGTCAAATCAAACCTATGCGGCCTTATCTGATGCCCAAGATGCATCCTTAAGCAAATGGACTCAAGGATCAGAAAAGCGCTCCAAGGATTAGTCTCCCACAATATAGTTCAAACAAGTCGCAATATAGTTCAGACAAGTCACAACCCGCTTGAATAGCCGGGCAGCCCCCACTGCCGCTAGTGGCCCTGAGCAGTTATATCCCTGGTGGACATGTTGGGGCTAACTGGAATCCCTGAGCAGTTCTTTTAGTATTTTGACACCGGTTAACAACTGCTGCTCTGAACTACCAGAAAAGCCTAACAACAGCCCCTGAACGTTAGCGTTCTTATAATGGCTGGATAACGCTGAAACATGTACCTGACGATCGGCCAGCTGCTGTTCCAGCCAATAATCAGTGACTCCGACTCCTGAATCCAGCAAAGATACGAGATGCATACCCCTATCAGGTAACTCTGTGCAAAAACTATCTCCCAAATGTGTTTCCAACAGTTCAAAAAGGTAATCCCTGCGCTGTTGATAGCAGCGTTTCATACGCCGTAAATGGCTGGCAAATCGCCGATGCTCCAAAAACTCAGCCAGCGCAGGCTGTACCGGCATGGAGGCCAGGGTACCCAGATTATGCTGAGCGGCCAGTAAGGGTTCAACCAATCGCTCGGGCGCCAGTAAATATCCAATCCTTAGTGTTCTAAACATTACTTTCGAAAAACTACCAACCAGAATAACCTGTTGCTGATGATCCAGATTAAACAGCGGAGCAGCTGGAGCCTTGCGGTAGTGAAATTCAGAATCGTAGTCATCTTCAACTAACCAGAAATTATCCTCTCGACTACGAGACAACCAATCCAACCGCCTCTGTGTCGACATATTGACCCCCAGGGGGTATTGTCGTGCAGGTGTCATCCAGGCAAAACATCCAGGAGCACCTGCAGCGGGTAATGTCATTCCATGCTCATCAACCGGGCAATATTCCAGTTTAGCCCCTGCAGCCATGAGGCCCTGTCTCAGTTGAGGATAGCCCGGGTCCTCCAGCCAAACGGTACTGTTGGTTTGAGACGGGGGGTTAGTCTGTAACAGTGAATGTTCTACTTGTGGCCGCGAGTATTCCGTTTGCAGCAAGACGGTTGCGATTAACGAAAGAGCGTCTCGGTTACCGGCGGTGACGATCACCTGCTCGGGAGATACTTGTATATCCCGCATCACTTTTAAGTAACGGGAAATAGCCTGCCTTAGTGGCCAGTATCCGCCTGGATGACGATCCCGCAATAATCCCGGATCAGGCCTACGCCACACCCGGCTTAAACAGCGTGCCCAATCATCAAATGGAAACTGATCAATATCAGGTCCCGCGTCAAACAGGCCCGCCGCTTCGATAGAAGCCCCTGGACGACCAAGACCTGACTGACAGTGGGCAGTCCCATCGGTTGGAGTTGTTACAGCTTGCTCAATAGCTGAAACAAAAACCCCTGAAGCAGGTCTTGTAATCAGCAGCCCCTCAGCAATTAACTGATCATAAGCATTAAGAGCAGATGTTCGGGATATTCCCAGTTCTTCCGCCAGTCTGCGACTCGAGGGCAAACGGTCACCTGGGTGCAGTCGGGCATTATTAATCAACTGACGCAGTTGATCAGCCAATTGTAAATACAGAGGACGAACTCCGCTCTTATCCAGCCGCAGACTGAGCGTTGCTAACTCATCCCGAAGGTTCACCACTGGTATCTCCATTTGAAAAAAAATTGGATATTTATCAGATACCATACAGATCTTACCATGGTCCCCGTAACCGAAACACAGCGGTTCTTAGCGATAATCACTGATGTCTGAAATGGCCGTGCGTTAATCCTCAGACTACAGGCATCTCCAGGTCACAGGACAATTTGTTGAGGCATTTCCAATGAGTGAATTAGAAATCACAGAGCAAACCCAAATAAAGCGTGGAAGAAAGAGAGGTAGCTATAACCGCCAGCTTATCTACAACATCATTGATGAAGCTCTGGTTTCCTATATCGGAATGGTTGTTAAGGGGCGCCCCTTTGTAATGCCCACTTCCCACTGGCGGGATGGAGACAAAATCTACTGGCATGGCGGCTCCAAGAGCCGGATGGTAGCTGGTGCAGAGAATCAACCGGTATGTCTCACGCTGGCATTATTGGATGGCCTTGTAATGGCTCGTTCCGCATTCCACCATTCAGTAAATTATCGCTCAGTGATGATCTTCGGCACTCCGGAAAAAATCGTGGATGAAGCAGAAAAAGCACGCCAGCTGGAAATCTTTATCGATCGTGTCGCCCCGAATCGATGGAAAGAACTGCGTCCAATGCAAAGCAAAGAGCTAACAGCAACTGGAATTTTATCAATGCCCATCAATGAAGCTTCTGCAAAACTAAGAGCAGCACCTCCCGCCGATGATGAGCAAGACTACAATTGGCCTGTCTGGGCTGGCGTATTGCCTCTCAAGCGTATTTGGGGGGAGGCAGAGCCCTGCCCAAGAATGACCGGTGACTGGGAGGCACCAAACCCTCCCGCTCCCTGAGATAAATCAAAGTATCAGTAAAGAGTCGCCGGGACTGTAGTATTGGGGTTGTATGAAGCAACCCCGATTACCGCCACAACTCTTGCTCATAGGACTGGTCAGGAAGATCTGTCTGGCTAAACCCATAGAATACGCCCCCCATAAGCACCCAACGCATCACCAGTATGAAGGCCGTCAAAGTCACCAGGGCCAGCACTGGCAGTACCACAAAATAGGCAAACAGAGGAAGCTCAGCCACTGTTCCAAGGTAAAACAACAGCGCCAGAACCATCAGACAAGCCAGTACACTTAGCGTTTTCACACAACTGAGAAACAAGAATCTGTTCATAACCTACACCTCAAAGGCAGTTATCTAACGGAGAATCCTCAATATTTTGAGCACTCTTTGGTTTTTATCGATCTGATAATCGAAGTAATAACTGTATCGCTTGTTTGATGTAGGCATAAGTGTCACTATGGACACTAAAGATGCCATTAGTGCCATCTGTTTGTTTTTGTAGCAACTTGCCTGTGATACCGATGAAAACTATCGATATTCTGATTTATGACGGCTGTGTAGCCAGCAACATTACAGGACCCATCGACCTCTTCAATATCGCCAATGCCTACTGGCAATACATAAGTACTGAAGAACAACAGAATTTATTTCAGTGGCGTTTAATCAGTCAGGGACAGCGTTCTGTGGTGAGTTCCAGTGGAATACGACTGGAAGCTGATTTGCTTCTGAATGAGGCGATACACGCAGATGTCATCATTGTACCGGGACTCCAGTACCAGAGTCTGAAACACCTGGAGCAGACTTTTGCAGGTTTCGGAGCCGTTCATCAATGGCTAAAAGCTCAACAACAAGCGGGGGTGAAGATTGCTGCCAACTGCTCAGGCACATTTCTGTTGGCAGCCAGCGGCCTGCTGGATAACCACCGGGCCACAACCGCCTGGTGGTTGGCAGAACCCTTACGACAACAGTATCCAACGGTAGAATTGTGCCTCGACCAAATAGTTGTGGAAGATCGTGGAATTTTTACCGCAGGTGCAACCACGGCCTATCAAAACCTGTGCTTAGAATTGCTTAGGGTATTGGGAGGGCATGAGCTGATGCTGGCCTGTGCACGAATAATGCTCGTAGACATCAATCGACAGTCACAAATACCCTATTCCAGTATTCAAATGGTTCGTCAACATCATGATTCAATGGTGACAGCGGCAGAGGAGTGGATTGAAAAAGGACTGTCTCAAAGCATATCTCTTAATCAACTGGCAGATAAATTCTCAGTTAGCCGACGCACATTCATCAGGCGGTTTAAAGCAGCTACGGGTAAGACCCCTTCGGCATACATTCAGGCTTTGCGCCTGGAAGCCGCCAAACGCCTGCTGGAAAGCAGCCATATGACCATAGACAGAATCGTAGAACGAGTGGGCTATATCGATAGCAGCTCTTTTCGCCGCCTTTTTCATCGGGAAGTAGGCCTGAGTCCTCGAGCCTACCGTGAACGCTTCTCAATTCGACATGATAACCCTGAAGACTACGATCAGATGGAGTCAAAACCGTAGAATCATCAAAGTGCCACAGCCATTGTTGCTAATCCATAACGCTCAACCGTTGAAATAATTAACACCCGAAACGGACGGATAGCGAAAAAGAACTATCGGTGGTATACATATGATTTATATCCCCGTGAATTTGAGCATTAGCAATGCTTGGGAATTTTTCAGAAACACACTAAGTTATAGAGAAGAGGAGTCTTAACACGATGAATCTAGAGAATAAATCGCCTAGCGAATTAAAGCAGTTACATCTCGATATCTGTTCCTTGTGCGAGGAAATCGATAATACTGAAATCACTGCGGGAAATAAGGAGCAGCTACGAGACTCGATTATCCAACGTCTGCATTCTCTTCCCCTCGCCTCGCCCTACGACGAAATAGAATTGCAACCGACTACCGATGCCACCGTTCGCGCTGAAATAGAACAGATGGGAGAAAAGCTCGCTGCTTTGAAGGTTCAGCTTGAAACCCATTTAGGCATAAATTAATCCCTCCTGAAAACCCCAATAGCAGACCGCCATTGGGGTTTTAGCCATGTCATAATTAAACGGCTTAACCGCCAGCAGGTTCAATGGCAAATCAAGCCATGCTCCCTGTCTTTTACCAAAGCCGACAACTCTTTTCTGGCCAGGTAAATAAGGTCTTCATGAGATCCCGCTTCCAAATAACAGTCAGGCTCATCCAGAATGCGATCATCCCAGATAATTCTTAGATTGTAGGCTTGCCCGATACCAGGTACCGCGCCTTTGGTGCAATCTCTGAATATCAGATTCACATCTTTTTGAGTAGCAGTACTCAGCAGCCGATTGGTACGGAGGTTAATAGCATTAATATCCACACTCTTATCTGCGGGGACTAAAGCCATTATAAAACCTTCGTCATCTCTGAGAATAACGGCTTTAACCATGCGAGAAAGCGGAATATGAGCGGCTTCCGCACAGCCTCTAGCTGTCTCAGAATAGCGATGATGGACAAGTTGGTAGGGAATCTCCTGGTTATCCAGGTACTCTCGTATACGAGGAGATATAGACATAATCGTGCTCTCCTATCGACAGGCCCAGCCTTGGGCATTTTTCCCTTCTATAGACTGAGCTTAGGGCAATCGGAGCACTTTTGCCCGAAAGTTGCCAATAACCAGAGTTAATAATTTGTTATTGATCTAGATTTCTGTGGCTTATTCAGGACGCACTTTCTTTTCCAGAAGCCAATCGGTTAACTAAACTTAACAGATAGGCTAATGCTGAGCCAAGAGAGAAAACCGACTAGCGAAACCATCCGGACAAGACCGATGAACAGACAACAGCAGATGTTAGACGAGATCAGTATGGATGCTGAGCTAACAGCGGAAATGACCGGTCGCAGCGCCTTTTCACCCGACACCATGGAGGCAATGGCATCCGTTCCCCGTAACCAGTTTGTACCGGAAGAACTACTCGCTCAGGCCTATTACAATATCCCTCTTCCCATCGGTCACGGACAGACGATTTCCCAGCCTTATATGGTAGCACTGATGACTGATTTACTGGATCCCAAACCTGAATACAACTGTCTGGAAGTCGGTACAGGTTCTGGTTATCAAGCAGCCGTGCTTTCCCGCCTGGTAAAAAAAGTGTACTCGGTTGAGATTAACCCAGTACTTCATTTGCAAGCAAAAGCCCGTCTTGAACGTCTGAATTTCAACAATATCGATTGTATTCTAGGTGGTGAAAAACTGGGGTTTATAGAACATGCGCCCTATGATGGAATTCTGGTCACAGCTGCTGCAGATCAGATTCCACCAGCATTGATTGATCAGTTAACTAACGGTGGACGGATGCTGATTCCGGTCGGTCCTCAGCATCTGGGCCAGACTCTTTACCTTGTTGACAAAAATAAACAGGGAAAAGTAAACAAAAAGCCGTTGTTAGCGGTTAGATTCGTCCCCCTGCTTCCCGTGAAAGAAAGCTCAGGACGGGAACCTGGCTGAAAGTGTCCTGAAAGAGGATCTGAATAAGATCCTCCCATCCATTCCACTGCCAACACAACGAAACCGATCGACTTCGACCAATGCTGATAAAAAACAGTATTGAGCTAATCCCATTACAAAGCAGGCAGCCTGACTTAGAGGCCACTAAAAGCTCGCTGGAAAATCACGCAGCTCTTGAATCTGTTCTATGAGGGATTCCTGTTCCGGACTGGCGTGGTTTTGCCATTGATCAAAATGCACCAGCTCCTCCAACGGTTGACGAGGAAGCCAGCCAGCACTTTCCAACTCCGGTTTAGCAAAAAAGTGACTGACATAACCAACACAGAGATAAGCAACAGGTACTATATTTGACGGAATCCCCAGAGCAGACTGCAATTCTCGCTGTTTAACAATACTGACCCAACCGACACCCAACCCTTCTGCTCTAGCCGCTAGCCACAAATTTTGCACGGCACAAACGCTGCTATAAACATCCATCGATTTGATATGGGTACGACCGATAACGGTTGGACCTGTGCGTTTACGGTCACAAGTAATGCAAATATTCACCGGCGACTCCATAATCCCTTCCAGTTTGAGGGATCTGTAGGTATCCCGCTTTTCCTCTGGGAACATTTCTACCGCTTCGTTATGGGCCACTAGAAAAGATTCATGGACTTGTTTTTTTACTCCAGGATCCCTTATCACCATAAAATCCCAGGGCTGCATAAAACCTACTGATGGCGCATGGTGGGCAGCATAAAGGATACGACCAAGAACCTCGTCTGGAATAGGATCAGACTTAAACTGGCCCCGTACATCACGGCGATTAAAAATTGTTTTGTAAAGGCCATCTCGTTCCTGTTGATCAAACTGGACCTCCGACTGATGGTTTTTCAGGCCATTGCTGTCCGCGCCACTGAGTGAATCAATGCCTGAGGATTGAGAGGCTACTGGATTATATTCCGCTGAGTTTTCCATATATATTCCCCTTGCTATGGAAAATTAAGAGTGTCTGACCAAACATCTCTAATCAGCTATCAGGCCGGTCTTCTGACTCAGGATCACTTTACACAGAAGCCTTCCCAGCTATTTAACAGCCAGTGGCTGGTTTCCACCTGTTCTGTGTAATCTCCTATACAGCGTTGGGCACGTATCGGACTTTCACCGATTTCCCGATTCTCCCGTTACCAATATTCGGTTAGGGCACCTGAAAGCGCTGGGTACCCGTTATAGAGAGACACAAAGAAACTGTCAAATAAGAAATTACTTAACTATTGAGCACTGATCGCGGAACTGGAAACACGATAGGATCATCCCCTTCCTGCCACGGAGAATATTTTACCATTATTGATTGAAACAGCTCCGAGTCCAGCCATTGCTGCAACCAGCGCTGTACTCGAGGATAAGGAGCCCTTTCAAACCAGCCAGGATCCACCCCGGCAAACTGACGAATAAAAGGAAAAATAGCAGCATCTGCCAAGGTCAAGCGTTCACCCGCCAAATAGGATGTCAATTTCAGACGCTGCTCCAGCTGCGCCAGAAATACTTCCCCCTCTGACCGATATGCCTCAGCAGGTTTTTCCGGATACCTATCGGCATACTTGTAACGATCAAGACAAGGTTTAAAGTGCACATCGTTTTCAAGAATCAATCCATTAATCTGATGCTGAATGCTGGTATCAGGATCAAGCCAACGCTCGGGATCATTCTGCTCCAGTGCCCAGAGCATGATTTCCCAACTTTCGTCGATAACCTTGCCCGTCTCCAGTTGCAGCACCGGTACCGTTGCTTTTGGCGAAATGTTCAACAGACTGTCTGGTTTTGCCTTCAAAGCCACTTCTCGCCAAACCACCGACTGACCGCTACGGGCAATAGCCAAACGAGCTCGAATGGCATATGGACAGCGCCGAAAAGTATACAGGATCGGTAATTTGTCACTCATGAATTCAAACTCATACTACACCCCGACACCGCACCGCTAATCAAACATCACCATCAATCAAACGTATCGCCTATCAAAATGGCAAGGTCTCCGTTACAACCTGGAGATTATACCTGATCATTTCGGATAGAGAATCTGAAACAGATACCATCATCCCAGCCAACGCGCTTTGGCCAATAGCGACTCAGGTTCTCCTGACTCCTGATTAACGTTATGATCCAAGCAGGAAACCTGCGAACAACTCCTTTCATTCATTATCTGGCTTAGTCGCAGCTTTTTCCAAACACACAGGAACCTCAGTACTAATGCAGTACTGACCCGCAAACAGGAAGCTCAATTGTCCAGACGAACACGTCAAAGAATTCGCCTGTATATTACTCTGATAGCCCTTTCAGTGCTGGCAGGCTTTACTCACAGTTATCTGACGCGTGAATCCAGCATCCCCGTTGAATATAACAATCTGGCTTTTGATAGCTTTAGCTGGTTTTTTGGTGCTTCTCTATACCTGGCCTTTGATCTGTTCTGGATACCCAGTCGCTACGGCGCCATGATCCGCCGGATGTATTTTCTTAAGGTTATCGCCGTTAAAGCCTTTGTATTAACCAATATTGTAATCCTGTCTGGCTTTATCAGTCAGGCAATATTCCTCGAAGCACTTAGTTTCAAATTTTTACTTAGTCCAGACTTTTATCAAACCGTTGTTATCGTCATTCTGGTTGCCACAGTCTTGCTGACCATCACTCAGATTGTCCGTATCATCGGTGCTCGAACATTAGTCAATTTTATCCTCGGCCGTTACCATCAACCCGTTCATGAAGACACCATATTTCTTTTTCTCGATCTGGCAGACTCGACCGCCTTAACCGAGCGTCTGGGAGACTTAGGTGTACAGACCATGATTACTCAGTTTTTTTTCGATATATCTGAGCCGATTATCGAATTTGGGGGTGAGATTCATCGCTATGTTGGTGATCAGGTGGTCGTTACCTGGCCTCTTAAAAGCCCGGAAGAAAACATACGCGCTATCGACTGCTACTTTGCAATTGTCCGGCGAGTAGTAGAAAAATCCGAAAAATATAAACAGCAGTTCCAGACCGTCCCCCGCTTTCGGGTTGGCCTCCATGGTGGTCCTGTTGTCATTAGTGAATGCGGAGATCAAAAACAGGAAATATCCTACTTTGGCGACACCGTAAATACCGCAGCCAGAATCGAAAGCCATTGCAAGACTCTTGACTGTCCCCTGCTGATTTCATCGGAACTGCTACAGCATATACAGCTTCCATCCAGCTATCAGGCACAACCTAAGCACTCAGTGCAACTCAGAGGGCGAGAGTCTAAGACAGAATTATTCACCATTGTGTTATCGGATAACTAATGGCCAGCGATCAGTATCAGCCAAAAAAGAAGGGACCTTTTGGCCCCTTCGCACATTTTAATGCGTTTTAGTCATTTGGCTTCTTTGATAAGAAGTGCCGGTACTGTTTCAGTGCAGCCTAGTGTTTCACTTCATCCGAGTGTTTCAGCCAGTCTTGAGCCTCCTCACTACGATCACTGTCATAGTATTGGACCTCCGCGTGAGTTAGTGGCTTAAGATAGGTCACTAATTTTTTCTGCCAGGGTTTATCACCCACAAGGGCTATTCTTTCGATTGTATCTCGAGTCTTTAACGCCAGCAGAAACTCATCCCAGGCGGCATGCAGCTCCCAGCCGTCAAAATTATCCATCTTCCACAGCACATTAATTTTGCCAGACTCCTGAATTGCGTTTTCTACCTGTGGAATGAGAACGGACTGGTATTCAAAGTCGGTCAGTTTACCGCTGGCCACAAACTCCAGCATACCAGGTTCATTATCATAGATTCTCTGAATCATGGCTATTTCCTCCCCAATCTTCCGTAGCCGTTAAGGGGCTTATTAATCATATTTCATTCTCTCGCCTCTGAGCTGGAAATAATTTCAACAAGATCGAGAATTAATGGAAACTCATGCGATTTAAGGGAAAATACGGCCATTTTCCGACTCATTATCGTCCAATATCCAGAAAACATTCGAGATACAGCATCGAACCTGATCAACGTAGAGCTCTGTAGGCATTTCCCGTAGTATATTTGAAATCACAGACATACTTAGATGAAACCCTTTTCCCGGGGCCTGATTCATCTTTTTTGACGCGAAGCTTCAGTCCGAGATTATATCTATGCCTGATAAACTGGAAAAACCCACTAAACCAGCACCTAATGAATGCTGTGGTGGAGGAAGTTGCTGCCCTTGTGTATGGGATGCCTATTTTGAAGAATTACGCCGATGGAAAGAACAGCAAGGTATAAAGTCACCGGCTCAAAAACAATCCAAACCAAAACCTATAGATCCAGATTGTTTCTATCGTTAGAGAACCTATGAATAAGTCTACTGTGTTCTCAGTGGGCCCTGGCTCTAGAGCCCACCCTTCCCGTTTTACGCTGTTACCCGTTATGAGTAACTAACTCTTAACAACATCACCTTTTTCACAGTCCCATCGCAAAGTTCGAACAGTCTGTGCTGCTTTAGGTGTAAGGGGAATACTCTTGAGCCTTTCAAGGTTTTCTTCAGAGAAAAACAGCTGAGCCTCAGCGATCAGTTTTTCAGCTAATATAAAGTAGCCCTCCACCTGATCAGACCAATCAACAGGCACACCTATACTCCCTTGAGACTCCACTTTTTTAGCCTTTTCGTCTAATTCCTTCAAGGGTTTGAGAATACGTTCAATCAACAGTTGTCGAATGTCGAGGTCCGCAGAAAACACCCCCAGTCCCGCTAACTGTTCCACGTTCTGTAATTGCTGATCGGTGGCATTACTCTCTATCAGTTGCTCATAGACAGTACTTTCCTCTTTTTTAAGCCGCAACTCTTCTAACGCTGAAAACAACTCAGCAGGATAAGTTTTTTGAAATTGGCTTAAAGACTTAAACAACCAGTTTGCCCCTTTGGACATCTGCTTGAGTTCTTTAACTCTTTCCTTGATGCCTTCACTTTGGCTGATAAAAGTATCCAGCTCAATATGCCGAATTGCTGATTGAATCACTGGTCTAGAGGCTCTGGGAGAGCTGCCCGTCGAGCTGGCTCTGGACGAGGCTGATGGCGAAGACCGGCGACGGGAGGCCTTTGGAGGGGTCAATGCCTGCGGATCCATAAAGCGTTTAGCGCAGTTTTCACAAATACTGCATTCACCGCTTTCCGCAGTCCGCACTAAGTAACCTTTTTTGTGATTCTGATAACAGTCACTGACACTGCAGCAGGCTATTTTTCGAGGAAATGAATAAGCCGCCAGCACGTAGCGAAACAACGAACGTCGTGGAGGCACAGAAGCTTCATAATGGGGACGACTAACGATATCATCCAGCGTTTTAATACTAATTCTATCTTCCGTATAAAAATTGGCCATTGTTTTATAGTCTCAACTAGTGGCTAAGCCGCCACCATACTCATCAACAGGTAGAATATTATCAAAACAATTATGCACCAAAAGTTGTACCTACATTTCATTATTAGTCAAAGATCGCAGACAATCTTATACTGGCTTCCCAGAAGGTAGTCTTTCGACAGGAAAATCTTAATTATTTTATGTAGTTAAGTATAGAAAACAGTGCCTGGTCAGCTCCCTAAGGTCAATAACGTACAAAACGACTGGTAGACGACTTTGCTAAACTGTACGTCTGAAAGAGACGGAATAGACAGATGGTTCAAAAAATCAAAGATACTGCCCACTACAGCTACGCGGAAGATCTTGGCGGTCTTGAGCTATTGAATGCAAACTACCACCTTCAACGGTTTTCCCGTCATGTTCATGAAGGTTTTTGCATTGGCGTCATAGATACGGGAGCGCAACAGTTCTACCGAGAGGGTAGTAACCATATCGCGCCTCAGAACAGTATTATTCTGGTGAATGCGGACCAGGTACATGATGGTCATTGTGTCAGTGAAAATGGCTGGTCTTATCGGGCCATTTACCCGACTCCTGAGATGTTAGCTCTGGTTTCTGAAGAATTACAGGGCCCTAACAGTGGCATTCCCTGGTTTACTAACCCCGTCATATACGATCCTTATATGGCCGCAAAACTGCGTCAGATGTTCGACCTGCTGCAATATTCCAACAATCCTCTGGAACGACAGAGCTATTATCTGGAAGTAATGACTCAGTTTATTCAACGACATGGTGGCCGTGGTAGCTATTTACCCGCTGTTGATCGACAACCCGTGACTGTTCAGAACGTTAAAAACTACCTCTGTAACCATCTCAACGAGAACGTTTCTTTACAACAGCTAGCTCAACTGGTGGAGCTAAACCCACACTATCTGGCACGCTTATTTCAGCGCCATGTAGGTCTTCCTCCTCATGCCTACCAAGTGGTACTGCGTATCCAAAAAGCAAAAAAACTGATCAGGCAAGGTGCTAAACTATCAGACATCGCTGCAGATACCGGATTTACCGATCAAAGCCACCTTCATCGCCATTTTAAAAAGATGATGGGAATCACTCCAGGGCG
Organism: Motiliproteus sp. MSK22-1; assembly: GCF_001968815.1. Lineage (GTDB taxonomy): Bacteria > Pseudomonadota > Gammaproteobacteria > Pseudomonadales > Balneatricaceae > Motiliproteus. The sequence goes on along the minus strand of NZ_MIEQ01000018.1, from coordinate 48,711 downwards.
CTACTTCAAAGCGACCCACTAAGCTCGTTTTTATCAACCTTTTGAAGAGCCTCTTTGAACATAAAGCGGTACTGAAAACGATCACCAGTCACCGACTTCAAGCGAAGGCAGTAAGGAACCTAAGCTTCCGCTATGTCCACAATCGTCATCAGGCAACTCTCATCATCGGATTAAAGAGATGAGATCCGGGTTAGCTCTGCCAAAGTGTGGTGATAAAAATCACTAATAATTCCAATCACCTAGTAATTAAGTCTGTTATCAACGGTTTCCTGATTTCAGAAGCCTTTAAAAAGCGTGATTATATATACAATATTATGAATATTGTGGTATTCAGCGAACTCAATCTATAAAATTTACAAATACTTCCATTGTCACACTGACATGAAGTAGCGGAAAACCTCATCTCAACTTCCTGCAGGATCAAACAGGGCTGCTTTCGCTTGATAAAGCAGAAAAGTCCGGGCACAAATGCAGGTTTTTTCCGGCTCTGACGCAACCGGAAAACAGGGCTCTGTTCAACAAAAAGTTAAGATTGGAGCTCTTTGGCATATAAGGACAATTTGTCGTCAAGCGACAAATAGGTGCTACTAAAAAATGACTGTGACTAACAAATTGTTCAAGGTCGCTGATTCTCTTCTGAGCGAAGAAGAGCAGGACTATATTGATATCTATTTGTACTCAATTGAAACCGTGCAGGAGTACGCCTGGAATCAGATGAGTATTCTGTTGTCTCATAATGAAGCCGCAAGAATTTTAGTAACCTGCCGAAGATGGATAAAACAAGGAAAGCAAAAAAATGATCCATCCAACGCTTACTTCAAGATGGTTGAATGGCCTCTTACCTCTGTGTCTCTGCGTCTTCAGGCCGTGTAACAACACGACTCTAAGCTAAACCAGTTATAACAAGCTGATATTTAAAAACACGAGCAATGGATAAGTACCGCCTGTCTCTGCTTAATAACTCCTGCTGGTCAATAACGTACAAGACAGCTTTCTGTTTCATCAATAGACTCTCCTCTATATAACTGACAGTTCGCCAATCCGGTCAGTTCGTTCGATTAAATAGCGCGTTCTTCCCGACAAGACACGGAGAAATTAATGACAAGAAAACCATCTGTCGCCTTCCAGCAAGGAATCAACGGTGCACGTGATACGCTGCCTTTGCTAGTGGCTGCAATGCCTTTTGCTATTGTTTATGGGGCCATGGCCATTTCGGAAGGTTTATCTAGCTGGACAGCTCTCGGTATGTCGGTGATGGTATTTGCCGGAGCCTCTCAATTCATAGCTGTCACTCTTTTGGCCTCATCAACCGCGTTACCCATCATTCTACTGACCGTCTTTGTGGTCAACTTGAGACACATGCTCTACGCCACCAGCCTGATGTCTAAAGTCGTTCACTTGCCTCAGCGACTGAAAATCATAATGGCCTTTACTCTGACCGATGAAACCTACGCAGTCGTCAGCAACCGGATTCACCAGCTCCAGCGCAATCCCCCCCACCCAGCACCTGGCGATCATCAGTTGCTGCATTATTACTATCTGGGGTCCGCCTTGGCCATGTACAGCAATTGGGTCTTTTTCAGTGCAGCCGGTGTGCTACTGGGAGAACAGGTTCCCGATATGACCAGTTGGGGGCTGGATGTTGCAATGATAGTCGCATTTGTTGGCATCATCGTACCTGCCTTGAAAAACCATTCCTACTGGGCCTGTGCAATAACTGCAGGCAGCTGTGCGGCCTTCACTTTTGACTGGCCAAACCAAACAGGCCTGCTGTTTTCTGCGTTAGTTGCCATTATCGTGGGGATAACGCTTGAAACCCTGTTCAAGACACAAGACTCACCAATGAAAACAGATTCAAATAGCTTCAGGGAGACTCAAGGATGACTGACTGGGGTTTAATTTTCGCAATGGCAATACTGACCTTCACCCCCCGCTACTTACCCTTTGGACTTGCTGGTCTAGTGACCATTCCTCCACTGATAGAGTCTGCATTAAACTATGTACCTGTTGCTGTACTCTCAGCCATTGTTATCCAGAATAGTTTAATCAGAGACGGAGCTATTGAGTTCAACCTTTACAATCATCACCTGATCGCCACTATCGCAGCACTAATAACTGCTTTACTGAGCCGTCACCTGCTGATAACAATTGCAGTCGGGTTAATCAGCTACGGCATGGCGCGGTTCTTTATTTAGAAACAGGATTATTTAGTGGAAGCGCTTTAAACACCCCTGAATAAAGTTCATCTGACAATACGGTCTATGCACTTTAACCACTAAACCAAGGGAAAATTTCTTCAATACCCACAACATCACCACAGTTATTCAGTGAATATCCAGGCAGTTCCTCGACGGCCTTCTGAAACTCAGTTCCCCCAATCGATGCCAGCAGACTCCGGGTTGCCGATTGTTTCAGAGTCTTGCTATGGCAAACCATCAGATAATGCTCAGTGGTTATCGGGATAAATTCCAAGCCAAAGCGTCTAGCCGCTGCTTCTACGCCAAAACCCGCATCAGCCATTCCGGAAGCAACATATGCCGCAATGGCTGAGTGGGTGTACTCTTCATTCTCAAAACCATTGATACGAGCACTATTAACGCCAGCACGGAGCAGCAGTTCATCGAGCAGGGCTCGAGTACCGGAATCTTTCTGACGGTTAATAAATCGCACATTTTTTCCGGCAAGATCCTTTAAATCATAAATCTCACATGGATTACCCGAACGGATCATGATGCCCTGGCAGCGGGTAATAAATCGAATGATCTTATGTACTCGGGGTTTAAGGTATCGGCGATAGCTATCAATCAATGTATCGCTGAGGATCTCTATAGGCACATGGAACCCGGCAACATCGCAGCTGCCTCGATTGAGAGAAGCAAGCGCTTCTTCAGCACTTCGATATTGCAGATCAAGCTGGTAGTCGCCCGCAAAGTCCGGCAGCAGTTCTACCGCGTAGCCATAGCTGGCATGCATCCGCAATAGCGGACTAACTCCTTCCAGGCTACGCTGAATTTCCAGGTTTAATTCCGATGCCAAGCTTTTAAGTTGCGGCTCCAACCGGGCAACCACACGCTGCTCGGCCCAAAGCAGCTTTTCCCCCAAAGGCGTAAGACTGGCACCTTTACCTTTTTGCAGGGCCACTAATTCACAACCAAAAAATGCCGCCCAGTTATTCAGTAAATTCCAGCTGTGACGATAAGAAATCCCAACCTGTCGCGCTGCTTCAGTCAACTTACCTTTGTCATGAATGCCATTTAACAGAAGAAACAGCTGAGGGTCGAGACGGTGGCCAGCTTCATCTCGAAAAGACCAGGCAGGCTCAACATGTATTCTCTTCATATGCACTTCTTTTCATATTCCCTATACAGGCCACCAATGCTACCGTTAAACCAGTAGTAATGGAATAAACTGGGTTAAATATGCATTCCACTACATATTTAACAAGACCTACTCAGGTATTTAACAGGTTCTGGTGAATTGCTGAATGCATAAGCGACGGAATTATATAAAAACCACATAAAAACAGGTCTCTCTGAGATAAGTGCTCCTGCACCAGAAGAGATTACGATAACTATAATGATAGCCTCGTAAAAACGAGGGATTAAAAAACAAAGACAGGTAATACAGATGAGCGCTTTACCGGAAACGGATCACTCAACAGCAACGTCCGTTGTTGCAGCTGTGGTCGATCAGCTGAAAATGGAGCCCGGTGCCTTACTGCCGATTCTACACGGCATTCAGGACCAACTCGGCTATGTTCCCAGCGAGTCAGTTCCAGTCATTGCAGATGCATTGCGGCAGACAAGTGCCGAAATACACGGCGTGATCAGCTTCTACCACCACTTTCGTACCACTCCCCCTGGCCGTAATCAATTGCAAATTTGCCGCGCTGAAGCCTGTCAGGCCAGAGGGTCCAGAGAGCTTGAACAATATGCTCAATCCAAATTAGGCATAGACTATCATCAGACCAGCCCGGACAAAGAGTTTAGCCTGGAGCCGGTGTACTGCCTCGGTAACTGTGCCTGCGGCCCTTCTGTTCGCATTGGTGACGAAGTCATCGGCCGTGTTGACCCAGCTCGATTCGATGAACTGGTAGACGAGTTGTCAACACTGCCTCTGGAGGTGAAGTAATGACCGTCAAAGTTTATGTTCCTCGTGATACGACTGCCCAGGCGTTGGGAGCTGAGCACGTTGTCACAAAGCTGGCAACAGAAAGCCAGGCCCGTGGCGAGCAAATCGAAATTATCCGCAATGGATCCCGAGGCCTGTTCTGGCTGGAGCCTTTAGTCGAGGTAGAAACTGATCAGGGTCGGGTCGCTTTTGGACCGGTCACAGCAAGAGACATTCCTGAGTTGCTCGACAGCGGAATGTTAGCGGGAAAGAGTAACCATCCTTTATGCCAGGGTTTAACAGAAGAGATCCCTTATCTGAAAAACCAGCAGCGACTCACTTTTGCCCGTGCCGGTATTACCGACCCATTATCAATTGAAGACTATCGAGCTCACAGCGGTTTCAACGGATTAGAAAAAGCGCTGAAAATGAGTGGCCAGGAAATTGTTGATGAAGTTAAAACTTCTGGCTTACGCGGTCGTGGAGGAGCAGCCTTCCCTGCCGGAATCAAGTGGCAAACGGTTTTGGATGCCCAACCCACTAGCAATGACCCGCTGAAGCAAAGCACTCAGAAATACATCGTCTGCAATGCCGATGAAGGGGATTCAGGTACTTTTGCTGACCGTCTTGTGATGGAAGCCGACCCTTATATGCTAATAGAAGGCATGGCTATCGCAGGCTTAGCTGTGGGTGCCGACCAGGGTTATATCTATTTAAGATCTGAATACCCTCTTGCTCAACAGATATTCAACGAAGCCATCAGCAAAGCCGAAGCCGCTGGTTACCTGGGACCTAACCTTCTGGGTAGTGGTAAAGCATTTCATCTGGAAGTGCGCCTCGGAGCAGGTGCTTACATCTGTGGTGAAGAGACATCCTTGCTCGAAAGTCTCGAAGGTAAGCGGGGGCTCGTTCGGGCTAAGCCGCCACTACCAGCAATAGTCGGTTTGTTTGGCCAACCCACAGTAGTTAACAATGTACTGACCCTTGCGGCTATACCTTATATTCTCGCCGAGGGAGGCCAAGCCTATGCAGACTACGGTATGGGACGTTCCCGCGGAACCCTGCCGTTCCAACTGGCAGGCAATATCCAGCGCGGCGGCTTGGTCGAACTCGCCTTTGGTCCGAGCCTGAGACAATTAATGATTGATTACGGCAACGGTACCGCCAGTGGACGCCCGATGCGGGCAGTGCAAGTAGGAGGGCCTCTGGGCGCCTATCTACCAGAAAGCCAATGGGATACTGCATTGGATTATGAATCCTTTGCCGAAGTAGGCGCTGTATTGGGCCACGGTGGTGTTGTAGTCTTCGACGAAAGTGTCAATATGTCTGAACAGGCTCGCTTTGCAATGGAGTTCTGTGTTGAGGAATCCTGCGGTAAGTGCACACCCTGCAGAATCGGATCAACTCGTGGCGTAGAAGTCATCGACCGTATTCTGAGCACTGAAGATAGAGATAATCACAGTGCCCACCTCCAGCTCCTGGAAGATCTCTGCGACACAATGGAAGATGGCTCACTCTGCGCTATGGGAGGCATGACGCCTAACCCGGTCCGAAGTGCCGTCAACTACTTCCCAGAAGATTTCAATATTAATTCAAACGTTATCGGGGAGAACGACAATGCTTGAACATTATGATCCCAAAGCGGACCCGTCCTTCAAACCGACGTTCAACCATGACAAAGATTATGGTACTCCAGTATCAGTATCAGAAAACCTGGTAACGCTGGAAATTGATGGTGTTGAAATCACCGTACCAGAAGGCACTTCCGTATTGCGTGCTGCAGCTCTGGTGGATATCAATATTCCCAAGCTTTGTGCCAGTGATAATCTCGAAGCATTCGGTTCCTGCCGCCTTTGCGCGGTGCAGGTAGAAGGCCGACGTGGTTACCCGGCCTCCTGTACGACTCCTGCCGAACAGGGTATGAAAGTTTCTACCCAGAATGAAAAACTGGGCAGACTGCGCCGTAACGTCATGGAGCTTTATATCTCGGACCATCCGCTGGACTGCCTGACCTGCCCCAGTAACGGCGATTGTGAACTACAGGATATGGCCGGTGCCGTAGGCTTAAGAGAAGTACGCTATGGTTTTGACGGCGACAATCACCTGGATGCTGAGAAGGACCATTCCAACCCTTACTTCAGTTTTGATCCTAGCAAGTGCATCGTCTGCTCCCGCTGCGTTCGTGCCTGTGAAGAAGTTCAGGGTACCTTTGCTCTGACTATTCAGGGACGTGGATTCAACTCAACGGTCAGTGCCGGGCAAGACCAGCCTTTCCTGGAATCAGATTGTGTATCCTGTGGTGCTTGCGTACAAAGCTGCCCCACCTCAACCCTGATGGAAAAGAGTGTTATTGACCAGGGCCAGCCAGAGCACAGTGTCGTCACTACCTGCGCATACTGCGGAGTAGGCTGTTCCTTCAAAGCAGAAATGAAGGGTGATCAACTGATCAGAATGGTTCCTTACAAAGGGGGTGAAGCCAACCATGGCCACTCCTGTGTTAAGGGTCGTTTTGCCTTCGGTTATGCGACTCACAAAGATCGTATTCGTGAACCGATGATTCGTGACAGTATCGATCAGCCTTGGCGCCCGGTTAGCTGGGAAGAGGCGATTGCTTTTTCTGCCAAAAAACTGAAAGCGATCCAGGCAGAATATGGCCGAGAAAGTATCGGTGGTATTACTTCATCGCGCTGTACTAATGAAGAAACTTATTTAGTACAAAAGCTGATCCGTGCAGCCTTTGGCAACAACAATACTGATACCTGTGCCCGTGTATGTCACTCACCGACCGGTTACGGTCTGAAGGTTACTTTGGGTGAATCCGCTGGAACCCAGACATTCGATTCGGTGATGCATTCCGATGTGATCCTGGTTATCGGTGCCAATCCCACCGACGCACACCCGGTATTTGGATCCCTCGCCCGAAAGCGCCTCCGTCAGGGAGCAAAGCTAATCGTTGTAGACCCTCGTCGTATCGATTTGCTTGACACCCCTCACCTGAAGGAAGGACATCACCTGCCGCTTCTACCTGGAAGCAACGTTGCAATGATTAATGCCCTGGCTCATGTGGTGATAACAGAAGGCCTTGAGGATAAGGACTTCATCGAGTCCCGTTGTGCCACAGAAGCGTATCAGGCATGGCGTGAATTTATCAGTCAGCCAGAAAACTCCCCTGAATCCAATGAAAGCATTACCGGAGTAGCCGCGGAGCAAGTGCGCAAGGCAGCACGCCTCTATGCTACCGTTCCCAACGCCGCTATTTACTACGGTCTGGGGGTCACTGAACACAGTCAGGGCTCTACTGCAGTCATGGGTATTGCCAACCTTGCAATGGCCACCGGAAATATCGGTCGAGAAGGTGTTGGCGTCAATCCATTGCGTGGACAGAATAATGTTCAGGGCTCTTGTGATATGGGTTCCTTCCCTCAGGACTTACCTGGATACCAGCACGTTTCCGATGACAAAGTTCGTCACAGTTTTGAAGAAGCCTGGGGAACAAAAATTGATGACGTACCTGGTCTGCGTATACCAAATATGTTCGATGCAGCCATCGAAGGCACATTTAAGGGACTCTATGTCCAAGGCGAAGATATCGCCCAGTCTGATCCCAATACTCAACATGTTGAAGCAGCACTACGTGCTATGGACTGTCTGATCGTACAGGATATCTTCCTTAACGAAACAGCTAAATTTGCCCACGTACTGTTGCCAGGCTCCACCTTCCTGGAGAAGAACGGAACCTTCACTAACGGTGAACGTCGCATCAACATGGTTCGCAAGGTTATGCCGCCATTGGCGGGTAAAGAAGACTGGGAAGTCACTCAGGATCTGTCCAATGCCCTGGGGTATCCTATGAACTACAGCCACCCTTCTGAGATCATGGATGAAATTGCTCGCCTGACTCCGACCTTCACAGGCGTCAGTTTCGAAAAACTCGACCGGCTCGGTAGTATCCAATGGCCATGCAATGAGCAGAACCCGGAAGGTATGCCGATCATGCATGTTGAGGATTTCCCGATTGGCAAGGGTAACTTTTCTATTACCCAATACGTGGCCACAGAAGAACGGACTAACCGCCGCTTCCCACTGTTGTTAACAACCGGGCGTATTCTCAGCCAATACAACGTAGGGGCTCAAACCCGTCGAACAGAGAATCAGGTCTGGCATGATGAAGACGTGCTGGAGATCCATCCTCACGATGCCGAAGAACGAGGTATCTGCGATGGTGATTGGTTGGGAATAACCAGCCGTGCCGGTGATACCGTCATGCGTGCCGCCATCAGCGATAGAATGCAGCCAGGCGTGGTGTATACCACCTTCCACCATCCAGGTAGCGGAGCCAACGTTATTACCACTGATAACTCTGACTGGGCAACAAACTGTCCTGAATATAAAGTCACGGCAGTGCAGTTGGAAAAAGTCAGTCAGCCATCAAGCTGGCAACAGCGCCATCAGGCTTCCAATAAACAGCAACTGGATTTACTTAAGCAGGCTCAGCCGGGCCTGGAGCGGAGCTAATGTCGCTGCCTGACGCACAGTCTACGGATTCGAAATCCATGGAAGGATATGAAACTGTTACTGTTCAGCGCTGGCAGCAAGGACACCTGGAAAAGTTGACTGACAGGATCGCCGAAGAGCATGCAGTCGCTCTGGTCTACAACGGCATATCCCACGTGGTGATGATGGCCAGCCCTCAGGATCTTGATGACTTTGCTCTTGGTTTTAGCCTGACTGAGGGCATTGTCGAAAAAGCTGAGGAGTTTTACGGAGTCGAGGTAGAGCGCCACCCCCAAGGGTACGAATTGCAGGTTTCGATAGCGTCTCAACGTATGAATGAGCTAACACAGCGTCGTCGAAATTTAGCAGGCCGAACCGGTTGTGGCCTCTGTGGTGCTGAATCTTTGAATCAGGCCATCCGTAGTACAGCGAAGGTAACCTCAAGCCCGATACCAGCATCTGAAGCGCTGCAACGGGCGGTGACAGAGCTCACCAACTGGCAACCGATGCAGGCTCTCACGGGTGCATTTCATGGTGCTGCCTGGTGCAATCTTCAGGGTGACATAGTGCTTTTGAGAGAAGACGTCGGACGCCACAACGCGCTGGACAAACTTATCGGTGCACTTTGCCGGAAAAAGGTCAATTTTTCACAAGGCTTTGCCCTGGTATCCAGCAGGGCCAGCTATGAAATGGTGCAAAAAACCACCAGCGTGGGTATCACCACACTGGCAGCTGTCTCAGCCCCTACCTCTTTAGCTGTTCAACTGGCAGAAGAGGCGGGGTTGAATCTGATTGGTTTTGCCCGCACGGGTCGCCATGTTATTTATACTACTCTACGTTAGGAGTCATATTGAGCAATGGAAAATTCTCAACACGCAGAACCATCTAACAAAGCAGCTCCTTTGATTAAGATGATCAATGAAATCACTGCTAATAACCTTTATCACGGTGATACAGACGCCACAGCAAAGGCGGTAGCGACGCATCTGACTAAATTCTGGGCTCGCTCTATGAAAAAGGACATTATACGTTATCAGCTAGAAGACGGCTCTGGTCTGAGTGCCCCTTCAAAACGCGCTGTAGAAATGCTTATTGAGTCCTCCTGAATCAGCGGCTAACCCGCTGGTTCAGCATAAACAATTGCTCACCCCTCCCCCCTATGCAGGCATGTGTACGGGGGAATCCTCAACGTCTTACTCTCCTTATTCTTAACCCACTTCAAGCACACCTTTGCTGAAAACCTGTAGACCCTCCGCAGCAGGCATTGCAGCAGTAAAAAGATACACGACTATCGATGAATGGTTCCGAGTTAACAGACTGGTAGTATGGTTTGCTCTAACAAAAAGAAGTCTTTCAAATTAGACCAGTCACCCACCTGCAATCTCAAATATAGCTTTAGAGCCCAGGGTGCGACAGATATCAATTGCTGACCTAGACTATCAATATGCTGGGACTTTCCCTCGTAAACAAGCTCGGCCAAACCCAAAACAAATGAAAAAGTACAACTGTCATAACTTCTGGCCAGCTCAATGGAGTCTCCCATATGCAACCTAAAGACACCCCTTTGCAGCGCATTGGTTTTCAAGTGCTATTATTCCTGTTCGGTTTGGTGGTGGTCAGCTGGCCCTTAGTTGCTCAGTCCCCCCCCTGGTCCCTCAGTCAATTAATCCATTTTTTATTTCTATGCTGGGTAGGGGCCATAGTCGCACTATTTGCCATTAGTCGGTCAAACGCCCGAACGCAGAAACCTTCACCTAAAGATTCAGACGGGGCAACAGAGTAAATGTTTGAACCCCTTCTAATCCTGGTGATTCTGCTGCTTTATATGGGTTTACTATTTGCTATCGCCCAATGGGCAAGTAAACGGACAGCAGGGCAAGGCTTTAAAAACAGTCCTTTTATCTACAGCCTGTCTATTGGCGTCTACTGTACCTCCTGGACCTTTTATGGCAGCGTAGGCTCGGCGGCAAACAATGGTGTTTTATTCCTTATTATCTACCTGGGTCCGACACTCGTGCTTATTTTTGCCGGGACTCTGCTACGCAAGATGGTCCGGGTTAAGAGCCGTCACCACGTAACGAGCATCGCTGATCTGATTTCTTCCCGTTACAACAAATCCCAAACGCTGGCAGCCATGGTGACCATCGTTTGCTTGATAGGTATCCTTCCCTATATTGCGCTTCAGTTAAAAGCTATCACCAACACCTTCAACTTATTATCTGCCAATGGCCTGGCTTCAACGACAACCTCCTCATCTTTCAATGTTGAAATGATTACCGTGGTATTGATGATCATTTTTACGATTCTCTTTGGTGTTCGACACCTTGATCCGACCGAACGGCATCAGGGAATGATGGTGGCTCTGGCGACAGAGAGCATAGTCAAGCTGGTTGCTTTTTTCCTCGCGGGCTTATTTGTTACTTTTGGACTGTTTGACGGCTTTGGGGATCTGTTGGATCAAGCTGAACGTTTATCGCAGAATCATCTGGCACTACAGAAAATGAGTCAAACTCCAGCTCTGACAAGCTGGGTCACTCTGGCCATATTAGCAATGTCTGCGTTCCTGTTCCTACCACGACAGTTCCACGTTATGGTTGTAGAAAATGCCAATGAACAGCATATAAACACGGCTCAATGGCTGATTCCCAGCTACCTGCTGCTGATTAATATCTTTGTCATTCCAGTCGCGCTGGCAGGAATGATCCTGGGACACGGACCTGAGCAGGCGGATACTTTCGTACTACTGTTACCGTTACAAGCCGATCAACGCTGGCTATCGCTGTTAGTATTCATTGGAGGTTTTTCTGCCGCGACAGGTATGATTTTGGTCAGTGCCATGACTCTCTCGACGATGATTACTAACCACCTGGTTTTGCCTATTATCGAATCCATAGGACGACTACGGCATTTACGAACACACCTGCTCCAACTACGCTGGTTAGCGGTTGCCGTATTTATCTCATCCGGTTATCTGTTCAATCAGGTTCTTGGCAATACCTTCATGCTGGTCAATATGGGGCTTATATCGTTTGCTGCCATTTTGCAGTTTGCTCCTTTGATAGTTGGTGGCCTGTTTTGGCGTAGCGCTAACGCTAAGGGAGCAATGGCAGGCCTGACTGCCGGCTTTTTCGGCTGGTTTTATACCTTACTGCTACCAACGTTTATCAAGAGCGGCTGGTGGCCACAGGACTGGCTCGATCAGGGACCTTTCGGCATAACGCTGCTCAATCCTGAAGCTTTGCTGGGATTATCCGTACTGGACCCCCTGCCCCACGCCGTATTCTGGAGCATGGTACTCAATATTGGCGCCTATGTGGCTGTCTCTTTAAGTAACTCATCCAGCAAGGAAGAAGAAGCTCTGGCGAATGAGTTTATCGATATTCTTAAAGAAGAAACTCGCCAATTACCAACCCTCGACCAGGAAGAAAATATCCTTCTGGTATCAAAAGTCGCTCTTCTACGGGGCTGTTTTTCAGAATATATGCCAACAGATCTGGTTTCTTCAGCCATAAACCGTTGTATTCAGAACACAAATCTGGAAGGAAAGGAGAAAGTAAGCCTTCTTCAAGCCACCTACTTAAAGAATGAAGCAGAAACAATACTCTCCGGTGCCATTGGTAGTGCAGCAGCTCATAAAGCCATCCAGCGAAGTAATATCTTCAGTGAGGAAGAACAGAATCAGTTATCCACAATGTATTCCGACCTACTGGCGGAAATTCATCTATCACCGGAAGAACTCTGGAGCAAGGTTGATTATTACCAAGAACGCGAACAGATGATTAGTGACCACGCCGAGCAACAACAGCACACGATCGAACGACTCGAGTCAGAGGCCATACAGCGCCTCAATGCAGAACAGGCGCTGAAAGAGCTTAACGAGAAACTGGAACAGCGAGTCGAACAGCGAACCGCAGAACTTAAAAGCAGTAACGTAAATCTGCGGAGCACATTACAACAACTGCAACAGACCCAAAAACAATTGGTGGAAGCCGATAAAATGGCAGCTCTGGGAGGGCTGGTAGCCGGTATCGCCCATGAGATTAACACACCGCTGGGAAACAGCCTGACAGCAGCAAGTCTGCTGAAAGACGAATATGGTCAACTTTCCGGGAACTATCAAAACAACAGCCTCACCCGCAGTGATTTTGACAATTTTAACAGCGTTGCTAATGAAAGCCTGGAAATTATCCTCACCAATAGCGAACGCGCAGCCCAGTTAATTCAGAGCTTTAAACAGGTAGCCGTCGATCAGACCAGCGACGAGCGGCGTAATTTTCAATTGAAGCATTATATAGAGGAAGTGTTATTTTCGTTGAAGCCCCTATTAAAAAACAATGCTCATGAAATAGCAGTCAGTGGTGACGAAATAAACATCGATAGCTACCCGGGAGCCTACTCCCAGATCATCACCAATTTAGTTATGAATTCTCTACAGCATGCATTTGCCCAGACTGACAATGGCCGTATCCAGATAGAAATCAAAGACTCGGGTGAAAGTATTCTAATGAACTATAGGGATAACGGCTGCGGCATGAGCTCGCGTCAGTTACGGCGAATCTATGACCCTTTTTATACGACTCGTCGAGGAGAAGGCGGTTCAGGGTTAGGAGCCCACATCGTCTACAATCTCGTAACCCAACAATTAAAGGGCCAAATCGATTGTAAGAGCAAGGTTGGTCAGGGAACGGTATTCAATATTCGCTTACCTACAAAGATCCCTTCCGATAAAAAAAATGCGGTAAACGAGCCCCATCAGAATGAAGATACTGCTGATAAGCCGCCTGATGAAGGAAGTAATGACTTTGTTATCTAACTGGATAACCGCCTTCAGAAACTAAATATCGAAAAAATCCTTGCAATCTTTGAAAAGACCGAGTTTAATACGCGCCTCATCAGAGATGAACATGCAGATGTGGCGGAATTGGTAGACGCGCTAGCTTCAGGTGCTAGTGTCCGATAGGACGTGGGAGTTCGAGTCTCCCCATCTGCACCACTTCAAAATTACGACCCTTTTTGCTATTCGGTTGCTCCCAAAAAGCGAATGCCTCCTATACCTAAAGTACTCTTAAAATCATCATTTCTGTTCGAATGTTGCTCGATCAGATAACAGCCGTTGATTTCGACAGGGTGATTTCCAGGCCAGCACGACCTTGATAACCCGCTGTAATTGCTTCATTCATAAACTGTCGAACTCGCCGGTTCTGTTATAACATTACACCAATGATTTTCAGAGAGATGGACATGATTGAGAACAACGATACGTCCGCCCAAGATAGCTGTGACGAAAATCCGGCATTCAACAATCGACATAATCATCAGGATTGTATCAGCTCGGCGTTAGACAAAGCCCAGGCACTCTGCCGCACTAGAAATTCGCGACTAACTCCCGTACGCAAACGTGTGTTGGAGTTAATTTGGCAGAGCCACAAGCCCCTTGGTGCTTACCAGATATTGAGCCAGCTGGCAGCGGATGGCTTTAATTCCGCACCACCAACAGTGTACCGAGCACTCGACTTTCTCTTGGAACATGGCCTCCTCCATCGAATAGCCTCCCTGAATGCGTTTATCGGCTGTAACAATCCGAACCATAATCATCATGGATACTTTTTGATTTGCCGCAGCTGTGGCAGTGCTCAAGAGATAGAAGCAGGAAATCTTTCTACCTATCTGCGCAAAAATGCTTCCGCAGCAGGTTTTGTTATTGAGTCAGAGACTGTCGAACTTTCAGGGCTATGTCCGCTGTGTCTTGAACAACAAGGTCATTCGCAATCAGATAAATGATAGCGATACCCTGCGCTGCGAGGCTCGTCGCACCCAAGCCATCGATAAGACAGGGTAACAACACGGAACAGCACTTGACCTGATCCCAGACTATTGGATGCAACCCATATTCCATATGACGTACAAGATATGACAAACAGCGCGTTTATCCAGCTTCAAAATGTGAATCTACACTTTGGTAACCGTCATGTTATTCAAAATGTCAGTTTCGACATAGAGTCTAACCAGATTACCACATTGATTGGTCCCAATGGCTCCGGCAAATCCACCCTGGTTCGCATACTTCTCGGACTGCAACTCCCCGATAGCGGAACCATTGGCAAACCAGACAGGCTACGCATCGGTTATATGCCTCAAAAGCTGCACATAGAACCAACGTTACCTCTAACCGTTGAGCGCTTTATGAAACTGGCTGCGAGGGCAACCAGTGCTGAAATTCTCGGCGCATTAAAGGAAGTCAACGTTGAGCATCTGCTGAAAAACCCTATGCAGAAGTTATCAGGCGGTGAAACGCAACGCGTGATGCTGGCACGAGCATTATTGCGACAACCCCAACTCCTCGTTCTGGACGAACCTGTTCAGGGTGTCGATATAACTGGCCAGATAGAGCTCTACGAGCTTATCGCACAGATTCGTGATCGTCATCAATGTGCCGTATTCATGGTTTCCCACGATTTACACATGGTCATGGCCAGCACCGACAAAGTTATCTGTCTGAATCACCACATATGTTGCTCAGGTCACCCGGAAATTGTCAGTAATGATCCATCCTTTATCGCACTGTTTGGCCGTGACGGAGCTTCAAATCTGGCCCTGTATAGTCATCACCATAACCACCAGCATGATGCCCATGGGCAAGTAATTATGGATCATCCCTGTGTTGAAAGTACTGAGAGCCCCCCGGAATCTCAACAACAGCTCTCAGCCCCCTCCAAGCAACAACAAGGAGACAGACACCATGGCTGATTTCCTGCTTAAGGCACTACTTGGAGGCATAGGCGTGGCGATTATTGCAGGGCCGTTAGGTTCTTTTGTCGTTTGGCGTCGGATGGCTTACTTTGGTGACACCCTGGCGCACTCTGCGTTGCTGGGCGTCGCGCTGGGAATACTGTTCGATCTTAATCTTAATCTTGCCGTCGTTATGTGTTGCGTACTGTTAGCACTGTTACTGGTTTCACTTCAACGTAAACGCATCATTGCGACTGATACCCTGCTGGGCATTATGGCTCACAGCTCTCTATCTCTGGGGCTGGTTGCGATCAGCTTTCTCCCGGATGTAAGAATCGACCTGATGAGCTATCTGTTTGGAGATTTGCTGGCAATCAGTAAAGAAGACCTTTTCTGGATTTACGGCGGTGGGATGTTAGTCCTTACATTATTAGCGATACTCTGGAATCCACTGCTAGCCTTTACTGTAAATGAAGACTTAGCCCGAGTCGAAGGAATACCGATCAACCTGGTAAGGCTGGCCCTGATGTTGCTGGTCGGTATCGTTATTGCTGTGGCCATGAAGATTGTCGGTGTTCTGCTCATCACATCACTGCTGATCATTCCAGCTGCTGCTGCCCGACGATTATCTAAAACACCAGAACAGATGGCTTTTTTTGCCAGTCTGATAGGGTGTATCTCCGTTTGCCTGGGACTCTGGGGATCCTACCAATGGGATACACCCGCAGGCCCATCGGTGGTGGTCAGTGCAGCCCTGCTGTTTGTCTTCAGTCATAGTCTGCCGAGCCGTTAATGGGCTCAACAGTTAAGGAGAAGGATTCCAGTCAAAGGTCTGGCAACCATTGGCTGGACCCCGAGATACATCGGCAGGTGTGGCAACTGGCCTGGCCGATGATTCTGTCGAACCTCACGGTGCCTTTACTGGGGCTGGTTGATACGGCAGTCATTGGCCATTTACCCAACCCTCTCTATTTGGGAGCTGTTGCCATTGGCGCCAGCTTATTCTCAGTACTGTTTTGGGGGTTCGGGTTTCTCCGGATGGGTACCACAGGTTTAACGGCGCAAGCCGTTGGCGCTGAGAACCATCAGGAAGTTAACCTGTTACTGGCACAAAGTCTGATCATTGCTTTGCTGATTGGATTGCTACTGATTCTATTCCAGCGCCCTCTTATCGAACTTGGCCTAATGCTGATGGAACCCAGTCAGGAGGTTATGGAACAGGCTTGGCTATATTGTAACGTCCGCATTTTCAGCGCACCTGCCGTCCTCGCCAACTATGCCTTGCTTGGTTGGTTTCTGGGGCTTCAGAACAGCCGGGTTCCACTGTTATTGCTGATCACCGCTAACCTGATCAATATCAGCCTTGATCTACTGTTGGTGGTGGTGCTGAATATGGCAGTAGAGGGTGTAGCCCTGGCAACCGTCTGCGCAGATTATTCAGCATTGCTACTGGGCCTGTGGCTGGCTGTCAGGCACCTGCGGCATAATTCGCATAAGCTGCCACTTGCTCCATTATTGCGCTGGAAAAATTACTCCAGATTGATACGCAGCAACCGCTATTTACTTGTTCGTACCTTACTGCTTTTGCTGACTTTCTGTTTTTTTACGGCCCAGGGAGCGCGGATGGGCAATGAAATCCTTGCAGCTAATGCCGTACTACTTAATTTCCTGTTATTGATTTCTCATGGATTGGACGGATTTGCCCACGCCACTGAAGCACTTTGTGGAAAATACTATGGGGCCAAAGAAAAACTAAAATTCTATAGCGCCTGTCAAGCAGCATTCCTTTGGTCCTTTTTCACAGCATTATTGTTTTTTATCTTCTTCGCTCTGGGAGGCCAGCTGATAATCGAACTGCTAACGGATATCCCGGAAGTGATCACAACAGCCAGCGAGTATTTACCCTGGTTAACGATTATGCCGCTGTTGGGTGTCTGGAGCTACCTACTCGATGGTATTTTTATTGGTGCCAACAGGTTTCGATGGATGCAGAACTGTATGCTGTTAAGCGTAGCAGCAGTATTTGTCCCAAGTTGGTATTTCAGCCAACCATGGGGTAACCACGGGCTCTGGTTCTCTCTAAGCTTTTTCTTACTCGCTCGGGGGTTAACAGCAGGGCTGCTGTTTTATTACTGTGACTATCGAAAAGCCCGGCAACCGGAAGGATCAGGAGGAACCTAGCACATCAGAGACGGTCAGGGAGACCGGGGAATAATCTGCCTCAACTAGTAAATATTATTAGCCAAAATGCGCTCTATTCGCTAAGCGCCCTTGTTTCACGGTAGCGAAAACAACTCTCAATATGGTCATTGACCATACCCGTAGCTTGCATAAAAGCGTAGCAAATAGTGGGCCCAACAAAAGTGAATCCAGCCTTTTTCAGCGCTTTGCTCATCTGCTCCGACTCTACAGTACTGGCAGGGACCTGATCCACTGAGGACCAGCAATTTTGCTTGGGACACCCTCCAATAAATTGCCATATATATTGATCAAAACTACCATAGCGCTGCTGAATATCAACAAAAGCACGGGCGTTTTTAACTGATCCGTAGACCTTCAATTTATTTCGCACAATAGCAGGATTACTCAACAGGGACTCGATAGTGGCCTCATCAAAATCAGCCACAACCTGTGGATCAAAACCCTGGTAAAGTTCGCGGTACCCCTCCCGTTTATTAAGTACCGTAGACCAGCTCAAACCTGCTTGTGCTCCTTCCAGAATCAGGAACTCAAACAACCGCTGGTCATCATGCAGAGGAACGCCCCACTCGCAATCATGGTAATCCTGTTCGGCATCACTGCCTTCAGCCCAACTACAACGCGAGATCGAAGTCATGTTTAACCACCACTGCCCGTAATGCTGCCATTGATTGATTTGCCACTGCTTCAAGCTGCGCTCGTTCCGGGTTCATACGCCCCATGACTCGGAGTCCCCAAATAGACATCATCAAATACTTCGCCAGCACTTGAGGATTCGCCTCCTGCTTAAGCCCACCACGAGTCTGGGCACGAACCAATGCTTCACGGAACTCTCGCTCAATGCCATCAAAAATAGATTGAATACGAGATTTAATCGACACATTATGAGATGCCAACTCTAACCAGGTATTAACCAAAAAACAGCCCTTCGCATCTGGGTCCTCAACCATAGAATCTATCAATCGCTGAAAGAAACCACTGACTGCTTTTTCAATATTCGGAGACTGGCCCATCGATTTACGGGCCCGCTTAATGGAACGATCACCGTAAAACTCAAGAGAGGCCTCCAGCAACCCCACCTTATTTCCATAAGCGTTGTAAATACTGCCGGGGTTCAAACCCGTAGTTTTGACCAAATCAGCTACTGAAGTAGCAAAGTAGCCTTTGCGCCAGAATAATTCGGTGACATCACCTAACAGCTGCTCAGGTTTGTAGCTAATAGGTCTACCCATAGTTTCTCCTTACCCCCAAAGGTTCTTATGATTATTTTTTAGCGGGGTTGGGAACGAACTGTATCACTTGTTCATCCTCTGTGGCCAACTTGGGCTCAGAATTTTCAACGGGCTGGTTAACCCTGGTTTCCAGTTCCTGAGGCTCTGCAGCGCCATCCAAACGCATGGCATCCTGATATCCACACTGCACGCACTCACGGTATTCACGGACTTGATCGCGCCAAGTTCTCAATTTGTCCATTTCTGCACAACGGGGGCAGACTGCACCGGCAACAAATCGCTTAACAGCCATGGTTGTATATCCTCTTCAGCATGATGATTCCGGCAGTAAGCCAACCTGTCTGAGCAGTGCGTCCACCTGAGGCTCTCTCCCCATAAAGTCAATAAACAAAGCCATCGGCTTAGCTGCCCCCCCCTTAGATAAAATAGACGCCAGAAACTCGCTGCCTGTCTGTGGATTAAATACTCCTTCCTCTTCAAACCTCGAAAAAGAGTCGGCAGCAAGCACTTCTGCCCACTTGTAGCTATAGTATCCCGCAGCATAACCACCAGAAAATATATGGGAAAAACTATTCTGAAAGCGGTTATATTCCGGCACCTTAATCACCGCAACCTGTGACCGGATATCATCAAGAACCTGCTGAACATCTGTCAGTGGTTCCAGGCAATAATCCCGGTGCAGCACGAAATCAAATAATGCAAACTCGAGTTGCCGTACCATCTGCATTCCTGATTGGAAGTCCCGAGCAGCAAGCATACGCTCCAACAGCTCAGCAGGAAGGGATTCTTTGCTCTGGTAGTGACCGGATATCAGAGACAATGCCTCTGGCTGCCAGCACCAGTTTTCCAGAAACTGGCTGGGTAACTCGACGGCATCCCAGGCAACGCCATTAATTCCTGAGACAGCTGCCCACTCAACCTCTGTCAGAAGATGATGCAATCCATGACCAAACTCATGAAATAGAGTTGTTACTTCATTATGCGTCAACAAGGCAGGCTGATCCGCAACCGGAGGATTAAAATTACAGACCAGATAAGCTACCGGTAACTGTAATGAACCATCTTCCAAGCGTCGACGCACCCGGCATTCATCCATCCAGGCACCACCACGCTTATTGCTGCGGGCATACAGATCCAGGTAAAAGTATCCTACTCGCTGACCTTGCCTGGTTACCTCAAAGAATCGGGCATCGACGTGCCACAACTCAACCCCGCTGGCATCAAGCTTTTCCGCGCCAATTTCCTCAACACTAATACCGAACAGCCGACCAACAATCTCAAACAAACCACTGAGAACTCTCTCAATAGGAAAGTATGGACGTAGCTCCTCCTGAGATAAAGCATAGCGATCCTGTCGAAGTCTTTCTGAGTAGTAGCCCAGATCCCATGGCTCAACACTTTCAATTCCATCCAGTTTGTGAGCAAAGCGTTCCAGTTCCTGAAGCTCATCAGTAGCCCTGGAGACACTCCTGGTCGCCAGATCCTCCAGAAAATCAACCACCTGATCCGTACTCTCAGCCATTTTCGTCGCTAGCGAGTATTCAGCATAATTATCAAAACCCAAGAGCTGCGCAACGGCATGCCGTAAGGACAACAGTTCGTCGATTATCGTAGAGTTGTCCCACTGACCTGCAGTAGGCCCCTGATCTGACGCGCGTGTTGCATAAGCCTGATAAACTTCCTGGCGTAATTCCCGATTATCCGCATAAGCCATCACACTGTAATAGGAAGGGAAGTCGAGAGTCAGACAGTAACCTTCCTTGTCCTTTTCTTTGGCAGCCTGAGCAGCCAAAGCCAGAGAGCTTTCCGGTAATCCTGAGAGTGCGTCTGCACTATCAAAATGCTTAGACCAGGCTTGAGTTGCATCCAGGACGTTTTCAGAAAACTGACTGGCCAATTCTGAAAGCCGTTTCTGCAACTCTCCATAGCGCTTTCGGTCCTCCTTGGAAAGATCAATACCAGAAAGCTTGAAATCTCGTAACGCATTATTTAAAAGCTGTTGTTGAGCGGTGTCCAACGACTTATAGGCGTCACTATCTGCCAGTTTCTTATAAGCGTGGAACAGCTCTTCATTTTGTCCCAGCTCCGTGTTGTATTCACTCAGCTTGGGTAATGCTGCATTGTACGCCTGCCGAAGCTCATCATTATTGATTACCGCATTCATATGGCTCACCGGCGACCAGGCCTTATTGAGCCGATCATCAATCGCTTCCAAGCGTTGAATCAGCGACCAATCCATCGGTGGGGACTTGAGCAAAGAGGCTATTTCATCGCGGTTATGACTGAGGATCTGGTCCAATGCGGGTATCACATCAGCCGCATCAATACGCTTGAATGGTGGAAAGTAACGACCTTCCAGCAGGGGGTTAATCATATTCATTTCCGTCAATAAGCATCCGGTAGCCTGTTCCGTGTTGACTCACTAGCGTCTTTTCTGGATAAAAATCATATACGGCAAACAACCTACACACTCGCTTGCAAGTCATTTGACCATGCCCGACAGACTTCCAACTTTGAGGTAGAATGGCGAAACGGGTTCAGATCAGAGCCACTTAATCATTTTTGAGATTACCGATCTGCAATCGTGTTTGCAGACCTCTAGTCTATAGAGGCCGGATAAGCTCCCAGTTTACACAGGGTAAGACGATATGAAAATCCGCAGTTACCAGGGTATGACTCCGCAATTGGGAAATGCAGTTTTTGTTGACCCAACGGCTGTAGTACTCGGCGATGTCAGTCTGGGTGACGACTGTTCAGTCTGGCCACTGGTAGTGATACGTGGTGACATGCACCGCATACGAATTGGAGCACGAACAAGCGTTCAGGATGGTTCAGTTTTGCATATAACCCATGCAGGTCCCTATAACCCGGAAGGATTTCCCCTGATTATCGGTAATGACGTTACTATTGGTCATCAGGCAATGCTTCATGGCTGTACTATCGGTGATCGGGTTCTGGTTGGCATGGGTACGATGGTGATGGACGGTGCCGTAGTTGAGTCGGATGTCGTTATCGGTGCGGGTTCCCTTGTCCCACCGGGGAAAACCTTAGAGAGTAACTTTCTCTATGTTGGCCGCCCAGTCAAAAAAGTCAGACCCTTAACAGAAAAGGAACTCAGCTTTTTTACCTATACTGCTGCCAACTACGTTGGACTCAAAGACAAACACTTAAGTGAAGATTACGCTAACACGCAATAATAACCCTGGCAAAGAAAGCTGCTTCATAACGGTCATGGCAAATAAAATTGTCATGACCGGATGGTCTCTGCTTATAATCAAAGCACCTTTAGCCCTCCTCTTTATCTATCACTCCTTTTTATCTATTACTCCTTTCTTCTGTTAGGGAACCTTCGAATAAGTCCATTATGTTCTCAGCGAGCCCTGGAATGGCTAAATGCGCGAAAGACAGCGCAGCGAAATGACGAGTCCTTTCCAAGCTCGTCTGATCCCAGATAGGTAATTCCCCACAACGCCTATAGCTCAAACTAATACCATAAAAAAACAATGCCTTTAAAAACATTCGCTTACAGTGTCATGTTTTTTTACAAGTTATTTACAGAGCTTTATGGAACTTTTTCCAACCCATTGTTAATAATGAATTATTTTATAGTGGCACACAAAATGCTTAGGTGACTCGGTCGTCTAACTAAATATCATAAAGGATATATGGATATGCTAAAGAATTTTATTGCAGCAGCTCTGCTTCTCGCTGCTACATTTACTCACAATGCTAATGCTGTTGCGGTCGATCTGGAACTACAATTGCTTGCAGATGTATCTGGAAGCATTAATAATTCAGAATACGCACTGCAACTTCAAGGTTATTCCAGTGCCTTTCGTTCCGATAGTGTGGTTGACTCAATACTGGATGGCACTATCGGTAGCATAGCAGTGCAGTATATTGAGTGGTCCTCCTCAAACGAGCAGTCCGTTCTTGTAGACTGGATGCTGATCGACAGCGAAGCCAGTGCTCTGGCATTTGCGGATTCTCTTGATGCCGTTACCCGTGCATTTTCCAGCGCTACCGCCATTGGTTCAGCGATCACCTTCGGTGCAGACCTGTTTGCATCAAATGGTTTTGAAAGCAACCGTCAGGTGATGGATATCTCTGGTGACGGTGCCAGAAATGACGGTGAAAATACAATTACCGCCCGTGATGCAGCATTGGCATCTGGCGTTGATACTATCAATGGCATCACCATCGGCGATGAGTCCGGCTTAGCTGATTACTACCAGAATAATGTTCTTGGTGGTAATAATCCTTTCCATATCCATGCCAGCTCATTTGAAGATTTCAGCACAGGTATCGAGCTGAAGCTTATACGCGAAATTACCACAACTACCGTTCCAGAGCCTGCTTCTTTAGCGCTACTGGGAATGGGACTGCTAGGTCTGGGTGGATTGCGTCGCCGCAAATAAGACCCACTCCCCCCTGATATAAAAAAGGCCTTATTGTGTTGTGCAATAAGGCCTTTTTTAACTACCGGAAAACCACTTCTATTTCTTTCCCTGATAACAGCCAAATCAGATCAACCTTGCTGTTACTAGTGCTTTATTTCCGATTCAGCGGCAGACTCTTATTTGAGCACTCGCTTTGGTCAGGAGCCCGCCCATATCTGGGATTTTCTCAATTACGTTTGATAAACCCAATCTCATATCCAAATGGCTTCCCTATTTTCTTCAACGTATCCAAAGTCGGATTTCCCTTATCGTTCTCTATAGCCATCAGGATCCGGGGAGTTGTATTCAACACCTTCTTGGCGTAGTCTTTTTACGTCATGCCCACGATCTTGCGCATTTGGCGAGTTGCTTGCCCGAAAGTCAGTTCGCCCGCACCCAGTGCCCGGTTAAGTTCCTTCTTGAGTTCAGTTGAGTTCTGAGGAGATTTCATCAGTTAGTCCTTCAATGACAATAATTGCTTGGCATGCGCTTCGAATGACGTCTTCCGAAATTCGATGATGTCCTCGTCTACGCCCGCCTCCCGCATGATCTCTTCCAAACCCTTGATCTTCCCTCCAAACTCTCGCAGTGCCTTGCGTATCACCTTAACGTCCACGCCGTCCGGCAGCACATCCATAACCTTATCCCATGGAGGGGTACCGGCCACTTCCGCGTCTCCCTGCCATCGGCACACCCTGGCGATACCTTCGGGATCCAGGTACATGGGAGCAAAATCAAACAAAGGCGTCAGCGTCAGGTCCCCGTTTTCCAGTCGGAACACCGCCGAGTTGCGTGCATGGTTGTCCTTGTTTCCCCTCCCCCGAACAACACATGACCTATCGACCATCCACGATCTGTCGACTATTAGTGTTTCTTGTGGCGATCAAATCAACGTCCGCTTTCCGACCTCAGGATAGAAGGTTCCGAGGGTAACTCCCCATAAACTGTATGACCGGAATTGAGCGACTCCTGCCTAGGCGCCTCAGCTCATCAACAATTCCCCTAACGACAGCACTTTCTTCAACAGAGGACGATCCGGCGATACAAACCTAGGACTGCCGTGAATCACGCCCTATAATTCTGTGGAATCCTTAGCGTACGTTTTCGTTCCGCTGGACTTCAAACCCCATTATCCGCGATTAAATAGCTTTCCAGACCCGGATTGTCAGTTTGAATTCCTCTGTTGAAATCGTCTACACTATCACTATAAACGCCTGGAGAGATCCGGGCGTTGTTATTTGAAATCTGCAAGTTCGCACAGGGTAGACATAAAATCCGATCTATTTGCTAAAGATTTTGATCGATAACTTCAAAGGGTTAAGAGCATGAGCACGCCTTACAATAAAGATTTTCCAATCTCCTGGGAGGAGATTCATCGCAATTGCCGGGCTCTTTCCTGGCGCCTGCTGGAAAAGGGTCCCTGGAAAGGAATTATTGCTATAACTCGCGGCGGTTTAGTGCCTGCCGCTATCCTTGCCCGTGAACTTGATCTGCGCCTCGTTGATACCGTGTGCGTGGTGAGTTATGGAACCGCAGCCAGCGGAGAAGCTCAGCAACAGGGAGAGTTAAAAGTACTTAAAGGCGTTGAGGGTGATGGTGATGGCTATCTACTGGTCGATGACCTAGTGGATACAGGCAAAACAGCAAAAGTCGTTAGAGAAATGCTACCCAACGCCCATTTTGCCACTGTCTATGCGAAGCCGGCTGGACGCCCATTAGTTGATACTTTTGTCACTGAAGTCAGTCAGGATACCTGGATTCGCTTTCCCTGGGATATGGAGCACAGTTTCTCCGAGCCACTGGCATCTCGCTAGTACGACCAACCGGTGAGGGGCCTCTTTTCATACATTGAAGCGAGCCCCCACCGGAGCCCTTCCTTACTGACTGCCAGGTACCATTATTCAAGATTTAGCTTTGTATAACTCCTTTAATCTTTTGACCACCTGATGATTGAGGGAACGCTGGGTAAAAGTCCCGTCAGTTTTCAGCACTCCTGCTTTTCGACCAGTAAGCAATTCCAAAGCCTGATCTACGCTCGCTACTATGTGGATACAAAATAATCCTTCGCTAACAGCATCAACGACGCTCCTTTTTAGCATCAGGTTACGTTGGTTGGCACGTGGGATGATTACGCCTTGTTCACCGGTCAGGCCTTTGCTGACACAGACATCAAAAAATCCTTCAATTTTCTCGTTAACCCCTCCAATTGCCTGAACTTCTCCGTATTGATTAATCGAGCCAGTCAAGGCAAAACTCTGTTTGATGGGGGTGTGGGTCAGTGCAGAAATAAGTGTACATATTTCCGCCAGTGAAGCACTGTCTCCATCAACATGTCCGTAAGACTGCTCCAATGCAATACTGGCTGACAGGCTTATCGGGAAGTCTTGCGCATATTTATGGCCCAAATAGCCGGACAGTATCAGCACTCCTTTGGAATGTATCGGCTGACCCAGAGTAACTTCCTTTTCAATATCAACAATCCCCCGATCACCCGGGTGTACAGTAGCGGTGATACGAGCAGGAGTACCAAAGCTGACATCACCCACCTGCAATACCGTCAGTCCGTTGGATTGCCCAACTGCCTCTCCTTCTGTTTTGATTAATACTACTTCATTGAGTATTTCTGACCTCATTTTGGTACTGAGACGATTGGTACGCAGCTCTTTGGCTTCCAGAGCCTGCTCAATATGAACATCCTGTATCAACTCCTCGCCGCTGCGCTGACGCTTGTAATCCGCCTCACAAATCAAGTCCATCATCTCACCGATATGAGCCGATAGCAGGTCCTGATCTTCAGCCATTCTTGAACTGTGTTCAATCAGCCGAGCCACTGCCTTACGATTAAGGTGTGCACACTTTTCCTGCATAGCCAGGGTTTTCATCAATCGTGCATAGTTACGAATGGAGGCATCAGTACGCGGAACATCTTCATCAAAATCGACAACAACACGAAAAAGCTTGGAGAAATCTGAATCCATCTGTTGCAACAGGTAATAGAGATCACGGCCACCGATAATAACCACTTTTACCCGCAGAGGTATCGGCTCGGGACTCAGTGTAATAGTACTTATTCCCGCCAACTCGGCAAACGGATTTTCTATCCGTAACTCCTTTGATTTCAACGCACGCTTCAGGGCCGACCAAACCATCGGATGCTCAAACAGTTTTTCTGCTTCCAGAATCAGATAGCCACCGTTAGCCTGATGCAGTGAGCCGCCTCTAATCAGCTGGAAGTTGGTAACCATTGCTCCCATATCCGTGGTGTATTCAACTCGTCCAAATAGGTTTTCATAGTTTGGATGAGACTCAAAAATAACCGGTGCTCCCTTGGTCTTCTGATGGCTGACCAACAGGTTAACCCCATACTGCTGCTCCAGAATAGCTCTACGACTGGCATCGCCTTTAACTTCACCTAATTTGTCTTCTCCAACTAATTCAACAGCACCTTTCACCAAATCAGCTTCCAGTTGGGACAAATAGTTAACCACTTTCGAATGAGCCGAATACTTTTCCCGCAACGACTGCAATGTTGGAACTATCGCTTGCCGAGTCGTGTCATGCTCCAGCTTCTTAAGCTTCTCATTCATCTCCCGACGCCATTGCGGCAGACTGGTTAGAGATTCGTTCAGATAATCTTCGAGGGAACTAATGTCACTGTTAACCTTATTTCTTTCCTCTTCACTTAACTGAGAAAAGGCCGCCTCATCCATTACCTGGCCATCAGCAACAGGAGTAAAGCCGACGCTGCCAGCTTCTCGATACAAAGCGATACTCTTACTACGGGCTTGGTTCTCTACTCTTTCTAACGCCTGGTCGTACAGTCGATTAAAATCGCGATCTATCCTGCTTTTCTGCCGCTGATAGCTGGGGTTTTCAAATGCAGAAGGTAGCTCAGCGCTGAGAGATTCCAACAGATGCTTAATATCGTTATGAAAAGCAGCAGCTTTTCCCGGAGCAAATTGAAAAGATTGCGGATAACGAGGGTCTTCGAGATTATTCAGATAGCACCAGTCTCGTGGCTTTTTGTCTCGCTTCGCTTCTCGTTTCAGGGTTTCCATAACAAACGAAAATCGACCGCTCTGAGAGTGCCCCATAACAAACATGTTGTAGTCTGGTCGACGCATACCAATGCCGAATTCCATCGCACCGATAGCACGTTCCTGCCCGTAAATTCCGCTAAAACTCTCTAATGTCTCGGTTGTCTTGAAGGGTAATAACTCAGGGTTACAGCTGTGGTATAGCTGCTCAGCACTCAGACGCTTTTCGTCTTCCATTAAACATCCTCAGTCAAATGTCTGAAATATATGGCTTATTTAACTTTTGAATTTTTTAACTATTGAGTTTGTTAACTTATAGCTGGAGCTTGCTTAACAAGCAAGTCATTCCGATTGAGATAAAGGAAAGCTTCTTAGTGGATCGTATTCTTTCAGCAGATATTAAGAAGATATTGAGAAGTGCGGCAGAACAGTTATTCACATAAACCTCAATAATAATCCGAGGTTTATGTGATATCAGAAAGTCTGTAAACGGAAAACTCAGGTGGATACCAATTGTCCACGTATTTCAGCAATCACTGGAGCTGTGTCAGGGCGTACTCCCCGCCATATCAGGAATGACTCAGCAGCTTGCTCCACCAGCATGCCAAGCCCATCAAGGGCCTTACCACCATGCGCCTCAGCCCATACCATAAAAGGTGTGGATCGGGCAGCGTACATCATGTCGTAACACCAGGCACCACTCGCCAGCAGATCTTCAGGCAAAGGTGGTAGCTCACCCTGTAAACTGGCAGAGGTTCCGTTTATCACTAAATCAAAACGCCCCTGTAGCTGGCAATAACCACTGCCAGTGACACAACCCAAATGGGAGAAATCCTCTGCCAGTTGCTCAGCTTTCTCAGCAGTGCGGTTAACAATAGTTAAGGATTGAGGCTCTGTTGCCAGTACCGGTGCCAAAACTCCACGTACCGCTCCACCAGCCCCAAGTATCAAGATTCGCTTTCCCTTCAATCGAGTACCATGATTGATTTCCAGATCCCGAACCATGCCAACACCATCGGTATTATCACCGCAGATAAGCCCCTGTCGACTTAGAAAAAGAGTATTTACTGCACCGGCTAAACGGGCACGATCCGAAAGCTCACTGGCCAACGACCAGGCTTGCTGCTTAAAAGGAACGGTGACATTCAATCCACTCCCGCCTTCAGCGAAGAATCGCTGTGCTTCAGCCTCAAACTCTCCACTCTCTACTAACATTGTCTGGTAGCTAAGCTTCTGGCCAAGCATTGCAGCAAACCGACTGTGTATTTGAGGAGACTTGCTGTGTTTAATGGGATTTCCCACCACTGCGTAGCGGTCACTCATAGCGCATCCTAAAATTGTTGGTAAAGGCAGAATAGAAAGACAATTATGCGTTAATCCAGTCTCGAGGCTTAAGAAACTCCCTATACAAAACAGCTTCTTCACTTCCCTCTTCGGGTTGCCAATTATATTGCCAGCTGACCTCAGGTGGCATCGACATCAAAATTGACTCGGTCCGTCCCCCCGATTGTAAGCCAAACAGTGTGCCTCGATCATATACAAGGTTAAACTCGACATAACGCCCTCGTCTGTAACGTTGGAACTTTTTCTCCCGTTCCCCGTAAGCTGTATCAACCCTACGTCGAACAATCGGCAGATATGCTTGAAGGTAACTGTTACCCACCGCTTGCACAAATTTGAAGCACTGATCAAAATCAGGCGTGTTGAGATCATCAAAAAACAATCCCCCCACTCCTCTGGGTTCGTTACGGTGTTTCAGGTAAAAATATCTATCACACCACTCTTTATATGCCTGATAACGATCTTTTCCAAAAGGATCGCAGGTATCCTTTGCGGTTTTATGCCATTCCCGGCAATCTTCTTCAAAACCATAGTAGGGAGTCAGATCATACCCACCTCCAAACCACCAGATGGGATCTTCGCCTTCCTTCTCTGCGATAAAAAATCGAACATTGGCGTGGGAGGTAGGTACATAGGGATTATCAGGATGCATCACCAGCGAAACCCCAACCGCCTGATAGCTTCGCCCCGCTAATTCTGGCCGGTGGGCCGTTGCGGAAGCCGGCATATTCTGCCCTTGAACATGGGAAAAGTTGACCCCTCCTTTCTCAAAGACCTGGCCACCGGCAATCACCCGGGAGCGACCACCACCTCCAGACTCCTTGGTCCAGCGGTCCTCAACAAACGACACCTCCGGCTCAAGCACCTGCAGGCCATCACAGATACTGTCCTGCAACTTTTCCATAAATGGCTTAACTAGCGCCATATCTGCGGTAGCCATAAGTTAACCTCTTAGAACCTGGTTTCTTCAATAAGAACGGAATTATTTACCTGGCTTAATGGCTCATTTGGCGCTTCAGATTACAGCGCCTGAAGTTGGCGCATCCAATAGAGCCGTCTAGCCGGATCGTAACACCGCACCGGTCTTCAACAGTCGAATTTCAGAAGGTCTATTTGAACCACCCAGGGGACCCGGCAACAGATAGTTCAAAGAACGACCGAACGCAGCACGAACCTCCCGTTGAGTTCGTGCTGGGGGCTGACTACTGATATTTGCTGATGTGGACACCAACATTCCATCATAGTAGTGACAAAGCTGCTTAACACCTAAGTGAGTACTCACCCTTACAGCCACATCAGAATGTAAACCTTTGACCCAAGTAGGTATGACTCTCATTCTGTCGGGTATAATCCAAGTAGTAGGAACGGACCTTGGTTGTGATAAAAGTAAACGCTCACTTTCGGATAATCCAAGCAATAAATCTCCCAATTGAGAGATATCTCCTGCGATCAGAATAAGACCTTTATCCACAGGCCTTTGCTTCAATTTCAGCAAATGCATAACCGCCGCCCGATCCCAGGGATTACAGCCCAGCCCCCAGATAGCCTCTGTCGGATAGGCAATAACCCCGCCTTGATCAAGGGCCCGAACAGCCTGTTTTGTATGCCATATACTCATGCTTCAGGAAACTAGCTCTGATTAATCAGCACTTAGCTATTTGCCAGTCTTTCTTGTAGCGCTTTGTCTTTAGCCAATACCGCTTTGGTATTTTCCTGGCGTTCTGCCAACAGACGCTGGGCCAGCTGTTCATCCTTAGTAGCCAGAATCTGGGCTGCCAGATAGGCTGCATTTTTTGCTCCTGCCTTACCAATAGCAACTGTAGCAACCGGGATACCACCAGGCATCTGTACAGTAGATAACAGAGCATCCAAGCCGTCTAAAGAAGAGTTGATCGGTACGCCGATCACAGGCTTAAGGGTATTTGCAGCAACCGCACCGGCTAAGTGAGCAGCCATACCAGCAGCACAAATAAACGCCACGCAGCCACGCTGATCAGCATCCACGACATAGTCGTGGGTAGCAACAGGAGTGCGATGCGCTGAAGAAATTTTCACTTCAAAAGGTACATTCAAAGACTTGAGGACATCCATTGATGCTTCCATAACGGGAAGATCAGAATCCGAACCCATAAGAATTGCGACAAAGGAGTTAGACATGAGCATTACTCTAATTAAAAAAATCTTACTTAAAAGGCCCTTGATGGGCCTACTCTAAAGATCTTACTGAGAGAGGGCCTTATAGATCTAAAACTATAAGAAGAATACTTTTCCAAAAACCACTCCGCCAACAGATCCGGCAAACCTACCTGAGTACAAAGCGGCTTTCAAGTGCTGAGATAGACTAGCCACAAACTATCAGCAATAGCCCTATATTCTTTAGATATATAATTAGCTGTAAATGAGGCCAGCTATGGATTACAAGCAGTACCTAAGCCACCAATTAATAACAACTTAACGCTGATACCCGCCAGGCACTGACCTGACCAGCCCTTTCAGTTCAAGTTCTAACATCCTGGAGATCACTTCCTCAGCGCTGTGACCCGATCGCTGTACCAGCTGATCGACAGACGTTGGCTCAAAGCCAGTAAAACTGACCAGTCGTTTTTCAAATGGAGTTAACGACGACAATAAACTATCTGTCTCTCCTCCTGTTTGGCTGCATGACTCTATTGGTAAACTGATTTGCGGTCCCAGCTCTTCAAAAATATGATCGACCTGTTCTACCAGCTTAGCTCCCTGACGTATTAGTTCATGACAGCCTTTACTCATGGGACTATGAATTGATCCAGGAATGGCAAAAACTTCTCGGCCTTGGTTCAGTGCCTGTTTCGCAGTAATTAGCGAGCCACTGTTTGGAGAAGCCTCTACCACCAGCGTTGCCATGCTTAAACCACTTATAATCCGGTTCCGTCGCGGAAACAGTTGCGCACGAGGAGCAGTCCCCAGCGGGAATTCAGAAAGAACAGCCCCTCCCCCGGCAATAATACGCTCAGCCAGAGAGCAGTGCCTGCGAGGATAGACCGAATCAACCCCGGTAGCCATGACGGCTATAGTAAGCCCCAGTCCATCCAATGCCCCTAGATGTGCCTGCCCATCAATACCAATCGCAAGACCGCTGGTAGGCACCCAGCCATTCAATGATAGCTGTTTAGCGAATCCGTATGCATTTTCACAACCACTGATAGACGCATTCCGACTTCCCACAATCGCCACCTGATGTTGCTGAAGGACTTCAGGATCTCCGCGTAAATACAACACAGGCGGCGGGTCATGGATCTCTTTTAATAAACAGGGATATCCCGGACATTCAATAGAGATAAGGTGGTGCCCGGCAAGCTCTGCCCAGGCTTCCGCTTGCTCAAGTTTGTCAGAAAGAAAGTGTTCAACTGGACACTTTCGCCACTCATTCAGCACTCGAAGGCTATTCTGGCGTACTCCATAAGCAGCCAGTTCCTTTGACTGTTGATCAAGAATGGACGTGGCGCTGCCAAATTCTATGCGCAAGCGATTCAATGAGCTGGGACCCAACCCAGGTAAAAAACTTAGCAGAAGCCAGGATTTGAGATGAGAGTGCATAGATCATCCTTGATCTTAAATAATTGAAAGCAGTCGTCTATCAAACAAAAGAAATGCTTGCCGGGTTATGAGACCTTGCAGTTACGCTCACCTTCCCTGTCAAGCAAACCTACGTGAAACATTACTATGGAGTATGGACCTCATCAAGCACAGAAAGCACATTCTCTGCTTTCATGACCAGTGCATAACTCACCTTATCGAAAACCTTAAACACCATAACGGTACCGCCCAACTCTGACGGCAAGGTTAGCAGCTCCCCTGTCACCGGATCCTTCACGATCTCGCCCTTCTTGAATACATGAAGAACATGTCCGGGCTTCATCCCCTCCCGATCACCAAGGTTAATGGCAACTACGTCAAATTGACCAATCTGGGTAACCCCTTTCAACACCGACATAATCTTACCAGACACATCTTTGTCAGGAGCACTGGGGTAAAACACTGACTGAATCACCGTTTCCGGAGTGGGTAGAACTCGATCCTTGACCCGAACCTCTTCATGAGTTCGCTTCAAATCCAAAGTAAGAATATCTTTCTTGGTTGAGACCAGGTAACCACCACCGATAGCCTTGGACTCATAACCCAGTACTTCTTCGGTATCTGGATCAATATAAACCCGTGCAGGTCGATAAACTCCAAAAAAGTTCTGATCATTTTGTTCTACAGTACCCCGGGCATAAACCCGATCGCCTGCACCTGCAATGATGGCAGAATTTGCTCCTCCTAATACGTAAGGCGCAGCTTGCAGCTCGTCAGCAGAAAGGACCAGATTATCTGAAAGAAAACTTTTAACATCCTGCAGAGGAATGGCCCGGATGGCCTGCTCCAGTGGAGAGCGTCTAATCTGCGGACTAAGCTTCCCGCTACGGTCAAGGCGTAGCTGGGGAACCCCATTTACATACACCAGATAAACAACATCACCCGGGTAAATCAAATGCGGATTATCAATTTGCGGGTTAACTGACCACACTTTTGGCCAGAGCCATGGACTTTTCAAAAAGGTGGCAGAAATATCCCAAAGCGTATCACCCTTCACCACCACGTGACGATCAGGATGATTGTCAACCAATTGGATCTCATCAGCAGCCAGTTGGCTGATCATCAAAGGTCCTGTCAGTAAAAGGATAAATCCAATCAGGAGCTTTTTCATTCGTAAATCCCTTTCAGCATTTATCAGAGAAGCGTACCGGAACAGTCTATAAGAATATGGCCAGAGCCCGTATTACTGCCTTATTCTTACTATGGAATGTGGTCTTGTAAACAGTATAATAGGCTTATCGTTGGATTTCGCAACGCAAACGCCCTTTATTCTTTATATAACGTGTTGTTTTACTTATGGCTTTGTTAAACATACTTGAATTTCCCGATCCACGACTTCGCACTAAGGCTACGCCTGTCACTGAAGTTGATGGCGAAATAACGCAATTAATCGATGATATGTTTGAAACCATGTACGATGCCCCTGGTATTGGGCTGGCTGCAACACAGATTAATGTTCATAAAAGGGTAGTGGTCATCGATCTGTCTGAAGACAAGAACGAACCTATGGTCCTCATCAACCCCGAATACGACATTCTGGATGACGAACGAGAAGAATCCCAAGAAGGCTGCCTCTCTGTTCCTGAATACTATGAAACTGTAGAACGGGCCAATCATATATTATTACGCGCACTTGACCGTAATGGTGAGCCTTATGAACTGGAGGCAACAGGCCTGCTCGCTGTCTGCATCCAACATGAAATTGATCACCTGGAGGGAAAACTGTTTGTTGATTACTTATCCACACTGAAGCGAAATCGAATTCGCTCCAAGTTGGAAAAGAAACACCGTCGGGAAGCACACGCCTAACAGCGATCATTTTTTCATCCTGACAACACTCTTAACGTTGTCATACAACAAGAAACCGTCATACTCCGAACAGCTCCTACAGAAAGCAGGTTTGTTTTTACAATCCTGCTTTTTTTAGATAAACGGAACCGTTACCTATAATGCCTACAACAGAATCCGAATCCCTGTCAAAAGAACAGCCCGTCGATCCTCTTCGTATAGTTTTCGCCGGTACTCCTGAGTTTGCTGCAGCCAGCCTGGAGGCCCTTATTGGCAGTGAGCATGAAGTTGTGGCAGTGTATACTCAGCCTGACCGCCCTGCCGGTCGCGGCAAGAAACTGACAGCAAGCCCGGTAAAAGAGTTAGCTGTTCGATCTGGTATTAATGTATGTCAGCCTCTCAGCTTAAAACCTGACGAAGAACAGAAAAAACTGGCTCAGTTAAATGCCGATATCATGGTTGTCGCCGCCTATGGATTATTACTTCCGGAGACAATTTTAAATACTCCACGGTTGGGCTGTATCAATGTCCATGCTTCCCTGCTTCCCCGCTGGCGAGGTGCCGCCCCCATCCATCGTTCTTTGATTGCCGGTGACACAGAAACAGGCATTACCATCATGCAGATGGATAAAGGCCTGGATACCGGTGACATGCTGCTCAAGAGGACTTGTCCGATAACCGCTGAGGACAGCTCAGGAACACTTCACGACCGTCTGGCAGAAATTGGAGCAACAGCGCTGTTAGAAGCTCTTGGAAAAATTCAATCGGGCACAATAACCGCTGAAGCCCAGGATGAAAACCTTGCCTGTTACGCCTCAAAGTTACTCAAAGCTGAAGGTCAAATAAACTGGACTCTATCGGCTGAGAAACTTGACCGACAAATTCGAGGACTCAATCCCTGGCCAGTTACCTACAGCCAGCTTAATGGCGAACGAATAAGAATCTGGCAAGCTCACCTGCTTGAAGGGCAAACGGATCAACGACCAGGAACAATCATATCTGCCGACAATGACGGCCTCAGCGTCGCTACCGGAAATGGTATTATCGCAGTCACCAGTTTACAGCTGCCAGGGAAAAAACAACTCTTTATTGCCGACCTGCTCAATGCCAGACAAGATTTGTTTCGTCCCGGCAATCGTTTTGATATAGAGGCGTAAACCTGACTATGAGTCTCCAAATACTGAGTGTTCGGGTTCAGGCATCCAGAGTACTGGCTTCAATTCTCAAACGTGAAGCCTCACTTTCTACTTTGCTTCCGGTCGCGATAACAAACACTCCGGCTAATGAACGGCCTTTATTGCAGCAACTCTGTTATGGAACCCTCCGATATTTACCCCAGCTTGAGCTGATCGCTCAGCGGCTGTTGGCTAAACCCCTGAAGCCAAAAGATCAGGATGTACAGGCACTGATTCTAATGGGCCTGTATCAGCTGCTCCATAGCCGGGTTCCTGCCCATGCCGCGATCAGTGAAACAGTACAGGCAGCGGTAAAACTCAAGAAAAAGCCATGGGCAAAAGGGTTGGTCAACGCTGTTCTACGAAATTTTCAACGCCAACCGGAACTACAACAGACATTACAGCAGAACCCGATCTACAGCTATGCTCACCCTCAGTGGTTAATCAAGCGGATAAAAAATGCCTGGCCCGACCATTGGTCTCAGGTACTGGAGCAAAATAATAATCAGGCTCCAATGACTCTCCGTGTCAATCTAAGCGCAATCAGTCGGCCGGATTATTCTGAACGATTGAAGGCGGAGGGTATACCTCACCACTTCGGTCAGTTCGCTGCCACCGCCATCATTCTGGATAACCCCGTTGACGTTGACCAACTTCCCGGCTTTTCCCAGGGACTGATCAGCGTTCAGGATGAGGCTGCTCAATTAGCAGCCGGTTTACTCGATCTTCAGCCACAGCAACGGGTCCTTGATGCCTGCGCGGCTCCTGGCGGAAAAACCGGCCATATCCTTGAATCTGAAACAAATCTCGACCACTGTCTGGCATTGGATGTAAGCCCTGATCGATTAATTCGAATTGAAGAAAATCTGCAGCGAATAGGCTTGAACTGTGAGCTCAAGACAGCTGATGCAGCGGAATCCTCATGGTGGGATGGCCAACCGTTTGATCGGATTTTACTGGATGCACCCTGCTCAGCTACAGGT
Organism: Motiliproteus sp. MSK22-1; assembly: GCF_001968815.1. Lineage (GTDB taxonomy): Bacteria > Pseudomonadota > Gammaproteobacteria > Pseudomonadales > Balneatricaceae > Motiliproteus. The sequence goes on along the minus strand of NZ_MIEQ01000018.1, from coordinate 12,569 downwards.
GTGATTCGACGTAACCCTGATATCAAATCATTAAGGAAAAACAGTGATATAGGCAATCTGTCAGCGCTACAACTCAACATTCTGGAGAACCTTTGGTCAATGCTGGGCAGCGATGGAAGGCTCGTCTATGCCACATGCTCCGTGCTTCCAGACGAGAATGAAGCGGTTATCAAACAGTTTTTGGATACTCATCCCGAGGCCGTTGAATTCAGGGTTAAGGCTGACTGGGGCATTGAACGTTCTGCAGGACGGCAACTGTTCCCACAAGAAAACAGCCATGACGGCTTTTACTACGCCGTGATCGATAAAAAGGGATAATCCCAGAACTATGAAAATCATCATACTCGGTGCGGGTCAAGTCGGCGCGACTTTAGCGGAAAATCTTGCCAGTGAATCCAACGATATCACCATTGTCGATACTGACCTGTCTCGCCTGCGAGAGCTCCAGGATCGCTTGGATATCCGTACCGTTCAGGGACAGGGTTCTTCTCCCACCGTGCTGGAGCAAGCTGGCGCAGAAGATGCCGATATGTTGATAGCAGTGACCAACAGCGACGCAGAAAACATGGTTGCTTGCCAAATCGCTTTTAGTCTCTACCACACACCCACACGCATTGGGCGGGTTCGGAGCCATGACTATCTGACCAAGAAAGATGCATTATTTACTGACAAAGCCATTCCGATTAATGTATTGATCAGTCCAGAGCAGCTGGTCACTCGCAACATTAAGCGCCTGATACAGCATCCGGGAGCTCTTCAAGTATTGGATTTTGCCGAAGGAAAGGCGCAACTGGTTGCAGTGAAAGCCTATTACGGTGGCCCCCTGGTCGGACACGAAATATCTTACTTACGCTCTCATATGCCTGCTGTAGACACCCGGGTGGCCGCTATATTTCGGCGAGGAAGCCCAATAATTCCTCAAGGCGATACCCTGATCGAAGCTGATGACGAAGTGTTCTTTATCGCCGCCCGAAAAGACATTCGATCAGTCATGAGCGAGCTGAGACGACTGGAGACCCCCTATAAGCGGATTATCATTGCAGGGGGCGGGAATATCGGAGCAAGCTTGGCCCGTAGTACCGAGGATAACTACCAGGTTAAGCTGATCGAGCGGAATATTCGTCGCTGCAATCTTTTGGCCAACGAACTGAATCGTACCATTGTACTTCAGGGCAGTGCCTCAGATCAGGAGCTGCTGCTAGAAGAGAACATCGAAAGTACCGATGTTTTTTGCGCACTAACCAACGACGATGAGGCCAACATCATGGCCTCCATGTTGGCAAAACGACTCGGGGCCAGAACGGTAATGACACTAATCAATAATCCGGCATACGTAGACCTGGTGCAAGGGGGGGTGATTGATATTGCCATTTCACCACAGCAGGACACTATAGGTAGTCTGTTAACCCACGTCCGTCGAGGGGATGTTGTAAATGTTCACTCTCTACGACGAGGCGCGGCAGAAGCAATGGAAGCGATAGCCCATGGAGATCAGCGATCTTCCAAAGTTGTCGGGCGGGCCATCGAGGATATCGACCTCCCCCCTGGAACGACTATCGGTGCTATTGTGCGTAACGATGAAGTACTAATCGCCCATGATGATGTTGTCGTTGAAAACGATGACCACGTAATCTTGTTTTTGATCGACAAACGACGTATCCCGGATGTCGAGCGCCTGTTCCAGGTCGGCCTGACATTCTTCTAGGGATTGGAGCCAGCTTGATATGCACTTTCGTGTCATTCTAAGAATTCTGGGAATCCTGCTGATGCTCTTCAGCTTCAGTATGGTTCCTCCTATTGTCGTCTCCTACCTCTTTGAGGATGGTGCTTCATTCCCTTTTGTTATCGCTTTCATCATTACCTTGCTGACCGGCTTTGTCATGTGGGCTCCTGTTTATCGCGTCAGACAAGATCTACGGACTCGAGATGGATTTCTGATAACGGTTCTGTTCTGGACCGTACTCGGACTTTTCGGCTCAATCCCTCTGATACTGGCCGAGACACCAGATCTATCGATTGTCGATGCAGTGTTTGAATCCCTTTCCGGCCTGACCACCACCGGTGCAACAGTAATAACCGGCATAGATTCGTTACCTCAATCCATTCTCTACTATCGCCAGCAGTTACAGTGGTTTGGCGGTATGGGAATTATCGTACTGGCGGTTGCCATTCTCCCTATGCTGGGAATCGGGGGTATGCAGCTGTATAGAGCGGAAACACCCGGGCCCGTCAAAGACTCAAAATTAACACCACGTATCACAGAAACAGCTAAAGCTCTTTGGTATATCTACCTGTCATTGACCATTCTTTGCACACTGGGTTACTGGGCTGCGGGGATGACTCCTTTTGATGCACTTTCTCACAGTTTTTCGACCGTTGCCATCGGCGGCTTTTCTACTCATGACGCCAGCATCGGTTACTTTGACAATCCTGTCATAGAGGCAGTAGCCGTCTTCTTTATGATTATTTCAGCGGTCAATTTTGCTTTACACTTTACCGCTTGGCGGCAGAAATCCCTGTTACATTATTGGAGCGATCCAGAGTTCAAATTTTACATCGGTATTTTGGCAGGCATTACTCTGTTTACCACCATCGTGCTGATGCTGCACGAAACCTACAATGGATTGGAAACCTTCCGTAGAGCCATATTTGAAGTTGTTTCCATCGCTACAACCACAGGTTTCGCCACGGCTGACTTTGCCCAATGGCCCACAATGCTACCCTTCCTGCTCTTTATCGCGGCATTCGCTGGAGGTTGTGCCGGCTCAACCGGAGGTGGAATGAAAGTCATACGCGTTTTGATTATTCTTAAACAGGGCTCCCGTGAAGTTAAGCGACTGATGCATCCCAATGCCGTATTACCCATTAAGGTCGGTAACAGACCCATATCTGACCGAGTAGCAGAAGCCGTTTGGGGCTTTTTTTCGGTCTATCTGATTGTGTTTGTTGTCATGCTGGTAGCCCTGCTTTCAACAGGATTGGATCAGGTCACCGCCTGGACCGCTATCGGCGCAACCCTGAATAACCTGGGACCCGGACTGGGAGAGGTTTCGATTCACTATGGAGGACTCGGAGATGCAGCCAAGTGGATACTTTGCTTTTCCATGTTATTGGGCCGCCTGGAGGTATTTACCCTATTGGTTCTGTTCACTCCGGTCTTCTGGAAACGTTAAAGTTCGGATTCCACCTTCAGGTGATCCCGTTGCCCACTCGGTAAGGTACTCGCTTTCAGGCAATATTTTTCAAACTATATTTTCAGGCTATAAAGGAATTGCTTGCCCGCACCAGGAGCTTGGTATATGGAGATATTCAAATCATGACCCCTGCTATCAATGCAGCCAAAAAAGCTAAGGTTGCTTATCAAACTCATAGTTACGATCATGACCCTAAGAGCAACTCCTATGGAGAAGAAGCAGCCGATAAGTTAGGGGTTGAACCACAACGGGTCTTTAAGACCCTGATGGTGGCTCTCAATGGTGATAATAAAAAGCTGGCTGTTGCCATCGTTCCAGTCAGTCACAATCTGGATCTAAAAGCTGTGGGTGCTGCTCTGAGCGCTAAAAAGGTCATGATGGCTGATGGCCAGGATGCCCAACGGGCCACAGGTTATGTGCTTGGAGGAATTTCCCCCCTGGGGCAGAAAAAACGATTGCCTATGGTAATTGATGCCAGCGCTCAATCTCTTGAGAGCATCTTTGTCAGCGCGGGTCGCCGAGGACTGGAGATTGAGCTTTCCGCAACGGATTTGGCATCAATCACTCAAGCAGTTTTTGCGAAGATCACGCGTTAAAGGGTTATACAAATTGATCGGTAATCATAGTCACTACTGCAAGTGGTCAGAGCGATAGATCTAAGGTCATAAATCAAGGGTCACACAAAATCCAAATTATGCACAGCCGAATGAAAGCCAAACAGATCGTTGCAGACCAGTCCTTCAATAGAATAATTTAGTGATTGTGCTAAAAGGAACAATTCCAATGATTAGTTCACCTGTAGACAAATGGAACCAACGCTATCTCAAAAGCAGCACTCCTAACAGTCCTGCACAAGTGCTGACAGAAAACCTTCATTTACTTCCCGCACAAGGCCGCGCCCTGGAGCTGGCCTGTGGTTTGGGGGGGAATGCCCTGTTGCTGGCAAAACAAGGACTCACCACCGAGGCCTGGGACCTCTCTGAAGTTGCCATCAATAAGCTCCAACAGTTATCCCTGGAAAACAACCTGAGTATAAACGCCCGTGTTGTCGACCTTAATCAAGAGCCCCCCGTAGCTGAAAGCTATGATGTTATTTGTGTTTCGGCATATCTCGAACGAACACTGTGTTCTGCTATCAGTAACGCACTAAAACCGGGTGGACTGATTTTTTATCAGACGTTTACGCAACAGAAGACTGACAATACGGGTCCCTCTAATCCAGACTTCCTACTTGAATCCGGTGAGCTTTTTGCGCTTTTTGCCGATCTCATCCCTGTCGCATACAGGCAGGAATCTGATTGCGGAGATTTATCCCGGGGACTAAGGAACCAGGCCTATTTAATTGCCAGAAAACCGGTTTAAAACATTGCGCTGATATCTTCGATTCAGCGCTGGCAAGTTTTCACTACCGTTTCAAATTCCCAGATAAATTATCCCAGCCCCATCCAATAAAACTTGAATCGACTTCACCTTTTTCAATTCGATAGTCTTCCAGACTTAAAAGAGCAAGCTCCAACCTGCAAAGATCAGCCTCTGAGGAAGCGATGAAAAGGCTATTTTTTCCATCAGTTCACATAAGTTTCCAATCCTGACTTAAATAAACAATCCACTGAATTATCCACACCTGTTTAAGTGATTCTATTACGCCGGGACCCGGCATTAATGGGGATATCATGTATAATGCCCGGTTTGGGCGAATTGAGTTATCTACAACCATAGATGGTGATCTGAGTGAGTGACAAGTTATCCGTAGATGCCAGTACCTTTCAGGGCTTAATAATGACCCTGCAAAACTACTGGGCTGATCAAGGCTGTGTTGTTGTCCAGCCATTGGACATGGAAGTGGGTGCCGGGACTTTCCATCCCGCCACAACCCTGAGAGCTGTAGGACCAGAAAACTGGAACGCAGCCTATGTACAACCCTGTCGTCGCCCCACTGACGGCCGCTATGGCGAAAATCCAAATCGCCTGCAGCATTACTACCAGTTTCAGGTAGTAATGAAGCCCTCTCCTGACAATCTTCAGGAGCTCTATCTGAACTCACTGAAAACCCTTGGCATTGACCCATTGGTTCACGATGTGCGCTTTGTAGAGGATAACTGGGAGTCTCCCACTCTAGGAGCCTGGGGGCTCGGCTGGGAAGTCTGGCTAAACGGCATGGAAGTGACCCAGTTCACTTACTTCCAACAGGTAGGCGGACTGGAGTGTTACCCTGTAACCGGTGAGATTACCTATGGCCTGGAGCGCATCGCCATGTACCTTCAGGGCGTAGATTCAATCTATGACCTGGTATGGACAGAGGGTCCGAGTGGCAAAGTAACCTACGGTGATGTGTTCCATCAGAACGAAGTGGAAATGTCCACCTTCAACTATGAAGAAGCTGATGTCCCTTTCCTGTTCCAATGCTTTGATCAGTATGAAAAAGACAGTCAGCGCTTAGTCGAAAAAGGGTTACCGCTTCCTGCTTACGAAATGGTCATGAAAGCTTCGCACACCTTTAACCTGCTGGACGCTCGTCACGCCATATCCGTCACAGAACGCCAGCGCTATATCCTGCGTGTTCGTACTCTGGCTCGTGCCGTTTGCGAAGCCTACTACGAGGCCCGAAAGCAGAAAGGCTTCCCGCTTGCCAGCGAAGCACTTCGTACTGAGCTACTTGCCAACACAGGGGAGGAAAGCTAATGGAATTTCGTGACTTTTTATTTGAACTGGGGACAGAAGAGCTGCCCCCAAAAGCGCTCAAATCCCTATCTAATGCTTTCATGCAAAGCTTTGAAACCGGGCTTGCAGATATCTTTGCCAAAGATGCGAAACAGATTTTAACCGAAACGGAGATCCATGCTTTCGCCACACCCCGCCGTCTGGCAATACGTGCTACAGCCTTACCAACCCACACACCGAGTAAGACCACAGTACTGACTGGACCGCCTGTTCAAATCTGCTTCGACGCGGATAAAAAACCAACCAAAGCGCTGGAAGGCTTCGCTAAGAAATGTGGAGCCAGTATTGATGAGCTGGAAGAACAAAACGGCAAAATGGCTTTTTCTCAACAAGAACCAGCTCAGCCCATTAATGAAAAGCTGGCGGCATTAATCCAGCAATGCCTGGACAGTCTGCCTATTCCTAAACGTATGCGTTGGGGCACAAGCAAAGTCGAATTCGTCCGGCCCGCTCATTGGTGTGTCATGCTGTTTGGTGATGAAGTGCTTGATGCAGAAATCCTCGGACATCAGGCTGCTCGCAAAACCTTTGGTCATCGCTTCCACTACAATAAGTCCATCGAGTTGATTGCACCTTCTGAGTATGAAAGCGCCCTTGCTGAAAGCGGATATGTGATAGCCGACTTCGATAAACGCCGCAGGAACATAGAGGAACAAATACACCTGGCAGCAGAATCGCTAGGAGCCAAAGCAGTCATAGATCCAGCCCTTTTGGACGAAGTAACCGGTTTGGTGGAATGGCCTGTAGCGCTATCCGGACGCTTTGAAGAACGCTTCCTGGAAGTACCTGCAGAAGCACTGGTGTCCTCCATGAAGGAACACCAGAAGTACTTCCATGTGGTTAATGAGGAGGGAGCTATTCAACCCTACTTCATTACCATCAGTAACATTGAGAGCAAGGACCCACAGCAGGTTATTTCCGGTAATGAGCGAGTGATTCGTCCACGACTCGCTGATGCGGCCTTCTTTTTTGAAACTGACAAGAAGCATAGTCTTGAATCCCGTATCGATCGTTTAAAGCCGATTGTCTTCCAAGCGAAGCTGGGGACAGTCTATGATAAGTCTGTTCGAGTTTCTAAACTGGCCTCGGTCATCGCCGGTAAAATCAATGGTAATACTGCCTGGGCCGAGCGTGCTGCCATGCTGGCAAAAACCGATCTGGTCAGCGAGATGGTTCTGGAGTTTACTGATCTTCAAGGGCTGATGGGATATCACTATGCAACAAACGATGGTGAGCCAGAAGAAGTCGCTGCTGCAATCTACCAGCAATATCTGCCTAAGTTTGCTGGTGATACTTTGCCGGACAGCAAAACAGGACAAGCAATCGCAATCGCCGATCGGCTTGATACTCTGGTCGGTCTGTTTGGAATCAACCAGCCCCCTACCGGAAGCAAAGACCCCTTTGCCCTTCGACGTGCAACGCTCGGTACTCTTCGGATTCTGGTTGAAAAAGAATTGGATCTTGACCTACTGGAACTGTTGGAACAGGCAGCGAATAACTACGCAGACCTACCCGCTCGCGACGGTTTAGAAAAAACAGTATTAGAGTTTATGCTGGAACGGTTCCGCGCCTGGTACTCGGATGAAGGTGTTCCTGCTGAAATATTCCTGGCTGTTAAAGCGAAGAATCCTACCAGCCCACTGGATTTTGATAACCGTGTGAAAGCGGTTAATCATTTCCGTACTTTACCGCAGGCCGAAGCTCTTGCAGCTGCCAACAAGCGAGTTTCTAACATTCTGGCAAAGCAAGGAGATCCCGGTTCAGTCGCTGTTGACACCACTCTTATGCAAGAAGACGCAGAGCGAGCGCTTCATACCGAACTCAGTTCTCTTGACTCACTTTTAGGTGAGTTAATGGCTGAGGCAAATTATAAGGCTGTTCTGGAAAATCTCGCCCAGCTACAAGCCAGCGTCGACCATTTCTTCGATAAAGTGATGGTCATGGCGGATGATGAGAAAGTTCGTGATAATCGTATTAGGTTGCTAAGCCAACTACGATCACGTTTCTTACTGGTCGCAGATATAGCCTTACTGGGCTAATTATTCGCAGCAATTCAAAACCGGCCTCGCGCCGGTTTTTTTGTGCCTGCTCAAATCAGATACCGACAATGCAAAACAACTCAACCGACTACTCAGTGCTATAATAGTTTTCCCTTAAACCTATCGTCGCTACCTCTATCTTCGTTAACAAGGATTACGGCGAGCAGCAGTATCTACTTTATCCACAGTATTCTGGTAGAAAAACCCTTCAGGAATCTTATGAACAAATTGGTAATTCTTGACCGCGATGGCGTCATTAACGAAGATTCGGACAACTACATAAAAAGCGTTGATGAGTGGATACCTATTCCCGGAAGTGCCGAAGCAATCGCGCAACTATCTAGTGCTGGTTACCTTGTCGCCGTCGCCACCAATCAATCCGGTATCGCTCGTAACTACTTTTCGCTGGAAACCCTTAAGGCAATGCACAACAAGATGGAAGCACTGGTAAACGCCGCTGGCGGACATATCGATGGCATATTCTTTTGCCCTCACGGCCCTGATGATCGGTGTCAATGCCGCAAGCCATCCCCCGGTCTAATCACTCAAATTGAGAAACATTTTGGTCAATCAGCAGAGGGGGCTTTTATTGTTGGCGACAGCAAACGGGATCTGGAGGCTGGACTTGCTCGTGGCTGCACACCGATTCTTGTGCGAACAGGAAAGGGAGAGCGGACTCTAGCTAAAGGACTCGACATTGAGAACGTAATAATCGTTGATGATTTGCAAGCAGCCGCAACTTACATCCTCACAGCAAACCAGTAAGAATTATTCCTACCCTTGGCTGATGTTTCACGTGAAACATCAGCCATTATCTAGAATAGAAAACGACGATTCATTGATATTAAACATCTGCAAATTTTTGCAAACTTCTTTCAACTGGTTTTCGACATCTATGACTTCAAACGCTTGTCACTGATGTTCCACGTGAAACATTCCATGAAAATCTAGCATGGTGCCAAAGTTAGGGTAATCAGAAAATAACTCATAACAGGCATTCTAAAAACCTAAGCACTTCCATCTGAACCCATTTGTTAGAGTCAATATTTTTCAAAAAGAGTGTTACACCCGCCGGTAGTTTACCTAAGCTTAGATTAATGCATCGAAATATATGTTGGAGTATCTGCTGTTAATCAACGGCTATCTTCTCCTCAATCAGCTACCAAGTGTTTATTGTGGATATAGAGAAAGCAATGGTCTGCTTTCATTCGCCTGGGATGTATCTGAATTAAGGAGGTCATTATTTTGGAAAAACTACCGGTCTTTCAAACGGTAAAAGTTGCATACCAAAGTCTCCTGGAAAACAGTTCGACTGCAGTGAAACTGTGCTGGTCATGGTTCATTGTTTATTACTCCTTTTCTGCAGCTGTCGGATACTACGCATTGGTTGAGCAGCAACCTCTCTACGCCCAAACAAGCTCTATAGCCAAGGTATTAGTGACTGCAGCAATCGCTGTGGCATGGCATCGGTTTATTATCCTAAAAGAACAGCCGAGAGGCCTGGGAGCACCGTTAAACAGACCTGTCATTGCCTATTTATCAATTATGATTTTTGCAACATTTATAATCATGGGGCCAGCAATAGCTGCAAATTACTTCTTAAGTACCTCCAACAGGTTTGTACGGTTTGTTGGAAACCCCATTATCATCATGGGCTTCTTGGCAATAGTTTCGATCATTACAGCAGTTGCACTTTATCGTTTCACACTAATACTGCCTGCAATCGCAATAGACTCTAAAAAGTTCAAGGCCAAGGAGTCCTGGCGGCTTACACAAAAAAATACGGGCCGGTTACTGGCAGGTGGATTACTGTCGTTTATACCAATATCTGTCATCATTTATGCTTTAGGCATGATTCCATACCTGTTAACGGGTATTGAGAACCCTACCCTTCTAGCCGTATTTTGGAACCTGCTTTCAGTGATTAAAGTAATTCTAGAATTCTCTCAAATCATCTTAATTGCTGCCTTCTTGTCTTTTTCCTATCTATTTTTCTGCCCGGAAAAAAAGAAAAATAAGATATCGCAAACTCAATAAGAGCTACCACCTACCCTGCTCAATCGTATGCGGATTAAAATGTTCTGACCTACATCTAAACGAATGCGCCCTACTTGCTGGGGCCACAAAGCTCATCTGAGCATTTTTAAGCGGCCAAAAGGCACTGAGTTAAGAGTATCGAATATCACCTAAGAAAGAGCCAGGAGGCCCTGCTTGAGACTAACCTTAATCGACCGGGTCTCCATCTACAAATAACTGCCAACATTCCCGCTAATACTCTACCAATAGCGCCCCCTCTTTCCTGGTTGAGTATGCAACGATACAAGCAGACTTGACGCTGTATAAGTTCCTACCTGAGCAAACCCGACCAGACCAGGTAGCAATCAAGCAGACCGAAAACCTTCAGCTACCAGAGTAAACAGAAATGAGCTTCAAGCGACCATCAGGTGAAAAGACGAAAACAATACGAGTGTCATAACAATCACGGAGAAATGAAGTAACCAACAAAAACAGTAATGCAGATGGTAAACCCACCTTGAATAGCTCCTACTCAGATCTCTGTCATACTCCACTCTACCAGCAATACAGATAGGCAAACTGGATAGGTCATGACTCCGACAAAAAAACTAACGGAATATTCAACTTAATGGCAACCATAACCAACGTATCTATTCCAAAAAATTAGGGGGGAAAATCGCTGGGCGGACTATAACTATAGGATGCTATGACTAAGACGTGGCACATCTCTGATTAACGGCAAGCTTACTATTCAGAGCCAGGCTTCGCCATTTCGATAACGCTCCGTCCATATCCAGAGGCAGTAGTAACCGCTTAGAAAGAATGATGCACGTAGTCTACTGGAAAGATTAGTTGATCAAGCCAATAGAAAGAACTTCCGAAAATACAACAAAAACCTTTGCTATGCCGGGAAAATCACTTCCATCGCTGACTGAAGTGGACAAAAAAAACGGAATCCACAAGGTGAATTCCGTATTTTATTATCTGATCAGCAGTTTCATCTCAATTGAAACTGCCTTCCATCATCCGCAATGATCTTGTCGAATCTCATTTCGCGCAATACGAAGAGCTCCGAAATAGCAAGGGATATCAACCGTTATGAGATTCCATTGAGTATCCAATATCTCAAATCGAATACGACGATTCGAACGAAGTCTCATATCTTTTGCTACTCAGCAACACCATGCTCTTTTTGCTTCATATACTGTCGAAAATCTTCGATATTTTGCTTAGCTTTATAAGATGTAAATAATGGTCTCTCGTACCAAGGCAGAGCACTGCATTCTTCCCAGCTGTCTGAACACGGCTTCCAAGCAACATACCAAACAAAACCAAGAATAGTTAGAAGAAAAATGCAGGCAGCAATTGTCGATACACCTCTTCGGTATTCGATAGCATCATCACTCAACGGCTCCAGATCACATTCGAAACGCCCATAGCCAATTCGACTCAGTAACTTTTCTACCTGAGATCGCCTAGGCAATTGCTTTTTATCCTTGTTTCCCCAATGAGAAATAGTTGTTTTCGAAACGCCACATAACTCTGCGATCTGATCATAATTAAGGCCAAGTTGATTAGCAGTCTTAATCAAATCAACCCCATTCAGCACCTTACGATCATCATAAGATCGATCACGCGTTAAAACATCCAACATTTCTTTTAGGTTCATAAGCCTCTGATTCCATGAGAGTTAACCAAAGTTAACAAGTTGTTTCCTAGTGTTAATTAGGAATATGAGGGTTCGTTACTTACTCTGCAACCTCATCCAATCAAAAAGGGCAGACATATGACGAAACCAACGAACCGAAACAATCAGCGAGCAGATGCAAAAAACCGCAATAAAGGCACAACAGGCAATAACAAAACCAATGCTCACCGGAATGGCCAAATCGGCGCAGCGAAAAACCCAAATAGGAAATAAAAATGAGCAGAACACCAAACGATGATCGTAGTGACAGCATGAATCCCAATAATGATGCATATTGGGACAGTCTGGATAACCACTCTAGTCAGCTGAATCCTAATCACGAAGAGTACCAAGGGGAATCAGATAGCACCCAAGATTCAGATCAGACCGAAATCTAATAGATCCATAGCATCTTGGGGTAAATGGGGCTCCATTGCTTTAATGTTCATCGAATGTAAAAGCAATGAACTAATCCGAGAGATGGGCCAATAGGTCTATTGGCCCATTATCTCCAAGTAGTAGACTCAGGAGATATCTTATCTAACTGAAAGAATAGAAATAACACAGCTTCGGACACTTATTCCATTGAAGTTGGGGTTATCTGCAGTTGCATACATAAAACCATTCGAATCTCTATTCCAATCAAAGGTTTTTACATCTGAAACCTCGAAGTCTGATTTCGATAGCATATAGCTTTCATAATCTTGCTTAGTCGCATTGTAAATTTCTTGCTCTGTTGCTTTAGCGTCTATTTGGTTTTACCCCGTTTCCACGGACAGTCAGTTAAGAGCATTCTGAGTTAGCTTACGCTTCTTCCTCTGGTTATAAAATCGCTCGATGTAATCAAATACATCAGCTCTGGCTTCTGTTCGGGTTTTGTAATTTCTTCTGTTCACCCTTTCTCTTTTTAAG
>NZ_MIEQ01000017.1 GCF_001968815.1 Motiliproteus sp. MSK22-1 | reverse complement strand
TGAAACTTCAGCTATCGATGCATCTGGTTGAAGCGCTAATGAAACGGCTTCGCGCTTGTACTCTTCGGAATATTTTCTTCGTGTATTAGACATGTAAAAACCTCGTTAAAGTAGATTATCTACTCTTAACTAGGTGTCCGACAAATCGGGGTAAAACCAGTTTGTTTTGGATACTATTGATTTGCTAGAATAACAGATTCCGATCCTGTTGGTCGGGGGTTCGAATCCCTCCAGGCGCGCCAATTTATACCTTAACCTCCTTTTTATCTTCTTCAATTCTCCACGAGAGCCAGCTTAGCCACAGGCGCGCGTCGACCATTTACGAGTCGGGAGAATATTTAGTCACGTTATTGTCGCGAAAGCACTCAACCAATCTGGCATTTTGCCACCTTTGTGAAGAATTTGATGCCCCTGTCACACAGGTGAAATATAACTCCTGTACTAATCAACGAATAAGGGTAGATGCTCCTAGATCTTAGTACTTGGAACGCTTCTGACTTCAGAGGAGAGAAATATAAACCATTTACATTGTTGTGTTCTCCATTTTCTGGTGCGGTTATTTATATATTAATATAAATATATTTAAATTCGTTATATTTCACTTGTTTTATTTGCAATTTTGATATTTTTATTAATTCAAGAATTTTTATTTTAGAATTTATAATCTGTTATTTAACATATTTACCTTGCAGAAGATCATAAAAGTATAATATTATTGGAAATTATTATCACAGCGTATATACAATTTTTCTGTTTATAAGTTGCTGACTAATTTTCCTAAAGGATTCTCTCCATATGAAATGATACTATCAACAATAATTATTTTATTCTATCGAAGTCTTATTGAGAGTAAAACATATTAACAAAAATGTGATTTTCTTAATATGTTTTATATATAATTTCAATGAATTAAGCATGAAATTTATAAAGTAACACTTATGAAAGTATGTAACTATCATTTCTTACTGGTGAATTATTAATGAAAGATGTCATTCTATATGGGGCTTTTGATCGGCATAATTATGGTGATCTTCTATTTCCGATAATAATGAAGAGATTGATAGAAAACAGCGACACCAATATAAATGTCATGGTGTCTGGAATGGTAGAAAGTGATCTATTAGATTATGGGGCATTGAAAACTGAGAGTATAAAGGACTGCCTTAATAAATCAGGTTCCGATGCGGTAATTATTCTTGCGGGTGGGGATGTTATCAGCTGTGACTGGTTTTCAGCTATCAGTTATCTTATCCCAGACAAATTAGAGTATTTTTTCGAAAGAGTCATTTTCAGATTTTTTTCCAAACCATTGCTAAATGTGGCTAAAAAGTATGTAGGTGTGCACTCGTACTTCCCTTTTCAGCCAGATAAACGAGAACTGATCGGCTCTCGATCTGTTATCTATAATTCAGTAGGGGCCACTGGAGTATCAGGTGTGTCAGGTGATGCAATATCAGAACTGACATCAACTTTGGGAATGGCTTCCTATATATCTGTTAGGGATACTTTTTCCAGAGATAGTGTTAAGGACGTATGTGATCTGGATGTCGAAATGTCTCCTGATTCCGCTACGATGATGGGAGAAGTCTTCTCAGTTGATGAAGTTTGTAGCCGAACCAGTAAGGATGTTAATGATTTAATCACTAAGTTGGACAACGGGTTTATAATATTTCAGATATCTAACGCACATGCACGCGTATATGGGAACGAATTTTCCAGTGCTATATCTGATTTATACAAAAAAATTGGTTTACCCATAGTTTTTATTGCTATCGGCAATGCCGCTGGTCATCGTGATATTGATGGAATACGCCGAATTACACAAGAGCTCAGTCCAGAAGTTGAATATTATACTTACGAAGAGGGTGGTGTTTTTGACATCATGAACTTAATTCGATGCGCATCTTGTTATTGTGGTACAAGCTTGCATGGGCTTATTACTTCCATGTCGTTTTTGACACCTCGCGTAGGACTGCTTCCAAAGCTACGAAAGCAAGTTAACTACATGAATACTTGGGATCTTCCTGAAATGCCTCGTGGTGTTTTACCAGCGGAGTTATCCGATTCTGTAGTTAAAGCAATGTCCTTTAAAGAAGAAGAGCTGCAAGAATTGAATCGTGAGTTAACATCGAAGTACAGGGATACTTTTGACAAGATAATTAAAGTACTGGGATAGGGTTGTTGAACGCTTTTATTTCAGTGTTGAAAAACCAAGAAACCTGCGAATAAGTCCCTGATTTTCTCAGCGAGCCTTTTGGGGCCCAAGGGGCCTGTTCGTAGGTTCTCTAAGACCAAACTCAACAGCATCGTCTTTCTGTGATCGAGCTTTAATATCGATGGCTCGAAGCAACTTTGCTGTTGGCGCTGGTAACGCAATGGTAGGCAACCTGAAAAGCCCTTTCGCTGGAAACCCTTTAATGCCGCCTGAGGGCAAGATAGATGTAGTGGTTTGGTTGCGAACTAGGTCTGCCTGCTGAGCCTCCGCCTGTGTTTAAACAGCGATTTGGATCATTGCGCATGTAGTGGTCATTCAGAGTACTTTCAAGTTCACTGACCAGATGCTCAGAGGTTGACTCGAAAAGAGCCCAATCTTCCGTCAGCTCCCAATCAGTTTTTTTATTTTTATAGCGGCGATAAATGGCTTGAGTTGCATTCGAACCACTACCTTTACCAATGTAATAATAGGTGACTCCGCGACCTGAGCGGCAAATTGCAGAAATACTACGTTTAAGGTGTTCCAACGCAACATCGTAGTCGACGGCTGTACTTAGGAACTCTCCAAACTGAACATCGAACTGGTTCAACTGCAGACTCCTTCTTTTAAGCTAAAGAAATAATATGTTAAGTATAGAAAACCAAAACGCTATTTTCTCGACAAATCACCTATGTCACTCTGTAGGCAGTCAAGACCAGTTATCCTATTGGCCAAACCTGACAACAACGACAGACTTATACTTTGAATGGGATCACCCACTTTAGGCTTAATTGATGAGACTCTCTAAAACCAACTCCAGACCGCTTCAAGGCGAAGCTATTGAAAACAGCGACCCGAAGCATTCCTCTGAAACTCAGCAGGAGCTGGATCGACTGGATCGCCTGGCAACACTGCTGGACGCTGCATTTCGTGTTCCTGGTACTCGCTGGCGATTCGGCCTGGACGGGCTGATAGGGCTGATACCGGGAGTTGGAGATGCCTTTGGGGGGATAACCTCTCTATATCTGATATCACGAGCCTGGCGTCTGAAAATTCCCTTTACCACATTTATTCGTATGTTGATCAATGCCGCGCTGGAGTTTGTGATTGGTTCGATTCCCCTGATAGGGGATCTGTTTGATTTCTGGTACAAGGCTAATCTACGTAACATCAAGCTGCTACAACAGGCTCTAAAGGATAAAAATCGAGTTTAGGGCAGCTCCCAAGTTAGCTATTGCTGATACTGAATCAACCCTACCTGACAGGTATTCGTGCATCCCATTCAGTTAGTACGCTTTCGCTCAGTCATTGTTCAATCGAATGATGGTACCCTGTTGAGAGAAACCAGCATATGGAGTGGTCTTTGGTTCGATAAAGGAATCCGCTCCTTGCTGATATTTAATGGATAAGGTTTTTAACAGATCTTCCCAGGCAACTGAGACTGCATTTCCTGCATCGTTCAGAAGCGGAGCTTGCCATTCCCGCAGGTATTCAGCACTCTCTTGAAAGGTACTGACCGTTGTCTTTTTCAGGGATTGATAGGAGGCTGATACAGCATTCTGGGCCGCTGCAATCTGTGCTTCGATATCCATACCGCACAGTCTCTCTTGATCCGGATCAGATGCTGACTCTTGTCCAAAAAGGTCTTTCTCAAAAGCCGTCATATCCTTGGCATCCTGGCACAGTTCATGGATCTCGAGCGCCATGACAGACCCCACAACAAGAGTACCTGAAACAGGGAGTAAGGTTGCTCCAGCTGTAGCGATTTTCCGATTTGCTCTAATCAGTGATTTTTTAACCACTCTATTTTTTCTCGCGGCTACTTTTTTCTTGGCCGCACTGATCTGACCAGACAACATCTTATTCTGCTTAATCAGTCGTGCGTTATCCGTTTTGAGAGCAGAGATTGCCTTTAGCGACCCCAGATTACGGTAGCGGGTTAGCTCATCAAGCAGACTCATCGCTGAATTAGCAACAGAACCAACGGCAGCAGTGACTCCCAAAAGTGCCACCAGGACAATCTTTTTCATCGCCATCCCTCCCTTATTCAGTTTTGATGCTTTTACTGTAACTTCTTCCAGGCCTGATCGGCTTCTGCCTTATAAACTTTCCAGTCCCCGTTTAACCAACGCTGCCGACCTCGTTCCGCATAAAAAAGATGTAATTTATCACCGAAAAACTCCCAGACAGTCCCATCTGTCGGTATCAGGCCTTCCCCAAGGCTTAACGCGTTGGAACAATGCCCATTGTATTCAGGTCGATAGCGCAGTGGATCAGCAGCAAACTTATCTGCTGAGGCCTGAGAGGCGAAATACCACTGAGCATTGTTCCACTCAACTAAAAACTTTTTGCTGCCGCTCACTTCTGCATGTTTATTACGAACATCTGCGGAGTGATAAGCAACCGTATCATGCTCACCTATCGCAGCATTACTCCAATAACCAGTACTTACCGGCTCATCGGCGTAAGTTGTATTCAGTCCCAGCAAGAGAATCAACACCGTCAAAATCTTATGCATATCAAACCCCTTTCTTAACCACTAACGACTGCAGTGACATAAACAAAATCATTACCGCAATCTATACCTGCTATTTCGTGAAGATGCAGCACAAGAGACAGGTAACGATTAAGTTAGTTCATAGAGACCCTGTAAGCCGCTGCTGCAAGCCATGAGAGAATTCCAGCAGTGCAGAAAATAATTCGAGACAATTGAAACCATTATAAAAGTTATCGGTCCTAAAACCCGGACAATGATTTTCGGACATGGATGATGCGCAAAGTAACCTCGTTATTTGTATTGTTTTGCCTACAATTTGTTTTGCTGACAAACTTAGCTCTTGCTATGGCCTACGGTGAGGGCAGTCGCTCTGAGATCACTGATTCCGTGTATGCTGGTTCCACTATTTCTGATCCTCTAAAAGAATCTATCTTTGCCAATGACTCAGGGGTTGACCTTTGCCTGCCTGCTGCAATTGTTACTGAAGCAGTGCTTACCAGCGCCCCACTACCGATACAAAACACACACTGGTTTTTTTCATCCATCACCTGGTATCAGCTTAAATCTCCCCGCCCTCCAAACCAGTAATCGATTGCCGTGCTGAATCAAGTTAATTGACAGGTCATTTTTTCGTATCTGGAAAAGCGCTTGGTCCAGCTATAAAAAAGCGCTCCATATTCTCTGATTTTCATTGGAAGAATCCATCGCAGCTGTCAGTTGAATTTGCGATATAGACTCTTCAGGAAGATCAGTTACAAAAATTAAATCGAATACATGGTATAAAAAGTGAAATCGAATACTTTATCCGAATCAAATACTGGATTGATTGCTCTGTTATTAAGAGTTGGACTGGGAGTGGTCTTTATCATTGGTGGGACATCCAAACTCAGTCTGTTACTGAGCGAATCCACTAACAAAGGGATGGTTGACAACTATATGTCAACCAGTGGCTACATCAACGAGCTGTTTCAACAGTTTTTGTTTACTGGCATGCTGGGCAACCTGCTGAGCCCTGGCGGTTTTCTGACCGCACTTTCTACCTTTGAATTAGTCAGCGGTATAGCGTTGGTGGCGGGTCTTTTTGTCCGGCCTCTCAGCCTGTTCTATGCATTTTTGCTGTGGACGTTTGTCATTGCCCTGCCGACCATGACGGTACCCGGGGTAGATATCGGTGTTAAAACCTATACCTCCCCAGCCATCTTTGTTCAAATTCGAGATATCGCCCTGTCTGGTTTTATGTTTGTCCTGTTCAATGCCGGTACAGGAATCAAAAGCATTGACGGTCGATATACCCAAACCCATGCATCGATGGACTGGAATACTATGGGGTTACTATTAAGATCCTCATTGGCAATCGTCATGATTGTCGGCGGGTTCTTTGGCGAATTTGCAAAGATTGCAACCTTTTCAACTCCACAGCTACTGCTTGCAGTATCAGGGCTAGCACTGATATTTGGATCAAAGAGAGTCATCCAGAGCGCCGGTTTCTTAGTCGTCGGCATTATGATCTGGTACATATTCCAGAAGTTCAGCCTGGATAAAACGCTGATCAAGAACCTGAACGGAGTTAAGCGGGAGTTTGCATTGCTGGCAGCGGGTCTGGTGTTAGGTTTATTTGGTGGCGGTGATAGATTTACTGCTGTTGATATACTCGAGCGGACCAAAAACTACATCAGCAATTACTTTCGGCCACGGCTGATCTAAACCTGAACAGAACTGAGCTAAACAACACAGAGTAATATGATTGAATTCTCAGTCTAACCCTGTAAACGACCCTGAGGAGGCTATTCAGCTCTCCTCAGGGTCACTGATAAAACACTAAAAAAACACCCTGGGGACAAAGCCAGACGATACATCCTATTGTTCAGTTCGTTGATGGAACTTAGGCACAGAGAAGTAATGGCTAAGATTAAATGGTGCGAGCGTTGTTACCAGCTTGCAGGGAATCAACTGATGCGCAGAGTAGTACAGCTGATCCAGTGTTGCCTGTTTCTGGAAGCTATCATAAACCTCTTTAACCTCAGTATTGAGCCGATCTACACTTTGCTGACTCAACAGTCGACTGGTTGAGTAGAACGGATAGCCGGCCTCACTGTGTGATGATATGGCCTCCTTTATAAACCCCTGATTCACTCGAACCAGAGTTTGGTGTAGTGGACCATCCAAACGCCAACGAATCGGTCGACTAACAAGAAAATGGACTTGATCGTTCTTCCCCAAACGAACCAGCTCCAATTTCTCCAACTCTCTGAGGTAAAGATAAACATCGGTCTTATCAAGCTGATTCTGGTAGGCAATTGCAGCCACATCAAACTGGCTGACCAACAGCATGAAAAAGGACATCAGACCGGGATCATCTGACAATCGCTTCTCTGTCTCTACAGACAGTTGTGAGGCACTGGTCGAAGGATTATTGTCGATCTCCACCAGCTCAGAAATACTCAAACCGACATGGTCACATATCTCAATCAAACGGCTCAATTTGCAGTCCTGCTCCTGAAAAATACGCTTCACTGTCGGTTCCGACAGCTTCATCATCTCAGCCAGTTCTTTATAGTGAATACCCTTGGCTTTCAGCACTTTCTTCAGCACAGAGAAGAGCCCGATACGCTTTCGTTGACCTTCCATAAGTTAATCCTTACCCCTTTAAAAAGGATCGATTTTTGATACCAATACTACATTTTATTGTAGTTAAGGATCATTTTTGTATTCTTATTTTAATTCTAACGAAAGGAGATCAGGATGCAAACAAACACAGAAAGTACCTTCAAAACCCCGACGCCGATCAAACAGCTATTGGCAGCAGCAACCCTGTTGATCAGCACCACAGCCATATCTGCTCCAGAAGAGCTCTGGACCATAAACAATCTGGATCAACCGGAATCAGTAGTCGCGGACCCCGGCACTGATCTGCTGTATATAAGCAATATTAATGGCAACCCTTTTGAGCTGAACGGAAAAGGGTATATCAGCCGTGTCTCTAAAAATGGTGAAGTCCAGCAACAATTCTGGATTAAAGGACTGGACGCACCAAAGGGTATGGCCGTTGTGGACAACTATCTCTATGTTGCAGATTTAAATAAGGTACATGTGATTAACCTGGAAAAAGGACAGGTAGTCAACCTGTTAAAAGCCCCCAACGCCAAGATGCTAAACGATGTTACAGCAGCTCCGGATGGAACGGTCTATATCTCTGATCTATTGGGTGGTGCCATATATCGGATCAAAGACAACCAACTGCAGCGTTGGTTTACTTCTGAGCAACTACCACATCCCAATGGCGTACTCTGGCATCAGGGTAAGCTTCTGGTCGCTGGCTGGGGCTATCCCCTGAATCCTGACTTTACGACGGCAACTCCGGGTTCCTTATATCAGCTGGATCCCATCAATCCGTCTCTCATTCCGGTTGCCAGTGGCTTCCAACTGGGGAATCTCGACGGCATTGTTGCCATTGGGACTAACCTGTACATCAGTGACTGGATCAGTGGTGAAATGTTTAGATTAGCAGGGAAGGAACGTACCAGGGTACTTAGTTTAGCAGCAGGGCTGGCAGATATTGGAGCCGCTAATGACGTGATTTATGCCCCGATGATGCTGGATAATAAAATTGTCGCCTGGAAGATCGACAACCTGTAATCAGTTCCAGCTGCCAAATACTAAGCGCAGTCAGCCTTATGAACTCGGCTGCGCTTCGGAAAGCTTTACTAACGCTAACCTGACACACTGGCTTCGGGCAGAAAAATTTTTGACTCCACCATCTCTTCAAACTGCTCTAGCGATAATGGGCGACCAAACAGATAGCCCTGATACTGTCTACAACCGTTATCGTACAAAAACTGTCGCTGCTCTTCTGTCTCAACGCCCTCGGCTATCACATCAAGCTTGAGACTGCGAGACAGGCTTATAATAACCTGTACGATTGCAGCATCATCCGGGTCAGTGGTGATATCCCGAACAAACGATTGGTCAATTTTCAGTTGTTCCAGTGGCAATCGTTTAAGATTCGATAAGGACGAGTGCCCCGTACCAAAATCATCCATAGAGAAACATATACCCTGTTCATTAAGTTCCCGCATCTTATCGATACTACCCGCAACATCATCCAGAATCAGACTTTCAGTCAATTCAAGCTTCAGCAAAGCAGGGTTAATGTTGGTACTAACGATAATGTCGTTCACTTCCTTCACAAAGTTAGGCTGCCTGAACTGGCGAGCGCTGACATTAACCGATATATGCCAATGCTTTTTGCTCCTGTGATTCTCCCAAATTTTCAGCTGTCGACATGCGGTTTCCAGCACCCAATGACCAATCGGGATAATCAGGCCGGAATCTTCTGCCAGTGGAATAAAGTCCATCGGCGGTACTAAACCCCGGGTGGGGTGATGCCAGCGTAAAAGAACTTCTGCTCCCCTTATTCCATGCCTCTCTTCGACCTGAACCTGGTAATATAACTCTAACTCCTGATTAACAATGGCTTCTCTCAGATCTGCCTGCAGCGCAACACTTTCTTCCAATGCCGCTTGCATCACCGGATCAAAGAAATGAATCGCATTTCGCCCCGCTGCCTTGGACTGATACATTGCCATATCAGCTTGTTTCAGAATTTCATTTTTATTATTCGAATCTGCTCGAAAGAGGCTGATACCAATACTTGGGGTACTATGGTAGTCCTTTACCTGCACAGGGCCGGACTCAAGCTCAGAATTTAAAATATAGGGCTCACAGAGAGCATGACGTATTTTTTCCGCGACTTCTTCCGCCGTAGCAATCGCATTGGTCTGGTTACTGGTCAGCAGTCCGATCACGGCGACGAATTCATCTCCTCCTAATCTGGCTACTGTATCTTCTTCTCGCAAACAATCCCGCAACCGTGCGGCAACGGCAATCAGCAACTGATCACCCATGTCATGCCCTTGAGTATCATTGAGTACTTTAAAGTGGTCCAGGTCAATAAACAGCACCGCACCATAACAGTTGTTACGGATGCTGGTCGCAATCATCATCTGCAGTCGATCCATCAGCAAACGGCGATTAGGTAACTGAGTCAGAGGATCATAAAAAGCCAGGTTACGAATCTGTTCCTCTGCATTTTTTCGCTCGGTAATATCCCGGCTGACTCCTACCAGCCCAAAAGTTGTACCGTCTTCACCATGAAAAGTTGTTTTCATCGTATCGTGAAGTACCTTACGACCATCCGGATAAGTAACCCACTCTTCATAGCAACGCGCCTTGTCCGTCGCTGCCAGCTCATGATCCTGTAATTCAGTAGGATTAACGTTAACAGCGCCTGTTATTTCAAAATCCGTTTTACCCACAAGGTAACTTTCCGGTCGACCAATATAGTGCTCGAATGCCTGATTGCATCCTAGATAACGCCCTTGAATATCTTTAAAGGAAATTAAATCAGGAAGCGCATCCACTAAACCACGTAACAAACCTCTCTCCCGATCCAATAAATACCGGTTTTCCTTTAACTCCCGTTCAGCTTTACGACGGTCACGCTGACGACGCAACACCAGACCCAACAACATCGTACCAACAGGAAAAATAATAATTATCGGGGGGCCAACCGCCGCAATAATGTTGAAGCGCATACTTTCCGGCATCAGCAGCAGACAGGCTAAAACTGTTAGCTGGATAACAAAACCAAACAAATACAACCTGCGCCAATCCAGAGGCTGATTAAAGCGTTTACTTCCATAGCGCCACGCCAGGCCAATCAGCGCTGGCAAAATAATCACCAACGAACCAACCATTGCCCCTGCCCCGCCTTGATAAATGCGCAACGAGACGGTCATAGCAACAGCAATAAGCGTAGGAATAAAACCAAAGAACAGGCCGCAGAGACTGATCAGTATCCAGCGAGTATCAAAGAACACACCAGGGGTCATTTCCCAGGGAGTGTGCATAACCGCAATACCTAAAGTCCCCACCAACAAACCGGAAAGGAGCTTTCGTTTCGTTCGATTTGTAACCGCATGCAATCCCAAGGCGTCATAGATCACGCCTAATGCAAGGAGGATCGCGGCATTATTCAGTAACCCTGTGAAACTATTGCTATCCATCGGTCCGTTAACTCCCTCTTTTCCCTGACCAGAGGCGCGACCTCCTTTGCTTAGAAGGCAATCCACTGAGATGCAGCAGAACTAAAGCCAAATTTCAGTGCCCCATAGCAGACCAGCAGCACTTAAAAATAAAGACATCCAGCGAATAGGGTTATTTGAATAGTAAAGCTATCAACAGCCTTCCTGTCCAGTTTTGAGTGAGCCTACTATTGTAAAAGTCGTCTTGCAGCCTCAACAACAATGGAGAGTTGAACTTTGGTCGATTAAGTCTCGACTGAATTGATGTGGATCAGGAGCCAGCTGGGTCGAGAAAACCAGGTGCTTGAATTCACTAGCGATCAGCGAGGAGCTGCTTAACGAACCGGATACTCTATCTCAGCTTCAGTGTGCCCGCAGCTTTGCTTCTCTTGCCCGCGATAGTTCTTGCACCCCCAGAACTGGCTTTTAGCCCCTTGGCGTAATGTCATTTCTGCACCACACTCAGGACATACCGGAACCCAATGGCCGCATGCCTCATCCAGGCAAACTTTAAAGCGTTGTTGCCGCTTCATCGCCTGACCACATTGCTGGCAACCTTTTTCAGCATGATTACAACGGGGGTAATTAGAACAACCAAAAAACGTCCCGAATTTACCTTTACGCGGGACCAGTGAACCACTGTTACAGCGTATACAGCTAATTACCGAAAAAAGTTTCTGTGCCAGCGAGGTATTAAACTCCTCTAATTCAATAGGGTATTCCTCATCAAGCAACTCTGTCACAAAGCGTGAGGCAGTTGTCATATCGCAGACCAGATATACACGATGCTTCGCTCGGGTCAACGCAACATAGAACAGCCGCCTTTCTTCAGCAAAGTCATAGCTCTCTGCAGCTGGCAACAACGCTTCAAGTAAAGGATGGGGGACTTTCTCTGAAGGAAAGCCATGCAGTCCCGTCTCAAGACCCAAGATAACAACGTAATCAGCTTCCTTACCCTTGGCAGCATGAAAACTCAGGGTTTCAATCTTTAACGACGGATACGCCTTGTTTAGAGCAACAACCTCATGCGGTTCCGGTAACTTGAACTTAAATCGAGCCATCAGATAAACCCTGCTGCCGGGGTCTGCACGCTTAGCAATTGCAGTTAAACTGTCGCGTATAGACTGCAATGGCTTTTTTTGATCATAGCTTTGTCGTAATAGCGAAACCGCCGGGGACTGAACCTGCCTATGGGTCCTTAGCTGCTTCTTAACCTGGGTTGGATTTTGAGTAATAAAACCTGATGCCACATCACAAATACTGTTATTAAAGCGAAATGTCTTATCCAGCGCCGTTATTGCCGTAGGTCCAAAATACTGTTCAAAGCCTGTTGTCAGACGAACGTCACTACCGGTAAAACGATAAATAGCCTGCCAGTCATCGCCCACACAGAAAAGTGAGCAATCACTGACCGCATCCCTGAGTACTTTGACCAATCGTGCTCGGGGCTCAGATATATCCTGGAACTCATCCACCAGAATAAATCGCCAATAGGGCTTAAAGCGGCCGCTCTGTACGTATTCAATGGCCCTGCCGATCATATCGTCAAAATCAATTTCATTGCGGGAAGCAAGCAGCGCTTGGTATTGATCAAATATTGGCAGCAACAACTTCATCGCTGCCTCAACTTGTTCCGGGTTGGGTGAAGATGCTATTTGTTTTTTCAACTGATCACTATCGAACCAATTAGCCTTAAAACGGCTAAGCAACTGACTCAATACAGCCGAATAAGCGGTAAGCGCTCCAAATTCACGTAAAGTTTCCAACACCGCCTCCTCAGGAAGCGGATCAAATGTCACCTCTTGCGCTTGAAGTTTGGCTTTCAGGTTGTCCAATAAACAACCTTCTCGCTGCTCAAAATGGAAGGATTCAATCAAAGTACTCTGATGGCTTCGATGCAACTCCCGAGTCCAGTGTATTTCTGCATGGTAATCTTCCTGATCGATATAGGGTGCCGTCATTCCATTGCGATCAACAGAAAAATATTCGATATAGATGTCGTAATCCACAAGGTAGAAATCAGGAAGGTAAGCTTTAAAATCCAGGCTTCTGGTTTTAACCTCTTGATAAGGGTGTTCGTAAACATACTCGATCCCCATGAAAAACAACCAGTTAGCAATAAGGCATTGTTCAAAACTCTTTACGGCTTCCCCTTTTAGTGTGCGAATTTCATTAGCCACCAGGTAATCATAGTATTCCCCCTGACTCTGAAATTCGAACGGGGACTTTTCCGGGAACAGATAATACTGAAAGTACTTAATCACAAGCCTGCGGTATTGAGGATCTTTCAACAACTCTTGAAACCAACGATCGACCTGATTGGAAAAGCGCTTCTGGTCTCCCGCCAGCGGCGTAATCCGAGCTTTCCGGCCTTCAACCTTGGTAATTATTTGCTGACCCAATGCGTGAAAAGTCTTGGTCCAGATTTCTTCACCATCCAAACGTTGCTCAATCCGCTCTCGCATCTCTTGTGCAGCTTTGCTGCCAAAGGCAAGCATAAGGATATCTTTGGCTTTACTCTGCCCACTCTGAATCAAGTAAGCAGCACGCCCCACCATAGTGCTGGTTTTTCCGGTACCGGCACCAGCCAGCACTAAGTTGTTGTCTTCATCCACAATACAGGCCCGACACTGCTGCTCAGTCAGTGGATTGGATTCAATGCGGTTAAAAAGTGTCTTATGGCGTGTTTTCTGCTGCTCGACGTACTGATCCTGTAAGAGTTTAATCCCGGCACTATCCAAATTAGCCCATTGCTCTAATAGGACAAAAGGAGCACGTACCCTCTCAGAAACAACTTCACCAGAGGGTGGCGCTCCAACAACGCTAAGGGCTTGTGCGGCCATCTTTGTAATCTTCCGGGCACGGCTGATTCTGAGATAACCGGACTGATCCAAAAAGCGCTTTATCTGTTCTACTGCTTCAAGGGCAGCGTCAGTATGGAAGCCATACCAACCCTTTTCAATAGCCACCTTAAAGGCGGTAGCCGTTTTGCCTGATAGCCAGCTGACAGTGCGCTTTTTACCATCAATGCGAAGAACAACAGCATCAAAAAAGATCCCTTTGTTAACAATAGGGGCGACGGATAACTCTTTCCAGGTAACCCGCGTTTGCGTCGTACCACTGTGTAAAGCAATCCCCTCAGGATTGATAGCGGCCCCCTTCCAGCGATGACCCAGCCACTTCCCTAACCAGTGTGTTTCAATTTTCTGTACATCTGCCAATAGCAAACTTCCTGCTGTATCTAAAGCCAATCAGCTCAGGTTTCTTGTCTTGACGACAACCCGACCATCAAAAGCCGTTAGCCTACCTGTTTGAACGAGCCACATCATCTTGAATTCTGTTTCTTAGTTGTGGTCAGGTTATAAACATAGCTTCCGATGAATAGAGAGCCTTGTATCCTCTCATGCGGACCCATAACTATCTTTTCAAAATTAAAGTACCTTTAACCATTTCCAAGTTGACATATTCTACGCTGAGCAAGATATTATCTTTAACAGACCATGGGGCTGATCAGACTCTATACTCAGGTCAACAGTACAAATACCGATCCACAACGGACCAAAGAATCGTACAGGAGAACAACATGTCCACCAAAAGCACAGGTCCAAACAGCGATAATCTGAAAAAGATCATTGGCCAGGCCCAGCAAAGCCAGGCGGATCGTGAAGCGGGATATCGGGAAAAATCCCTGAAAATGTACCCTTGGGTTTGTGGTCGCTGTGCGCGAGAGTTTACTCGCGCCAACCTGTCCGAATTAACCGTCCATCATCGAGACCACAACCATGACAATAATCCACCAGATGGCAGCAATTGGGAACTGCTATGCCTCTATTGCCATGACAATGAACATAGTCGCTATGTTGATACCGCGGAATACAGTCAGACCGTCGCCGGAGGAGACAAATTGGAAGCGGCGACCAGTCAACCCTTCGCCAATCTGAAAGATTTGTTAAAAGGTAAATAGTTTTTGTTATTGCTATGCAATGGATAAAAGAGTCTCCCTCTCGGCGGCAACTGCCTTTAACGCTGCAATAAGATGACTCTTTCCTATATAAGAGTCATCTAAAAGTACCCTCATACCTCCACTATAAGAGGGAACAGCTCCTATCAAGCAAATCTTCTGCAATCTCCTGATCTTTTGTCCTGATCCCCCAACCCGACATCGAGTCTGGTTAAATACAGATTTGACACTCGTCAATTGCAGCTTGAGTCGGGCAGCGTATAACTCTTCACTTAAACATTCGTTTTAAGTATCGGTTAACGCACTCTACAGAAACAACGCTTAACCCAGCCAAGCGTAGCTTAAGGAAGATCCCATGTACCAGCAAGTCGCCCATTTAATCGACCGAATTCTGCGCTTGATCGGACTTAAGACAATCTCCCGCCAGTTCTCATTTTCTTACTTTTTAATCTTTGTATTTGCCGTAATTACCGCTGTTTCTCTCTATTTTTCCTTGTCTAACGATGCAGCAACAATCAATGAGGCAGGCCGCCAGCGCATGCTCAGTCAGCGGTTGGCAAAAGAAGCAATGATGGTCGTACAAGGCGTT
Organism: Motiliproteus sp. MSK22-1; assembly: GCF_001968815.1. Classification (GTDB taxonomy): domain Bacteria; phylum Pseudomonadota; class Gammaproteobacteria; order Pseudomonadales; family Balneatricaceae; genus Motiliproteus. Next base: position 114,382 of record NZ_MIEQ01000017.1, on the reverse strand, counting down.
GAGGAAAAAGCGGTTCTGGAGAAAACGATAAAACTGTTCAGTGATTCTCATCTACACCTGATTAATGGCAATCCAGAAAGTGGCATCAGCGCCCCCGCCAACGCTGAAATTCGAAAGCAACTGGAGCATGTGGGACAACTCTGGCAACACTACCAGTCCGCTATATCCAATTATCTCGAAAACCCGAACCAACTTAAGGCAGTGCATGACCAGTCTCCGGTCATTTTGTTAGAAATGAACAAGGCCGTGACCATGATGGCCGCGGACTCCACCCGGTCTGTCCAGAATCAACAAATCCTGGCGTTGGGGATGACCGCCGGTATATTACTACTGGTAGTACTTGGCCGGATGTTTGGACTTGCCTTTATGATGGATCAGATCCTGATTTTAAAGGAGCATCTGATAGCTATTGCGGACGGAGATTTCACCCGAAAGATCGACGTTAAATATAAAGACAACGAAGTGGGCGAAATGTTTTTGGCCTATAACAAAATGCTTTCCCAAGTGGGTGATGTTATTGCCGGAGTGACTGACAAAAGCCGGACGGTACAACAACATGCTGAACAGGTACTTGAGATTGCCATCAGTACCGGTCAGCAAGTTGAGCAGCAGCATTCGGATATCGATCAGGTTGCAACAGCCATGCAGGAAATGAGCGCCACTGTTCTCAATATCGCCGAAAATGCCAACCAGGCAGCAACAGCAGCCAGCACCGCAGACAGAGATGCCAGTAGCGGCCATCAGGTTATGGCCCATACTCACCAAAGCATACTCGGTACCACTAAGGAGCTGGATCAGACCACCGAAATTCTTGTCCAGTTAGAAAAAGAAAGCGCTGCCATCGGTGAATTCTTAGAGGTTATTACCAGCATTGCGGACCAAACCAATCTACTCGCATTAAACGCCGCCATTGAGGCAGCACGAGCAGGCGAACAAGGCAGGGGGTTTGCCGTGGTAGCCGATGAAGTTCGCAATCTTGCTCAACGCACTCAGGACTCTACCCGCCAGATCAACACCATAATCGAACAATTGCAGCACCAGTCACGCAACGCTGTTACGGCTATGAAAAACAGCGCAAGTCGCGCCAAGACCTCAGCAGAATCAGCAACTCAGGCCGAATTGGCACTGACAAGAATTGTTGATGCCATTAGCACCATCAGCAACCAGAATATTCAGATTGCCACAGCTACGGAACAACAGAGTGCTGTAGCAGAAGAAATGAATCAAAATATCGTTCATATTTCTGGGATTGCCAACGACACCAACGAATCCGCCAACATGATGCTCGAATCGATGCAGGAAATAACCAAACAGGTGCAACAGCTGAATCAGCTGATCGCCCGCTTTAAGATCACTCAGGTTGCCGCTTGAATACAAGAGTGCCGAGTACAGGCTGTAGTTTTCCTCACAATGACTTGAGCCTTGGCTGCTGGCTTTGACCTCGGAATGAAATAGCATCGAAGATGGTGTTATTATCCCGGTTATACCCAGTTACCCACCTGTCTTATGGCTAACCATACCAGAGTAGATTGGACAGGCAGGCCCCTTAAGCCAGTAACATTTACAGCAAGAAGACTGATAAGTAATGAGCGTAGGTACCCTATATATCGTTTCGGCTCCTTCCGGTGCAGGTAAAACCAGCCTGGTTAAGCAGCTCCTGGATAGAGACCCTAAAGTTTGCGTTTCTGTTTCCCACACGACCCGCACTGCACGCCCGGGTGAAGTTAACGGTAAGGATTACCATTTTGTTGATCATCAGCGCTTCGATACCATGATCAATCAGGGAGATTTTCTGGAATATGCCGAGGTCTTCACAAATAAATACGGTACCTCTCAACAGTGGGTGAAGGAAACCCTGGCAAAGGATATGGATGTCATCCTGGAAATAGACTGGCAGGGCGCTGAACAGGTAAGAAAGCTGATGCCCGATGCCGTATCCATTTTTATACTCCCCCCCTCACGAAAAGCACTGGAAGAACGCCTGACTAATCGTGGCCAAGACAGCCAGGAAGTGATTGATCACCGAATGCAACAGGCGGTCAGCGAAATGTCCCACTACCATGAATTTGATTATCTGGTCGTTAACGACGATTTCCAGCAGGCCTTAAACGAGTTGGCAGCCATTTTTACCGCAGGACGGCAAAAACTGGACAGACAGCAACCAAGAAGGCAGGAAATGATCAGCGAACTCTTGTCTTAATGGGGGTAGATTCTGTACACTGGCGAGCTGATTTCTATGGGCCTGTTGGATTTTTTGCATTGCAGTAGGATAATGCATCCAACGGGCTTCAAGCTCTATTAGAATACTGAACACCCTTAGAGGTTTAATATGGCCCGTGTAACCGTTGAAGATTGTCTTGAAAATGTCGAAAATCGCTTCGAGCTGATTATGGTTTCGTCCAAACGTGCTCGTCAGCTGGCTACCGGCGGCAAAGAACCAATGGTAGAGTGGGAGAATGACAAGCCCACTGTTGTCGCCCTGCGCGAGATTGCAGAAGGACACATTAACGCAGACATTCTTGTAGATAAGCCGATTGAAATGGAAGCTCTACTGAGTGAAGCACCAGCGGTAGAGAGTTAAGCGCTTAAAACTAAGGTCCTTGTTAAGAAACGCTCTGGTTAAAAGGCTATTCTTAAACACTGCTCTTTGAGAGTAGTCGGCACCTTTTTTGGTTAGCAGGCAACTCTTTGCCATTTCAGTAGGCAGGGAGTTGTGATGCCCACAATATACGATCTTTCTCAACGCCTGACCGATTACCTGGACATTCAGCAGGTCAATCAGGTCAGACGTGCCTATTTTTACGCCGAGCAAGCTCACGACGGGCAACGGCGCAAAAGTGGCGAGCCCTACGTCACCCACCCCCTCGCGGTTGCGTCAATTCTTTCTGAGATGAATATGGATCATCAAAGCCTGATGGCGGCGATGTTGCATGATGTCATTGAAGACACGCAGATCGATAAGGCTGATCTCAGCGATCAATTTGGCGACACCATTACCAGCATCGTTGATGGTGTAAGCAAACTGACTCATTTGCATTTTGAAACCAAAGCCGAGGCTCAGGCCGAAAATTTCCAGAAAATGGTCATGGCAATGGCCGAAGATATCCGCGTGATTCTGGTCAAGCTTGGAGATCGGCTTCACAATATGCGTACGCTTGGCGTCATGCCTCCTGCCAAGCAACGTAGAATCGCCCGGGAAACCCTCGATATATATGCACCTATTGCCAGTCGGCTGGGTATGCACGACATCCATATGGAACTACAGGACCTTGCCTTCCGAGCCTACTACCCGATGCGCTACAAGTACGTCGGACGGGCGGTACAACAGGCTCGCGGCAACCGTTTCGATATGATCGAAAAAATTGAGAAAACTCTCGAAGACTGTCTGGAACGAGAAGGGTTACCCGGTGATATCAAAGGCAGGGAAAAACACCTCTATAGTATCTACCGGAAGATGGTGACACAGAAGAAATCCTTCGCTGAAATCATGGATGTCTTTGCTTTTCGCATCGTCACCGACAAGATTGATACCTGTTACCGCATTCTTGGTGCCGTACATAACCTCTACAAGCCCGTTGCAGGCCGATTTAAAGATTACATAGCGATACCTAAGGCCAACGGTTATCAGTCCCTCCACACCGATCTATTCGGCGCTCGTGATATTACCATTGAGATACAGATCCGCACCGAGGAAATGGAAGCGATTGCCACCCAGGGCATTGCCTCCCATGGCGATTACAAAGCAGGTAAGGATAACGAGGCCAGTTACAACAGAGCCCGCCAATGGGTTCAGGGCCTGCTGGAAATGCAGCGCCAGGCAGGCGACTCAATGGAGTTTATCGAAAACGTCAAGATAGATCTGTTTGCCGATGAGGTTTATGTCTTCACACCTCAAGGACGTATTCTGGAGTTACCCAAGGGGGCAACCCCTGTCGACTTCGCCTATGCAGTCCATACTGATATCGGCAACAGCTGTGTATCCTGTCGCATTAATCGACGCCTGGCACCGCTTAGCACCCCTTTGGAAAGCGGTCAGACTGTAGAGATCATCACCACCCCCAGTGCTCAGCCCAATATGGCCTGGCTCAACTTTGTCACCACCGGTAAAGCCCGAACCAATATCCGCCACTTCCTGAAAACCAAGGAGCAGGGCGAATCCATTGCTTTGGGTAATCGCCTGTTGAATCAGTTCCTGGCAAACTTCGATACAACGGTGGACTCCCTCGACGAAGCGGTATTGAAAGAGTATCTGGATGAAGTCGAACTACTCTCTCTTGACGATCTCCTAAGGGAAATCGGCCTGGGTAATAAAATGGCCTATATGGTCGCACAGCGACTCAAGCCTCGCAGTCACGATGAAACCAAGCAAAAGCTACCTAACCGTCCATCCAACAGACCGCTCTCCATCAGCGGCTCTGAAGGTATGGTTCTGAGTTATGCTCGCTGCTGCCACCCAATCCCAGGGGATATGATAATCGGTCATATCAGCTCTGGTCGAGGCATTGTGGTGCACCGTGACGACTGCCGAAATATCACCGAATTTCAGGATGATCCGAAAAAGTGTGTCTATCTGGATTGGGACAAGGCAGTGGATGACGAATTTGAAGTTAGCCTAAAAGTAGAACTTGCCGCCCAACGAGGAATAATCGCAACACTGGCTACCAAGGCTTCAGCAGTCGGTGCGAATATACACCGAATCGATATCGATGAAAAAGAAGCCCAGATGAGCACTGTACATCTGGATATTTCGGTCAGAAGCAGAATACACTTAGCCCGTGTAATGAAGCGTCTGCGAGCACTCAAATCAGTCTCTAGAATTACCCGGGCTTAAGGATTACCAGACTGGTAGACCTGACAAACGAATTGACCTAATAAATAGAACAACGCCTTACATAGAATAGAAGGATATATGATGAGCAATAGAGCAGTAATTCAGACCGGACAAGCCCCCCAGGCCATCGGCACCTACTCCCAGGCTGTCAAAGTGGGTGACACTGTTTATCTTTCCGGCCAGATTCCACTGAATCCAGAGACCATGGAAATGGTTGAAGGGGGTTTTGAAGCCCAGACAGTGCGTGTTTTTGAAAACCTGAAGGCCGTCTGTGAAGCCAGCGGTGGCAGCTTGCAGCAGATAGTAAAACTGAACATATTTCTGACTGACCTAAGTAACTTTGCTACTGTCAATGAAGTGATGTCTCGCTACTTCACTCAGCCATACCCAGCACGAGCCGCTATTGGTGTGGCCTCACTGCCTAAAGACTCTCTTGTCGAGATGGATGGCGTTCTGGTGGTCGATTAGCGCCCCACAGAACGATACTTATACAGTCAGGACCGTCGACAGCCCTTCGGTCCTTTTGATCTATTCATCAATCTACTCATCAGACTGTCTATCAAATACCAATCAACTCAGCTAATTAACCGCTATTTAATCACTATTTAGCCGCTGTATTGACACAACTCTGTTTGATCCAGAGGTCCTTTTTTCCGGTATATCTGCTAAAGTTTATATAATGATCGCCGATTTGATCTTATGCTCTAATATAATTTCATTTCAAAATTGATATAAACTTCACAATAATTCGTCTTAAAGTATTTAGCCACTAAGGTCTCGGTGCGTTGAGGCCCGTCAAGGCAAGGCGTGAAGTAGCGAGTAGTGTCTAGGAATAACTAGCACTCGATGATGAGAGCCCTATACCATGGTTGATGATCAAACAATTCGAATCTTAATGTTGCACGATTCCCAGGGGAAAATGCTCGTGCTACTCCCCCACAATCAGCTTCTCAACTTGGTAAGCGTGTGGAAAGAAACCGGTCGACACTTACAGCCTTTGACCGCCAATGACTCCAATAAGTTTTTCACTCAGCAAGCTCTAGAAAATGAAGCAGGACTGGCCAAACTGCTGAGCCTGCCAACATTAATGGATAACAGCTGTACCGAAGCCGCAACATTAATACTGTTTGAACCTCATTCAGGCCGTACTTTTGAGATTAACCGACAACTGATCAATCCTGAGGCGATTCGCAGCACCCTGGGACTGACACCAGAGGCAATAGAAGCCAAGCAGCCTCAGGGCGATGATGTAACAGTTATCACTCGAGCCGTAGAAAAGTTTACAGCTTTGCGAATAAAACAACGCTTGGAAGATACCCTGGGCTTGCCAACTCTGCCTCCAACTGCACAGAAGATTATCCAGCTGCGATCCAATCCAACCGCCGGAGTTGACGATCTGGTGCCGATTGTAAAAATGGATCCCAGCCTGTCAGCTCAGGTTATGAGCTGGTCGGCTTCACCTTATTACGCAGCGCCCGGCAGCATTCATTCGATTCAGGACGCCATTGTTCGCGTGCTAGGCTATGATCTCGTCGTCAATCTGGCGCTCGGTATCGCAATGGGGAAAACTTTGACTATCCCCAAAGATACTCCCAGAGGAAGCACTCCTTACTGGCTGCAATCAGTCTACTGTGCAATCCTGGCAGAACGGTTAATCAAGAAGATGCCCCCAGAGAACAGACCGCACCCAGGTCTTGGCTATCTGGCAGGCCTGCTACACAACTTCGGTTACCTTGCCCTGGCGCACATCTTCCCCCCACATTTCTCTCTGGTATCCCGCTACGTTGAGGCTAATCCACACCTCAACCATGAACACATCGAAAAACAGATTATTAATGTGACGCGAGAACAGATAGGTGCCTGGTTAATGGAAACCTGGAACCTGCCAGAAGAAGTTTACCGTGCTATTCGCTATCAGAATGACCTTGAGTATCAGGGCGAACATCGTGAATATGCACTGCTGACTAATCTATGTCTGCGAATTCTTCGCAAGCACAATATCGGGGATGGCCCCTGTGGTGACATTCCAGGTTCTTTGTATGAAGAATTGAATCTGACACCGGAGCAGGTCGAGGAAGTTTTTGATAAGGTCCATCACAAAGAAGAAGACCTTGCTGAAATGACTCGAGTTCTAAAAGCAAGCTAACCCTCCAACCGCCCCTTTCACTGCACAGAAAGGGGCGAAATTCAAACAGGTCAATCTAGCCCATGAAAGTGAGTTCTCACTATCCGGCAGAGATTACAGACCAGATATACACTGAAAGCAGGTAGTCAGCAGATACTGATTTATTTAGTCAGAAAGGGCTTCCAGCTGTTCTGATTGAAGCATCCACTCTTCTTCAACTTCTTCCAACTGCCGGTCAACATTGGCCTGAGCTTGAAGCAGTTCCTTTAATTCGGGCTTGCGGCTGTCTTCATAGATCGCCGGATCTGCTAAACGGGTCTCTAATGATTGCTGCTGTTCATGCAACTGCTCTAACTGTTTTTCCAGCTTAGCTACAGCCTTTCTCAAGGGAGCCAGCTGCTGTCGTCTCTCCGCCTCCAGACGCTTGCGCTCTCGCCTGTCTTGCGCCGACTCTCCCCGATCTTCGGCCTGACTCTGATCAGCAACGATAGGCTCCGGTTTATTCCGACTGCTGAGCCATGCGGCATAATCATCCAGATCTCCTTCATATTCGCTGACAGAACCATCACTGACCAGCAAAAACTGATCGACACAGTTGCTCAATAAATGTCGATCATGAGAAACCAGTATCAACGCTCCCGGAAAGTCCTGTAATGCAAGTGTTAAGGCGTGCCGAACCTCCAGATCCAGGTGGTTAGTTGGCTCATCCATCAGCAGGAGGTTTGGCTGTTGCCAGGCAATTAACGACAGTGCCAGACGAGCTTTTTCTCCACCAGAAAAGTGTCTAACTGTATCTAACGCATCGTCGCCAACAAATCCAAATCCCCCCAGAAAATTGCGAATCTCCTGTTCAGAAGATTTAGGAGACAGCCGTTGTAGATGTAGCAGTGGGCTTGCCTCCAAATCCAAAGCTTCCAACTGGTGCTGAGCAAAGTAGCCAATCCGAAGGTTTTCACCTTCCACCCGATCACCCGACAAAAGTGATTGTTCTCCCACCAGGGATTTGATCAGCGTTGACTTACCCGCTCCATTGGGTCCTAACAATCCAATCCTCATATCCGGCTGCAGGTTCAATGAAACCTTTGAGAGTATCGATGAGGCCCCATAGCCTAAATCAGCTTGGTGAAGGTTCAGCAGAGGATTCGATAATTTTCGCTCGCCATAGAACGTAAAACTGAAGGGGGAATCCACATGGGCAGGAGCAATTTTTTCCATTCGCTCCAATTGTTTTATCCGGCTCTGTGCCTGCTTGGCTTTAGTCGCCTTGGCTTTAAAGCGACGAATAAAACTTTCGATATGGGCAATTTGGTCCTGTTGTTTGATAAAGGAAGCCTGTTGCTGGGCCAAACGCTCAGCACGAAGTAGCTCAAAGGCCGTATAGTTCCCGCGATAAAGGTTGATTTTAGTTCTTTCAATATGAGCGATATGAGTCACAACACGATCAAGAAAGTCACGGTCATGAGAAATCAGCAACAGGGTACCTTCATAGCCCCTGAGCCATTGCTCCAGCCACAGCGCTGCATCCAAGTCCAAGTGGTTGGTCGGTTCGTCCAACAGCAACAGATCAGACCGGCACATCAACGCCTGGGCAAGGTTCAAACGAATTCGCCAACCTCCGGAGAACTCGGATACTGAACGTTGACAATCGATTTGCATAAAACCTAAGCCATGAAGCAACTGCTCTGCTCGCGCTGTCGCCGTATAACCATCAATTGCATCGTATTGAGCGTACAGTTCGCCTAACTTATGGTGCTCTTCCGCTTGTTCTGCCTCAGCAATAGCCTGCTGCAACTGACGCAGTGGCTGATCTCCATCCAGAACATGATCAATGGCACTGCGCTCAAGGACTTCAACCTCCTGAGCCATATGGGCAATTTGCCATCCTTTCGGGATAAAAAGATCGCCGGTATCGTGGTGAAGCTGTCCCAGTATCATTTTGAATAAACTGGACTTACCACTGCCATTAGCGCCAATCACCCCGACCTTCTGGCCCGGGTGAACTCGTAAATCGACCTGTTCTAGCAGCAGTGTCTTTCCACGCTGTAGACTTAATGCTTGTAGCTGAATCATGGCGGCGAAGTTTATCACAGCCGGAACCCAAGGTAGAGTACCGACTGGCTATCGATTTACAGCTATATACCCTCGTCATCCAGGTTATTTTTTCAAACATAGCTCAGATTTTCACAAACCCACGTCAGAACAGCTGATTTTTGCCAGTGACTGGAAATTGCGGGAACTTTCCAGTTAAATGACCCCTCAATAGGTAGGATTCCTATAAGATCCTACCCATACCAAGGATTTGCAGTTCAGTTCCTCCCTATAAGGACACATGATGAAAAAAAAATTGTTGCTCAGCGCCCTGGCTTGCTCACTGGTTACATCCCCTTTAGCATTTGCAGAAATTGATACACTGGACAAAAAAGCCAGCTATCTGACCGGTCTCGAAGCAGGTTCCAGACTGCAGGCGTTGGGATATACTCTCGACCTTGAAGCTTTCCGCCTTGGCATGGAAGAATCTTCCCTTAAATCCAACCGTACTCTTTCTGACGACGAGCTGCGTGCTGCTGTTGCAGAGATCCAACAACTGTTCCAGCAGCGTCAACAAGAGGCTCAGCTCGCCCAGGCAAATGCCAATAAAGAAAAAGGCGAAATGTTTCTAGTAGAAAATGGCAAGAAAGAAGGCATCGTCACGACTGAAAGCGGCCTGCAATACGAAATCCTGTCCAAGGGAACAGGACCGATGCCCAAAGAAACTGACACTGTTCAGGTCCACTATCGTGGCACACTCATCGATGGTACCGAGTTTGATAGCTCCTACAGCCACGGAGGCCCTGCCACATTCCCACTAAACGGTGTCATCAAAGGCTGGACTGAAGGTCTTCAGTTGGTTAATGAAGGAACCAAGGCCAAATTGTATATCCCTGCTGATTTAGCCTACGGCCCAAGCGGTATGGGACCTGTTATTGGACCAAACTCGACATTGGTATTTGAAGTAGAGTTACTTGCCATTAACCCTGAGCCACCTGCAGCTGAAGAACAGGCAGCAACCGAGCCAGAAGCAAAAACTCAGCCGTAACCGATAACACTTTTTAAAATGATCAAAAAAGGGAGGGATACTCAGTATCTCTCCCTTTTTCCGATCACTTATACACTCCACCCTGCCCAACGTTTAATCAGATCAGTATCTGATTAAAAATCAGGCAAAGCTATTTCAACTGATTTATAAAGCCATTGGCAGCCACGGCCGTGTAGCCTCTATTGCTGAAAGCGAGTGCAAAAACAGTCGCACTGGTCGGTCGAAATTTATCACGAAGAAACACCTGCCAGCGCCTCAATTCCTTACCTTCACGCACATCCCACAACTGCACGAGACCGCCTGTATTGCCGGTTAGTAACTGATCACTATTGGGAGAAAAAACTGCTGCGGTGTAACTCAAACGCTTAGCTAAAAAACCTTCGTCACCACTGAGGGTATGAAGAATGTTTCCGCTCTGTGTATCCCAGATAAATGCTCTGTCTAACTGGCTGGCACTGAATGCATAGCGACCACTGGGTGACAAGGCGACTGTATTTACGCTGTTTTCATGCTCGACGGTCTGAAGAAGCTCTCCATTTTGCATATTCCAAAGCTTTGCCAGATTATTATCAGAACCGGTTAGCCCAAGATTACCGTCATCGCTCAAATCCACAGCTCTGACTCGCCCCTGATGGTGCAGCGTCTGCTTTAGACCGCCATTTTTAATGTCAAAGTAAACTGCCGTGTGATCAATCAGACCCAGCAACGCATAACTGCCTTCAGGGGACAGTGCAATATCCAGCACTGCCGCAGGAGAATTCCAAAACCAGTGGGGCTTACCTGTTGAAGTTTCCCAAAGAACCAGGGTTTGCTGGCCAGCAGTTACCGCATATTCGCCGTCGGGAGAAAAGGCTGTCGCAACCAGATCGGTATAACTGCCTTCTTTGTGGTTCCAGTTATACAGACGCTCATGCTGAACGCTGTTCCAAAGGCTACCACCGTGCTGAATAGAACCAACTGCAGCATATCGAGCATCAGCAGAAAGTGCCGCTGTATAGACTCCCTGAACAGCATATTCAACCTGAGTGTCGGGACTATCACCAGAGCTGCAGGCACCAACCAGCACACTTGCCCCGATCACCGCAGCCAAACGGCCAAAGATGCTGCCCATCTCCTCTATCTATCTCCTTAGATGCGATTCTTGTGGGCAGTATGAAGACGCTCAATCAGCTGATCTTCCAGCTCAAAACGCTCTGCCAGCGCTTCACCTAATACTGACAACCTCTCACTAAGATGGACCACATCCTGTACTTTCAGTACCAGCACTTCCGAATACTGATCATTAAAATTAAGAATGGTGTCAGTCGTCGCCCGAATTTTTGGATCCAGATCCTTGGCCAGCTCAATACCACCATCATTAAACTCATCGGCCTCTGCAAGCAAGTGCTCATAGACACCAAAGTGCCAGGAAGATGCATAGTCCACAAGAATCTGACTGAAGCTCCGCAGCATTTCTACCACATCATCTCCAAGTTCTTTCTGAGGTAAGGCTACGAATAATCCCAATAGATCCTGGCGTTCCTGTAACCAACGGTCTATCAGCTCGCTGACCCCTCCCCAGCGCTCTTTGGCACTCTGACATTTTTCAAGCATGCTATACTCCTTCCCAAAACTTCTGTCGAAGCCTTCCTAAATCGGTATATTGTGACAGCACTCGCCGATTTCATCCAGACTCAAACGCTACTGCAAAATTGCTGAGAATCCAATTTTCATCGATCACGCTGATCGAATCAAAACCACCGCATCAAGACAGCAATATTCGCTTAACCGAGATTGGTTTTTTAGCTTCTCTTTGAAGCAATACTATCTCCAAGCAGATCTGGATAGCAACATAAGTATGTCTTCATAAGCTAACAATAAGTATTAATTCAGATTGAAAGCAAAGCTTCGGTTCTCCAGTTAACCACATAGGCTCTGCTAAAAAAGGAACCGAGCCCATCAAGCAACCCCAGCTGTTTGATACAGGTTAGGCAGCATCGGTGATTACGTTATATACTGGTGATATTCTGAAAATTCCATAGAAAATGAAGAGATTATCTATGAACCTTCGCCCTTTAATACTGATATTTATGCTGTTAATAACCCCTTCATTCAGCTTTGCTCAGGATGCAGAACCGAAGCAAAGTGGAGGCTCTGAGTATATCGAGCTTCAGCCACCTTTCATTGTAAGTTTTGGCGGCCCGGGCCCACTAAAATACCTTAAGACTGAAGTGACACTGATTGTTCCTCAGGGTGATGCTGAAGGGAAGGTCAAGCTGCATCAACCACCAATTCGTAACAGCCTGGTTATGCTGCTCAGCCGACAAACTTCTGAAGATGTTGCTACCGCAGCAGGTCGTGATCACATCCGCCTGGAAGCATTAGAAGAGCTGCGGCAGATTCTGGTCGTCGAGTATGGCAATGACGGCTACGAAATGATTAAAGACCTTCTGTTCACCAGTTTTGTTGTCCAGCAATAACCATCTGCTGTAAACGATGAATTACAGAAAAAGCGACCTGAAGGCGTTTCATCACGAAAACAATTTCGCGATGAAGCGACGGGACGAGAGTCAAAACTGTTAGACGCGAGCCACCACCTAGGACTGCCCTCTTGAAAAAAGACAGTCCCCTAGTTGCTTGACACGACAGTTGCTTGACACGACCGAATCAGTTTGATGGACGGAAGTACTCCTCAAGAAAATGCTCAAATGAGGGCTCTGACTGTTGCTCCAATGCTTGTTGTTCAATTAGAGACTGCTCTGCCAAACGACTTAGTTCCTGATACCTGTATTCTGCCAGGGGTTCCGCCTTTAGCCGCTCATGGTGTTGTACGGAGCGCTGACGAATGAATTCATCATGGGATAGGTTTTGCTCACGCATCTGTTTCAGCATCATTCCTGAGGGGGTCAGATCAGGATTGTCAATTTTTGATCGTTGATCTACCACAGACTTGCTATGGCAGGAACGATCATGCAATGAATCCAATAACTCAGCGACCGGAAGAATTTGATTCAGCAGCTCCCTCGCTTGATCCGTCAACAGAATCTCTCCAGTGTCGGTCTGTAACTTGAGCTGAGGATCCCGACCCTGCCAGGCAACCCGATGATGATTCTGTTTAATACGATCGCACTCTTCGTCACTAATATCATCATTACCCAAAAATAGACAAAACAGTAAAAATGAATCGAGAAAGCGAGACTGTTGAGCATCGATACCAACAGGAAGATAAGGGTTAATATCTGTATTTCTGACCTCAACATACTCAACACCACGATCCTTTAAGGCCCGGATTGGCTTCTCACCGGATTGAATTACCCGCTTAGGACGTATATCGCTATAGTACTCATTCTCAATCTGCAGCAGATTGCTATTCAGCTGGCGGTATTGTCCATCCACCTTAACTCCTATCCGTTCATAGTCTGGGTAAGGCGTCTTAATCGCATCACTTAGTGTTTTAACGTAGTTATCCAGGTGGTTATAACAGACGTTCAAAGCTGCCTGAGCCTGATTGGAGTAGCCCAGATCACTCATCCGCAAGCTCGTCGCATAAGGACTGTATAGGGTTTCAGGATCCAGTAACTGCAGTCGGCCTTCATTTCCATTGGTAAACGAACGACTGACGGCTGGAGAAGCACCAAACAAATAGATCAATAACCAGGAATAGCGTCGAAAATTTCTAATCAACGCAAAATAGGATGCCGATTGAAAATCCTGAATATCCGACTGGTCATTGCATATCTTCTGATATATCGGCCAGAAAGACTGAGGTAACGAAAAGTTATAGTGGATCCCTGCAATGGTCTGCATTACCTTGCCATATCGATGCTCCAGACCGACCCGGTAAATATGTTTCATGCGGCCGATATTAGAGCTACCAAACCGTGCAATAGGTACTTCATCCGGGCCGCTCAGGTGACAGGGCATGCTTCCGGACCAGATGGTTTCACCCTCCAGGTGCTTGAAAGTATAACGATGGAGTTCTTCTAGGAAGGAGATAGCCTGCTCAACATCAGCAAACACTGGAGTAATAAATTCCAACAGGGCTTCTGAATAATCAGTGGTAATTCGACTATTGGTTAACGCAGAGCCCAAAGACTGCGGGTGATCGGTTTGCGCCAGCCGTCCTTTGCAATCAACACGCAAACCTTCCTTCTCGATACCGTGCTGTAATCCTTTCAGCACCTCCGCTTGACCACTTTCGGTCAGCTTTCGTAGATGCTCCAGTAGCTGCTGAGACACTGCAGGCCCTTCCATTCAGGTAATTACAACCCTGCTGGTTGATTACAACAGCCAGGACCGTTTGGAGAAACGACACCTGCTCTGGTCTGAGTACAAGTGCCGCCTATTAATTAAAAGAATACCAGTTAAAAGAAAGTCCCATCAATCGGAGATGAGGCACTCGCATATAATTTCCGTGGCATTCGACCAGCCAGGTATGACTCTCGACCGGCTTCAATGGCCTTTCTCATCGCTGACGCCATGAGCACAGGGTTTCCTGCAGCGGCGATAGCAGTATTCATCAAGACGCCGTCACAACCCAACTCCATAGCAATCGCGGCGTCAGATGCGGTACCCACTCCAGCGTCGACAATAATAGGGACATTAGCATTTTCGAGTATTAACTTGATATTGTACGGGTTGCGAATACCCAGTCCAGAACCAATTAAGGACCCCAGCGGCATGACCGCCACACAACCCATATCTTCAAGCTCTTTGGCGATAATAGGGTCATCACTGGTGTACACCATCACTTTGAACCCATCATCAATAAGTTCACGTGCGGCTATCAAAGTTTCTGTTACATTGGGATATAGGGTTTTCTGGTCACCCAGAACTTCAAGCTTGACCAGATCATGACCATCCAATAATTCCCGTGCCAGCTTACAGGTACGGACGGCATCTTTTGCGTTAAAACAGCCGGCAGTATTAGGCAACAGAGTGTATTTATCTGGCGAGATCACATCAAGAAGGTTAGGTTCATCAGGGTTTTGACCAATGTTTGTACGCCTGACCGCCACTGTTACAATTTGTGCACCGCTGGTTTCAATGGCCTCTCCAGTTTCCTGCAGATCTTTATACTTACCGGTTCCCACCAATAAACGAGACTTAAAACTCAGTCCACCAAATTCTAAGGGCTTATCTGCAGATGCAGTATTTACCGACGATACATTTAGCTCAGGTGACGGCTCGGATGACGCTTGGCTTTCTGAAACGGACTCGTTCATAACGACTTCTCTACAATTGTAAAATACCTGAAACTAAACGTTCTCAGGAAAATGATGATATTGCTCGAATAACAGTATTCAATGAACTCACCGGGAGAGTCAGCCCCCACCAATTGCATGGACAACCTCTACCCTGTCATTCGCCTGGAGTGTGGTTTGCTCATGCTCACTTTTCAGTAGAATATCCTGATTATATTCTATGGCAATCCGCTTACCAGCCAACCCCATGCCTTCAAGCATTTTGGAAATAGTACAGCCAGCCTCGACCTCATAGGCCTCACCATTTAACTGGATTTCAATCATCTTTCGTCCACCATCTCGGCACCCGTCTGTCAAAGACATTACACCAACCAATCACGAAAAACCCGACTCAACTCAAGCGGACTGAATTCACCATAAGTCTCATATATAGGGCCTCCGTACCAAAATAAAACCCCAAAAGCTTAGTGCGTATTGATAAGAATGTCTGGGACACTCAGTCAACTTTCATTACGGCTCAGGGTTTTTCTGCAATTACTTAGTAGTAAGTAATCACTACCAATATTACTGATGGTAAGTAGTCACTTCATATAACAAGCAATCCGGCTAATATCGCTCCGTAGCTTGTCAGATCTTTAATCAGGATATCGGTAAGCAGCCTGAACCAGCAGCACCCAGCCTGCTAAAAGTAACAACCCCCCAATGGGAGTCAACCAAACCAACCAACGAATATCAGCCAGGCAGAGTATATACAAACTACCGGAGAATACACTGCACCCAATAGTCCAAAGCCCGGCAACTCTTTTTAACCGGTCAGCACATTGCCGCTGCAACTGTGACTGTGATAACAACAATAGGCTGATAGCAAGCAGCGCCAGACTGTGATACATCAAGTACCGGTTAGCCGTTTCATAAGTTGTCAGTTTTTCGACGGTGAGAAACCCCTGAAGAGTATGAGCGCCAAAGGCACCGAGGGACACGGAGAGAAAACCACCGACTGCCGCCATGAGCAAATAGAAGCGGGGGGAGATCAATGTCATAGGAGGCAACCTACATATTGGGGAATTAGCTGTTATACCATCCCCCCAGATACAACAACGCCGGGATAACCCGGCGTTTTCTTAAAATCAGAGGCAGATATCAGGCTTCAAGGAAGCCACGAACTTTCTTCATGGCATTTTTTTCCAATTGACGAATACGTTCAGCAGATACCTGATACTCGGCCGCCAGCTCATGAAGGGTAGACTTCTCCTCACTCAACCAGCGTTGTACCAAAATATTACGGCTACGATCATCCAGAGAATCCATAGCCACTTGCAAGCGTCTGT
The DNA here is from genome assembly GCF_001968815.1 of Motiliproteus sp. MSK22-1. Taxonomy (GTDB): domain Bacteria; phylum Pseudomonadota; class Gammaproteobacteria; order Pseudomonadales; family Balneatricaceae; genus Motiliproteus. The sequence continues at coordinate 97,839 of NZ_MIEQ01000017.1, read as the reverse complement.
TGGAATCTTCTTCCCACTGCTTGTCTTCTAACAGGCGGGATGGATCATTACGCTTATCTTCAAGGAAATATGCAGGGGCTTTATATGCCTCGTCTTCATCATCATCGGTACCCTGATCAAACGCCATGTCCTGAGCGCTTAAACGTCGTTCCATCTCTCTCACGACCTTGGGTTCAACCCCCAGATCTTCAGCAACAGCATTAACTTCGTCATTGGTAAACCAGGCCAATCGCTTCTTACTACTGCGCAGATTAAAGAACATCTTGCGCTGCGCTTTGGTAGTGGCCACCTTAACGATCCGCCAATTACGTAGTATGAACTCGTGCATTTCTGCTTTGATCCAATGCACGGCAAACGAAACCAGGCGAACACCTACCGTCGGATCAAAGCGCTTAACCGCTTTCATCAATCCAACATTGCCTTCCTGAATCAAATCAGCCTGAGAGAGGCCATAGCCAGAATAGCTCCGTGCAATATGAACCACAAAGCGAAGGTGAGACATAACCAACTGCCGGGCCGCTTCCAGATCATTCTGGTAATAGAGGCGCTCAGACAATTCCCGTTCTTCTTCTACAGTTAGAACCGGAATCGGGCCGATACCCTGTACGTACGCATCCAGATTGCGCCCGGGGCTCATCAGATCAATCGGTTGTAAACTGGTACCCATTCATTCTCTCCGTAATACTGTTTCTTCAGTCCGAGTATGGACCTACTGCGAATACAAAAGTTCCGCACCGCAAACTGGCATATAAAAGAGCACATCGGCATTGTTCAGAGAGGCTCTTTAAAACCAGAACATGGCAGTGTATCGAGACATTCTCCTTGGTGCAACCCATCCAAGAGATCCAATACCTTCAGTGTATATCAGAACCTGTCCTCATGCTGCTCATTCAACCGCAACGGCAACAATCTCAACAGCAATCTCAACAATAACGTCCTGCCAAAAAATGAACGACTCATTTTGTCAGTTATAGTGGCCAAAATTGTTATTGTTTTACGCTAAGACAGTGTTGACTATTAATGGATCTACAGACAATAAAAATACGACCAAATTAATAGATAAGACCCTCAGAGCTTACAGAATAAAATATCTAAGGAATTTAAATATATATAACTGTAGCTCTAAAAAAAAAGACATCGCTTTTATATAAATTAAAAATTCAAGAGTACGCAATCACCAATAAAATAGACCTGATAAAATTTTCCTATCCACATAGCGGCAAAGTAAACAGGGACAAATTTTCGAGATTTATTCAGGGATACTTCGTATTTATTCCATACGTAGTTTCTGAAATTCACCGAAATATCGTTAACCAATAAGTGAAAGGAGCATACCACATGCCAATAATAGAAAACCTCCCACAAGGCCTGACTCTGGAACAGTACAACCGAGCACTGGATAGCGCCAAGCTATCTTCTCAAACCTACGACTGGGATGACTACCTGGTTGCTGAAGCAGGATTGAATCTGTTTCAGGGTATTGATGATATTAAAAATCAAGATTTTTCTACTGATAACTATCAAGAGGTTGCGCAAGGGGGAGGCTATATAGACTGGATAGGAACAGACGGTCTGGACTACAAAATTTTTGAAGATTCTGACTCTGGGGATTTAGTCCTTTCTTTCAAAGGGACCGAGCCCCTTTCTCTGGTGGACTGGGTCGAGGATATAGAACAGGCTTTGGGGCAGTCCGAGCAATACGAATATGCTGTTGATGTCGCTCAATCTGTTCAAGAGAATGTGGATAACTACAACAATCAACAGGGTTTGACTGGTGAGGATGCGATTCAATTATCCTTCACCGGGCACAGCCTGGGCGGCGGCTTAGCAACAGCTGCAGCGCTGGCAACCGGTAATGAGGCAATTGTCTTTGACGCGGCAGGCTTGTCACAGGCTACCATTGACTCTCTTAACCTGGATATTAACAATGCCGCCAATATCACCAATTTTAATGTACAGGGCGACGCCCTGTCAGACTATAACGGATTGATGGATGACACTACATTTGGCTCATTCCTTATTGAACAAAAGCAATATGGTGAAACCTATTGGCTGGAAGGCGTGAATGACCGCGCAGACTTTGCAGGGTGGCTTGTACCCGATGACAATATTATCGTAGAGCAAGCCGAAGCGGTTTTAAATCATGCATGGCATGTGTTTACTTACCAGCTTGAGAATGTTGACTTCGTTTAGGAAGCCTGAAGAGGGCCTGCAACCTTGCAGTGCAGGCCCTTTAAATAACAGGGGAGAACGTTAACAGTGTATTAAAATAATTTTTATCTGTGCTGCAGACTAAAAGATAATAAACAAAAGTCTATTCAGTTTTCAGGAGCACAAACATCATGCTCATTGCTTTATAGTAAGTTTATCTCTTATAAATTAACGAGAGTAATATTTATTAATCTGTCAAAAATCTATTTCGTCAAATTTTTTTATACTGTAATAAATTTATACTGTAATAAATAGCAACGCTGGGTTATTTTTCAGGTAGGCTCAATTGCTTTCAGGTGGCGTATAACAGCCAGCCAGGCACCGCCAACACCTATCAAGATGCTAATCGTTACCAGCACAGTCCCCGCAACAAAACTCAGCCCCTGCAACTGATAACTACTTTGATAAAGATTAATCAGTTGATTCACTTTTCCGGATAAGTACCAGAGACTGCCCTGTACCAATAACCAGGCAACAAACCCTGCTGCAATCCCATACCAGAAGCCGGTATATAAGAAGGGTCGCTGAACAAATGCATCTGTACCACCCACCAGCTTCACCACCTGGATTTCTTCCCGTCGGTTTTCTATCTCTAAACGAATAGTATTCCCAACGACCAAAAGTACCGCAAACCCCAGCAGGCAGGAAAGTATAAGTACCAAACGCTGTGCCAGATCAGTAATACTCAACAGACGTTCCAGCCAAGCCATATCGACTTGTGCCTCTTCAATACCCTCTACCGATTCCAACTGCACCTTTAACAGGTTCAATTGCTCCCTCTCTAAATACTGCCCACTGGGTTCCAAAAGGATCACGGCTGGCAACGGGTTATCATCTAAGGCATCGATCGCTTCCGAGAAACCCGAGTACTGTTTAAATTCATTCAAGGCATCAGCTTTAGAGAGATACACAAGCTGTTTAACCTGGTCATTGGATTCCAGCTGTTGTGCTAAGTCTCGACCTTCTGACTCACTTAACTGATCAGACAGAAACAGGGTAATCTGTGTCACCCCCTGCCATTGATAGCTTACCGACTGTATATTCTTCAAGCCAACATAAAGGACACTGGGTAAAGTAAGGGCTATCGCCAGCACCATTACGGTCATAAGAGTGGCCAAAGGCTCCGACAACAAACGATTCCAACTGATACGGGCGACTTGTAGATGATGTTTTAAATAGCTGCGACCACGATCAGCTATCTGTACCTTGTGAACAGTGGCACTTTTGTGGCCAGTAGTATTTTTTTGGCCAGCCAGTTTCTGACCCGCTAAACCACGCCGGGATCGGCTTTGAGCACCAGAGGGGCGTTCTACTGTCATGACATTCGCCCCTGATCCAACGTCATCACTCGATGAGGTAATCTGGAAATCAAATCCAAATCATGGCTGGCAACCAGCACCGATACCCCCACCTGATTGAACTGATGAAAAAGCCCCATGATCTCCGCAGATAAGCGTGGATCAAGGTTACCGGTTGGCTCATCAGCTAACAATAACTGTGGTTTATTAACGATTGCTCTGGCAATGCCTATACGTTGCTGCTCACCACTGGACAGCAGTACAGGGCTCAGTTTCTCTTTGCGCAGGAGCCCCACTTTGTCCAGTGCAGCCCTGACTCTGGAACCAATATCCGTCTCATCATAACCGGAAATAAGCAATGGAAGAGCGACGTTATCAAATACACTACGATCAAATAACAAGCGATGATTCTGGAAAACCACCCCGATTCGCCGCCGCAAATAGGGGATCTGTCGGGCGGGCAGACGGTTCAGGTTATTACCATCCACCATTACCTGCCCTTGGCTGGCCCTTTCCATCAGCATAATCAGCTTCAGTAACGTGCTTTTTCCGGCACCGGAATGCCCGGTTAAAAAAGCCATTTCCCCTCGTTCCAAGGAAAAATTTACCTGGCTGAGGGCTTCATGCCCTCCCGGGTAACGCATACTGACATTATCAAACCGAATCATCCAGGCTCTCTATCAACTGCTTATTATCAACTAGTCATTCAATGGCTCAATCACCCGATTAGCCATCAATCTTTGGAGAACAGAGCCTCAACGAACTCATTGGCGTCAAAAGGCCGAAGGTCATCAATTTGCTCACCAACACCAATAAAACGGATTGGTAACGGCATCTGTTTAGCAATAGCGAAGATAATACCTCCCTTTGCAGTGCCATCAAGCTTGGTCAAAGTGATCCCCGAAACGCCAACCGAATCACCAAACTGTTTAGCCTGACTCAAAGCATTTTGCCCGGTACCCGCATCCAATACCAACATCACCTCGTGAGGCGCGGTAGCATCCAGTTTCTGCATCACCCGGACAACTTTTTCAAGCTCGGTCATTAAATGAGCCTTGTTCTGCAAACGACCGGCTGTATCAGCAATAACAACATCAATATTACGCGCTTTAGCCGATTGCACCGCATCAAATATCACAGAGGCACTATCAGCACCGGTATGTTGGGCCACTACAGGCACATCATTGCGGTCACCCCAAACCTGCAATTGCTCAACGGCTGCTGCCCTGAAAGTATCACCGGCGGCCAGCAGGACTGAGCGACCTTCACTCTGAAAACGCTTGGCCAGTTTACCAATCGTGGTGGTTTTACCGACACCATTAACCCCAACCATCAAAATAACATAGGGCTTGCTGTCTGTTTCAGGAGCCCAGGGGTGACTGCTATGCACCAGCAGATCCGCAAGCTCCTGCTTAAGCGCTTCGTACAATGCCTCGGCGTCATTTAACTGTTTGCGCGCAACTCGCTCAGTCAGTTTGTTAACAATTTCCGTTGTAGCCTCCACCCCAACGTCAGCCATCAATAGCTGAGTTTCGATCTCTTCAAGCAGATCGTCATCGATCTCTTTAGCTCCCAAAAACAGGTCTGACAGACCAGCAGTCAGGTTGGCTTTAGTGCGGCCAAGGCCCTGTTTAATGCGAGTAAAGAAGCGTGCCTTTTTCTCTTCTGCTGCTTCTTCAATTACTGGCTCTGGCTCTGGCTCTGGCTCTGGCTCTGGCTCTGAAACAAGTTTTTCGCCTGCAATTTTTACATCGGCCTGCTGCTCTTTGAGAGGATCAACTTCGACAGGAGAATCAACTTCAACCTCAGTTTGCTGGGATAGTGATTCTTTCCCTTCAGCCTGAGGTATCTCGGTAATATCTTCCCCTTCCTGCTCACTTTTTGGGCTCTTTGTCAGCCAAAAAAATGCAAGTATCACAACAACAAAGGCGATCCCACCCATTACGTAGGGAAAGGTTTCGGGTCCACCAAAGGCCTGAATCAATTCATTCATCAGTCAAACAATCCATAATTAAAAAATTAGTCAGGAGCTCAGGACAACGACCACAATGTCATGATGCCAATGATCCCCATAAGAAATTAACCGTCCCCCAGTCAACACGCTAACCTTCACAATAACCGGGTGCGGACAAAACAGCGGATAAGCTTACCATTAGTGGCCCGATTGGGGTATAAACTCTCAAGGACTTTTCAGGTAGAGAAGATGTTTGATAAACCCCTGTTTAATCGAAAACAGCTCAATATCATTATTATTGTCACCCTAATTGCGATAGTACTATTGACTGCATCAGGTAACCGTCCGCTATTGCCAGAGCTTAGTTTACGCCAGATCCATCAAGTTCCTGTCTACTGGGCTGAGAACGGTAACGACGACAGCCTCTTTCTGAGTTTCAGCTTTGCTCTTCCACCAACAAGAATGGGGGATCATCCAGACACAAGATTACTCTTCAATCAGTTGCATAAAAGCCTCAATCAACTATCGCAACTCCCGGACATTGCCAATAACCAGGCTGAAATAGCACTCAGGTCCCTGGCTGATCGGCTACAAATCACCCTGAAAATCCCAAACCCCGTTGATGAGGCTTCCAGAAATAATGTTTCCAGCATTTTCACATTACTCTTTTCACATCTGCAAAACTCGCTGGATCCCAGTCAGTGGCAACAAGAGCAAAAGAAGCAATCCGCGCGTAGTTATCTGGATAATCAGTCAACCAGCTCATCATTATTACAGTTACAGCAATGGCTGCGAGACTCCGTAGCCGTTGAGATCAGTAATTACCGCACCTGGCAAAACTTCAAACACCAGTTGCTGAGTCGTTCACAGCTTAGAATTGCCATGCTCTCTCCAGACCCTGACGTGATATTAAAGCAACTGCAGGACACCTTACCATTACTGCCCCTAAGCGACAGCTGGCAACCGACTATCCCCACAAACTATTCCCTGCAACAGCGCACAACGTCAACACTTGGCAACTACCATTTATGGATGGCACGCCATACAGCGGGTAAGGAATCTCCAGCATTTATGGACCAGTTAGTCGCATTGAGGCAAATACGGGAGCTGGCCACTGCGCTCAATATCAATTCTGATCTGACAACACTAGCGGCGCGCAGTCAGCTGCTTTTACACCTGAATACCAGCGACACAATTACCGCTCAATCGGTCATGGAACGACTTCAGCTGCGCTTACTGCAAACTGACAATAAAACCCTGAATGAAACCAGACAGAAGATGATCGACAGTCTTCATGAAAACAGTCAGAATCCATCGCTTCTTTTTGAGCAACTGGAATCTATCGCTTTTTACCAGCTTCCAGTGGATTATCTACAGCAACTCGATTCGCGACTTGAGCTGTTAAGTCATGAAGAATTACGCAAGCAAATCAACAGTTTGCTTGACCTGCAGATGTACCATTGGATATTGGAAACACCTGCTACACCCTGACGAGATGATAACCTGGTCATACTTTACCGCTATGAGGTAACAGAACGTCCGGATTATCAACAAAGACTAGATAATCAATTTCCCTAAGGTAGAGTCACGCATGCCTCGTAAACAACGTCGAAGTCCCCCTCAAAGCACTCCCAAGGCCGGTAAAGGAGTTAACACGCTTCGAATCATTGCTGGGCACTGGCGTGGAAGAAAGCTCAGTTTTCCCGACCAGGAAGGGTTAAGACCTACTCCTGATCGGGTCAGGGAAACGCTGTTTAACTGGTTACAGCCCTCTATTGAAGGATCCCGATGCCTGGATCTTTTTAGTGGTAGCGGAGCACTGGCTCTGGAAGCACTGTCCCGAGGGGCAGCCAGTGCAACCTTGATCGATAGCTCCAAGCTGGCTATTGACCAATTACGACTTAATTTAAACTTACTTAAAGCTGAAAATGTACAACTGATCCAAGCATCGGCCCCAGCTTGGCTGGAGCAACAAACTGAAGAATCCGGCACCTATGACCTGGTGTTCCTAGATCCACCGTTCAGACAGGATATGCTGGAAAAATGCTGTCAGCGGTTGGAGCAGGGGGCCTTGCTTAAGGATCAGGCCCTGATCTATATCGAAGTCGAAAAAGAACTAAAAAATCTGCCACTACCTGAAAACTGGCAGATACTGCGTCAGAAAGACAGTGGCCAGATCAGAAGCTGTCTTTGCCAGCGCAACAGCTCTGACCTAACCTGAAAATAACGGAATTCTTGCTGAAAAGTACTTACAATTCCCGTATAAGCTGACTGGGCATATGCTTAGGACCCTATTCTATTTGTGCCAGTGCAGCAATTCCGGTACCATTCAGCGCGTTCGACATAGACCCGTTTGTACCCATCGGTCAACAGTGGAAACCCTCCATGAATATTGTTGTCTATCCAGGAACCTTCGACCCAATTACCAACGGCCACACTGATCTGATTGAGCGGGCTGGAAGGTTGTTTGATAAAGTAATTGTAGCCGTTGCCGCTAGCCCCAAGAAGCAGCCTCTGTTTTCCTTAGATAAAAGGATTGAATTGGCTGAACAGGTGCTGAGAGGACGAACAGGCGTTGAAGTCTGTGGCTTTGATGGCCTGCTGACTACCTTTATGCAAACACAAAATGCCAACGTTTTGTTGCGAGGGCTAAGAGCTGTATCTGATTTCGAGTACGAATTTCAGCTGGCCAACATGAACCGGGCATTGTCCCCTGACATTGAAAGCCTGTTTCTGACACCGTCTGAACAGTACAGTTTTATTTCTTCCACGCTTATTCGCGAAATAGCAGCGCTTAAAGGGGATGTATCAAAATTTGTACATCCCACCGTGGAGAATGCTTTAAAAGAACATCTAGCATAGAGTCTCATAAGAGACCAAAGATAGGATTGTGAGGTAACCCACATGGCATTGATCATTACTGACGAATGCATCAATTGTGACGTCTGTGAACCAGAATGTCCCAATGAAGCAATTACTCCGGGCGATGAAATTTACGAGATTGATCCGGCCAAATGCACCGAATGTGTGGGTCACTATGACACACCTCAGTGCGTAGAGGTCTGCCCTGTCGATTGTATTCCAAAAGACCCGGATCACGTAGAGTCAGAAGATAAACTGATGGAAAAATATCATCGCCTACAAGGCGGTTAGTCATTCCCGTCAGCGATGGGCAGAAGTACTTTCTGCCCTGTCTCCTTCCTTATGATTACCGAGCTTGCCTGGACAGCCAGCGCACGATTTAGCTACAGGTACTAAATCGTTAACTGTAGCTGCATAAGACCGAACTGTCGCTCCAGACGCTCACCAATCACATTTTTCAGGCTATCTGAACTGCCACAGAGATAGTGTGCATAGTGCATATGTAGGCAACGCACCTTATCCCACTGGGCAATACCACCAATCCCATAGCGCTCGAACAAATGAGAAAACCCCAGCGTTTCGATGCGTTGGCGGTCTTTTTCAGCCATCATCTGCCAACGTTGCTTTACGTAATCCCGGTGATTTTGCTGGTAGGACTGGAGAAACTCCGGATCCTCAGCTAACTCTTCTTCCAAACGCTTCACCCAGCCCTCAGTTTCCAATCTCGCTATCGCCTTGTACAGGTCTTTAGAGGAAAGCCAGTAGAGCGTCGGAAAAGGCTGATCATCAACCAATGATCGCATCTGCAATACAACCGGAATCCCCCGATCTGTTTGGTAGCCAATATCAACAAGGCCTCGAGGGGTTCGCCCCAACTGAGTTTCAATGACCTGTAGTTGCTCGGTTGTAATCACTATTTGAATTCCGTAACTGAAAGTACGCTATTTTACGCTGAGCCAATCTTTCAGAGCCAGCAAATATGGCAAAGTAACAACAGCGATCAGGGAATAGGATCAAGCAGTTTAAAATGCTATTTTGACTAATTAATACTGAGATAAAAATTTTATAATCTAATTTTGAATATTATTTCTATAAAACCTGTGGCAGTTTAAACACCGCCGTACTGCTCTCCCCGGCCCAGCCAGCGGCGAATAATGGCATCACAGTTCTCTGGAGCGGAGTCCATCTGGCCAGCAATGGCCTTTACCTGGGTCAACAGATCTGCATCTCGCTCTAAATTGGCGACCCTAAACTGCATCATCCCAGTCTGCCGTGTTCCTAAAACCTCTCCCGGCCCGCGAATCTCAAGATCTTTTTCAGCTATTCTGAATCCATCTGTTGTTTCTCTCATAACCCTCAGACGTTCTTGTCCCTGTTGAGATAAGGGAGCGTGGTACATAAGCACACAATGACTGGCTACCATACCACGACCCACTCGCCCTCTAAGCTGGTGCAGCTGAGCCAAACCCAGACGCTCTGGGTTTTCAATAATCATCAAGCTGGCATTAGGAACATCGACCCCCACTTCAATCACCGTTGTTGCAACCAACAGGTCTAATTGATGAGCTTTAAAAGCAGCCATTATCTCTGCCTTTTCTGCGGCTTTCAGTCGCCCATGCACCAGCCCGATACGCAGTTCCGGCAGCATTCTGGTAAGTTCTTCGGCGGTGGCTTCAGCCGCCTGACATTCCAGTACTTCTGATTCATCAATCAGCGTACATACCCAATAAGCCTGGCGCCCCTCTCCACAAGCCACTCGCACTCTGGAGATAACTTCCTGACGTCGCTGATCAGAAATCAGTGCGGTATTTACCGGAGAGCGGCCTGCCGGTAGTTCATCGATTATCGAGCAATCCAAATCAGCATAGGCGCTCATTGTCAGGGTACGAGGTATCGGTGTTGCAGTCATTATCAATTGATGAGGTAAACGCCCTTGCTGGCTGCCTTTTTCTCTTAATGCCAGCCGTTGATGGACACCAAACCGGTGTTGTTCATCGACCACCACCAGCGCCAGATGACTGAATTTCACATCCTGCTGAAATAGTGCATGAGTGCCAACGACCACCTGTGCTTCCCCACCGGCTATACGCTCAAGTGCCATGATTCTCTTTTTTCCTTTCAGCTTTCCCGCTAACCAGTCGACCTGCAGCCCCAAAGGTTCGAACCAGCTGGTAAAGTTCAGGAAATGCTGCTCTGCCAGAATCTCGGTTGGAGCCATGACAGCTGCTTGATAGCCGCAATCGATGGCCTGCAATGCGGCTAATGCAGCAATCACTGTTTTACCGGAACCTACATCACCTTGCACAAGTCGGAGCATCGGTAGCGGTTGTGACAAGTCTCGGGCAACTTCTGCGTAAACACGTTTCTGTGCCCCTGTCAGTTGAAAGGATAACTGTGCCAGAAACTGCTCAACAAGTGGTACAGGCCCTTTGGTACTGTCGCTGGCGGAACGATCCACAGCAGCGTTATCCACAGCCATGCTACCCATATTAACAACCAATGCCGGCGCTCCTTGACTTTGATGTTGGTGGCGCAAGCGTAACAGGCTGAGGTGATGAGCCAGCAACTCTTCAAATGCAAGACGTCGTTGAGCAGGATGGCGCTCTTCACTCAGTTGGTACACGTCTGCTTCTACGGGTGGTCGGTGAAGATAGCGGACAGCTTCATTCAGCCCCATAAGTTGATGTCGACGCTGCAGCACCTCCGGTAGCCAGTCTTTTAACCCCCCCTGGCGCTCCATCATATCCAGTGCCTGCTCACAAAGCCCACGAATCCGAGGTTGTGTAATACCTTCAGTGGCAGGATATATAGGGGTCAGATTCTGAGCGACAGGGCTGGCTTCTTCGTCGCTGAGCTGCCTGTACTCGGGGTGATAAAACTCCAGACCTCCGCTGCCAACACGCGCCTCACCAAAGCAACGAATCTCAATACCGGGCTTAAGGTTGTTTTTTTGAGCCGCACTAAAATGGAAAAAACGCAGACTGACTGAGCCTGTATCATCCTGAATTTGGCAACGCAGACTTCGGCGCCGACCATGAACCAGATCACAGTTTCTGACTCGACCCTGTATGACAACCTCATCCCCGGGGCGTAATTCACCAATGGGTTTAATTCGGGTCCGATCCTGATATCGGATCGGTAGATGAAAGAGCAAGTCCTGTAAACTCTCAAGTCCAAGCTTCTCAAGCTTCCCAGCCAGAGCCGCACCAACCCCTTTCAACCGGGTCAGTGGAATTTGGTCAAGACTACGGAGTTCCGAATACAAACTCATCCGGCTATATCTCTAGACTCCACGGGCATATCTCTAGCCCTGGTGGAATCTTCTATCTGCACAGCTCCAGCCTGATTATCCGCAACAGTGGAGCATGAGCGAATACTATCAGTGACGATATCTATTGCTTTTGGCCGTGGAAAGCTTGCTCTCCATGCCAATGCCAATGTTCTCATTGGCGAAGGAGCACTAAAAGGTTTCACCTGTACAAGATCTGTACCGCTAACACCGGTAGCTGCCGAGAAAGGTACTACACTGGCCCCGAGCCCCGATGCAACCATATGCCGAATAGTCTCCAGTGAACTGCCCTCGGTAACCAGGGCCTCAGAATCAGGAGCTTTACCGACACTGGGGCAAGCTTCCAGCACCTGATCACGAAAACAGTGACCCTCTCCAAGCATCAATAGCCTTGTGTTATGAATCTCACTGGCCTGAACAGCTGAGCGTTCACGCCAGGGATGACCGGGAGGCAGCAACAAAACGAATGACTCATCATATAGTGACCGAACCAGAACGTCCGGCTCTTCAAAGGGCAAGGCTATAACAATAACATCCAACTCACCCCGGCGAAGTTTTCCTCTTAAAACCTCCGTCAGGTTCTCCTCCAGATACAGCGGCATCTCCGGTGCCAATTCCCGAAGACGAGGAATCAGATGGGGAAAAAGATAAGGGCCGATCGTGTATATAGCACCCAGCCTCAGAGGGGTCTTCAGCTGATCCTGACCTGCTTTGGCCAACTCCTTAATACTCTGTGCTTCTTCCAATACCCGCTGAGCCTGTTCAACAACTCTTTCGCCTACGGGAGTCATCTGCAGAGCGTTCTTACTTCTTTCGAACAGAGCCACTCCCAGCTCATCTTCAAGTTTTTTAACCGCAATGCTAAGGGTTGGTTGACTAACAAAGCAACGCTCTGCAGCTCGGCCAAAATGACTCTCCTGAGCCAGGGCAATAATGTAACGTAACTCTGTCAGTGTCATGCTTTTCCCTATATCACCTCGACTTGTCTAAAGCCGGATTGTTATCAACAACCAGTCTGGCTGAACCAGCCTCAATCTTTTCAAAGTCAATTTGGCCGCCACTTCTGGCATCTAAATCAGTGAGATCCCTGTAAGATAACAGCAGCAATCAATAGGGTGAATGACAATGGCAAAAATTCTTCTCGTCGGCTGTGGAAAAATTGGAACCCAGCTTGGTCTTGAACTGACTGAAAATGGGCACCAATGCTATGGACTGAAGCGAACTCCCAGTCAACTGCCGAGTGCATTACACAGGATCGCTGCTGATATTACCAAGCCTGATACGTTAACCAATCTACCTGAAGGGCTGGATTTTGTCGTGTTAACCCTGACCCCGGGCTCTGCTGATGAAGAAGGCTATCGCAGCACTTATATAGCAGGTCTCAAGAATATTATTCAAGCATTGCATCAACAGAAGCAGTCTCTGCAAAGACTTTTTTTTATTTCCAGCACCAGTATTTATGCACAACACCATGGTGAATGGGTTGATGAATACAGTGACACCAATCCCACCGGTTATTCCGGAAAGGTCATGCTGGAAGCAGAACGGATCGCCCAGCAGAGTGGTTACCCCACAACACGAATTCGCTTCAGTGGTATCTACGGTTCAGACATCCGGCTTATTCGCTGGATTAAAGAAGGAGTCAAATGCCCCTCCTTCCCTGTGCATTACAGTAATCGGATTCATCAGGATGACTGCGTTGGTGTACTCAGACATCTGATTGAACTGAATCTTTCAGGCCGGTTTCCCGAAGATATTTATCTTGCCTCGGATTCCAAACCTGCCACCTATTTCGAAATCATTCAGTGGTTACGAAACCAGCTGCAGTTAGAGCAACAGGCAGAGCAATCAGACGACACAGGCTTTAGCCTGACTGATAAAGTACGCAGCGGCAGTAAGCGCTGTTCTAACCAGCGCTTACTGAACGAAGGCTATGAATTCCGTTATGCTGATTATCGTCAGGGATTCGCCGCGATATTAAAGAACGAATCCGGTCAAACCAGGAATAACAACTAACGATTGAGAAGCTGGGCAACGCTTTTGGCAAAATAGGTAAGAATGCCATCAGCGCCTGCCCGTTTAATACAAACCAAAGACTCCATCATGACAGCCTCTTCATCCAGCCAACCGTTCTGGATAGCAGCCATGTGCATGGCATATTCACCACTGACTTGATAAACAAAAGTGGGGACCATAAGCTCATCCTTGACCCTACGAACTATATCCAGATAGGGCATGCCCGGTTTAACCATCACCATATCAGCCCCTTCAGCCAGATCCAGCGCCACTTCGTGTAAGGCTTCATCGCTATTGGCTGGATCCATCTGGTAATTGTATTTATTACCTTTACCCAGATTTCCCGCCGAACCGACAGCATCTCTGAAGGGTCCATAGTAACTGGATGCATACTTGGCACTATAAGCCAGGATACGGGTATTAATATGATTTCCATCTTCCAGTACGTCCCGAATGGAGCCAATACGCCCATCCATCATGTCAGAAGGTGCAACAATATCAGCCCCAGCCTCTGCGTGAGATAGTGCCTGTTTGACTAAGGTTTCCACTGTTCTGTCGTTAAGTACGTAGCCGTTGCTGTCAATAATTCCATCCTGGCCGTGAGTCGTGAACGGGTCCAGTGCCACATCAGTGATCACCCCTAACTCGGGATACGCATCTTTCAGCGCTTTAACAGTACGCTGTGCCAATCCATCAGCATTATAGGCTTCTTCAGCAAATTCCGTTTTACAGTCAGTCGGTGTCACCGGGAAAAGAGCGACTGCGGGTACACCCAGACTGACGAGCTCCCCGGCCTCCTTAAGCAGCAAATCGATACTCAGTCGATCAACGCCAGGCATGGAAGGTACCGCTTCACGCTGATTATCCCCCTCCAGCACAAACACCGGGTAGATTAGATCATTAGGAGTCAGCACTGTTTCCCGCATCATTCGCCGAGAAAAATCATCTTTTCGCATGCGACGCATACGGGTTTCAGGAAAAAATCGCTGATTATTGTAAAAAGCCACGAACAACTCCTCATTCGATTACAGGGTTATCTTTTGTCAGGACAACCGCAATATCTGGATAACTGCAAACTATACTGAATAACTCACGACACTGAATACTAAATCGGCAGGAATAACGCAGCGGTCCTGATAATAAATCAGTCCTCATGCGCTCACTCATACTTGCATACGATACTCCAACGCCATGCATAGTAACGTACCTTGATTAGTCAGAGAATGAGGTCAATCAAGCGTGTCTGACTGAATTGAACAGGATTTTAATTGGTTAACAAAGATTATATTAGACAACCAGGACCCTATTAGAAATACAATCTGTAGCTGTTACATGAGCGTGCTAGCCCCGGTTTCAGTTTTCAACAGGAGAAATAAAATGAAAAAGATTGCTGTGATACTTTCTGGCTGTGGTGTCTACGATGGTTCTGAAATTTACGAATCGGTGCTGACTCTACTCAGCCTGGAGAGGCAGGGCCTCGCCTATCAGTGTATGGCTCCAAATATCGAACAACTCCATGTCATCAACCATCTAACCGGAGAGGTGATGCCAGACCGGCAGCGTAATGTATTAGTAGAGTCTGCCCGCCTGGCCAGAGGTGAAATCAAGGACCTCGCTGAAGCGAATCCTGAGGAATACGCAGGCCTGATTATCCCGGGAGGATTCGGAGCCGCAAAAAATCTTTCTGATTTTGCAATTTCCGGTGCCAGCTGTGTCGTTAATCCCCAGGTTCAGGACTTTACCCGAGCCATACATCAAGCAGGTAAACCTGTCGGCTTAATTTGTATCGCTCCAGCCATGACACCCAGGATTTTTGGCAAGGACAGTCTATGCACCATAGGAAACGACGAAGAAACCGCTGCAGCAATAGAATCCATGGGAGGGAAGCATCAAACCTGCCCTGTGGATAACATTGTCATCGATCATCAGCGTAAAATAATTACCACTCCAGCCTATATGCTTGCTAACTCTATTTCAGACGCAGCCACGGGTATTGAAAAGTTGGTTAAACAGATCGCCGATATGGTTTGAAGCAATCCAATTGAAATTGATTCAGAGATACGGCCCGGTTGGCTGCGATCTCTGTCGAATAAAAACAATAACTTGATAGAAAAATGGATTTTTCTAAAGATCTTTCATCAGCTATAGTTTAGCTTAAGTCATTGGGCGCAGGATCCCGCTACTGTTTGCTAGATTGATCCGCCAGTCCATTGGTATTTGGCCTTATTGTTTTGGACACTAAGTCCCTCAATAGCAGCACGGAGGCATTGTCATAATTTTCTATGAGAAAACTTTCATGCCACTGAGCCACAAATGTTGGCAAATAGCAGGTTTGACGGCACTGATTCTGTTGTCGGATATTTCCATTGTAGTAGCCCAAGAAGATCAACTTCTCACTGAAAGCGATTTGATAGAAGATTTACAAATCGTACAATCTGCAACTCGTCTGGAACAACAGATCAAGGATATCCCTGCTTCGATTACGATTATCGATCGAAAGCTGATTGAAGCATCAGGGGCTGTTAATATCGCCGATCTATTCCGCCTGGTACCCGGATTTCAGTCCTATCAGGTACATGCAAATGCCTTTGGCGTAGTCAGCCACGGTCAGGGAGACGCCCACCCAGGCAGATTGGAGGTCATGATTGATGGTCGCTCCGTCTACCTTCCCCTGCTATCAACCGTTGATTGGTCAGCCTTGGGAATAGCTCTGGAGGACATTAACCACATAGAAGTCATCAGAGGTTCTAACGTCCCGACCCAAGGCTCCAATGCATTTTTAGGCGCCATCAATATCATCACCAGAGAACCCTTACAAGATCAGGGCGTAACCTTCTCGACAACATACGGATCATTGAACACGCGAGAACATTACCTCCGCCACAATGGAAAAATTGGAGAACTCGATTATCGGCTATCGGCTAACTATCACCGCAACCATGGTACCGGTTTAGGCCGGGAAGATGGTGAATCAGAAAACCCTGAACAACTGATGGAAGATGGTGGTGAGATTTCGCAGCTGAATTTTCGCGGTACTTATACCCCAAACCTCACTGACAGCTTCGATATTCAACTGGGAATAAGCAGTGGTCAATTTGGGGTAGGTAATGCCGCCGATCCTGCAGAACTTTATCCCAGAGATGTAGATACCAGTCATCAACAGCTTATCTGGACCCGTCAACTCAGCCAAAGTAACGAGTTGAAGCTGCAGGTTTATCACAATTATCACCGCTGGAAGCATACCAACCAGGTTTTAGAGTCTGAATTTTTTGGAGTCTCTCCTGATACAGTCCAGGCCCTGACAGGTCAGCCCGATCAGTTAGTAGATACGGCTCTGGAAGATGGTACCACTGAGCGGTTTGACGCTGAACTGGAACATTCCATCATGATTGATGGTGATAACCGCCTTGTCTGGGGAGCCGGTGCCCGATGGGAATCATTGGAAAGTGACAAGCTGATTGGTGCAGGCAGAGAAGTCGATGAGCTGATGTTGCGACTGTTCGGTAACTACGAATGGAAACCCACAACAGCCTGGACTTTTAATGCTGGTGCAATGCTTGAACGGAATGATCTGATCGGTACCAAGTTATCCCCTCGGCTAGGAGCTAACTGGCATCTAAGCCCTGATTTTACGCTCAGAGGCAGCATCAGCCAGTCTTTTCGAACCCCCTCACTACTGGAAGAGAATCAGTTTGCCAATCTATCCATCCCCAGCAACGGATCAATTCTCGATCTCACCTCCTACACACCCAAAGAGCTGAGCCCGGAACGCGTACGGACTTATGAAGTCGGGTTTATTCACACTTATCCACAATGGCACTCCAGCTTGGACCTCAAGCTATACCTTGAAGAAGTGGATAATGCTATTGGCGATGTAAGAGTCGAAATTGAACCCGGGATTGAAAACCCGGCTTTTGGCAACGCCGCATTTGCCAATACCAACGAAGACAGCTGGCGCACACAAGGACTGGATCTACAGTGGAGAGTCCAACCCTGGGATCATACCTGGCTCCATCTGGCCTACGCTTATGCAGATGCAGAGGGCAACTACCTTCGCCGTCCGTTAAGAAACGAGTTGTTTTTCAGAAACGACCGCGTTCCAGAACACAGTCTCAGCGCCTTGGTAAACCATGACTTTGGTAATGATGTCGAAGGTAGCCTAGCCTTTTATCGGCAAACCTCGGTCGACTGGTTCAAGGGCTCATTTCTGCCAGCCTACAGCAGACTTGATGCCCGTATAGCGAAAAAATTCCACTATGGAAAATCAGAAGGGGTGGTAGAGCTGGTTGTACAAAACCTGCTTTCTGAATACACGGAGTTTGAAGTGAATAACCGCTTTGACACCCGTACCTTTGTACGTTTTAAACTTAACTTTTTTTAGTAACGGCCTGATTAAAGAGGTAATCCGCAAATCTCTGTTCCAGAGTCTCAACCTGACTGTGAATGATTGGCAGCTCTGAGTAAAACAGTCGATAACAGCTTAGCTAAAAACGGCTGTTTTAACCCATCCAATATATGTACAATATCGGTCCTTAATATTCTGAATATAAACAATGCGTTCCGATATATGCAGGGACAGCTGATTCGACGAGAGGACCTCCATGTCGGATTTTTGCCGAGGTTTCGGACCCTGGTGTAGCTTTATCATCCTATCGTTGGCGAGCAACCTTTCTTTTTCTCAGGAAAACGAGCTGCTGACCGAAGGTGATTTGCTTGAATCCTTACCCACTGTAAAGTCAGCCACCCGACTGGAACAAAAGCTCAGCGATGTTCCTTCAGCAATGACTATCATTGATCAGAAAATGATCAAAGCCTCAGGTGCAGTCAATGTTGTTGACCTCTTTCGCTTAGTACCTGGTTTTCAGACTTACCATGTTAACGCCAATAAATTTGGTGTTGTCAGCCATGGCCAGGGGAATTCTCATCCCGGTAGACTGGAAGTAATGATCGATGGACGTTCTGTTTATCTATCATTGTTATCCACAGTGGACTGGAGTGCCTTAGGAATAACTCTGAATGATATTGACTACATCGAGGTTGTCAGAGGATCCAATGTTCCGACCCAGGGTTCAAATGCTTTTCTTGGTGCCATCAACATCATTACCCGAGAACCTTTAAAGGATCAGGGTAGCTACATTTCAGTGACTCGGGGTGCTCTGAAAACTGAAGACTATTACCTCAGACACAATGATAAAGTTGGCAGCCTGGACTACCGTATCTCTGCTAACTTTCATAAGAATAATGGTACCGGAATCGGCTTTGAGAACGGCGATGCAACAACCTCCCCGCTGTCCATTGAGGATGGTGGCGAAATCAGCCAGTTTAATTTTCGAGGCACCTATACTCCAACATTGTCTGATAGCTTTGATATTCAGCTGGGGGTAAGTAGTGGTCAGTTTGGTGTCGGCAGATCCAATCACCCTGAAGAGTTTGCAACCCGTGATGTAGACAGTCATTTCCAGAGCCTTGTCTGGACTAGAAACCTCAGCGGTGAAAATGAACTGAAAGTACAGGCCTATCACAACTATCTGAAGTACGACCAGACTATTCCATTTTTTGTGCCTGAAAGCTCATTGTTTCCAAACTCTCCGAGCTTTACTCTTGATGTCGGCGTTGAGGATGGAGTCTCTGAACGCTACGATATTGATATAGAACTGACTCACCGCTTTAATGAACATACCCGGTCTGTATGGGGAGCCGGAATCCGCTACGAATCTCTTAAGAGCCAGGCGTTACTTAACAGCAATGAAACTGTTGATGAATGGCTGTTTCGTGGCTCTGGTAACCTAGAACACCAGCTCAACAAATACTGGACAATAAATGCCGGAGCAATGCTCGAGAATAATGATATATCCGGCTCAAGATTCTCACCTCGTCTGGGGGTTAACTACCATATCAATGTGGAGCACAGCTTAAGAGGCAGTATCAGCCGGGCTTACCGCACACCTTCACTGCTAGAGGCCAACGAAGCACTCGCAGTCGTCATACCCGACCGGCCCGAGTTTTTCTCTCTCGCAGGTGTTACCTTTGACCAGATCAGCCAGCCCGCTGCAGATCTTGGTCCGGAAAAAGTATCAACACTCGAGTTAGGCTACTTATGGCAGGATCTGGACGGACATTGGACCTTTGATACCAAGTTCTATATCGAAGAAGTTGATAATGCAATTGATGAATTCAGTGTCCCTTTTTTCGACCTTAAGCCAAACAGCAACATCGCCAGTGAAAACCGCAATGTGGCTGAGTGGCAGACAAAGGGCCTTGAATTACAGTTAAAGCTGCAACCCTGGCAGCATACTTGGCTCTATCTCGCGTACGCTTATGCTGATGCCAAAGGTCATCACAACGAAGACTCTGAGAACTCAATTTCACTTGATAACAGAGTACCTACCCACACCTTGGCACTACAGGCCAGTCACGATTTCGGAAATGCGTTACAGGGGAGCTTCACGTTTTACCGTGAATCCTCTGTGTCCTGGAAAGGAGGAGCAGAACTGGACTCCTACAACCGACTGGATGCCCGCCTGGAAAAAGGATTTAGTTTTGGTGAAACCGAAGGGTCTATTGAATTTATCATGCAAAATCTGTTATCAACCTATAAGGAGTTTGATGTGAATAACAACTTCGATACCCGGGCATTCATTCGTCTGAATCTTAACTTTTTATAGGCTGAAACAGCAGTGGTCTAAAATAGTCCAGATACAAGATAAACCTGACATAAGTAGCTCTTATATAAATACCGCTTATATAAACAGTTCTTATAAGAATAACTCTTATACAAATAATTCTTATACAAGCTGGATCCGATGCAACCTGGTTCCAATACAAACCAGCGATAGTCTGGCGAAATAACGAAAATCACAAAGGATTGTGGCTTGATGATTAAAAGCTCGTATGAGCATACAAAATGTGACTCAAAAGTGTGGCTCTGTATCGCACTGGGTACCTTATTGTTTCTCAATTGTGTCCAAGTACAAGCTGAACAACACCGTGTACTTCTGCTCGCCAGCAAAGATCTTCCAACTTATCAAAAAGTTATACAAAGTTTTAGTGATCAAGTGGACACGACCAAGGCTCAGTTGACCATTATTATGTCGCCGAGCTCATTACCCCTGGAATCGTTGCCAGACTACGATCTGATAGTTCCTATTGGCACTCAGGCCACGCGCAGCATTCTTCAACAACAACCGAACACTTCGGTATTAAGCACGTTCATTCCCCACAGTACTTTTGACACTCTGGCCAATACTGAGAGCAGCCGTAAAAGCCTTCAAGAACACAGGCTGTCTGCTATTTATCTGGAACAACCCTTCCTACGACAACTAAAGTTACTGAGCCAGATTCAACCTGAGGTTTCCAAGATAGGCACGGTGCTGGGCCCCAGTTCAGCCTCAGAACAAACCAACATGGAACAGGCGGTCTCTGAAATGAGCTGGCAGTTAAACATTAGCCATCTAAGAGAAGACGATAATCCCATTGAAGTATTAACGCCGGTAATTTCAAATAGTGATGCCTTCCTGGCAGTTCCCGACCGGTCAATATTCAATCGAAGTACAGCGAAATGGATTCTTCTAATGAGCTTCCGCCAGCGAATACCGCTGATAGCTTACTCTAAACGTTATGTTGACGCTGGCGCCATCGCAGCGGTCTACAGTACGCCGGAAACTGTAGGTCAGGAAACCGCAGCCTGGGTTAACCGCTGGTTAACAACCTCAGAAGGCCTTCCTTCTCCTGCTTACCCTGAATATTTTGACATTAGCATCAACAAGGCTACCGCCCGCTCCCTGCGGCTGAAGCTTCCCAGCAAAAGTATGATTAAAGAGGCTATGCAACTGCCATGAGTCTCCGATCGTTAGTCAGCCACCTCGGAATCCGCCAGCGAGTCATGTTACTGGCTTTAGTGCCGATTACGATCATTACCCTTGCCATGTCAGGCTATATGATAAGTTCCCGACTCAACCTCGAACGGGACACGCTGTTCAAAAACAGTCAAACACTACTCGGTTACCTAAGTGCAGGCGCTGAGTTTGGCCTTTTTGCAGATAACTCCGAAGCCCTGGCAGGTCTGGCGAAAGCGCCCCAGGAACAGTCAGAAATAAGTGACATAATATTCATTAATGCTGATCAGAAAGAAGTTTTCCGTTCCAGTAATATCAACATAGACCGGCTACCCCTGGAATCTCCCAGTACCCGAGTGGAGCCCCATGTCCCCCATCAGTTTAATCAATTCTGGGCTTTCCAGGCCCCTGTGCTGGTATCCGGACTTAATATCAACGATTTCGGCGAGGAAAATCAACAGGACCTGGCAACCACTGATACTGACCCAATACATCTGGGCTGGGTTGTACTACTGGTCAACGACAGGGCAATGAAGAAGCGACAGTTTGAAATTCTGATTCGTGGACTGATTATAACCCTCATTGGACTATCACTGACTTTATGGATGGCCATTTCTATTGGTCGCAGTATCACGGGGCCTATCCAAGCTATTATCGATACCGTTGACCGGCTAAGTCATGAGCAGCTGAACGCTCGTGTAAAAATAGAAAGCAGTGGCGAAATAGGGGAACTCGAAAAAGGAATCAACAGCTTGGCAGCCCGAGTCCAGCAAACCCGAATCCGACTGGAAGACGATGTAGCTGAAGCCACAAAGAACCTCAGATCAACGCTACACACGCTGGAACGCAAGAATATCGATCTGGATCAGGAAAAACAGCGAGCAGAAGAAGCTAATTTCGCCAAAGATGAATTTTTAGCCCGCATGAGTCACGAACTCCGCACACCACTGACCTCGGTTATGGGCTTTATACAACTGCTGGAAAAGACCCAGCTCAATCTGGAACAGAAGGAATACAGCAGTATAGTGCGTCGTACGTCTTCACTGCTATTACGGCTGATCGACGATATTTTGGATTTTTCCAAGCTGCAATCCAATGCAATCAAGATCGAAAAAATTCCTTTTAGCTTGGAAGAATGCATTGAAGACTCTCTGGAAATGCAGGCGCCGATAGCCGATAACAAAGGGCTTGAGCTTTATTTCATCTGTGATCCGAAACTGCCTCTTCAGGTTATCGGGGATCCAACTCGGATAAGGCAGGTCATTGCCAACTTAATCGGTAATGCAGTGAAATTTACCAAAGAGGGTGAAATCACCATAACCACCCAATGTGTGTTGAATGAAGGCGATATTAATGTCGAATTAACAATCAAAGACACAGGCATCGGTATTGAAGCAGAAAAACTGAAATCCTTATTCCAACCTTTTTCTCAGGCGGACACTTCTATTACCCGCCGCTTTGGTGGTTCAGGACTGGGTCTGGTCATCACCAAACGTTTGGTTGAATTGATGGGTGGCAGTATCAGCCTTTACAGTCAGCCAGGTGAAGGCACCGAAGTCTTATTAAAATTGCCTTTTAATCATTGCACTCAACCTCGTTCCCCGGTCGATCTTCGCGGCTACAGGATTCTGCTGTTTGATCGCAATCCCACAGCTGAAAAAGCCCTGTCGAACTGTCTGCTGAAATGGCGAAGCACAGTGACTGCAGTCAACAACCATAAACAGCTGCTAAAACAATTGAAGAACGCTAACCACAAGTATGACGCTGTCATTATGGGGTTCCCAAATTTACATTTAAATCAGCATTATCAATCTCGTTTGCTAGGCTGTGTCCGGCAGCGCTTTGCCGGTAAGCTGATTCTGGTCACAGGACAGAAGAGTGTTCTGGAAAGTGATGTACTTGCACTGAAAATGGCTGAATTACAGGGCCTGGATCTACAACCTATTGATAATTTGCAGCGCCCACTGACCCATCGGAAACTGCTCACCGCCCTTAAATACGAAAAACCACTACTGGCGACGCAACCCACCTCAACTGCTGAAAAAATAGCCAGCGATAGCTTGCAGGATCTTAAGCTGTTGATCGCTGAAGACAACAGCTTCAACCGCCTGTTGCTGCAAAAGATACTGGAACAGGCCGGTGCCCAGCCTACGCTGGTTAGCAATGGAGAACAGGCGCTGGCTCAGGCAAGCCAAGGCTGTTATGACTGCATACTGATGGACGTCCATATGCCGGTTATGGACGGCATTGAAGCCAGCCGACATATTCGTGAGCTGCCCGAACCACTAAGTCAGGTCCCTATTATTGCATTGACTGCAAACGTTATCGCCAACGAAGAGCAGGCTCTGAAAGAAGCAGGAGTTGCTACGACCTTATTTAAGCCGATCAATGAACAAAAAATCATCCACCATATTCAACTGGCAACAAAAGCGGACGGTACAAGTATCGTTGCCGTTGAAAACTCCGAAAAACCACGGTTAGCTGACTACGGAATCTCTATCAGTGATCTGCATAAAGAGCTGAACAGCCAGATCAGCGCCATTGCCCATGCGTTTGAACTTCAGGATACACTGACCATGAGAGATCACGCTCACCAATTAACAGGGCTGGCCGGACTGCTTGATCTGGTCGAACTGGAAGCAGTGACCATGGCATTCGGCCAGTCCGTCAAAACTGCCAGGTGGAGGGATATCTGGGAGAACCTTTGGCGCTTACAGCGTGTGGTCGCCACCATTGACGTATAACAGGCCACTATTGATGTAAAGAAGGTTCAGTTAGGATTTAAAGCCCGCTTTCAGTCACTTCATCACCCGGTAACAGTAGAACCGCAGAGTTCTTCCGATCCATTGAAAACACCAGAATCCTATTATCAGGTCGATCAGAAACAGGGCTGGTTTTACAACGCCGTTTTACATATCCTTAGCGTTTTTGCCAAAAATCACTATGGCTCGGGAAAGTCGATATTGAACACCGTTAATCTGTTGAAAACCATCGCTGAAGCACGTTCTTCCTTGCGGAAGTCTGAGCAAAAAGTCGCTGACTATGTTCTGGCTCAGCCCAACGACATTATCCACATGCGGATAGTTGACCTCGCCTCAGAAGCGCAGGTCAGCGAACCCACCGTTGTGCGCTTTTGTCGTGCTCTCAATTATGATGGTTTTCAAGATTTTAAACTGACACTTGCCCAGGTTCTGGCAACCAACCCTAACTATGAACCCTTCTCCCTGAACAAAAAGGATACTATCAGTGACTTCAAGCAGAAGATCTTTGATTCCACGGTAGGAAATCTTATCAATATCAAAGAGATGCTTGACGAACAGACTCTTGAATCAGCCATAGAGGCATTAGCCCGGGCAAGTCGTATCGAATTCTATGGTTTTGGTGCCTCTGCGGCAGTCTGCACTGACGCCCAACACAAATTTTACCGCCTGAGAGTTTCAGCCGTAGCCTGCTCGGACCCCCATTTACAATCAATTTGTGCGGTCAGCCTGTCTGAGGGGGATGTCGTAGTGGCCATATCCCAGACCGGACGTACCAAGGATTTGCTCCATTCTGCCAAGCTCGCCAAAGAAAATGGTGCAACCGTCATTGCATTATGTCCCAGTGATACCCCGTTAGCAGAAGTCGCTAATATACCCATCCATATAGACCTGGAAGAAGATAAGGATTTAAGTGCGTTAATGTCTTCCAGAGTGGTACATCTGGTGGTTATCGATGTGCTAGCCGTTGGTCTGGCCATGAAGCTTGGACCCGGTGTCGTCGACCATTTGAAAACAATCCGCCGCAGTCTGCGCTCTCTCCGTCAGAATGAGAAACGACCTCTGATAAAAAAATCCTGATAATTCATACTAATAAAAATCCTGACTGCTAACCCCTCTCATCCAACAGTGACTGCAAATCAATTCGGCTACCGCAGTGCACTATTGCATTTTTAGCCAAGCTATGAGATTAGATAAGCTCTGGGCCGGCGACCCGTCATATAACTGTCACAGTCGCGGCCTAATATGAGCCCATCTTCTGATTGTTAATCTGACGTGGAGTGATAACCATGCTGTTAAACGATCCTCATTTGAGTGAACTGCAAACCCAAGTCTTTGACATTTTCATGGAACTGGATAGTGAAACCCAGCAGTTAGAAAAAAAGGCCGCCAGCGAACGAAACCTGCACGCAAGAAGGTCCATTGAAGAACACTTTGAGAAAAAACAACTTAGAAAGGAGTTGATCGAGTACGATTTTGATTAGTTGTCAGGAAAATCGAGCCAAGGAAGGAAAACGAATTAAGCATCAGCTACTCTCCTAAGGGGAGTAGCTTTATATCGACTAACCAGAATACCTGCTTAAAGCTCAGTCCCTGAGAGTTTCAATAGTCTACGGATCTGACAATCCCCTACCAATTCACTCAACAGTCACTGACTTGGCCAAGTTCCGCGGCTGATCTACGTCCGTTCCCTTCAGAACCGCCACATGGTACGACAGCAATTGTAACGGTATTGTATAAAGAATCGGTTCCAGTACGCTGCTGGTATGAGGTAGTTCAAGGGTATGAACACCGTCTCCGTTTTCCAGGTTTGCAGCCTGGTCGGCAAAAACATAAAGTTCTCCACCACGCGCCCGAACTTCCTGCATATTCGCTTTCAGTTTTTCAAGCATACTGTTGTTGGGCGCTACAACGATCACCGGCATTTCCCTGTCCACCAGCGCCAGTGGGCCATGTTTTAATTCTCCAGCCGGGTAAGCCTCGGCATGAATGTAGGAGATCTCCTTGAGCTTCAGAGCGCCTTCCATCGCAACCGGATACATGGCACCACGCCCCAAAAACAGACTGTGATTCTTCTCAGCAAAACGCTCAGACAATGATTGTATAGGGCCATCCAGCTCCAGGGCGGTCTCCAGCAGCTCAGGCAACTCTCTCAATTCCTGAATAAGCTGTTTTTCTATCGCTGAATCAAGTCCGGTTCGACGTGCCAGAACCAATGTGGTTAACAACAGAGCAACAAGTTGGCTGGTAAATGCTTTTGTAGAAGCAACACCAATCTCAGGACCTGCTTTGGTCATTAATGCCAGATCAGATTCCCGTACCAGGGAGCTACCGGGAACATTGCAGATACTCAGACAGGAAACAAACCCTTTATCTGCCGGGAGTGCTTTGGCCTCTCGCAGAGCTGCCAGGGTATCAGCAGTCTCGCCAGACTGGGATATGGTTATAAACAGGCTTCCGGGGAGAGCAACTGTTTTTCGGTAGCGATATTCGCTGGCCACTTCCACCTGACAGGGAATACCCACCAGCTCTTCAATCCAGTATTT
Organism: Motiliproteus sp. MSK22-1; assembly: GCF_001968815.1. Taxonomy (GTDB): domain Bacteria; phylum Pseudomonadota; class Gammaproteobacteria; order Pseudomonadales; family Balneatricaceae; genus Motiliproteus. The sequence continues at coordinate 71,069 of NZ_MIEQ01000017.1, read as the reverse complement.
AGCTACCAACCCAGCATGATAACTGGTACCACAGGCGATAATCTGTACGGCTCTGACCTGATCAAAAACTTCTCCAGCTGTAGCACCAAATGCCTGCTCCAAAACCCGTTCAGCACTGATACGACCCTCTAACACCGAACGCACAACATTCGGCTGCTCGAAGATCTCTTTCATCATATAGTGACGATATTCGCCTTTATCCGTTGCATCATGGCCATGTTCAAAACGCTGGATGTCATGGGATACAGGTTGGCGCTGGGCATCAAAAACCTTAACACTTTGCAGAGAAACCTCGGCAAGCTCCCCTTCGTCAAGATAGATAAACTGATCGGTGACCTGCAACATTGCCAGTGGATCTGAAGCGATAAAGTTCTCGCCAATACCCACTCCGATCACCAAAGGGCTGCCCATTCTTGCCGCCATCAAACGGGTCGGATCCTCTCGATCCATAATCGCCAGAGCAAAAGCACCATCCAGCTGAGCAATACTGTCAAACACCGCGGTGGAAAAATCGAGTCCCTTTAACAGCTTACCATGGACCAAGTGAGCGATTACTTCGGTGTCGGTGTCAGAGCTGAATTCACAGCCTTGGGCCTGAAGTTCCGCCTTGAGAGGTTCAAAGTTCTCAATGATTCCGTTGTGCACAACAGCCACACGGTCCGAAGCCATATGAGGGTGAGCATTGTGTTCTTCAGGCTTACCATGTGTGGCCCAACGGGTGTGAGCAATTCCTGTAGTACCGGTCAGTGGAGAACCTGACAGCGCTTTCTCCAGCTCAGCCACCTTTCCCGGGCGTTTAATACAGCCTATCTGCTGAGTCTGCCCGTCAAAGACTGCCATTCCTGCTGAATCGTAGCCTCGATACTCCAGACGTTTAAGACCTTCCAGGAGTATTGCAGATACTTCACGCTGCGCTACTGCGCCGACAATGCCACACATATATCGTTTCCTTTGGTTACTTTACAGTCCAACCATTTTGAGAAGTATTATTACTCAACTTCGCAATTACTTGGTCGGGCGCTTCCATGATGTCAAATTAGTCTGACGGCCCCGTGCCACTCCAAGGGCCCCCTCTGGTATTTCTTTGGTGATTGTAGAGCCAGCACCTGTCGTTGCACCTTTTCCTACTTTTACCGGAGCAACCAATGAAGTGTTAGAGCCAATGAACGCCCCGTCACCAATATCAGTCTGGAACTTGTTTACCCCATCGTAGTTGCAGGTAATAGTACCGGCACCAATATTAACCCCGCAACCAACGATTGCATCCCCGACATAGCTCAGGTGGTTTATTTTGGATCCTTCGCCGACAGTCGTTTTTTTGGTTTCTACAAAATTGCCTACCTTTGCATCTGCCGCCAAAACGGTACCGGGACGCAAGCGAGCATAGGGGCCTATTTCACAGTCTTCATCAATCCGACTACCATCGATCATCGAATTGGGCTTAATCACAGTGCCGTCAGCTATTTCACAATCTTTCAAAATACAGTTGGCGCCAATGGTTACACTTGTTCCTATTCTGACCCGCCCCTCAAAGATAACATTAACATCAACGCTCACATCCTGCTCGATGTGTACATCACCTCGAAAATCGACTCGATTTGGATCTAGTAAGGTGACACCCAGAGTCATCCAGTGATTTGCTTGCTGGCGCTGATGCCAACGCTCAAGTTCTGCAAGCTGCAAGCGATTGTTAACACCCTGGACCTCTTCTTCACAACTGGGCTGAATTGCGGTTATCGGGAGATCCAGTTTGGCAGCCATCTCAATGATGTCTGTCAGGTAGTACTCACCCTGAGCATTATCTGATGATAATTTGGGTAGCCAGTCTTTAAGCCAGGAGGCGGGCAAGGCGAGAATGCCGGTATTAATTTCTTTGATAGCCAGCTGCTCAGCATTAGCATCTTTATGTTCGACTATGGCTTCCACCGCTCCACTGGCATTACGAACAATTCGACCATATCCTGTGGAATCAGCCACCTCAACTGTCAATAATGCCAGTTTCTGGTGTTTAGCCACTGCTACCATTTGCTCGAGAGTATCCTGCCGAATCATCGGAACATCACCGTAAAGCACTAATACAGTGGAGTCGTTATCCACAGATGGCATAGCCTGATCAACAGCATGTCCAGTACCCAACTGCTCGGTTTGTTCTGCAATAATCAGATTTCGGCAAGGCTGTTCATCTGTGGATAAGTAATTTCTCGATAGAAAATCTTGCAGCAAAGATGATCCATGGCCAATAACAACATGAGTTTTAGTCGGTAAAAGCCCGGACGCCGTATCAATTACATGACCAACCATCGGCTTTCCCGCCACAGGATGCAGTACTTTAGGCAGCGCTGATTTCATCCTAGTTCCCTGACCAGCCGCCAGTATGATCACCTCTAACGCCATCTGTTATCCCTCAGCTATGTTAATGCTATGTTTTCCAACTACGATTGTTACGAATAGTGCCACGAGTGGTATTACGAATATACGAACAGTTGTAGAAGTACTTAATTGGTCATTTTCAACACTAATCGTTTATCACACTCTTGTGCCACTTTCTTCTATCACCTTCGGCTACTGTTGCCTGCCTTAGTTTCTACAGGCTTCATTGTGTATAAATATGCCTTTTTAAAACGACTATTCTGTACACAAAAAAGGGGCGGTAAAAACCGCCCCTTATTATCTAACAAAGCTAACCGATTGGCTGCTTTATTTACCCATCTTCTTGCGAATCTGCTGGATAGTACGCAGTTGTGCAGCTGCTTCAGCCAGTTGGCTGGTCGCACGAGAGTATTCAAACTCAGCATTCTGATCAGACAGAGCCTGCTCAGCCTGCTTGCGTGCTTCCTCAGCGGCAGCTTCGTTCATATCATGTGCACGTAGTGCTGTGTCGGCCATGATGGTCACCTTACTCGGTTGAACCTCAAGGAAACCACCGGACACGTAGAAGATATCCTCTTCACCGCCTTGCTTTCTCAGCTCGACGGGACCTGGTTTGATCTCCGTCAGCAGTGGTGCGTGACCCGGTGTAATACCCACGTCACCCAAACTACCTGTCAGCGAGACAAACTCAATCAGGCCGGAGAAGATCTCTTCTTCTGCACTTACGATGTCGCAATGAACTGTCATAGCCATATTGTCACCTCTTTGGCGTCTAAGCCCTCCACTACTAATTTACTTTACAAACAGTTTACGTTGCAAAGCTCAGCAGAGGGCGCAAAGACGGTTACATGCTCTTCGCTTTTTCCACGGCTTCTTCAATACCACCGATCATGTAGAACGCCTGCTCAGGCAGCTCATCATAATCACCAGCAAGAATGCCCTTAAAGCTGCTGATAGTATCTTTAAGAGATACGTACTTACCTGGAGAACCGGTAAATATTTCAGCAACGAAGAAAGGCTGAGATAAGAAACGTTGGATCTTACGAGCACGGGATACAGCTTGCTTGTCTTCTTCAGACAGCTCGTCCATACCCAGAATCGCAATGATGTCTTTAAGCTCTTTATAACGCTGCAGGATACCCTGTACGTCACGAGCAACATCGTAGTGTTCCTGACCGATAACCAATGGGTCCAACTGACGAGAGGTGGAGTCCAAAGGATCAACCGCTGGGTAGATACCCAGAGAGGCGATATCACGAGACAATACTACAGTCGCATCAAGATGCGAGAAGGTAGTTGCAGGTGATGGATCAGTCAAGTCATCCGCAGGTACGTATACCGCCTGGATGGACGTGATGGAACCGGTCTTGGTGGAGGTGATACGCTCCTGCAAAACACCCATCTCTTCAGCCAGTGTCGGCTGGTAACCTACCGCAGAAGGCATACGTCCCAACAGTGCAGATACTTCTGTTCCTGCCAGTGTGTAACGGTAGATGTTGTCGATAAACAACAGTACGTCACGACCTTCGTCACGGAACTGCTCAGCCATAGTCAGACCGGTCAGTGCTACACGCAGACGGTTTCCTGGAGGCTCGTTCATCTGACCGTAAACCAGAGATACTTTATCCAGTACGTTGGACTCTTTCATCTCGTGGTAGAAGTCGTTTCCTTCCCGGGTACGCTCACCAACACCGGCGAATACAGAGTATCCACTGTGCTCGATAGCGATGTTACGGATAAGCTCCATCATGTTTACGGTTTTACCTACACCGGCACCACCGAACAGACCAACCTTACCACCCTTGGCGAAAGGACATACCAGATCGATAACCTTGATGCCGGTTTCCAACAACTCGTTGGAAGCTGCCTGCTCTTCATAAGAAGGAGCAGCACGGTGAATAGGCAAACGTGCCTTTTCGCCGATTGGACCTGCTTCATCAATCGGGTTACCCAATACGTCCATGATGCGTCCCAGAGTCTCAGTACCAACAGGTACAGAAACTGGAGCACCAGTGTTATCTACATCCAGACCACGCTTCAGACCTTCAGTCTGACCCATGGCGATAGTGCGCACAACTCCGTCACCCAGCTGCTGCTGAACTTCCAGAGTTAAATCTTTTGAGTTTACCGTAAGCGCGTCATATACCTGAGGTACACTGTCGCGCGGAAACTCAACGTCGATAACGGCACCGATAATTTGTACGATACGTCCGCTACTCATGTTTGTTTCCTCTATAACCTTGTTCACCTGTAGGGCTGCTAACCTTTTATCTAGGAGTACCGAGCGGGCAGTTTCTTTGCCCGTCTTTCGCTTAACCTATAAAAGTTATACAGCCGCTGCTCCACTGACGATCTCAGAAATTTCCTGAGTGATCGCAGCCTGACGTGCCTTGTTGTAAACCCTCTGCAGATCATTGATGAGATCACCGGCATTGTCGGTGGCGCTCTTCATCGCAATCATTCGTGCAGCTTGTTCACAGGCGTTATTTTCAACCACAGTCTGATACACCAATGCCTCGATATATCGAGTCAACAGGCCATCCAGAAGCTCTTTTGCATCAGGCTCATAGATGTAATCCCAGTGGTGATTCAGACTTTCTTCATCGTCTTCTGCTTTCAGCGGCAGGAGCTGTTCAACGACCGGTGCTTGGGTCATTGTATTGACGAAGCTGTTATACACGATGTACAGCTGATCCAGTTTTCCGTCAGCATAGTTATCAAGCATGATCTTGACACTGCCGATCAGGCGGCTGATTTCCGGGGAATCTCCCAGTCCAGAAGTTGCAGCAACAACATTGCCACCATAACTTCTGAAAAATCCAGCAGCTTTGGAACCGATTGCACAGATATCAATCTCGACACCCTTTGTGTGCATCTCGGACATAGACTTAACCATCGTCTTAAACGCGTTAACGTTCAGACCACCGCAAAGTCCACGATCAGATGAAACAACGATATAGCCAACCCGCTTAACTTCCCGCTCTTGCAGATACAGGTGTTTATATTCAGGATTAGATTTTGCCAGATGCTGGATCACACCGCGCATCAGATCCGCATAAGGGCGGCTCGCCTGCATACGGTCCTGAGCTCTACGCATTTTAGACGCCGCAACCATTTCCATGGCGCTAGTGATCTTACGCGTGCTCTGGATACTCGCAATCTGGGTTTTAATCTCTTTTCCGGCTGCCATATCTTTCTGCCTTTAAGTTCGTTGAAGTTCTACCCTCGCTGGGAGTCTCCGGGCTAACCGCCCAAGCTCCCAACGAATACCGGTAATTGACTTACCAGGTTTGGGTGCTCTTGAACTTCTCGATACCGGCCTTGAACTGAGCAGCGATGTCGTCGTTATAATCGCCAGACTCATTGATCTTGGCAACAAGATCAGCATATTCAGCATTGAAGAACGCCAACAGCGCCGCTTCAAAATCCTGAATCTTATTCAATTCGATATCTTCAAGGAAACCTTCGTTCGCGGCATACAGTACCAAGCCCATTTCAGCCAGGCTCATTGGAGAGTACTGCTTCTGCTTCATCAGCTCAGTTACGCGCTGACCATGCTCAAGCTGCTTACGAGTTGCCTCATCAAGATCAGATGCAAACTGCGAGAATGCAGCCAATTCACGATACTGTGCCAAGGCCAGACGAATACCACCACCCAACTTCTTGATGATCTTGGTCTGTGCTGCACCACCTACACGGGATACAGAGATACCAGCGTTCATCGCAGGACGGATACCGGCGTTGAACAGGTCACTTTCCAGGAAGATCTGACCATCGGTGATAGAGATAACGTTAGTCGGTACGAATGCCGATACGTCACCACCTTGGGTTTCAATGATTGGCAATGCAGTCAAGGAACCAGTCTTACCCTTTACTTCACCATCGGTGAACTTCTCAACAAACTCTTCAGAAACGCGGGAAGCACGCTCCAACAGACGAGAGTGAAGATAGAAAACATCACCAGGATAAGCTTCACGACCCGGTGGGCGACGAAGCAATAGTGAAATTTGACGATAAGCCCAGGCTTGCTTGGTCAGATCATCATAAATGATCAGAGCATCTTCACCACGGTCACGGAAGTACTCACCCATGGTACAACCAGCGTAAGCTGCCAGGTATTGCATAGCAGCAGGGTCGGAAGCGCCAGCAGCGACAACAATGGTGTGATCCATTGCGCCATGCTCTTCAAGCTTACGAACAACGTTGGAGATGGTGGACTGCTTCTGACCAATCGCTACATAAACACACTTAACGCCTGTGCTTTTCTGATTGATGATTGCATCAATAGCGACGGCAGTTTTACCTGTTTGACGGTCACCGATGATAAGCTCACGCTGGCCGCGACCAACAGGAACCATGGCATCAACAGACTTATAACCAGTCTGTACAGGCTGGTCTACAGATTTACGCCAGATAACACCAGGTGCTACCTTTTCAACTGCGTCAGTCATCTTCGCTTCAACAGGGCCTTTTCCATCGATAGGATTACCCAGTGCGTCGACAACACGGCCCAGTAGTTCTGGACCGACTGGAACTTCCAGTACACGACCCGTACAACGAGCAGTCATACCTTCTTTAAGTCCCAGGTAATCACCTAGTACTACAGCACCTACAGAGTCCTGCTCCAGGTTCAGAGCCATACCGTAAACGCCGCCAGGGAACTCAACCATTTCCCCGTACATAACATCAGCCAGACCGTGGATCGTAATGATACCGTCGGATACGCTGACAATTGTGCCCTCATTCTGGGCTTGAGAAGAAACATCGAGTTTTTCGATGCGCTTCTTAATAATTTCGCTGATCTCAGATGGATTCAGTTGCTGCATGCTCTTTCCCTCTCGCTCAGGTCAATGCTTCGGAAAGCTTGGATAGCTTGCCGCGGATAGAACCATCAATTACCAGATCTTCAGTCTTAATCAGCAATCCGCCAATCAAGCTCTTGTCGACAGAGCTGGTGATGTTCACTTCGCGATCAAGCTTTTTACCCAATGCCTGAACTAGCTTGGTCTGTTGTTCTTTGGTCAATTTAAAGGCAGAGGTCACTTCGACATCGACACTCTTTTGCTGTTCAGCCTTAAAACGATCAAACAACGAAGAAATTTCCGGTAGTACGAGCAGACGGTTGTTTTCTGCCAGAATTTTAACGAAATTCTGTACCTGCTCCGACATACCGGAGCAGATTTCCAGAATAAGTTCAGCTTTCTGGTCAGATCCCAGCGCCGGATTGCTCAGCAGTGTTGACACCTGCTCATCCTGGGTCGCTTGAGCAGCCAAGGCGAGCATCTCGGACCATTTATCCAAAGCTTTCTGCTCGAGAGCAGTTTCAAATGCCGCTTTGGTATAAGGCCGAGCGATTGTGCTTAATTCAGCCATCGTTCACCTCGCTTGGCATTAAAGCTCCGCCGCCAGTTTGTCTACCAGTTCAGCCTGCGCTTTACTGTCGACAGACTTGCCCAGAATCTTCTCCGCACCGGAGACTGCCAAAATGGCAACCTGGGAGCGCAAAGCTTCCTTGGCACGGTTAATTTCCTGGTCGATTTCTGCTTTTGCCGCCGTTTTTAGACGATCGCCTTCAGCGATAGCCTGCTCTTTGGCCTCATCAATAATCTGGCTAGCACGCTTGTTAGCCTGATCGATGATACCACTAGCCTGTTCTTTGCCTTCGCGCAGTGCCTGAGTAGCTTTTTCTTTTGCCAGCTCCAGGTCACGTGAAGCACGTTCAGCTGCGTCCAAACCTTCAGCGATCTTCTTCTGACGCTCACGCAGAGCCTCAGTCAATGGTGGCCACACATATTTCATGCAGAACCAGGCAAAGAAGAAAAACGCTATGGCTTGGCCGATGATTGTTGCATTGATATTCACGCCAACACCCCTCGTTATTGTTGCTTAACTTACTCCCAGTTCCTTATGCTCGTAACGTCCTCTTCAAAAGAAGAAACACTCAGAGCAAACCAGGAGTTGGAAGGTCTCAGATTAACCTGCAGCAACCACGAACATGATGTACATACCGATACCAACACCGATCATTGGGATCGCATCAACAAGACCCATAACGATGAAGAACTGAGTACGAAGCATAGGGATCAATTCTGGCTGGCGAGCACCACCTTCCAGGAACTTACCACCCAAAATACCGATACCAATTGCAGCACCAGTAGCACCTAGACCCATTACCAAAGCACCAGCTATGTATAACAGAGCAGCTTCCATTGTTTTCTCCTATTAAGAGTTAAATTTAAAAGTTTAAGTTTATGGAAATCGATTAATTAGTGAGACTCGTGCGCCATACTTAAGTAGACGATAGTCAACACCATAAAGATGAATGCCTGCAACGTAATGATCAGGATGTGGAAAATTGCCCAAGGAACAGACAACACCCACTGTAACCAGAACGGTAGCAATGCAATCAAAATAAAGATCATCTCACCGGCATACATGTTGCCGAACAGTCGTAGACCGAGAGATACGGGCTTGGCAAACAGATTCACAAGTTCCAAAAACAGGTTAAAAGGAATCATGAACTTGCCTAAAGGTTGTAACGTCAACTCACCGACAAACTCTCCTACGCCCTTAACTTTGATGCTGTAATACAGAATCAGTGCAAAGACACTCAAGGACATACCCATGGTGGCATTTACGTCAGTAGAAGGAACAATCTTAAGATAAGGAACGCCAAGCTGTTGCGCCAGGTATGGAATCCAATCAACAGGAATCAGGTCCATAAAGTTCATCAGGAAGACCCAGACAAAAACGGTCAGGGCCAGGGGAGCAACAAATTGATTGCGGCTATGGAAACTGGACTTAACGTTTTCGTCAACGAATTCGACGATTGATTCGACAAAATTCTGGAGAGAGCCAGGAACATCTGCAGTCGCTTTGATTGCCGCCTTGCGGAACAACCAGATAAACAACAAGCCCAAGCCAACAGAAAACATCATGGTATCCAGGTTAATTGCCCAGAATCCCATGGTCGATGCTTCCGTACCATGTGCAATAGTCCAGGTACCGCCTTCGCCCACGACTTCACCGTTATAACGGGTGAAGCCCTCAGGAAGCTTACCAAACGTCAGATTGGTAAGGTGGTGAATGATATACCCGGAGGTTGTGAGTCCGCCTTCTGCTGACATAATTTCCTCGCTATGGTTAACTTAAATACTTCAAAACTGGGCCTGTTTTAACGACCTCTGGTCGAAAACAGCGGCGCTAGCCATGCAACCATCTGCATTAATATAAAAACGCCAAATATGGGAAAGGGCTCTATAGGCTTCACAGTGCTGAAAACCACTCCAAACAGCACCATGGTTAAAGCCATTTTCCATATTTCGCTTTTATAGATATTTCCTAGAATCTGGCGAACACTCTTGGAATCATCTTCCGTAAAAACCTGTTTAGCCTGGTAGAGACTCGGCAAAAGATAAATCAACCCACCTAACCAGGCGGAATAGGCATCAACCAATCCATTGGTTAGATACAGTCCAACACCAATCAGAAACGTCAGCAGGATTTGAACAACGAAAGTTCGCTGAATCAGTTTGCGGTTCTTACTGGCTGTTCTACCCTTGAATTGACGGGACCCAGTTTTCCCCACTACCACCCCTGACACGCCCTACGGCAGCTCAAACTTGACCGACAAATTTCCAAAAGAGTGCGTACCACCCTAAACCGACGAGGGATTATAGGTTGATCAACGATATACATCAACTCAAAAGTGTGTTTTAGCACTAAGGTCGTAGGCAAGTCAGAGCTGGATGTCGCTATTGTTAAAGTCATCAATAAAAATCGTTGAATATACAGGCCAGCTCTAGGGTTCGGAGTGGTTCTCAGCTATTGAATACGACCCAGAATACGATCCAGATCCTCTAGGGATTCATAGCTGATTGTGAGTTTGCCATCACCCTTTTCAGACTGGGAGATCTTAACCTTCATATCGATTGCAGAAGACCATCGCTCCTCAATGGATTTAAGACCAGGATCAGGCTTTGTTTTCTCCACCGCTTTCTTAGGTCCGGCCTGATACTTCTTAACCAGTTCTTCGGTCTGACGTACTGAATAGCTGCGACCCACCACTTCTTTGGCGGCAGCAATCTGGCGATCATGTTCCAGTACCAGCAATGCTCGGGCATGCCCCATCTCCAGATCACCATACTCCAGCATCCGCTTAACTTCTGGTGTCAATTTCATTAGCCGCAGGAGGTTAGTGACAGTCGTTCGCGATTTTCCAACCGCTTCCGCAACTTTCTGCTGGGTCAGTTCAAACTCATCCATCAGGCGCTGGAGCGCAGTCGCTTCTTCAATAGGATTTAAATCTTCCCGTTGAATATTCTCAATCAGTGCCATGGCAATGGCAGCTTCGTCAGGAACATCACGAACAATAACGGGTATCTCTGTTAATCCGGCCAACTGAGATGCACGCCAACGCCGTTCACCGGCAATTATTTCATAGCGTCCCATATCCACAGGACGGACCACTATAGGCTGAATCACTCCCTGGGCTTTAATCGAATTTGCCAGATCTTCCAGTGCATCCTGATCCATATCCCTTCTGGGCTGATACATACCACGCTGGATTTTATCCACAGTCAGGCTGTGAATGCCACTTTCATCAGCAGTGATCGGAACCTCTATCGGGCTATCATCAAACTCAGCACTACCCAACAGTGCATCTAAACCACGACCCAGACCTCGTTTTTTTGCCATTCAAATCTCTCCTTTAACCGAGATCTACTTGTTGGTCGCAGCGACGGTTAACTTCACCCGCTAATGCCAGGTAAGCAACAGCTCCGCGAGAATATTTGTCATACATTAACGCCGGCAAGCCATGGCTTGGAGCCTCAGCCAATCGTACGTTACGTGGGATGACGGTACGATAAACCTTGTCTTTAAAATGCTGAATTAGCTGACTGGAAACATCTTTGGTCAAACCATTGCGGGGATCAAACATCGTTCGCAATATTCCCTCGACTTTCAGCTGAGGATTCAAGGCCCGACGAATTTTTTCGATCGTACTCATCAATGCAGAAATCCCTTCCAGGGCATAGTATTCACACTGCATGGGAATGATCACTCCCTGTGCCGATACCAACGCATTGACGGTCAGCATATTTAAAGAAGGAGGGCAATCGATCAATATGTAATCGTATTGATCCTGAATCTGATTAAGGGCCTGCTTGAGTCGGAACTCTTTGCGTTTAACCGGGATCAACTCCACCTCTGCGGCAGTTAAATCACCATTGGCAGGTAATAAATCAAAGCCACCACTGGTATCCGAGGTGATTGCGTCAGCAATAGCCACACGACCGGTCAACACATCGTAAACCGACAACTCCAGATCACTTTTGTTGACACCGGCACCCATTGTGGCATTTCCCTGAGGGTCAAGATCAACCATCAGCACCTTACGCTTGGTTGCTGCCAAAGATGCAGCTAAATTAACGCAGGAAGTGGTTTTCCCCACACCACCTTTTTGATTGGTTACAGCCAGAATGTTAACCACCCGTGTGATCTCCTTTTCGATCAACAAACCTTAGTGATAATCAGTAAATGACGTTCTGCATCTGTTCCCGGAACATCCAGTCGGTGAGACTCAAGTAGCTTATATTCTGGAGGCAGTTGTTCAAGCTCTTCTGCTGGATATTGCCCTTTCATCGCTAAAAAACGGCCCTTTTCAGCGCAGATGGATTGAGTCCAGGTAAGCATGTCCTGTAACGACGCAAAAGCTCTGGAAATAACCTCTTCATACAGTTCTTCTGGCTGATGAGATTCAACCCGGCCATTGTGAATATGTATGTTCTGTAAATCCATTTCCATCTTTACCTGTTGCAGAAAACGGGTTTTTTTGCCGTTACTGTCCAACAGTGTAAAGCGTTTATGTGGATAAAGTATGGAAAGCGGTATACCCGGCAATCCGGGCCCGGTGCCAACATCAATGACCCGTTCACTGTTGATGTATGGAGCAACACTCAGACTGTCCAGCAGATGTTTATCAATCATTTGCAGTGGGTCACGAATCGCGGTCAGATTATAAGCCCGATTCCATTTATGCAACAGTTGTATGTAATCCAACAGCTGCTGATACTGTGAATCAGTGAGTGATGATTGGATACCGATAGCATTAAGGCCGTTGATCAGTCTTGATCGACACTTTTCCAGCAATGACGGGTCGATGCTCAACTTTCAGCCCTCCGGAGCTTTTCCAGTTTTTCTGCTTTTTTCAAGTATATCAGCAGCAATGATACCGCAGCCGGCGTAATCCCTTGTATTCTTGAGGCTACTCCTAGAGTTGCTGGTCTGGAATCAATTAATTTTTGTTTTATTTCGTTGGATAGTCCTTCAATCCGACTGTAATCCAAACTATCAGGCAGTACCGTGTTCTCCTGTTTCTTAAGACGTTCGATGTCATCAAGTTGTCGACTGATATAACCTGCGTACTTAACTTCAATTTCCACCTGTTCTGCGACCTGCTCACTTACTTGGCTGGCTGATACCAGTGATCCGATATCAGCATAACCAATCTCAGGTCGCTTAAGTAAATCCAACAGGTTGTACTCGCGAGATAAAGGATTCTCAAGGCCAGCTGAAAGCTTTTGTGCCTCAGCGCTGTTCGGTTGAATCCAGGTATCTTTAAGTCTTTGAGTTTCGCGAGCAATAGATTCCTGTTTTTCACAAAACTTTTGCCAACGCTCATCGCCAACCAATCCCAGTTCGCGGCCTTTTTCAGTCAGCCGTATATCGGCATTGTCTTCCCGGAGTATCAACCGATATTCCGCTCGACTGGTAAACATTCGATAAGGTTCAGAGGTTCCAAGGGTAATCAGATCATCAACCATAACACCAATATAGGCTTCATCCCGTCTGGGACACCAGGAATCACGCCCCTGAGCCAGCAGGGCAGCATTTAATCCGGCTAATAATCCTTGAGCTCCCGCCTCTTCATATCCAGTAGTGCCGTTAATTTGTCCGGCAAAGAAGAGACCTTCCACCACGCGGCTTTCAAGACTGTGCTTCAAATCCTGCGGATTGAAAAAATCGTATTCAATCGCATAACCGGGACGGGTGATATGAGCATTTTCAAACCCTTTCATGGACCTGACAAGTTCTATCTGCACATCAAACGGTAAACTGGTAGAAATCCCATTGGGATACAACTCATTGGTTGTCAGCCCTTCAGGCTCTACAAATATCTGATGGGAGTTTTTATCTGCAAAACGAACAATTTTATCTTCAATGGAAGGGCAGTAACGGGGGCCAACACCGGCAATAACCCCGGTGTACAGGGGTGAGCGATCCATTCCACCACGGATAATGTCATGGGTCTGTTCGTTGGTATGGGTAATATAACAACTGATCTGCCGGGGATGATCTTCAATTGAACCAAGATATGACATAACAGGTAATGGTGTATCACCCGGTTGTTCCTGCATAACTGTAAAATCAACACTGCGGGCATCAATTCTGGGCGGAGTTCCCGTTTTTAATCGATCGACTCGCAATGATGTAGCTCTTAAGCGCTGAGCCAGCGTACTGGAAGGCGGATCTCCAGCTCGACCACCAGAATGATTTTCCATTCCGATATGAATGATTCCACCGAGGAAAGTACCCGTGGTCAATACAATACTTTTGGCAAAAAACCGTAACCCCATTTGAGTCACAACGCCGGTGACACGCTCTCCCTCCATGATCAGATCATCTGCAGTTTGTTGAAAAATCTGCAAATTAGGTTGATTTTCCAATATTGAGCGTGCAGCCGCTTTATACAGTTGTCGATCAGCTTGAGCACGGGTCGCTCTGACTGCCGGGCCTTTTCTGGAATTCAGTACTCGAAATTGAATACCGGCCTTGTCCGTTATTACAGCCATAGCGCCATCCAAGGCATCTATTTCCTTGACTAAATGACTTTTACCTATACCCCCTATTGCAGGATTACAGGACATTTGTCCAAGCGTCTCAATATTTTGAGTTAACAGGAGAGTATTGACGCCCATACGAGCAGAGGCCAATGCCGCTTCTGTACCTGCGTGACCACCACCAATGACAATAACGTCAAACTTACCGGGAAAATCCACCTTAGAACCTCACACGTGCACTAAGGCACGACGTCTTTGAAAGGCGGTGATTATAGCTTTTTGAACCGCTCTTTAGAAAGCTGCCTTTGGAAATCAGATATTTTCTGTTTACTGATAAATATTAAAATTAAGTATATGTATAAAGAATGTTTATTATTGTTGTTACTATTAGAAAGATACCAACCTGTTTGTAACCTATTATTTATAATAAAAAACAATGGCTTATTGGTGTTGAAAGTAGTTATCCAAGGTGTTGGTTCAGGAGCTTGGTTGCTGCGGATAAGTTTGGGATAAACTTTGAACTTATCAACAGAGGAAAACTGTCCACAGAATCTTCTCTAGCTTACACCCTTACACTTATACATATTGTGCACAGGTTGGTGTGGATAAGTATTTTTGGATTAATACGTTGTGTTTAATTTTTAAGCCTAATAATTCATTTATAAAACAATATGTTACGTGTTTTCTTTGAAGGTTTCTTAGTGGCTTCTTAATGAAAAATTATTTTTATGCATTGTTGAAATTCCAGTGTTTTCACTGGATTTTTCAACAAAATGAAGCATTAGGAAGTGTATTTTTGCGGTGGGAGGTGTGAATAAAGCGAGAATTTTATTCTCCGCTTTGCTGCTGTGGATGAGCTCAAGCCGATTTAGCTATTACCAGCGACTTCTTTGAAACGCATCACTGTGCCCTGAGGAGCATCGTATTCAGCCAGCCAGGATTCTGCCTGTGAGGTTGTAAGCAAAAGACTGATTGGCTTCCAGATATCTCTTCGATGGCTGGTTTCTTCCAACAACAACTGTTGAGCAACCCAGTATTGGGTTTCCTGTCCACTGTGTTTTACCAGTCGGCAACGATCATTAATTTCCAGCATGATTTGGGTCTCTTGATTTTTGTTTATTAAGTCTTTGCACCAGCCTAACGACCATCAATGACAGATTAATGACAGCCTGTTTTTTGGATGTCGGTTAGGGAACCTATAAAATTAAGTCCATTGTGTTCTCTGTGGGCCGAAGGGACCTGTTTATAGGTTCCTTAGCAGTGAGTGTTAATGTCCTCGTTGAGGGTTAAAGCAAAGTATGGATAAAAAAATAAACAAAATCAGTGATGTTAGAACGATGAGCAGAGCTTCACTGTTAAATTGTCCATAGAGCGAGTAGCGGATTAACTCGACACAATAGGTGAAGGGGTTGAAAACACATAGACGATAAAGCCATTCTCCGGCCTCCTGCATCTTCCACAGAGGGTAGAGGGCTGAAGACATAAAAAACATAGGAAAGATGACGAAATTCATTATGCCGGCAAAGTTTTCCAACTGACGAATAAAGCTGGATATAAACAGTCCTAACGCACCTAACAGGAGTGCACTGATCAGCAATGCCGGTGCTAACCAAAAAAATCCTTCGAGGGGAGGCTTTACTCCAAATAATCGTGCGATAAGCAAAAATGCGTAGGCTTGGGGAAGGGAGACAATGGCGCTTGCCATTAGCTTGCACAGCAGCAGATAGCTTCGGGGCATAGGGCTCATTAGTAGTACTCGCATACTGCCCATCTCTCGATCGTAGACCATTGATAAGGAACTCTGCATGGCATTAAACAGCAATACCATAGCAATCAATCCGGGGGTGATATAAACCTCATAAGTGATATAGGTTTGATAGGGGTCGATAATCGAAATACCCAGTGCGGCCCGAAACCCGGCCGCGAATACTGCAAGCCATACCAGAGGGCGCACCAGAGCGCTAAAAAAGCGACTGCGTTGATGAATAAACTTCATCAACTCACGTAGGAGGATTCCGTAAAAAACATGTCCATAGGCCAGCAGATTCACGTCTTAACCTGCTGTGGACGGGTTAATGACTCAAACGCTTCCACCAGGTTGGCATGACCACTACGTTGACATATTTCCAGACTGTTGGCGTTCGCCAGCACTTGCCCTTTATGGAGCAGTGTTACAGGGTCATTGGGGTCGATTTCTTCGATCAGGTGAGTGGCCCATAAGACACCGACTTCCTGATTCATGCATAGCTTGCGCACATGTTTATTAATCTCAGTTCGTGCTCGGGTATCGAGTCCTACAGTGGCTTCGTCCAGTAACAGTAAGCGTGGTTGATGTAAAAGTGCCCGGGCGATTTCAATTCGTCGTCGATGACCTCCGTTGAGTGTTCTGACACGGGTGTGCTGATAATTTTCCATTTCTACCCGCGCCAGTTCTATTGCTATTCTTTGGCGACGACGTGCTTCTCCGATACCGTGAAGCGAGGCATGGTAGTGCAGGTTTTCTGCTACTGACAGGTCAAGGTCCAGAGTGCTTTGTTGAAAGACCATGCCTACGTTGCTCAATACCTGGGCTGGTGCTTTTCTCAGGCTGCAGCCATCCAGCAGAATATCACCTTCCTGTAGATTAAAAAGCCGGCTTATCAGGGCAAAAAGAGTAGTTTTACCGGCACCATTGGGTCCCAGCAAGGCATGAAAGCGGCCTGTTATCAGTTCAAAGTTGATATTCTTGAGTGCCTGCTTGGCACCATAGGAAAATCCCAGATCGATAACCTGTAACAAGGGAGGGGTTGATCCGGAGGATTTTCCTGTCTCTGATTGAGATGTGTTTTTCAGGATAGTCGACATTCTTTTCACCTCAGGGTCTGATGGCGATACCCCAGGGGTAGCGACCCACACGTATGGATTTGGTGACATTCAGATTGTCTACATCAATGACTGAAATATCACCGCTAATGCCGTTAGTTGTCAGCAACAGTTTTTCATCAGGACTGAATTCCATATGCCAGACTCTGCGGCCTACCAGTAAGTAATCAATGATTTCATAACTTTTGGCATCAACCACAGCGACATGGTTTGCAGGTCCGAGGGCGATAAAGGCGTAGCGTCCATCGCGAGTCAGTTTGATTCCAACAGGCTGTATTTTGTCTGGATGAATACCACGAATCTTAAATTCAAGTTTCTTGATAACCTGCTTGTTGTCGACATTCAGTACGGTGACAGTGCCGCCGATTTCTGCGCTGGCCCATAATTGATGGCCATCTTTGCTGAATTCCACATGTCGTGGTCTTTGATCAACTTTTGTGTTGTGAATCAGGGTATTGGTTTCGGTATCAATCCAATGCAACATGCTGGTGGTTTCTGATGTATTGATGGCGATTTTGCCATCTGGACTCACGGCCATTCCTTCAGGCTCTACCCCAACATCGATCTGTGCAATAACTGTGCGATTATCGGTGTTTACTACGGTTACCAGTGCATCGTCCTCGTTAGAGATGTAGAGTCGCTGATTGTCAGGGTGAAGAGCAAATTGCTCCGGATCTTCTCCGGAAGGAAGCTCATTAATCACTTTATGACTGGCAACATCCATCACCTGGACTGTGTCATCATCACTGGCACATATATAAAGCTTGGAAAAATCCTTATTGAACACTATGCCACGGGGACGCTGGCCGACATTTACGGTGTCGATCACTTCCAGGGTATCCAAATCAATGAGTGATAAGGTGTTATCTTTCTCGTTTGATATGTAGGCAATGGAAGCTATTGCCTGGGTCGCCATCATGCTGGCGCAGGTCGTCAGAAGAAAAAATACTTTGCGGATATTCATAATGATGCTCCAGCAGCTTGTTGTAGACGGCAATGACTCTCAGGGCGATCAAAACCCAGGGTATCCAGGTCTGTTTTTGGATGTAAAAAACCTTCCTGGGGTGATTGAGATACCAGTGCTCGGGGATGGATAAGGGGGATAGGCTGGCGTAGTTGACCATTCCAGGGACGGTAACTGAGCTTACGACCCTTGAATCCGGCCAGTTGAAAGTGATCACTGAGTAGTAGCTGGCGAATAGCAGCACTGTTGGATACTGAAAAATTATCGGATGCTGCCAGCTGTGTGACCGCTTCTCCTATTGAACGAACGGCGGCCCAATTGGCATAATCGATTGCAGTCATCCAGCGTCCTGCCAGAGTATCAAAACGTCGCTGCAACTGTGCAGCTCCCCATTGTTCTACAACTCTGTGCCAGGCGGTGGGAGTGAGTCCTTGGGTACCAACAACAGGCCGTGGGTACCAACTGTTATAGAGTAAATACTCGCCAAAATCTCCCAACTCATCTGCTACGACAACCACATCATATTCATCAGTCTGGGTGAACAGGGGGACTTCTGCTTGGGCTGTACGTCGCAGATCTGTATTGAATGTCCAGGCTTTCTCTGCGACGACAGTGGTATTGTAGCGCTTTGCGGCTCGTTTTATTGAAGTAGCCCAGGCTAAGTCTTCATTGCGGGGGCCGGTAATGAGTAACCAGCGCTTTAGTTTTTTAGCGACCAGCCATTGAGCCAGTGCATCCGTCAACATCGCTCGACTGGGCAGTGTATGGAGTAGATTGTTAAAGCAATCGGAGGTACGTAATTGATTATCGGCTGCGGCAGTATTGAAAATTAACAAGTCGCGGTCATTAAATTTTCTGGCTAACTGTTTGAGAGCAGGGCCAGGCATATTTGCCAGCAATAATCGGTGGCCTTGTTGGTACCAGGTCTCAGCCTGCTCAATTAGTTCGCTGAGATCATTGCTGCGAGTTTCGATTAAGCTGTATTGCTGGCCCGAAAAGCGACCCCCTGCATTATTGTCCTTAGTGCCCAGTCGTGCTCCCTGTAAACCGCTGTCTTCTGGTTCTGGAAGTACATTTGAAAGTAACGGCGGACGATCCACTATAAGTTCCAAGTAGGTGATCGATACCTTTTGTGTAGCAAACGCAATCCCAGAGGCGGCAACTCCGAAGATTAGCGTAATGATAAAAGTTATCAGCAGTTGAATTGGCTTGAATGGCATCCTGGGCACTCCTGTTTCTAGTAGAGTTATGGAGGGCTGATCAACTCTTTATTTAACGCTCTATTTGAACCTTTAGTTGTTAGGTTAAAAGCAATAGGATTGGATATAAATTGGTTTTAAGTAGCTGTTAATTCCTCCTCTAGTACTATATTTGCCGCTCCAAACAGGGCATAGCATAGACATTGAATTCCCTGCAAACATGAGGAGTCTTTCAATGTTGAAATCTTATAAACCAAACTTCAGTAGCAAAAAATGGCAGCATCGATTAGCGAGCTTATGTGCCATTCCTTTGATTTATTTCTCTTTGTTGACTTCTGCCGAAGCACAGGGAGACCTGACTCGCAAACCAATTGCACTCGCGGATCTACGTTTGGGATCAGATGTCAGTGATTACGCCATGTCGTTAAAGCGCTATGAGTTGAAAACAGGACAGGCGTATAAACTGAAGATCATTTCTTCAGGATTAAAGGAATATGCCATTGAGGCACCCGAATTCTTTACCGCCATTTACTTACGCAAAGTGGAAGCAGGGGGGATGGAAATCAAAGCGACCAGTCTTGTGCAGCTTGAATTTGAAGAAGAAGGTGAGGCTGAGATTTTTTTCGTGCCGATAAAACCCGGTGATTTTAAGTTCTATTCTCGTGGTCTGGAAGGAAAAGGAATGGTTGGTGAGTTTGTCGTTCGATAATCCTGTTGTTTAGGGTTTTCTTTTTACATTTTGAATTTGAAACTGGGACGAGGGCGACTGACTGGATTAATACCAAGGAACTAAAAATCGAGCACCAAAGTGCTCTGGGAGACACTGATCCAGCTTCCTAGAATGGAATGAAGATAAAAACAATACGTAGGTGAAAGTCATGAAAAAAATTGGTTCCTTGCATACTGGCTTGTTGATGATTGGAGTGTTGACGGTATCCGGATCGCTCTGGGCCCATGGTGATGTGACCCCTCAGAATGTCGACATCTCAGGGCTGGAATCTTTGGGAGAGGAGTGGCGTGAAGAAAATCCTTTCCGTAACAATGAGCTGGCTATCGAGATTGGTAAATCAGCTTACGCTCAAAACTGTGCCCGTTGTCATGGTCTGGATGCGATTTCCGGGGGGATTGCTCCTGATCTTCGAGAATTGGAACCGGGGCTGGAGGGTGATGAGTGGTACGCCTATCGGGTTATCAACGGGGCCGTTCGAAATGGCGTTCCCTATATGCCGAAAATGGCTGATTTTATGAGCCAGGAGGCCTTGTGGTCTATCCGTGCCTGGCTGGAAAGTCTACCTGTAGAGTAGGTGAAAGATTTGTATAGACTCCTGAGGGTTAGATTCTTGGATCTGAGAGTTGCATGCTTGAGTTTGGTTGCTGCCGGATACCTGAGGGTACTGGTTAGCGCTTCCGTTCTGCTGGCATTAGCGGTTTCTCAGGTTCATGGTCGATCCTGGGAAGATGTGCAAGCAGACGGGACCCTTAGCGTTGCTGTTTATCGCGACTTTCCGCCCTACGCCTATAAGGTGAATGACAAAGCGAAGGGTGTTGATGTGGAAATTGCCCAAGCGCTGGCTGAGGGTTTGGGACTGAAGCTCCGGCTACACTGGATGATTGCCGATGAAAACCTTGGAGATGACCTGCGAAATCATGTCTGGAAAGGTCATTACCTAGCACGAAAAGAAGACGGCCCAATGCTACAGAGGCAGGTAGCCGATATTATGATGCGAGTGCCTTATGATCGTGAGTTCGCTTTTAAGCTGGACCCTGATGGTCGGGTGATCAATGATTTGGTGCATTTCTTTGCGCCCTATCAACGCGAGCGCTGGGCTCTGGCTTATGACAGTCGTCAGCTGGAGCCGTTTGAGAACCTGGCTGTCTTTCAGTACCAACGGATAGGGGTAGAGATTGATAGCTTGCCGGACTTTTATCTGAGCAGTGCATTTCGAGGTCGATTGCGTAATAACGTGGAACATTTTCCCAGTTTGATCGCAGCATTTATGGATATGAACGGGCAGGGGGTGTCCGCAGTGATGGGGATGCAGTCTCAGCTTCAGTGGGGGCAGTTTCAGCTTGATAATAGAGAGCACCTTCTGTTGGCTGATATTCCGTTTCCTAACCTGACCAAGCGGTATTGGGATGTGGGAATGGCGCTCAAGGATGCTCATCGTCAACTGGCCTATCGGGTTGAAGATGTTATTGATGCAATGGTTTATTCTGGACAGATGGAGCGACTGTATCAATCTTATGGGATCAATTACCTTCGACCAGATCGATACCGGCTGGAGCAGTAGTCACTTTTGCTGACGATTTCTCCAGCCAGGTCAGCCCTTGTGGAGCTGCATTCCGCTCGCTCTTTGTTCCGAATGTTTACCTGATAAAACCGTTTTTCTATCTGGCCAGTGCTGATGGCCTGATCCCACTACGCCAATCAAAATATGGGTTAGTGAGTCCGCCCGGGTAAATGCTGAATCGAGGATTAGTACTAAGGCACTAGTAAACCGCTTCTCTCGTCGGATTGTTGAAATCAGCGCTGAAAATAACAATGGAAATCATCATCGAGCCTTTCTGGCCCGATGCTGGCCAGGCAGGCTGAAACCGTCAAAAAAGGCGGGTCAGTACTGCTTGCAGCCTCGGTTTGAATAAGAACATCCTTACAAAGGAGATCATGATGAAAGATCAATATGGCCTGAAAGGGTTGGCCGTGACCTCGTTGGTAGCCGCTATGGCCATGACGAGTCCAACCTATGCAAGTGTGACAGACCAGGACATCCTTAACGATCAATCAACAACTCAGGATGTGGTGAGTAATGGTTTGGGACCGCGTGCCCAGCGTTATAGCCCCCTGGCAAAAGTAAATGGTGATACGGTTCAGGACCTGCGGCCTGTCTGGGGGTTCTCTTTTGGCGGGGAGAAGCAGCGAGGACAGGAATCCCAGCCCTTCGTTAAAGATGGGGTGATGTATGTCACCGCCTCTTATTCTCGAGTGTTTGCCATCGATATCAAAACGGGTGATGAGTTGTGGCAGTATGATGCCCGCTTGCCGGAAAATATTATGCCCTGTTGCGATGTCATTAATCGTGGCGTCGCTCTTTATGGTGATCTGGTTATTTTTGGCACCCTTGATGCCAAGCTGGTCGCATTAAATAAAAACACCGGTAAAACGGTATGGAAAAAGAAGATTGCCGACTACAAGGCTGGGTATTCTATTTCAGCAGCACCATTACTGGTAAAAGGTAAGGTGATTACCGGTGTTTCTGGTGGTGAGTTCGGTATTGTCGGTAAGGTTGAAGCCCGTGATGCCCTGACCGGGGAAGTGGTCTGGGTCAGGCCTACTGTTGAAGGCCATATGGGCTATCTGAACGGTAAGGAAAATGGCATTACCGGAGGTGAAGCAGGAAAAACCTGGCCTGGTGATCTCTGGAAGTCTGGTGGTGCGGCAACCTGGCTGGGAGGTACTTACGATCCTGATACCGACCTTTTGTTTTTTGGTACCGGTAATCCAGCACCCTGGAATTCTCACCTGCGCCCTGGTGATAACCTCTACAGCTCGTCTCGTTTAGCCATTGATCCTGATACCGGAAAGATTGTCTGGCACTTTCAAACAACCCCCCATGATGGCTGGGATTATGACGGTGTTAACGAGTTGATCGCCTTTGATTACAAGGAAGGTGGCAAGACGGTTAAAGCCGCGGCTACAGCCGATCGAAACGGCTTTTTCTATGTGCTTAATCGTACTAACGGTGATTTTATCCGGGGCTTTCCCTTTGTCGATAAGATTTCCTGGGCCAAGGGGCTGGATAGCAAAGGTCGGCCCATATACAACGAAAAGTTCCGTCCCGGTGATCCATCAGCTGCTGCGGATGGCAAGAAAGGTAGTACGGTTGTCGCAGCCCCTTCATTTCTAGGGGGTAAGAACTGGATGCCAATGGCGTTCTCTCAAGATACCGGTTATTTCTACGTACCCTCCAATGAGTGGGAGATGGATATCTGGAACGAGCCTACAGCCTACAAGAAGGGAGCTGCATATCTGGGGGCTGGTTTCACCATTAAACCGATTAATGAGGATTATATTGGAGTATTACGCGCCATTGATCCAAAAACCGGTAAGGAAGTGTGGCGTTATGAGAACAACGCACCTTTGTGGGGTGGTGTTCTGGCAACGGCAGGGGGACTGGTCTTTGCCGGTAACCCCGAAGGTTACCTGATGGCATTTGATGCCAAAACCGGTGAGATTAAATACCGCTTCAACACCGGCTCAGGTATTGTCGGTTCACCGATTACCTGGGAGCAGGATGGTGAACAGTACCTGTCGATTGTATCCGGTTGGGGCGGAGCTGTGCCACTCTGGGGTGGAGAAGTTGCAAAAAGAGTTAAGCACCTGAATCAGGGAGGAACCGTGTGGACCTTTAAACTACCGGCTAAAAACGAATTGGCTAAGAACTAAGTTCTCAACATGTTCAAAGGTTTTAAAGCCGGGCTGGTCCCGGCTTTTTTTATTTCAGGAGCACTGGTTATGGCTAAGCTAAGAAATCAACGAATAAGTCTTTTGAGCCTGACAAAATCCGGGTGGATGGTCTTTTTGGGTCTGCATCTGATGACTTCAGCAGTAATGGCAGAGGGCGTGTTTTCTGGTACACAGACTATCGAACTGGTTGATAGCAAGGGTATTGGTTATCCTATTGGCCGAGTGATTTTTTCCCCTTCAGAGCCTCTGAATGGTTCGGAAGGAAGCAATGATCAAGCCGTGGGTTACCAACTGATTTTAGATCACCATCGCTTTCAGGATCATTTCTTATCGATGAAGGAAATGAAGTGTCTGGAGGGACCTGAACTCTGGTGCCATATACCTTATCCCTATAAAAACCCCCGCATTGTAAACAGCAAGGATCAGCGATGGCTGGAGCATGACCTTTTGTTTTTGTTTAAACGCAATGCTGAGTTCGGTGCAAACTTCTGGAATGGTATTTATTACAAGCTCAGCGTTAATAATGGGCAGCTCACCGGCACTGCTCATGCACTGGATCTCAATATGCTGGCTTCACCCCCTGATAACCTTGATCAGCCCCCGGTTAGCGAGTTTGATCTGGAAGAGGCTGATCTGGCAAAGCGTTGGTTACCAAGGTTGGTTATTCGCAAAAGGGCTGTAGAGTAAGTCGGTGAATCGGTAATGAAATTAGAAGCTAACAGGCTGGGTAGAAGGTGAGTCAGGATATTGGCAAGGTCTGACAGACAGGGAAGGACAAAACCTGGGGAGAATCAGGGAGATAGCTTAATCAGGGAGATAGCTTAGTGGCTGGCTCCCTTAAGCGCAGGGGACCTGTTCGGGCCTGATCAGTGTTGGTCTCAATAACCACCGGCAACAGGGCGCTTCAGGTTGAAGCTTTGCTTATTCTTCTCTTTGATTATTCTTCGGGTAAATAGAAACCAACCCCCAGAACATAATTACCAACCCGGCGGATACGAGAAAATTTGTGCTCTATATCGTTGGTTTCCCGATTGAGCCACTCATACTCAATGATGCCGTAACCGATACGGTCAGCCAGCTTTAAAATTTCCTGACCAATAGGTTTACCGGCTGCATCAGAAGTCTCGCTGAGACTTTGACCTACCAGGTTCGGATTGGCTCCAGAAGCATAGTAGGTGCCCTTCATATCAATGGCGAAAATATAGAGATCGCCTTGCACATATCCTCCCTGCTGATTATTGAAGGCAGTGAAAGCCTGTTCAGGGCCCTGGTTTTTTAATACCTGGACAGCATTATCCAGCAACTCCCTGGCTTGTTGGGAAGTTCCTCGGTCAGCAGCTGAACTGGCAAAACTGAATAGAACCAGGGTTAGTAGACAAATTGCCTGGCTAAGAGTTTTAGTGTTGGCCATGTGAGTCTCCTTTATGGCGGCATGGGTAAAAGGGTATCAAATAGAGTTATCAGCTTGCGACTGTCCGGTAAGAGGAGAAATAAGACTATATGACTGATTGTCTACGACTTCGGTCTCTAAGCATTAAGGGGCTGACTCCGTAGCGGTTGTCGTTTGCAGTCAAAGATCTTGTCGGTTAAATGACATTAATTGACCTGTACACCATCCAAAAAGCTTGCGACTAAAGACCCTTTTTTCAGTACCAAAGTGCTCTGCTCTGTTAGTCAAAATATCGTTAGTATCGATAGTGCAGTATCCATATAAATGATAATCATAATTAGGAGATACCCATGCAGTGGATTGACCCAGCGTTTTGCGATCTGCGTCTTGGTTTCGAAGTCACCGCCTACGTTTACGTACGTTGATTTGAAGCCGACGGGATCGGAATATTTCCGGTCCCGATACGTAATTTGTGAAGAGCCATAACCCATTTATATAAGATACAACGACAGATAATGCCAAAGCGGGATTGAATGTTCTTTCCAAGGAGTAACGGTGATGGAATCAACTAATCAAGTGTTGCTGCAAGAGCGCTACATTATCAACCCGGTGTTTTTGTTTCGCTGGGAGGAATCTCAGGATGCTCATGTGCTGCTCTATCCTGAAGGTGTAGTCAAACTTAATCAAACTGCGGCTGCAATTCTCAAACACTGTACTGGTGAATTAACGGTGGATCAGTCTGTTGATCGGTTGGTAGCGGAGTTTGGTCAATCTGACCGCGAGGTTATTACTCAAAGCGTTGTGAAATTCCTGGAGGCTTCCCGTGACAAAGGCTGGATCAGAATTATCGATTGACGGTGACGGCAAACCTATCTGGGTTTCATTGGAGCTCACCTATCAGTGTCCCCTAAGCTGTGTATTCTGTAGTAATCCCCTGGATTTTGAAAGTTACCAAAAGGGTGAGATGAGTGCTGCAGAATGGAAGCGAGTTATCCGTGAGGCCCGAGACATGGGAGCCATGCAGATCGGTTTTACCGGGGGTGAACCTACCCTGAGAAAAGATCTGGAGGAGCTGGTTGGCTATGCGAATGAGATTGGATTTTATACTAACCTGATTACCTCAGGTATAGGACTTACTGCTACACGACTGAAGGTGTTAAAGGCAGCCGGATTAAAGCACATTCAACTGGGGTTTCAGTCTTGTGATGAGAATGTCGCCAATACCTTGGCAGGAGTGGATAGTGCCAAACTAAACAGCTATCGCAAGAAGCTGGCTATTGCTCAGGAAATTAAGGCGCTGGGTTTCCCCATGGTTCTGAATATTCCGGTAACACGTCAGAATCTTCCCCAGGTTCCAGAGATTCTGCAACTGGCTGAGCAGCTTGGAGTAGAATATGTGGAGCTGGCCAACGTTCAGTATTACAACTGGGCACTGGTTAATCGTGATCAGTTAATGCCCAGTCGTGAAGAACTTGAGTGGGCTGAAGCAGAGGTTAACCGATTCCGAGAGCGGGTCGGTGACAAGATGACTATCTACTTTGTGATTCCTGATTACTTTGACGGTCGCCCGAAAGCCTGCATGAACGGGTGGGGATCAATCCATTTGACGATTGCTCCGGACGGGTCAGCATTACCTTGTTCCCAGGCTCGTTCTTTGGAAACGTTGACGTTTCCCAGTGTCAGGGATCACAGCTTGCAATGGCTGTGGGAGGAGTCAGCGACCTTCAAGGTCTATCGCGGTAATGAATGGATGAAGGAGCCTTGTCGTAGCTGTGATGAGAAAGAGCAGGATTTTGGTGGTTGTCGTTGCCAGGCCTTAGCCTTGACCGGTGACGCTGACAATACCGATCCCGCCTGTAGCAAATCCCCTCACCATCATATTGTCCAGCAGGCCATTAAGTCGGCCGAGCTTGCCCGGGAGCTTAAGCAGCCATTGCTTGTTCGTGAAGCTAACAGCGTCGTTGCAATCAAGCGGGCCAGTAAAATGAGTGCCGCAAACAGAGTTGCATCAGAAGAGGCTGAATGTGTTAACAACACAGGGAGTACCTGCAGGAAAGAAAGTAGCTGTAAAAGTAGGGTGCTTTCAGATGGCGAGGCTGTCGAATGATTAAGTTACCCCAGGATAGTGCAACCGGTACGCTAGCTGCTGGCGTTATTTTGACGCTAATACTGTTTCTGGTGGTGAAGATACTGGTGCGATCCTCCATCTGAGTGTTGCTGTCTTTTGGTAGCAGCACTTTCACCAGACCTTAGGTCTCCAGCGTCGATAAATCTCCATTATCTGCAGAGGTATCTATCGTGGATATGCCAATCGTTGACCTGTTTTTTCGCTGGTTTCATCTGATTTTCGCCTTGGTCTGGGTGGGGCATAACTATGCCAGCTTTATACAGCACCCAGGTTTTAGACCTTTTAACCCGCAAACCAGTGAGCAGGCACGTAACGCTGATATGGAGCAGCGAATGCAGCGAGAGCATGGCACATTCCGTTATGCCTCTATTGTCGTCTGGTGTACAGGGATGGGAATGCTCTGGTATCGGGGTTGGTTAGAGGGGGCGCTTTCTTTGTCTGGTTCATTAGCGCCGATTGGCGTAGGGGCCTGGATTGGCACACTGATGATGTTAAATCTGTGGCTGATTATGTGGCCACACCAGAAGAAGGTATTAGGTTTCGTTGCCGCTTCAGATGAAGAACGGGTGCGTTGTTCTCGCATTACCTTTCTGGCTTCCAGAACCAATACGATCTTGTCCGTGCCATTGTTATTTTTTATGGCAGCGGGCAGTCATGGCATCAATCTGTGGCTGTGAATAGCAATCGGTAACTGTGAATAGATAGAGAGTCAGAGCGGAGATAGAAAGGTGAGCCTGACAACTTCTTCAAGTGATTATCCTGCCCAAACCGCTAATAAAGCTGTGTATAACTTTGGCTCTGGCCCCGGGATGATGCCGCCAACGGTGTTGAAGCAGGCCCAAGCGGAAATGCTCGACTGGAATGGGACCGGTATATCGGTATGGGAGATGCCTTTTACTGGACAAGACTTTCAAGCAATTGCTGACCAGGCGCGGCAGGATTTGCGGGAACTACTGAATATTCCAGACCATTACAGGATCTTGTTTATGCAAGGAGGTGCATCAGCGCAGTTCTCACTGGTTCCGTTGAACCTGCTGCTGAGTAACCCGAAAACGGGTGCTGATCCAAAAGCGGATTACATCGAAACAGGATACTGGTCCCGAAAGGCGATTATTGAAGGAAGTCGTTACTGTCAGATAAATATTGCTGCTTCAGGAAGATCTTCTGACTTTATTGAGATACCGTCCGTTGCCGACTGGCGGCTGAACACTCAGGCAAGCTATTGCCATATTACCAGCAATGAAACTGCCAATGGACTGCAGTATTCAGAGTTACCGAATACCGGTCATGTTCCCTTAGTGGTGGATATGACATCTGATTTTTTATCAAGGCCCATTGATTTTCAGGGTATTGGATTACTTTATGCCGGCGCCCAAAAGAATATCGGTCCTGCTGGATTGTGTATTGTTATCGTCCGGGAGGATCTGATTCGAGAACCTCTATCGAGCACTCCCAGTGCCTTCAGCTACCAGGTTATCGAGCAGAATAATGGTCGTTTCAATACACCTCTGACTTATGGTATTTATCTGGCTGGCTTGGTTCTTAAATACTTTAAGGCCCAAGGAGGGTTATCTGAAATTCAATCCCTAAATAAGAAAAAAAGTAATCTCCTGTATGAAGTTATTGATAACAACCCTTTTTACCACTGCGCCGTCTCACCGGCATATCGCTCACAGATGAATCCCTGTTTTACCCTGGTGGATGCGGAACTGACTGATAGGTTTGTGGCGCAGGCTGGCACGCGGGGGTTGATTAATCTAAAAGGTCATTCTGCCAAGGGTGGTATACGGGCCAGCCTCTACAATGCGATGCCGCTATCGGGTGTTTTGGCACTAGCTGATTTTATGGCGGAATTCGCCGAAGGTTGTTGTTCTTAAAGTAATTGTTCTTAAAGTATTTGTTTCTAAGGTTGTTGTTCTTAAGGTAATGGCTCCTGGGGTTGCGCAGCTTGTTATGAGTCTAAGGTACCAGCAGTTAATCTCCAGGCTAATGTCTCGATACCCGAATTTGACCCGGCGCTTGATCCACGCAGGTTTTAATCTGGGATCCTGTATTGTTCAGGCAATATCCCTAAACCGGAAGAATGAGGAATCAGGTGGGGTTGAAGTCATGGGTTTGCGATTTTTTAACCCTGTGGGAGTGGCGGCAGGATTTGATCGCCATGGCCGGATTGGCCGACGGTTCGGATCTTTGGGTTTTGGTTATGTAGAGATTGGAACACTGACACCAAAGCCCGAGCCCGGGCACAACAAGGGGGTTTCAATTTTATCGTCCTTTCCCGATGCCGCGGGTCTGAAGCACTCGACAATAATGGGTATCAATATTGGTAAAAACAAAAGCACCGCCCTGGAACAGAGTCTAGATGATTTTCTGCTCTGTTTAAGGGCGGCATGGAATAAAGCAGACTATGTTGCGCTGAATATGACTGCTAGAGAGAATGCCGCTTTGCTTACGGATAGTAACCAGGAACTGCTTTGGCACTTTCTGACCGGAATTAAACAAGAGCAAAAAATACTGTCTCGGTGCTCAGGTCGTTATGTTCCTATTGTTGCCAAGATCAAATTTGACCTGAACTCTGAGAAATTGCCTAGGGTTGTCAAACTGCTGAAACAACTACACTTTGATGGAGTTATTGCAACTACTGAGGATAAAAATCAGCAACAGTCTGTGGCTGAACTGATTAACCGGCTGGATCAGTTTCTGGAGGGGCAACTGGTGGTGATCTCAGTCGGCGGAATTCTGTCACAGAAGGATATCCAGCAACGGCAAAGGTCCGGTGCGGCTTTGGTTCAAATCCACAATGGATTGATCTATGAAGGGCCGGAGATCGTTAAGGGACTCCGTCATATGGCCAGGCTTTGATTGTCAGAACCTGACAGGCCATTGGTTCTAATACCTCCGACCCTTGTATTCTCCTCTAAGGTTGTCTTGGATGGTTAATATCACTTTGCGATGCTGGTAACAGGGAGAAGGAAGTAAAAAAACCTTAATCGGGCGTGCATGCTCTGAAAGTCCTTGTCCTGAAAATACCCGTTCCTGAAATAAGAATTGCGAGGCTGATCATGAAGATTCGTGTACTGGGTTCTGCTGCTGGCGGCGGCTTCCCGCAATGGAACTGCAATTGCCGAAATTGTAAGGGGTATCGAGAAGGGCAAATCAATGCTCATGCCCGTACTCAATCTTCAATTTGTATTAGCAGCGACGGAGAGCGCTGGTTGCTGTTTAATGCTTCTCCCGATATTCGTGCTCAAATGGCGAGCTTTAAACCCTTACAACCGGCACGTAAACTTCGTGATACGGGTATTGAAGCAGTAATGCTGATTGATGCACAGATTGATCATACCAGCGGGTTACTGATGCTCCGTGAAGGCTGTCCGCTCAACGTTTACTGTACCGATCCTGTCTATGAAGATCTCAGTAGCGGATTTCCTCTTTTCCCGATGCTGGAGAGCTGGAACGGTGGTTTACAACGACACCCAGTGTCCTTGGATAGCGACAAAGGGTTTGAAATACCGGCTATCAATAACCTTCGAATCCATGCGATAGCACTTTCCAGCAAGGCTCCTCCATACTCTCCGCACCGGAACAATCCGGTCAAAGGGGATAACATCGGTGTTTTTATCGAAGATCTTAATACCGGTGGTTCGTTATTCTATGCGCCGGGATTGGGGGCTATCGAATCTCATTTATTGCCCTGGATGGAACGTGCAGACTGTTTGTTGGTTGATGGTACCCTCTGGCGTGATGATGAGATGATTTGTCAGGAGGTTGGTACTCAGACCGGCCTTTCTATGGGCCACCTTCCCCAGTCAGGGGCGGGTGGCATGCTTGAGACACTGTTTCCATTACCCGCCAGACGAAAGATTTTGATTCATATTAACAATACCAATCCTATTCTTGATGAGGACTCTCCTGAGCGGGCGGAACTTAATCGTCAGGGAATTGAAGTGGCCAATGATGGTTTGGAAATTGATCTTTAAATCCGTTCTCAGCTCATTGAGGTGCAGCCTATGTCAACGCTAGAATTCGATACTACTTCGCCAACCATTGAAGGTCATCACCACTACGCCACCGATACAGCGCCCTGGTCGCGAGAGGAGTTCGAACGCAGACTCCGGGCCAAGGGTGATTTCTACCATATACATCATCCCTATCATCAGGCCATGCATCAAGGGCGTTGTACTCCCGAACAAATACGTGGATGGGTTGCCAACCGTTTTTACTACCAGATAAATATTCCGGTAAAGGATGCGAACATTCTCGCCAATTGTCGGGATCGAGATGAGCGTCGTTTATGGGTTCAGCGAATCCTTGATCATGATGGTTATGGGGACTCTGAAGTAGACGATGACAATCATAGCAATGGTAATCCTGGTGGTATCGAAGCCTGGTTACGGCTGGGGGAAGCCTGTGGCTTAAGTCGAGAAGAAATGTTATCCCAGCAGAATGTGCTTCCGGGGGTGCGTTTTGCCGTTGATGCCTACGTCAACTTCGCTCGTCGTGCCAGCTGGCAGGAGGCTGCATGTTCCTCGTTGACCGAGTTATTTGCTCCGGAGATTCATCAATCGAGGCTGGATACATGGCCGCAAAACTATCCATGGATTGATGGTTTTGGTCTGCAGTACTTCCGTAATCGATTGAGCGAAGCCCGACGGGATGTGAAACACGGATTACAGATCACTCTGGATCACTTTGTGACACGAGAACAGCAGAATGAGGCGCTGAATATTCTTCAGTTCAAGCTCGATATACTCTGGTCAATGCTGGACGCTATGAGTTTGGCTTATCAGCAGAAGCAGCCGCCTTATCATAATATCGTTCAACCAGCCGCTTATCACCGAGGTATTTATTGATGATTAGCCGTGACCTGGTACCGGTGAGGAACTCGCTGTTTCGTTTTCAATGGGAGCAGGCAGAGAAAGCTTGTGTGCTGCTTTATTCAGAGGGAATGGTTCGGCTTAACGGTAGCGCGGCTGAAACCAGAGAAACAGAGAATCCTCTGTTAGCAGGTATCACCCATCATCCGCAGCAGGCGATGGATTTGATCGCTAAAAGCCAATGAATTGTCAACCGGCCCCTGCTCCTATCTCGGCTCTGAATGCAGCAGCACAGGGGCTTCAATGGTCAGAGGTCCGCAGCGCTGGTAACTGGCTTTGTTGGTTGGAGTTTGATCCGCAGCTGGGCTCTGTACGATTGCGGGGCCGGAAAGGAAACCTGCCGTCCCGGCGGTTAACTCCTGAGCAATTTTCCGTCCGCAGTCGGGTTCATGAGTATGGTGGCGGAGCCTACTGTCTTACCAAGGAAGGTGTTGTTTTTGTTAATGAGGCGGATCAGGGGCTCTATCAGTTCTCCTTTGATAACCCTCAAAGAATACAGCGACTCTGTGCTGTTAATGGCAACCGTTACGGTGATCTCAACTTTGATCCGGTCCATCAGCGGGTATTGGCGGTAGAGGAGGTGCACGGCGCCGGAGAAGTCGTTATTAACCGCTTGGTGGCGATTCACTGTGGTGATGGCAGACGAGAGATAATCGCCGAAGGAGCTGACTTTTATGCCAGCCCCAGAATAAGTCCAAGTGGGTCTTGGATGGCCTGGATTAGCTGGGACCACCCCTTCCAACCCTGGTTATCAACGCGCCTGACTTTGGCACAACTGGGTGCTGGGGGGTTACCTGTTGAACAGCAGGAATTAACAACGGGAAACTATGCCGGTCATGATGAATCTATCTTTCAACCGGAGTTTGGACTTGATGACACTCTTTATTTTGTATCTGACCGAACGGGCTGGTGGAACCTTTACCAGCTTAACAAGGGTGAGATCTCCTGTTTGTTACCGATGGCAGCCGAGTTTGGGGTTGCACAGTGGCAGTTAGGGCTGCGCAGTTATTGCCTGTTATCGGCCAATAAGATTGTCTGTAGTCTGATTGATAAGGGCCAGACCCGACTGGGAATACTGGATTCAGATCATGGGATATTGCAACCGTTGGATGGAGTCTGGTCGCGCTGTCATGGGCTTAGTTGTTGGCAAGGACATATACATCTGATTGCTGAGACGGCTGTGGAAACTGCCAGACTGGTGGTGGTTGATCAGCGTACTGGCAGAGTCAACAGGCTGGAATCAATTCAATCGACAGAGTGCTTCTCTGAAGCATCAGATTTACATAAAACATGGCGGCAAAAGGAAATACTAAACGGAGCGCCTGAACCCGTTTCTTTTGAAACTTCAGCAGGAGAGGTTGCTTATGGTTTTTACTATGCGGCTCAGGGTTGGTCTTTAGATTCAGGGGTTAGATCAACCGCTCCACCTCTGCTGATTCAGCTCCATGGTGGTCCCAGTTCCATGGCAGATACCGGCTATGATCCATTGAAACAGTTTTGGATTCAGCGCGGTTTTTCCATTCTGGATATTAACTATCGTGGCAGTAGCGGATTTGGTCGTCATTACCGGCATTGCCTGAAGGGGAATTGGGGGAAACTGGAATTGGAAGATGTCTACCAGGCTTGTGCTTATGCACTGAGCCGAGGCTGGACTGAGCGTGGAAAAATTTTTATCAGGGGCAACAGTGCCGGAGGGTACACCGTGCTCCGGGCATTATCTGATCCCAGAGCTCAGGCTGCGGGAATCTGTTCTGGTGCCAGTCATTATGGAATCAGTGATTTACTGTTGCTTGATCGCCAAACCCACAAATTTGAGTCCTGTTATCTGCATTGGTTGATTGGAGATCCACAGCGGGCAAGGAAGGAGTATCTTGAACGATCACCTATTCACCATCATGAAAACTTCAAAATGCCGCTGATTTTTTTTCAAGGGGAATTGGACCCTGTTGTGCCTGTCGTTCAAACCCGGCAATTGTATCAAGCGTTAAAATCTGCCGGGTTGCCTGTCGGCTGGCTATCTTTCGCTAACGAGCGTCATGGGTTTCGACAGGGGAGCAACAGAGCCAGGGTACTGGAGCATGAGTGGGAATTTTACCGTCAGTTTCTTGGCTGAATGTGTCTATTTACCGAAGGCAGAATAAACAGCATCTGCTCATTCTGCCTGTATCAAGTGACTCATAAGCGCACGGAGTTTGCCGGGTTTGATGGGTTTATTAAGCCTTTTTACACCTATAGCCTGAAATTCCTGTCGGACTTCATCACTGCGATCAGCGGTAATCATGATGGCTTTTAACTTGATATTCAGTTTATTTGTCAGAGCCTGTAACACCTGAGTTCCTGTCAGGTTGTTGTCAAGATGATAATCTGCCAGAACGATATCGGGAGAAAAACGCTGACAGGATTCAAGGGCCTGCTCCGTATTTGTTGCGGTGCTGACAAGACATCCCCACTCATTCAGCAGAGTTTCCATGCTATGCAAAATGGCTTCTTCATTCTCGAGTACCAGGACTCTGGCGCCATTAAAATTAGCAGCCGCTATCTGTGAATAGGGATCGGTAACAGGTTGCTGGAAATGTGAAGTGCCTAGAGGAACTCTGACCGAAAAGCAGGAACCTCTTCCAGGATTGGAGCGTACCTCTATCTTATGGCCAAGCATGTTTGCGATTCTGTCAACAATGGCCAGTCCTAAGCCAACCCCCTTTGATCGTCCTGGCTGGGCATTATCCAACTGCCTGAACTCTTCAAAGATTGCCTGTCTTTGTTCCTCGGCTATTCCCGGGCCCGTGTCGCATACTAGGATTTCTAATTCGCTTTTTCGGCGACGGCAACCGAGGGCGATGCGGCCTTTGGAGGTATACCTGATTGCGTTGCTGATAAAGTTACGCAGGATTCGCATTAATAAGCGAGAATCACTGTGAATGGTCTGATGGCAGGCTACCGATTCGAATGTTAAACCGGCATTTGCGGCAACAGGTTGAAACTCACTGGTCAGGTTTTCGATCAGACCGGCAATATTGAAGTCGTCAGGATCAGCCGTAACGACATTGGCATCCAGTCTGGAGATATCCAGTAAATCTGTGAGTAACTCTTCTGCACCTAGCAGTGCAACGTGGATACGTTCTACCAGTTGATGGTTTTGTTCCGGCAAGTCCCGCTCTTGTAAAGTGGAAACCAGCAAGCGAGCTGCGTTCATCGGTTGTAGCAGGTCATGACTGGCAGCGGCCAGGTATTTATCTTTGCTGGCATTAGCCTCTTCTGCTTCCTGCTTGGCGATTATCAGCTCCTGGGTTCGCTCCTGTACCCGTTGCTCTAATTCAGTATTCAGCTGGGCCAGTTGCCGCTGTGCCCGTTTACGTTCGGTAATATCTTGCACAAAGGCTTCGAGAATTCCTTTTTCGCTATCCTTAAGCAACACGTTCATGGAGATACAGATAGGTTTGTTGTTGGCGGTGCGAAGTTGGGTCTCAAAACCGACTCTTTGACCGTCGCGCCTAAGTAGCTTTAAGAGTCGGCGATAATCCTCAGGCTGGTAAAATAATTGCTGGCTGATATCAGTAACGGACTTCTGAATATGCTCGGCAGAGCCGTAGCCGCAAATACGGGCGATAGCGGGATTTGCAGCGGTGATTGCACCATCAATACGGGCCTGGAAAATACCATGCAGGGCGTTTTCAAACAGCCACTTATAGCGCTCTTTTTCCTGTTCCAGCTCATCTACTTTTTCCAGCAGCTCGGGGTAATAGCTCTTGCGGGCAGAAAAATCTCCAAGTCCGATAAGATCTTGTATCAGAGAGCTATCATCGCTGGACGGCTGAGGTGCAGAGTTAGAGCGCTTCCTCATAAACTACCTCTACGTCACGTTTATTGGACTTGCGGGGATTGGTGAGCAGGCAGGGATCCTTGATGGCCTGGCCTGACAGGATTGGAATATCACAGCTGCTGACTCCTGCCTCTTTAAGTCGCATGGTCAGCCCTACCTGCTGTTTTAGGTCTTGGACACCGTCAAGTAGACGTTGCTTGATCTGCTGAGAGTTCAGGCCCCTTGTATCGATTCCCACCGTATCGGTAATGATACGGAACTTATCTTCAGCCGAACTGTAATTGTAATCGATCACATGATCCAGCAAGATGGCATTACAGAGTCCGTGAGGAAGATCCAGATATCCTCCCAGGCTGTGTGCCATGGCATGGACAGCGCCGAGTATTGCATTGGAAAAGGCCAGCCCGGCTTTCAAACTGCCAAGCATGATTTGCTCACGTAGCTGGATGTCACTGGGATTTGCCACCAGCGCAACCAGATTAGTGTTAATCAGTTTGATCGCTTCCAATGCGTACATGTCGGTGAGTGGACCGCTAGCCGTTGACACATAGGCCTCCACCGCGTGCACCATGGCATCGACTCCGGTACAGGCTGTTAAAAACGGGTCCATGGTGGTTGTGGTTACAGGATCAATCAAAGACACATCAGGTACCACTGCCTTACTGATAATGGATATTTTAGTTCGGCTGTCCTCATCTGAAATAATGGCGAACTGAGAAACGTCTGCGGAGGTTCCTGCTGTCGTGGGAATAAAAATCAGTGGTGGAACCGGAGCCTGAATCTGGTCGACTCCCTCAAAACTGAGGATATTGGCGCTGTTGGCACTGACAATCCCAATTCCTTTAGCACAGTCCATGGGGCTGCCACCCCCCACGGCGACAATTACATCGCATCCCTCCTGCGTGTAAAATGCCGCCCCTTGCATGACTTCTTCTGCGCGGGGATTAGGGCTGACATCGGTGTAGAGCCGATAATCTATACCGATCTCCTCCAGACTCTGTTTCACATCCGTGACCCAGCCTGCTGCCAATACCCCTGGATCAGAGACGATCAATACCCGGTGAGCACCAAAATTGCGGGCAAAGTTTCCGACGGTCTTACGCGCCCCGACCCCGAAGATTATTTCTGGAGAGACAAACTTTCTTAGATTGGAAAGACTGGTATTCATGGGAGGATTTATTTCTTTTTATGTCGTTTATAGACAATATAGCAGTAGTTATTATCCGGAAACAGGCAAAGTATCCATCAGGCTACGGTAATCTGATCTGCTTGATGGTTTCTGTCTGAGGCAATTCGTTCCGGTATGGACCTGCTCCGTTTGCGACGTTGCAGTGTGGCAACACACTGGTTTTCGTCCTGCAGGATGGCGACACATTCCAGGCATTGGATGCATTCATCGTAGTCAATACTGCCATCGCGGCGAATAGCGTTGATCTCACAACGCCGTTTACAGAGTTGACAGGGGCTGCCGCACTGTTCGATTCGGGACAGCCAGCTGAACAGTCTCAGTCTGCCAATTACCGCCAGAGCTGCTCCCAGAGGACAGAGGTAGCGACAATAAAACTTGTGCATAAATAGCCCTAAGCCCAGCAGTACCAAGGCGTAGAGTACGAATGGCCAACTACGGACAAAAAACAGAGTCATACTTGTTTTAAAGGGCTCAATTTCGGCCAGCTGCTCAGCCAACGTCAGGGAATAGAATGAGGTAATCACCAGACCCAGCAAAATTGGATACTTCACTAAAATCATCTGCCGATGCCAAGGGTCCGGCAATCGCCACTGTCTCAGTTTCAGGCGCATGGCCAGCCATGAGAGCATTTCCTGCAGGGCTCCAAAAGGGCATAGCCAGCCGCAGTAGAGGCCCCGTCCCCACAAGAACAGTGATAAAAAGCAATAAATCCAGAGAGTAAATATAATCGGGTCCAGCAGGAATATACGGATATCAAAGCCATCATAGATCGATAGCAACAGCGTGTAGATATTTACCACTGATAATTGTCCTTGTGCATACAGACCGATAAACACCAGCGTGAACCACAAATAGCCCCAGCGAAACCGATGTAGTCGCTTTGCATTGCGGCTGTAGTGGCGCTGGCGTACAAAGAACAGACTGAGTACCGTCAGAGCAATAATCAGAATAGCAACTTCTGCCCAGCGCTCTTGCCATAGTTGTAGCCATAAGGGAGCGCTATCCCTTTCCGGGACTGGAGCGACAGCAACCGTTTCAAATAGCTCCTGGGGCAGTCTGATGGGGGTGCTGAAGGTGGCCTGGTCCTGAATCAGGTGGTTTCGATTAAGTTCAACATTCAATTGCAGGGTGGCATCCTCACCTGGGTTAAACCCGGCGTGTCCCTTGACCCGAAAGAGGTTGATACGGTCGAATTCAGGAGTTTCCGGGGATTGAAAACGAAACGACTCATCCAGTGCATCCAGGTCTCGTAGCTCAATTGCCAACTGGTTTTGCTCCAAGGAAAGCCGGCCAGGTACCGTGCCGGGCTTGAAACCATCCGGTACATGCAGGAAAGCCCCCCGTGACATGACTGCAAAAACCTGTTCGCCGGGTTTCAGACTGTTCATCAACTCCTGATAGTGAGTCCTCCCTAACAGATTACGACCAATAGTGGGAGCATTGAGGTAGGCGTAGAAGATTTCACTGAAGTATTCGCTATCATCGAGTTGATCAAAATTTGGGTAGTTGCTTATCGACTGGCCCAGTGTTGCTTCCACCTCAGGTTGTGAAAGTTGCCAACGACCGACATAGCCTTTTTCACGTAGTTGCTGCCAACCCAGCGGTTGATAGAGATCTGAACGGGCTCTGACAGCAGGTGCCTGAGTAAAACCTTCAAGCTTGTTGCGAGCCACCTGGAGGGCAGAGGAAAGAATGGAATCATTGATGATGATGACTGATACCGTCGCTTTGGTTACCCCGTCAATGTACACCGGGCCCTTGTTTCCTGAACTGGTGCCCTGTTTGCGGCTGTTGACGACAATGTGTTCGGTCAGATGCCGACCTTGATATTGACTGATAAACCGATACAAAGGTGCCTGGCCAAGACCATGAAGAAATACCGGCTCATGATGCTCAAGGACCTGGACTCCGGTAAATTGTCCGCTGGTATCCAGGCCAATCAGCAGCCTGATTGGCTTACCGGAAAATCCAGGTAGATCGGTTAAGTCCGCTGACTCATAGGCGTACCCTAAAAGTTGCTGTAATTGATAGACCGGGTAAACAGGAAAATCTGCAAGCTTCTCGTCTATTCGGGTTGCTTTGGGGAAAAAACTCTGGACGATAGTCAGCTCGTTGCTGGATAAGGTCGCAGAACAGAGGGAGCTGTATAACCAGCATACTGAAAACAGCAGCAGTGCGGCCAGGGGGGATCTGTTCATTACGGGTCTCCGACTCGTCCTTGTATATCCAGCTGGGTTTTTTTAAAGTCAGAAAATGCTACTTCGAGAGAAGATGATCGCTTCTATCCGGTTGAATTTTAAATAATAAATTCATTTGTCCTTTATCGTTGATTTAAATGTTGATCAACCACTTTGATTTAAAATTCTGACAAAAGGGCATCCAGGGGCCCTGTGTATATTTATGGCCCCTTAGTTAACTTGGACAGAGAATTATTTTTAATCAGCGCTTTAGATATTGATTGAAATCTATATTTCCGGCGGACAATACTGCCTGAATACGATTGTGGACATTCAGCTTTCGTAAGATGGCTGATACATGAGCCTTCACCGTCGTTTCTGCAATACAGAGGTTGTAGGCGATCTGTTTGTTTGATTCACCGTTCGTCATTCGCTCAAGGACCAGTAACTGGCGTCGGGTCAGACTATTCAGCATTTCTGGCGGGATACGATTTTCTTCTGGTCGTCGGTTTTGTCGAGAGCGAGTGTTATCGGCACGGATAACATCTGAGGGAAGGTAAACCTGGCCAGCCAGTACCTGCTCTAATGCTGTTGTCATCTTCTCCCGTGGCAGAGATTTGATGATAAAACCAACCGCACCATAGGTCATAGCCTGTAATACGACGCTTTTATCCTCTTCCGCAGAAATGATCACCACGGGGATGGCTGGAAACTCATTACGAAGCTGCATAAGCCCATTCAAGCCGTTCATTCCCGGCATATTGAGATCCAGCAGGATCAGGTCTAAGTCATCAAAGCTGTCTGCCAGCTCTACTGCTGTTTCAAGATCTTCCGCCTGGAGGATATCGGCGTCAGGGTAACGGGCACGAATGACATCAGCGATTGCTTCGCGAAACAGGGGATGATCATCGGCGATCAGCAACTTATAAACATCCGAATCGGTGATGGCCATGCTGTCACTGTCATCACTGACCAGATTTTGTTTTGCAGAGTCTGAAGCGGATAAGCCATCTGAAAACAGCGGTCCGGGTGTTGCTGTGGAATGCTGGGGTAGTGTCAACATCTTCTTCTACTCCTTTATTATTCTATGGTTCTATTGGACTCCCTTGAGAGCAATAAGACTATTCGACCTTGGACCTTCAAAAAGGGGCCGAAAGTACTGTTTTTTGTTATCCGGCACAGACTTACTCTGAAAAGAAGACCTTCAACCCAAAATATGAGGTGGGTTATGAATACTTCTAATTCTAGCTTTCGGCGCAGCTTTTGCCGAATTCTGATGCTACTGAGTTGGATGGTGATCAGCGCTCCGAGCTGGTCGCAGAATGTTATAAAGGTGGCAGTGCTTAAGTACGGGACGGTGAACTGGGAACTGAGTACGATGGTTGAGGAGGGGTTTGATCAACAAAATGGGTTCTCACTGAAAGTGCAACCCTTAGCGGGTATGACCGCTACCCGTACAGCACTGTTGGGCGGCTCTGCGGATGTCATTGTTGCAGATTGGATGTGGGTGAGCCGCCAGCGGGACAAAGGGCACCAATTACAGTTTATCCCTTACTCCTCTTCTGTGGGTAAGCTAATGCTGGCAAAGGATTCTTCTGTTAAACAGTTGGCAGACCTTCAGGGTAAAAAGGTTGGTATTGCCGGTGGTCCCACCAGTAAGGGCTGGTTGTTATTGAGAGCCCTGGGAAAGCAACAGGGCATTGATTTAAAGGCTATTACTGAACAGCAGTACGGCGCACCTCCCTTGCTGAATGCGGCGTTGGAGCAGGGGCGGATCGATGCCGTCGTGACCTTCTGGCATTATGCTGCCCGTCTGGAAGGTCAGGGTTATCCTGCTCTCCATGATCTTAAACAGGTCAGTCAGTTGCTGGGGATGAAGTCAGAGTTGCCTATGCTTGGCTATGTGTTCCATCAAAAATGGGCCGAAGACCGTCCCGATCTGGTGACATCCCTTCAGGCGGCATCTCGTCAGAGTAAGGATTTTTTACAACAGCAGCCCAATGCCTGGCAACGCTTGCGTCCTATGATGAAAGCAGAAAGCGATTCGGTATTCAGATATCTGCGTGAGGGATATTTGGCAGGTACCCCCAGCCCTCTGGTCCGGGAGCAAATCACTGATGCCGAGCAAATGTTCAGTCTTTTGGCTCAGCTTGGTGGTAAGAAGCTGGTTGGGGACAGTCGTACTCTGAATCAGA
Source organism: Motiliproteus sp. MSK22-1 (assembly GCF_001968815.1). Classification (GTDB taxonomy): domain Bacteria; phylum Pseudomonadota; class Gammaproteobacteria; order Pseudomonadales; family Balneatricaceae; genus Motiliproteus. The sequence continues at coordinate 29,590 of NZ_MIEQ01000017.1, read as the reverse complement.
ATACGTTTTGGCAGCAACCCTGAAGGCCGAGGTATCTGACCATGCTGGCTCAATCCCTGCGAGTTCAACTATTATCGCTGCTAATGGTGCTGGTGGTCTGGCAATTGGTAGCGGTGGGGTTGGAATTGCAGTTATTGCCGTCCCCGTTGCAGGTTATGGCAGTGATGTGGGATGAGTGGTCATCCGGAGAGCTGTGGCCACATCTGCGGGCAACGTTAAGTCGAGTGATTATAAGTTTTATTGCCGCTATGGGGTTGGGAACATTACTGGGATTGCTAATGGGACTTAACCCAAGAATAAACCAGTGGCTGGATCCGCTTTTAGTGATGCTGCTGAATATGCCTGCTCTGGTGGTGATCATTTTACTCTATATCTGGTGTGGACTGATTGAAGCAGCTGCCATTGCCGCAGTAGTGATTAATAAGGTGCCGAATGTTGCGGTGACTTTACGTGAAGGTACCAGAAGTCTTGATCCACAGTATCAGGCATTAGTCAGGGTCTACGGTGTGGGTTACTGGCGTCAGCTGACTGAAGTGATCCTTCCTCAGCTGGCTCCTTACTTTCTGGTGGCTTCGCGATCTGGTCTGGCACTGATCTGGAAGATTGTGCTGGTGGTTGAACTCTTAGGCCGTAGCGATGGAGTAGGTTTCCAACTACACCTGGCATTTCAGATGTTCGATGTTGCCATGATTCTGGCCTATAGCTTTGCTTTTATCCTGGTCGTGCAGGTTATCGAATGGCTGCTGTTACAACCTTGGGAACGTTACCAGCGGCGCTGGCGTGAAGAGGCCTGCTGATGATTGAGCTGACTGTAAATCGAAAGGCCTATGGTGATGCTCCTGTAATAGGTGCTTTGTCGCTGACCCTGGACTCAGGAGAACTGGTGTGCCTGTTAGGTCCTTCTGGCTGCGGAAAAACCACGTTGCTTAATATTCTAGCGGGACTGGATAGGGACTATTCAGGCGCACTTCACTCCAGTCACTATCGTATTAGTTATATGTTTCAGGAGCCACGCCTATTACCCTGGCGGACGGTCCGACAGAACCTGGCGTTGGTTGCTGATAGTCAACAGCAACAGAAAATTGATGAGTTGCTGAGTTTGATGGACCTGGGAGATGTAGCCAGCCAATACCCGGGAAGGTTATCGCTTGGGATGGCTCGGAGGGTGGCATTAGCGAGAACGCTGATCAATGACCCGGATCTTATTCTGATGGATGAGCCCTTTGTTTCACTCGATCCTCCGACAGCAGCGAGCCTGGGAGAAGTACTGGAGCGCCTTCGACAAATGCGCCCGGAAGTCGCCATTTTAATGGTTACCCACAATATCCGGGAAGCACTGACATTGTCTGATCGAATACTGGTATTGGGCAATCAGCCCACTGAGGTTATCTGTGAGTATTTTCCAGAGCAGAAGGACGGAGCCGTTGAACAGGCTGAAGAGAAGAAGTTATTAGCCTTCTATCAAAAGATGGAAGCTGATGAGCTTGTTGTCCCTAAGGCGAGAGAACTCACTGCGATGGGATAATTCAGGTGCAGAACTGTTTTTGTTAATTAGCTGTGTGTAAGTTCTTAACCTATTGTAATTAATAACTAAAACAAGTCATTGTTTTGTGGGTTATTTGTATTCATCTACCGATTTATACTGCCGTTGACAGGGAATTGATCCGTTCCCCACTGGCATCCGAGTGACTAAATTCCCCCTTGTGTTGGTATCAGTGATCTTCTTACTATAAGAGCGTTTGTCAGTAACATCCAAACGGTTCAGGTAGGGCAGCTGTGAAAAAACGTGAATTTAAGGGGCAACTCAGTGATATCGACTTGCGTATGCTCAGAATCTACAAAGTTGTTGTGGAATCTGGTGGTTTTGCTGCGGCAGAAGTTGAGCTCAATATCACTCGGTCAGCGATCAGTATGGCCATATCAGATCTTGAAAGCCGTTTGGGTTTCCGGCTCTGCCAACGGGGGCGTTCCGGCTTCTCTCTTAGCGAAGAGGGAGAACATATCTACAGCTATACTTTGCAGCTTCTTTCCTCCATCGAGGACTTTCGTACCCAGGTAAATACCTTGCATACCAACCTCAAAGGTGAGCTGAATATCGGTATTACCGATAACCTGGTAACAATGCCAAAGATGAAGATTACAGACGCTCTGGCGGCGCTGAAACAACAGGGCCCGGATGTCGCCGTCAACATCCGTATGATGCCGCCGAATGAGGTGGAGATTGGTGTACTGGATGGTCATTTGCATGTGGGTATTGTGCCAACAGTCCGGGTTCTTTCCGGGCTTGAATATCAGGAGATATATGATGAGGAGTCTAAGCTCTATTGCTCAGACAACCATCCGGTATATCTTATGCCAGACACTGACATACAGGTGGGAGAGTGGGATGCAGTATTACCGGCTTACGCACAGACGGCAGCAATAAAGGCCCACTATCAACCCCTCAAAGCGGCCTCTGCAACGGCTACCGACCGGGAGGGAATTGCTTTTCTTATACTCACCGGGCGCTACATTGGTTATTTGCCTGATCATGTCGCGGCCCAGTGGGTAAAAGCAGGCCGTATGCGAGCTATTTCGCCGGATGACTATCACTATACCACTCAGTTTTCTGCAATCACCCGCAAGGGAGCCAGACCCAATCTGGTACTTGAAACCTATATGGGTCACCTGATCCGTAACGAATAACTGTCTATGTTTGCTCAGCAGAGAAAGACTGATTGCAGCTTGGAGCAGATCTGCTTTGTGGCTGTTTTTTCCCGATCGACCTCAACCTTATAGTTAAGTGATTACTGAACTTAGTTAAAGCTATTTCATATTTGAGAAACTTAATGTTTGGATCAGAATCTCTGGCCACGTTCGCTGGACGCTGATTTACGCGCTCTGCATACGTGCTATCGAATGACTATAAAAAATACTAGAGGTCGTTATGACTATCAAAAGAGCATTCAAATCCCTCATATCTACAACCGCTATTACTGCCGCTTTGGCTATTCCTCTAACTGATCTTGTTCAGGCGGGCGATGATTTTATCCTCGCCCAAGCGATGACTACTGATCATATTTTTCACGCTTCTTCTGAGAAGTTCATAGAGGAGTTAAAGGCCCAAAAATCCGACTATTCTGTTGACTACCATCCTGGTGGTGATCTTGGGGACTGGACCTCGCAATTCGAACAGGCCATGCAGGGCGTTATTCCCATGACGATGACTTACGGCGCATCAGAATTTGACGGTCGCCTGGATCTGACCTGGCTCGGTTATGTTGTTGACAGCTGGGATTCGGCGCGTAAAGCCTATGGCCCCAACGGCCCGATGCTGGATGTGTATAACAAGATTCTTGCAGATAATGATCTTGTTGCTCTGGGTCTTATTCCTGCGGGTTTCGGTTCGATCACGATTCGAAACGGTGTAGGCAAGGTTCCTACTAACTTCCCGGAGGATGCTGCAGGTATCAAAATGCGAGTCGTTCCTACCCCTTTAGGAATTGAGCGTTTCAAGAATTGGGGTTTTTCTGCTGTTCCAATGCCTTTTTCTGAATTGTATACCGGGCTGCAATTAGGCACTGTTGATGGCCGTGCGTTTGGACCTGCTGTTGAAATTTGGCAGATGCGTGATGTGCTGGAAAGTTACATCCTGACTCGAGATTACTTTGAGCATGCATTCTGGCTGGTTAATAAAGACTGGTGGGAAGACCTGCCGGCGGATGAACGGAATAAAATTCAGGCTGCAGCGGACAAAACCCTGGATTGGGCCTGGTCCGAAGCTCAGGCAATTGATAACAGCTATCTGGAAAAAGTTCGAGACTATGGTATCAAGGTGGTCGAACTGGATCAGCAACAGCTGGCCAAAGCCAAGAAAACCCTTTACGCCAACGAATGGCCGTTTATGGAGAAACTGGTTGGCGCTGAAATTATGGCAATGATGCGAGATATTGCCGGTATCAACTGAATCCGATTAATGACTGATAAAGCCGTTGTCGCCTCGCCAGAGGCGACCTCATCGTTACAGTTTTTTAGAGGATGACAGTTATGCAACAACCCTCTTCAACCAGTCCCCAAAATACTAAAACCAATATTAAAACCTATGATTATGACCCTGAGCTGAGTTATCAGCCAGTACCTGCAGATTTAAGCGCTATTGCTACTGATCAACGAAGTGAGCCCCAGCATCAAAGTGGTGTTGAACGGCGACTGCTGCAGTTTGAGCAGGCGCTTGACTGGCTCTTTCGGGCGATGATGTTGTGTGTCGGACTTACTCTGGCAGGGTTGATGTTCGGTCAGATTATTATGCGTTATTTATTGGAGTCTCCTTTTACTGGCATCGAAGAAGCAGCAGTGCTATTGGGTGTCTGGATTTATTTTTTGGGTATGGGCTATGCCACCCGTGAGAGAGAACACATTCATGGCGGTATTGTCAGCCTGCTGGTCTCTGATCCGTTCAAAGTGGGGCTAATTCGTTTTTTTGGTTCTCTGATCAGCATGCTTGCAGCGGTGGTATTTGGTTATTTTGCCTGTAAGTACGCATTTTTTGTTATTGAAAAAGGCAGGATGAGTATCAACCTGCAATGGCCTCGTGGCTTATGGAGCGGCAGTATGATTGTCGGCTTTGGAATGATGGTCGGTTATTTCATGCTAGAGGCCATTAACGAATATCGTAGTTTGCGACGGATTCGTTATAAAGGTAATCCAGGGAGTAACCGGTTATGAGTCTATTTTTATTGGCAATGCTTGTTGTCGTAATCTTAATTCTGGTGGAGATTCCGGTAGCATTCGCCTTCGGTATCGGTGCTGTATTGTTTGCCTACACCACCGGTAATAATATCTCTTTCCTGGTTCCCCACGGTTTTAAAACCGCCAGTGGTTTCGCTTTGTTAGCTTTACCGTTGTTTATTTTTGCCGGTCTGTTGATGGCTGAGGGTGGTATATCTGAGCGCCTGCTGAATTTTGTTAATTCTTTTGTGGGTCGAATTAAAGGGGGGCTGGGGGCAGTCACCGTACTGACCTGCGCACTGTTCGGTGCTATTTCTGGTAGTTCTTCAGCAGCCATTGCTGCAGTTGGTCAGATCATGATTCCCCGGATGGTTAAGGAAGGTTATCCAGAAGGCCATGCAACGGCATTGGTAGCCTGTTCATCGGTGTTAGCATTGCTGATCCCTCCTAGTATTCCGATGATTATCTTTTCGATTACGGGTGGTTTATCGGTAGGAGCAGCATTTCTGTCGACGATAATTCCCGGTATTCTGCTTACGCTGCTCTATTGTGGGTTGAATATATGGTTCCTGCGGGATAACAGTAATATTAAGGTCGATGCTCCATTGCCATTTAAACAGGCTGCTAAACAGGTTGCCAGCACCGGTTATAGTGCTGCTTTCGCCCTGCTGATGCCGCTGATTATTCTGGGGGCTATCTATAGTGGCATCGCCACACCGACGGAAGCAGCAGCCATTGCAGTGATCTATGCGATACCCGTTGGTCTGTTTATCTACAAGGGGATGACATTGAGAAATCTGGGTACGGTAACGGTTCGGGCGGTTACCATGACTGGCTCAATTATGGCTGTGCTGTTTTTCCTGTTTATTATGAGTCGGGCAATGATTCTGGAGCAGGTGCCTAAAGAGTTGGCTGAGACACTGCTACAGGTCTCGGAAAACAAATATGTGATTCTTCTGCTGATTAATATACTGCTATTGCTGATCGGAATGATTGTCGACGATATTTCCGGCAGTGTATTAGCTGCCATTATCTTTCTGCCAGTCGTTAATGAGCTGGGGATTGATCCTATCCACTTTGCTGCGGTGGTGGGTGTTAATCTGGGACTTGGCAATGTGTCTCCGCCCTGTGCCCCCATGCTTTATATGGCTGGTGGTGTGAGCAAACTATCATTGGATCGATATATTAAACCAACCCTTAAGTTTCTTTGCTTAGGGCATCTGCCAATGGTTTTTCTGGTGACATTTCTTCCTGAGCTTTCTCTGTTCTTACCGAGGCTGCTACTGGGTTATTAATCATATCAATACTTTAGGGAACCTGCGAAGTAAGCCCATCATCTTTTCAGCCAGCCCTGGAATGGTTAAATGCGCGAAAGACAGCGTAGTGCAACAATGAGTCCTTTTTGAACTTCTTTAGGCTTCAGTGCATGCTCTTTGAAGAGAAAGTGGCATGCATTGATTTTTCATCAGCCGTCCAGCTTGTATCAGGTTCATTTCATTTAGCGTTATCAATGGGTGAAATACCTGATTATAATATTGACAAATTTTTATATCAGAGCCTGGAAAATGCCAAAAGCAAGTGAAATAAAGAAGAATACAGCAGTCGAAATTAACGGCGAAGCCTATATTGTTCGTGACATCGAACGTTCTGTCCCACAGGGTCGTGCCGGTGGCAGTATCTATCGTATGCGTATGTATAACGCTGCAACGAATAACAAGATAGATGAAACCTATAAAGATTCAGACATGTTGACCCTTGCTGATCTGATCCGTCGACCTGTGACATTTTCATATTCTGATGGCGACGAATATGTATTTATGGACACTGAAGATTATTCTTCATACAGCCTGAATAAAGATACCATTGAAGATGAGCTACTATTCATTGGTGAAGATACTCAAGGCTTACAGGTCGTTATCGTGAATGAGGCACCGGTTGCACTGGATTTGCCTTCCACCGTTGAGCTTGAAATAGTCGAAACTGACCCTTCTCTTAAAGGCGGTTCTGCTACAGCCAGAACGAAACCTGCCGTACTTTCAACCGGTTTAACGGTACAAGTACCCGAACATATTTCATCCGGGGAAAGAATCAAGGTGAATGTGGAAGAGCGCAAATTTGGCGGTCGTGCCGAGTCCAAATAAGCTTAAAACTGCAAAAGAACGAAGGCTAGGGACGTGAGCGTTGCTAAACTTAAGCAGGAAGTCAGGTGGCCACCCGTCTCTAGAACCCTTCGTTGTGTTTCCTTTAAAATTACTTCCCTATACAGAAGCTGGAAAAGATCTTTCCAAGCAGATCATCTGAAGTGAACTCACCGGTAATCTCTGAGAGCGATTGCTGGGCTAGTCGTAAATCTTCTGCCAATAGCTCACCTGCGCCGTAGCTGTTGAGTTGTTGGCTTCCTGTGTTCAGATATTCTCGGGTACGGAGCAGGGCGTCTATGTGCCGTCTACGGGCCATAAATCCCCCTTCACCGGCTGATTCGTAGCCCATGCAGTGTTTGAGATGTTGCCGCAGCAGATCCGTGCCCAGTTGCTGTTTAGCGCTTAGACGGATCAGATGACATTCTTCTTCATTGTCGATACCCACTTGTTCGCCACTTAGATCAATTTTATTGCGAATAACGGTAATTTTATCGAGGTCGGGTAGGTGACTGACGAAGTCGGGCCAGATCCGTTCAGGAGCTGTTTCTGAAGTTGAAGATGCATCGACCATCAGTAGAACGCGGTCGGCATTTCGGATCTCATCCCAGGCTCTTTCAATACCAATCTGTTCAACCACGTCTGCACCTTCTCTAAGGCCGGCTGTGTCGATAATATGCAGTGGCATACCATCAATATGGATATGCTCCCGCAGAACATCTCGGGTGGTGCCTGCGATGTCTGTAACGATGGCTGATTCTTTGCCTGCCAGTGCGTTTAGCAGGCTGGATTTACCTGCATTGGGCCGACCTGCAATAACGACATTCATCCCTTCTCGTAAAATAGCCCCTTGATTGGCCTCGGCGAGGACTTCGTTCAGGTCATTGGAAATGTGCTCCAGATCTGAGGCAACTTTACCATCGGCCAGAAAATCCACTTCCTCTTCCGGGAAATCTATAGCTGCTTCAACGTAGATACGCAGATGTACGAGTGAGTCTACCAGCCTGTGAATTCGTTGAGAGAACTCCCCCTGAAGGGACCTTAAAGCGCAGCGGGCTGCTTGTTCCGAAGAGCTGTCAATCAGATCGGCTATTGCTTCTGCCTGTGCCAGGTCCAGCTTATCATTCAGGAAGGCACGCTCAGAAAACTCACCGGGTCGAGCCAGTCGTGCACCAAAAGTCAGCACTCGCTGGAGCAGTAAATCCAGGACAACCGGGCCACCATGAGCTTGCAATTCGAGGACATCTTCCCCAGTGAATGAATGTGGGTTGTTGAAATATAAGGCGATGCCCTGGTCTATCTGTTGACCATCTGCGTCATTAAAAGGGCCGTAATATGCCTGGCGTGCTTCGGGGATATGCCCCAGTATCCCTTCGGCAATTCGCTGAGTTTTATTGCCTGACACCCGTACAATACCGACGCCTCCACGACCAGGAGGAGTTGCCAGGGCAGTGATAGTATCGGTATCCAGTAAAGTCATGGTTCAGCCTATGGGATTCATTCTTTGATTTGAATCCTATTATAGAAAAGGCCCCTTGCGGAGCCTTTGAGATATTCACATTCGGACCGTCAGAGAATTATTTCTTCCCCAGACCCGCCGCTTCAATTTTTCGAGTAATCATCCACTGCTGAAGGATAGAGAGAATATTGTTCACTACCCAGTACAGAACCAGACCTGCCGGGAACCACAGGAAGAAGAACGTGAAGACAATAGGAAGCATCTTCATGACCTTGGCCTGCATTGGATCGGGAGGGGTCGGGTTTAGTGTTTGCTGAATAAACATAGTGAGACCCATCATAATCGGTAAGACGAAATAAGGGTCCATTACTGACATGTCCTGGATCCATAAAACGAATGGAGCATGACGTAATTCAACACTTTCAAGCAGTACCCAGTACAGAGCAATAAACACAGGCATCTGGATAACGATGGGCAAACAACCGCCTAATGGATTGATTTTTTCCTTCTTGTATAGCTCCATCATGGCTGCCGACATTTTTTGTCGATCATCGCCATAAAGTTCTTTCAGGCGGGTAAGTTCCGGGCCAACGCTACGCATTTTTGCCATGGAGGTATAGGCTTTGGCTGACAAAGGATAGAACAGCGCTTTCACCGCCAGGGTGACCAGAATAATCGCGAGGCCCCAGTTTACTACCACATCCTGAATCATGTCCAAGGCGATAAATAATGGTAACGCGATCCACCACAACCAACCGAAATCGACGGTTAATTCCAAGTTCGGTGCTGTTTCCTCAAGCAGTTTCTGAATTTTTGGTCCGACATAGAATGTTGCTCCAGTAGAGCCTTTTTCACCGGCTGCCAAGGACAATGCCGGAGAAACAAAACCAGCAAAGTAGTTACCGTTACGGGCTTTACCGAAATAGCTATGGCTGGTTTCTGGGTTGGGTACCCAGGCACTGACAAAATAATGTTGCAGCATTGCGACCCAGCCGCCCTGGGTTTTGTCCGCATATTTGGCATCATCAAGATCGTCAAAACTAACTTTGTTATAAGGGGTTTCAGTACTGGAGAAGGCTGGTCCAAGATAAGACTGCATACCCATGCTGGTCTGCGAAGAGGGATCATCGCTGTTATCACGTTTAATCTGTCCAAACAGGCTTGCCTGCCAAGGTTGATCACTGTTGTTTTCGATCAGATAGTCAACAGCAATCTGGTACTTCCCGCGGGTCAGGGTAAAGCGTTTGGTGATCTTGACGCCACTTTCCTGGGTGAGGGTTAAATCAACGACAAGTTGATCGCTGTCACCCATTTCAAATTCAGCACTGGATACCTGATAGCGAGGACGCCCTCCAGAGGCATCAGGACCGTTTTTCCCGGTCAAACCACTCTGGGCGATATAACTGCGATTATCATTTTGCTCAAGGACGACAAGCTTTTGCTCGGCTCCAAGCTGAGCCAGGTATTCATTGAGTTCTGCGTGGATGATATCGCCGCCGTAGGGGTCGATAAGCAGATTAAGGACATCTGTCTTTACACGGATTAGTTGGCCAGCATCTGTAGCTGAAGCTTGCTGTTCTACCGGACTATCTGAAACATTGCCTTGCTGAACAGTACTGGTAGCACTTGGAATATCGGTTCCCAGCTGTTCCGTCGTCGTGGTAATTTCCGGTGCCGCACTGTGTGAAGACACGGTCGTGGCTTGAACCGGTTGTTCTGGCGCACCATAGTCTTTTTGCCACTGGAGAACCATGATGTAAGAAATTACTGCGAGGGCGCCAATCAGGATAATACGTTGGATATCCATTGTCTAAATCTGCCGATGCCGAAAATGATAGGAGGTATTGAGCAAACCGTATACTGCGCTATTTAACCCAAAACGGCAAAAGATCAGCTTGACGTTTTCGTGTTAAGTGATGCGCCCAGACGTTTACGCGAGTATTTAACCAGCCTCGTCCAACTGTTGTTAGCCAACTGATGTAAAGACCGATTGTCCAACTCACCCATGCCCTTTCTTGCCAGTACAACAATATCCAGATTCGGAAGTCTGGAACTTGTTAACCGAAAAGACTCGCGAATTACGCGCTTCACCCTATTACGGTGGACGGCCAGTCTTATATGCTTTTTCGCAATGACCAGTCCGACTCGTGGGTGGGAGAGTTGGTTCGGGCGTGCCAGGATAAGCAGATGCTTATCCGATACTTTCACTTCTGCCCCATCAAAGACCGTTTTGTAGTCCCCCGCATTCAACAATCGTGAGCTGCGGGGAAACGGGAATTCGGTCTTCAAAGAGCTGTCAACAATATTCTGAGCGTGATTACGCGCTCAAAACCTTGCGACCTTTAGCGCGACGGCGCTGAATTACTTGGCTGCCATTTTTAGTAGCCATGCGTGCACGGAAACCGTGACTACGGGCGCGCTTCAAAACGCTAGGTTGAAATGTTCTTTTCATTGCACTGTCCTACGTTAAACAAGGGACTTGAAATCCCCACCGGGTAAAATCAAGAGCGGAATTTTAGAGAATTCCTGTCGATACTTCAATTGCTTCTTTAACTATTTAGTTGCTTATTCTAATTTTTTCCTAAAAAAGTACGGGATATCTCCTTTTAAACAGGTCTTCTGGCGGGCTGTTTGGTTGTCCGGCAGCAGTGCCACTTTGTTCTGCATTTATTTCAGAATAAATTCTGTTGATAAGTTTTAAAAAGTCAAATATTACAAATAAATACCCTGTTTGTAAGGTTGTATAAAGACTGTTTGAAAAGCTTGGATAGCCCGTGGATAGATAGAGGGTTGTTTATTTTTACCCCAGATTTCTGCTGACCGATAAGGCGCTGCCCAAGCGGGGCCTTGTTTTCATAAAGATTATTTATTGCAGTTATTTTTTCAATTTCATCGAATAGTTCTGTGGATAACCGTCTCCTGAGAGGATAGAATGCAGGACTCACCTACCAACTGTTTGTAACCACTGAATTTGGGAACCTCTGCATGCCAGTCGATCTTTGGCAGAAATGTCTAAGCTATCTTCAAGAGGAGTTCCCCTCGCAGCAATATAATACCTGGATACGTCCCCTTCGGGCGGAAGCTGGCAGCCCGAGCCAATTGCGGTTACTTGCCCCAAATCGATTTGTTATGGACTGGGTTTCTGATAAGTACCTAAAACGAATAAAGGAACTGCTGTCAGAAGTCGATGAGGATCGCGTTTATGAAGTTTTGCTGGAAGTGGGTGCTAATGGTCGACGCCAGGGCGTTGGGGCTGCTTCTGCTGGACGTTTATCGCGGCAGATACAAGCTTCAGATCAATTTCAGAATACCGATCACTCCACTGTAAGTGTATCAAGTCCAGGTTCTTCCGGTCATAACTCATCAGCATCTGACACACCGGGCGCTGCAACTGATATACAGGGTTCTTCGACGGCAAATAACTCCATAAATAAAGAACCTTTATACCATGGTTCTTCTGGTTCAGACTCTGTGTCGTTAGGGCATTCCTTGGATTCCAGCCCTCTGGATCAGAGGTCAATAAGTCAAAACTATTCAAAAACAACTTCTTCTGAACCTGGCGCTCCTATGCAACAGGATCTATTGGCGCCGCAGTCGACAAAGCCTTTACAGAAGAAGCTAAAGCCCGGTGATGGCCCTAACAGGAAAAAGCGACAGGTTGATGTTGAAGGTGGGGTTCGACATCAGACCCATTTAAACAAGCTGTTTACTTTCGATACCTTTGTACAGGGTAAATCAAACCAGCTCGGTTTAGCTGCGGCTCAGCAGGTGGCTGAAAACCCGGGCGGTTCCTATAACCCTTTATTTATTTATGGTGGTGTAGGGCTGGGTAAAACTCACTTGATGCATGCAGTGGGTGCAGCAATGCTGGAGCGTAACCCCAACGCTAAGATAGTGTATTTACACTCTGAACGTTTTGTTGCTGATATGGTAAAAGCATTGCAGCTTAATGCGATTAATGACTTTAAGCGCTATTACCGCTCTGTTGATGCGCTGTTAATTGACGATATTCAGTTTTTTGCTGGTAAGGATCGTTCCCAGGAAGAATTCTTTCATACTTTTAACGCACTGTTGGAAGGGGGACAGCAGATGATTCTGACCTGTGATCGTTACCCCAAAGAGATCAGCGGGTTGGAAGATCGTTTGAAATCCCGCTTTGGCTGGGGTCTTACTGTAGCGATTGAACCTCCGGAGCTGGAAACACGCGTTGCTATTTTGATGAAAAAAGCGGAGGAGGCTCGTATCCGTCTGCCTCACGATGCAGCTTTCTTTATTGCTCAAAAGATTCGCTCTAATGTTAGAGAGCTCGAAGGAGCGCTGAAGCGAGTGATAGCGAATGCTCACTTCACCGGTAGCAGTATTACCACTGAATTTATTCGAGAGTCGTTGAAGGATCTATTGGCTCTTCAAGATAAAATGATTAGCATCGATAATATTCAGCGGGTTGTTGCAGAATATTACAAGATTAAGATCTCTGATTTGCACTCCAAACGTCGAAGCCGCTCGGTGGCCAGACCACGACAGGTTGCTATGGCTCTGTCAAAAGAGCTGACCAATCACAGCTTACCGGAAATCGGTAATAGTTTTGGCGGCCGCGACCACACAACAGTGTTGCATGCACGGCGGAAGGTGGCAGAATTACGAGAAAGCGATACCGATATTCGAGAAGACTATAAGAATCTGTTGAGACTATTGTCTTCCTGATGGGAACATAGAGAAGCCACAGGATAAACCATAAGCTGAGGATGGTTTATTAGGAGGTCAGGCCGAGGACCCTGTTGTATAACTAGGGCTCTTTATTAGAAGGGTAGGAATAGATGAAATTTGCCGTATCCAGAGAAGCACTTTTAAAACCCCTGCAATTGGTTGCTGGGGTGGTGGAGCGTCGTCAGACGTTACCAGTCCTCGCCAACATATTATTGGTTGTTGAAGGAAATCGCTTATCGCTGACTGGTACAGACCTTGAAGTTGAGATGGTGGGGCGTGTTGAGTTGGAGCAGGAGGCTGAACCAGGCTCCATTACTGTTCCTGCGAAGAAGCTTATGGATATCTGTAAGTCGCTCCCTGATCATGTTGATGTTGAGCTCACTTTGACAGGGCAGAAAGTGACCATTAAGGGCGGGCGTAGCCGCTTTACTCTGGCAACTCTGCCTGCATCAGAATTTCCAAATATAGAAGACGGTCCCAGAACCCTCGAAATTCCTATTCCACAGGGCAAGCTACGCCATTTGATTGAGCGTACCGGTTTTGCCATGGCACAACAGGACGTACGTTACTACCTGAACGGTATGTTACTTGAGCTGGATGGCAGCCAGCTTCGTACCGTTGCTACTGATGGCCACCGTCTGGCTACCTCCATTTGCTCGGTAGAGCAGGAGTTGAGTGTTAAACAACAGGTCATTGTTCCGCGAAAGGGTATTCTTGAACTGGCCCGATTGCTGGAGGATAGTGATAACGAAGCTCAGTTGGTGATCGGTAGTAATCATATTCGAGTTAACACCGGTGATTATGTTTTCACTTCAAAACTGGTCGACGGCAAGTTCCCGGATTATGAGCGGGTCATTCCTCGTGGAGGCGATAAGCAGATTATCGCTAATCGACAGGAATTGCGTCAGGTATTAAGTCGTATTTCAATACTTTCCAATGAAAAGTATCGGGGCGTTCGTTTAGCGTTAACCGAGGGTTATCTTCAGGTTACTGCTAATAACCCAGAGCAGGAAGAAGCCGAAGAAACATTGGAAGTGGATTATCAGGGGCCTGCGTTGGAAATTGGCTTTAACGTCAATTACATGCTGGATGTCCTTTCTATCCTTTCGTCAGAGGAAATGGTTCGTGTTTCTATGACTGATCCAAACAGTAGTTCTCTCGTAGAGGCTGTCGATAATAACGATAGTTTGTACGTTATCATGCCGATGCGTATGTAGTGGTTGGTGGCCCGCCATTAAGCGGGCCCTTCCTCTATTTAGGTTATACACCTCACCCATGCCGATTAAATCACTGGCTCTCAGTGGCTTTCGTAATTTCCAATCTTTGAAGCTTGATCTCTCTCCAAGGGTGAATATCTTCTACGGTTCCAACGGTAGTGGAAAAACCAGCATCCTTGAAGCAACGAATCTGCTTAGTCTGGCGCGTTCCTTCAGAACAATAAAGTACAAACATTACATTAATCATGATCTGGAAAGCTGTACCCTATTTGCAGAAATCGATTCTATAGCTGCTCGTTCATCGATACCGATAGGATTGCAGCGTAACCGTAACGGAGCATTACGAATACGGGTTTCCGGAGAGGATATAGACAGTGCTTCAGTGCTGGCAGAATTGCTCCCGGTTCAGCTGATTAATGCCGATACCTTCCTGCTTTTGGAGGGCAGCCCGTCCATTCGGCGTCAATTTGTAGATTGGGGGGGATTTCATTCGGATTCTCGCTTTTTAGCGACCTGGAAAGCCGTTAAACGGGCTCTCAAACAGCGCAATAGTTTATTGAAATATGGTAAACTTGACCCTCGCGAGCGTGCTACCTGGGATCGCGAGTTTGTTCGTCACGCAGAGGCGCTGGACGAGTTCAGGCAGGCATATATAGATACACTTCTGCCCTGTTTTTCTCAGGTACTTTCCGGACTGATAGAGATCGAAGATCTCAGTCTCCAATACTATCGGGGATGGGACCGTAAGCGAACGATGGACCAGGTTCTTCAAGAAGGCTTTGAACGCGATAAGGGACTTGGTTTTACACAGCAAGGGCCGCAGCGTGCAGATCTTCGGGTCAAGGTAAGGGGGGTTGCGGCCAGCGAAATTTTATCAAGAGGCCAGCAGAAGCTGGTCGTTAGTGCACTGAAAGTTGCACAGGGGCTGATTCTTAAACAGCTTTCTGGCCGAGACTGTGTCTATTTAATTGATGACCTGCCAGCGGAGCTGGATCGTAATCATCGCCAAAAACTGTGTAATCTATTGATCGAAATGAATAGTCAATTGCTGCTTACCTGTGTCGAGGCAAGCGCCTTTGATGGTTGTTTAAACCAGGAATCAGAAGTACGGGACTTCCATATAAGAAACGGAAGGCTCGTGTCAGACAATGCCTATGGGAGCTAAGAATGAGCGACGGAAATAACAACGCTTACGATTCATCCAGTATCAAGGTTCTGAAGGGCCTGGATGCGGTGCGAAAGCGTCCGGGTATGTACATCGGAGATACCGATGACGGTACCGGCCTGCACCATATGGTATTCGAGGTAGTGGATAATTCCATCGATGAGGCATTGGCGGGTCACTGCAGTAAAATCGAAGTGATTATACACCCTGATGAAACCATTAGTGTTTCGGATGATGGCCGCGGTATTCCAGTGGACATCCACGAGGAAGAAGGGGTATCTGCAGCAGAAGTTATCATGACAGTCCTGCATGCCGGCGGTAAGTTTGATGACAACTCCTATAAGGTGTCAGGAGGTTTACATGGGGTGGGGGTCTCGGTCGTTAATGCATTGTCAGAAAAAGTCAAAATGACGATCAGAAGGGCAGGTAGTGTTCATGAGCAGTCCTATACTCATGGTGTTCCCGATGGACCAATGAAGATTGTTGGAGAAACCCAGAGCACTGGAACCCGGATCCATTTTAAGCCCGCCGCAGAAACCTTCACTCATATCCATTTCCAGTACGATATTCTGGCAAAAAGGCTTCGTGAACTTTCATTTCTTAACTCCGGTGTCTGCATTGTTTTGAAAGATGAGCGGAGTGGTAAAGATGAGACTTTCATGTATGAGGGTGGTGTCAGTGCATTTGTTGAGTATCTGAATCAGAACAAGAGCACTATTAACCGAGTCTTTCACTTTACTGATATCAATGATGAAGGCATTGGTGTTGAAGTTGCGTTGCAGTGGAATGATGGTTACCAGGAAGGAATACATTGTTTTACCAATAATATTCCACAGCGTGACGGTGGCACTCATTTATCCGGTTTTCGTTCAGCACTGACTCGTTCACTTAATGTTTATATTGAACAAGAGAGTGTACAGAAGAAGTCGAAGGTTGCGACCTCAGGTGATGATGCCCGGGAAGGACTTACTGCCATTATTTCGGTCAAAGTGCCTGACCCGAAGTTTTCTTCGCAAACCAAGGACAAGCTTGTTTCTTCTGAGGTAAAAACCGCTGTTGAACAGGCGATGTATAAGCACCTCACTGAGTTTCTGCAGGAGCAGCCGAACGAAGCCAAGGCAATAGTCGGCAAGATGATTGATGCGGCTCGTGCCCGTGAAGCAGCCCGAAAAGCACGGGAAATGACGCGCCGTAAAGGTGCCTTGGATATTGCCGGTTTGCCAGGAAAACTAGCAGACTGTCAGGAGAAGGATCCTTCTCTTTCAGAAATTTACCTGGTGGAGGGTGACTCCGCAGGAGGTTCTGCCAAGCAGGGCAGAAACAGAAAAACCCAGGCAATCCTGCCACTCAAGGGTAAGATTCTAAACGTTGAGAAAGCGCGTTTTGATAAAATGCTTTCCTCTGCGGAAGTCGGCACACTGATTACCGCCTTAGGCTGTGGTATTGGTCGTGAAGAGTTTAATGCCGATAAGCTGCGTTATCATCGCATTATCATCATGACCGATGCGGATGTAGATGGATCACATATTCGTACCCTGTTGTTAACCTTCTTCTTCCGTCAGACGCTAGAGCTGGTTGAGCGTGGACATATTTACATCGCGCAACCACCACTTTATAAAATCAAGAAGGGTAAGCAGGAGCAGTATCTGAAAGATGATGAATCGCTGGACTCCTTTATGGTTCAGGCAGCACTGGATGATGCGCACCTGTATGTGAATGCTAATGCACCGGCGATTAACGGCTCGGCGCTGGAGTCTTTGATTAACGAATTCAGAGGCGTTAAGGCACTGATACAGCGTATTTCCCGCTTGTATCCTGAAGATGTGCTTAAGCGGTTGATTTATTTGCCTGAGCTATCTGAAAATGATCTGAAGTCCAGAGACAAGATAGTGGAATGGACACGCAATCTGGTTGCCTCTATTGACATTGAGAACAGCGCCGCGAGTACGTTTGAGAGTGGAGTGGCAGAAGACCAGGAGAGAAACCTGTTCCTGCCTCTGGTCACGTTGACCTCTCATGGCATTCCCCATGAACATGTATTTGGTTATGACTTCTTCTTATCGGCGGAATACAAAGCAATTGCCCAATTAGGTAAAGCGCTTTCTGGTTTGTTGGAAGAGGGGGCCTATATACGTCGGGGTGAGCGCATCAAACCAATAGAATCCTTCGACGAAGGCCTTGACTGGTTGATGGCTCAGGCCAAGCGAGGCTACTATATTCAGCGCTACAAGGGGCTGGGTGAGATGAACCCGGAACAGCTGTGGGAAACAACAATGGACCCTGATAGCCGCCGAATGCTGCGAGTCACCATTGAAGATGCCATTGCAGCAGACCAGATGTTCACCACTCTGATGGGTGATGAAGTAGAGCCGCGCCGGGACTTTATTGAAACCAATGCTCTAAGTGTAACTAACCTGGATATTTAGGTTTTACAGATTGTCGAATCTCATTTGAATTGAAACGCCGTCTCATAATTGTGAAATGGCGTCTCATTTAGAATGAAATGGGAACAAAAAAGCAGCCAGTTGGCTGCTTTTTTGTTCTTGCTGATACCTATACTTGATTAACTTTTAGAAAACTTAGAGTCCATTTTATCTAGGTGTAAGGGATCGCATACATCGAAGCTCGGACCCGAATTCATCGAGATTTTTGGGACCAGATTAATTGATAATAAGAAGAACACTGGGCCCACATTAGTTGCCAATGGACCCAGTTGTATTAAGAATGAGCCCGCACACATCGCACTGAGACCACATTAATTGAGAATGAAGAATAGTTCGATAATCTCATGTTTTTAACCTTTGATTTTGAAAACTGACCTTTCCCCTGTCTTAGTACCAATCCTTCGATGAGATTATTCATCCTAAGCCGCCTGGTTCTTAAATGCTACTGGAGCAATATATCCAAGTGAGCTGTGGGGGCGGATATGGTTGTAATGGTGCCGCCATTGACTGATTTCCCAGTCTGCTTCTTTCATGCTTCTGAACCAATGTTGATTCAGGCACTCATTTCTGAACTTCCCATTTAGGCTCTCTACAAAAGCATTCTGCGTTGGTTTTCCTGGCTGAATAAAGCTAAGTCTGGTGCCATTTTCTTTACTCCAAAAGAACATGGCCTTACTGGTAAATTCCGTGCCGTTATCGCAGACAATACTTTTAGGCAGTCCTCGATTGTCTCTAAGTTCATCAAGAAAACGTGCAACTCGAGCGCCTGAAATGGAAACGGATACCAGCTGTCCTACTATTTCTCGTGAGTAGTCATCCACAATATTCAGGACACGAAAACGGCGGCCGGTGCTCAGCTGGTCGGATACAAAGTCCATTGACCATCTCTGATTGACTGCCGAAGGCATTTCCATCGGCATTCTCGGCCTTTGTAACTTCTTTCGCTTTTTTGTACGAACTTGTAACTCTTCCTCCATATATACACGGTACGTTCGCTTCTTGTTCGCAACTAAGCCTTCAGCCTTGAGCAGACCATGTAACATCAGGTAGCCGTACCTAGTGTACTCTGCGGCTAGCTCTTTGAGACGGACTCTTAGTGAACCGTCATCATTCACTACGGGCTTGTAGCGGTATGCTGTTCGACTTACACCAACCAGCTTACAGGCTGTTCGCTCACTGAATTTGAACTGCTTGATAACGTGTGAGACAACCTGCTTTTTGCTGGCTGGCTTCACCACTTTTTTGATACGACGTCACTCAAGGCTTCGATTTCGAGCATTTTCTCTGCCAAGAGCTTTTTAAGCTTGTTGTTCTCCGACTCAAGCTCTTTTAACCGCTTAGCTTCATTAACTTCTAAACCCGCATACTTGCTGCGCCAGTTATAGAATGTGCCCGTTGATACGCCTAAATCCCGGCATAGGTCTTCGACTTTTACGCCAGATTCGTGGCTTTTGATCGCCTTAATGATTTGCTCTTCCGTGTACCGCTTCTTCATAGTGAGATCTCCGTTTAGATCGTAGACTATCTGGAAATCTCATCGAGGTCATGGTTCTAAATTTGGGGGAAAGGTCACTCTGAACATGGATGATTTGGACGAGTTTGATATGGACTGGGAGCTGGATAAATGAATAAGGATCAATCTGAGGTTTTATCCAGATTCAATAATTTGGTTATTCAACATCCTCAATTCAAATCGGCTCTAAATAAGATTGTTGAAGCCTATCAGTTGAATGATGAGATAGGCTTTCAACTTAACCTGATTTGCATTGGTATGTCTGGTACGGGCAAATCTACCCTTAAGCGTAAAGTTGTAGAACGCTACCCGGTTTACTACACCAAAGATCAAAAAATTGTACCGGTTCTTGTGATTGATACACCCTCTTTACCTACCGTGAAAAACATGGCTGAGGCTATGTTATTCCAGTTAGGTGATTCGACTTTTAACAAGGGATCAGCGGTTGAGAAAACAGGGAGGATTCTCAACTACATCAAACAGTGTGAGGTGAAACTGATTATCTTTGATGAACTACAGCATTTCATAGACCAAGGGAATAGAGCAGCACCTCGCCAGGTATCTGATTGGTTGAAAACGTTGATCGATCAATCTGGCGCTTCTTCTGTACTCATGGGGTTAGAGCAAAGTGAACACATACTTCGAATTAATGAGCAGTTGCGTCGGCGATTTAGTCGAAGAGTTAATCTGAAACCCTTCTCGATGGTTTGTAGCAATAGCTTTCGAGAGTTTATCAAAGTTCTGAAAGGGCTATATCGTACAGCAGACATGCCTTTGTCTGGAGATATTGACCAGGATTTATTCAAACGTTGGCACTTTGCCACTAACGGTATCATTGCTCACATGACTAACCTAATCGTTTCCGCATATCAAATAGCACAACGGGAGGGGTATAAATCGATTCACCAGCAATGCTTAGAGCAAGCGTTTACTGAGTCTATTTGGTCTGAAGGTGAAGGAAAGCTGAATCCCTTTAACAGAAACTTTGGCTTCAATAGGCTGATTAAGCCTGGTATGCCTTTTCACGCTGCTAGGACTAAGGAGCTTGATGTATGACTGCACTCATTCAACCGATTTGTTATCCACAAGGGTATTCTGATGAGTCGCCAGTAGGGTATCTTATTCGGGTCAGTCAGAAGAACAAGTTCAAAAATATCAGATGGTTATACCCAGAGGAAGGAGGGCGTTTTGTTCTTCATCCTAAGGATATTCTGGAACGTTTAGTGGACTCTCCCTGGAGTGGATTTGATAAGGCAAAGGCTTATCTTAAGTCTTATTGTGAGCTTAAGAAGGCGGATCTGAATTACTCAATATTGAGGTTCTGCCCTAAGTGTTTAGAAGAAGAACCTTACTATAGAATACACTGGCATTTGCGTTGTTCAGCCGCTTGCTTAAAACACCAATGTTGGTTGGTAGATACGTGTGCAGAGTGTGGGGCTGAGCAGAGCTACGGCAACAAAATATCGATTACAGAGTGCCATTGCGGAAGCAATTTATCATCCGCTGATACTCAAAAAATATCTGATAATGTTGTTAGATATCAACAGTTTGTTGATGGTGCTAAAAGTTATTATCAGAATGACAAATATTGGTTGGCAAATGCCTTATGTCCTTCTGAAATGTCGTTGAATTGTCGTGTTGAGCTCGCTAAGGCCTTTGCACAATGGCAACCGATTGAGGGGAATGTGTTTGATAGAACCGGCACATTTGCGGGATTCACAAATATGGAGACCGCTCGCCCTTATTTTTTGTCACTCGCCGAAACTTATTTTTCTGAACCTGACAGGTTTACGCACTTTCTAGAGAGTATTCACCACCATGTTTACGTCGATCAGAAAGATGGAGATAAGCTGTTCAAGCGGTTCTACAAGTTTTATTACCGATATATTGGGTGCGAAATAGAACCGCTTTATTTCGCATTGAATAGTTATGTAAACAACAACTGGCACTATGCGTTAACTCAAAAAAATTCTCTCTTTTCAGACACTATGATTGAGCATCATCCTTGGATACCGCTGCAGGTTGCCAGTAAACGTTACGAAATTGGTAAATCTGTACTCAATAGAGCGATTAATCTTGGACAGATAAAATCAGAGAAGCAGTATTATTCAGAGACTGATAGGACGTTTACGCTAGTTTATGTACCCGATGTAATGAAATACATCAGTCAGGAAGCTGAACAGGTTAACGGTATTATGGCTGCCAGCATTCTTGGTGTGACTAAGAAACAGTTCTATCAATTGCTAGAAAGTGAGTATCTCGAGGGAGAGGCTCCTTCTGAAGAAACGGGAGCTAGCTGGTCATTTGAGCGCTCAAAACTTCACAGTCTCCTAGAGCGATTTGGCCATCACATTCCTGTTTTGGAAGACCAATATATCCCCCTCCCTGATGCCCTAAGAAAGATTGGTAACCGTATCGAAAACCCCTTGGTTGCGCTACTTAGAGCGATTGAAGCTGGTGAGATTAAGACTAGAAAGAATATTAGAAATGTTGGTTTTAGAAGTTTATGTGTATCGGAACAGCAGCTACTAGACTGGTACGGCGTTCAGGTCAATGAGAAGAGATCGGGCTTGTACACAATTTCTGACCTAGGCAAGTCTATGGGAGTTAGTAATCAGCTGATAAAGCAGCTGATTCAGAAAGGGCTCCTCCTATCATTTAAGAAAAACGTCAAAGAGAGTCGATATATACCGGCAAAATCTGTAGACACATTTAAAGAGCAATATGTGTTGTTCACGAAACTCTCGAAACAGAGTGGTATGACGTTCCATGAGCTTAGGATTCTATTCAAGATGCAAGGTATTGAGGCTATCGATAAAAATCTGCCTAAAGAGGAGCGCTTTATGAACCGGATCTTTCATAGATATGATTTGGTAAAAATAAAAGAAATTTCGTCTTTGGTAGGGACTATGGGTGATTGGGATTACATGGTTTAATGCAAAGCTTCAGGCATTAAGGCTGTTCGCTTTTTGTGTAAAGAGGGAGTTCTTATCAGCCGAAAGAAGTTTTTGAGGAACGCTGTCTGGCTGCATAAGCGAGTGTTGCATTTTGGGGTTGAATTAACAATTAGTTCATAATTTATCATCCAAAAACGAGAAAACCACCTCGTTGAGGGCTAGTTTTGCTACAACTTGGTGGAGGGGTACCAAAGTATCAATTGATCATTCATTGTATGCACAGCCTTAATGAGAGGGGGATGTGAGAGCCTTAACGGGAGGTTTCTTCGGGCTACTCGGCCAGTTATTAATAACAAAAAAATAATATTAGAGAAATATTTATTAGAATTGATATCGTCAGCCATTTCTTATAGTTGCTTACAGTGTGCTCTTTGAGATACTTATTATGGTGTTTAAGGTTGAGTATTAAATGTTCGCAATTTGAGATCTTCTGGACGTTCTTCAAATACTCAGTAGCAAACTCTGCGTACGTTAATTCCGAAATTTTTTCTTGATTGAATATTGGTTTTAACTCTGACGCTTTATTAGCCCAAAATGAACCGTTACCTCTTTCATCGGAATAACTGACGTGGAAACCTCTTCCTTTGTAGAACCGATGTCTACGTTGACTATTTTCAGAGACTGCGTCGTGCTCTGATAAATCGCCAGCCTGAACTGCTACGTCAGGATGTTCGACTATGAGCCAATCGATGACTTTAGCAAGTGCGTAGCTGCCCAATCCATAGCCCGGCTCTAGAATTTTGATTTGTCCTTTGGGCCCAAACTTTCCTTTACTGTTTTTTTTATCCACTACTATTTGAACCGCATTATTACATAGAGAAAAAGAGCTGTTAGGCAGTTGAGGCATATTATGTGATACAAAATTAGTGTGAACTGTGCTCTTTGAGCTAACGATTTTGCCAAGGGGAGCTAGCCTAACAGCAAAGTACTCGAATTTACTGTTTTCGTAGTGGTAAGTCTGTGAAGCATAAAGAAGCGTAGTGTCATCACTGGTTGCTGTGACAAACTTTAATTTACCCAACTCTTTGGCTCGTTTTTCTATATCCATTTCTAGATTTATGCTGGA
Source organism: Motiliproteus sp. MSK22-1 (assembly GCF_001968815.1). Classification (GTDB taxonomy): domain Bacteria; phylum Pseudomonadota; class Gammaproteobacteria; order Pseudomonadales; family Balneatricaceae; genus Motiliproteus. The sequence continues at coordinate 6,217 of NZ_MIEQ01000017.1, read as the reverse complement.
GAGTTCCATTTTTTCCTTTTAGCAATGTGTTGTGCTATATAATGCTTCCAAATAATTAGATGTTGGCTATGTATATTTCACGATAAATGAGATTTTGCTCAGTGTATTTCACTACTAATGAGATTCCAACGGTATAGAAAATCTTGGAATGTATGAAATCCCCCATAGAATCGGAGTTCCAAATTTCATTTCAAATGAGATCTGACATACAGATCTGTCAAATCTCATATCGGATGAGATCCCGTCTCAGAAGTTTGCTACGGTGTCTCAATTGAAATGATAGGTGAATAAAAAAGCAGCCAAATGGCTGCTTTTTTTTAGGCTAAACTAGTGTCTGAAAAATCATGGCTCAGAGGTGGACGAGTTTTATGTTGATACAGCTTATTCAGTAGAATATCTGTAAATGGGGAGTTTAGACGATCTCCCCTTTTACCATTAACAGAAACAGTGTCTGAGTCACGATCAAAAGATACCTTAATGCAAGTATCCCCGTTGATAGTCATATTGGATACTGAATGACATATATTCTCAGGAGGCATCAATAAATAGAAGCTACCTATTGGGCTGAAGAATTTGTCACGTAGCTCTTTGTACTTTTTTAGAAGTCCATCATTAAAGACAAGCTGAGAGCATTCTTCGTCTTCAGAGTGTAAGCTTAACTCTCCGTTTGAATTAAATACACATAAGTCCAAATAATTGATGTTTGTATTAATAGACTTCGAGAAGTCGAATACAAAGTAGACTTCTCTATCAAGAGGGCTTTGAAATACATGATTCTTAGTAAGGCCCTGGTATTCTTTTAGCTTTGGGTCATTCTTCTTAAACTTTTTAGACTCGAAAGGAATAAGAACTGCCTCATTAAGTTTTCTGCTTCCATCATCTCTTATCATTAAGTCACATGATTGCTCTAAGAGAACATAGTTGTATTCTTCTCCGCCGCTGTTAAAGTAAAATGTATCGCCTGTATTTATCGGAGTATGGATTCTATTAATAGAATTACCATCACTCCACATCTCTCGGTTTCTTAGGTTCTTAAAGAAATCGCCAGGAGTGCTGTTGTCTTTATAAAATAGAAAATATGGCTTTTCGTCCCTGTTTTGAGGCTGAAAATTAATAGACTCAATTTTTCTTAAGTTTCGTATTCTTTCAACTAATGGAGACCCATCCTTTATGAGGTTGGAAATTACTTTTTTCTGGTTAAGAGAGTAGATTCTATGCAGAACGTCAAACTCAGAAGCACCTTCTGATATTGTTTTTCTAAATATTGAAAAATCAATCTCATAAATCGAGCATTGGCTTAGGCTTTCAGTGACCTCTTCTATACTAGACTTTAGCTCATCTGATATTGAATTTGATAAATCATGACATAGCTTTCTAATATAGGCTCTTTTTAATATTTCTGGGGCCTTAAAATCTATCTCTAAATCATCACCTTCATTAAAGATTGATTTAGAAAGAACGGAAAAGTTTGTTGGAGTTTCATCATTAAAACCATTAATAATATCAGAGCGCTGTTGTTCTTCTTCAGCACCATGAAGGCAATTGTGCGTAAATAAAACACAATAAGGTTCATTATCTGAATTGTTAAGGATATATTTTAAAATTTCTTTTCCGTAATCTTTAGCCGCGCCTTCATTACTAAAGTCTAGATCAATAAAGAATAAGCAATCATCTTTTTTTATTAGAACTTCTTTTTCTTTATTCCATTCATCTAAAGATAGTTTCTCAAGATTTGCATGTTTATTAAATAAAGCAGAGAATTTATCAAAAGCTTCTTGGTTTAGTTCGGGTGTTGTTGATATCTTATCTAATATTTGGAGAACAGTAGCAGAGTCAGATGGAAGGCTATCCAAGATAACATCTAACGGATCATCAAAATCAATATCGGATAGCTCTTCTATATTACGAAGGTTTTCTGTTTCTTCTAGCTCATGGGCTAAAGTAATTTCTGTCTTTAGTTTGTCTATGAATTGCTCTTCTTCTAATCCCTTGGAAAAGTAATCATCAATCCACACTATATTGCTAATGTTAATAGCATTGAATACATTGCTTTGAAAGCTCTCTAGTGTATTCGTCATTCCGTTGCCCCAATTAAATCCACTTTAAACTTAAAACGTCTGCCGAATTTATTTCTTTCTTGAGTTAAAAATATTGAGCAGCCCCGTTCTTCTAGAAGCCGTTTTGTAATATAAAGCCCTAGGCCTTGGCCTTTTTCTTTGTCTGATACAAACATATCAAATAAATTATTTTCAATACCTTCTCTCACTCCTTTACCTGAGTCATAAATCGTAAAGGTATTCTTTGTAACTTCAACATTAATATATAATTCATTACTCGGATTATGAGTATTAAAAACTTCTAGCCAGTGTTGAGAGTTTCTGACCAAGTTATCTATTACTTGAAATAGCTTACCTCTATTAAAGCGAATAGGCTTATCCTTTCCATCACTTTTAATAACTATATTTATTTGATTATCTTTAAAGTAAGAGCTTCTAAGATCAAAGTACTCAGAAATTTGCTTGCTTAAATGCAATGTATCAATACTGCTTCGTTGTGCCCTTACAAGAGGGTTCAAAGAGGATATCGTTTTAGAAATTACACCTGTATCGCTTCTTATCGATAATAAGTGCCTCATGAGATCTTTATCTTGTATGCCTAGATCTTTTACGCGATTAATTGAGGCATTTAAGTGAAAAGCTATATTGCCTAGCTGTGAGTTAGCTTCGTGTGCTAAATCTTCTGCTGAAATACCAATGGCAACATGATCATAGAAGTCAGAAATTTGCTGTTCATAGCCCTCAATTTCTTCCTCTATCCTCTCTACTGACCTAAGGTGATCAGATAGTTCTTCACTAAAGAATGAGTATTGTTTAGCATAATCGTTGAATTGCCTTTCAAGCGAATCAACTCTGTCTCTCAGCGCCTGCATTTGCTTCCCAAAAAGAGGGTCGCTTATTAGACTTTTTTCATTAGTTTTGATCGTTTCATCAATAAACGAAATAGACTGTTCTAGCTCTCTCTTTGTTTTAATAGTTTCCTTATTGATTCTATTTTTAACAGTAGAGGCACTCTTAGATAGGTTGCCTAATTCATTGAGAGCATGTTGAGCGGAGTATGTCTTAGGCTTTCCTAAACTCTGATCTTTGTTGTTTTTTATAAATTGTAAGCTTTCTCTTCTAGAGGTATTTAAATAGTTATTTATGCTTTTAATGATTTCCTGACAAATTATCCAAAACCCATCATAAGCATCATTATCAACAAAGCTTTCCCGATCAGATTTTTCTTGTAGCTGTTTATTGTTATCCCAAGTTAAGTTTATGAAACCTGCTACGTTTGAAGGCCTAAGAGAGTACCCCCCCGCTCCGCTTGTCATCTCAGAGGCTAGTCCTAGCCAATCAACATTTCTGGACCCAATTTTAAAGCCATCACGGTACGCAGCAACCCCTCCGGTTAATTCTTGAATAAGGGTCTTGGTTTCTGTATATGATATTTTGGTGTCATCTAAATCAAGAGAATTTTTTCTGAATACAAACTGGTAAATCTTACCGTCAAAATCACCAGGGTTTGTGAAATTAGATTCTTTATCTTTTATTGCTTTGAAATTCTTTTTTGTTGCACTTATATCGTCTAGCTGGATTTCCCTTTTGAATTCTATGAAGTATTTTTCATCATCTGATTTGTTTTGGCTAAAATCACTAAGCTTTTTTGATCCTCTCAAGAATTCTAAAAGACTAAACCCTTGATCAGATAAAATATAGTTATTAAATAATTCCTTTTCTTCTTTTGTAGATGGTTCAAAGCCACTAAGCTTTAATTTTCCCTTTACAATTATAGTATTTTTATCTAACTCAAAGGAATATTCACTAGAACACAGATCGTAAATCTTTTCGTTAAAGGTCTCTAGTGATACAGAAGCACCGGATACCTTTAGATATAATTTAAAGTCTTTTAGATGTCCAAATGGTGACACCATAGATGATAGCTTATACTTTAGCTTAGTAAGCTTTTTTTCATCTTTCCAGTAACCAAGATCATTCAATCCGATTATTTCGATTGCAGATCCTGCTTTATTATTAATGTCACTTTTTCTTTCTGTAATTTTTACAGAGTCTAGGGTGGTTCCTGGTTTAAAGTCACTCCATCTAAAGGTTACTATAATACCTTCAGATTCTGCTGATGATGTATTAGTATTTATTCTACATACATCCCCTAACTGCATAGAGCCTAAGCGACCTAACCCTTTATCGCCAGTATAGCTTCTGTAGTACTTAGTAGTTTTTGAACCTGCTCTTTTCGCTTCCCTTTTTTCTGAGTGACTAATAGTGAGCCAAGCTTTATTAATGGTATCCCTCGTCATACCATGGCCATTGTCCTTAATTACAATTTTTCCATGATAAGTTGTTCCATCAACTACTTCAGTTGCTTCGGGCTGTATATCAATATCACAGTAGTTTGCGTCTGCATCATATGAGTTTTTTATTAATTCGACGAGAGCAATCTCAGGGCCTGTAATCAATTCTGCACCTAGTTGTGTGACAACATGTGCGTCAATTTTTAGCTTCAGTGGCTCTGTTTTATTATCTTTGTTGGAGTTATTAGCTTCTTCCATAATTGAGCCTTATGTTTGCCTGTCCATTTTGGCAATTATTATGTTTTCAGAGTCCATCGTGTCCGAAATGTTATTTCTTTTAGCCATCTTCTTATATGCAATTTTTCTTTCGATTGAAGTTATTGCAATAAGACTTCTTTTATCTAACATTTCAATTAAAATTTCATGCATTGGAACTAGCTGTTGAGTTATGCGCCTATTTCCAATAGTCCAAGCCTGATATCCGTTGTTCTTTGTCTTATTACTTAGAAGATCTATAGTATTATCCAAATCAATAAAAAACGAAGAAAATCTCTTAAGTCCACTTTCACTATCCATTATTTGACTTATAAAGCTTTTTGCGGAAGGATAGTTTTCGGCCAAATATTCAATTTTTTCCTTTGACTCTTTAAGTGATCCACCCAGGCTTGCGCTGTCAATACTATTGGTTCTTAGAAGAATGTCTTTATTTATATTTTTATCTATATCTTCTAAATCAACCCAGTTCAACGGTAAATATGAGAACTGTCCATATGGTATAGTTGTTTGATTATCACCATATGGTGGAGAGGTCATTATTAAATCAAAGTCTTTAATTTTATTGTTTTTTGTTAGAGCTTCTCTGATATCTGAAAGGTATATTGACGTTTTCCCTAAATGCCGCCCTTTGCTTATTAATCCGTTCTCTTGAAAACAGTGTTTCTGATCGCTAATCGAAGAAAAAATATCCTTTAAATATTTTTCAAATAGTGGGATAGGAGGCTTTTTCTCAGATATTTGGGAATCTGATTTTTTATGTAGCTTGTAGGTCGATAATCTGGAGTTGCTAGTCGATCTTACAACTCGACATAGAGCAAGCCAAAAAATCCTCCGAGCCCATAAAGATTTTTCTTTTTTTATGTTAGCAGATATCTTCTCAAGATCTTGCGAAATTTCCTTATGGAACCATTTATCCCGACCAAAGAACTCTCTTACTTTGTAAGTACCTGAATCTGACTTTATTGATGCAAGTAAGCTATTTGCTTTTTTTGATAGAGAGGAGTCATAGTACGGCCCTGACTTCACAAGACACGAGAGCACTGCTAGAGGATTTATGTCTACACCTGTAAAATTCATGCCCCTGTTCATCGATTCAACCATCACGGTTCCAGAACCCACGAAAGGGTCCAAAACTTCCTGGATTGGCATATGCTGATTTAGGGCATCAATAAGTGTTCCTTGCAATGCAGGAACCATCATTGCGGGATAGTGAATTAAGGAGTGAGCCCCCTTTCTACGACTATGTGATTTGAAAGACCAAAATTCTTCATCTTGCTGCCCCTGTATTGCAATGAGGCTATCAATGATTGGGTCTTCTTTGTATGCGCGAAGTGCAAGTTCCATATGCTATCAGTACTTGAAAAGTTGTTGTTTACTATATACTTTATTTTGATTCTAAACCAGGTTATTTACCTATTCTGAAAGGTAATATTGGTTTTACCCCGATTTGTCGGACACCTAGTTAAGAGTAGATAATCTACTTTAACGAGGTTTTTACATGTCTAATACACGAAGAAAATATTCCGAAGAGTACAAGCGCGAAGCCGTTTCATTAGCGCTTCAACCAGATGCATCGATAGCTGAAGTTTC
>NZ_MIEQ01000016.1 GCF_001968815.1 Motiliproteus sp. MSK22-1 | reverse complement strand
GACTGAGACACGGCCCAGACTCCTACGGGAGGCAGCAGTGGGGAATATTGGACAATGGGGGCAACCCTGATCCAGCCATGCCGCGTGTGTGAAGAAGGCTTTCGGGTTGTAAAGCACTTTCAGCGAGGAGGAAAGGGTGTAGATTAATACTCTGCATCTGTGACGTTACTCGCAGAAGAAGCACCGGCTAACTCCGTGCCAGCAGCCGCGGTAATACGGAGGGTGCAAGCGTTAATCGGAATTACTGGGCGTAAAGCGCGCGTAGGTGGCCTAGTCAGTCAGATGTGAAAGCCCCGGGCTTAACCTGGGAACTGCATCT
>NZ_MIEQ01000015.1 GCF_001968815.1 Motiliproteus sp. MSK22-1 | reverse complement strand
CAATATTTCCCCAAGAAAACTAACTTGTCACCGCATACGCAAGAGCGGCTAAATGAGGTGGCAACCCAATTGAATGAACGTCCCAGAAAGACGTTGAAATTTAAAAGTCCTTCATACATGATTGAGAAGAGTGTTGCAATGATTGCTTGAATCTACAGCAGCGTACTTCGCCAAACACCCCAAGTGAAGTTTCACATGATTGAACGCTGCCGCCATGCCTTTTCTGTTCGAATGATGTGCCGTTTACTCAAGGTTTCTGCCAGTGGTTATTACGACTGGCGTACTCGTGACCCAAGTCAGCGGCATCAAGCTAATGCGCGTTTAAGTCGCAAGATTTATCAGTTGTATCAAGCGAGTGATGGCGTATACGGCAGTCCTCGTATCTGGGAAGAGCTTCAATATGATGGTGAAGTCTGCGGCCTTAATCGCGTAGCACGGCTCATGAAAGCGAATAACCTGGCAGGCATTCCTACGATTAAGCGTTGGCGTAAAAAACAGTCAGGGCAACGCCCTGATTCAGTATTAAATCATCTTGAGCGTGACTTTAAATCCGCTCAGCCAAACGTGAAATGGGTCACTGACATTACCTATATCCCTACTCGGGAAGGCTGGCTGTACCTGGCCGTTATCATTGACCTGTTTAAGGGCATTGTTATTGGTTGGTCGATGAGTCAAACCATGGAAAAGCAGTTGGTGATTCAAGCCGTACTAATGGCGTTATGGCAGAAAAATCATGCTGATCCTGTGATTTTGCACTCAGATCGAGGGTCCCAGTACACGAGTTATGAATATCAGCGCTTCCTGTCTGATCACAATGTTGTATCCAGCATGAGCGCA
>NZ_MIEQ01000014.1 GCF_001968815.1 Motiliproteus sp. MSK22-1 | reverse complement strand
GGCAACACCGTAGTGTGAAGCCAGTTGCTGATAGGCAGGATTGATGTCGGGTTCATAGCGGTGTGTTTTGCTCACCCCACTTTTTAGATTATCCGGCACCACCAGTTCCGGTACGCCAGCGAAGAATTCGAAGGCTTGCACGTGAGCATTGAGCCAGTCGGCCTGATTCTGGCTCCAGCTAGCGCAGGAAAAGGTGTAGTTGGATGCGCCCAGCACTGCCACAAACACCTGAGCCTGGCGTACTTCACCTGTGTCAGGGTTGACCACCTCCATGGTTGGGCCGCAGTAATCCACAAAGAGCTTCTCACCAGCACGATGTAGCTGTCGCAT
>NZ_MIEQ01000013.1 GCF_001968815.1 Motiliproteus sp. MSK22-1 | reverse complement strand
ATGGTGCCCTCAGGCACCTCAAAACTCAGATCCGTGACCGCCGCCACGCCGCCAAAGTACTTATCCAGATTTGCGGTTTGCAGGATACTCATGGCTCAGACGCCCCCTTTTTCAGGTTGCTGCGGGGTGGAGTTGAGGGATTTTTCCGGCTGATCAGCGTGACTATCCCGGTGTTTTTGTGCACTGGGCGGCGCGGGCTGAACCGGCCCCCGCAGCAGGTGTCGGCGGGCCCAACGGGCCAGCGTGACAAACAGTCCCTGGGGCATAAAGATCATCCCTCCCATCAGAATTCCACCGAAGATCAGCATCTCATAGTCTTCAAACACCACCAGCACTTCGGGTAGCAGGGTCAGTA
>NZ_MIEQ01000012.1 GCF_001968815.1 Motiliproteus sp. MSK22-1 | reverse complement strand
GCAGGGCTGTAAGTGCTCACAACGAATTACTTGATTGAGATGTAAAGAGGATTTTTGCTCGTCTGTTGCTTAGCAATAGGACATAGACGAGTGGAAAAGACAAAACTAAGGCTGCGGTCTTACTTTTGTCTTTTTGTTGTCACCCTCGGGTGAAAAAGACACGCTCTTTAACAATGTGGATTTGTGATTGAAGTAAAGTTGAAATTTAAGTTCAATTTTTTGAAGTTCGATCAAGCGAAATAATATCTGGCGAGCTCTTATTATCGTAATACGATAAGAGCAAGTGTTAGCAGAATCAACTCCGGTTGAAGCTGCTGACAAACGTCTTTTCACTTAACCCGTGGAAAGACAGTGTCGTACAGTCTGCGATCGCTATAACATCA
>NZ_MIEQ01000011.1 GCF_001968815.1 Motiliproteus sp. MSK22-1 | reverse complement strand
GCTGTTACTAAACAACCAGTGTTTTCGCCCTACCACGAATGGGCGTATTGCGTTCTCCGCTAGATTATTATCCATCCGTAGATAACTCGCATCACAGTAGCGAACCAGCTTATCCCACTGATTATGTAGATAATACAGCGCCTTACCCAGTGCGCTTTTCGGCGGCACCTGTGGCAATGATTTTTCCAGCCATTTTCGAAGATTCGCTAGTATCTTCTGGCTTTGCTGCTGGCGGACCTCCAATTTCTTGTCCGGTGGCTGATCGGTGATCTGCTTTTCGATCCGGTACAGCTTCTGGATATAAGATAGCCCCATTTGGGCCTTACCGGCTTTTTGCGGTTTTCCTTTTTGGGGTTTCCCCTGAGCCTTGATTGCTTCATCGAACTTACGGCGGGCGTGAGCCCAGCAGCCCTGGTTGATGAC
>NZ_MIEQ01000010.1 GCF_001968815.1 Motiliproteus sp. MSK22-1 | reverse complement strand
ATCGCGCCAATCTCGAAGTCAACTGTTTATTTCAGCCGGTTGATTCAGTCATTCACCTCGGTGAGATCTTCAATCAACCGCTGCAAAACCTGATGCTGCTTGGGTTTTGCCGGACTTCTATTGCCGCCTTCAGCGACAACGTGGGGGCGTATTCTACAGCCCCCGTTCAGAGAGTCAACAGACTCTTTGAATATTTTTCAACATTCAAAGTTAGATGCGGACCACCAAATAGTTTACTGTCCTGCTCTCTATTCTAAACCTGCAACTCAGCTACGGACAATAGTGCAATTACGTCCGGCTTCCTTCGCCTGGTAAAGCGCTTCATCAGTCTTACTTAGCGTACTTTCCAATGAGTCATTATCATTGAACTCCGTAATGCCAATGCTTACTGTAAAAAACAGAGGTTCGCCACTTACCGTGGGCAGTGGTAGCCGGTGATTAGCATCATGTATCCTCTCGGCCAATATTGTTGCATCTTCCGCACTGGTTTCCGGCAAAATAACTATAAACTCTTCACCTCCATAACGGGCGAGTATATCGGAGCCACGAGTCTGTTCACGTATTATCTGGGAAAAGCGTTGTAAAACGCGATCTCCCATACCATGACCATAGCAATCATTGATTTGTTTGAAATAGTCCATATCCAGCATCATCAAAGAAGACGACCTTCCATGACGCTGATGACGCTTCTTTTCATGTTCAAGAAGTTTCATCAAAGTACGACGGTTCAGTAGCCCTGTTAAAGGATCAGTAATTGACTGGTGGTGCATTTTTAACTCGATATGAAGCTGTGACAACTGCGCCCAGATCGCCACCCCCATGATCAGACATAACAGCCAAAGATGACCTAACCCCCTAATGGTGAAGAGTGTGTTATTGGACAATTCATCTAACGAAAGTAAAACAATCGTAAAGCTGGCAAGCCCGATCCCCTCGGATAAAGTCAACGGAAAGATACTATGCATAGCAATGATCAATAATGGCAAAAAGGTATAACAAATAAGCAATTCGGAGTCAGATACGGATCCCAAAATCCACTGTGTAGATATGTGAAAGAGAGAAGGCAAAATCATCAGCAGGATCAATCTGACCCTGGCCTGCAACATGGAACAGCGATCAGAGGGCAAAATCCATAGAAACATTAACAACAACGCAAAAAGTATACGTGCACAAACCATTGGCAAAAAATGGTCATCTTCAAGAATAAGGTAATCTATTGGTATCCACATTGGTGTCAGAAAAGTGAACATACCTGCCAGCAAGCGCACTCGACTGTCGATATATTGAGCGCGTATTTCACTGAAGTCACGGGCGTGGTAACGACTGCTTATCAACGAATCCAGGTGTAATTTTTTATAGAGAGCAAGCCAGGGTGCAAACAGGTGGAGTATGCTCTGACTGAGGCGTTTAAATAACACCTCGGTATCCAGGTGGCTGGAAATCATTTGCCCTACTCCCCCAATAACTCGGCTGGGTTAAAAAAATCACTTAGACGTTACTAATATGAGAGGGATTATAAGCGGATTCAAACAGCTGTTCATTTGATCTAAGACAATTCGCTAGAGTTGACCAAAATACCTCAGAGATGATGGAAGAAGACGGGCTCAACTGTTACATCCTGGATATGCACTATGCCAGAAAGACCCAGTGGAAGTTATTGGTAACCATGTCAGAACAAGGTGAGGTCTCCGCGTATCAATATAAAGCGTAATACAGGGAGGTTGCTACGATTATGGCCTGAGTCCAACACTGGACTCACAAAATTCGAAGATCTTCCGCCACGCAAGGGTTATTTGGATTTTAGGTAGCCAGATCCAACTCTTGTACGCCAAAGAATGCTGAGTCCAGTCGTATTCGAGCACTTTTTACAATGCTTTCGGGTACAAATAATATATTCATTGGATCTCAGAATACCAGGCACATGATGACTGGCATTAACAAACCCTTCTTCATGTAATCGCAACAATCTATTGCTAAAAGTCTCAAGGTTGTGACAATCAGTCTTTCGGATGGGGTCCTTCTCTCCACCGTTAAGGTAACTCATCCCTCGCTCCCTTCACATTTATGCGAAATTTCAGTATAGACAAGGAAATTAAAAATCAAACTGAATGATTCTCAAGTCGTTAAGATAAAAAAACAGATGGCCTAAACTCAAAGTTAGGATTCGCGAGGGACTTCTTATACTCCATATAGTTGAAAAGTTGAAGCCCGACATCAGAAAATCATCATGAATTTGAAAAGGTACTAAACCAGAACATATGCCAATTAATCCTTTAACCGCAGCGTTGATCCCTATTTTGAGGGGTGCTTCTGCCAGCGTAAGCGAATATGCGCTGATCAGGATGATTGAACAATCAGGTTTCAGCTTCTCTTGTTCTGATCAAATGTCCAACGATTTGCAGCTTTTTCGTAAGCACTTTCTGACAATGAATGCACTCTATCAGTTACAGGAGCTATTCTGGGAAGAAGGTCTCAGATTGCAAATATCGGCCTTGGATATTTACCTTGAACCCATAGCCGACAAATCAGCCAACAGCTTACCGGGAACCTCCAGTGAGCAACCTCTCAGGGATTATTACCTTGATTGGAGTCAGTTCGAAAAAAACGGCGAGTCTGAGGTCAAATCCCTGCTCGACAGCTTCTGGAAGCGCTATTTTTCTGAAGACCGACGTTATGCGGCACTGACAGTTCTTGAGCTTTCTCCAAAAAGTGGCTGGCAAGAGATTCGGCGCGCTTATCGCCATCTCGCTGGCAAGCATCACCCCGATCGGGGAGGCGATCCTGAACGCTTTAAAGAAATACGAGAGGCATATGAGTTGCTGGCTTGTTGCCATGAGAAATAAAGTACACAGCTATTTTCAGAATCCAAAAGGCTTATAAAGGAATCTTAAGCAACAGCATGGAAGCATCTACTCTCATATTTCAACTACTGGTTATTCTGATCGCCGCTCGAGCCTCCGGAGACCTTATGGTGTTGCTGGGTTTTCCCAGCGTACTTGCTCAACGACTCCGCTCCTTCGCGTTACGAAGCGACAGCCAGGAATGCACAACGATAGCTCCAAGAATTGCAGTTCCTCCGACTAAAGTCATTGGTGGAACCTGTTCACTAAGTACCAGCCATACCCAAATCGGACCAAATACCGTCTCGATCAGTAAAAAAAGACTAACCTCAGGAGAGGATAAATAGCGGGTTGCGCTCATAATCAACACAGATGCTAAAGGAATTTGAACCAACCCCATTACGGCCAACCAAAAATAGTTGCTTTGGGCTAATTCAAAAGGTGCGCTAAAAGGAATCGCTATCACCATCATGACCAACCCGCTGATGGCAACCATTGGTGTTCGAGGTACTTCGGGATAACGCCTCATCAGCGTCAGCACAAGCCCCATGGATAAAGCCAATAGCAGCGCAAGCAGGTCACCAACCCAGTTTTCCAGTCCGAATGAGCCGGAAAATACAGTCACCACACCAGCCACCGATACGCCAATTGCAGCCCAGGTACGCGTATCAACCCGCTCACGTAAAAACAGCCAGGAGAAGAATGCTGCAAAAAATGAGCTGCTACTAAGAATGACCACCGTATTTGCGGTACTGGTATGAGAGATAGAAAGCACAAATAACGTCCCGTTGATCCCATATATGAATGCAATCAGCAACATCCCTTTCCAATAAGGACGCAGTTGTCCAAGATAATTATGCTTTCCTCCAGCCATCATGATTGCAAGCATAGACAGAGCCATCAGTGCTCCACGCCAAAACGTAACATCCCAGGGATCTACACCGGCAAGCCTTATCAGTAATGCATCAAAACTAAGCACAAGAACACCAGCCGCCGCCAGTTTGATTCCTTTGCTATGATCAATGGTTAGAGCAGTAGAAGTGGACACCACCATAAAACCTCAATTGACTGATAGGGGAAAACGAGAAACCAATTTGAACGGAGTGCGTAGAATACCGCGATCATACTTTCCTCATTCTCCAATCGCTAGCAAGCAGCTTACAATTTCATCCACTCAATAAACGGGTTAGCTTGACTGAAATAGCACCAGATAACCCAATCCACCAGTGTACTTTGCAACAGGTTTCATAAACAGGAAAATTGACAAACAGCATTATCGATATTTCATACAAGGACGGGTATTCTCTTAACTACGATGCGACAGGGTTAAAAAAGAATGCTTAAGAAAGTACAGCCTCACCAGCTCCGATGCGGAATGCATCTGGAAAAATTATATGGCCCCTGGGTCAAACACCCTTTCTGGCGTAAATCGTTTCTTTTGACAAATCCCAAAGACATCAAGAAAATCCTTGATAGTGGTGTTGAGCAAATTCTGATTGATACTTCAAAAGGTTTGGATGTAGAGAATATCCCTGAAAAGCCTGACCCCCAAACACCCCCTCCCCCCTCTGAGCCCAAACCAACAGAGACCAAATCAACCTTAAACAAACCAACGAGTTTGTCGGCTGAACGAGCTCGAGCAAAGCTTATATGTGATCAGTCGCGGGAAGCTGTCGAATCCATGTTTCAGGAAGCCAGAATGGGCAAAGCCATTAGTGCCGAAAGAGCTCGCCCATTAGTCGATGAAATATCCTCTTCTGTCATGCGCAACAGAGAAGCATTAATTAGTATTGCGAGACTAAAAACACGAGATGACTATACCTATATGCACTCCGTGGCCGTTTGCGCACTGATGGTAGCATTAGCCCAAGAACTGGAATTAGATGAAGAGCAAACAAACGAGGCCGGAATTGGTGGCCTCATGCACGACCTGGGTAAAGGCTTAATGCCCCTCGACGTTCTGAACAAACCAGGCAAGCTGACCGACAATGAATTCCGTATTATGAAAACCCACCCTCAAAAAGGCTATGACTTACTTCTTGAGGCGGGTACTAACAGTGAAGCAACTCTCGATATTATCCTGCATCATCATGAAAAAGTAGATGGTAGCGGCTATCCCAAAGGCTTGAGTGGTGAAGCCATTTCACCGCTTTCCCGCATGAGTGCAATCTGCGATGTTTACGATGCCATCACTTCAGACCGCCCCTACAAGTCCGGCTGGGACCCGGCTGTTTCTGTAAAACGCATGGCATCCTGGAAAGGCCACTTCGACGAGCATATGTTTAAAGCTTTTGTTAAAAGTATCGGAATTTATCCAGTAGGCTCCCTGGTCAGGCTCGAATCAGAAAAACTGGGCGTGGTACTTGAGAAAGGCAACGGTTCTCTGCTAACTCCCAGAGTACGCACTTTTTACTCGGCAAAATCCAAGGAGCAGATACCAGCAAAAACAGTAGACCTAAACTCTCCCCGATGCCAGGATCGCATTATAAGTGTTGAAGACCCTCAGAAATGGGGTTTTCGTAACCTGGAAAACCTGTGGCTGGAAAAATAGTCATCGCCACAGGACAAAACCCCTAGTAGAAGTATAGAGTTCTAGAGGCTGCAGAACCCTAACCAGTCAAATCAAACTCTGCCGGAGGCATGTGCTCAGCTTCTGGCACAGATTTATCAGCCTCTGGCGATGCATTTATTTCGTACTCACTCCAAACTCCATTCCGACACCTTACATAAATAGCCTTAGTGACGCCTGCGCCAACTAGATAACTTTCCAACTGCCTTCTCATCTCACGAGTGAAAGAACCTGACAAATTACAAATATTCACGGTACTGGGAGACAGCCATTGAACTGTACACTGGCTATCATATGGATCTCCAACGGCGCGACAGAACTTAATGGTTTCTACCAAAGACTGAACGATCATGAAGGACCTCCTCAGGAGTCGTTACTGAATCAACTAGCCCGTCTGTATGCGCCTTCCCTTTCATTGAAATGATCATCTACAGAGACAGATAAAACCACTTCTTAGAATCAGCCTGATTGTCAACGGATAGTTGTTTAACGGATATGTACTAGACAAATAGTTACTAAACGGATAACTGTTTGGTAAAAAATTGCTCAATTGCAGGGATAATTTCACAGAGCGCCCCACCAGAGGAGCATATACATAGACAGCCTGCCCAGAATTCAACAGGGAAATGCCAATATGATTCTGGTTCGCGGTGGAAGCAGTTAAAGAAATACTTGCCTGAAGCAACACTGAAAATGCGATCAGCAAGAAAATAGCAGCCAATAGTCCTTGAGCTGAATGAATCGGCATATTGATCCCTTCTACTCCTTTATCTATGAAAGACTCAGCAATTATATAGCTGCCAGCATATTCCATACCATTGGAAATTAGAGCCAGCTTATCAACAAGTTACTTCGCAACAATATTCGCCACACAACTTTGGATGTAAAAATATCTGACGCAAAAGAGAACAGAATCAGGGCACTGCTAATCATTTTTACGGTCTCTCTTGTTATGCAAGATATCCCTGAAATAAATATTTTCTGACTCTTTAGTCAGCTTTTGTTGACTTTTGGGTCTAGTTTTATTTTAATCTACTGTATACGATTTTTTACTAAAATAAATACAAAGCCAGAAAGGAGGTCTTCCCTTGATCAGGTTCCTACTCAATCGTGAGCTAAAGGAAGAGCAAGACATCGACCCCAATATGACAGTGCTCAACTACCTGCGTAATCACGCAGCAAAACCTGGCACCAAAGAAGGCTGTGCCTCAGGTGATTGTGGTGCCTGCACAGTTGTATTGGCGGAGCTGAAGGAAAGCTCACCAACGCCGACGCTTGAATACAAAAGCATTAACTCTTGCCTTACTTTTGTCTCAGCTTTACAGGGAAAGCAACTGATAACGGTTGAAGACCTGAAACATCAAAACAAACTGCACCCTGCCCAACAATCGATGGTCGATTGTCACGGCTCCCAATGCGGGTTCTGCACGCCAGGGTTTGTCATGTCGATGTTCGCTTTAGGCAAAAATATTGGCACTCCGGAAAAAGAAGATATACAAGAGGCCTTGGCTGGAAATCTTTGCCGCTGTACCGGGTATCGTCCAATTATCGACGCTGCAAATGCGATGTTTGATGACAGCCTGTATTCAGATGCAGCATCAGATAAGTTTGATCGTGATGAACAAAAGACCATTACCGATTTACAGCGAATTCGCGAGTACCAAATAAACGAATCAGCGAGCCTGAATCAAGGTAACAAATCCAGCTTTAATCCTCGCAATATTGATGAACTTGCAGACCTTTATGTACAGTATCCACACGCTCGCCTGCTTGCTGGAGGAACTGACCTTGCTCTGGAAGTAACACAGATGCACCGTGAGTTAGAGATCTTGATCTACCTAGGTGACATTGATGAATTAAAACAGATCAATGTGGACAGCAAACAAATTGAGCTGGGGGCAGCCGCTTCTCTCACCCGCTGTTACGAATCACTCTGTGGAGATTATCCCGATTTTGGAGAATTGTTACACCGTTTTGCTTCATTACAAATCCGCAATCAGGGAACGCTAGGAGGCAATATCGGCAATGCTTCTCCCATTGGCGATTCCCCACCAGCCCTTATTGCCCTAGGTGCTCAGATAGTACTCCGTAAAGGTACCGAGACCCGAACGTTAAAATTAGAAGACTATTTTATCGATTACAAAGTCACAGCCCAGCAGGAATCTGAGTTTATAGAAAAGGTTATTCTGCCTCGTGCTGCTCAAAATGGTGAATTCCGCAGCTACAAGATATCCAAGCGACTGGATGACGATATCTCAGCAGTCTTAGCCTGTTTTAACATCACCATTAAGCAAGGTCAGGTAAAGGACGCCATTATTGCATTTGGCGGCATGGCCGCAATACCCAAGCGAGCAAATCTCTGCGAACAGGCATTAATTGGCAAGGAATGGAATCAAAAAACGCTGGAGCAGGCCGTCGCTGCATTAAAAGAGGATTTTGCTCCTATCGATGATTTCCGCGCCACTAAAGAATATCGAATGCTTACTGCTCAAAACCTATTGCGCCGCTACTTTATCGAGATCGAGTCGCCAGAAGTAGAAACACGGGTAACTGCTTATGTCTAATCACAATACGAACAAAATGACCCCTGAAGAAATGCTGGAATTAGCTAAGCAGGATCTGAAAACGGGTGTGGGACGCAGCGTCAAACATGAAAGTGCTGCTAAACAGGTCAGCGGCGAAGCAGTCTATATTGATGACCGGTTGGAATTCCCCAACCAACTTCATGTATATGCTCGCATGTCTGAACGAGCCCATGCCAGGATCACTAAACTGGATGTCAGTCCTTGCTACGAATTTTCTGGCGTTGCTATTGCAATTACCGCTCAGGATGTTCCGGGACAATTGGATATTGGGGCAGTCCTTCCCGGCGATCCGCTGCTGGCCGACGGTTTAGTTGAATTTGTCGGCCAGCCGGTACTTGCCGTTGCAGCCGATGATCAGGAAACAGCTCGTAAAGCAGCCATGGCTGCAATTGTTGAATATGAAGATCTAACCCCGGTACTGACGGTCGAAGAAGCCTTGGAAAAAGGCAACTACGTTAGTGAAAGCCATACCCATAAACGGGGCGATTCAGAAACAGCTCTGCTCAATGCCAAGCACCGCGCTCAAGGCTCTGTGCATATTGGTGGTCAAGAACACTTTTATCTGGAGACTCAGATTTCCTCTGTTGTACCCACTGAAGACGGTGGCATGATTGTTTACACCTCTACCCAAAATCCCACCGAAGTTCAAAAACTGGTAGCGGAGGTTCTCGGAGTACCCTTTAACAAAGTTGTTATTGATATGCGCCGCATGGGCGGCGGCTTTGGAGGTAAAGAAACCCAGGCAGCGGGTCCTGCTTGTATTTCTGCTGTAATCGCCAAACTGACAGGTCGTCCGACCAAAATGCGCCTGCCTCGGATGGAAGATATGATGATGACAGGAAAACGTCATCCCTTCTTCAACAGCTATGATGTCGGGTTTGATGATGAGGGTCGTCTCACCGGTGTGGAAATGAAACTCGCAGGAAACTGCGGCTATTCCCCTGACCTATCCAATTCGATCGTCGACAGGGCGATGTTCCACTCAGATAACGGTTATTATTTAGGCGATGCAACCGTCACAGGAATTCGTTGCAAGACCAACCTTGCCTCTAATACCGCCTATCGTGGTTTTGGTGGGCCTCAGGGTCTGATAACCCCGGAGATTATTCTTGATGATATTGCCCGTCGTCTTGGAAAAGATCCGTTGGAAGTCCGTAAAGCAAACCTTTACGGTGAAGAGGGTCGCAACATCACGCATTATTACCAGACCGTGGAAGATAATCAGCTGCCGGAGATGATTGCCGAACTGGAAACCAGTAGTGATTATCAGCAGCGCAGAGAAGAGATCAGTGCTTATAACCGAAACAGTCCAGTGCTGAAAAAAGGCTTAGCACTAACACCGGTTAAGTTCGGCATCTCTTTCACAGCAACCTTCCTGAATCAGGCGGGTGCACTGATCCATATCTATACCGACGGTAGTATTCACCTGAATCATGGTGGTACTGAAATGGGTCAGGGGCTGAATACTAAGGTTGCCCAAATTGTAGCTGAAGAGTTTCAGGTAGATATAAATACCATCCAGTGCACCGCAACCAATACTGACAAGGTACCGAACACATCACCAACCGCCGCTTCTTCTGGTGCAGACCTTAACGGTAAGGCCGCTCAAAATGCAGCACAAACGATTAAAAAGCGTCTAGTGGAATTTGCTGCCAACCACTTTAAGGTAACTGAAGAAGACGTTAGTTTCAGCAATAACCACGTGTTGATTCGTGATGAAATTCTGCCTTTTGCTGAATTTATTCAGTTGGCTTATTTTCATCAGATATCGCTGTCAAGCACCGGCTTCTATCGAACGCCCAAGATTTATTACGATCGTGACCAGGCCCGTGGCCGGCCATTCTACTATTTTGCTTATGGTGCCGCCTGTTCAGAAGTCATCATTGATACGCTGACTGGCGAATATAAAATTCTGCGAGCGGACATTCTTCATGATGTCGGGGCTTCCCTTAATCCCGCCATCGATATAGGCCAGATTGAAGGTGCATTTGTGCAGGGTGCGGGCTGGCTTACCAGTGAAGAATTGGTCTGGAACAAGCAAGGTCGGTTGATGACCAGCGGACCTGCCGGCTATAAAATTCCAGCCATCGCAGATATGCCGATAGATTTCAGAACACAGCTTGTGGAAAACCGCAAGAACCAGGAAGACACTGTTTTCCACTCTAAGGCAGTGGGTGAACCTCCATTTATGTTAGGTATCTCTGTGTTTTGTGCCATTAAGGATGCCATAGCCAGTGTTGCAGACTACCGTGTCAGTCCCGCAATTGATGCTCCAGCAACGCCTGAACGGGTTCTTTGGGCCGTTGAAGCTTTAAAGCAAGAAAAATCATCCAATCAAAGCGTTTTATCAGAACATACTGAAACCACGGAACCGGTACCCGCTTAGGAGGTATTCACAGTGAGCAAAAGTATGAGCACCAGCAACTGGATTCAAGCTCTGTCAGAGCTGGATCAGCAAGACACTCCGGCGGTACTGGTAACCATAGTCGAGCAACGGGGCTCCACGCCTCGTAACAACGGCAGCAAGATGGTGGTTACAGAGGATAGCTGCTTCGATACCATTGGAGGTGGCCACCTTGAGTATAAGGCAACCAAAATAGCCCGTCAGATGTTGACAGACAATGACCAGCAATCACGGATGGAGAGCTTCTCCCTGGGTGCCAGTCTGGGTCAGTGTTGTGGTGGTGCTCATACATTACTCTTTGAACCTGTTGGCGGAGCAAGATTGAATATTGCCGTGTTTGGTGCCGGTCATATAGGTCGCGCACTGATTCCGATTCTTGCCTCTTTACCCTGCAACTTGCGCTGGATTGACTCTCGGGAACAAGAGTTTCCTGAGCAAATTCCGAACGGGGTAAAGAAGATAGTCAACGAGTACCCGGTGGATGAAATTGATGATATGCCAGAAGGCAGCTACTTCATCGTCATGACTCACAACCACCAGTTGGATCTTGAGCTGACTGAAAAGATTCTGAAGCGCGGTGATTTTTCCCATTATGGACTGATCGGCTCAACAACCAAACGTAAGAAATTTGAGCATAGGTTAAAGGCCAAAGGTTTTTCACCCGACACCATCGATCGAATGGTCTGCCCTATGGGAGTAGCTGCGGTCAAAGGCAAGCTTCCAGCAGAAATCGCTATTTCAATCGCAGCGGAAATCGTTTCTTTGTACAACTGTGATTTTGGTAAAAAAACAACCACACATCAAAAAGATAAACAAACCAAGGCTCCAAAGGTCAGTCGCTTAGCCTGCTAGCCTTGCAGCTGACAAACATTCGCTTTTTGGCGTCAACCTTTTACAACAAATACGAGCATTAAAGATCATGACTCAGCCCACTAAGGCCGTTCGCGGTTCTATCATTCACAGTCTTGGCGACCCAGCTGTGGTCGGTATTGAAAACTCCCATGAATATTTCGAAGACGGTCTGTTGGTTATTGAGAACGGTCAGGTATCCCGTGTAGGTCCCGCCGAAGCTCTATTGAAGGATCTGCCTGCTGAGATTGACATTACTGAATATCGGGATTCATTGATCATGCCCGGTTTCGTTGATACCCATATACATTACCCTCAGACCGGCATGATCGCATCCTATGGCGAGCAGTTACTGGATTGGCTGAATAACTACACATTTCCAAACGAAAAACTGTTCGAGAATAAGGCCCACGCGGATGAAGTTGCCGACATCTTTGTGCAGGAACTGCTTCGCAACGGCACAACGACAGCTCTGGTTTTCGGCACGGTGCACAAGCAGTCGGTCGATGCCTTTTTTGAGGTAGCACAGCAAAAAAACCTGCGTATGATTGCTGGTAAAGTGCTGATGGACCGTAACGCACCGGATTACTTGCTCGACAGTGCAGAATCCGGCTATCAGGATAGTAAAGCACTGATAGAAAAGTGGCACGGTCAGGATCGCCTGCACTATGCAGTAACTCCCCGATTTGCTCCGACCTGTTCCGATGAGCAGTTGGCAGTTGCAGGTCAGCTTTTAAAAGAGTACCCCGATCTCTATATGCACACCCACCTTTCGGAAAACAAGGACGAAATTGAGTGGGTAAAATCCCTGTTCCCGGAACGAACCGGCTACCTGGATGTGTATGACCACTTTGACTTACTGGGAGAGCGCTCAGTCCTGGCGCATGGAGTACATCTATGTGATGACGAATGCCAGCGTATAGCAGAAACTGACTCTGCTATCGCCTTCTGCCCGACTTCCAATTTGTTTTTAGGCAGCGGACTCTTCAATCTCCCTCAGGCAGAAAAGTATAAAATGAAGGTGGGACTGGGGACTGATGTCGGAGCAGGCACCAGTTTCTCGATACTACAAACCCTCAACGAAGCCTATAAGGTTATGCAGCTTCAGGGTGAAAAGCTCAGTTGCTTCAAATCACTGTACTTAGCAACCCTAGGTGGAGCCAGAGCACTCAAACTGGAAGACAAAATTGGCAGTTTCCAAACTGGAAATGATGCTGACTTCGTAGTCCTGGACTACCGCTGCACTCCCCTAATGAGCTATCGGATGGACCAGGTGAAATCATTGGAAGAGCGTTTATTCGTATTGATGACGCTTGGAGACGACAGAGCCGTGCAGGAAACCTATGCCGCCGGTCAATCTGTATATCAGCGCGGGTAGTAGCAACCAACGCCAAAAGGGGTCACCTATGCTGCTGGCAGGAATCCGCCGGCAGCATGAAAAGCGTGGAATTCTATAGCCAAGTCAGAACCAAAGTCAGACCGGAGCTGAAGTTAGCTTATTGCTGTTCTAGTCGTTATTGTTTTCCGACCAAGTGAGAGAAAACTGCGTGCAGATCACCTGAAGCTGATTCACCATCCAGATTCAATTTAGCCTCAATATGATCCAAATGATGCATCATCAGATCCACCGCTTTCTTTTTGTTTCCAGACTCAATAGTGCGAAGCAGTTCGGTATGTTCATCATAAGAACAATGGTGCTTACCCCCACTCTCGTATTGAGCAATGATGAGAGATGTCTGTGAGACTAAACTGCGTTGAAAACTAAGCAACGGAGGATTATTTGCCATAGTCGCTAATCTCAGGTGAAACTCTCCGGAAAGACGAATGCCAGCTCCGCGATCACCCTGGGCAAAGCAAACCTGCTCTTCTTCGACAAGCTGCACCAGCTCGTTAATCTTTTCCGGCGTAGAATGCTCCACTGCTAATTCAGTGATAGCTTTTTCCACCACCCGGCGGGCCAAAAATATCTGTTTAGCCTCTTCAATACTTGGACTGGCAACAACTGCACCCCTGTTTGGGCGCAATACCACGACCTGCTCGTGCCCTAAACGCGAAAGAGCCCGGCGGATAATCGTGCGACTGACACCAAAAATTTCTCCCAGAGACTCTTCGCTCAGTTTGGTTCCTGGGGCGAGACGCTGCTCCAAAATAGCATCAAATATATGTGCATAGACAATGTCGTCTTGAGTCCCTTTGCGCTCGCCTGACTTTCGGGAAATTACACTATGTAAAGAATCGTTCATCAATTATTCAATCACTAAGCAAGTGGAAGTCAGAGGTCAAGAACAGCGTTCATCGCCTCGAAATACTATGAAAATAGTACACAAAGTGTCGAACATTGTACACAGACAGCAAAAACAACCCGATGGTCTGCTGGTTTTTAAATACTTTTTACACTCTAACGCCAGGTAACAGAGCTGATCCGAATGATAGCAATCTATTGGTGCACAATATCCGTCAATCCAAAAAACAGTAACTTATTGTTTTATTTATGCTTAAAATATCAAAAAGAAACAAATATCAAAAAAACCTGACTCCAGGGTTGATTTTTTTGTATACAATTGGATAATCAATATACGCACAACTTTTACAAATCATGTAACTGAGAGTGTGACAATCTGTCGAAATTCGGCACACAACTAGAGAAAGCCACACGAAAATAAGTATTCGGCTTTCAAATAACTCAACCCGATATGAGGAGCACAAGTTGTGGAGAGCATTCAACAAGAACAATCAGCTCACAACCTTGAGCAAGACCGCACTACTCAGGACCAAAGCACTGTAATTCAGGGCAAACGCGGAATCCTGGATCGCTTTTTTGAACTGCAAGAACACAAGACCAGCATAAAAACGGAACTGCTCGCAGGTCTTACTACCTTCGTGACGATGTCATATATCATCTTCGTGAACCCGAGCATTATGGCCAATGCCGGAATGGATCACGGAGCTGCTTTTGTAGCGACCTGTATTGGTGCCGCCTTAGGCTGTTTCTTAATGGGGCTCTATGCAAACTGGCCGGTGGGACTGGCTCCAGGTATGGGATTGAACGCCTTCTTCACCTATACAGTGGTTGGTGAAATGGGATACAAATGGGAAGTAGCCTTGGGTGCTGTTTTCTTATCCGGCATTATCTTCGTCTTCCTGAGTGTCTACAAGATACGTGAATGGCTACTAAACAGTATCCCCATGAGCCTCAGATTCGCGATGGGAGCCGGTGTCGGGCTATTTTTGGGCCTTATCGGTCTGAAAACTGCTGGTATCGTCGTTGATAACCCCGCGACCCTTCTGTCTATGGGTAGCTTTACTGAGCCAACAGTACTACTTGCCGCCATCTGTTTTCTGATGATTGCTGTACTCTCTCACCAGAAAATTTTCGGATCGGTCTTGATCGGTATTCTGGTTGTAACCTTTATCGGCTGGGCCCTGGGCTTGGTTGAGTATCAGGGAATTGTGTCCATGCCACCGAGCATGGCTCCGACTTTCATGGCTCTGGATATTTCAGCAGCTTTTGACGTGGCAATGATCAGCGTGATTCTGGCATTTCTGTTTGTCAACATGTTCGATACTGCAGGTACGCTGATGGGTGTTGCTCACCGGGCAAACCTGATTCGTCCTGACGGTTATATTCCAAACCTGAGCAAAGCGCTTAAGGCAGACAGTGTATCCAGCGTCGCTGGCGCTTTCTTTGGTGCTCCACCGGTTACCAGTTATGTAGAAAGTGCTTCCGGTGTCGCGGCTGGTGGTCGCACAGGCTTAACAGCTATCACTATCGGTGTTTTATTTGTCGCTGCCATGTTCCTGGCCCCCTTAGCAGGAATGATCCCGGCCTACGCAACAGCCGGCGCATTGATCTACGTTGCCATGCTAATGATGACCGGAATGTCCCACATTGAATGGGAAGACCTGAGCGATACCATTCCCGCTATTATCACCGTTGTGATGATGCCGCTGACGTTCTCCATTGCCAACGGCATTGCTCTCGGTTTTGTTACCTACGTAATTATGAAAGTATTCACCGGTAACGCCAGTAAGGTATCGATTAGTCTTTATGTGCTTGCAGCAGTATTTATCGGTAAGTTCATCTTCCTGTAAAATATGCTGATTTAGACGAGCTTGTTGCACAATAACCCAGGCTCCCTTAACCCAGGCCCCTTTTCTCAGGGGTCTTTTCTGTAGAAGCGTTTTTCCATTTCCGCCTTCAAGCCATTAACGGGACAAAACCCATCCATTAGAGGATTATTAATGTCATTTGAAACCTGGTTACTGTTTTGTTCTGCCTCTGTACTGGTAATTCTGGTGCCTGGGCCACTATCACTCCTGATGGTAGCCAACAGCCTCAACTACGGGATAAAAAGAAGCTATCCTGCTTTTCTGGGTGGTGTCAGCGCGTCGCTATTGTTGCTAATCGCTTCAGCGACAGGTTTGGGGGCACTGCTGCTGGCGTCAGAACAGCTATTCAGCCTGCTGAAGTATGCTGGGGCAGCCTATCTGATCTATCTGGGTTATCGAAGCTGGTGTGAAGCACAGCGGCATCGCAACGCCGAGTCAGAAAATAAAAACAACCCGAACACAACCCAGATATCAACGATCTCACCTGGTTTCAGATCGCTTTTCTGGCGTGCCTTTGGCTTGGGTATCAGTAACCCTAAGGATATCCTGTTTTTTGTTGCCTTTTTACCTCAGTTTATCAGCGCAGAACTTCCCTTTACCCAGCAGCTTCTGGTCATGGTAGCCAGCTGGACAGTATTGGATCTGGGATGCAAACTAATCTACGGCGGCAGTGCAAAACTGGTTGCCCCTGCCCTACAGTCTCATCGAGGTCAGAAAATATTCAATCGTTTTTGCGGTGGCCTGTTTATCAGCACAGGTGCCTCTGCGATGATACTGAAATAAAATTCTCCCGTTTTATCTGGACTGCTTATTGGGCAGTCCAGCCACCCTCTACAGGCAATGCCGCCCCGGTAATCGATGCGGCTGCCTCACTGCAGAGAAATACGGCCAGTTCACCGAGCTGCTCAACGGTAACAAACTTTTTTGTCGGCTGCGCTTTCAGCAACACATCCCTTTTGACCTCTTCTTCACTGATACCTCGAGCCATGGCTGTATCCGGTATCTGCTGTTCAACCAAAGGGGTTAAAACGTATCCTGGACAAATAGCATTCACGGTAACACCATATTCAGCAGCTTCTAACGCCACGGCTTTAGTTAATCCAACCAGCCCGTGTTTTGCAGCCACATAAGCCGACTTATAAGGGGAAGCAACCAAACCATGAGCCGAAGCCAGGTTAATAATTCGGCCCCAGCCCTGGGATTTCATACCTGCCAGTGTGTGCTTGATAGTGTGGAAAGAACTGGAAAGGTTTATTGCTAATATGGCCTCCCATTTGTCTTCAGGAAAATCCTCTATCGGCTGAACATGTTGAATTCCAGCGTTGTTAACAACAATATCAATCCGACCAAGCTCCTCGCGTGCCAGCTCAACCATTAGTTTGATTTCTTCCGCTTGAGTCATATCTGCATTGGAGTAAATAACCTTAACCCCATAACTGTCGATCAACTGCTTGCGAAGCCGGTCTATTTCTCTGGGATCACCGAACCCATTCAACATCACATTAATGCCAGCCTTGGCAAACGCCGTCGCAATTCCCAAGCCTATTCCGCTGGTTGATCCGGTTACAATAGCATTCCGCTGATATGTCATTGATTCGCCTGTTTATTAGTTTTGGTTTGTCATCGGCGCTAGATCAACACCTTAACGATATAGTTAGCCAGTAACGTGCCAATCACAGAAATTTTTAAAATATTAATAAATAACATATACTTAGAAAGAAAAGCAGTGATCATCCCAGGTGTTATGTCTGAGTATCCATACATTTTTATTTGGAACTGTTATTCAGTTATCCAGACATCTGTCTGATATACCAGACAAACCATCCGTATGAATCAACACCAGCGATTCAAGATTTCTCAGAACGTTCATTGCTATTGATAACTAAAAGCCTACTCTTGATGATCGCTTAGAGCCCAATCACTTTAGATTTGGCCATTGCATCGCCATGGTTGCTAACTGGGTACGGTTATCGATTTCCAGCTTTCGATAGGTATTGGTAAGGTGTGATTTAATAGTGCATTCGGATAGATTTAGCTGATCGGCAATCTGCTTATTCTTCCATCCATCCCTTACTCTACTGATAACTCTCAGTTCGCTGCTGGACAGGTAGTGAAAGGCGACCTTTTCATTGATAAGCTCTGCCTCTTGATGATTCTGAGTCTGTTCTGGATACCAACAACCTCCGGATAGAGTCAGCTGCAAAGCCTCCACAAACTGCGTACTCGGTAAACCCTTGGGAAGTAGTGTTTTGACCGCAGCAGACCGAGCCCAGCGAACCATACTGCAATCAGCATTCACTGTCGTCATAGCAATGACAGCATCGTACCCTCGAGCTAATCTTTTAATATCTTCCGGCGCCTTTATGCCCGCTAGCCCTCTATCAACGACTAGCAGATCAATCTTCTCGCCGTTGCCTAGCCATGACTCCACTTCGAGTAAGGATTCCGCTTCGATTAATCGATATCTTGATATAAATTGACGAATGGCAATCGCAACAGCCTGACGATATAACGGAGACAGGTCGGCCACAACAATAGTTACAGGGCTATTCATGACAAATTCTCAAGGCAGGGAAATGCAGGGACACTGTTGCCTGATCAGTTCCTGATAAAAGACCGATCAATGCGTGCTGGATCGGTCTGGCGTCTCAGGCTTCCCAGGCATCGATAATTTCTTTGGCCGCTCTTAGCGCTTCCTGCGCAGCAGGCGCTCCGCAATACACAGCGCTATGGAGAATAACACCGATGATCTGATCTTTACTGCACCCGTTTCGAAGGGCTCCACGAACGTGCCCCTTCAGCTCTGTGGGAGCTTTTAAAGCCGCAAGCATGGCAATGGTGACTAAACTACGAGTGTCCAGCGGCAAATCGTTACGCTGCCAGGTTGAGCCCCACGCATGCTCATTGATGAAATCCTGCATCGGTTGAGTCAGTTCATCAGCCTGGCTCAGCGCCCGGTCAACAAATTCATCTCCCATAACCTTTCGGCGCATCATCAATCCATCTTCGTAAGTATCACTCACTATCAACATTGCCTCTTATTTAAACAGAGTAAGAGCCGGTCTTTATCGGATCCTAATAAGCTTAAATTAAACAATGACCTAGAAGGTCATTTCAGGAACCGAGTCAGGCACAACCAATTCACCTTCTGTCTTCTCGACTATTTCCTCGACTGACACCCCGGGAGCCCTCTCTTTCAATATAAAAGCTCCATTCTCAATTTCCAGATACGCCAAGTCGGTCAGAACCTTTTTGATACAACCTGCACCAGTTAACGGCAGACTGCACGTTGATAAAAGTTTGGACTCTCCATGCTTGGATGCATGAGTCATAGTGACGATAATATTGTCAGCACCAGCCACCAGGTCCATTGCGCCGCCCATCCCTTTGATCAGCTTTCCTGGTATCATCCAGGAGGCAATATTTCCTTGGGTATCTACTTCGAAAGCCCCCAAGACAGTAAGATCCACATGGCCACCACGAATCATGGCAAAGGATTCTGCTGAAGAAAAAATAGACGCGCCGGTTGCGGCGGTTACCGTTTGTTTGCCGGCATTAATCATATCCGCATCAATTTCATCTTCCGTTGGAAAAGGCCCCATGCCGAGCAGTCCGTTTTCGGATTGCAGCATAACTTCCATTCCTTCTGGAACATAGTTGGCAACCAACGTTGGGATACCAATACCAAGATTGACGTAGTAACCATCTTGCAGTTCGCGGGCGACACGCATTGCCATCTGTTCACGAGTAAGTGCCATGATGTTTCCTCTTATTCCGATCGGTGACCATCAAGAAACCAGGTTCCTTAGAAAGCCCCGGCAGACCACCCAACTATTCAGGACATCTGCGATATTTATGTGTTAAACCCTGTCAGTTATCAAGCCTGGCGAACGGTGCGCTGCTCAATACGCTTTTCAAACGTCCCTTTAATCAGTCGATTAACGTATATGCCTGGAGTATGAATCTGTGTTGGCTCCAGCTCTCCGGGCTCGACAATCTCTTCGACTTCAACAATAGTGATCTTGCCTGCCGTTGCAGCAAGTGGATTAAAATTCTGAGCGGTATCACGGTAAATAACGTTACCGTAACGATCGGCCTTCCAGCCCTTAACAATGGCAAAATCACCTGTAATAGATTCTTCCAGGATATAGTTACGGCCATTAAATTCGCGGACCTCTTTTCCCTCAGCAACCGGCGTTCCGAACCCTGTTGCTGTATAGAAAGCAGGTATCCCAGCACCGCCAGCACGCATTTTTTCTGCAAGAGTTCCCTGAGGAGTAAGCTCTACTTCCAATTCACCGGCAAGTAACTGTTGTTCAAACAGGGCATTTTCGCCCACATAGGAAGAGACCATCTTGCGAATCTGCCGATCTTCCAAAAGAATGCCAAGTCCAAACCCATCAACACCACAGTTGTTGGAAACGATAGTCAGCCCTTTCGTTCCCATGACTTTGATCTGCTGTATCAGATTCTCTGGAATTCCACACAAGCCGAAACCACCAGCGATTACAGTCATGTTATCTTCAAGACCGGCAAGTGCTTCTTCATAGCTATTGACGACTTTGTCGAAACCGGACATAGGCATACTCCTGTGAGTCGTAGTTGTCTTTATCTTGTTATTACGAAGGAACCTGTCGGCCCTCCAATTAATTTTAGTAGAGTCTGCTACAATGGCTTATATTTATCCAATGCAATTATTTGATAGTTTGATTTAATATCTAAATAAATATAATCAAAATAGCAGTCGCTGAATCCAATGAACGTTACTCATAAACAGCTACGCGCTTTTGTCGCCGTTGCAAAAACCCGAAGTTTTGCTGAAGCTTGCGGACTCGTGCACCTTTCCCAACCCGCCCTCAGTATCGCGATTAAAAACCTGGAAGAAGCAGCGGGGGGGCGGTTGCTGGCCCGCACCACTCGCACTCTGGCACTGACACCCGAGGGAGAATCCTTCTACCCCGTAGCACAACGATTATTGGCTGACTGGGATGATGCGATG
Organism: Motiliproteus sp. MSK22-1; assembly: GCF_001968815.1. Taxonomy (GTDB): domain Bacteria; phylum Pseudomonadota; class Gammaproteobacteria; order Pseudomonadales; family Balneatricaceae; genus Motiliproteus. Next base: position 103,610 of record NZ_MIEQ01000010.1, on the reverse strand, counting down.
GAGGATCTGCATAATCATTTTGCCTTACGACGCGGAAAAATCACTGTCGCGGCTATGCCTTCTTTCGCCTGTAACTTGCTCCCTAAGGCTATACAGCGGTTTCGCGAAACAAATCCTGCGGTCAATATCGCGGTTAACGATGTAATAGCCGAAGAAGTTGTAGAACTTGTGCGAAACGGTCGTATGGAGCTTGGCGTAACATTTGATCCGGGCGGTTCCGAGGACCTTGTCTTTGAACCGCTGTTTGAGGATCAGTTCGTCGCAGTACTACCTATCGGCCACCCATTGTTACAGCAATCGGTAATCCACTGGTCCGATTTGGCAAAAAACGATTTCGTCGTACTTCAGCGGCCATCAAGCATACGGGTACTCATTGAACAACAAATGCAAAATGCAGGACTGCACCTGTCAACGATTCTTGAGGCTCACCAGCTAGCGACCGTAGGCCGTATGGTAGCAACAGGACTCGGCGTCAGCGTTGTCCCAGCTCTGTGTATCAGTCAAATGGAAGAACTGGGCGCCCATTGCCGGCCCTTGGAAGAGCCGGGCATTAATCGCAGAGTTGGTGTACTAAGCAGACGCCGATACCCGCTATCGGTGGGGGCAAAATCCATGCAGGATATATTGATTCAAACCTTTCGGGCATGAAATGTATTGTAGCTGTTGCCAATCAACATCACCGAAAGATGAACCTAGCCCTCACCAATAACCAAAAGATCTTTCTGGGCAACATGAATAACTCTTTCGGAAGTATTACCGAAGAACTTCCCGGCCAGCCCTTTTCGTCCCATAGTGCCAATGACAATGCAGTTTACCTGTAGTTCATTTGCCAGACTGGCAATCATTTTCCAAGGACTACCACTCCTGATATGGATATGGGTGTTATCCAGATCATAGCAATCAAACAGCGATTTAAACTTTTGTCGTACAGATTCTTCAACTTTCCGGTTGTGGTCTGTTACATCAACCAGATTCAAGCTCTTAAGCATTTCGGGAATTTTGATGATATAGCAACAATGCAAATCACTGTTTGTTTCCACAGCCAAGCGAAATGCGGATTCAATCAAACGCTGATTAAGATCCTGTTTTTCATCACTTTTAGCCATCAGATCAAGAGCAACTAAAACCGCTTTACCATCGGAGTAATGTTGATCTGAAACCAAATACACAGGTATCTTCGAATCCCTCAGCAATAACCAATCGGTCGGAGTATAAAAAGCAGCTTCACTACGGTGCCCTTTTTTAACAACAAGATCGTACGTATGTTCACTACAATGCTTCAATGTCCAGTCTGCAGCATATTTTTGCCAGACCAGCTCGTAGGTGACCGACAAGGATCCACATTGAGCCTTCAGATACTCTCGCCACCAAACTTCTTCTCCATTTAGAATATCCACCTTGGCATTAACAGAGGCCTCACTATTCTCAGCTTCATCAAGCCAACCTAACTCCTCATAACAGATAACCGCAACATGAATACTCGCCGAATTAAGCTTCGCAAGTGACAGAGCCTTGACCAAAGCTACCTGAGCTTCTTGGGCTCGTTCTGCAATAACCAAAATCTTTTTCATCCGAACGCCCTCCTTTCTTAGATAAAAAAGCCTGCTCTTTTAACTATAGTCCCTTGTTGATAAACACTCGTTTTGGAGTTACGTGTTTAACCTCAGGGAACCTTTGAATAGTCCATTATGTTCTCAGCGAGCCCTCGGTTCCAAGGGGCTTGTTCGCAGGCTACTTAGGTAACCAAAAACCGTCTGAGAAGTGAGCCAATACCATGATTCGTTCTGATAAATCATATGGCACTAAATAGCATGCATAAATCGCTGAAATCTATTGCTCCAGCCAACAAAATTCTGAATAATCCGATTTTTACATTGAGCGATAAACATCGACTCAAATTACAGTGAGAAACGCATGAGTAAACTCAAAAAAGACCACCAGTCTTCCGGTAAGAAGCTGGTTTTAGCTCCTGTCGAAACAGGCAGGGGAACTATTCAAGACAATTTTCTGGCAGCACTGGTCACGTCCAGGGTCTACAGGTCCCAGATTGTCAAAGCGAAGAAAGGTAAAGGTGCGTACCAGCGCAAGGATAAACATAAGAGTAAAGGACGAGAGTCCTGTTTAATAGCAGCTTAGGAGTTCCTATTAAACAGGGTTTTCGTCTTTCCTCCTCCCCCTCCTTTTTCTAGCTTGTGCACTTTTTAGTTACAGACACAAATGAGACTAGTGACCAATCCCAGAGAGCCTTCAAACCGGTTGCTTGCAGCTCTTCCTATCTGCCAAACCGAGGTCGTCCCGGAACGGATTGGAACCTACAGGGCTTACTCCCGGACTCCCTAACCAAATAACGACACAGGCTAGCCCTAAAGCGACCTTGTTCAACTCTCCTTAAATCGTAGATTGCTCTCGCTATTACCTCGCTACTAAACTCACCCTTTTCAGAGTGAACATTCTGTCGGGCATACAACAGTTTTATCAATGCAGTATTTGCCAGCAGAATAATAAAACAGGGTATTAATAATGCTTGGTGTCATCTCCAACTGCTGGGCACTTTTCCTCGGGCTCGGGCTGATCATGCTGGGCAATGGTCTGCAGGGGTCACTACTGGGTGTTCGGGCTTCAATCGAAGGTTTCAATACAACAGTCACCGGCATAATTATGGCCGGTTACTTTCTGGGTCTGATTATCGGATGTATGCTGGTTCCCAAGCTTGTGGGCAGAGTCGGTCACATCCGAATATTTGGAGCCTTGGCCTCCCTTGCCTCGACCTCTATCCTGGTACAGGCTGTCTTTGTCGAACCCTGGGTTTGGTGGGCTATGCGGATTGTGACGGGTTTTGCTTATGCCGGTCTCTACATCGTAGCCGAAAGCTGGCTCAATGAGTCATCTGAAAACAGCACTCGAGGACAGTTACTGAGTTTTTATATGCTGGTTTCTCTTGGTGGCATGGCCGGAGGCCAGCTACTGCTTAATCTGGCACCACCCAATGGCTATGATCTGTTCGTGCTGGTAAGCCTGTTAGTCAGCTTTGCAGTTATTCCTATTCTTGTTTCAGCAGCGAGAGCTCCCAGTTACGACACCCCCGAAAACATCGGAATCAAGCAACTTTACAAAGTTTCCCCCCTCGGTGTCACTGGGATGTTTATTACTGGTATGTCCATGGGATCAATATTTGGAATGGGAGCTGTTTATGCCACAAATACCGGCATGTCGGTAAAAGAGACCTCTTTTTTTATGGGTACGATCATAGTCGGCGGGTTTCTATTCCAGTATCCATTAGGTTGGCTGTCCGACAGGGTCGGCCGACGCATGGTGATTGTACTTAGTAGCACAGTGGGTGCCGCTATAGCATTCTTCGCCATGACCTATACGGGTCAAGGATTAATCGTATTTGCAGTTGTTGCAGCCATCGGTGGGATGTCTATGCCGATGTATTCACTTTGCGGCGCTCATACCAATGATTACCTGTCGCCAACACAGATGGTTGCTGCCAGTGGAACACTGGTTCTGGTCAATGCAACAGGAGCAGCGTTAGGCGCTCCCATTACTGCATTTTCCATGGAAGTTATTGGTCCTCACGGATTCTATGCCAGTATTGGAGCAATGCTCAGCATGGTAGCAATCTACGCACTATGGCGCTCCACCCAACGTGCAGCCATCGACGCAGAGGATCAAGGGGAATTTGTTGTAATGACGGCCTCAGCAATGAGCGTATCACTGACTCAGGACGTAGAGTTAGATGATATTGAGGCTGCCGCAGAGTTTAACGCGGAAGAGGTACAGAGCAGCTTCGAGGATCTGGTGGAAGAGCTGAAAAACCCGGAAAGCCAAAACCCTTGATGTCTGCGCAAGATAAGAATATAAACGTTTATCAGTACCCGCCAAATCTTCAAAATAGCAAGTTAGGCTCTGTCAGTTACAACTGATTCAGTAAAAATTACGCTGAAGAACGCTAGAACCAACTTTTATGAGTTCAGTCCCAAAATTATGAAAAGCATATATAACTGTACTGGCCATGAACTGAAAATTGACCATGTTGTGGACAGCCAAGGAGTATATCTAACAGACCAGAATGGCAAGCAATACATGGATCTCGAATCAGGGGTATGGTGTGCAGCACTAGGCCATAAAAATAACAGGATCAACAATGTAATTAAGAATCAAATTGATTCTATTATGCACACAGGGTTTTGCTACTCGACTGAGGTGGTCGAAAGAGCCGCAAAATCAGTCTTGTCTATTACAAATTTCGAGAATGGTCAGTGTGTGTTTCTTTGCTCAGGAAGTGAAGCTATTGAAGTTTTGAGGCAGATTTCAAGGCAAATTAAAGGAGAAAGTAAAACCCTGGTACTCCACGACGCTTACTTGGGTTCTTATAGCTCAACAATCGATCGAAACGATGGTTGGCATGTCTTTAATTGGGAAGAGTGCAAAACCTGCCCTGTTAATGATAAATGCTCCTCCAGTTGCCCTACACTGCAGAACATTCCCAAAGATATAACTGAGTATATTTTTGAGCCAGGTAGCGGCTCTGGATTTGTCAGATTCCCTCCAAAAGCCTTGATACGAAATATTGTAAATATGGTGCGTAACAACAATGGCGTAATCGTTGCCAACGAGGTAACGACGGGAGTCGGCAGGACAGGCACATGGTTCGGCTATCAACATTATGACATCAAGCCAGACATGATCGCGATCGGAAAGGGCATCGGGAACGGCTACCCCGTCAGTGTTGCAGCGATCAATCAGGCAACCATTAAAGAGCTGGAAAACAAGCCTTTCAAATATATGCAATCCCATCAAAATGATCCCTTAGGCGCCGCTGTCACTCATGAAGTCATTCAAATCATTGAAGAGAATGAGCTGCTTGAAAATTCAGCGAGAAAAGGAAATATATTTTTGTCTCAACTTAACGACCTTATTGATAACGAGTTCATCATGGAAGTCAGGGGAAGAGGCTTAATGTTTGCGGTGGAGTTGGCTGACGAGGAAATTGGAAACGAGCTTTACAATGAACTCATTAATGCAGGCTACATTGTCTGCAATCGAGGATCGTTATTCCGCATAGATCCTCCTCTGACCATTACAGAGGAGGAATTCAGCAATTTCATCAGTACATTCAAGTCCTTGATTGCAGCCAAAAAATGGCCTAGTGCAAGAAAGTAAAGCCTGTAGCCCCACCTGATATACGTCCAGCAGACTTCTGGACCGACGTAAGCCAAATTCGATATTTGTGAAGCTCAATATCAGCGTGGAGGATAGACAACTGGGGCCCTTAGCTACCTCGATAGGTTGAATAGCTATAAGGGGATACCAGCAGCGGAACATGGTAATGCTGATCGGCATTATCAACACCGAAACGTATCACGACCTGACCCAGAAAAGCCTGTTCAGGCAAGGTTACGCCCATCTCGCGATAATAATCAGCGATATAGAACACCAGCTCATAGACGCCTGCAGCAAAGCTTTCACCTTCCAGCAACGGGTGATCACAACGCCCGTCATCATTGGTATAAACAGTGGTAAGCAGCTGATGTTCGCCCGCTATCCGAAATAGTTCAACTTTGATTCCATGCCCGGGTTTGCCGTGTGCAGAATCAAGTACATGTGTAGAAAGGTAGCCTGTCATGGTCATCAGACACTTAGATGCATTCTCGCGTCTAAGGTCTCACCTCCTTTAAGTTATTTATAGATTATTTTTAACAGTGTAGCGGTTCAGGCCTTCACAGGTCCCAGTCGCTGTGCATATCACTGGCCAATATCAGGTATCTGGCCCAAGCAAATATCTAAGAATTCCATAGGAACGGTACCCAATATAACGCTCCCGCGGACAAATTAGCAACAATATTTTTATTTATTGTGTACATTTTTATGTTTTTTCTTTGAGTGACTAGTGATTAATGATCGATATAACAGCTTATTTTCTCCTTATTCAGGCCCAGCGTTATCATATCCAACTCTTTCAGATAGCTATCTTTTATAAAAAATAAACACGAAAAGCTTTACAAAAACACATCATAATTGTATACAATAAAGCTATCGCAGCTTTGGCAATCTACACTCACATTGATTTTTGCATAAAGCGATAGCGTTATTCCGCAAGCGGTGACCCACTACCCGGTTGCAGTCAAAGCATACTAATGATGAGGAGCCGATCCGTGAGTCAGGACTATCCACGAGATTTAATTGGCTATGGGGCGAACCCACCGCACCCCCACTGGCCAGGAGATGCTCGCATAGCGATCTCCTTTGTACTGAATTACGAAGAAGGTGGCGAGCGTTGCATACTCCATGGTGATAAGGAGTCGGAAGCTTTCCTGTCAGAAATACCGGGGGCGCAACCGTTTCCCAATGCTCGCCATATGAGCATGGAGTCTATTTACGAGTACGGTAGCCGTTCAGGAGTCTGGCGCCTGCTAAAACTATTCAGCAAGTATGATATCCCACTGACCATCTTTGCCGTTGCGATGGCGGTTGAGCGACATCCGGAAGTGGCTCAGGCTATGATGAACGCAGGCCACGAAATCTGCAGCCACGGCTATCGCTGGATTGACTACCAGTATATGGACGAAGCTGAAGAACGAGACCATCTCGTGCGTGCGATAGAAATTATCCGCAAAATAACCGGCGCCCGTCCGCAAGGATGGTATACCGGCCGCAACAGTCCAAACACTCGCAAGCTGGTGATGCAGGAAGGCGGATTCCTGTACGACTCCGATGCCTATGATGATGACCTTCCCTATTGGATCAATGAAGGCCAGAAACCACACCTGGTGATTCCTTACACTCTCGACACCAATGACATGCGCTTTGCTACCACTCAGGGTTTTAACAGTGGAGAGCAGTTTTATCAGTACCTGAAGGATAGTTTTGACACACTCTATGAGGAAGGGGCTGAAGCGCCAAAAATGCTGTCTATCGGACTCCATTGTCGTCTTGCCGGCCGGCCAGGCCGTATCGCCTCTCTGGAACGCTTTATTCGCTATGCGCGCAGTCACGACAAAGTATGGTTCAGCCGACGAATCGATATCGCACAGCACTGGTACCAGAACCATCCTTACACCGCTGACAGCCAAAAGGAGAACGGATAATGGGTCTTCGCTTCAAGCACCACTTCCCCAGCTCAATGAGCCGAGAAGATTTTGTTGCTGCTTTCGGTGACATCTATGAGCACTCCGCCTGGGTCGCTGAATCAGCCTATGACAAAGGCCTGGACAGCAGCCATGAACAGATCGAAAACTTACACCAGTTGATGGCTGATATTCTGCTGGGTGCCGACCACCAGGCTCAGCTCGATCTGATTAACGCTCACCCTGATCTTGCCGGAAAAGCCGCCATTCGGGGTGAACTAACGCAAGCCTCCACCAGCGAACAAGCCGGAGCAGGTATTAGTGAATGTAATGAAGAAGAGTTCCAGCGCTTCACTCAGCTTAATGATACCTATAAAGCCAAATTCGGTTTCCCGTTCATCATGGCGGTAAAGGGAAGCAACCGATACCAGATCCTGGATTCCTTCGAGCAACGCATCCATAACAGTAACGAGGAAGAGTTTGAACGAGCCCTGCAGGAAATCAACAAGATCGCCCTGTTCCGCCTAACAGATATGTAGACCGCTCTTCAACTTATGCCGACAACTCAAATATATAACGATAATTAACAGACAGATCAATAAAATGACACATACAGCAAAAGACTCACAAAGCGCTAGTTTCGAAAAGTACGTCAACCTGGCGGATGCTCGCCTTGGCACCCAATCAATCTACGTTACAGATGACTGGTTTGCTGAGGTTAACCGTATGTTTCAGCCAGGCGAAGCCGTCTGGAAAGAAGGCGTGTTTGACGACAACGGAAAATGGATGGATGGCTGGGAGTCACGTCGTAAACGTAGCGAGGGCTATGATTACAGCATCATTCGCCTCGGCGTCGCCGGTACCATTAAGGGCCTGGATATCGACACGTCCTTCTTTACTGGAAACTATCCTCCTTCAGCCTCACTGGAGGCCTGCTACTGCCGCGACGGAGATCCCACTGATAGTTCTGAATGGCATGAAATACTGCCCGCCGTTAGTTTATCCGGGGATAGCCATCACCTGCACACTATAGATGACCAACGCCCGTGGACCCATCTTCGCTTTAATATCTTTCCAGACGGCGGAGTTGCACGCCTGCGGGTATACGGTATCCCCTACCGCGATTGGTCCACTCAGGACAGCAGTGAACAAATCGATCTGGCTGCGGCACTCAATGGTGGCCGTGCGCTGGCCTGCAGCGATGAACATTTCGGCCGCATGAGCAACATTCTTAACCCCGACCGCGGAGAAAATATGGGCGATGGTTGGGAAACTGCTCGCCGTCGGACACCAGGAAATGACTGGGTGATTGTCGCATTGGGGCATCCTGGAGAAATCAACAAAGTGGTCGTCGATACACTGCATTTCAAAGGCAACTACCCGGATACCTGCTCTATTCAAGCTGCCTATGTTAAGGGTGGTACCGATGAGCAGATCGAAACACAAAGCCTTTTCTGGAGCGAGTTACTGCCCCCCCAAAAGCTGGAGATGCATCAGGAACACGATTTTGCAGAGCAACTGAATAAACTGGGACCCATCACTCACGTCCGTCTGAATATTTTCCCGGATGGTGGTGTCAGTCGACTACGTTTGTTCGGCACAGTAAGTCCTGCGGACTCCGACAAATCAAGCCGCTAATCGGATACCCTCTATGATTTTGTTAAAGCCAGAGCCATTAACCGCCGAAGCTTTTGCCCCCTACGGCGATGTTATTGAAACCGAGGGGCGTGATTTTTTCATGATCAACAATGGCTCAACCCGTCGCTACCATCGTCTCGCAGACGTTGAAACGGCAGAAGACGGCAGCGCCATCATCAGCATTTTCAGAGCCCGGTCTCTGGAGATGCCGTTACCAATAAAGATGATGGAACGCCACCCACTGGGTAGTCAAGCGTTTATCCCCCTCAAAGGACAACCTTTCCTTGTCCTTGTTGCTGCCCAGGGAGAGGAACTGCGTGGGGAACAGCTGCGTGCATTTATCACCAATGGCCAACAGGGTGTCAATTACCATAGCGGTGTCTGGCATCATCCAGTGCTGACCTGTGCCGCCGAAGATGACTTTTTGATTGTTGACCGCGCAGGTGATGGTAACAACTGTGATGAGTTTTATTTTTCTGAGGATCAACAGATAGTCCTTGATCCATCCTAGGGGTCAGTGTCAGAAATCAGGGTGGCATACCGTTGCCCTGTTTCCAGACGCAGGCTGAAACAATAACAATTAACAGGGTACGGATTTACGAACGTCAGTCGCAGTAGAAGCGTCAACTTTTTCGTACATTTCCCCCCCAATTAGGAGTAGACAATGGATCCGCACGTTACCGAGTGGCTAAACCTGGCCATCCGATGGGTACACATGATTGTTGGCATCGCCTGGATTGGTGCATCATTCTATTTCGTCTGGTTAGAAAACAACTTGGATCGCCGCAAGCCCCGCGAAGGGCTTTCTGGTGATCTTTGGGCTATTCATGGTGGTGGAATATACCATCTTGAAAAATATAAACTGGCTCCCCCCCAGATGCCTGAAACTCTACACTGGTTCAAATGGGAAGCCTACACAACCTGGCTGAGCGGTATCGCCCTGCTGATGGTGGTTTATTACCTTAATGCCGAACTCTACCTGGTCGCACCCGGCTCAGGGATGGGGGCAACCACTGCTGTCGCCATTGGTGTAGCCTCTCTTATCTGCGGCTGGCTTATCTATCATGCACTGTGCGAATCTCCCCTCGGCCAAAAGCCCGGTTTGCTCGGCGGCATCCTCTTTGTCCTGATAATTGCTGCGGCCTATGGACTTGCTCAGGTATTCAGTGGTCGTGGTGCGTTTATTCATATTGGTGCCATCATCGGTACCATAATGGTCGGTAACGTGTTCTTCGTTATCATGCCTGGCCAACGCTCTCTGGTAGGTGCTCTCAAAGCCGGTACGGAACCAGACCCAACACAACCAGCTAAAGCACTTCTGCGCTCGCGTCATAATAATTACTTCACGTTGCCAGTTCTATTCATCATGATCAGCAATCATTTCCCGAGTACTTACGGCAGTGAATATAATTGGGCAATTCTCGCGGCATTGGCTGTCTTAAGTGTTATGGTCCGTCACTTCTTTAATACTCGCCATCAAAGCCAAAAATACGCATGGACACTGCCAGCAGCGGCAGTAGGTATGATGGCACTGGCGTTTGTTACTTCTTCTGCACAGATATCCAGCACCCCTGGAGGTGATCATGCGCATGATGAACCAATTGCTTTTGATAATGTATACAGCATAATCAATGAACGCTGCACTGTTTGTCACTCAGATAATCCGACAAACCCGGCATTCAAAAGTGCACCCGGTGGTATAGCCATGGATAGCCCTAAGCAAATACAGCAACTTGCCTCCCGTATTCACGCTCAATCAGTGGCAACTCAGGCAATGCCGCTCGGCAACATTACAAAGATGACACAGCAGGAACGTGATCTGGTCGGTCTTTGGATAGCCCAGGGCGCCAGCGTAAACTAACCCACTTCAAATAACAGATATAATTTTTATATCAAAGAGTTACTCCCGACTAATAATTAGAATGGATTAGTCGGGAGACCTTCCCTTAATTCACAATACTCCTCCGGCTCTCTCGCCAGCAGCAGATATGGAGGGCACTGGGCGCACTAAAACACCCACGAGAATTATCCTTCCCGGCAAATACCTGTTGTGGCTGAATTCACTATCTCATAGCAATTCAGATTCAAGCGCCCAACAGAAAGCTGACTGAAAAGTCAATATTTATTGTATACATTTTGTATTTTTTATGTAGACACGATTGATTAATATCAACTATACTCGATTACGATTCTGAACAACATTTGATCAATGCATCGCGGCAATCTTGCCCCGAATTAGCACTCTTCCGACAAACCGCTCTTATAAAAACAACAGGGTAGGTCCTCAAATGACGAACTCAGCACAACCTCAACCTCAATCCCCTTCAGGTTCGTCTTACGACGATCTTGTCTATGGGCTCGAAGATACTCCCGGTATTGCACCTTCAGTGTTTGCCGCACTTCAACATGTCCTCGCCAGTTTTATTGGCATAATTACTCCAACACTGATTGTGGGAGGCGTCCTGGGACTGGGCAGTGAAATTCCCTACCTGGTCAGCATGGCACTGATTGTTTCCGGCGTAGGTACTTTCATACAGGCACGCCGATTTGGTCCTGTAGGCTCAGGCTTACTTTGTGTACAGGGAACCAGCTTTGCTTTTCTAAGTGCAATACTGAGCGCTGGGTTTATCGTCAAGGCTCAGGGCGGCGGACCGGAGGAAATACTGGCGACAATCAACGGAGTCTGTTTTGTGGCCGCTTTTGTCGAAATATTTCTCAGCCGTTTTATCGACAAGCTAAAGCGCATTGTCACCCCGGTGGTGACTGGCACGATCATTACTATTATTGGGTTATCGTTGATAAAAGTAGCGATGACCGACATTGCCGGCGGCTTTGGCGCTGCTGATCTGGGGTCTCTGGAAAACCTTGGACTGGCCGCACTGGTACTAATTACCATCGTCGTACTCAACCGCTTTCAGTGGCAGATTCTACGGCTTAGCGCGGTCATTATTGGTTTGGGTGTCGGCTTTGCAGCAGCCTGGTATATGGGCAAGGTAGACTTCAGCAGTCTTTCAACTCTTTCCAGCATCACCATCCCCAGTCCTTTTAAGTATGGCTTTAATTTTGATTTTGCAGCTTTCTTACCCATTGCAGTCATTTTCTTAATCACCCCCCTGGAAACAACCGGGGACCTGACGGCAAACTCGATGATTTCAAAACAGCCGGTAAGCGGGCCGCTGTATATCAAACGTATCAAGGCCGGCGTACTGGCTGATGGTATTAACTCTGCTATTGCTTCAATGTTCAACAGTCTGCCAATGACCACATTCAGCCAGAATAACGGCGTTATTCAGCTCACAGGGGTCGCTAGCCGCCACGTTGCCTTGTTTATTTCAGGAATATTGGTCATTCTGGGACTATTCCCTGTGGTCGGTGGTATATTGCAGCAGATGCCCAAGCCGGTTCTTGGAGGTGCCACCTTGATTATGTTCGGTACTGTGGCAGTAGCGGGAATCAAAATATTGGCCGAATCCGGTTTGAATCGTCGCAATATGCTTATCGCCGCGATCTCAATCGGTATGGGGTTAGGTGTTGCAGGTGTACCTGAAGTACTCTCAGCGTTACCTGATACGGTAAAGAACATTATTGGATCACCAGTCAGTATCGGTGCTTTCACGGCCATCACGCTTAACTTATTCCTACCCTTGGAACATAGTGAACGCAAAGCAGTTTATCACTCCGACAGTCTGGCAGCGGAGGCAGTCAGCGGAGACCATCTGGAGACGGTGAAAAGCAGCAACTGACTCTGCTTGTAGTCACTTCAATGGTAAATGCAGCAGTCAGGTCTATCACTGAAACAGACCTGACTGACCGCTATCGTACCTTTCCGGGTTGTGCGATAGCGGCTCCTACATCCGGGTTTAGGTGAGCTTCCATTCTCGGTTGCTCAGTATAATGAACCCAGGATATAGGAGCCCAATGCTCATGAATAATCCTTCTCGTATCTGGATAAAAAACCCTCTCGACTGTCTTGATCCCAACCATGCAGGTGGAATCGTCATAGAATCGGGAAAAATAACTGAGCTGCTGAAACTCGGGCAATCACCGAGCGCTCCGGTAACTGAAGTGTTCGAGGCTAATGAACACGTACTGTTACCTGGGCTGATCAATGCTCACCACCATTTTTATCAAACCTTAACACGAGCATTCCCGGCAGCGTTAAACCAGGAGCTTTTTCCCTGGCTCAAAACCCTTTATCCGGTCTGGGCAAGACTATCACCGGAGATGATTGCTGTTTCAACTCAGATAGCCCTGGCAGAATTGCTATTATCAGGTTGTACCACTGCCAGCGATCATCACTACCTTTTCCCTCGTGGCCTCGAAGAAGCCATAGATATTCAGATCGAACAAGCTCAAGCGTTGGGAATACGCGTCCACCTGACTCGCGGCTCCATGAGCCTGGGAGAAGATCAAGGAGGGCTTCCCCCCAGAACGACCATTCAATCGGAACAACAAATACTGACGGACAGTGAACGGCTGATTCGCGAATACCATGATCCAAAACCCGGAGCAATGGTCCGTATTGCCCTCGCCCCATGCTCTCCATTCTCCGTCAGTGAAGCGCTGATGAACGCTACCGCCAAGCTAGCGGCTGAAAAAAATGTGCGCTTGCATACACACCTGGCAGAGACCGACGATGAAACCGATTTCTGTATTAACATGTTCGGTGTCAGACCGGTTGATTACCTGGAACGAGTTGGTTGGCTTAACGACCGAGTCTGGCTGGCTCACGGAATTCATTTCAATAAGGAAGAAATCAGTCGACTGGGTGCTGCGGGGGTCGGAATCTGTCACTGCCCCTCTTCTAACATGCTGTTGGCTTCAGGACAGTGTCCAACATTAGATCTTGAAGCGGCAGGCAGCCCTGTCGGACTTGGCGTTGATGGCTCAGCTTCAAACGATGGCTCTAATATGATTCAGGAAGTTCGTCAGGCGCTGCTATTGCAACGCTTGAGATACGGATCGAGCCGAATTACCCATCAGCAGGCATTTAACTGGGCAACACGGGGATCTGCAAACTGTCTGGGAAGGGACGATATCGGTGAAATAGCAGTCGGGAAAGAGGCTGATATAGCGCTGTTCAAGCTTGATGAAATACGCTTTGCAGGGGCAGGCAGCCCTCTCGCAGCCTTACTGCTTTGTGGCGCCAGTCAGGCAGATAGAGTCATGGTTGCAGGCCAATGGAGAGTTCTAAACGGAACCATCGTCGATCTGGATCTGGACTCATTGATTCATCAGCAGAAGAAGCTGGCGATACAGTTAGCTGGATAAATCGCAAGATAACGGCAGCTCACTGAGCTGCCCTTCATTAACGGTCCCTCTGCCTGTTCAGCATCTTTGCTTAGGAACCTGTTTATTGCAAACAATTACGACATTAATGAGCAGCTACCAGTGGCAGTGACACTAACAGAAGGGGGGGTCGTTTTTTTGATTTTAAACTTAAGCGATTCCCGCTCGATAGTAATAAACGATGTATCAATTCCTTTAACGATGCCATTTTTTACAGACCGAGTCAGTACATAGCTGTCATTAGTGATATTGACTGCATGTCCACCTGAGCCATTAATAAAGCCCGTTCCGCCTTCCATATCAAACCTTATATCGTAATAACACAGGGATTCTGGACATGAGCGTGATTCTGACTGCGACATAAAAGAAGCATCATAACTTGACTCCGTATAGACACACCTTAATTTAACTGTCTCTGCTGCGACCCATGGAGAAAGGCATAATGCCAGGAACGTTACTACAAGACTGTTCTTATTCATCACTAAAAACTCTCATCTTGAGACCTGATCAATGTCTTCATTGATGCCGGCTTTTGACAGACTTAACTGGCCACTCCCTTCGGCGAGGCCAGCCATTATCATAATCCTTTGAGATGTCAGCATAAATTCGATCTTCATCCAATACCAGCGATTTTTTAACGGCTTGAGTGGTTACTGAACCGAGTGCTAACATGAGCTGCCTCTTAAGCTTACAGGGAGCCCTAACGCTAATGGCAAGAATTCGAGAACGAAATAAAAACCGGATTATTGAAGCAGCAAGCGAAGTCTTTGCTGACAAAGGATTTGCCGCGACTAAAACAATCGATATTGCAACAAAAGCGGGTCTGCCAAAAGCTAACGTCTATTATTATTTTAAATCAAAAGAAAATCTTTACCGAAGTGTATTGGAAACCATTGTTGAACCTCTGCTAGAAGCCGCAGCACCTTTTCATTTACATGAAAACCCTGTAGAGGCATTGAAAGAGTACGTCCGAGCCAAGATTCGCATCTCTCAGCAACATTCCTACGCATCAAAAGTTTTTGCCAGCGAAATAATGCACGGTGCCCCTCACCTGCCGGATGACATCGGCGAGCAACTATTGGCACAGGCCAGGGGCAGTGTCGCACGCATACAGTCCTGGATTGATCAGGGACTGATGGCACCTGTAGATCCAGAACACCTGTTGTTCACCATCTGGGCATCGACTCAGACCTACGCCGATTTTGATTGGCAAATATCGATGGTAACGGGAAAAGATAAGCTATCAGACAGCGATTACGAAGCGGCAGCTGATCTGATTGTGCAAATGGTATTAAAGGGGTGTGAAGTAAAATCGCCTGAACAGTGTCAAGAGCTATGAAGTGCTTATCTCAGTTAACCAGTAACCCCATGCGTTATATCGGTCCAGTTGCTGCGGCGTTTGGTCAAGACCCTACAGCAAAAACAAAAATCTCTGTGAAAGTAATGCTCACATGAGTGTAGTCAGAATATTAACTAAGCACCTGATATAGATTAATAAGCATGCCAGCAGTAGCGCCCCAGATAAAGTAGTCGTTGTACGGCATCGCATAAAAATATCGTTCGCTACCCTCAAACATCCGACTGTGACGAGCATGATTGTCAGGATTTAGTAAAAAACTCAATGGCACTTCAAATACGTCTGCAACTTCAGAAGGATCAGGCTTCAATGGAAAAGAAGGATCAACAATCCCGACAACCGGAGTCACCATAAATCCAGTACGGGTGATGTAGTCATCAAGATGCCCAAATATGTGTATATACTCCGCCGGCACGCCCAACTCTTCTTCAGTTTCCCTCAGCGCTGTGTGCTCAGGGCTCTTATCTACCTCTTCTGTTCTACCGCCCGGAAAACTGACCTGCCCGGGATGATGAGTTAAATGCTCGGTTCTTCGAGTGAACAGCACGGTAAGTCCCTCAGAACGCTTGACTATTGGCACCAGCACGGCTGCTGGCTTTAGACTTCCATCGACTCGAAATTTCGGCGACATATCCAGATTCAGATTATGATCACCTCGAAAGGCGGTGAAATCATCACAGGTATCACTATATTTGCGTGGCTGATGCTGCTTCCGGTCAAAGCGGCTAATTATCCACTCGGGTGTCATTTTTACCTCCTGACTATAGGAATGCTGGCGACAATTAGAACTGCGGAGCCATTTCTTTATATCAAATTCGATCTCTACCCTTTGACGTTATAACACAAGTCCCGTACTGACCAGTAAAACTGGCCTTCCCTGTAATTTTCTTGCCTCAAAACAACAAAAGACCAAACAACCTCGATGGCTAAGGAACCTAAGCAATCAACTCTACAGGCGTCGATTGCATTAAGATAAATGGATTTGCAGGCAAATTAATTTTTCGTTGTCCAAACAAGCCTAATAGTGTTAAAAGTACATTCAAACAAGTGTATGATGACTGCCCTTTATCCGCCCAGTTCTGTACTTCATCTCAAGCAAAGGTGGGAACCAAACTTTAACGGGTTGATTTTACTGCCAATGGAGAAATGAATCCCAATGAAAGGGATAGCATCGTTTTACTGTTATTGTCTAAGGAACCTGAGACTCGAGACACCACATGTCTAATAAAGCTTCGGATAGCATATACTCCGATATTTTTTTCGCCCGACAACCCATCTTTGATCGTGCAGGAACGGTTTGGGGTTACGAGCTGCTGTACCGTAAAAGCGCCGATTGCCGAGAAGCAATAATTGACGATTACGATCTGGCAACAGCTAGCGTTGCCACCAGCGGACTGGTTTGTCCCGATACCGATTACACCCCTTCCAAGAGAGTATTTATCAATTACACTGAGAAGCTCTTGCTAAACGGCGCCCCTAAAGGGCTTCCTCCCGCAATTACTGTTGTAGAAGTTCTGGAAACCGTGACCGCAAGCCCTGAAGTCATTCAAGCAGTTATCGATCTGAAGCAGGATGGCTACCTTATCGCCATAGACGATTACCATGGTGAAGCGGACCTTTCTGTACTCATGGACTATGCCGATATTGTTAAAATTGAAATCCTCGGAATGGAATTGGATGAAATAGCCAAAGTAGTTGCCAGCGCACCTGATCGAATTCTCAAACTGGCGGAAAAGGTGGAGGACCCGTCTCTGATTCCGCATTTAGAGGCGATGGGGTTTGACCTCTTTCAGGGGTATTACTTCGCCCACCCGCAAACGATTGCCGGTAAAAAACTACCATCAACCTCTTTATCCAAGTTGAAAATTCTATCTCTGTTAGAACTCACAGAGACCACCCCAAATGACTATACCCAGTTAATTGAAAGAGACCCTGGTATAGCCTTTCGGTTGCTTAGGTTATTGAATTCCGCCGCTTTCTGCTTCTCAGTGAAGATCAGATCTATTCATCACGCAATCTCGTTACTGGGTATGAAGCGATTAAAATACTGGCTACGAATGGTCGTGCTTTCAGACACTGGTACGAATAAGAATACCCCTGAACTTTATCGGATGTCGATTGTTCGTGGGCGCTTTTTCGAACTGTTGGTCAGCGACGATGTTAATCATCAACAACAGGAACCTGATAGTCTGTTTTTATTCGGTTTACTTTCTCTGTTGGATGTCATGCTAGACACAAGAATGGAGCAGTTACTCCCCATTTTGCCCCTACCAGAGCCACTTGCTGCGGGTCTAAGCGAAGGTAACAGCCACTTCAGCCATTACATTCGGCTTGCCGAAGCCATTGAGACAGCAGACGCCAGAGCCATCAGTCAACTGGCCAATGTACTTCAGCTGGAAGAACATCTCATTTCGGCAGCCTGGAGGGAAGCGATGCTTTGGGGTAACGAAGTCGAACAGCAGGCAACAGTCTAGATTTTATTCTGTACTGACAACGGGGGAAACATTACGCTTAAATCCGCTGGCTGAAAGACACAGAATCAGAACAAATGTTTTGATCTGCAAAAATCTTGTTCAAACGATAGCTGCAGTTATTCTGTCAAATCTGGCATCAACCCCTTTGAGCGGAGTGATACTGTACACACAGATAGTCGATAAGATCATCCAGAGCTTTTTCCGCCGCTTCCAGATCCTCATCCTTTATCGCACGATACAATGCGTAATGATACTCAACGATGGCCTCTCGTTCCCGAAAACGATTGGCTATCATATTCATC
This sequence comes from Motiliproteus sp. MSK22-1, assembly GCF_001968815.1. Classification (GTDB taxonomy): domain Bacteria; phylum Pseudomonadota; class Gammaproteobacteria; order Pseudomonadales; family Balneatricaceae; genus Motiliproteus. The sequence goes on along the minus strand of NZ_MIEQ01000010.1, from coordinate 85,480 downwards.
AATGGCTGCAAGGCCTCGATAACAGAAACCATATTAAACTGTAATACAGGGTTCGCCGTTGCATCCACAAGCGTTTGATGGAAACGAATATCTGAGGCACAAAATTCCTCATCACTAATATCAGAGCGCTGCAACTCCACCTCTGTGGCCATACGCTTTAAGTAATCTTCATTGCGTCGGCTAATGGCTAAACGTAAACAAAGTCTCTCCATTTCCCGGCGTGCCTCAGTAATGGCATCAACATCAAATTCTCCAAATGTCACCATCAGGGTCGCCGATGTAGCCACCGAACGACGAAGCTCGTCAGGGGTTGGCCGTTTAATAAAAGTCCCCCCAGCAGGTCCGCGGCGAGAACGTACCAGATTCTGAGCAGCCAGACGCTTCAGGGCTTCCCGAATAGTCGGACGGGACACGGCAAATTTGACCGCAAGTTCCTCCTCCGTGGGCAAACGCTCATCAACCTTGAGACGACCATCAAGAATGGCCGAACGAATCTTGTCTGCTATCTGCTTGGCGAGGCTCTGAGTTTCAAGAGGTTCGTAATGAATAGCCATATAGTGATTTTCCTAAGTAAGTACCATTTAAAACAGCGATGGCAGCGACAACTATAACATACAACCACTATTTATCTATTTGTTTGACAAATATACAAATAAGACTTAGCGTAACCGTTCTATCAAGATAGCCTTGTTACGCTGAACGGAGATTGGACTAAAGTAATGATCAGGTAACACTAAAAACGTAAATGTACAGACTGTCAGGAACAGGCAGTTAAGAACATATCAGGTAGTTAAGAACATACAGTTAAGAGAGGTCAGTCATGACGGATTCTACTTTCAATGCGCTGGTACTGCGCAAAGACGACGAAGGCAAGACACATGCGGCAATTGAGCAACTATCCGCAGCAGATCTGCCTGATGAAGAAGTATTGGTGAAGGTGGAATACTCCAGTCTCAACTATAAAGACGGCATGGCGCTGACTGGCACGGGGAAAATTGTACACACCTGGCCAATGGTGCCGGGCATTGACCTGGCGGGCACTGTTGTTGATGGTGGTACCAGCTCGTATCAGACCGGTGACAGAGTCGTTCTTACCGGATGGAGCGTTGGCGAGAAATACTGGGGAGGCTACAGCCAATATCAAAAAGTACGACCCGAATGGCTAGTTCCGCTACCTCAAGGGCTCAGCACCCAGCAATCGATGGCAGTAGGAACCGCAGGACTGACCGCGATGCTTTGTGTCATGGCACTTGAAGATAATGGCGTCCAACCAGCGGATGGACCCGTTGTCGTTTCCGGCTCAGCAGGTGGGGTCGGTAGTGTCGCCGTTGCCCTGCTGGCAAAACTGGGGTATCAGGTAGCGGCCATCACTGGCCGTGAATCAAGCCACAACTATCTGCGTCAACTCGGCGCCAGCATACTGTTGAGCAGAAAAGAAATGGCAGAACGCTCGCGCCCTTTAGAAAAATCCCGATGGGCTGGAGCAATTGATACCGTCGGTGGTGATATCCTTGCGAGGCTGTTAGCAGAAGCCAACTACGGCGGCTGCGTTGCGGCTTGTGGCCTCGCAGCTGATTTTAAACTACCCACGACAGTCATGCCGTTTATCCTTCGCAATGTACGGCTTCAGGGTGTGGATTCTGTAATGTGCCCGATAGAAAGACGAACTCAAGCCTGGAATCGCTTAGCGGCGGAGCTACCCGAAAATATGCTTAATGCTATCAATCAGGTAGCCTCTCTGGAGGAACTTCCAGAACTGGCCCAGGCCATTATTAAAGGTCAGGTCCAAGGCCGGGTTGTCGTTGACCTGCAAGCTTAAGCATCACAGTAAAGAATAGCGAACAGATAGCATGCAGGGGTAATCATTAAGGGAGGCAGCAGCCTCCCTGAAGTTCCAACCACCTCCCTGCATCGAATCCCTCCCCGAAGTGGCTTTTTTTAATCACTGATTGATCTACTCCACCCAGTTGAGATATGTTTACCAGGCAACTTTAATGCACAGCAACAAAGACGGGTAATGACAGAACCTTCGTCACAACCCTGATCAACCTCTCAAAACCGCAGGGATTGGTTATTGAGCCATAATATCGATCCCCCGACAATTCCCCCTGACAGGGAATCTGAACACCGGAGTACACTGATGGGATCAACATGGTCTGGTAAGGCCTTCTTGCACCTTGGAAAACTCTTTGCCATCTTCAGTATCAGCAGCCTGGCAACAGCAGCAACAGAGATTACCAGCGCACCGTTAAGTGAGTATTTGATTTACCCTGAGTTTAGCGCTCCCGCAACCACCCACAGCTTGAATGATAGCCGACTAAGCTCAGAAATTATGGCAAGGATTGATACAATTGCTGTGCGCGTCGGGGATCTTGTAGAAAAAGGTGATTTACTGGTCGAACTGGACTGTCGGAACTATCGCTCACAACTGGATTCCCAGCTGTCACTGCTAAAAGAATTAGACTCCCAGCAACGACTGTCTGCCTCCCAGCTTGCTCGAGCCCGTAGCTTGAAAAAACAGCGCAATATTAGTGATGAACAAGTAGAACAGCGTGAAACTGATTTAGCGGTAATAAAGGCAAAGCGAGCTTTTCAGCAACAGAGGGTGGTTCAGTACCGCCTCCAGACAGAACACTGTCTTATTACAGCTCCCTTTAGCGGTGTGGTCCGCGAACGAATCTCTAATCAGGGAGAACTTGCCAGCCCAGGGACGCCACTACTGAGATTACAGCAACTCAGTGCTTTGGAAGTAAGCGCTCAACTGCGTCCTGATCAACTTCCCGCTCCAACAGCAAAGCTTTACTTTTTCTACCTGAATAAGAAATACCCCATGAAACTTCGACGCCTGCTCCCGGTTGTAGACACCCAGATGCGCACACAGGACGCACGCTTTGAGTTTTCAGCAGAATCTGCCCCGGCAGGTGCAGCCGGTCGCCTTGTTTGGCAATCAACAACTGCTTACCTTCCTGCCTCCCTGCTGGTACAGCGTAAACAAGAAGGGAAAAGCCTATTGGGGGTCATGCTTCAGGACGAAAACAGGGCTCGCTTTCAGCCAATGCCTGATGCGATTGAGGGACAGCCGGCAAAAGTCGATTTTGCTACCAATGCCAAGCTGATTTTCGACGGTCGCCTGATCGTTAATGACGGCGATGCTATTGCCATCAAGGCTAACCCGAAAGAACAGAAAGTGGAGACAAACTAGTGTTGGCTCGCTTACTTCAAAACCATGTGCTCGCTAATCTGGCTTTTGTACTCGTACTACTGATTGGTTTTCTATCCTACCAGATGCTTCCCAGGCAACAGGACCCCAGCATCAATTTCAATTGGTTGGTTGTCACAACAGTCTTACCCGGCGCCTCTGCCAGCGATGTGGAAAAACGAGTCACTGACCCTCTGGAAGATGCCATTCGTAATATTGCCGATATCAAATTTATGTCGAGCAACAGTCGCGAAAATATTTCCAGCTTACTGATTCGTTTTGAAGATATCGATGACCGAACATTTGATAAGAGAGTGGCTGACCTTCGCAGAGAAATACAGAACAGTGAAGATGAACTGCCGGAGGCGGCAGAGGATTCACTAATTCTGGAAATAACCAGCGCTAACGCATACCCTGCGGCCACGATTGCCATAACAGCACTGGCAGACGACGAAAACCTGCGACTACAGGCCCGTAGTATAGAAAAAGATCTTAAGCGCCTTACCGGAGTCTCTCGGGTTGACCCGGTAGCCCTTAATGACCCGGAGCTACAAGTTAATTTTGATCTTAAGGAGCTTGAAAACCTCGGTGTATCTCCGAATCAAATTGCAGACACCGTCAGAGCCTTTTTTGAAGACAGCGCAGCAGGAAGCCTGACCCAGAATAATCAAAGCTGGTTGGTACGCTTAGTGGGGACCCATGCTGCTCCATCGCATTTGGCCAAGCGACCAATCATTGGCACAAACAGCGAGGTGCTCTTGGGCCGAGTCGCTCAGGTTGAACGATCCAGAGAAAAACCCACCAAAATGGTAAGGGTCGATGGTAAGCCTGCTGTTCTTATGGCCATCATGAAAAAAGACAATGCCAATACCCTGGAACTGGTTGAGCGAGTCAGAGACTATCTGGAAAGTCGTAAAGCGCTATCGAATGTTACTGGTGTTGACCTGATACTGATTGATGATCAAACAGTACAGACCCGTGAATCCATCGCTATCATGCAAAACAATGCCTACATTGGCTTGCTCATGGTTCTCCTGGTGACCTGGGCTTTTTTGGGATCCCGCATCGCCCTGCTGACGTCTATCGGTATACCTTTTATCCTGGCCGGGACTTTCTGGATACTTTCAGGGATAGGAGAGACACTTAACGTCACCGTCCTGTTAGGTGTGGTTATAGTACTCGGTATGCTGGTGGATGATGCTGTGGTAGTGGTGGAGTCAATCTATTATCGTCTACAAAGAGGTGTTGCCCCGCTAAATGCAGCACTGGAAGCCCTTAAGGAAGTCGGCAAGCCGGTAACCACGGCAGTTCTGACAACCATCGCAGCGTTTATGCCGCTGATGTTGCTTCCCGGTATTCTCGGCGAATTTATGCGCGTTATTCCTATGGTTGTGACTATCGCGCTGTTAATCAGTCTGGTTGAAGCTTTTTGGATGCTTCCCGCTCATGTTATGGCGGCAAAGATCAAATTCACTAATCCGTCACGATTGCAGAAACTGCGAGAAAGTCTTACCCACCGCGTACAAATCAGCTATGTGAGATTACTGATTAAGGCGCTGAGACGGCCAATGATATCTCTGGCATTGGCGATCATTCCTTTTATCGCCTCCATCGGAGCTATCAGTGCAGGGATGATCAAAATGGACTTTTTTGCCTCAGACCCAATTCGCTTATTTTATGTCAACATTGAAATGCCCTCTGCGACCCCTGTGCAGCTCACAATGGAAAAAGTATCAGAGATAGAAGCTAAAGTCAGAGAGCGGGTTCTTGATGGAGAGGTTCGCGCAATTGCCAGTTACGCAGGACAAATGTTTACCGAAACAGAACCTCGAATCGGTGATCAATACGGACAAATACTGGTGGGATTAAACCCTAAGACTGAAGATCTAAGAACCGTTGATGCCATGCTTAACGATGTACGCAAGGCAGTAAATCCTCTCGCTGGCTCAGCAAAGATATCATTTTTGAGGCTCGCAGGAGGTCCTCCCGTCTCCAAACCAATTTCTGTCAAAGTCAGAGGCGACAACTATCAGGAATTACGCAAGGCGGCCAACAGTCTCCGCGAAATTTTAGCCCAAATCCCGGATGTTATAGATATACAGGATGATGCCAGCCGTGGCCGCTATGAGCTGACGCTGGAACTGAATGCTGACGCAGTCAATCGCGCAGGCCTGAACCCACCCGATATTCGTCGGATGCTGAGATTACTGGTGGATGGGGAAGTCGTCGCCAGTATGCGTGACAAGGGCGAAAAGCTGGAAGTGAGAGTCCGTGCTGATCCTGAATCCAGACCCGATCTGGAAACCCTGCTGAACTATCGCCTCCCCCTGCAAGAGGGAGGCAGCATTCCTTTATCTGAGCTTGTTATACAACAACGTCATCAATCTCTGGGGAATATCAGGCACTACAACTTTCGCAGGGCGATTACCGTCGAAGCCGATATTGTCGAAGGAGGCATCGATACGGTCACGGCAAACAACATTATTCAGGAGCGCTGGACTGGGTTGGCTTCAACCTATCCCACCATCGATTTGGACTTTTCCGGTGAGCTTGATGATATCCAGGACAGTATGGACGCCATCGGCACATTATTTATCTTCGGTATCGGATTGATGTATTTGATTCTAGGTACTCAATTCAAGAGTTATTGGCAGCCCTTTATGATTTTGGCAACCGTGCCCATGGCCTTTACGGGGGTCGTACTGGGGCTGATGATAACGCAGAATCCCTTAAGCCTGTTTACCATGTATGGTGTAGTCGCATTGGCAGGCATAGCGGTCAATGCAGCCATTGTACTGATCTCTGCCGCCAATACCCGACTCGACTCAGGAATGAGTTTGCTGCATGCCACACTTTATGCAGCCCGCAGACGGGTAATACCAATACTCATCACGACTCTGACAACGGTTGCAGGCCTCTTCTCCTTAGCCGTTGGACTGGGTGGAAAGTCGCTGATCTGGGGACCGGTAGCTACCGCTATAGTCTGGGGACTTGGCTTCTCTACGCTGCTAACCCTGTTTGTGATTCCATTGCTATTTCGTCTTAGTATGCGACGCCGAGCAAAACAACGCCGTTCTATGAACGAAACTGACAACGAGGAAGCGGCTGTTTCCTAGCCGTAAATTTTATCAATAGGTACGCCAGCTTTTGTTTGACGGATCAACCAGCCTATTCAAGGCTTAAAATCATCGAAAGAGGATCCGGGAGTTCACCTCTAGCCCTGTGCTCTCGACTGCACTGTATGGGAGGGACAGATATCATCGGCAGGAACAGGCTTTCCAAACAGATATCCCTGGCCGACATCACAGCCATATTTTTTGAGAAGGGCTAAATGTTTTTCACTTTCAATCCCTTCAGCAACCACTCGAAGCAACAGCTTATGAGCCATGGCTATCACCCCCTCTACGATCATGCGATCACTCCAGTCACTGTCCATGTCCATAACAAAACTACGATCAATTTTTAATGTATCTACTGGAAGCCGCTTCAGCTGAGCCAGGGAAGAGTAGCCTGTACCAAAATCATCGATGGATACGGTAATGCCCTTCCCCTTAAGCTGATCCAGCTTCATGATAGCGTCACCGACATCCTTCATCAGAATAGTTTCCGTGATCTCGATACCCAAAAGACGTGGCTCAACACCCGTATCTTCAAGGACCTGGGTAATAAAGGAAACCAGATTGGGGTCGTTAAACTGCTTGGTTGATAAGTTTACGGCAATCCGTACAGAGACTTCACCCCGTAACTTTCGCAGTTTGATAAACTCGCAGGTCTCCCTGATAACCCAATAGCCGATATCAACAATTTTTCCGGTCTCTTCAGCCACCGGAATAAAACTGTCGGGGTATATCATGCCCCGCTCCGGGTGATACCAGCGAATTAATGCTTCATAACCACAGACACAGTCGTCCACCAAGTCCACTAGAGGTTGATAGTTCAGGGAAAACTGATGGTTATCCAAAGCCCCTTGCAGCTCTTCTTCGATACGCAGCTGCTGAAGAACAGAGGCCTGCATTTCTTCGTTATAGAAACAGAAGGTTCGTTTACCTTCTTTTTTCGCCGCATACATGGCCATATCAGCATTTTGAAACAACGTAGGAACCTGACTTCCATCAGATGGGATCATGACAATTCCAATTGAGGTAGAAATCGTATACTCACGAGACTCTATCTTGACTGGCTCCTCCATCACCGCCAGTACCTCATCAGCAATGGTTGCAACCTGAGTTTCAGACTCAACGTTTTGCAGCAACATGCCGAACTCATCACCGCCCAGCCTGGCGACAACATCCTCTTCCCTAACGGCATCTCTCAATCGTTCAGCGATCTGTTTCAGTAAGTGGTCACCAGCGTCATGACCCATTGAATCATTAATTCTCTTGAAGTCATCCAAGTCAAAAAACAAAAATGCAGCCTGAGTATAATAATGCTCGGATTCAGCAATCGTATTGGCCAGAATCTTACTCAACAAATGACGATTGGGAAGCCCCGTCAGATTATCATAAGACAGCATGTCGTCCAGTATTTGGGTTTTTTCCGTAATTTCCCGCTGTAATTTGAGGGGATGCTGTAACACTGAATACAGCAGGTAAACCAAGACACAGGCCACCAGGAGGCTTGCAAGGTACCCCCAGAATGTTCGGCTTATTATCGAGCCAGGAGGGTTCCGACTCATAGTCAGGGTCCATTGACTGTTAGGAACATTGACAGCAACGGACAGACTATTGCCGGAAAGTGCCTGTTGAGATCTTGCGAATACGTTCACGCTGCCGCTATCAGGGTGCAAACGAGACAGTTGATAGCTATAACCCCGCCGCTCAAGATTCCTTAACTCGGTAACGTCTAAAAGATCATCAAGATATATAAGAGCAGAAGCGAAGCCCCAAAACTCCTCAACACCTCCCTGATTAAGAAATACAGGATTACGCCCTATAACCGCAACCCCTCCTTGAAGTAACTCAAATGGACCGGCTAAGGTCAGACGTTTTTCAGCTACAGCCAACTGAGCTTCCCGTCTCCTATCGTCGTCATTGAGAATATTATGGCCGATCGCTTTTTCGTTTCCGCCCAAGGGATATATTTGACGGATGATTCCGCTAGGTGCTAACTGAAGGTTTGATACACCGCCAATGGTACTGATAACCTCTTCAGCATAGCTTTCAAAGTTCTCAAATATGCCATTGTTACGCTTGATTTCCTGGGCCAGAATATAGGTTGTAGAAAGAGAGCGTGATAAGCGACGTTCTATTGCCGACGCTTCCGCACCAACAATATCATTCATTAGCAAACGCTGTTCATTATCAAATAATGACTTACTGACATGGGTCCAATAGGCACCAATGGCCACAATAATCATGAAGACCAACACGCAAATTATGTTTATATTTCTGATCTGCATAAAAAGGCTGTTCACCCAAGAGAGCGTTTAGCACTAAGTATAGACATCTGAAACAGAAAGATACTTACAACCATTAAAAACATAGCCATTACGACCAATGGATCAATACACTATCTATCCTTATATTCAGATATAGTCATTCAGGCCTCTCTTTAATCCTGATCTTGCCGGTTAAGGTCTGTCCAGGTTCCCGTTATACCTTTCAGTGGTTCGGTATGTAGTGTTTCAATAAACCAGACCTGCATCGCTTTACAAGCCGCTGCGTACTAAGAATCACACTACTGCATATGAATAATTGTGTAATTAACATCCAGTCCTTTGACTTTAAGGGTAAAAACATCGTCGATGACTTTACCCAGTAATGCCCCACCTACGGGTGATGTAGGTGTTACAACTGTAACTTCATCCTCCCCAAAGTGCAGTTTTATGCCCCCTCCTGACGGGCCGACAAAAACCCGTCTTTTATTACCGTCGTCATCTTCTAAACAGACCAGTGTTCCAACTTGCACACAAGAATACTTATCAATGTCCAGCCGCTGTAGCTGGCGGTAATCAATTATTGATTGTTGCAGTTCTTCGGCTCGAACGGACAGTCCGTGAGCAAGGTAAGCCGCCTCTAAACCACGAGTATCATATTTGTTCTCGGCTTTATTCTCTTCATGAGTAGCACCATCATGAGCACTCTGAGCGGCGGTTAACAAGGTTGAGAGTTCTTGCTCAATGTGATCAAGAATCAGTGTAATCAGGCTGTCCATCTACATTCTCTAGTTTTTTTGATCGACACATTATGGCCCATTATGGTGTTTTCCTCGATCCAAATGATTAAGGGGCTTGTACGCAGATTTTCTAAATCTTTGTTAAACGACTTAAATGGAAACCCCTTCCACAGCAGTGGAAATATTCTAATCATGATCTGGGCAACAACTTCAGATATTTACGGATATTGTCAAAAAGTCCAGATAAACTGGCACCTTAAGGACTGTGGATATCGAGGAGGGATGGGGGCCCGAGAACCTTGAACAGCAGAGATCTAACTGAAATTAAGGCCCTGGAAGGGGTGTTCGACGCCATCAACGTCTGTTGGTGAGATAACTCTACCTTGTGATCGAAACAACAATAAGAATGCTACACGCAAACACCAGCGCACAATGGGCGCCGGTGTCTGCGTAGTTTAGAACGATTGAGCAAGCTGCACGCGACCGCTCGGTTCTGGCAGCTTAAAGCTTAGCCTTGGCTAGACTCCAGCTCCTCATTCTCTTCCATCATCTTCTTAATGATAATAGCAGCCTGACTCGTGACATCATCAGGAACAGCGTTAGATGAGATCCATTCAACCTGATCTGCATCATTGAGTCCTTCGGCTATCACTGTTGCACCAGTAGCAGCATCTACGGCATACAATTTCAAGGACTTGGAATCGCTGTTCGCAGCATCCTTCGAGCCATTAAAATTGTCGTTACGCAACTCAAAGAGTCCATCTTCAGAGCGATATAGCGGCTCTGGAGCAGGCTTGGCATTCTCAGCTTTCAGCTCTTTGAGCTCAGCCTTGACTTTACGTAGCTGCTCGCTGAGACGTGCAGAACCTTCCTTTCCTTCAGCTATACGTTTTTGCAAGTCTTTGTTCTGACGATTCAAACGTTCAGGATTCAATGCTTTTGCTTTCTTAAGCTCCGCATTAAGCTCCTTCTGAGCAACTTTCAGTTTTTCAATTTCTGCATCTTTAGCAGAGGTCTTGGCCTCCATTGCAGAAAACTGTTCCAGACGCTGAATTGAGCGCTCCTGCTCAAGCTGCTCCCAGTTCAGAATTTTGTTATTGAGATGACGAGAAGTTTCAGTTAATTGCTGATTTTCCTTCTTACATTCACTCAGTTCAGCCATTGTAAGAGCAGCTTTTTCTTCACTGGTCTGCAATTGACCCTTAAGGCTGTCAACTTGTGCCAGCAACGTCTCAACTTGGCTCTCCAAGTCTACCAGGCGAGCTTTCTCTTGTGCTTTACTGTTCTGAATGTCTTTCAAAGATAAGGTTGGGTTGTAACTCATTTACGGCCTCTATGGAGCGGTTCGCATTTAATCGGGGCTAATCCCAGGACTGCCCACTAAGCGAACATCGCTTGCGACAGATTTATTTTCAATCCCCCTTGCGCCAAATTAGCACGGCTCAATATCCTTTGATCGCCATGGCCAATCCAACAATGCGCAAAGCAGAAACAACTCCGCTCTAGAATGCTGTTTCTTCTTAATTCGTATAACGTTAGGGCTGAGAAAGGTAGGGCTTTCATAGCTATTGCTTGACTACCGTTGCTTGACTGCCGTTATCTAAAATCCTGAATAAATCAAAGGGGGTCGAAATTCCGGGAGGAAGTATACCAGAGTTGATCACAAACAGAACGCCTGTCGACCGAAGAACAACTAACATTTCTCATATTTTGCAAGTTTTCGCCTCAAAATTTTTCTAAATCCAGCTAATCATTGTTGATAGAGGCTCTATATTCACCTTTTAACCTGGTATTTATAACTATAAAAACATCTGAACTGAGTGATCCAACCGTTAAAACACTCTGCTACAATGCTGGTTTTTTTGAAACCAGATGCAATACTTTGTATTTAATGGAAGAAATAATTCACTTTGGGAACCTGTGAATAAGTCCATTACGTTCTCAGCAAGCCCTTCGCGGCCTAATGAAAACTTATTTGCGGGCTCCTTAGGGAAACTCCTTGTTAGGAAGTCCTAAAGAGCATTTGCACATGAAACCATTTGCACCCTGGAATAAATAGCCGTTTACAGGTTCCCGGGCAATGTTAGTAACAAGAGCTAGAAGCGTAACAAGGAACATCCATGCTTGAATTAAGCGAACATATCCGTATACAGCTGGAACGTTGTTCAGATCTCCCTTCATTACCCGCTGTTGCTGTGCAGATTTTAAAGCTGGCACAAAGCCATACCTCTACAATGGGTGATGTTGCTGATGCTGTAGGCTATGATCCTGCTTTAGCAACCAAACTACTCAAGATTGCAAATTCTCCCCTTTATGGGCAGCGCCGTAAAAGTGGCAACATTCGCCAAGCAGTTATGCTTTTAGGCTTGAATTCTACCCTGATGTTAACCCTGAGCTTCTCTTTGTTCTCTTCATTACGACAGCAGGAAGAACGCGGGCTGGATTACAACGCCTATTGGCAACGTTCCTTGCTGTCCTCCACCGTCGCGCGATTGCTGGGCCGAATGCCTGAAGAGGTCTCCCCCGAGGAGGCTTTTCTTGCCGCATTACTGCAAGATATTGGTATGGCAGTCATGGACAGGGCTTTTGATCAGTTTTATCAGCAGATGGAAACTGATGAAAATCGCCATAGTGAAATCATCGAGTTTGAAAGAAAGCAGATCGATACCGATCATGCTGCTGTTGGAGCCTGGCTGCTGAATCAATGGAATTTTCCTGAACACCTGATTGAAGCAGTTAGCGGAAGCCACCAGACAGTTGATAGTAAAGAATTAGCCAGGGTTTCAACTCTGACAGAGTGCATCGCTTTATCAGGGATAATTGCTGACGGGATTATCGCTGTGGACAAAAATCAGGATGACGAGCCCCCTGCTTCTTTGCGGCTGGGAGACGATTATGAAAGCCTCATTGAAGAGCTTTATGAAGAAATTCCTGTCGTAGAAGGACTTTTTGAAATGAGCCTGCTGGACAATAAATATACCGACAAGGTTCTTACCGAAGCAAAAAATCAGATGCTTATGCGAGGCCTCAGTTTTTCTCAGGAATTGAACGCCAGCCGACAGGAAATGGATCGTCATGAGCAACGAACACAGTTACTGAAAAAGGAGTCAATGCAGGATCATCTGACAGGTCTGTCTAACCGCAAGCACTTTGACCTTGCCCTTGAGGAAGAATTTATTCATGCCAGAAAAAACGGCTGGCCTTTAAGCGCAATTTTTATTGATCTGGACAAATTTAAAAGTATCAACGACAAGTTTGGGCATACTGTCGGCGACAGCATTCTTAAATTCAGTGCCAAGATACTGAGCGCCTACACCAGAGACCAGGACGCTGTCTTTCGCTACGGTGGTGAAGAGTTTCTAATATTACTGCCAGGCTGCTCATCAGAAGATGCCACTTCGGCAGCAACACGCATTGTTGAGGCCATTCGAAGCAATAAACTGACCTTGAAAAGTCAGCATAAAATATCAATCACCTGCTCTGCCGGGGTTGCTACCTTAAACACACAGCAACGGTTCGACAACAAGGAGTTATTAATCGAGGCAGCAGATCACGCAATGTACGCGGCGAAACAAAATGGTGGTGATAGTGTGATGGTATATCAACAATCTCTGGCAAAAAATTATCACTGACACTAAAGCCTGGGTATCTCACGAATTGTCACGCAAACAATAAAGGCACTCTTTTCAGCAACTTTCAAAAGGGGTGCCAAGACTGTCTGTTCACAATTTCACTATTGGTTACAACAAATCTGATAAATCTGATAATTCGCCACCGACTGCAGCCTGTCGCTAACCTGTACCCAGATCTAACAGATCATCTGCCAGATTCTCCAAATCTATCTGGGTTAACCCCAAGTAGGTTAGCACCGGGGTCTTAAGACGCTCAAACTCATAGTCTGATTCACAGTTACCCAACACCCGATGGGCTTTACAAAGATGCTCAGCAATTTTAAGTACGGCTAACAAATCTCTCAGTTGAGTCTGGGGACAGTTACCAGTACCAAAGACCTCCTCACAATCATGATGCTGAGCAATCGCTTCACCAATGTATTTTGGCAGTTTCCAGGCACTGGCTACAAAAAAACCTATGGAACAGTGATCCGTCCCCAACTGATCGACCTCTTTGCTATTGATCGCAGCTTCAGAGCACTGATAAGAACTCTCCATTACATCCTGATAATTATCATAGCGCTGCATCATTAGCGGAATAGCACTGTTGTGGAAGAGCCCTAGCGTATAGGCCTCCCCTGATGGTGTGGAAATTGTTTGCTTGGCGATATACGCACAAGCCGCGGCAATATCCATCGAGTTATCCCAAAAACTATTCAGCGCCACTATATCCGCATTGCTCATGGCACCACGAATGGAAATAGCATTGATAATACTGGTGAGACTATCAACGCCCAGCAGGCTGATAGCCTGGTGAATAGAGGTTACTTTCTTCTTTAAGCCAAAAAATGAAGAATTAACCGTCTTCAGAATCGATCCGGATAATCCAACATCTTTGGCCACCAGTTTTGATATTTCACCAATATCAAAATCAGGCATAACCATTTCCATTTCGATATCGACCATAATCTGAGGCTGTGGTGGGATTTTAATCCCTTTAAGAATTTTTTCAGCGGCAGATGCGTCAATCTGGACAGCCACGGTGCGTTACCTCCCATCATCAAGCTTCTGCAGGGCTAAAATCACAAACAAAAACACCCCACAGCAGGGTTATAGCGCCTATAGCCCTGCTACTATTTCTTAACTTAACTTTGGTTTTATTCTAGTCTGGAATTTTCAATCAAGGAGTAAATAATTAACCTCGCTGTTTAGCTTTTTGCCACCTTCTATCTTCGCTTTCTATCATTTTCAATCTTAGTTTTCAGCGACTTTCGATTGCACTTGAGACGGAGAAGCAGTCATTAGTCGAGACAGAAAAAAATCAGTTGAGAATACATCAGCATAACCAAATTCCAGAGCGGCCATAAACGCAGCATGCACATGCTCCGCTGGTACGGAGATACCATTAAACTCCATTCCCAGTGTTGCACAGCCATCGTGGATCACCGTGCAGTGATAACCAAAATCCTTACCAGCCCGCGTAATAGCATCTATACACATGTGACTCATCGCCCCACAAATAACTATACTTTCGATCCCTTTATCTTTCAGTAGTCGATTAAGATCAGTGCCTTGGAAGCTATTCACCTGATTCTTGATAACAACCTCTTCGCTATACTCTGGAGACACTTTGGGGTGAATATCAGCTCCTGCCGTTCCCTCAACAAAAAAAGGAGCCTCAGCAGCTGAATTAATATGCTGAATATGAATGATCGGAAGTTGATGAGCCCGAAACACTTCCAGTAATTTTTTGGCTTGAGCTGTAGCTTGATCGACTCCCTCTAAAGTCCAGCGCCCACCAGGAAAATAGTCGTTTTGTAAGTCAACTAATACAAGTGCTGTTTTTTGAACATAATCAACGCTCATGTTTTTAACCTCTACTCGGTGCTATTAGCAAATTTCCGAACAAGCTCATTTGTTCTTGGTACTGACCAAGAACAAAGTAACCCGTGTAGAAACTCAATTAGAAGTCTATTGTATGAGTCTTCATCATTTGATATTAATGTCAGCAATGACACAATTAGTGCAAATAATGACATATGAAAACTCCACCAATAGTGACCATCGCCGTACTGAGTTATCCAGGCGTGTTAACTTCATCTGTCCACGGATTAGCTGAGCTGTTTAATGCCAGCAATCGCATCTGTGGGCGCTTTAGAGAAATGGAACTCCCCAAGTTCCAGATCAGACATTTTGAGATTGAAGAAACAACCGGAAGAGTTATATCGGCAACAGATCAGAATGACCATCACAGACCAGCACCAAACAGATCAAAGCAGGATGGAATACCACAAGACAAATCTACACAGAATATTCAGGCTCTGATTGTCTTACCGAGTATTGAAGACAATTACTATGAATCACCCAGTCAGGAGCTAATCAAATGGATCCAAGACCTTCATAAACAAGGAACAATCGTATGCTCAGTCTGTGCAGGCGCATTCATCCTTGCAGCAGCAGGAGTCGTTGACGGACGAACGGTAACAACACATTGGGGTCTGGCTGAAAAATTCAGGGAAAGATACCCAACCATAAAACTAGATGCCGATCAGATCCTTATAGATGAACAGGATTTGATCACGGCCGGTGGTGTCATGGCATGGCTCGATTTAGGTATTCATCTGGTGGAGCGATTTAGCCGACCAACAGTTGCAATAGAATTAGGAAAATTTCTCCTGATAGATACAGGCCGCCGCGAACAAAAGTTCTACAGAAATTTTCAGCCTCCACTCGATCATGGTGATCAAACGATATTAAAAGCCCAGCACTATATTCATCGCCACTACAAAGAAACAATCAGTGTAAAAAATCTGGCAATCCTTAGCCATAGAGTTGAACGCAGTTTTTACCGGAACTTTATTAAATCTACAGGTTACAACCCCGGAGAATACTTACAAAACTTTCGAATCCAAAAGGCCCGCGAACTGATTGAAACCAAACAGTTGAGTTTTGAGCGCATTGGTTGGGAAGTAGGGTACGCGGACAGTAGTGCTTTTCGAAAAATGTTCCAAAAAATCACTGGATTAACACCTGGTCAGTACCGGCAACGATTCACAAGACAGCAAAATTTAAAAAGTCATTTACAGCGTTGAATCTATCGTTAAATCTGTAAAAGCCTCGTTTGGCAGGCTGTTCCAAAAATTCACCACCTTCCCTATCTCAGCCCAACACTGAACTCGCTAAAAGTAGCCAAACCTCAACATAAAACCATCTTATTTTTAGATCATCTTATTAGAATTTTAATAATTTTTTTAATACCACTTTATAAGTATGCTTACTATCCATATTTTTCTCATATAGTCTGCTCACAGGTGAAGCATGAATTTAGCAGAAGTATTGCTGCAAGCATTAAAAGATCATGGCGTCAGCGAAATTTTTGGCATTCCAGGTGACTTTGCGCTGCCATTTTTTAAGGTAGCAGAAGAGTCTGGAATTCTACCGCTCTATACATTCAGCCATGAGCCCACGGTAGGTTATGCAGCAGATGGGGCAGCTCGCTGCCACGGAAAACCCTCTGTGGCAGCAGTCACATACGGCGCAGGCGGATTCAACATGGTTAATCCAATTGCTGCCGCCTATGCCGAAAAATCGCCGGTTATTGTTATTTCAGGCGGCCCTGGTGAAGGAGATAAAAATACTGGGTTGCTGGTACATCATCAGGCAAAAAGCCTTAACTCTCAGCTGGAAGTGTATAAAGAAGTCACCTGTGACCAGGTTATTTTAAATGACGTACAAACTGCGCCTGCAGAAATAGCTCGAGTATTGGAAAACTGTGTCCGCCAATCCCGCCCCGTTTATATTGAAATCCCCAGAGATATGGTGTTCCACTCCTGTGAACCTGTCACTAAAAACATAACACCCAGCCTCTCTTTAAATGAAAAAGCACTGGATGCCTGTGTTGATGAAATTATGCAACAAATTGAAGGATCTCATTCTCCGGTACTTGTCGTCGGTGTTGAAATTCGCCGTTTTGGTATTGAAGAGCAAACAGCAGAGCTGGCCAAAAGACTGGGGATTCCAGTCGTAACGACCCTTATGGGAAGAGGCCTTCTATCTGATAAGGATGTCAACATGCTGGGCACTTATCTGGGAGTTGCCGGTGATCCAGACTTAACACAGCTTGTGGAAAATTCTGATGCTCCTATTTTGCTTGGAGTAACCCTGACAGATGGTAACTTTGGCGTATCAGAAAAGAAGTTTGATTTCCGCAAAGTCATCCTGGCATCAGATGGCCAGGTATCAATGGGTTATCACCTCTACCCTGAGATCCCTCTGGAGCAACTGGTCAAACAATTACATCAAAGAGCCCATGCTATAGAACCAGAAGTCCGACTAATACCAACTCCCTCTAAATATCCCACAGGCTTGATTGCAGATCAGACTCCGGTAACGCCGACTGATATCGCCACTGCAATTAATGACTTATTCAGCAACCAGGGCCCCATGCCTATCGCTGCCGATATGGGAGACTGCTTTTTCACCACGTTGGACATCGAATATACCGATCTTGTTGCCCCTGGATTCTACGCAACGATGGGATTTGGCGTACCGGCAGGGTTTGGTATGCAAGCAGCAACAGGACGTCGACCCATTGTTTTAGTTGGGGATGGTGCGTTCCAAATGACAGGCTGGGAGCTGCTGAATGCGCCTCGATATGGCTGGAATCCAATCGTGGTCGTACTGAACAACAGCAGCTGGGAGTTGCTTAGAACTTTCCAGCCGGAATCAAAATTCAATGACCTACCTGTTCTGAACTACGCCAATATTGCTAATGATCTGGGAGGCGACGGACACCAGGTAACGACCCGACAGGAGTTGAAAGCAGCCCTCGACATGGCTGTTGAGAACACCGATAAATTCCAGCTAATTGAAGTGATTATCGGTCAGGGAGTACTGTCCAATACACTGCATCAGTTTGTAGATGGAATTACGCGCATGAGAAAGCAGGCTGAAATAAACGGCGCTTGCAGCTAGTTTTAACTCTTGATCAGGTAGCCTGATGACTAGCAGTGATCACTATTCATTGGGCTCGCGCTGTTTGCATAATAACTAAACGCTGGCAACCCAGTTATCTGGATCATAAAACAAGTAGGGATAACAAAAAAGTAAGCAGGATCAGAAGACAGTTTCGAGTAAACCAAAACATCCGCCAGGAAACAGATGGGGTATCCAAATAAAATGGTGCCGGCACCAAGAGTCGAACTCGGGACCTACTGATTACAAGTCAGTTGCTCTACCAACTGAGCTATGCCGGCAACATAAAATGGTGCGGACGGAGAGACTCGAACTCTCACACCTTTCGGCACCAGAACCTAAATCTGGCGTGTCTACCAATTCCACCACGTCCGCAATACGTCATTCCGAGAA
Organism: Motiliproteus sp. MSK22-1; assembly: GCF_001968815.1. Classification (GTDB taxonomy): domain Bacteria; phylum Pseudomonadota; class Gammaproteobacteria; order Pseudomonadales; family Balneatricaceae; genus Motiliproteus. Next base: position 67,189 of record NZ_MIEQ01000010.1, on the reverse strand, counting down.
TACCGGTATTCAAGCATTTAATGCTCGATACTGGGTAAAGATGGTCGGGGTAGAGAGATTCGAACTCCCGACATCCTGCTCCCAAAGCAGGCGCGCTACCAGACTGCGCTATACCCCGATACCAGTTACATATCCTCGTATCCCAAACCAATTTGGCACTCACTCAGTAACATTAAACGATGACCGGGTGCGCTTTCAATCAGCTGGGGCGCGAATATTACTCAGGGATTAAGATTGATGCAACCCCCTAAGGAAAATTTCCTTCAGGGTAAATCCCAAACAGGGTCGCAACATAAACATACGCAAGCAAGGGGGCACACCTGTTCCCGGAATTCTCTAAACAGTTAACATGGTTTTATCACTGAGTTACGATACCATGACAGCCTGACTGGAGACTTTTCCCCTGATAACAACCAAACCAGTAACTTCAGCGCTTAAATACCAACAACGTTACACAATACGGACAGGATCAACTCTATGACTGATACAGAGACAAACGATCGGCTATTCTATGAAGCTGGAAGTGATGCTCAAGGCTGTCAAATTGTTGCTATAAGCGGAGCCAGGCATATCACTGTATCCAACAATGATGACCTGTGCGGCGACTCTTCGACAGGCTTTGGCGCAACCGTCGCCATCGACATATCCAGGGCTGATGTTGAGCGCCTACGTGATTTCCTGAATCAATGGCTGGAGTCTCCGACTGAACCTCAGTCAACGCTTATAGAGCACCAGACAGGATAGCCACGCAATAATACCGACCGCTACGGCAAGACCGATGACAGGTGCTTGAATAATCAATACTTCAATCAGCAAAAAGCCTCCGGATATTCCGGCAAGTACTCGCAAATCGGGGGTCGATGAGGCGGGACTACTATCAGTTTTGATCCTAGTAACATTATCCATAATGTAATTCCTGGTTCAAAAACGTTACAACGATATCGAGACCCTATAGTGATCTCAATTGTTGAAGTATAGAACAGATTTACAGAGTGGCTCGCTAATCCTGCCAACAAAATTGAGCAAGCATACTCATCAAGGTACTTCATTCAAACAGCCCTTCCTAAAGGGAGAATAAAATGCCTAAGTACATGCAGGGAGAACAAGTCTATCACTACAGCCATCTCCCTGAAGCCTGTACTCTGCGTTATCATCTCAGCCTTATCTTTACGGGATTCTATAATCCGCCAGGACACGTTCGCCTCGTAATCTCCCGCCAACTTCCCCACAGGAGAGACCTTGTCCCACGACTAGGTCAATTACCCCCGGGGTTTCAGATAATGGGTTCTTCGATGTACTTCTGACATTTCATTCACTACCTCTCTGTTGTGAATGATATCCCACTTAAACCTGTTCGAAACCACTCTGCAGAACATTTATCTACTGAGATAAAACAGGCCATAAAGCTTCCGATCAAAAACTCTGTTTTGTGGGCTCTACTGATCCTTCTTTTCAAAGAATTATATTCAGGGCGAGTTTAAATTAAACAAGACTTCTGTATACCCTAATTATTTAACCCAGACGTCAACAAATTGAATATTTAATTTTTATAGATAATAATTTATATTTTAAAAATATCGTCCTCTTGTTGAGTTCCACAACAGGCAGAAGACCCTAAGAACCTATCTAATTAAATCTTAAAAATTCAATTTCACTATATCTATAAGTCTGACCTGAATTAACAATACTTGACATACGATTAAGCAACAGGACTAATAGTATACATTGGACAGTCGTGGCCTATTATGGAAAATACTTTTGGTTTAACGAATCAGCCCTGTGGCACTGGATTACCTTTTAGCTTTTCCCAGTTCTCAATTGGCCCATACACCTCTTTACTCAACAAAACATCCAGATCCTTTTCAATTCGATTGTAGTGCTCCTCACGTTTTTTCTTTATAGCGGCATTATTAGCGCCTGTTTCCTGAGTTCCATCAGCTTCATCTTTAAACCAACTTTTGCAAACACTTCGATCCATAATAACGTCACATTTTCTCTGAACTTCACCAATTTTTGCCAAACGCCTCTCTTTCAATTCTCGAGCACTATTTCGGGCGTACGGTATATAATCATCGATTAAGGTCTCTACAATCTTGGCATAGTCCGATTTAGCGGGATCTCTCACTTTAGAATCAATCAACGCTCGCTCTTGATTCAATGCTATTTGCATACAAGCTGCAGTCATAAAATTGAGGAGTGCCGAAATCCCAACATCAACCTTATCCGGTTCGGTGAACTTTAAAATATTGATGATGTCAGTGTAAAAGTCTTTGGCATAAGGACTAAGAAGCTCCATTAATTCGTCTTTTGAAGCTCGCCCCGAATTCTTTTTGACCATATACTCTGTATTCAAGAATAAAACAAAACCATCCACTTTTTCGGAAGCCACCTTGATATCATGCTCTGCCAACCCACTCCGAAGTACTTCCTCCAAAGCCTTATAAATCTGCATCCATTGTGCACCAGATTGACTTTGAGAAGGCCAGAATGCCGCAAGCATGGTTGCGCCAATAATATCCGCGGGCGGAGGCAACATCTTCACCAGTCCTTTGGCCAAAGTACTGGCCGCCCCTTCTAAATTGGGTAAATCGTTGGCTGCTAGATTTTGAGTTTCAACGGGAGCAGCGTCTGCGTCTTTCGAGTTTGACACGACAAAATCAACAGTGGCCATATTGGTGGTTTGTCTAAGAACCATCGTTCCTGAGCGTAACCCTTCCCACTCTTCAGTGAGATAAGTGGTGAACAATTGAATTTGATATTCACTATCCAACAGTGGAAATGACTGATTGATTTCCGAAATAATATTAGAGTTCAGGTGGGGATCAATGAATTGAGCTGCGCAGGAATCAGAAGACAACTCTTCTATGGAAGCCACGTGCAGCGGGGAAGATTTAGAAGAATTATCGTTAAGAAAAACTTCTAAATTTTCAGACATGTCAGTGTCAATAAAAAAGTTAAGTCGATGCTTGGCATAACTATTAATATTCTGGCCATTTCCAGACTTAAACATAACAATAATTTCAGACATACGATTTTCCTTTATAAGAAAATGAAAATATGGAGTATCACGCTTGTGCTGTATGCTGGCAAAATTTCGTATTGCAAGTTGTTGTGCACAGACTACGTCGGAAACTCCAAATCAGAAAAGTGTTGAATTCCTGTGTACTGAAACACCCTTGGGCTTTGTTCTCCTTTTTTCTAGAAAGAAATCCAAAAATTTAACCCATATAGGAAATTCGCCTTCCCGTAACTCGCAAATGTTTCAATACTATTACCTATCCACCAACGAGGATATACAACTCAATTTATTTCGTACCAATCAGCTGTCATCTCTGATATTTTTTATATTGCACACAAGTGTACTTCCTATCCAAGATAGCCAACAAACTTATACGTAAAAATTTCAGAAAATTAGAATATTTTTAGACATTTACAGCCTCCTTTCTGCGGGACAACACATATTTTCGTTATCCAGTATTAGAAATGCACGACACATCCTTAAGTGCATTAAAACATTGTTAATCCAGCCCTATCTTTCACTCTAAACTTAGAGAAAATCTACTTAGAAATTAAATAACATTGAACTCTGGAGCTTAGTGTTACACTGTATGTTGCATGTAGGTATAGTACAAAAATAGCAAACCGCTAGTTATCCAATAAAAAAAATATGGCGTTATCCTGTACATACTCTGATCCATAATGAACTTCCATTCTGACGGAACGAGAGCACCAATGGCCATTACAATCAAACAAACACTTGAGGCTCCATGGGTAATCCACTGTCCGATGTATCTGACATGTTCCTGTTCGTCGTTCAAGTCTGTTGATGTTTTAACAGGATCAGCTGCAGGTGTAGATTTAGTGGCAGGTTTATCCTTACCCAGTTCTATTGCCTGGGCCGTACTGAGTTTGACTTCATCCCCCACAGCAATAATTGTCTTTTCTCCAGATCAATTTCGATCTTCAATCTGGACTTTTACACGGTAGGTTTTAATCGCTGCCATTCTGGGCGCTCCTATAGACTTCTAGTGTTCTCGAATAGCTTGCTGCTTCTGACTGCATTTTTTGGGAGTACTGTGACGCAGTGACATATAATTCATTTGCCTTTTCATTAGGATCGATGAAACATCCAGAGAGCAATATGATCCAACTTAACCCTACTAGGCTCAATACTCGTTTTCTCATCGTATCTCCTGCGGTTACCGCCTAAATTAAAGTCACGCATTTTATATTCAACTAGACTGATTTACTTGTGTATAAGGGCATTGGGGTCTGCCCCTATGACGCTGGGGTCTGGCCGTTTGGCTTTGTACACGCCATAGGTCCTAGCCGCGTAGCGACGGTCTTTGACCTGATTGTTCGGCGCAATGGACCAATTTTTGAATAGTTCATGAACACTTTCCTTTAAAGAGGCTTAGTAAAATAAGCCATAGGCCGGTAAGAGAAAATGCATAGCCAATAAAGATTAGCCTACCACCAAAGCCAGGATCAGAGATGTCACGATGTAGAGAAAGGTAAGCGCTCATGTGTTCTGAATCAGCAGATAAAAGAATCAGTACAATATCTGCCCCAACGAGGATAAGCCCAAAACAGATAAACCAGGCGCCAATTTTTCTAAAGCCCGTAGCTGTTTCTTTGTTAGTCATGCGGTAGTACGCCGCACCACTGATAGAAAGGGCAATAACGGATGCGACCTTGAAAATATACGCCGAGATCATTTATGCCGCCTAAGGGAACTCAATGAGGTTTGACCTTTTGGTTTCAGAATGAGCACTGGTAGAAAATACCACTTTTTACATTACTCCTTCGTAGAACCACTTTACCGGCAGAAAGTAGGTCTGCCAAAAAACAACCATCACCACCAACGCCAATAGACACCCGATGATAGTTGCTTCTGCTGTATCGGGACCGAATAAAATCAGATAGCGACTAGATAGATTTATCTCTTTTTCACTCAATAGGCGCTTGCTGAGCCTGGTGTTCATAGCTGCATCATAGTGTACGAGTATACGTGAAGCTCACCATCCAGGGACTTTCGGTTGGTAGCAAATGAAAAGTAGTGAAATGAAAGCTAGAATTGTTGCGACTGCTACGATCCTACCCAAGTTTCAATCCCTCGAAGAACACTAAGGAAATTCAAAAAGGGTCTGACCCTTTGGCTGCTTGAGTTCAAAATCACTTGGCTAAAGCGGACACAGAATGCAGCGCACCCTTCGGCGTCTGTAGGGCCTAGATGAATTTGAACCATTCGTATGACCATTTCAGATTATCCACGGATCTGGGTTACCATCTATAGTGATTTGCATACTTTCAAAGTGGACGATATTTCTTGATGGCATTTTTGAATTCAATGAGATCTGAATCATTTTCTTCTATTGATGGGTTTGTAATATGATTGTTCGCTCGATAAACCCAAATACTATTAACCCAACCATGATTACAACGAACACTTTTAACCATTGAGTTTTTCTCTTGATTCCAGCTTGCATTTTCTCACCTGAATCGATCAGATCAAACAGTTCCAAGGTATAACTCTCTGCTCTATTGTTCTCATAAATAAATCGTAACGACTCCTGCACTAATGGAATCCAAACTGACGGTGGTTCTTCACCTTCAAATTCCTTATCAAGTGCTATTTCAACACTCTTTGCATCTGATTTGAAACCTAACCTCTCAAGCTTTCGTTGAAACGCTTTAGCCTTATGGTAATACTCTTGAATATCCATATTTTCCGCCAATCACGATTGCAATAGGGATCTGACCCTCTGGTTTCGAGCGCCAGCTAGGAATAGTAGTTGGGGCTAACTCTTTGCCTTTTATACCTAACGAATTCACGATTTCCACACGCTCTTTTTCAACCGCAAATAGATCCCCCCCAAAACAGATAAAACAGCGGTAGCTGCTATGTCCAAAACCGCCAAAAATGGTATGGGATCAGACCACTTATCCATATTAGCCGTCTGACCATAGTACGGAGGGCCTGCACCGTATGCCTCAGAAAGAGTTATATAGTTGATATAGATTCCACAAGCTATCAGTAGAGCGCCAGTAACCAAAACACTCAAATGCAGCACTTGAAGCATTGTGGGTAATCCCCTGTCAGATGTATCTGGCATTTTCTTAGCCCTGATTCCTTTATGAGGTTATAAGTCAGGTGAATACAGCCACTACGTCAAACACCGCTTTTCGCTGTGTCGATTCCGTCTGCCTTAGTTTCTTTCTAACAATTCATTAAAGGGCGTTTTCCATGGTGCTGGACCTGTAAACAAGTAAACAGATTCATCACTAGTTTTAGCAGTTATTTGAAAGCCAAAGAGAACACTCTCAATACGCCAGTCTAAACCTATGCCATCAGCAATATTGTAGTTAAGGCGATGAAATGGATATAAGAACCACTGATCTTCTAATACAGCACGTTTATGGTTAAGAACTACTGTATGACTCGCCAACCCTGTTAACAAAATGGAGCAACCAAGCATGCTCAACAAGTACTTCCAACTTTTTTTGTACAGCGCGAAGCAAAACATAAGTACTGATAAAAAAGCGGTCGCTCCCTTAAAGTTAACCGATGCGGTGAAGATCGGTATTCCTGCCTCGCTACCATGAGCCACATAAAATGGATCTGATGACACGTAAAGAACACCACACATCAACACTGTATAGACAACAATCAACAGAATTTTCATTCAAGCAGTCCTTTTAGAGGGAAAATGAAATACCCATAGTATTCGACTCATTTTTATTAGCCCCTTGTCGCACATGAAAGAAGCCATTAGCAAAGAGCATTACAGAGTCAGATCCATCTAGGAAAATCGCGTTTTCGCAGCCTTGCTTGATTAGTTTGGACTTAATCGTATCAAAACTTAGGCCAGCCACTCCGTTCGGTTGAACAATGACCATCAGCTTACCGGCCTGACTGTTCGCAGCGATAATAGCCTTTCCCGTAGGTAAAGGTCTTTTCTGCTGATCTGCGTACGTGGAGTTGTTTCTTTGCGTCATTACAGCTTTTTGCTCATCAGAAACCGCTCCTGTTGGCTTACAGCCCGGAGGGACTGGGCAGACACTTTTCCATTCTGATAAACATAACCATCTGCTTCCGTATGATGCGCAGGTACGGCATCATTTCCCACGCTAACATCTGCATAACCGATGGCAGAAAGCGAATACTGCATAGCGTTAATAGCACAAACAAAATGAGATTTATCGTAGGCAGATTCGACCGTAGTCGAAAAGTGCTCTTCTTTTGTGCGAACAATAGCATTCATCTTTGCTGTAATAGGCAGAATCATAAACTTCAAAGAACCATCACAGTGAACGGTGTAAGGGTTGGTTGCTTTAACCCACAACTTTGGGTCATCAATTGATAACATCGGTGTTCTTCATCCTTGGACTATAAGTTGACCTGCTGTTAGCGGATCAAGATGTGCTGAATTCCCAAGATGTCGTCGCCTTGGGAATCAGGAAGTATCTAAGCCTATTCGAGATCTGGAGTCATTCCCGGTAATAAATGTAAATCAAACTAGTTGAGGTTTTACGTGCGGTTTGAACCAAAAACTGGCGTCATTCCAGCTTCTGTATATCCGTATGGGTAGCCGGTCGGTAACCATGGTCGGTGAATTGAATCAATTGATCTGCTAGTTGATCAGGACAGATAAATGTTGAGTATCGAACAGGGGTAGACATGATCGCCTCCATGCAATTTTAAGATAGAATCGTTCCATCAATCTAAGCCGTGGATTTAACAAAAAAACAGCATAAATGTCAATAATTTGGATATTCAGCACCTTATCTCGACCGGCGCTGCAATAGATAAAGAAGGAGTGTTATATTAGCTGTAGCATCTAAAACACTAACGCCTCTGCACTTCTTCCAGGGCGAAGATGTGTATAACGTTGTAACACCGTCCAATCTTCATGCAGTGTAAACAGCTGCACTTCCTGGATACTGTACCCGACTTCAAACAATCGACTCGTGGCTTCATGTCGTAGGTCATGAAAACACAAATCCTCTATTTCCAGCATTTTACATGCTCGTGTAAAGGCTGCACTTACCGACCTTGCATTGCAGGGAAGAATGAATTCAGAGGTCTGTAGCTGCCGTTGGACAATTTCCCATGCCACTTCGGTGTATGCAAATCGATGATGGTTACCCAGCTTCTCTCGCGGGTGTTTCAGGTCCCGGACCATACCCGTTTTTTCTTTCTTATTATTGGTCCACTCCAGCCGAGTAATTTCGGATTGTCTCCGCGCCGAGTGAACAGCAAACCACATGATATCCCGCATAGGAATTGCCGCTCTGCCATCACGTCGACCAAAATAGAGATCCAGCGCTTCAAGTTCTTCCGTTGACGGCCTGCGATCCCTGATTGCTGATCGAGCAACCAGCCGCTCAGATTGAGCAGCGATCACCGCGTCTTCAACGGCACCAACAGCCACTGGCCAACCCTTTGTGACACGAGCAGATTTAAAGGCAACCCGTAACCAGGCTAAATCATTATTTGCGGTCTGCGGTTTTACTGTCTTAAGTCGCTCCATTAAATGATTCAGAATCTGTCCATTGGTCAACTCAATGGCATCAAGGTCTGACAAATCTGATTTAATCAGTTTATTGATGTCGGCATTCTTGCTACGCCCCATTGATCGAAGATGGGACATATCATCTTTGTACCACTGAAGCACTTGTCCTACAGTGATACCTTGATGCTGGACCTTTTCAAGTTCCCTAGGGTCTTGTAATATTGCTTCGCGCCGAACGGCCCAGTCTTCAGCCAATTTTTTTTACCAAATGATCGGCTTTCTTGGTGTATAATCTTCCCTTTCCGTTTTATTCTTATTTTCGCACGATAGGTCACATTACCGGTCGGCCAAGCCCTTTTCTCAATGGTTGCCATAGTGTTCGCCTTAGTGGTGTCCCGCAAAGAAGTTCGGGACACTTACGGGACACCAAGATTAAAAAAAACGGGCTGAAACAGGCAAGAATTGGTTACAAACAGAATGTTAGAAAATGCAGTAAAAACAACCACCAACACAGATAACACGCAGCCTGCGCTAGACAGACGCTTCTGCGTTGCGCCGATGCTGGACTGGACCGACAAGCACTGCCGTTATTTTCATCGTCTGATGAGTAGCCAGTCTGTTCTTTATACGGAAATGGTAACTACCGGCGCTTTAATCCATGGTGAGCGGGATCGCTTCCTTCAATATAACAACGTCGAACACCCTGTTGCTTTACAGCTGGGAGGCAGTGATCCTAAAGCTTTGGCGGAATGCGCTCAGATGGCTGAGGATTACGGCTACGATGAAATAAACCTGAATGTCGGCTGTCCCAGTGATCGTGTTCAAAATGGTCGATTCGGTGCCTGTCTGATGTCAGAACCCGATTTGGTTGCAGACTGTGTCACGAGTATGCGCAAGGTAACCAAAATCCCTGTGACCGTTAAACATCGTATCGGTATTGATGATCTGGACAGCTATGAGTTACTGCACAAGTTTGTCGATACTGTTGCCGGTGCAGGTTGCGATACCTTTATTGTTCACGCTCGCAAAGCGATTTTAAAGGGGTTAAGTCCCAAGGAGAATCGAGACATACCACCACTGATTTATGATCGGGTATACCAACTAAAAAGCGACTTTCCGGAACTTGAACTGATTATCAATGGAGGTATTAAAACCTTCGACGATGTGAAAGCCCACCTTGGCAAAGTAGATGGAGTGATGGTGGGTCGCGAAGCCTATCAGAACCCCTTTATGCTTGCCCGGGTAGATAAGGAAGTCTATGGACTCGATTCTGGCGAACCTCTTCTGCGCAGCCAGATCATGGATGGAATTTATGACTATGTGGATGGACAGCTATCGCAAGGAGCCCAGTTAGGCTGGATCGCACGCCATATTATCTGCCTTTATCAAGGCATGCCTGGTGCGCGAAAGTTTCGCCGCCATATTAGCGAAAATGCCTTTAAGCAGGGAGCTGGGGTCGAGGTCCTTAGAGAGGCTGTATCGATGGTACAGGAGCCTTTGTTGCTTGATCCAGAACCCGACGCAGCCTAGGCTAGTCAGCTAACAACAAAACGAAATAATCAGGACGCAGCAACCGTTCATACAAAGAACACACAGAACTGCTTACAATAAAAACGGGGCCTTTTTGCCCCCTACATGTGGATACAGGTGAGTATAAGGCATGACAAATCTCTTAGAACAGCTTAAAGAAATCACAACTGTAGTGGCCGATACAGGAGAATTTTCTGCCATTAAGCAATATGAACCACAAGACGCTACGACTAATCCATCCTTGTTGCTTAAAGCAGCCCAGCTCCCAGAATACGCCCACCTGCTCCAGGATGCTAAAGCCTGGGCTGACGATGTTCAGGGGCAGGATCCAGATCATATCGGCTGGATGGCAGATAAGCTTGCTGTTAACTTTGGCTTGGAGATACTCAAAATTATCCCCGGCAGAGTTTCTACTGAAGTCGATTCCCGATTGTCATTTGATACCAAAGCCACCATTGATCGCGCCCGTCGTATCGTTAAACTCTATAATGATGCAGGGATCTCAACTGACCGCATACTGATAAAAATTGCATCTACCTGGGAAGGCATTCAAGCGGCCAAGCAACTGGAAACGGAAGGCATCCAATGTAATCTGACATTATTGTTCGGATTTCCTCAAGCCGTTGCCTGTGCTCAAGCCAATATTTATCTGATTTCACCTTTTGTTGGTCGAATCCTCGATTGGTACAAAGCTAAAACGGGCCGTGACAGCTATGAGGCCGATGAAGACCCCGGCGTCGTATCAGTTACCGGTATCTACAACTACTATAAAACTCATGGATATAAAACTATCGTCATGGGTGCCAGCTTCAGAAATAGCGGCGAAATTATTCAGTTAGCAGGTTGCGACCGACTAACCATCAGCCCCGGGCTGTTAGACGAACTCAGTAACACTGACGGAAAACTGATTCGGAAACTGGATCCAAACCAACCCTCAAGCTCGACACCTAAGCTGGATCTGGATGAAGGCAAGTTCCGCTGGTTAATGAACGAAGATGCGATGGCAACAGAGAAGCTAGCCGAAGGTATCCGTAACTTCACTATTGATCAATTGAAGCTGGAAAGCCTGCTAGAGTCCCTTTAGGCTTCTACTGAAAATCCTACAGCAGCAATACTGTTAAACATCTGCAGGCTAATCTATCGCCTGCAGATATAGCTTAGTGTTCAGCATCAGGGGATTCAAATCAGTTTTTAAAGTCACAGCAGAAGAGTTTATTCTGCCCTCTCCTTCAAGTAGGAAATCGTTTGAGGAGTATAGAGCGCCACTGAACGATGCCGTCCTCGAACCTGCACTTCACCAATTGAAACCATCTTTTCCTGATGCTCAGGATCCCTCAGCAAATCGACGGTGGAATCAGATAACAGGATCCTTGTATTATAGTTTTTGTTCAAGGCCTCTAATCTTGCCGCCAAATTAACAGCATCACCATGAACGGTATAGTTCAGGCGATCCTTAGCTCCAACACTCCCAGCAATAACATCTCCGGTATTGATACCTATTCGGCACTGTAACCGTTGGCCATCATAGATTTTTGATGAGACCAGTTGCTGAATATTCAGCGCCGCTCGGTAAGCTCTGTCAGCATGATCAATCTGGGTTGAAGGGACATTAAAAATAGCCAGGACTGCATCCCCCTGAAACTGCGTTATAACCCCTCCTTCCGCTTCAATCATTTCTACCACGTCAGAAAAAAAGCTATTGAGCAGTGTTACGATCTGAGGAGGGTGAAGCTTTTCAGACAGAGCGGTAAAGGCCTCCAGATCACAAAACAGGATGGTTGCAGTCGCCTGCTGCGGCTCGAGACTTCCTTTTTGCTGAACCAACTTTTGAGCTATTTCTTCAGGAACATATTGGCCAAACAGTTTTTGCACTGTTTGGTGCTGTTTCATCTCGGTCAGCATACGGTTATAGGCTTCAGCCACTTTATCAAATTCAGCCACACGACTGCCAGGCAGTGGCGGTATGTTGTCTAACTCCTGATGGCTTATCGCATCAAATCCAATTACGATTCGCTGTACGCTCGCTCCGATTCGACGACTGACCCAAGCAACAACAACCAATAGAATCAGAATAAGAACAACTCCCATCGCCGCAGTGATGACCAGCCTTTTAACCCACTCAGGCATCTCTTCCTGCTCAAGATATATGCCAACAGTTAAAGGCTGTCGCTGTGGAGAGGGTATCTGCTGATAAAAATAAATGTAGTCAGTACCTTCAATCCTTAAGCGATGCCCTTCGATCCCCTTTAACTCCAGCCATTTAACAGGCCTGCGCTTAGGGTTCCAGAACTCAACCATTGCTCGGCTCTTCATGTCAGCTAACTGTGGCATCGGGTTATCTGCACTCATGGACACTCTGCTTTGGTTTACCAAATCAGGGTGTGCCAGCACTCGATCTTCACCACTCAAGGCAAAGACCTGAAATCCAACTTGATCTGATAAGTTTTTAAAAAACTGAGAGATCGCTTCGAGGCTTATTACAGCGGCAAGTACCCCTTTGAAATGTTCTCCCTGATATATCGGAATAATGACCGGAATAATTGTATGACCCAAGCGACCATTCCAGGCGGGAGGCAGCCGTACCAAGCCCGTAGGTGGGTTTTTCAGGTATTTCTTTATCTTAGCCGTGTGATGCACCTGTTTGGTATCAAAATCCTGGCCGCTACGACTGGCATGGGTCAGTCCATTGTCGATATGGAAAAAATCTAAACCGAGAACCTGTGGGGTTGATGCCAATGCACCATTCAGAAGAAGGTTAAGAGCTCCGTGATCTTCCATATCAAAGGCCCTATCACTCAGATATTTCTGTAAATACCACATCTGAGATTCAACCGGATCCATGTGTTCTTTAATTTCACTCGATACGGTTGCCATCGTAGATTCGACCATCTCCGATAGCAGTTGCTGGGTATTCCGTTCCGCACCAACCACTCCCAGATAAAGGACAGCACTAAGCCCCAACATGAAGATTATGCCAAAACCATAAGTCAGCAGACGGGTAAAAGATATTTGCTGAAACAGCATCAGTCAGCGACTCTTACCAACTGAGTCGTTATTTTTTTAACGTAATTACCACGATCTTTCAGCACGTAATTCAACATCAATCCTTCTTCATTGAGTGTCCGGTCATAAATCTGCATCTCATAGCCTCCATCATCACTGATGATTAAGGCATGTACAGTCAAGGTATCACCCTTTATTCGAGCCCAGACGAAAGGATCCCCCTTCAACGGATCTAATGCTACAGCACCGCCAAAAACATTGGTTTTCATGGCAGAGGAGTAAATATTCGGACGATGAGTTCGAGCAAATTTGATGTTATAAACCTTACGTTTAAGCTTACCGTTGGTTTTTCGAATCACCGTTGCCCATTTCACCATAAAACGCCCGTCCTGCTTTGCAGGTCTTATGGAAACACTCAAATCTCTATCGATTTCTTTGCCATCATTATTAGTTACAACATGGCCGACAAACTCCCCATAGAAGTCTTCGATACTTCTCCCCTCTGCAGACCAGGCCGAAGAAGAGAAGATCATCAACAAGAAAAAAAAGTGAACAGCAGAAATTATTCGTTTCACAGACCCGCTCCAGTCAATATTTTCCACAGAAAAGGTTGTTACTCTCTTCATTGGTTTTCCTTATACGCTTCCTACTGTATTGTAGGTGCAATGGCTGTCAGTAGGGAACCTTTGAGGTCATCCACTTACGACAGCACTGAATAACAACAACTATAAAGCCACAAGCAGGGTGAAATCACGCGATTATTAGCACGGTAGTGGTTTTCAAATAGGTATCGTAGTCTAAATTAACATCAAGTTGTGACCACAAAAAACTGAATAATTTCAAACCATTCAGAGATTTGTGCTTGCATATTTGGCTGTATCGCTTACTTTTGATAAATGCAGCATAAATAGATACCGATCAGGAATAGGAGATGGACCAATCCGCCCTTTACTCGAAGTAAAGCAGTTGGCCGTGGACTTTCACCTCCATGGATCCCGTGTTCCGGCTCTGAAGGATGTCTCCTTCGCGTTAATGCCGGGTAAAACCCTTGCGATAGTTGGCGAGTCAGGGTCGGGTAAAACCGTGACCTCCCAGGCAATTCTTGGAATTCTTCCCAACACCGCAGAGGTGACTGCCGGCGAAATATTATTTACTGATACAGACACGGATCAAACCGTTAATATCGCGAAGCTGCATCCAAGAAGCCCTCAAATGCAGGATATCCGAGGCAATCAAATATCGATTATTTTTCAGGAACCAATGGTTTCGTTATCACCCATGCACAGCATCGGTGACCAGATAAGCGAGGCGATGTTATTGCATCGCAACGTGGACAAGAATGAAGCTAAGAACGCCACTATCGATATGTTGCGCCTGGTAGGCTTCCCCCATCCCAAACAAGCAATCAAACAATATCCATTTGAACTTTCGGGAGGACTTCGGCAACGCGCCATGATCGCTATGGCTTTGATATGCCATCCTTCGTTACTGATTGCCGATGAGCCAACGACAGCACTGGATGTGACTGTTCAAGCGCAAATCTTGCAGCTGATCAAATCACTACAGAAAGAACTGGGCATGGCCGTCTTACTGATCACCCATGATCTGGGTGTGGTTGCAAATATGGCTGATGACGTCGTAGTCATGTATCACGGTGAAGTGATGGAAAGAGGGCCTGCAAAAAAACTTTTCAAAGATCCACAGCATCCATATTTAAAGGCCCTCTTTAGCGCAGTGCCCCACTTTGACATGCATGAAGGTGAACGTCTAACTCCTATTCGGGAGATTCAACACAATATTGAACACTTTCACCATCACTGTACCCCCTGGACCGAAGAACAACGCAAGGCTGGTCCCCACCTTCAAGTCAGCAACCTGAGTAAGAAGTTTACTAACCGCAGCCGTAGCCTGTTTGGAAAGAAGCCTGAAGAACAATTAACGGCTGTGAGTGACTTTAATCTTGAAATTGAGTGCGGTGAATGTTTCGGTCTGGTGGGAGAAAGTGGCTGCGGCAAGACAACACTGAGCAAAATGCTGATGCGAGCCATACGTCCAGATAAGGGTAAAATAATTTACAACGATCGAGGACGAATGGTAGATCTGCTCAAACTGAATGATGAGGAACTACGTGCCTTTCGACCTAAAATGAGAATTGTTTTCCAGGATCCCTACAGCGCTCTTAACCCTCGAATGACCGTTCTGAACACGCTGCTGGAACCCATGGTCATCCACAATTTCGGTGATCGGGCCGCACAACTCAAACGCGCCAAAGAGTTGATGGGACTCGTAGGGATGGACCCTCGATATCTTAATCGTTATCCCCACAGTTTTTCCGGCGGCCAACGACAGCGAATAAGTATCGCAAGAGCCTTAGCCCTGGACCCACAGCTACTGATATTTGACGAGCCGGTGTCAGCACTGGATGTTTCTGTACAAGCTCAAATTCTTAACTTATTAAAAGACCTGCAAAAAGAGCTGGGCTTAACCTATCTGTTTATCTCCCACAATTTGGCCGTTGTGGACTATATAGCCAATCGCATTGGTGTCATGTGTCGCGGGCAACTGGTTGAAATAGGGCATCGTGAACAGCTCTTTAGAAATCCTCAGCACCCGTATACTAAAGCGTTGTTAGCCGCAGTCCCTTATCCTGATCTGGACCGTCCGCTGGATTTCGAACTACTCAGTGAAGGCCGCCACAATGTTCCTGATTACTGGCCAGCCCCCTATTGCCTTAGTGACGACACCCCTTCTCAGTTACAGGAGGTCGAGCCCGATCACCTGGTTCGAGTCAGTGTCAGCCGTCAGCAAGAGATTCAGGCCTCATGACTCAGTATCCTGGTATCAGCTCGTTACGAGCATCGCTTATGGAAATGGAATCGCTGGCATACGGTGCCCAAAATGAAATAACAGATCTGGTCATCAGAATAATAACTAAGAAAGTACGCCCTGAGTTTATGGATACGCGCGAAACAACATCACAAGGGGAACGCTAATGGCTCGTTATATTCTCCACCGTTTTATGTTGATGATTCCTACGCTGATCATTATTAGCTTTATCATATTTGTAATTATCCAACTGCCTCCAGGCGATTATCTGGAAAGTTATATTGCCGAACTCGAGAGCCAGGGAGAATCCGTAGACCCCCATCAAATAATGATTCTCCGAGAGCAATACGGGCTGGATGAACCCTTTATGGTCCAGTATTTCACCTGGGCCACCGGAATGCTTCATGGAGACTTTGGCTACTCGTTTGAATATGGACTTCCTGTCACAGACGTCGTTGGAGACAGGTTGTTCCTGACCACCATCATTTCAATCTTTACCATCATCTTTACCTGGTTGATTGCGTTTCCTATAGGTATGTATTCCGCCACTCATCAATATAGCTGGGGAGATTACGGGCTTACTCTCGTAGGGTTTCTTGGCTTAGCTACACCCAACTTTCTACTGGCACTTGTGATGCTTTATTTTGCCAACGTCTACTTTGGCACCTCTATCGGTGGATTGATGGACCCTAAGTATATAGATGCACCCTGGAGCTGGGAAAAGCTTGAGTCTGTGCTTGAGCACCTGTGGATACCCATCGTGGTGATAGGCACTTCCGGCACTGCTGCAATGATTCGCCGATTACGGGCTAATCTGCTTGATGAATTGCACAAACCCTACGTGGTTACCGCCAGAGCAAAAGGAGTTCCACCGTTTAAGTTACTGGTAAAATACCCACTGAGAGTTGCTCTGAATTTCTTTATTTCAGATATAGGAAACATGCTGCCGAGCATCATATCTGGAGCAGAAATTGTCGCAGTAGTGCTGTCTCTACCCACAACAGGCCCTATTCTCATCAGTGCATTACAGAGTCAGGATATGTATCTGGCTGGCTCATTTCTAATGTTCCTGGCCATTCTGACAGTAGTCGGTGTATTAGTATCTGATCTTGCTCTGGCGCTGCTTGATCCGAGAATCCGTTTGCAGGGAGGGACGAGCCGATGAGCACCATTCAAGGAACCGGAAACCCTGATGGAACGAATAATAATGATGACCTGAACGAGCACTATGTTTCCAGAAAACCCTTTGATCCCCATAGTATTGAGCATCTAACACCTGAGCAGGAAAAGTATTACCTGGCCTCTCAGTGGAAGTTAATGTGGTTACGTTTTAAACGACACCGCCTGGCGCTGGTTTGCGGCATTCTGCTTGCGGCCATGTACGCCTCTATACTGATCAGTGAATTTATGGCGCCCTATGCATTACCGACAAGACATACTGATTTTATTTATTCCCCTCCCCAGCCCGTGCACTTTTTTCACGAAGGAGAGTTTATAGGTCCTTTCGTCTATGGCTGGGGTTATGAGCTCAATATGGAAAAGTTGCTCAGGGTATATCAGGAAGATACCAGCAAAGTTTATCCCCTGGAGTTTTTCTGCCACGGAGACCCCTATAAATTCTGGGGCCAATGGGACGCTGACCTGCATCTAATCTGCGCGCCGGACAACGCCAATTTCTTTTTATTTGGCACCGACCGCCTGGGAAGGGACATGTTCTCCAGAGTTATCTATGGAGCACGGATATCCATGGTCATCGGACTGGTAGGTATCAGTCTCAGTTTTCTTCTCGGCATCGTTATCGGTGGCTTAGCGGGCTATTATGGAGGCTGGGTTGATGCCACCGTCCAGCGTATAACTGAAGTCATTCGCTCCTTTCCAGAGCTACCTTTATGGATGGCCTTATCTGCGGTGCTACCAGTGACATGGAGTCCTATCTGGGTATTCTTTGGCATTACTATCATTCTGGCCTTGCTAGACTGGACAGGTCTGGCCAGAGCCGTAAGATCGAAACTTCTTGCTCTAAGAGAAGAAGACTATTGCAGCGCCGCACAATTAATGGGAGCCCGCCCCTCAAGAATAATTGGCCGCCACTTACTCCCTGGCTTTTTTAGCCACCTTATTGCTTCAGCCACTTTGTCAATCCCGGCGATGATTCTGGGTGAAACGGCCTTGAGCTTTCTGGGTCTGGGTTTAAGACCACCAATTACCAGCTGGGGAGTTCTGCTGAACGAAGCCCAAAATATCAACGTCGTTGCTATTTATCCTTGGTTGATGCTGCCTGTAGTCCCGGTCATTGTTATCATTCTGGCCTTTAACTTCTTTGGAGATGGTCTTCGAGACGCAGCTGATCCCTATAAAAACTAATATGGATCCCGCTTATTCGAACATTGCGATAAAGATCTTTAGACCCAATAACCGAGAGCGGAGTGACGAAAAAAGAAAACCCTCTCAGATTATCCCAGCATCTGAGGAAGAACTTTACCGTTCTGACTCAGATGTTCATACGTCCCTTGTTCCATTAAGCGCCCCTTTTCCAGAACAATAATATTGTCAAAGTTTTTAGCCTGCACTGCTCGGCTGGTTATGTAAACCAACCCACGACCTTCCAGTGCGTCGCGAAGAGAAACAAGCATTCTGGTCTCCGCAGCAGGGTCAAAACCTGAAGTCGCCTCATTGAGAATCAGTACTTCAGGCTTTTTCACCAATGCCCGGGCAATCGCCAGCTTTTGCCGTTGCACCGATGATAGACGCATGCCGGAAGTGCCCACATCATAGTCCAGTCCAACTTCTATGATACCTTCCTCAAGCCCCAGCTCAGTGACAACCTGATGGATAAGAGCCGTAACCTTTTCCTCTGCTCTGGCCTGACCATAAACCATTTTACCAAACAACATATTATCCTGGAGATTAAGATCAGAGTTATAACGATAGCTATCAAAAAACTCCAGTTTCAGATCACTACTGGCAATTTCTTCAACCAGTGCAGAACGGGCTTGAAGAATTCGTTTCTGCAAAATTTCATCTATCAAACCCAAACGGTGACGAGCAGTGCTTAATTGGAAAGTCAGGGAGAGAAGTTTTTCACAAATTTCTTTTTCTTCTTTACCTATTTTCCGATCCTTGGTCTGTTTTAGCAATTCAGCATATGCCGGTAATTCATCCGCGCTGATAAAACTGAATCGCTCAAACAGATCACTGTTTTCATCAATATCAGAGAACAAATCAACCATAATTTCGGTAATTTCACGGCCGATCACCAAGAAATCTTCCAATAACCCCTGCTTGTCCAGAAAAGCCTGTAGCTGTTCATTACCAGCAAGTTTATTACGATCAAAACCTGTTCTTTTTCCGGGACTAAAGAGAATATTTTCCAAAACAGTCAGGTTGGTGTTGTATTTATTCCAGTCAAATAACTCGACCAAGCCTTTGTACGCCCCCTCCTGTAATTGTTTGTGAATCATTTCCCGGGCCTTGAGCACTTGTTCCTCAAGATGTTGCTGCTGATGATGATCGGCCAGGGTGCCCAGAAGTCCGAGCTGAAAGAGATCATTATTGAGATCCGACTGCGCTAATACTCGATGGATATGAGCTGTTAAAGTCTGCTCAGCGGCTAGATCCAATGCTTCTTCATCAACCCAGTTTGCATCAGGGTCATCTATGCTGTTTCCTGACAGCTTCGCGCTACTAATTTCCTGCTGCCGCTCAGGACTATCCCGCTCCTCTATCGGACGATGTCTCAGAGAATAAATAAGATTATCCCTGATTGAACCGGAAAAATGATGGGCATTGGCTCCTACATAGGCTACATACTTTCCTATTACAGACTCAGGCAGGTTTCGCATGTCCATCCCAGCAAGGCTCAACCTCCCTTGCGTAGGCGTTATCAGTCTAGCCAATAACTGTCCCAGCTCTTCCTTACCACTGGAGCCGATACCAACAATGGCAGAATGAGTATTTAGATCAAGCTTGAAGGATAAACGATCAACCTGACCAATTCCCTGCTCTTCATAATAAACGTTGGTACCTTCCCAGCCACCGCGATTAGCATCCAGCTCTAAAGGGGGAGATTCCTGAAGTTTTGTATCCAGCATGCTTTGTGGCTGGAACTGGTCGATAATCTGTTCGTATTTGATGCGAACATCTTCTTTTGTTTGGTAGAACTTAAGTAGCTCTTTCCAGGGAGAACTCAAATCCTTGTATGCGGCAAGAACGGCTACTAACGCCCCCAGTGACAATTCACCCTGGATAATGTAGTAGCCACCAAACAGATAAAAGAAGAAAGGAGTAACCTGTGCAAGGAAATTATTTAAAAACTTAATAAAAAACTTCTTCTTATAAATCTCGAAACGAATCTTGTAGATCAAACCCAATCGCTGACTGATAACCGCTCGTTCAAAATGTGAAGTATCGTTAGCATGAACTTCCTGAATTCCAGATATCGAATCCCCAATTCGATCACCCAGTTTTCGTGCCGCCAGCACTCGCTCTTTGCCGAGGGCGTTCACTTTACGTTGCAGCTTAGGAATAATGTAAAGCTGGAAGGGATAGAGCGCAGTTGCAACTATGCCAAGAAGTACATCCTGATTAAAAATAAAGAACAGGTAGGTCAGTAAAATTCCCCCTTGAAATGCGGGAAGTGCAAATGCTTCACCGATAAACCCGCCCAAGGGTTCAGTTTCAGCGGTTATAATCGGGATAACCTCTCCTTGTGATACTTTCTTAAAATGGGGGACCGGGAATCTCAGGATACGACTAAAAAGATCAAATCTCAGTCGCCGCAGCATTCGTTCGCCAACGACCCCACGATAGACATTTAACACATACTTCATACCGCCGTTGACAATCACCAGCACTAAAAAGGTCAAACAGAGTACAAGCAAATAAGTCAGTTGATCGACCGGATAGCCAAACAAATTGTCAGGGACATTAGCGCCACCAATAGCGTCGTTGATAATTAGTTTGGGGACTTCCAGCGTTGCATAGAGAAACGGCAAGGACAAAACAGTCAGAATCAATATAAGAATCTGGTCTTTTAAGGTGTAGCGTAAAATGTATCGAAAAATCGATGATTCCATAAGGGCCAGAATCCTTAGGGCCAGTTTGGGTAAATGAGATTCACGGGGCGATAGTGATTTTTCTCACCGACCACCTGCAAAGCGCATATGTTTACGCTTACACCTGACGCGTTGTTCTTGAGCAGATGCCTGAAAATATAAAATTCAACATCCGCAAACAGTTATTTCGATTGCTTTCTAGTTCGACACTATACCTGCATCGCCTATCGGTGCAATTATATCAGACAGTTTTTCCTTCCCTCTATGGTATAGTCCATGCCCTTTAGGGGCTGTCAATCCGCTCAATTCTGGTTATGTCATTAGGTTAACGGATAACTTTACAGCAACAAAGCCTGAACTTTGCTCGCTTACACAATGCTCCACTAACATTAGTATCAATCAATATTATGCACTCAGCAGGAGTTACGATTGGCCAGATCTATTACATTGGTGCTTAAAGGGTACCCTCGGCTGTCAGAAACATTCATTGCCCAGGAGATTCGCCAACTGGAACGTCGAGGCTTGGAAATAACTATTGTTTCGTTGAGACACCCTACAGATAAGCAGGTTCACCCTATTCATCGAGAAATTAAAGCTCCTGTCATCTACCTGCCGGAATATCTTCATCAGGAGCCCCTGAGGGTGTTTAAGGGCCTGATTCGAAGCCTGGCCAAACCTGGGTTCTTCAAAGCGCTAAAAACCTGGCTTAAGGACTTCAAACGAGACCCTACATCAAACAGGTTTCGTCGTTTTGGACAAGCGCTGGTATTGGCCAACGAACTGCCAAAGCCGACCCAGCAGTTGTATGCACACTTTATTCATACACCAGCATCAGTAACCCGTTATACATCAATAATTTGCGATATTCCCTGGTCAGCATCAGCTCATGCCAAAGACATCTGGACAATTCCACAATGGGAGATCAAGGAAAAACTGGATGATATCAGCTGGTTGGTTACCTGCACCAAAGCTAATACCGAGTACTTGAAACAGCTAGCTGCTAGTCCGGAAAAGGTGGGTCTGGTGTATCATGGACTGGATTTTGAGCGCTTTAATACTGAGTCAACAGATACCAGCACAGACACTCTCTCGGAAAATCACGCTGAACCTAAACCCGTCCAGTTAATATCAGTTGGCCGCGCTGTAGAAAAGAAAGGCTACGACCACCTGCTTAACGCCTTGGCAAAATTACCTAAGACCCTGCACTGGAAGTTTACCCATATTGGTGGTGGCCCCTTACTGGATGACTTAAAGAAACAAGCAGAAAAACTGACGATCACACCGCATATTGAATGGCTTGGCGCGCTACCACAAGAAACGGTTTTACAACACTATCGAAAGGCAGACCTGTTTGTGCTGGCCAGCAAAGTGATTGGCGACGGTGACCGCGATGGACTGCCTAACGTGCTGATGGAAGCACAGAGCCAAGCGCTATGCTGTCTATCAACTAACATTTCCGGAATACCCGAATTGATTGAAAACGGTATAACAGGGTTATTAGTCGAACAAAAAAATGAAACAGAACTGGCCAAAGCGCTTGAAAACCTAATCTCTGACCCTCAACTACGACAGCAATTGGGTAACGCAGGATATCAGCGCGTAACCAAAGAATTTTCGGTAACTCAAGGGATTGATACACTGATGGAAAAATTTCAGGCAACCTCTTCTGATCAGTTCAGAAATCTGGATGTGAAGCGCTAAACCAACGATTTTGAACAGGAGCGCTGATGAGCCGAATACCGCTTGCATTTTATGCACCACTAAAATCTCCTAACCACCCCAATCCTTCCGGTGATCGTCATATCGCCAGATTATTGATAAAGGCTTTGGGAGAAGCAGGGTTTGATGTAAAGCTGGCTTCGGAATACCGAACCCGGGATGGCAGCGGCAACAAAAAATACCAGCAACGGCTGGAATCTGTCGGAAAACGCTGGGCAGAACGTCTGATTAGACGATATTTATCTATGCCTTTCCAACACAGACCCAAAATCTGGTTTACTTATCACCTTTACCATAAGGCTCCAGACTGGTTAGGCCCAAAGGTTGCAGATGCTCTCAATATTCCCTACGTAGTAGCCGAAGCCTCTTATGCTCCGAAACAACTTAACGGTCCCTGGCACACAGGCGTACAGGGAAGCCTGAAAGCGCTGGAAAAGGCCTCCGCGGTGTTCTGTCTTAACCCAATTGACAAACATTGTCTCTCGGAACAGTTTCCGACCCTGCCTATTCATATGCTTGCGCCATTCCTGGACTTAAATCAACTCCCACTAACACCGCTGCCAAAACAGCTTCTCGCCAGACGCTGGAACCTAAAATCAAATCAAAAATGGTTGATCACCGTCGCAATGATGAGACCTGGCGATAAAACTGAATCTTATCGCATTCTGGCAGAATCCCTTAAAAGGCTCCGGCCATCACCACAGCAATGGCAAATGCTGATTATTGGTGACGGCCTTACCAGAAAGGAAGTTGAAGGATATTTTACTCCTTTAACGGATGTCCACTTTCTTGGCCAGCTTCAGCCCAATGAGCTATTGCCGCTGTTAAGGGTCAGTGATCTTTACCTATGGCCTGCGGTCAATGAAGCATTTGGTTTATCGCTACTTGAAGCCCAGGCAACCGGTACGGGTATACTTGCGGGAAACGAAGGTGGTGTCAGCAGTATCGTTTCTGAAGGCATTACCGCAGAACTAGCCAAACCCAGAAGCGTCTCAGATTTTACCGCGAAGCTGGAGACTTTACTGTCAAATCCTGCACAGTTAAAACTGATGGGATTAGCCGCCAGAGACCATATCCTGCAACACCATGATCTGACCGCTGCTGCTAAAACCTTAAAGCAAAGACTAACACCACTGCTTTGATTAACCAGAAAGCAGCAATAACTCACAGATAAATTTTCTAAATAACAGATACTTACCACGCAATAATCCCTAATGGGTAACAACGCATTCAGAAAACAGCGAGCAGATATTAATGAGCCTTAAACTATTCGCCATTCGCCACGCGGCAACGAGTTGGAACAAAGAAAAGCGCCTACAAGGGCGACAAGACGTTGGCTTAAGCCCAGAGGGCCTGCAAAGCCTAAAGGACAAAAATATCCCCTCTCTTTTCCAGCAATATCACTGGTATTGCAGTCCACTTAAACGAGCACGTCAAACAGCCGAGAATCTAGGCATTCAACACTACCAGATTGAACCAGCATTGATAGAAATGGACTGGGGGACTTGGGAGGGTCAGCGTCTTCCAGACCTTAGAGCTCAGCTTGGTGATAAAATGCGCACAGCAGAAGCTATGGGCCTCGATTTACAAGCTCCAGAAGGTGAAAGTCCACGGCAAGTGCAGCAACGGCTGTTAGCCTGGCTAGAAACCCTTCAGGAAAAAGAACATGCAGGGATTGTTTGCCATAAGGGTGTACTAAGAGCGTTACTCAGCAGCGCATTAGACTGGGAGATGGTAAACGATTGTCCCGTGAAAATTAACTGGAGCCAGGGACTTCTATTTAGCTGGAATTCGAATCAAGGCCTAAAGCTAGTTGATTACAATATCTCCCTTGAATGTTCCTCTGACTCTTGAACAGCCGGGTATTAATGATCAGGCATCAGTGAATAAAGCCATTTAGAACAACTCTTCAGCGCTTAACCAATTAACCGGGTAAGCCTGCAGAAATTCAAATAACTGCTGGCAAAACACCCAACACTCAGAATCATGAGCAAGATGATGAGTCATCAAACCAGTGGCCTCATCTGCATCAACCAAACCAAGTCGACGAGCTGATAAATGATGGATCATTTGCTCTAACGCCCGGGTTTCACCTGCAAATCGTCGCTGCTTCCAGTCAATAATATCAATATGCACATTCACCTGAGTCAAGCCACAGAGAAGACGATCCGAACGCGGTCCCAGTGTTGAAAGTCCGACAAAGCCGAGATCCGCCAAACAGGGCGGTATTTTTGTAGATAGACGGTTCCAAGGAGGCACCAGCACAGGAGCAAATGCTTGTCCTAACAAATGACTCAATTGAGCTAAACCGCTAGTTAGTGGCTGAATAACTTTCGTTATCGGTCGATCATCCCCTAGCTCGCATTTCCGTTTACCAATAGCCGCATAGTTATTATGGTTATAACCATGCTGAAGCGCCATAATTCTTGAGTTATCTGCAAACACATTCTGCAGGTCAGAAGACACTCCCTTGGGGATAACAGCCAAATGCAGAGGCAACTGATAATCCAGGCTTAGTTGGCTCAGTTTGCGCAAGTTCGAAGAGTCCTGTTGAGCGTCATCATCCCGCCACCACATTGTCGGTACCTGGCCTGATTGAGCCCAGAGTTTCAGCTCTTCCTGCAGAGCGTTCCAACTAGACATGGGGAGCATTCCTGGAACTTAGCTGTTGATGCTTTTGCCACCGGTTTTTGATCTGGACAACAGAGTTTTTTGCACCGTTTAAATTAATATGGCTCCACCCTTTTGGTCTGACAGTATTTTCATGTTCTTTCATATCACCAGAACCCTGTCCAGTCTCGCACGACCTGTTAGCAGATCTCTCAGCTACAGCTCTCTCTATAGCCGCAACAAGATGCTCGCTATTCAGATCAGACTCTAAAACCAATTCACAGCGTCCCAATTCCGCCAATCGGCGACTACGACAGAGTTGCTCAGTTTCACCACTGCCTTCAAAGGGCACCAGCACTGAGGGACTGCCGGAAGTCAGAATGTCCATCACGGTGTTATAGCCAGCTTGGGATATAGATAAACTGCAGCGATTTAATAACTGACTGAAGTCACTGCGAATTGGTTCCAAAATACACCCATCATCAGCCAAACCTGCCAGAGACTTCTGTTCTAACGAAGTAAAGTTTGGCCCGAGAAGAAAACGCCAGGTCAAATGGGACAACGACGAGAACTTCTTACAGACCAACGCCGTCTTCATCAACTCAAAGCCCACAGCACCGCCACCTGCGGAGACAAGCACTTCATTCCTGCCAGCGGAATCAAAATCACCTGTTCCTGTACTTTCGTTAGATTCAAGAGAATTAGTTTTATCAGTACAGCCAGTCTCGTGGAACCCTGCTATGTCAGGATCAACCAGGTCGCTGGATTCAGAGCGATATTCCTGTTCAGTAACATAGCCAGTATAAAACAACTTATTGGTCAGCTCGTCGGCCTGGGGAAAGCTATCCCGTAACGGGATAAAGGATTCATCTCCATGAACCATCACGTAGTCAAAATATTGATCCAGCAATGCCAGTGTTTCGGCGACCCTCTCAGGTTTTCGTCCTTGAAGAATATCCCGGATTGAACAAATAACCAGCGGGGAACTCAGCTTCTTCTGAAAACCACGGTCTACTTTCACTCCAACATCAGAACGTTGCTTGGCAGCGGCCAATAGAGGTTTCAATTCCCAGCGCAACTGCCTTCGGCCAAAAGGGTAATTCTCTACCACTAAAATATCTGGCGCAGTCTGGGAAAACACCTGCAATAACTGCTCGCAGCGAAGACGTTTAAACTCTTCAGTTAGCGGGTTTCCGGCGGAGTCGACTAAGGCAGAAAACTGGGCATCAGCAGCTTTAACTGCTGGTAACTGGAAAACCTCTGCCTGCTGAAAACCAAACTGTTTTACAGGCTCTCCTCCAGAAACCACGGTAACCTTAAATCCCGCCTCTGCCCAGGCCTTTACCAGCAAAGATGCTCGTTTGATATGACCAATCCCAAGTAGATGCTGGACATAAAACAGAATACGAGGTCGCTTCATCAAATCACTCTGTAAATCTCAAACAGACATCAATAATCAATATGGCTTACCCATCATTACCATACCGGTGAACAATTTTTGGCTACGGAAAGACCTAGTTGTAGGTACGAATAATATCAATAAAGCGCTCATTAACCGTCTCCAGACCCCGTAGAAAGCCTTTAGGCATAACCTCTGAAGGCTTTTCCTGTTGAGCCAACGACTTTAACGCCTCAACCATTCGGTGGTTATCAATGCCTCCCCGAGGATCCAGCAACTTAACCAGATTCAGCTGAGCAGCATTCTGTGCACGAATTAACTGCTCCTCTCTTGGAGTGGTTCGGGGAATAATCAGCGCTCGTTTATTAAACGATAGTATCTCACAAAAAGTGTTATAGCCCCCCATCGCAACAACTCCTGCCGCATGATCCATTAGCGACTCCATATGATTATCGAAGGTAATAAGGCTCGCATTATCCAGGCGGTCGATACGTTCTTTAAAGTTCTCTTGATTGGCAAGGCTCATGAAAGGACCTACAACAAACAGACCGTGCCAGGGAAGATCACCTGCGGACTCATAGGCACTCAGAACCCATTCAACCATTTCAACACCATCACCCCCGCCTCCAGGAGTAACTAAGAGGTAAGGGTGAGGTATGTCGGCAAGATGCTTGGACTGGACTTTCTCAGGCAGGGCCCGCGGTAAGTAACCGGTATAATGTTGTTTATTCTTGATTGTCTCGGGAATATCCAGTCCTGCCAGGGGATCCCCCATAGATATATCACCATATACCCATAGCTCATCGTAATATTGCTCCAGAGCAGGAATCGCATTTTTGGTAGCCCATTCTTCACGCAATAACCTGGGCGCATCCAACACATCACGAAGCCCAAGAACAACCGGCTTACCCTTTCGCTTTAACATCTTTAATGTGGATTCGACTTCCCCTTTTAACCCCAGGGGTTCCTTATCCACAATAAATAAGTCAGGATCAAATATTTCTGCGGTATGAAGGATGATAGATTCCCTCATCGCCAGAGTATGTTCCAGGTTTATGTGCAATCCCAGTGAAGTGTAGTCTCCATTACGCAGCTTGATCA
Organism: Motiliproteus sp. MSK22-1; assembly: GCF_001968815.1. Taxonomy (GTDB): domain Bacteria; phylum Pseudomonadota; class Gammaproteobacteria; order Pseudomonadales; family Balneatricaceae; genus Motiliproteus. The sequence continues at coordinate 39,431 of NZ_MIEQ01000010.1, read as the reverse complement.
CTCCGGGTATACGGACAAAATCCACACGGACTTTAAACTCAAACCGGCCAATAATAGGCGAGCCTGTAAGAATCAGAACAGAAAGACCTTTAAATTGTTCAACCAGGGAATGGGCTAAAGCACGACATCTCCGGAGATGGCCAAGGCCGAAAGTATCGTGGCTATACATCAGCACCCGAGCATTTTCTAGCTTACCCGGCATCGAAAATTCGGTCATTCAGACACTTCCCCAAAAGAAACAGGCATCTTAATTTATCCGCCCATGCATTACAAACCACAGCTATGTAATCAAGACCTTAAAAACATCGCTGCAACCTAAGCTTGAGTGGGATAGACTGCTTCAAGGTACCGTTATATACGCTTTGGTAACAGAATCACCGTAACGAAACCACTTACTTCATCTCTATAAAGCAACTAATCCATGAAACAGCCTATTTCTGACATGCTAAAGGATATCGCTCAGGTTTCAAAACACCACTCGTTACTCCCTCAGCGAGTGCATTTAAAAATCAATCGGCACCAGGAGAAAAGTGAACAACTTATCGCCTGGGTTCAGCTAGGTGTTGTTATCACTTTTGCTGCGTTATACGCACTTTCTCCAAAAACATTTCCAGATGATGTCGCCTTTGCACCAGTGCCTTGGGTGCTTTCAGCATATTTTGTTTTTACAGTTGTCCATCTCTATTACAGTCACCGGCGCTTGCCTCCAAACTGGTTTACCTACTTTTCGATAATGATAGATATGGCACTGATATATCTACTGATTTGGAGTTTTCATATCCAATACATGCAGCCTCCTGCCTTCTATCTCAAGGCACCGACATTACTCTATGTATTTATTTTTATTGCGATGAGAGCACTGAGGTTTGAAGTCAGGTTTATACTATTTTCTGGAGCTGTAGCAAGCTTCGGCTGGCTGCTGATGATTTATTACGTCATCAGAGCAGACCCTCAAAACTCAATGATAACTAACGATTATATTCACTACCTCACCTCAAACAGTGTTCTTCTTGGAGCAGAATTCGACAAAATTATCAGTATTGTCATTGTCAGCCTGGTCCTCTCTGCTGCTGTATTCAGAGCCAGAAAATTACTTGTTGAATCTGTCATTGAGGCGAATGTGGCGGAAGACCTCGCTCACTTCGTGCCCAACGAAGTAGTAGCCGACTTGAAACGTTCAGAAAATGTACCTCTCGCAGGCAATGCGCACACCTATTCCGCATCAGTAATGTTCACCGATATTGTTTCCTTCACAACTATCAGTGAAAAACTACCACCAGAAACCGTTGTTGCAACCCTGAATGGCTATTTTACAGCCGTCGAGAAAGTACTGGACAGCTATGGAGGAATCATCAATCAGTTTCAAGGGGATGCGATACTTGCAAGCTTTAATCGCCCCCACAACGGACTGTCTCCATCAGAATGCGCTGTTCAAGCTGCTATTGATATCCAACTTATGCTAAGCGACCAATCATTTGGCGACAGCAATTATCAAACAAAGCTGGGAACACGGATTGGAATAAATACCGGGGAAGTGGTCGGTGGTTTTATGGGTTCTGATCAGCGTCTTATCTATACGGTGCACGGAGATGTTGTAAATCTTGCAGCTCGACTAGAACAACTCAATAAAGAATTCCAGAGCAAGATTCTCGTTTCAGAAGCAACAAGATCCCAATGCAAAAACCGATTATTCAACTTTGTACCTCAAGGAGAAGCAAGAGTAAAAGGACGAACAGAATCGACCTCGGTATTTTCCGTTGAGCCAACGCAAGAATTATAAAAAGCGACTATCAATATCACTTCAACATTGAATAGTCTTATGAGCACGTACGTAAGCTTAAAAGCTCAATAAGCTTAGTTATGTTTTGGCGCGCCTGGTCCTCGTGATATAAGCGAAAAGCCTGACTGTAGTATATATAGGGCCGGGACATCAACGATTGTAAAAAATCAATTTGACAGCGACAAAGCTCACCTTCATCAAGGTGGCTACGCTCTGCCCTGCAACGAGCAGTATCTTTTAGATAGGGATGCCAAGGACGAGCAAAACTGGCGAGATCAATATCCACCAGTAGTGAAGCATCGTCGTTGGATGGAGGCTGCTGATGAGTTGTGTCCATAATCAGCTGGCATATTTTATCTTGCCTGTCTTTAGAGATCCCATCCGCCGATAGCTTGCGAAATAAACCAGCACTACGATTTTCATGTCCAATCGGTTCAGGCCCATAACAGGCGTCATGAAACCAGATTGCCAATTCGATAGCGTCAGGATCAACGGTCAAGTCACGGTATCGATCAAACCATTCAAGGCAAAGTTCAATATGGTCTGAGTTATGATAATTTCGAATCGGCTCAGCATACAGATCAGCCAGATAATCAAACACTCGACCAGGCTCCCACGCATTTCCCCCAGAGACATTTCGCTGCCATAACTGATGAAAACGGGAAGAGTCCATAACTGCGCTCTCTTGAATAATATAATCTCTGGGTTAGTGCTTTGCTAAAGCATTCAGTCGATGCTGAAGACACTCATTAGCATGATGAGCTTCTGTGAGTTTATCACTGAGCTGACGCATCACATCCAGAGCCACTTCAGGATTCCCTGTCAGCAGCTGAAGAAATACATCATCTTCTATTCTCAATACAGTTAACGGACCTTTGGCTCTTACGGATGCTGATCTTCCTTGACTTGATATTACCGCCATTTCACCGATAAGCGAATCTTCACCACGAACAATTGAAGAGCTACTTCCATTATCAGAGTCAACCAGGATCTCTACTTGCCCTTCCATCACCAGATAGACACTGTCGGCAGGGTCATCCGCATGAAACAGTATATCGCCGTCGTCATACTCAACAAGCTTGCTGGTGAATGCGAGCAACTTCAGCTTAGATGCTTCCATCTTGGAAAACATCGGGATCTGACTGAGCCGATCAACCTCTTGATTTATATCCAAACGAGTCCACCTACATGCCGAAAAAATAGCCTGTCAGCATAGATTCTCATTTGTTTAAGCAGAGGTCAAGGTAGTCATCGCAATCAGCACCCTACAATAACTGTCAAGAGCCTTAGTAACTCTAGGTCAACAATTGCTGGAATCGAAACAAATCAGCATCTTAGAATAAGAATCATTGCAGGTAGAGGCATCGGCATAAAGTGGATACGCAAAACTGGGATGCGTACTTTAATAACGACAAATAACTGTAGGTGTCCAATAGTGTTTAATCATTCTCCAATGATCGAACCAAATCCCGAAAAGACTCTCTATTATGCTCATTGAGATCCATCAAAACTCGATGTGCGGCCACAACCCTATCCTTTACCTGCTCCTCAGTCTCTTGCAAAACAGTAAGCTCCCGCAGTTGTTCAGCCCCTTGCACAGCGTCACGGATGAGGATAAAAACTTTATCGAACCCCATACTCAAAAGTATTCGACTGATATCTTCATTGGTTGAGACAATCGTTGGTCGAACCTGATGGTGCCGCTTCATTTTCACGGCTATCTTAGCAATCAATCCTAACGAGGTACTATCAATACCATCAGTCTCTGACAGATCAATGATAACTGTTTTAAAGCCTTCATTATCGAGCATACTCTCTAAAAATAAATCCAATGTAGAACAAAGTGTCAGACGCACATCCCCAACAAACTTAAGGATGTAGTTACCATCCTGTTCTGCAAATAGAATTTTACCTTTCTGCATTGTTAGTCAACTTTATCAGACAATTTTCAGGCGGTGCATTCCAGACAAACAGATCTAAACTACCCGAGACACACATAAAGCAGCAATATCATCAGGAGCCTCTTCGATTTGATCAACCCCCAAAGCCTTTGCCAAGTCTTGTAGGTCATCATAGCCCCGGGCCGCAGTCTCCAGCAAGACATTTTCCTTAGCCTTTAGGTCAGGCTGATCCAAAATCTCGAGAATTCCGTCAGAGAACAACGTTAAACAAAATTCTTCTTCCAATTCAACAATACGACCATCGAACTGGGCATCATCAAACAAACCAACAGGCATACCACTGCCGGCAAGAAATTCAGCTTTTCCACTCTGCTGAAGAATAGGCATAGGAAAATGCCCCCCAACACCGTATTGTAGTGTATTTTCTATCCGATCAAGCAAGCCTACAAAAATGGTCAGGTGTTTTCCAAGCCCTGTATCGAGAAGCTCGGTATTAATACGGGAAAGAACATCTGTAGGGGAGAGTATATGAAAACTTGAACCACGGTTATAATTTCTCAATAACCGATTGGTCATATTTTTCAACAAAACAGTAACAAATGCTGATGAAGCGCCATGACCAGATATATCAGCTAAATAAAACATCGAAAGAGATTCAGATATCTTAAAAAAATCGATAAAGTCTCCGCTTAAAAACAGAGAAGGCTTTATACGATATTCAAAACGATAGTCGTTAATAACGACTTCATTTGGCGGCAACATTTTTTGCTGGACATGGCGCCCCGCCTGCTGGTCTTCTTGCAATAGTGCAAGGCTCTGCTCCAATTCATCACGAAAATACTGACTATCAGCAATAACCTTGGCTTTGTTCAACTGGCGCAACACCGAACGAACTAAATACTCAGGTTCATCAATAGGGAGAACAAAGAAATCACTGGCACCCTGTCTTAGCGCCTTGATAACCCGACCATTATTCGAATCGGAAGCAAAAGCAACAACAGGGTTTGGTTTTACTTTGTCCGATATAGTGGCAAGCCAGCTCTCATCCTCTTCCAGAGGAGTCGTAAAAACGATATCCGGGGCCAACTCATCTACTGCTTCCAGCGCAGCCACAGAACCAGAAACCTCTACAAGCTCTACTGATTCCTTAGTAAGAACAGATTTAAGAGCTTCATGACTGACAGTGTCCAATGGACTATCTGAAACAAGAAGACAATAGCGATCAGAATTCATACTACTCGCCTATTCAGCGCCCACAGTTAGGATCATTACGTCATACTTCCTAGGGTGAGTATACTCCTAAGAGAGAGCGCCGCAAAACCACCATATTCGCCATGTTTAATTAAGCGAAGAAAAATACAGAAAGAGCTTCTATGGCGAAATCAATAGTTATTAAAAGCCATCATCATCAAAGGTTTCTTCGACTGCACCATCAGCTACCAAGAACTTACGACGCTGCAGGTAAGCATCTCGAATAAAGCTATACCGATCACCCGAAATCAATCTTTCTGTGCTGATTAATTGTGATCGTATATCAATTACACGTAAACCTCTGAGCCAAAATCGGGCATCGGCGCCTTCCACGTAGGTAACTGGGTCAAGGTAACTATCAGGCAATAAAGAAATTCCATCGCGCACATTACTTGGACCAAAGAATGGCAAAACCAGATAAGGTCCCGTATCAACCCCCCAATAGCCAAGCGTTTGACCAAAATCTTCGTTCTTCTTTTCAAGCCCTAATGGAGTTGCCACATCAATCAAACCGGCAATTCCAAAAAATGTGTTTGCTGTTATACGCGATATATTATGAGCCGCATCATGAAATTTTAACTGAAACAGCGAATTAAAGAATGTACCAACATCTCCCAAATTACCAAAAAAATTATGCACGCCTGTTTCAACAGGATCGGGAACAACAGCTCGGTAACCTTTTGTTACTGGCAGCAAGATATTTTCATCAAGAACTTCATTAAATGAAAACATGGTACGATTAAAACCACTCCAAGGATCGATAGCACTACCCTCGGAAGCCATATTCTGGCCTGCTCCGTCTGCGACATTCTTTTCTTCAACAAAGGTGTCTTCAGCACTCAATTTCTCGGTGCCCTTCTTCTCTGCCAATACTGAATTTGCTGCACAGATCAAAAAAACTAAAACAATAGACTTCTTAATGCGAGAGATCAATGGGTTATTCCTTATAACGCCGTTGCACAAAAGTAAGGACAATAATAGCAGACCCGCCGAGGAATAAAACATTACAACCCTATACAAACGAAAAAAGGGTTCCTCAAGGAACCCTTTTTTAATACTTTAGCTTTCTAAACTAAATTAGAATGCCAAGCTGTATCCAAGGCTAAGCGCATCGTTGCCAGCAGCATCGTTACGGTCTTGGTACTGAACGTAAGTGTACGCTTTAGCACCCAGCTTGTAACCAGCGTGAAGGATGATCTGCTCGCCATCATCGTTACCAGAAGCATTTTCAACTTCATCGTAACCAGCCTTCAGAACAGCCTTGCCAATGGTGTAGGAAGCAGCGATAGCGAAGTTGTTAGTGCTTTCGCCACCGTTGTCGATGTCAGCATAGTAACCAGCTACGTAGAATGCGTCCATAGAGTAAGAAACTGCTGCTTCAATGATTTCGCTGTCATCAGTAGCAGCGCCACCCAAAGACTCTTTGTCAGTTTCAGTGTAGGAGATAGCAGCACCCAGACCGTTCGCAGAGTAATTAACACCTACTGCAGTCAGATCAACGTCTTCATCAGCACCGCCCAGGTTAGCTTCAGTAACAACCTGAATGTAAGCTTCCAGACCACCCATGCTAGGAGTCACGTAGCTCATGGAGTTACCGTAACGGTCAGGAGTAGCAACAGCGTAACCAGAACCACGCTTGAAGATATCAGCCTTATGAGTAGCAGAAGCGTGTGCATTCTGACGACCGAAGATTACAGAACCGAAACCGCCTTTCAAACCAACCAAGGATTTACGAACAGTTGTATCGTTGCTTACAGCGCCACTCAGAGAATCTCCGTTAGCATTGAATTCCCACTCAAACTGGTAAAAGCTTTCCAGGCCTTCGATATCGTTGTCTACTGTACCCTTAACACCAAGACGAGTCTTGTTCATGTTAAGGTCAAGATCATTGTTGTCTTCGTCAATAAGACGCATTTCGGCGATACCGTACAGAGTAGCGTCGGCTTGCGCCAGGATTGGAGCAGTCATTGCACCGGCAACAGCCAGGGCGATCAGTGACTTCTTCATTAAAATTTCCCCTTCAAGTTTTAACATACTAGTAGTTAAACAGTTTTTTATTACGCATCTCGATCACCTGTATTCAGGCTCATCTGAGAAATCACTAAAATTCCAAACGTACCCAACTCTAACTCAGCTCAAGAAAAAAATGTAGACCTAAAAATAAAAAATGCTGCCTTTTTATTCATTTAATTTGCTTTTTTGATGTTTTTTTTACACGAACAATTAAATATCGTCCAAAAACCACACAAATTGTCTATTTTCCTTTCTTAACCGGTCCAAGTCGTTCAATTGACTGCCCACTTCAAATCAACGCTTCCTTCAAACGAAATTTGAGGCCTTCAAGGCAATCACAGCGCTTTACTAACGCTAAATCTAAAAAATTTGCGGTATTCAACCATGTTTTTATCAGAGCGTCAACATACGAACTCATTCTCACACAACACCGCCGTCCCTGCCCCGGAGCAATCATCACCGCTATCCGCCATAACTGTATAAACAGAATTTGATATATTGGCGCCAATTATCCATAGAGCGATGGCCAGCCAATTAAAACAAGTGTTTTCTATTGACATTCACGCCATAGTTTATCAAGACGCTTCGAGGATATTGTTGAAACAGTTCCCAGTTGTTGTGCAAACAATGAAATTCGATATTCTTCAAGCATCCAGCGATATGTTTCTCTTGCCGAGAGTTCTCCGGCCTTAACGACAGCAACTTCAGCTAATTTTTCGTAGCGCTGCCAAAATGCGGTCAACTGCTCACTATAGAAACGCTGCTGATTTAAGTCACGTTGGTATTTTTCCAGCCGCAGTTCAACGGCTTTTAGGTAAAACGAATAACGATTCAACCAAACGGGCGGGGTACTGCTCAGAAAGCCAACAAAGACCAAGTGTGACAGCTGGCTTTTAATATCATTTAGAACTACAACTGAATCCAGCGAAACTGTTCCACTAAGTGATTTTTTCAGCTTATGGTAGGCACTCATAATTTCGTAAAGCTGTATCGCTAACAAATTCCCCTGTTCAATGAAGCTACCTTTGCCGGTACTTAGTGCTTCTGAAAACTGTTCTTTTGTTCTTGGTAATGGTTTTTGCTGTAAAAATGTACGCTCTACAACTGCATCGAGAAAATCCTGCCAAAGTGCATCTTTGTTCCCAACTTTTGCAAACAACAGTTCACTTTGCTGCCAATGAGGCAGTTTCTTACGCAACTGACTTATCTGAGGACCCAGTTGTAGCTGCAGCAGTCGCACCACACCTCTTTTGTGGGAGGCTGCGGCTTCTTCGCTATTACTAAAGATACGAATACCAATTTCGCTATATTGACTGTTCTTCGCTTCTTCAAGACTCTCACCTTTGGCTTTACTGGATCTATTCCGATGCAGGTTACTGATTGCTCCGCTGTCTTTGCCCTCTGAATCTAGAGCCAGTGCGGGATAAACAGTAATTTTCATTCCCGCTTGAGATCGTTCCGCCTGCTGCGGCAGACTCCCAAAATCCCATTGTTTGATATCGACTCTTTCCAGACCTGACTCGTCCTTGGCTGGTTGAATAGTACGATTACCAAACTGTTTGAAAAGAGCTTGCCAGTTACGTCCAGCGCTGAGTGATTCTCCATCCTCATCAAGAACCAGAATTCGCATTTTATGGTGTTCTTCAAGCGCATCTATATTCCAGCTGTCCACTGGTATCAATACCCCCGTCATCCTCCTTAAACTTTGGCTTAATGCCTGGGTCAATTCAGTATCATCTGGTATTGCCGCGTCCAGAAAGGCATCCACGTAATCAGGTATTGGGACAAAGTTCTTGCGTATCGCTTTCGGTAATAATTTCAACATCGCAATACATTTTTGTTTAAGCATCCCCGGAACCAACCACTCAAGCCTGTTCTGAGGCAACAGATTCAACGCACCTACTGGAACAGAGATCGTGACACCGTCATCGCCTGCGCCAGGTTCAAAACGGTAGCTTAATCTAAAACTCATACCTTCCCAGTCAAGGCTATCTGGATACTGTACCTGAGTAATCGTTGTCGCATCGTGCTGCATCAATTGATCACGAGTCAGAAACAGGGCTTTGGGGTCTTCCTGCTCAACGCACTTACGCCATTGTTCAAATGAAGCCCCATTAACAACTTTGTCTCCTCTCGCGTTACTCTGAGTATGATTTTTTCCATCGAAGATAAGCTTTTGTCGGTAAAATTCGTAGAGTTGCTCTTCATCTACCACAATGTCCCGGCGCCTTGATTTATCTTCTAACGCTTCTATTTCTGAAATTAAGGCGCGATTGTGTTCAAAGAACGGCGCACGCGTCTGAAAATCCCCTTCAACCAGCGCAGAGCGGATAAAAATCTGCTGACTCTCCTGAGGGTCGATTGCTCCGTAATGCACTTTACGTCGGGACACGATGGGAAGCCCGTACAAAGACTGCTGCTCATAGGCAACTACTTGAGCCGGTTTACGCTCCCAATGGGGCTCACTGTAAGATTTTTTAACCAAATGACGGCCTAAACTTTCCAACCAGCGGGGATCTATTTTGGCAACACATCGCGCATAAAGCTTGGTTGTTTCAACCAATTCAGCAGCCATAATCCATTTCGCTTTCCCCTTACTGAGAACGGATCCGGGAAAAACCATAAACTTACGATTTCGCGCACCAAGGTATTCTCTGTTCTCTTGTTTAACCCCTACATGACTCAGTAGTCCGGACAGAAGAGACTTGTGAATAGCACTGTAATTGAAGCTGTCCTCAACGCCGACATTTGTACGATCACCATTTTTCGTATTCTTATTGGCAGTTGCTGATAAGGCTTTTTTACTCTGATCCCGGCTATCAACAGCCCTGTTTTTCTCTGAAAAACCAAGATCCTTACAGGCAAGATGTAACTGCCGGTGTAGATCACGCCACTCGCGCATACGCATAAACGCCAGGAAGTTCTTTCTACAATAGCTCCTTAACTGACCATTGCTGAGCTGCTGCCTTTGTAACTCATAGGCATTCCATAAATTAAGAAAGCCAATAAAATCAGAATCTTTATCCGTGTGGATTCGGTGCTTTTCATCAGCTTGTTGCTGCTTATCCAAAGGACGCTCGCGAGGGTCCTGCACACTCAACGCGCTGGCGATAATTTGAACGTCGCTCAGGCACTGGTTTTTTTCCGCCTCAATTATCATCCTGCCAATTCGAGGGTCTACAGGGAGCTTACTCAGTTGCTTTCCTACTTTCGTCAGACGTCCTCGTGAGTCTAAAGCACCCAACTCCTGTAGTAGGCGAACTCCGTCTTTAACGAATCGTGAATCAGGCGGATCAATAAAAGGAAACTCCTCCACCGGTCCTAGTTTTAAATTCTCCATCTGCAAGATAACAGCAGCCAAATTAGTACGAAGAATCTCGGCATCGGTAAAGGCAGGTCGTGACGTAAAATCATCCTCACTGTAAAGGCGAATACAAATACCTTCAGCTACACGCCCGCAACGTCCCTTTCGCTGGTTGGCGCTGGCTCGTGAAACAGGCTCGATTGGTAGCCGTTGAACTTTAGAGCGGTAGCTGTAACGGCTTATACGAGCAAAACCGGGATCGATAACATAGCGTATACCAGGCACGGTCAGAGAAGTTTCAGCCACGTTAGTAGCCAATACTATACGTCTGCCTTTTCCTGTCGGACGAAAGATACGATTTTGTTCAGAGCTACTTAAACGGGCATAAAGAGGCAGTATTTCCGTATCGCGAAGCTTTTGCTTTCTTAAAGCATCAGCAGTCTCGCGAATATCCCTTTCGCCGCTGAGAAATATGAGCACATCCCCCCTCTGACGTACACCCCGTTTTTTTTCCAACAGCTCAATTTCAGTGACGGTATGAACAATCGCTTGCTGTAAATCAAGATCCTTTTCCTGACCTTTCTGCTGTTCTTGTTGCTGCTCCGCTGCGGACTGACGAATATCTTCCAAAGGTCGATAAATAACTTCTACCGGATAGGTTCTACCGGAAACTTCAATAATAGGCGCTTTATCAAAATGATTAGAGAAACGCTCAAGATCAATCGTAGCAGACGTAATTATCAGCTTAAGGTCTGGGCGCCGAGGTAACATACGTTTGAGGTAACCCAAGAGGAAATCAATATTAAGACTGCGTTCATGGGCTTCATCAATGATGAGAGTATCGTATCGCAGCAGCAAAGGATCATGCTGAATCTCGGCCAACAAAATCCCATCTGTCATCAGCTTCACACGACTCTGCTCACCAAGAGCATCGCTAAATCGCACTTGATACCCGACCATACTACCGAGCTCTACCTGCAATTCTTCAGCAATGCGATTTGCAACTGCTCTTGCCGCCAAACGCCGGGGCTGCGTATGACCAATGAGTCCGAAGCGCCCCCTTCCGAGCTCTAAACAAAACTTAGGTAATTGAGTGGTTTTCCCCGATCCGGTTTCACCCGCCAAAATAACCACCTGATGCTTGTCTATCAGGCTAATGATTTCTGTTCGCTTAGAACAGATCGGTAAGTCATCGTCATAATTGGGACTGAGCGGAGCAGAGGAACGTCTTTCCACCGCCGCCGCTGAGCGCGAGACCCTATCTTCAAAGCGCTTTAGCAATCGATCAAAGGGCTTTCCACTGACCTGGTTACGCTTTATTGCAGCAAGAATCTTTTTTAATTCCTGACGGTCAGCAATCAGACAGTGATCTATCTGATTGTTCAGTTTCTCAATAGCGGAGTTCAAAAGAAGGCCCTAAATTCAATAACAGGTATGCGGAGAGCAATTATAGGGTGTATAAGGGTGGTGCTCCATAGTTTTACAGTCAGCGAAGGAAAAACAATCTGTTCTATCGTTTCTCTTAATGTTGCTCCCTAAGACTTTATCACTAACATAAAAAGGAGTTTTCAGGGCTTTCTACCATTTGTTTTGCCATTTGTCGCCAATTTATTCAGCTCTTCATCTCTAAGCGCTCGGCGTAATACTTTTCCGATATTGCTTTTTGGTAATACCGTTCGAAATTCAACTTGGCTGGGCACTTTGTATGCTGTTAATCGTTCTCTCGCATAATCCCGCACCTGATTAACGCTCAGTTGCAAATTCCGACTAACAACAAACAGCTTGATTAGCTCACCACTCGAATCACAAGGCAATCCAATGGCTACACATTCATCAATATCAGGATGGCCCGAAATAATTTCTTCAAGTTCGTTAGGATAAACATTGAAGCCGGAAACATTAATCATATCTTTCTTACGATCAACAATTCGGATATAGCCATCATCCTGAATCTGTGCGATATCTCCCGTTTTAAGCCAGCCATCAACAGATAAAACCAGGTCTGTTTCTTCAGGCTTCTGCCAGTAACCTTTCATCACCTGGGGACCGCGAACACAAAGCTCACCAATCCCATCCTTTGGTACAACTGACCCATCCTCATCCAACAACTGCACCTCTGTTCCCGGTATCGGAGGACCGATTGTCCCTAATTGAACACCATCGGGTGGGTTTACCGACACGATTGGAGACGTCTCCGTTAGACCGTAGCCTTCAATAACTTCACATCCCGTCATCGCTTTCCACCTGTCCGCCGCAGCCTGAGTCAAAGCCATACCACCGGATAAGGTCAACTTTAAATGACTAAAATCCAGCTCACTAAAGCCTGGATTTTTACACAGCGCTACAAATAACGTATTCAGCCCACTGAAAACTGTAAACTTCCATTTTTTAAGCTCTTTAATAAAGGCGGAAATATCACGAGGATTAGTTATTAAAACTACATGATTACCCATTTCCATCATCAGGACACAGTTCAGCGTAAACGAGTAAATATGGTACAGCGGCAACGGTGCAATGGTCGTTTCTTGACCGACGCTGGTTACTTTACTCAGCAAATCTTTTACCTGCAGGACATTTGCCAGGATATTGGCATGACTCAACATAGCCCCCTTCGCTATACCGGTCGTTCCACCGGTATACTGCAAAAGAGCTGTATCATTCCGACTGACTGAAACCGCATTTACGTTGAGCTTTGCCCCTGCTTTCATAGCATTGGTAAACGAGATAGCCTGCGGTAAATGGTAATCGGGGATCATACGCTTAATATGCTTAATAACACCGTTAACCAATAACCGACGCATCGGTCCTAATGCGTCTCCAACTTCAGTCACGATAACAGTATTGATATCGGTTTTATCAACAACCTTCTCGACCAGATGAGCCATGTTAGCCAACACGACGAGTGCTTTTGCTCCAGAATCCTTAAACTGAAACTCCATCTCCTCTGCGGTATACAAAGGATTGGTATTAACAACCACTAACCCGGCTCTCAAAGCGGAAAATAGAACAATTGGATACTGCAGTAAATTAGGTAATTGAATTGCAATACGATCACCCGGTACCAAGTTGGTCTGATGCTGCAAAAAGGCAGTGAAATCATTAACTGATTGTCGTAGGTTCCTGTACGTGAGGGTTTTACCCAAATTTGAAAATGCAGGCTGATCCGCATATCGATCACAGGAGTCATCAAAGAGATCGATCAGAGTCTCGTAGACTCCAAAATCAATCAACTCATTCTCGAAACTGTCAGCGTTCACGGCACCATTTAATTGCACAGACTTTCCTTAATCAATGACAACAAATTACATTATATACGACCTTCGTCTAACCCACTGTAGACCAATGAGCTGAAGAGGAAAAGTACAGATTTCAAATGAAATAAAAACAGCCACGCAGCAGCTCGCACCAACCGATTAATTCGATCAATAATCAGCTCTGCCGAGACTGTTACACAAATAACTTATCAAGGAAGCGTAGCGATTGAGGCAACAGATAGATAATAACGTTGTCCGTTAAGATTCAATGGGCTCGTCGGGTAGCTGAATCTTTACGCAGGGTTCATCGCTGTTGACTGATCACCAAACCATTACGAAACACAATCATTTCACCGATTTCCAACTTGTTCCATACTTCATTATCCGTTAATGGAGCCGTTGCAATCATAGTAACGACATCCGTAGGTGTCGTTTTTTCACAAAAATCCACGACGACTTCAACATCAGACAAAGAGGCCTGTCCAAAGGGAGCCTTACGGGTAATCCAATGGAGCTTAGTGCTGCAATAAGCCATCAGATAACAGGAGTCCGTTAACAACATGTTAAAAACTCCTAGCTCACGAAGCTGATCACTTCGGGTCTTAACAAACCCTATTAGCTCATCATAGCTATCCGGTCTTTCCGGGAAAGCCTCCCGTATTTCACCCAAGAGCCAGCAAAAGGCATATTCACTATCAGTCGTCCCAATTGGTCGGTAATGAGTTAAGGGTAACTCGAACACTGATTGATCCAACTGACCATTGTGAGCGTATGTCCACATTTGCCCCCATAACTCTCGGCTGAATGGATGGGTGTTTTCCAGACAGATATCTCCGACATTTGCCTGTCGGATATGGCTAATCACGACGTGACTTTTGATTGGGTAATCTTTAACAAGCTGGGCAATTTTGGAATTTACGCTTGGATTCGGATCATGAAAGCTGCTCAAGCCCCGCCCTTCATAAAATGCGATGCCCCAGCCGTCTTTATGGGGCCCAGTACGCCCGCCCCGTTGCATCAATCCGGTAAAACTAAAGCAAACATCCGTAGGCACATTGGCACTCATGCCCATTAATTCGCACATCGTATTCACTTTTCCCTAATCAGTTTCGATGACAACTACTCTATAGCTCTCTTAAATACAGGAACATTACCTAATATAAGAACATTGCCATTGTTATTGCTGGATAGAGTTTTTTTGTATGCTTTCCTCGGAATCTGTTTCATTCCCGTTTGTCTGTTCTGGAATTTCACTTTCAGAAGCACTACTCATGGCACGGTTTTGTCCAGTCTTGTCTGAAAACTTTTGTTCCGATACAAGCGTAACTCTGTCAGGCAACCCTTCAAGGGTCTGCGCTAACTCTTCAGACGCTGCTCCGACGGTTAAGGGAGTGTTCGTCGCCACATCGTTAGTGCTTTGCTCTTTTAGATATCGCTCTCCCACAAAGCACCCGTTGGTTTGGACAATCATTTTTTCACTATAGACGGTTCCTCGAACTCGCCCACCGTCCTCAATATGCAGTTCATCGCAAATAACTTCGCCCTGAAGCAACCCACAAACATTGATTTGATGGGCTCGAACATTACCGTGAATTTCACCCCGAGTGCCTACGGTAATTGTATCCAGAGAAGCGATCGTCCCTTCGAACACACCATCTATGTGCATCTTTCCAACTACGCTCATATCACCGGTAAATTTATTTCCTTCTGCAATTATAGTAACGGCGCTTCGAGCTGATTTAACGGATGCATCTTTCTTAAGGAATCCCATGCGATCCCCTTACTTTGGGTAAACAGATTTTCATAGTTTTCTATATCCCAGTTTAAATACGGTACTGGGTCTAAGTGCTTAAAAATGTAGCGAATCTCATAGTGGAGATGAGGCCCGGTAGATCTGCCGGTATTACCACTATAGCCGATCAACTGCCCCTTCCTAACAACATTTCCGCCTTTAACCACCTGTTTGTCCAGGTGACCGTAGTAGGTTTTAAAACCAAAGTTATGGCTGATGATCAACAACTTACCATAACCGCTTTTCTTATGATATCCAGAAAATTCAACAACGCCGTCCGCAGTAGCGAACACTGGAGTCCCGATATTTGTACTCCAATCTACACCGTAATGCATCTTTTGCTTCTTGCTGACAGGGTGAGTTCGCATACCAAATCGATCAGTCATTCGCCCTTCTTTCATCGGCATTCCATTGGGAATCCCACGTAACATAAACAACCTCTCATTGGCGATCTGCTGCAATTCCATGGATCGATCCAGCGTCATTTCTTCTGATACCGGCAACCCCATTTTCCGTTCCAGTACCCTCAGAGAATCTGCCCAGAGCGTCCGTTCTGATACAACAAGTGCAGACTCTTTCTGTAACTGCCGACGCTCAGATTCAATTTGATCAATATTGTCATTAAGCAGATCCAACTCATTTTGGTATAGCTGACTACTTCCCAATACCTCTTCATACCGACTGGCCAGGGAATGAAATTCTCTCTCCAGTCGGCTACGCTCTGATTCAACGGTCCTCATACTATCGGATAACTGGTCCAGCTCCGTCTTATACAGCTCGCGACTTCCCAGAACATTCTCGTAATTTTCCAGTACATCCTCATAGCGATTTTCCAACGTCCGATGGTTTACCTCAAGTAACGACAGCTGATCATTTGTTCTCACCAATAAAAAATTGCCTAATAAAAAACCTAAAAATATCAATGCGATAACAGACACCAGCAAATACCTCATCACCTTATTGAGTGAGTATTGTCTGGATCCTCGCATTGTGGTGAGTGTGAGCACTAGTTGATTTTTCACCATATCTCCGAACACGCTATTTATCGAAACATTATCTATTACATAGACGTATCTCCCAAGTCCCTTTAATTAAACAGGGTTGTCAGTTCATCAGTTATTCCCCTTGACTTTTTCCACCTAGTGCAGGCGCATTAGCGAGAATACGGTCAGCTAACCTTGAGAATGGTAAGCTCTGAATCCATACAGACCCGGTTCCTTGTAAAGTGGCTAGCACCATACCTTCACCACCAAAAAGCATGGATCTCAGCCCGGATACCATTTCTATATCGTACTCAATGCCTTCAGTAAATCCTACCAGACACCCTGTATCCAGCCGAAGCGTCTGTCCATTAAGTTCTTTACGAACGATTGTTCCTCCTGCCTGAACAAAGGCCATACCGTCACCTTCCAACTTTTGCAGAATAAACCCCTCCCCTCCAAAAAAACCTGCCCCCAGCTTACGAGAAAAAGCAATATCGACTTTTGTACCCAACGCAGCAGCAAGAAAAGAATCTTTCTGGCAAGTAATGGTGCCGCCCTCTTTAGCCATATCAATCGGAACGATAGTGCCAGGATAGGGTGCGGCGAAGGCAACATGCTGCTTACCTACTCCTCGGTTTTCAAAATGGGTCATAAACAACGACTCACCTGTTACCGCTCGTTTGCCAGCAGACCATAGCTTTCCAAACAGTCCCTGATCAGGGTCCGAACCATCTCCCATTTTTGTTTCAAAGGCGATTCCCTCTTCCATGTAGTTCATTACTCCTGCTTCAGCAATGACCGACTCGCCAGGATCCAGGTCAACTTCAACCACTTGCATGGCATCTCCAATGATTCGGTACTCCACTTCATGGCATCTCATTTTTAATTTTCCCTTTTGTTGAGGTTTCTATACACAAGATCGACATATTACCACTGAAGACCGATTGTTGGCCGCACACTACTTTAGAGAACCTGCAAACAAGTCCCTTCGGCCCTAGAACAGCTACCTGCATTGTCAAACAGCCCGGAAAGGACTCCTCATTCCGCAACCCACATTTAGCCATTCTAGAGCTCGCTGGAACATAATGGACTTGTTCGAAGGTTCCTTAGTCAATTTATAGGAAAAGCTTAGACTAAAGGGCTAGCATTGAGCACTGACAAAGCCAACCCTTATGTTGTTAACTAACAGATGAACTTCGACCATAGCCTGCTCGACAGTTGTTTCTGCCCCCTATCCGATAGAAAAACAGCCAGAGGAGTAATAAAACAACGGTATATTGACCTGAACTCAATGTTTATACACTTGATATTCACATTACATTAAAGACTTCTAATTCAAATAACCCCATAATTAGCACTGAAAAATAAACAGCCCTAATTTACAAGCGATATTCGCAGGGAGTAACAATGAGCAATAAAGAAGTTGTAGTAGTAAGCGGAGTTAGAACAGCCATCGGTGATTTTGGCGGCAGCCTGAAAACGATGAGCCCCTGTAATCTGGCTTCCGCTGTCGTCAAAGAAGCGGTAAAACGCTCTGGCCTGGCCCCCGAAGAAATAGGACACAGCGTTTTTGGTAATGTTGTGCACACGGAAGCGCGGGACATGTATCTAAGCCGGGTCGCTGCGGTAGAAGGCGGTTTACCCCATGAAACTCCGTCCCTTACCGTAAATAGACTCTGCGGCAGCGGCTTACAAGCGATTGTATCTGCCACGCAGCAAATCGAGTTAGGAATGTGTGAAGCAGCGGTTGCGGGAGGCTCAGAGTCGATGAGTCGTACTCAGTACTGGATTCCTGGAGCTCGTTTCGGACAGCGCATGGGTGATGGTCAGATAATAGATGCGATGGTTGGTGCCCTAACCTGCCCCTTTGATAATACCCATATGGGAATCACTGCTGAGAATATTGCTGAAAAATGGAACATTAGCCGTGAGGAGCAGGATGCACTGGCTACAGAAAGTCATAACCGGGCAGAAAAAGCGATTGCCGAAGGTCGCTTTAAAGAGCAAATCCTACCAATCGAAATTAAATCCCGTAAAGGTGTAACAGTATTCGATACTGATGAGCATGTTCGAAACGGTATGACTGTCGATCAACTTTCAGGTATGCGCCCAGCCTTTAAGAAGGAAGGAACAGTTACGGCAGGCAATGCGTCTGGACTGAATGATGCGGCGGCGGCTGTCGTTCTCATGTCTAAAGAAGCAGCAGAGGCCAAAGGAATCAAGCCCCTGGCACGCTTAAATTCTTATAGTTATGCGGGAGTGGAACCCAAGTATATGGGTATCGGACCGGTACCTGCTGTACGATCACTGCTTGACAAAGCAGGCTTAGACATCAGCGATATTGATGTATGGGAAGTGAATGAAGCCTTTGCCGCTCAGGCGCTGGCTGTATGCCGTGATCTTGAGCTGCCTGCGGACAGGGTAAACGTTAACGGCAGTGGGATATCTTTAGGACACCCTATAGGTGCAACGGGGGCATTGATCACCGTAAAGGCGTTATATGAACTGCAACGTACCCAAGGGCGATACGCTGTAGTTACGATGTGTATCGGTGGCGGACAAGGTATCGCTGCATTGTTCGAGAGAATATGAGTACCGATTAACCACTGTTAATTATTAACCAAGGGAGGCTTGCCTGATAGAAGGCAGGCTTCCCTTCAACGCAGCAAAGAACTTCACTTCGCTGCTGATTGGTTGAGTACCGCAGTTAAAGCTGAATACGATAGCAGGGTTCATATTTTTCATGATTCAGTTTCATGCGTCTTTGATCAACAAATGACCTGAGCATGGCATCCAGAGACTTCATCAACTCAGGGTCACCTGTTAGTTTAAAAGGTCCGTGTGTTTCTATAGCCTGAATGCCTGATTCTTTTACATTCCCTGAAACAATGCCTGATAAGGCGCTGCGAAGGTTTGCCGCCAGCTCGTGGACAGGCTGATCCTTACTGAGGTTTAACTCCGCCATGTTCTCATGGGTCGGTTCAAAGGGATTCTGAAAAAGCTCATAATCGATATTGAGTAACCAATTAAAATGGTAAGACTCGCTGGTAGCCTTACGATGATCGGTGACTTGCTTCATACCTTTTTTCATAGCCCTGGCCACAGCAGCGGGATTACCAGTGACAATACTATAGTATTTACGGGCCTCTTCACCGAGAGTATCTGCAATAAAACGGTCGATTGCCGTCCAGTATCCTGAAGCGCTTTCCGGACCGGTAAACAACAAAGGCAAAGCGGTGTTTTTATTCCTGTCATCCAGCATCAAACCCAATATATAGAGAATTTCCTCGGCTGTACCGGCACCGCCAGGAAAGACAATAAAACCATGACCAAGACGCACAAAAGCTTCCAGGCGTTTCTCGATGTCAGGCATGATAATGAGCTCATTAACGATAGGGTTAGGCGATTCAGCAGCAATAATTCCAGGCTCCGAGATACCCACATAGCGCCCATTACCAATACGTTGTTTAGCATGAGCAATAGTTGCTCCCTTCATTGGTCCCTTCATGGCTCCAGGACCACAGCCGGTACAAACGTCGAACCCCCTTAATCCAAGTTCATAGCCAACCTCTTTAGTATAAAGATACTCCTCACGGCCGATAGAATGCCCTCCCCAACAGACAACAAGATTAGGCTTTATCCCGGGAGTCAGCGCCTTGGCATGACGGAGTACATGGAAAATTTCATTAGTAATTGATTCAGAAGTTGTCAGCTCATCATGGGTCAGCTCTAACTCATCACCCACGTACAGCAGGTCACGCAGTACCGCAAACAGATTCTCTCGAATACCACTGATGATCTTTCCATCCACAAATGCACTAGCAGGGGCATTAATCAGGTCAAGTTGCACCCC
This sequence comes from Motiliproteus sp. MSK22-1, assembly GCF_001968815.1. Taxonomy (GTDB): domain Bacteria; phylum Pseudomonadota; class Gammaproteobacteria; order Pseudomonadales; family Balneatricaceae; genus Motiliproteus. The sequence goes on along the minus strand of NZ_MIEQ01000010.1, from coordinate 19,300 downwards.
CCGGTGCTTTTGGCTGATTTGAATATCAAAATTTTTAAATAGCTCAAGAACTTGGCGAGCGTCATCCAACTCACTGCCACAGTTAAGGACAGCCAAAGCACATTTTCGAAATAGCCGGTACAGACCACTGCCACTTTTATCCTGCAGTCTGACCAGTTCATATTGTGAGAGAATATCAAGGTTAGCTTCTGGAGTAACACTGGTAGTAACAAATTGATTTCCAGTCATAGACATCTCCTAACCGATGCCCTTCCAAAGAGACCGGTGGTTGACTTATACATGAGCCAAAAAACTTACTGACTCCACTAACAAGTAATAACAAACTGATTAACAAACAGTTATAGCTTACTCCTAAACTCCAGTCAGGTGCTCCATATTTCCTGTTCAGGTTTTCGTTTCTTGTACGCATTAACTATAGTTGGCTAAGAGCATAGCAACCAACCCTCATAGACATCACTCATATTTACACCATCGTTCACATTTTAGAACCAAGCATCAAAAGAGTACTCTATATAAAGGTAAAACTAATGAAACTGACAGCAGGAAGAAGATCTGCTTCACATGACCAGCCGATTCATTATCTGTATCTCATCAGGGAACCTGCAAATAAGTCCCTTATGTTCTCAGCGAGTCCTTTGGGGCCTTCAGAGCAACCTGTTGGTAGGTTCCTTAGCTGAAAAAGCTCCTGAGACTTCTGTTATAACGACAGCAAAAAGGTTGTAGAAACATCGCAAAATTCCGGATTACCTTGATACCCAGTCTCCGAAAGGAGTGAATACAACAATAAAGAGCACACAACAAATATTTCTTCAAAACGTAACATCAATCGGTATGATAATTGCGCACTTGCATATCAGTCTACGGCTTAATATACATAACATGTTGAATGCTCGGCGTAAATCTGGCCTATCCACTTAGGAGAACTCTATGCGCGCATCCAAGCTCTACATTCTGGATACCAATGTTCTACTTCACGATCCCAACAGCCTGACTGAATTTAAAGAGCAAGATGTTGTTATTCCTATCACCGTGCTGGAAGAACTCGACCGCATCAAAGACCGCAAACAAAATGTGGCTCAAGAAGCACGTATAGCTATTCGAAAGATTGATAAAATCCTCTCATTCGCCAAATCACCAGAAGAAATTACAACTGGCGTCCCGATCAAACTACCGGTAGCAGATGCATCCATGGAGCTTGGCAAGCTCTCCATCTTTCCAGACCATGAACTGGATATCCACAAAGGTTTTTTGCAAGACCGCAGTAACAATGACAACATGATTATCAATACGGCTTTGCACCTTCAATCAATCAATCCCGCTCGCCAGGTAATACTTGTCACTAAAGATATCAACATGCGCCTGAAAGCTTTGGGGGTGGGTCTTAAACGCGTAGAAGACTACCGTACTGACCAGCTGATTTCTGATCTTGATCTGTTGGCCAAAGGCTACAGGGAGTTAGAGGGAAACTTCTGGGATCAGGTTAACGACGTAAAATCACAGCAACACGGCAGCCGTACATTTCACCGCATCTCCAGAGATCATTTACCTGACGCCTTTTTAAATGAATATATTTACGACCAAGAGGAATTTGCTGCCCGTATCGTAGAGGTTGATGAAAAAGAACTGACGCTAATGGATATTAATCAGCGGTTCCTGAAAGATCGTCAATGCTGGGGAATTAAACCGCTAGATATTGCCCAAGCATTTGCAATGGATGCAATCAACGACCCTAACATAGATCTTTGCATTCTCAATGGTGCTGCGGGATCAGGCAAAACACTAATAGCCTTGGCCAGCTGTTTAGAAATGGTCATTGAGCAAGGTCGATACAACAAAATAATTGTTACCCGATCGACTCCTCCGGTAGCCGAAGACATCGGTTTTCTGCCTGGTACCGAAGAAGAAAAAATGACCCCTTGGCTGGCTGCAATACAAGATAATTTGGAAGCAATGCATGAAAGTGATGAGCAACCTCAAAGCAGCATTAAATACACGATTGAAAAAGCCAACATTCAGTTTAAGTCCCTGAACTTTATCCGTGGACGTAGCATTCAGGACGCACTTGTGCTAATTGATGAGACTCAAAACCTAACCCCTTCACAACTTAAAACAATCCTTACCCGCTGTGGTAAAGGAACCAAAATGATCTGCCTGGGAAATCTAGCCCAGATAGATTCCAACTATCTCACGCCATTAACTTCGGGGTTAACTTACATAGTAGAACGCTTTAAGGATTACTCAGGGGCAGCCACGATTCATTTAGAAAGCGTGGTTCGCAGTCGACTTGCAGAATACGCAGAAGAGCACCTTTAGCCATTGCGACCACTTGGGGCTGAAATGATGACAGAAAGGATATAGTCGTTATGCCAGCTCCCAGTATTCAGCAGCGGCTGACACAGAACTGCAATCGCTGCTGTTTTGAAAACTTGCAAATCTTATACAGCCCGCAAAATCAACTATTATGATAAAACACTGATCTGGATCACTGTTCAGCGGTGCTAATGAACAGTAATAATACGCCCGTTTGAATTTACGAAACAATCTCTTTCGAGCACAAAGTCATGGATACAGGTGATAGGGGAAAGATATTTACCAGGCAAGATCTAGCTTAGTATCTTTTTGATTTTAATCATTTTTCATATCAACTTATCCTTGATCCCAGAGATCTCTCAGTTCTGAGCTGAACGTAGATATCGGGTGTTTGGTAGCTGGAGTTTCGTTCCTTATAAGGGGGCTGAATGAGCAACACCCAGGCCATTGAAACTTTTTCTGACACTAACAATCTATCAGTATTTGATTGGGTGGACGCACGCCACCAATTTCTGGTGGGAACCTATGATCGACTGATGGTTACACCGGATCGCAAACAGATCTCCCGTTGCTTGTATCTTGCTCACCAGATCCAAAACGCCTGTAAACATCATGAGAGCGGCATCCTCGCTGCACTCCAGCTCAACAGGACCCCAAAGCACCAGTATATCAAAGAGTTAATGGCTGGCGTACTTTGTGAGCTTCTGGGTAAAAAGGCCCGCATGACGCCTTCATCACGCCTGTTGCTTATTTGCGCATCCTTGACCCAGGATATCGCGATGCTGGACCTGCAAGACAGTAAACTGGATCGTCAAGCGACTCCCCTGACAGAGTCCCAGCTGAAGTTTATCCGAAAGCACGCTACAACAGGTCGTAGCATATTAGTGAAAGCAGGAGTCAAGGATGCTCTGTGGCTTAATGCTGTCGAACAACATCATGAACGTTTGGATGGCAGTGGCTACCCCAATGGCCTAAAAGAGGAAGATATATCCCTGGGTGCCAAAGTGCTTGCTATTGCCGACATCTACGCAGCAATGGTGCGCCCTAGAGGTGATCGGGGAATAAAGACCCCAAAATACGCAATTAAGGAAGTATTCCTGCAAAGAGGTGAGCAACTCGATGTTACCCTGGTAAAAAACCTGATCGATATTTTAGGGGTTTACCCACCCGGGGCCTGGGTCAAACTGGCCAATGGTGAACTCGGAGTCGTCAGTGCCTCTGGCCAGGATGTTCCGTTTCCAATCGTATCGGTTGTTCTGGATAACAGCGGACAGCTGCTACCTTCAGCCCAAACCAGAGATACACAGATAAAAGAATGCTCAGTAATCGATATGGTGGACACACCTTTTTTATTCAACCTTGGAGCTATTCTCAGCAGTATCTGGCCAACAATACCAGAAGATAAAAAGCATGGAGTTAAAGGCAACTAAACTATACAACGTAGTATCTTGAGTAAGACTGTATTCAGGAGTCTGCCAATTAGAATCGCCGGTAATTGTCATTAATATTTGAACTCCTCTAATCCCTGGAGTGATTATGCGTCCATTAAAATTGACCCCCTTGCTTCAACTGAATATCAGGGTAATAGATGATCAACATCAGCAACTGATCGATATGATTAATCAGACTCAGGATATTCTTAACCATCAGGAAGACCCTGTCGCCCTTGTTCAGATTCTCAATCAGTTACGTGAATTGACGATCCTGCACTTCACCACAGAAGAATTGCTGATGAAAAAATACGCTTATCCGGACCTAAAAAATCACAAAAGTCAGCATGATATTTCAGCGCAGAAAACTTTTGATTTTGATGGTGCAGCATTAATGGATGATCCCTCCGCCGCCCACTCCTTATTGAGTTTGCTACGCTCCTGGCTGTTGACCCATATTAGTGAAGACGCAGAAATGGCAAAGTTCTTAAGAGAGAAAGGAGCAGAATAATCGCAAACGCCCATAGTCGCTGACGTAAAAAAAACCGCGAACAGGTTCGCGGTTTCAAAAATCAAATAAACTGGATTCTAGGCTTCCAGAGCCTGCTTGATCCGACCAATCGCATCTTCCAGAACCTTCATACTGGTCGCGAAAGACAAACGCATATTTCCAGGAGCCCCAAAGGCTGACCCAGGAACTAGTGCAACACCGGCTTCGTTGAGCAAAAACTCGGCCAAATCAATATCATCTTCAAATGCAGGATGACTATCAATTACCTTCTGAAAGCTGGGGAACGCATAAAAAGTTCCATCTGCAGGTATACACTCAACACCTTCAATCTCATTAAGTGCTTTGATAACAAAAACATGACGATGCTTAAAAGCCGTCAGCATTTCCGTAACACAATCCTGTGAACCTTGTAATGCTGTCTGAGCGGCTACCTGAGAAATAGAACAGGGATTAGAAGTACTTTGAGACTGCACTTTCTTCATCGCCTTAATCAGCTTTTCCGGACCCGCAGCATAGCCTATTCTCCATCCCGTCATGGAATAAGCCTTGGAAACACCGTTAAGCACAATAGTACGATCATAGAGCTCAGGACACGCCATCAAAATATTGCAGAAAGGCTCATCAGCCCAAAGAATATGTTCATACATATCGTCGGTAGCAACCATCACATGAGGATGTGCCAACAGCACCTCTCCCAGAGCCTTTAGCTCACTGCGAGAGTAGGCCACACCTGTTGGGTTGGAAGGACTATTGAGCACAACCAACTTGGTTTTCGGGGTAATAGCCATTTCTAACTGCTCAGGAGTCAACTTAAAACGCTGCTCCTGAGTTGTGCGAATGATCACGGGTATGCCATCAGATACCGCAACCATATCAGGGTAGGAAACCCAATAAGGGGCAGGAATAATGACCTCATCTCCAGCGTTAATTAATGCCAAAGACAAGTTAAAAAAACTCTGCTTACCACCACAGGAAACGAGAATTTGCGAAGGGGTATAAGTTAACTCGTTATCGCGCTCTAATTTAGCGATAATAGCGCTTTTAAGTGCAGGAGTACCGTCAACCGCGGTATATTTGGTGAAACCGTCATTCAGGGCCTGAATGGCTGCCGCCTTGATATGATCCGGAGTATCAAAGTCTGGCTCACCGGCACCAAGTCCGATAATGTCTTTACCCGCCGCGCGAAGCTCTGCCGCTCGGTTAGTAACGGCAAGAGTGGGAGATGGCTTGATATTATTTACGCGATCTGAAAGTTGCACGTCCAAGCTTTTATCCTCTTAATCAAAGCTGTGTGTCGAAACTAGATGTCAAAAACCAGATACCAAAGACAGTATCAAACGGTATTCGAAAGTGAGTTATTTCGGGAAATTGTGGTCTTCATCCATTATCTGCCACATCAGCATCACCCAAAATATAACTGGATAATGATACCGGATTTACAGATCATCAGGAATCCAAATGAGTAACTATTTTAAAGTCGAGTCCCGATTTCAACCAGCAGGGGACCAACCCTCTGCCATAATCGAATTAACCAATGGGATTGAGGCGGGCTTAGCCGCTCAAACCCTCCTGGGAGTCACCGGTTCCGGCAAAACTTTTACTATCGCCAATGTAGTCGCCAACTTACAGCGTCCCACCATTGTGATGGCACCCAATAAGACGCTTGCTGCCCAGCTTTACGGTGAGTTCAAAGAATTTTTCCCTAAAAACGCGGTTGAATATTTTGTCTCTTATTATGACTACTACCAACCGGAAGCTTATGTACCTGCTTCAGATACCTTTATAGAAAAAGACGCTTCAGTCAACGAACATATCGAGCAGATGCGCCTGTCCGCTACTAAAGCACTGCTGGAGCGAGAAGATGCCATCATTGTTGCCACGGTATCTGCAATTTATGGACTCGGTGATCCCAATTCCTACTTAAAAATGATGATGCACCTGGATCGGGGTGACCGCGTTGATCAACGCTATATTTTGCGCCGTCTTGCCGAACTTCAATACACACGTAATGATGTTGAACTGCATCGCGCCACTTATCGAGTCAGGGGGGATGTGATTGATGTGTTCCCGGCTGAGTCCGAGCAAGATGCAATACGAATTGAGTTATTTGATGACGAAATTGAAAACCTCAGCTATTTTGACCCACTCACGGGTGAGACTCTACGCAAGGTCCCCAGGGTTACTGTTTATCCCAAGTCCCATTATGTCACTCCAAAAGAGACACTCATAGAGGCCGTAGATCATATTCGTATTGAACTTAAAGAACGGCTAGAGCAATTACGCTCCAACAATTTGTTGGTTGAGGCGCAGCGCTTGGAACAGCGTACAAATTTTGATATGGAGATGATTCTGGAGTTGGGATATTGCAACGGAATCGAAAATTACTCCCGCTATCTGTCCGGCCGTGGGTCGGGCGAAGCCCCACCAACATTGTTCGATTACTTACCGGATAACGCCCTGCTTGTCGTCGATGAATCCCACGTTACTATTCCCCAATTGGGTGCCATGTATAAAGGTGACCGCTCGCGTAAAGAGACCTTAGTGGAGTATGGATTCAGACTACCATCAGCCCTGGATAACCGTCCAATGCGCTTTGAAGAATGGGAAAGCCTCGCCCCCCAGGCTATTTTCGTATCTGCCACTCCAGGGAATTATGAAGCAGAACATACAGGCCAGGTCGTGGAACAGGTGGTACGCCCCACCGGGTTGATAGATCCGGAAATTGAGGTGCGACCAGCAACAACACAGGTTGACGATCTGCTGTCTCAAATCAATGTTCGCGTTGCGAAAGAGGAACGGGTACTGGTCACTACCCTGACCAAACGCATGTCCGAAGATCTGACCGAATATCTTAGTGAACATGGCATTCGAGTCCGTTATCTGCATTCGGATATAGATACTGTAGAACGAGTGGAGATTATTCGAGATTTACGTATCGGTGAATTTGATGTTCTGGTAGGTATTAACCTGCTCCGCGAAGGCCTCGACATGCCGGAAGTCTCATTAGTCGCTATTCTTGACGCTGACAAAGAAGGCTTCCTTCGCTCGGAACGTTCACTGATACAAACCATAGGCCGAGCGGCCCGCAACCTGTACGGCAAGGCAATCCTTTATGCAGACAGAATCACAGGTTCTATGCAACGAGCAATCGACGAGACCAGTCGACGACGACAGAAACAGATTGAGCACAATAAAGCCCACGGCATAAACCCTAAGGGGATCAATAAATCTATTGCAGACATCATGGAAGGAGCTCGTGTACCCGGTAAGAAACAATCGCGTAGCAGTCGCAAAGTGGCTGAACCTTCACCTGAATATAACGTTGATCCAGCACAGATGTCACCCAAAGAGCTTAGCAATGCAATCAGCCGACTGGAAGAAAAGATGTATCAAGCTGCAAAAGATCTGGAATTTGAAAAAGCAGCCCAATACAGGGATGAACTCAATGATCTTAAGCAGCATGCACTTGTGAAATAGTTGATTCATCGATCGACTTAGCATGCAACTTTCGGCATATCACCAACCCCCGATTTTTTTTTAGATCGGGGGTTGCCAAACGAAAAGCCACGCTTATAATACGCACCACACCTCAGGACTATAGCTCAGTTGGTTAGAGCGCTACCTTGACATGGTAGAGGTCGGCAGTTCGAATCTGCCTAGTCCTACCAATCTTTATAAACTCTTGATAGAAAAGAGTTTCTTTGATTTCATGTAGTTACAACTTCCAGACTCTTTGCAACTGGTACAAAACGCTGGTAAAGAGCAGTGTTTCTAACAGTTGCTTCACGTGCCTCGTGGAGTATGGAAAATGAGCAGCATGGCCAAACCTTGGAAGCATCCTGACAGCGGTATCTACTATCATCGAATAGGCGTGCCTACATTGCAGAGCTTAAAGCCAATATAGATAAAATAGACTACCGTTAGGAGGCTAAGAAAGAATCCAGCCACTAAGGACAGCTTGGGTATGGAGTTTACTAGTGGCTGGGATATTCTGAATGCAGCCCAAGCATTAGCTTTACCTAAAACCTTGACTGACAGATTCAAGGAAAGCCCCTTGTCGGCAATGTTTGCGAATGCAGACTTACTTCGTGAACACACTAGCGCCTTTGATCGGGTCTTAGCTGCTATATTTTTCTGGCTCTACGCTTTCACAGCTGTTTCTCTGATATTGATGCTACTTTTAGATACTGTCGGTGTTTTCGACTAAGAACTGAATGCACGCTGAATGAGAGTCTGACCCCATCAGCTCACCAACAGAAAGTGGCTGGCTGAGCAGGGAATAACCGATGGCATCTGTACAACGGGTCTGCGGCCAGGCCACTCGATAAGATCGAGAAGCAGACGAATCGCATCATAAGCCTTGGAAAATGGATGATAAACAAGAGTAACGCAGGGGTCTTTTAATAACACTTTCCCTAGCAAAAAATTATATCCAACCTATACTCCGACTCCTATTAATCGCCCCAGCTAACATAGATAGGTAAGTGATCAGAAGGGCAGCCAGTTCCTCCCACTAAATACCCACCAAAAACCTTGGTCGTAAACTCTTCACGATATCCAAATTGACGTCTGTAATCAAAAGTTTCGACGTAAACGTTATTATTTTTTACCGTTACAACGTAATCGTAAGTTTTACGAGTTGAATCAATCCCTTTATATAAAGGGTTAACTTTAAATGTAGGAGAATCTGCTAGAATAATCATATCTTCTAGCGCCTCAATTGCCGCCGCTATACTCCATTGTTTTAAAGAAGCGTTCACCCGAGGTATATTTGAGTTAGAATTAAAAGCTGCATTCAATATTTTGATATAATTTTTTCTTGTTTGCTCAAGAACTTCTGGCTCACAGTTCAAATCACCGAAAAGTACCGGAAAAGAAGAAAAAGTATCGTAATATATTTGCACCCAGGCTCTAATAATTTGATAAGGAGCACCACCGCCTTTTCCTGAGTTTGCATGCAATACGTAGATATTTTTCCCATGACGAACAAGATGTCTAATGGGGTTTACCATATGCCCAAACTGACCAGGAAGCATACCAAAAACCTGAGAGTGCGACTTTAGAGTAATTTTGGCAGGATCTGCTGGTGGATGTTCAGTTGTGCTGATGTGTGAATAGCCTAGTTGGGCACTAGTCGTTCGGCTTGATATCTTTTGCACAAATCCTTCTTTTTGATACCCCCTTGGAATGTGGGAAAGGGAAGGCAGTAGAAGTTCAAAATCCGAAGTCACTTCGCAGAGGTAGATATCGCTTACACTAAAATTCTCAATTGCATAGTCAACAACCCAACTTACCATTTCTTTGATTCTTGGATCTGTCCCCATCCCTAATCGTTCTACATTCCAGAATAAAACCTGTGGCATTTTTGACTCCATGTCTTAATTGCAATTTTCTCATTGGTCGCAGAAGGTTAGCTGAGATTTGAGTTTTTTCAAACTGGATACCTACATATTTCTTTCTCGTTACGAAAGAAATATTTTCAATCCGAAATAATTGAGCAAACTTAAAGGTTTTTATACAAAGAACCTGCCTAGTTCTACCCATTTTTTGCTTAAGCGAGCAATTTATGGGCCTTCTGTTCCGTACAAACACCCTCAAACCTTATATTTCTTGATTTTTGTAATCAGCTGCTCATCACTTAACAGACCAATTCCAATACCAAGTGCAATGGCCTGATGCCAGCTTGTGACGGGAAGTCCATCCTTTGCAAGGGATAACAGCAATCCGAAGCCAATAATTAATAACGTTAACAGTAACGGAAATCGAGCCAGAAAAACTTCAATAAAGAAAGCTTTTGCTTTCTGAGACAGTGCCTCATCTTTCTTTAAGGACGCATTGATTTCTTCTTTATATTGAGTCGCTATTTTGACAATAAACCCGAGCAAAACACCAAATAATCCCGAAAGTATATAGTGGCCAATTGAGGTGGTATATCTAATCGAAATTTTCTCTGTATATATTCTTTCTGTTATCGCTGAGCCATTCTTTGCTTTATAGAAAACATTAACAGAAAACACTTTTGGCGCTCTTGTTGAGTATAGCGATCTCTTCTCCCCCTCTCTTGGATTGCCTAAGAGATCTGGAGGCCAGACTTTAAACACTGCAGTAACTGAACTTTTTTGGCCGAGGCTTCCTATTTTTAAAACGCTATGAAAGTCAGTCATCGCTTCATTTTCAGCAGCGATACCAGGAGATTCCATAGCCTCAATATAAAAACCATCAGGCTCAGTTACAGAAATAACAATATCTTCTATAGGTTCATCTGTTTTCAGTCCAACCAAAATTTGAAAAGTGTGCCCTTTTTCCGCCACTTTGCTAGACATGCTTATCTCAAAGGTCGGATCGGAGTTTGCCAGATCACAGAACAGAGCAGTAGCCAATGCCCCTGCCAGCAGGAATACTCTATCCATTGTCTTCCCCAATAAAGACACTGCCTTAATCGCTTTTCAGGTATATCAATGGGTTAGTTTAGTCGAATTCCAGCTACTCGTGATTAAGAACCTCAAGGCTAAGCAAGCGACAAACTGGTATCGGTAAAACTAACTGTCTCGACCCCCACAACCTCCACACCAAACCCTTCACCCTCTAAAAGGTAAGATCCACCACCAAGTGCTTCAATGGTAACGAGACTGGATAAAGTATTGAGCTTCAACGTATCGCTACCCGTACCGCCATCAACAGTGTCATAGCCACCTTCATATAACTGAACTAGATCATCACCGGCGCCGGTCTGAATAATGTTGTTAACAGCATTATCATAAATCACGTCATCCCCCGTTCCGGTGGTTACGTTTTCAATCCAAACCCCGTATGCAATAGCCAAGTTGTTCTCCCCGGTATAGAGAAAATCTGATTTGGAATCATAAATATTACTGACCCACGCACTATAATCAGGTGCACCTTGCCCATCCAGCCAAGCAAGGGTTGAAGCTATTTGCTGTTCAATCGTTCTTACATCAACTGAAGAAAGCTGGCCAGGCCGAAGGTCAATAACTGTATCACCTGAAGCTGATGAGACATTAATGATATCCTTGCCACCAGCATCCCATATCGTCAAATACTTGCTTTCAGCAAAAGTCAAAGAGTAGCTGTCATCTCCAGTAGCCGTATCCAAGTTCGCACCATAAATGGACTGAAGAGCTGCGACATCAAGCAATGAGAATGAAGAGGGCATTGCCCCCCAATCATAGTCGACAGAGATCTCCCGGGTTTGAGTGTTGTAGTCAAAATCCGCCAGCAGGTTTCTCGCCTCTGTATAAGACATAGCGGTGTAATCAGAGGTATCAAGCTGATCAGTCAGTATATTAGGACTATCAAAGGGGTGCTTTAAACCCAACGCATGGCCAACTTCATGAATAATTGTATGATAAGGAGAGCTTCCTGCCTGATATACGTCTTCTGATTGTTTATCAGCGTCGATAAAAATATCACCACCAATCAACGATAAAGACGGGTAATAAGCATAGCCACCGATCCCGTCCAACTGAACTGCATTAAACCTGATATCTCCACTTCCTGTAAAATCTTCTGATATAGAAAGATCTGCAAAACTTGCTACATTCGAAAGAACCTGTCTGGCCGCAGTTTCCGCCCCACTTGAAAGGGGTGTCCAGCCTGTTAAATCTATTCCGTAGCTATTGTAATAACTCGGGATTTGTTGATTAAAACTATAGGTCAGATTACTGGTCGGCCAATAACTTCCAGATTCCAGAGATTTACTGTCCGGAGCCCCAATCGTAACGGAAATTGTTACAGTATCTGTCCCCCCGTCACCATCATCAGCGACAACAGTAAACGAATCGAATCCCGAGAAATTAGTATCTGGAGTATAGGTATAACTGCCCTGAGAGCTTAGCTGAACTCGCCCCTGAGTAGGTGCGCTTCCCAGGGTATATGTTATTACCGATGAATCTACATCAGTAGCAATCACAGCTTCGGATACAGAAGAATTTGCTGCGGTCGTCAGCTCTATCGTGTCTGACTCAAAAACAGGAGCATCATTCACTGGTACAATGCTTACTTCAATTGTTAACAGTGATTCGATATTCCCGTTGCTTATTGCCCTCACTTGAAAACTGTCAGAGCCGTTTGCATCAGAGTACGGCATGTAGTGGTAGCTGCCATCAGACGTTATTGTCACCGACCCCTTCTGAGCGCTTGACGCCAGCGAGTATGTAACATCGATATTCAGATCAGAGTTGGTCAGCTCTATAGCACCAACCAGAATTCCATCTTCATCAACTGTTTGGTTGAAATCCTCAGTATTAAATGAAGGTGCTTCATCATCGTGAATGGTAATGATAGTGCGGGAAGAGCTTAAACTAGCATTAAGTAGCTCAGAGAGAGACAAACGAAAGTACTCATCCCCCTCCAGCAAGCTATCATCAAGGACCGTTAATTGCAAAGACTTGGCTGATTCACCAGATTCGAAGGTTAGTACACCACTAGCGCTCAAATAATCAATCTCTGCAGCAGCAGAGCCATCTCCAGTTGAATATTCAACGCTGCTTTTTACAGAAAGATCCCCCATTCTTTGAAAAGTAATGGTAATGCGGTCCGTATCTTCGTTAACAGTAACATCATCTACACTCACAACGGGATCATTAGCTAATATCTTTACCTCAGCTCTCCCATCCGTAATTTCACTATTGACAGGAGAAAAAAGATCGACATAAAAGATCTCGTCTTCTTCAAAGACGTTGTCATCATTAACAGTTAAAAAAACAACCTGAGATGCTTCTCCGGCATTAAACAAAACGGTACCGGAAGCTGCCTCAAAATCATTGGATGCCGCTGCACTACCACTGGTTGTTGAATAACCTACTGAGCTTACCTGTGACAGATCCCCCATTCGACCGATAGTAAGCTCTATGATGTTAGAGTCTTCATAAACTTCAATATCGGTAACAAAAATCCCAACATCATTATCGAGAATAGAAACTGTAGACTCTTCCCCTGACAAACTCACATTAACAGCATCAGAAAGAACCACGGAAAAAGTTTCAATATCCTCTAACTTGTCATCGTCCAGTATTGGAACCAACACTGTAATTTCAGAAACGCCTGATTCAAATAGAACATTTTTTGAAATAACTGAAAAATCAGTTTCGATAGCAGATCCTATCGAAGTGGATACTTGTAGACTGCTTTCAAGATAAAGGTAGCCCGAACGACTTACGACAATCTCAGCAAAACCCTCTGATTCTGTCACCGTGACATCTGCTACAGTAACAACTGTGTCTGAGCCCAGTTGATGTACCATTTGCGGCAGTTGAGCAGTGGCACTGGCTCGACTAGCCGATGAGCTATCAATAACCGATAGCCAGTTTCTGACCTGAATTGCGGCCTCCTCTCCGGCATATAAATCAGCTGTTCCTTCTTCCACCAACTTCTCAGTGAATGCATTCGCTACCGTTAGTTTGTTCTCAATAATCGAAGCATCTTCATATAACGCACCGTTGAGTACGTCCAACATAATACTCGCTTGAGTCATCTCACCCGATGCCAGCTTTGTGGTATAGAAATGGAGTCCTCCCGAATCAGGAGCACGGTTAAAAAGTTGTTGGTAAATAGCCGTCACTTTTTCTTCATTAGATGCTGATCCAAAAAGCGCCTCAGCCTCAACAGAGTTACCAAATGCATCAATAATCTGACTGAGATCACCTCCAGCATCATCAAGCCTGGTTGCCCAGTACTCCAGCCCTGCAGGGTCAGCCGCTCGACCATAATAGGCAACGTAGGTTTTCTGAACGATTTGATAATAACTTGCAATAGACATAATACGGTATGGCCAGATCAAAAGGGGACTTAGTTCAGTATAAGCAGAATGCCCCAGTGGAAAAATGATTTAGCGCAGCAGTTATGCAATCCATGATTTTGTCACATGACAATATTAGAGTATCATTCACCGCGGTTACTGGAGGACCGGTCCTTCTTTTGTAGAAAAAGCAATAAAAGGACTACCAAAGCTCTTTTACCTTGGACTGCTCTGATCAATGAATAGTTTTGTCTTAGCTGTTCAGCCGTCGCTCTCTGGATTCGCACACTAATGGAACACTGACTTTGCCGTTTGGCTCAGCAAGGAGGAGATATGCTCAATATAATTCAACGCACTGAAAAGTACATTCCCTGGATGGTCGCGTTTGCCGCCACAATGACATCAGTTTTATTTGTTAGCGAACTTTTTAACTAGCCCGATTTGAGCAGCAAAGACTCTGGTACCAGCATCCATCGACAATCAGAGAAGGCCCTGTTCAGCAGCTCTTTTCCATCTCAAACAGTGTCTGCCAACTGTGTTGTGGAATATCAAATAAGTTCTCAACTTTAATCAGGCTGAGATAGCCCCGGCTTTTCTTGATAAGCCGCCAGAACTTATTGCTGTGCAGGCAAGCCCCTGTGTCTATGTAACAACGATTGCTACGGCGGATAGGATTAGGAAACACGGTATGGCCATGAACCGTCAGATCGATATTTGCTACGGTCTCACCAAACAAAGGTTCTTTAATACTCCGGGCCCAAAGAGAATCACGCCGAACTTTTATACCTTCCTGCCCCTCACTTTGAAGCATTGGTTCAAGATCAGACCAGTCATCACAAGGGCACTCGGCATGCACCAGTCCAACAGCTCGCCCATCCCGCAGAGACAGTTCAATGGCCCAGGGAAGCTCTTGACATTGCTTGTCGACCAGCATTGAAAAATGTGGGTCTTTATCAAAAAAATCAACATCCGATTTCACCCAGGATTGCCCTCCATTTTTCATCCAGGAAGAAAACACTCGAGGCTCACGACTTTGATAGGCATCGAACATCATAGCTTCATGATTACCCCGAACCGCATGAAACCAGGGTTCATGAAGCAATTCAAATACGTTCTTTGATTGAGCTCCGCGATCAACTAAATCACCGACTGAAAAAAGTCGATCTACATTAGGATCGAATGCCACCTCCGCCATAGCCTGATACAGCTGCCGTAACTGACCATGAATATCTCCGCAGACAAAATCACGACCTTCTTGGTTGGCACAAAACTTCTTCAGATAATTCATACCCTGGTAATTGCCCGTATAGTCTTTAAAATCAATATATTGAAGCTTTACTAGATCTAAAAATCAGTATTAAGAACTATGCGCAGGTTACAAATTTGCAGATAGCCTTCCCTAAGTTAACCGCTCTCTCACTCTATTACCTTTTAGCTTACGGAACAACAACCCTCCCATCGAGGCAACCAACGCCCCACCGACTATAGCACCGCAAGCCAGATAGACAGCTGCCGTCGCTTCAATATCCGTAAACAGGATTAATATTCCTGTAGAAATAAGTGGGGCTGCGTAGGATAGAACACCCAGCATCTGTAAATCACCTCGTTTTACCCCATAATCCCAGGCAAAAAATGCCACACCTAGAGGCCCAAGGGCCAGACCTACGATGCCTAACCACTGAAGACCACTCTGAGGCCAGATCGTATCCTCCCAAAACAAATGACTGATCCAACCAAGCAGAGCACAAACCCCACAAAATAAACCAACAGTGTCTGTAGGAACCTGACTGACCCATCGGCCTGCAACCGAATAAACCGCCCATATCAGAGCACAACAGATCGCTGCCAGATAGCCATCTAAATATCCAAGATCAAAGTCACTATCAGCTCCGCCAAGCAGTAACCAACAGCCAAACAATGAGAGCACAACACCGATAAGATGACGAATATATAAGCGTTCGCCCGGAAGAAAAGCAGAAAACAGCACGATCAATAAGGGCCACAGATAGGCAATGAGGCTAGCCTCTAAAACAGGAGCTTTGGAAAGCGCAACGAAATAAAACGCATGGTAACCAAACAATCCCCCGATGCCGACCAACCAGGCTAACATAGGCTGATTTGCTATTGATCTGATCGACTGACCGCAAAAATACCATTTTACCAGCATGACTCCGAAAGCAAGAGTGAAACAGGTAGCCAATAATTGAAATGGAGGAATACTGCCAGCTAACTGGGTTAAAAAGGCTAACAGCCCCCATAATAGAATCGCAATACAACCTACCAGTGTTGCTTGTAAGGTTGTTTTACCTGATCTGGCCATAGAATAGCTGCCTAACTAAATTTATCGAAGGCTTTATTCTAATAGGCAGGTTAATAAAGATCTTTGCCGGGGCGGCGTAATTATTTGCCTTGTCGGCGAAACTGCTGCGGCGAAGATCCAAAGTGTTTTCGAAAGCGATCACTGAATGCACTGATATTCTGATACCCCACTTTCTCAGATATAGACTGCACACTATGCTCCGTTGTCTTCAAGAGGTTCCAGGCAGCTTGCATGCGTAATTCCATTAAATACTGGCTGGGTGACATCCCATAACTGGATTGAAATAACTCCCGTAAATGTCGTTCGCTTAGATTAGCGGTATTTGCCAACGACCCCATAGTTACGGTTTTTTCAAAATTCTGTTCCAGATATGCACGAGCCATTTCTACACGGCGATCCACTGTTTTTCGTGACCCAAACCGCTCATCCAATAACTGGACTAATAACAATAGCATCTGTCGTTGAAGCAGCGGATTAACAGCATCTTTCCTCAGCACTAATTCTTCGTGCAAGAATCGAATATACTGGACAACAATTCCATCCAACTCAAGAAATGCAGGCAATGCTTCCAACCTCGGAGCAAGTCCACTGGGTATATCTGCAACGATAAAGCAATTTTCTTGACGCCCTTCAAAACTATGCTCCCTTCCAGCTGCAATCACCGCCCCATGCTGCTTATCAACAACACCAGAAATACAACCTACGTCCAGCTCAAGCTGCCCCTTAACAGGAAGTACTAACTGATGGAATTCATGTTCATGAACTTGAGTATTCTGCAAATAGCTCCTTAAAGTCAGTTGTAATATATCTTTATTCATCAGTATCTCGACAACACACCATTACTCGCAGATATTTAACTGTTTTCAGCACTTAATTAACGATACCTAGCAACAGACACTCTGAGCGATTGAAGGCGCCATCAACTGTCACGGCTTACAGAAACAGCCAAGCAATTTGGAAAGCGTAAGCCACAGCATAAACGGCCTATCACATATCTAATCATTCAAAACCCCACAAAAAAATCTGTGTATACTCCTGTTCCTTTCTCACCTGAAAGCGATCCACTTTATCATCCGCTTTATCGGTACATAACACATTTTTTTGGTATCAATTTGTTGATGATAAACGGCTGCAGCCCATTAGATGCTGAAATTCGCTCATGGTAGTTATTTTCTGACTAAACTATTGTCTCCAGTGGCCGATAGCGTTAAGGCTGGATAGTGTTACCAATGGGAGGTCTGCGCCATGCTCGTCACATTAAATAGTCAAGAATCATTTTACCGCCATCAATCCAACTCCTTGACGTCCTTTAGCCAACAGGACCCACGTGGTTCTGAGGCCAATGCTGAATCCAAAGCGGGTAATGTTCTACAGCAGGTTCTCAATGAAAAAATTAGCGGTGTCAGCAGCAGTGAGAGCAAAGACTTAAACCCAGGAGCTTTCTCTCCCGAGAAAGTGGCTGAGCGTATTAGTAATTTTGTTTCACAGGGTTTAGAGAAAGCCCGCCAAGAGGGTAAATCCGAAGCGGAAATTCAGAAACTTTATGATGATGCGGTAGCAGGAGTAAAAAAAGGGTTTGACGAGGCCCGTGATATTCTTGAAGAAATGAACCTGCTCACCGATGATATATCTGAGACGATCAACACAACTTTCGACCAAACGTTAGATGCCTTGAATGCTATTAATCCTGCCGCAGACACATCAGAACGATTTCCTGTTTCCAGCAGTATGTTTGCGGCAGAGCGCTACTCCAAGTCAGAAAGCTTCTCTTTGGATCTCAAAACCCAGGATGGTGATACCGTCACGATTGACTTTTCCAACTCCAACGACTATCAGGCCAGCTTTGGCGCCTACAACGATGGTGAAGGTAACTCGGCTGCGGCGTTCAGTATAGATCGGAGCCAAAGCAGCAACTACCAGTTTGTTGTAAAGGGTGATCTGGATGAGGATGAGCTTGAAGCGATTGAAAACCTGATTCAGGATGTAAGCCTGATTGCTGATGACTTTTTTGATGGTGACGTGCAGGCAGCCTTCCAGCAGGCGACTGAGTTTCAAATGGACAAAACCGAACTGGCCTCAATGAGTTTAACGCTGACTCGCTCAGAGCAGTACAGCGTAGCAGCAGCCTATCAACAGGTTCAGGGGCTGGGAGAATCCCAAAACCCTGGACGCAAGCTCGGGCACATGATGCATGATCTTGCCAATCAATTCGGTAATCCAGCGCTGGACTTTCTGGATTCACCTTTCAGTTTTGGTCAAGACCTGCTGGACAGCCTGATCCCTCAGGATACTCGCTATCAGGAAGCAGACGAAAACAAACAGTCACTCTACGACCAGAGCTTGCAACAGATGCAAAACATCTTGTCCAGCCTTTCTGGAAACCACAATCAAGATGATTCTTAAGGCTAAAAAATACGATCACCCTGCTGATCAATGGTCATTTTAGCTTTACGTAGAGTAACCTCTATGCACTCATCTCGAGTCATGATGATATCTGAGCGTATAAATTGATGCTCCAACTCCCCCTTGCGAATCAGGGCCGTGACTCGATATTGCCCTCCTTCTGATTGCGGTGCTGGTATGATTGTATAACCTTTGTACTCCAGGGGCTCAGTTGGCTCACCAGCCTTGGGAGATGACTCCCCGGTGCCTGAAAAAATAGATTTAAGTGATGATAAAAAACCCATAGGAGCTCTCCAATATTCTGACCGGACAATTATGGGTTATTAAAAATCGACAATAAAGCTTATCTTCAATTTTTCATGACCCCATTCCCTCAAACAAACATGGGAGCACCTCACTTTAACACCTGCTATTAACCCGGTGGGCTAATACGTTTACGATGCGTAGCGGATAGCCGGATGCTCGAAGTACTTCGCCACTCTCTTTGGCTTTTTCTGCAACATCCGCATATGGCCCAGCACTTTACCTGCCAAGTCCGATTGATTTCTTGCTGGTGATGCACTGCGGAT
>NZ_MIEQ01000009.1 GCF_001968815.1 Motiliproteus sp. MSK22-1 | reverse complement strand
ATGATGACCTGGGTGACACGCCGACAACGGTTGTTACCTACGACAACAGCAGTACCAACGGTGGTACGGTCAGTTACAATAATGACGGCACCTTTGATTACACCCCGGCGGCTAATTTTAACGGTACCGATACGTTTACCTACACCATCGAAGATGCTGATGGTCAGCAATCAACAGCTACAGTTACCATGACTGTCAGCGAGGGGAATGATGATCCGTCGGCAGTTGCTGACAGCTACAGCACCCAGGAAGATACGCCGGTGACCACCGGTAATGTGCTCAGTAATGATGACCTGGGTGACACGCCGACAACGGTTGTTACCTACGACAACAGCAGTACCAACGGTGGTACGGTCAGTTACAACAATGACGGCACCTTTGATTACACCCCGGCGGCTAATTTTAACGGTACTGATACGTTTACCTACACCATTGAAGATGCTGATGGTCAGCAATCAACAGCTACAGTTACCATGACTGTCAGCGAGGGAAATGATGATCCGTCGGCAGTTGCTGACAGCTACAGCACCCAGGAAGACACGCCGGTGACCACCGGTAATGTGCTCAGTAATGATGACCTGGGTGACACGCCGACAACGGTTGTTACCTACGACAACAGCAGTACCAACGGTGGTACGGTCAGTTACAACAATGACGGCACCTTTGATTACACCCCGGCGGCTAATTTTAACGGTACCGATACGTTTACCTACACCATCGAAGATGCTGATGGTCAGCAATCAACAGCTACAGTTACCATGACTGTCAGCGAGGGGAATGATGATCCGTCGGCAGTTGCTGACAGCTACAGCACCCAGGAAGATACGCCGGTGACCACCGGTAATGTGCTCAGTAATGATGACCTGGGTGACACGCCGA
>NZ_MIEQ01000008.1 GCF_001968815.1 Motiliproteus sp. MSK22-1 | reverse complement strand
ATAGATTTTCGATAGCCTCAACCGTTGTCGCAGCAGGTAGATGGGTAAGAACGCGGCAGAGGTAAGTGTACGGTTCCACGCCATTGGCCTTGGCCGTTTCTATCAGGCTATAAAGGTTAGCACTAGCGCGTGCGCCAGCTTGGCTGTTACTAAACAACCAGTTTTTTCGCCCTACCACGAATGGGCGTATTGCGTTCTCCGCTAGATTATTATCCATCCGTAGATAACTCGCATCACAGTAGCGAACCAGCTTATCCCACTGATTATGTAGATAATACAGCGCCTTACCCAGTGCGCTTTTCGGCGGCACCTGTGGCAATGATTTTTCCAGCCATTTTCGCAGATTCGCTAGTATCTTCTGGCTTTGCTGCTGGCGGACCTCCAATTTCTTGTCCGGTGGCTGATCGGTGATCTGCTTTTCGATCCGGTACAGCTTCTGGATATAAGATAGCCCCATTTGGGCCTTACCGGCTTTTTGCGGTTTTCCTTTTTGGGGTTTCCCCTGAGCCTTGATTGCTTCATCGAACTTACGGCGGGCGTGAGCCCAGCAGCCCTGGTTGATGACGCCTTCCTGACGCCCGATCGCCGCATACCCTTCATAGCCATCGGTTTGGATATACCCCTTATAACCGGCTAGCAAGCGTTCCGGTACGCTACCACTGCGGCTGGGGTCGTAGTCAAAGAGTGTCACCCGATGACGGCTACCGCCTCCGGCCACCTGAACCCACATGTATGATTTGCTTTGTGCTGCTTTACCGGGTTCTTTCAGCACCTGTACCGTGGTCTCATCACAATAGATCACCAGTGATCCCAGCAGTTTATCGCGTAACAGGTTGATCAGTGGTTGAACCAACTCGCCAATACGGATCATCCAGTGTGCCATTGTGGCTCGCGGTAACTCGATACCGGACCGCTGCAGCGTGGTCTCCAGTCGATACAGCGGTAGTCCATCCTGGTATTTGCAGGTTGCGATATGTGCCAACAGACCCGGACTCGCGATACTCTTGGGAATTGGCTGTGGCGGCACCGGTGCTGTTTTAATGCTGCCGTCACAAGCTCGGCAACCATACTTCAG
>NZ_MIEQ01000007.1 GCF_001968815.1 Motiliproteus sp. MSK22-1 | reverse complement strand
TTGTGTAGCAGCCGATCCAGGATGGCGTCAGCCAGCGTGGCATCGCCGATAGCTTTATGCCATTGCGTAATCGGCAGTTGGCTGGTGATCAGCGTGGATTTCAGGCCGTGCCGGTCTTCCATAATCTCCAGCAGGTCGTTGCGGTGACTAAGCGTCATTTTCTCCAGCCCCCAGTCGTCCAGTAGCAGAAGATCCGTCTTGGCCAGTTGCTGGATAATCTTGGGGAAGCGTCCATCGCCGTGGGCAATACTGAGCATTTCCAGCAGGCGTGAGGTGCGGAAGTAGCGCACCGATAACCCTTGGCGGCAGGCTTGAGTGGCCAGCACGCAGCCAAGATAAGTTTTTCCGCATCCTGTTGGCCCTGTGATCAGAACATTGTGGTGCTGGTGTATCCACTGACTACTGAGGAGGTCGGCGAACTGACTTTGGGTAAGCCCTCGTGGGTGGCGGTAATCAATATCTTCCGGGTAAGCCTGAAGTTTAAGCTTGGCGCTTTTGAGCAGGCGACTGATTTTATTGTTATGCCGGTAGGTGGTTTCTCGATCCACCAGTAGCGCCAACCGCTCCTCGAACCCCAGTTCTTCATGTGTCCCGGGCTGTGACTGTTGCTGCTCGAGACCGTCAGCCATACCAGTGAGCTTGAGGGTACGTAGGATTTGCAGAGTTTGGTTATTCATCATGACTTTGTTTCCTTGCTAATCATCAGTGGTAGTAGGCTTCGCCGCGCAGGTTTTCGTGGCAGTCCAGACTCAGTTGCTCTTCTTGCACAGAGGTCATCGCCTCTTGCTTCAGCGGGACTTGATCCAGCCCTTGCTTGAGGATGGATTCCACACTGCTACGAGTGGGCGAGTTGATTAGCAGTGCTCGGCGGCAAGCGTTGTCTAATCTGTTTCGACCGTACTTTTTCGCATTGCTGAGCACCGCCACCTCGGCCTTGGATTTGTCCTTGGGTTTGTAAGGTCGCGCCGGGACCAC
>NZ_MIEQ01000006.1 GCF_001968815.1 Motiliproteus sp. MSK22-1 | reverse complement strand
AATTGAAGCCCCTCCTGGTTCCGTTTTCACCATACTTCGTGAAAATGGTGGTATCAAGCCGCGAGCAAGAAGTAGGAGTAAAACTCACCTCACAAGTGAAGAGCGTGAAGAAATTCGTGTAGCACTTTCAGCGAAAATGAGCATTAGAGCCATAGCAAGAATGCTAGGGCGCTCGCCCTCAACTATTTCTCGTGAAGTTGCTCGTAATCGCGGTAGACGCTATTACAAAGCTATCGACGCAGACAGAAGAGCAAGGCGTATGGCAAAGCGTCCTAAGCTTGGCGTGTTAGAGATTAATACCGAACTAAAGAAGCTAGTTACCGAAAAGCTTGAATTACGATGGTCACCAGAACAAATATCAGGCTGGCTTAAAGTTAAGTATTCAAGGCGCAAACATATGCAGGTCTCCCACGAAACCATCTATAAATCACTGTATGTTAGATCGAAGAAGGTTATTCACCATTCGTTTACACAATACCTTCGTAGAAAGCAC
>NZ_MIEQ01000005.1 GCF_001968815.1 Motiliproteus sp. MSK22-1 | reverse complement strand
TTCTCCGTCCCCCCATCGCACTTATATGAGGTGCAGGAATATTAACCTGCTTCCCATCGACTACGCTTCTCAGCCTCGCCTTAGGGGCCGACTCACCCTGCCCTGATTAGCATTGGACAGGAACCCTTGGTCTTCCGGCGGGGGTGTTTTTCACACCCCTTATCGTTACTCATGTCAGCATTCGCACTTCTGATACCTCCACGCTGCCTGACAGCTTGCGCTTCAACGGCTTACAGAACGCTCCTCTACCATGCCAGTAAACTGGCATCCGTAGCTTCGGTGTACAGTTTGAGCCCCGTTATATCTTCCGCGCGGGCCGACTCGACTAGTGAGCTATTACGCTTTCTTTAAAGGGTGGCTGCTTCTAAGCCAACCTCCTAGCTGTCTAAGCCTTCCCACATCGTTTCCCACTTAACTGTAACTTGGGGACCTTAGCTGACGGTCTGGGTTGTTTCCCTTTCCACGACGGACGTTAGCACCCGCCGTGTGTCTCCCGTGATTGCACTCATGGGTATTCGGAGTTTGCATCGGGTTGGTAAGTCGGGATGACCCCCTAGCCGAAACAGTGCTCTACCCCCCATGGTGAGACACGAGGCACTACCTAAATAGTTTTCGAGGAGAACCAGCTATCTCCGAGCTTGATTAGCCTTTCACTCCGACCCACAGCTCATCCCCGCATTTTTCAACATACGTGGGTTCGGGCCTCCAGTTGATGTTACTCAACCTTCACCCTGGCCATGGGTAGATCGCTCGGTTTCGGGTCTATTCCCAGCAACTGCACGCCCTATTAAGACTCGGTTTCCCTACGGCTCCCCTACTCGGTTAACCTTGCTACTGAAAATAAGTCGCTGACCCATTATACAAAAGGTACGCAGTCACCGTCCTAAAACGGCTCCCACTGCTTGTACGTACACGGTTTCAGGATCTATTTCACTCCCCTCACAGGGGTTCTTTTCGCCTTTCCCTCACGGTACTGGTTCACTATCGGTCAGTCAGGAGTATTTAGCCTTGGAGGATGGTCCCCCCATGTTCAGACAAGGTTTCTCGTGCCCCGTCCTACTCGATTTCACTTGAAGCGCCTTTTCACATACGGGGCTATCACCCACTATGGCCACACTTTCCAGAGTGTTCTGTTAAAACGCTAAAAGCTTAAGGGCTACTCCCCGTTCGCTCGCCGCTACTAGGGGAATCTCGGTTGATTTCTTTTCCTCCGGGTACTTAGATGTTTCAGTTCCCCGGGTTCGCCTCCTGCGGCTATGTATTCACCGCAGGATACCCAGCTTACACTGGGTGGGTTTCCCCATTCGGAAATGTCCGGATCACAGGTTGTTTACCACCTCCCCGAACCTTATCGCAGGTTACAACGTCCTTCATCGCCTCTGACTGCCTAGGCATCCACCGTGCACGCTTAGTCACTTGACCATATAACCCAAAACGGTGTTTGCACACCG
>NZ_MIEQ01000003.1 GCF_001968815.1 Motiliproteus sp. MSK22-1 | reverse complement strand
CCTATGCGCCACAGTCGCTTTCATACAAGAAGCGGAGACAGAGGGTTTATCAATATCGTTAACGGTGTATCGATTCACGAACGCTCGAAGAATATCGACAATCGGAAGTCACTAGGCCACTGGGAGGGAGACTTAGTGTCGGGCTCTGGAAATACTCACATTGCTACACTTGTTGACAGGAAGTCTCGATTCACAATTATCTTAAAACTTGCGGGTAAGGATGCTGCGTCTGTTCATCAGGCCTTGCTGACCACATTTAAGAAAATGCCGAAACAGTATAGAAAGTCTTTAACTTGGGACCGAGGTATGGAGTTAGCGA
>NZ_MIEQ01000002.1 GCF_001968815.1 Motiliproteus sp. MSK22-1 | reverse complement strand
CCTATGCGCCACAGTCGCTTTCATACAAGAAGCGGAGACAGAGGGTTTATCAATATCGTTAACGGTGTATCGATTCACGAACGCTCGAAGAATATCGACAATCGGAAGTCACTAGGCCACTGGGAGGGAGACTTAGTGTCGGGCTCTGGAAATACTCACGTTGCTACACTTGTTGACAGGAAGTCTCGATTCACAATTATCTTAAAACTTGCGGGTAAGGATGCTGCGTCTGTTCATCAGGCCTTGCTGACCACATTTAAGAAAATGCCGAAACAGTATAGAAAGTCTTTAACTTGGGACCGAGGTATGGAGTTAGCGA
>NZ_MIEQ01000001.1 GCF_001968815.1 Motiliproteus sp. MSK22-1 | reverse complement strand
TCTTTAGTGGACTCAAGGTCCAAGTGAGATCTCATCTTGAAGGGGGCTTCCCGCTTAGATGCTTTCAGCGGTTATCCCGTCCGAACGTAGCTACCGGGCAATGCCATTGGCATGACAACCCGAACACCAGAGGTTCGTCCATTCCGGTCCTCTCGTACTAGGAACAGCTCTTCTCAAATCTCAAACGCCCACGGCAGATAGGGACCGAACTGTCTCACGACGTTCTAAACCCAGCTCGCGTACCACTTTAAATGGCGAACAGCCATACCCTTGGGACCGGCTTCAGCCCCAGGATGTGATGAGCCGACATCGAGGTGCCAAACACCGCCGTCGATGTGAACTCTTGGGCGGTATCAGCCTGTTATCCCCGGAGTACCTTTTATCCGTTGAGCGATGGCCCTTCCATACAGAACCACCGGATCACTATGACCTACTTTCGTATCTGCTCGACGTGTCTGTCTCGCAGTTAAGCTGGCTTATGCCATTGCACTAATCTCCT